>JBIQKZ010000006.1:0-187027 GCA_044464765.1 Pusillimonas sp.
TAATTAACCGAGTGTAATGAGTGCCCTGATCCCCCGAAAATGGGGAAGAGCCGAAACTTTGAAAACTACCGCCTGAGGGTCTTGGCCCAATGCGGTTGGAATGGTGTAATTAACCGAGTGTAATGAGTGCCCTGATCCCCCGAAAATGGGGAAGAGCCTGTAATTAACCGAGTGTAATGAGTGCCCTGATCCCCCGAAAATGGGGAAGAGCCAACGTTCATTTGGAAAGTGACTCACCAAATGACTCACCCCAATGAGAAAAGCCCTCAATTTCTTTATAGAAATCAAGGGCTTAGGTGTTCTGGTGGCGCATCCCTGATTCGAACAGGGGACCTGCGGATTATGATTCCGTCGCTCTAACCGGCTGAGCTAATGCGCCAAAGACCGAGACTATACCATTATTTTTATCCACGGAAAAGTCGAAACAGACCGCTTGATATTCACTCTTTCGCCCTCATCTGCTTCGAATGATCCCATTCTCAATCCTCGACCTTTCCCCCATCACCGAAGGCAGCACAGCCGCCGAGTCCTTTCGCCACACGCTGGACATTGCCCAGCATGGCGAACGCTGGGGCTATAACCGTTACTGGATGGCCGAACATCACGGCATGCCCGGCATCGCCAGCGCGGCCACGGCCGTCCTCATCGGACACGTGGCGGCCGGCACGTCCCGCATACGCGTTGGGGCCGGCGGCATCATGCTGCCTAACCATTCGCCCTTGGTCATTGCCGAACAATTCGGCACGCTGGAATCGCTGTTTCCCGGGCGTATCGACCTGGGTCTTGGTCGTGCGCCAGGATCCGACCAGAAAACCGCGCGCGCTTTGCGCCGCAACCTGGCATCCGATGCCGAGGAATTTCCGCAAGACGTCCTTGAGCTCATGGATTACCTGTCCGACGAGCCACGCCAACCTGTACAGGCCGTTCCGGGCCAGGGTTTGAATGTGCCCATCTGGATCCTCGGCTCCAGTCTGTTCGGTGCGCAACTGGCCGCCGCGCTGGGTTTGCCATATGCTTTTGCGTCGCACTTCGCGCCGCAGCAGTTGATGCATGCCATTCAGGTGTACCGCAGCAACTTCAAACCATCCGAACACTTGGCCAAACCTTATGTCATGCTGGGTTTCAACGTATTCGCCGCAGACACGGACGACGAGGCTCAGTATCTGGCCTCGTCCTGGCAACAGTCTTTTGTGAATTTGCGCAGCGGCCGGCCATCGCGCCTACCACCGCCCATGAAAGGCTATATTGATCAGTTAGGCCCCCAGGCGCAGCATCTGTTGGACCACGTACTGGCCTGCTCAGCCATCGGCAATCCAGACACCGTGGCCGAACAGCTACGCACCTTCATCGACCAGACCGGCGCCGACGAGCTGATGATCACTTCAAATATGTTCGACCATGCTGCGCGCTTGCGATCGTACGAACTTACCGCTCACATTCATAAGCAACTGGCAGGTTAACTCTCCCACTCCGGCCACGCCGTTTGGCCAGCAACACGCAGCCAAACGGATGGCCTACCCACATCGCACATAAGCCGTTAAAGAATCCAGGCATTCAGCCGTTACCACGTTACCCCCTTGTGGGTGGTGAACGGCCAGCGGGCCGCGCCCAACTTAAAAGAATGCCTGGTGTGCCATGCGCAAGAACTTTCCTGTTACCAACGTAGAAACCAAGGTACGCGACGATCAGTATCTGATCTCCAAAACCGACCTGAAAGGCCGGTTGATCTACGCCAACCCCGCCTTCATTGACGTTAGCGGTTTTCATCGCGACGAACTCATCGGCAAGGCGCACAATGTGGTGCGCCACCCAGATATCCCGCCAGAAGCCTTCGACGACCTCTGGAAAACGCTCAAGGCCAATAAACCCTGGCTGGGCGTGATCAAGAATCGGCGCAAAGACGGCGGCTTCTATTGGGTGTTGGCCAATGCCTATCCAGTCTTTGAAAATGGCGAAGTCACCTGTTACGCTTCGGTCCGGGTCAAACCCACACAGCAGCAAATCGCCCAGGCTGAAGCTTTCTACGCCGACATCAACGCCAAGCGTAAGCGCGGCTACACCATCAAGCATGGCCAGCGTGTCCGACGCGGCTGGCGCCGTGCCATTGACCTTATCGCACAACCATTCAGCGACAGCTTGCGTGCCGGCATGTTCCGCATGGCGACCATGGCCATCGCAGCTATCGGCATCGCCGCCTATTTTGCCGCCACCGGCGGCGTGCCCGAAACCATCCAATGGTATGTGTGGCCGGGCCTCGCGCTTCTTACGGCAGGCATGCTGGGCTATGGCTGGACCATCGCGCGGCGTATCGTCAATTCGCTGCAAGGCGCCGCGCAAGTTGCACGCCAGATCGCGGCGGGCAACCTTACCAGTGCACTTGAACAAAGCTACCAGGGCGAAGTCAGCAAACTTAACTTCTATCTGGACATCATGCGTAAAAGCCTGATCAGCATCGGCGCCGATGTCCAGCTTGGCGTAACAGCCACAGGCCATGTCGCTCAAGTTCTATATGCCAACAATACGCACTTGTCGGCACGTACGGAAGACCAGGCCGCCTCGCTGCAAGAAACCGCAGCCGCCATGGAAGAAATTACCGTGACGGTCAAGCAGAACTCCGATAATGCCCATATTGCCGCGCGCCTGGCGAACGACAGCATGCAAATCGCACAACGCGGCGGAGACGTGGTGTCCGAAGTGGTAACCACCATGGACGGCATTCGCGACAGCTCACGCAAGATTTCCGACATCGTCAGCCTGATCGAAGGCATTGCCTTCCAGACCAACATCCTGGCATTGAATGCCGCCGTCGAATCAGCGCGGGCGGGCGAAGCCGGAAAAAGCTTTGCCGTCGTAGCCGGGGAAGTCCGCAATCTGGCCCTGAAAAGCTCGCAAGCCGCCAAAGAGGTCAAAACCCTTATCGACGACTCCACGGCTCGCATCTCGCTGGGTGCCGAGCAGGCTGAGCGCGCAGGCAAGACCATGCAGGAGATCGTGGATTCGGTCACGCGGGTCACTGACATCATGGCCGAAATCTCTACCGCGTCGGTGGAACAGGCCAGCGGGCTAGTGCAGATCAACCAGGCCATTGGCCAGATGGATGGCGTCACTCAACAGAACGCCACCCTGGTCAGCGATCTTGGCCAGACCGTGCGCACGCTTTCAACCGAAGCCGGAAATCTGGGGGATGCCATTGCCGTCCTGAACACCGGACTACGTCTGGAAGGCCGGCCCAGCTCGCTAAACGGCAGCGCCTCGGCGATATCTACAGCCCGAAACGGTATGGATCATTCGGCAGATCACGCATCGTTATCGCCCGCCACGAGCAAGGCGCCCGGCCTTCAAGCACAGCACAAGCAGCGCGCACTGAATTCGCCGGCCTAAGCATTCAGCCGTCTACCGTTACAATGATCCCAGCCCGCTCCTGGCGGGTTGTGTTCATTTACGGAGCCCGCCGTGAGCGTTTCTATTTTCGATAGTTTCCTTACCACCAGCCAAGCCATCGACGTTTTTGACGACGGGCCCGTTCTGCAGGCCATGCTGCAGTTCGAGAAAGCGCTGGCCGCCGCTCAGGCTGCCGAGGGAATCATTCCTGAGCAGGCTGCGGTAGCCATTGCCCAGCATTGCAACATTAAAGCGTACGATATCCAGGATATTGTCATCGCGAGTCGCCGTGCCGGCAGCATGGCCATCCCTCTGGTGAAGGCGTTAACCAAGAAAGTGGCGTCCACGCATCCAGACATGGCTACCCATGTGCACTGGGGCAGCACCAGCCAGGACGTTATCGATTCCGGCATGGTGCTGGTTACCCGCGATGCCCTTCGTATCATCGATACGACCCTGGTCACGCTGATCACCCTGCTTCTTGATTTGGCTGACCGCCATATGTCAACACCGGTACTGGCTCGCACCCTGATGCAGCCGGCTCAAGTTACCAGCCTGGGATTCAAGCTGGTGGGTTGGGCAGCGCCACTGGTTCGATCCCGGGCGCAACTGAGCGCCATCGCACCACGCGCCCTGCAACTGCAACTGGGCGGCGCTGTGGGCACCCTGGCCGTCATGGGCGACAAAGGCCCGGCAGTTGTGCAGCGAACAGCCAAAGCGCTTGGGCTGACTGTTCCTCAGGCCGCCTGGCACACGCAACGCGATGAGTGGGTTCGCCTGGGGCTGGAAGTGTCTGTATTAGCCGGGACGCTGGGCAAGATTGCCACCGACCTTAGCTTGATGGCGCAAGGGGAAATCGCCGAGCTGGCCGAACCCTCGGGCCAAGGCCGCGGGGGCTCATCGGCCATGCCGCACAAGCGCAACCCCGTGTCCTGCATGATTGCCCTGGCCGGCGCAGCCCGTGCGCCGCAACGCGCCGCCGCCCTTCTGGCCACGATGGGCCAAGAGCATGAACGCGGCCTGGGCAACTGGCAGGCAGAGCTGGCCGAATGGCCGGCCCTGTTCACCAGCACCATGGGTTCGCTTGAGGCGATGGCTGAAGCGTTCGGCGGCCTGCTCATCGACAGCGAACGTATGCTGAAGAATATCGACGCCCTGCAAGGCCTGGTCTTCGCCGAAGCCGTTTCCCTCTATCTGGCCGACGTGATCGGCAAACCAGCCGCCCATGCGCTCATGGAAGAACTGACCGGCAAGGTCGTTGCCAACAAACAACCCTTAAACGAGGTTGTCAGCAATGCCGTTGCTCAGGACGCCCAACTGGCTCAGAAAATCGACTTGGCCGCCCTGAAGGCCCTGTTCGATCCCGAAGTCGCCAACGTCAACGCCGCTGCGTTGGCCAAAGCCCAGGCCGCACACCTGCGCCAGGGGTTAACTACCTGATTTTTCTACCCATTCTTTTTTATAGCGAGATTGAACATGAGCTTTGATCCCACCGATCACGACCTCGAACGAGGCTTCAAGAACCGCCGCGAAATCCTGGGCGACGCCTGGGTGGACCGCTCCATCTCGCGCGCCACAAATTTCAACGCCGAGTTCCAGCATTTGATCACCCGTTTCGCCTGGCATGAGATCTGGGGTCGCCCGGGCCTGGACAAGAAAACCCGCCGGGCCATGGTGCTGGCGATCACCATGGCGCTGGGTCGCTGGGAAGAATTCGAACTGCACGTACGCGCTGCCTTGCAGGGCGGCGACCCCGAGACTCGGCTCAGCGTAGACGAGCTGAAGGAAATCCTGATTCAAGCAGCCATTTATGCCGGCGTTCCCGCCGCCAACACAGGTTTCACCCACGCCCAGGAAATCCTGCGTGAAATCGGGCCTGAAATCGGCTACACCCTGGAGCCCGCCTCCCCTCTACAATCCAGCCACCCAGGGGTTGGCAAGACACTGACCACCTCCAGCCAGCCCGTCCTGCATTACACCTTGCGACTCGCGCGTAATGGCGCGGCACGCAAAACCATTGTGCTCAGCCACGCCCTTGGCTGCGACCTGTCCATGTGGGATCAGTTGGCCAACACCTTGGCCGAGGAAAACAATATCGTTGCCTACGACCATCGCGGACACGGCGCATCCGAAGCGCCGGCGGGCCTTTACTCCATGGACGACCTGGCGCAAGACGCTGCACGCCTGGTGCGTGAACTGGATTGCGGCCCTGTCGTGTGGATTGGCTTGTCCATGGGCGGCATGGTGGGCCAGGAACTGGCTATCCGCCATCCCGAGCTGGTCTCCGCGCTGGTGATTGCCAACTCCACATCGGCCTATCCGGACAATGTCCGCGAGGTCTGGCAGCAACGCATTGCCACGGTCGGCGCGAGCGGCATCGAAGTCATTGCCGACGCCGTCATGGAACGCTATTTTCATGAAGACTTCCGCACGCAGCGCCCTGGCCTGGTGCAGGCGTACCGCCGCCGCTTGATCAGCACCGATCAGGAAGGGTATATCGGCTGCTGCAACGCGGTAGGCACGGTGGACACCACGGCCCGCCTGGGCCAAGTCCAGGCCCCTACCCTGGTCATCGCCGGTGAACTCGACCAGGGCGCGCCCGTGTCCATGTCAGAAACCATGGTGGCGAACATTCCGGGCGCCAAACTGGTGGTGCTTGAAAACGCATCCCACGTGGCCGTTGTCGAACAACCCAAGGCCTTTGCAGAGGCTGTGCAAACGTTCTTGCGCGCCTTGGCCTGATACCTGACGTGCAGACGTAGAAACGGGGCCGACAGGCCCCGTTTCACTTGCTGAAGCTTCCCGGCTTGCCCTAGGGCAAGCCGGTGTTCTTTTACTGTCTGCACTGTCGTTATCCAGAAGGATGACGACTCTTATCTTCAGGTGCCTGCCTTGCCCGGATCTTTCACTGCTTCGATCTTGTCGAACTCGACGTTTTCCAGACGGCCATTGCGACGCTCTACCTTGCGGATGTAGATATCCTGAATAATGTCGCGGGTTTCGGGGTCGATCGAGATGGGACCGCGTGGGCTTTCCCAGGCCATGCCCTTGGCGGCTTCGATGAATGCATCACCCGAGGCGTCGCCATTGGTTTCCTCCAGAACCTTATAGATCAGTTGCAAGCCGTCGTAGCCGCCCATGGACATGAAGTTGGGGCGGGTATTGGGGTACGCCTTGGCGTAGGCTTCCGTGTATTTCTTGTTCAGCTCGGAATCGTGGGCATCTGAATAGTGGAACGATGTGATCAAGCCCAGCGCAGGATCGCCCATGGCATCGAGCACGTCTTCGTCGGTAAGGTCACCGGTGGCGATCAGCTTGATGCCGTCCTTGGCCAGACCGCGATCGGCGTAGCTTTTAAGAAAGCTGACACCCTGTTCGCCCGAAGGCACAAACATGAAAATGGCGTCGGGCTTGGCATCTTGAATACGCGCCATATACGGTGAAAAATCGGGATTCTTAACCGGCGTGCGCACTTCGCCGACGATTTTCCCGCCACCTTCGGTAAACGTCTTGATGAATTGCTTTTCAGCATCGTGACCCGGCCCATAGTCGGCCACCAGCGTATACACGTTCTTGATGCCGTTATCCAGCGCCCACGTGGCGATAGGCGCCGAGTTCTGCGGCAGCGTCATGGACGTGCGCACGATATAAGGCGACCGCGTCGTGACCGACGAGGTGGCTGCATTCATGACGACCATGGGCACTTTAGCCTGAGCGGACAAAGGCGCGACGGCAAAGGCGGAAGGCGTCAGCCCGAAGCCGGCCAGAATATCCACCTTGTCTTGCACCACCAGTTCCTGGGCGGCGCGCTTGCTGATTTCTGGCGCCACGCCAGTGTCGTCCTTGACCAGCAGAACCACCTTGCGGCCGGCCACGGTGTCGCCATGCTCCTGGATATATAGTTTGGCGCCGTTAAGAATTTGTAAACCATACGACGCATGAGGCCCCGACATGGGCAGAACCATGCCGATTTTAAGATCGTCGGCCGCCTGAGCCGCCGTAACTGCGCCAAACGCCAGGGCGGCGCTTGCCAAAAGTGTTTTAGTAATACGCATAATATCTCCTTACTGCTTTTGGTTATGCTCGCGTCCCGGAGCGACCCGGCAAGAGCTTATTTTCATTCGTTAACTTACCAAAACCTGGCAGGCTTAACGCACTGCAGGCGGGGCAATCATGAAACAGTGAACCTGATACACCACATTGTGAACACTGAATCTTAAGCTGTAAGCCTATGTAGTTCTCGAGAACTTGTCAACATGTTGACAATATTTGAAAGGATCGTTTTTCTGGAGCGACCTGGTAAATAGCTACTTGCTCCCTTGGATTGTATCGGTTTGCCCTCTCTGGGCCAGCACTCAACCATAAAGATTAACCCTAGGCAAAGCAAACTACCTGTTCAACACCCACCCCTGGCTGGATGAACGGCGCAGTTCGGCGATTTCCCGCACAAGGCGCATAAAGGCTTGTGCAAGATAATGCGGGCTGGTATCGCTGCGGTGCATCAGCCCGACGGGCTCTTCGGTGCCTTCTGATACCATGGGCAGCACACACAGCAACTCTTGCGAGAGGTCTTCGCGCACTGCGCCCATGGGTGCGAACCAGACCGCATCCGATTGAATCGCAATCAGGCGCGCAAGAGACACCGACAGGGTTTCAACGCAGTTGGCCGGCAGCTTCAAACCGCGCGACCGCAAATAACTTTCAGTATTGTGGCGCGGCACGGTGCCCTTGGTCGACACCACCAGGGGATAGCCAATAACGTCTTCCAGGCTTACATCGTCCGCCTGAAACAACGGATGGCCCGAACGGGCGACCACCAACAAAGGTTCAACATACAACAGCTCGAACGAGACCCCCACCATCATTTGCGGATCGGCGATGCGCCCCAGCGCAAAATCCACCTCGCCCGCCTGCAGCTTGTCAAGCAGCGCGGCATTGGCGGCAATCTGGATATCGACCTTCGCATCGGGATACTGTTGACGGAACTGGGCCAGCGCCAAGGGTAGAAGATCCGGTGCCACCGTGGGTAAAGCGCCAATATATACGGCCTCGTGCTTGGCCACGCCGCCTGGCCCAACGGCCCGCCGCGCACTTTCAAGTGCATCCAGCACGCTGACGGCGTGTGTCAGGAAAGCAGCGCCATCGCGTGTAAGGCGTGCGCCGAAACGGCCGCGATCCACCAGCCGCGCGCCCACGAGTTCTTCCAGCTCGCTTAGCGTTTTCGACACGGCCGGCTGGCTTAGATTCAGTTTTTCAGCCGCCTTGCGTAGATGCTGTTCCTGAGCCACCGCCACCAGACACTGTATATGGCGTAATCGGACGCGGCTATCGAAGAGATCCTTTTCCATAACCACAAGTTATCAAATAACGCTTTGATTTTCAATTTACATGAAAAAAATTGTGGCCTACTATGAAGCCCACTGCACTGTAGGAACGGCGCAGAAAGAACACACAGGAGAAACCCAATGAAGACCCCAATCGCACAGTTTGGCGAGTTCTTGCAGCGTGATCGCAGTATTCACCCACCTGCGTACACGCCCGGCTACAAGACCAGTGTATTGCGTTCCCCGCAAAAATCACTGATCTCCATCGAGGAAACGCTGTCTGAAGTGACCGGGCCGCGCTTTTCGCCGGATGAACTTGGCCCGTTGGACAACGACCTGATCATGAACTATGCCAAGGACGGTCTGCCCATTGGCGAGCGCATCCTGGTTCACGGCTATGTGCTCGACGAAAATGGCCGCCCGGTGCCCAATGCGCTGGTCGAAGTCTGGCAAGCGAACGCCTCCGGCCGCTACCGCCACAAGAACGACACCTACATCGCCCCCATTGACCCGAATTTTGGTGGCTGTGGCCGCGTGCTGACCGACGAGAACGGCTATTACTTTTATCGCACGGTCAAGCCCGGCCCTTATCCGTGGCGCAACAATATCAACGATTGGCGCCCTGCGCACATCCATTACTCGATCCAGGCCTCCGGCTTCGCCCAGCGCCTGATCACCCAGATGTATTTCGAAGGCGACCCACTGATCCCCGGCTGTCCCATCGTACGTTCCATCCCCAGCGAAGCATCCATTCGCACGCTGATCGCCCAACTGGATCGCGGCGCTTTCGTTGCCCTGGACAGCATGGCCTACCGCTTCGACATCGTCGTGCGCGGCTCGCGGGCGACCTTGTTCGAAAACCATCTTCAAGGAGGCAAATAATGTTTACTGAAATCAACAAGCCCACCTATTTGCAAGAAACCGCCTCCCAAACCGCCGGCCCATACGTTCATATTGGTCTGGCGCCCAAGCAGGCCGGTTTCGACATCTTCGAGAACAACTTTGGCAGCGTACTGACCACAGCTGACACCAAGGGCGAACGCATTCGCCTGGAAGGGCGTGTCTTTGACGGCAGCGGCGCGATTGTTCGCGACGTCCTGATCGAAATCTGGCAAGCCAATGCCGCCGGACGCTATAACCACCCCGCCGACCAGCAATCCGACAAGCCCCTGGATGAAAGCTTCCGGGGCTGGGGGCGCAGCGCCTCCGACTTCGAGACCGGTATCTACACGTTTGACACCATCAAGCCGGGGCCCGTCGTGGGCCGCCGCGGGAAAGTCATGGCGCCCCATATCAATATGTGGATCGTGGCGCGCGGAATCAACATCGGCCTGAACACCCGGGTTTATTTCTCTGACGAGAAAGAAGCCAATGCGGCTGATCCCATCCTGAATGGCATCGAATGGGTCGAACGCCGTAAAACCCTGGTTGCAGAACGTTCTGAAAAGAACGGCGAAGTGGTCTACACCTTCAACGTGTACATTCAAGGCCCCGACGAAACCGTATTCTTCGACGTATGATCCTTGGCGCGCGGGCGGGTTCATTCCTGCCCGCGCGCCAAGGTTCCGGATATCCTTAAGCGGCTTACCCGCCGCGCCCCAAAAGGCGCCGCCCCCGACACAATCGGCGCGGCGCCTTTTTCATGCCTGCGACCTACTGGATCAAGCGGGCATAGCGCCCATCAGCATATTGATTCTTGACGCTGCCTCCAGCAGTTTAGGCAGACAGGTGCTTTGTAGATGCTCCGGCGTCATGCTTTTGGCGTGGCCGCTGATGTTGATAGCGGCAACCACACGCCCGCTGTGATCCCGGACCGGCGCTGCCAGCGACACCAGACCAGGCTCAAGCTCTTCGACCACTATGCACCAACCCTGTTCGCGCACCTGCGCAATGGCCGTCAGCAACTGACCGGGATCAACGATAGTGGCGGGCGTGTAAGGCTCCAGCACCATCGCCTGGACACGCTCCTTCAATTGTTTGGGCGGTAATCCCGCCAGCAACACCCGGCCCATCGACGAGCAGTAAGCCGGCAAACGGCTGCCCAAGCCAAGGTTGATGGACATGATCTTGTGCGCCGGCACACGCAGCACATACACGATTTCGTCGCCATCCAGCACAGCGGCTGAACTGGACTGACGCAAGTCGTGAACCAATTCTTCCATGACGGGTTGAGCCTGGGACCAGACCGGCAATGATCGCAGATAGGCAAAGCCAAGCTCCAGCACCTTGGGCGTAAGGCGAAACAGCCGCCCTTCGCTGCTGACATAACCCAAACTGTGCAACGTCAGCAAGATGCGGCGCGCACCCGCTCGTGTCAGGCCGGTGCGCGCCGCAACGTCGGTCAGTGTTTGCGCCGGCGCCTCAGCCCCGAAGCTTCGCAGCACCGCCAGACCTCGGGCAAACGACTGCACATAGGTATCGCCCGGCTTCTGAACGTATTCTTTACTCATCTCTACCTCGATACACCAGACATACTGACTCTTAACCCGTCTGGCTGTATGCCCGCTGGGCCGAACCACTTTAATCCGCCGCGCCATTGACAAATAATGGCCGACTCCTTATCCTTAGAGGCATAAGTTCATTATACGAATATCTGTTCATTATACGAACATAGTTACTCATTTCCAAGCGAATATGCTCTTGCGGAGCGATCAATGATCGACAAAATTTCCCCTTCCGTTCAGCAGGCCCTGGCCAACATTCACGACGGCGCAACCGTCATGATCGGCGGCTTTGGCGGCGCCGGCCAGCCGGCTGAACTCATCGACGGCCTGATCGAACAAGGCGCCAAAGAACTGGTCATCGTCAATAACAATGCCGGCAATGCCGAAATCGGCCTGGCCGGCCTGCTCAAGGCGGGGCGCGTACGCAAAATCATCTGCTCCTTTCCACGCCAGGCCGACTCTTATGTGTTCGACGAACTTTACCGTTCGGGCAAGCTCGAGTTGGAACTCGTGCCCCAAGGCAACCTGGCCGAACGCATCCGCGCAGCGGGTGCAGGCATTGGCGCTTTCTTCACCCCCACCGGCTATGGCACTCAGTTGGCGGAAGGCAAGGAAACCCGCGAAATCAACGGCCGCCACTACGTGCTTGAATACCCCATCTTTGCCGACTTTGCCTTGATCAAGGCCGAGGTCGGCGACCGCTGGGGCAATCTTACGTACCGCAAAACGGCACGCAACTTTGGCCCCATCATGGCCACCGCGGCCAAGACCACCATTGCCTCGGTCCATGAAATCGCCGAGCTGGGCGCCATCGACCCGGAAACCGTGGTGACCCCCGGCATCTTCGTCAAGCATGTCGTCAAAGTACCCCGCACGGCCACCGGCCCTGCCGGCTTCAAAGGGGCATAAGGAATATCATGAGCGAAACCAACACTCTTCCGAAATGGACGCGCGACCAGATCGCCGCGCGTGTCGCCGTAGACATCCCCGACGGCGCAATCGTCAATCTGGGCATCGGCCTGCCCACCCAGGTTGCCAACCACCTGCCTGAAGGCCGCGAAGTCATCCTGCATAGCGAGAACGGCGTCATCGGCATGGGCCCCGCCCCCGCAGAAGGCCAGGAAGACTACGATCTGATCAACGCCGGCAAGCAGCCTGTCACCCTGCTGCCCGGCGGCTGCTTCTTCCACCATGCCGATAGCTTTGGCATGATGCGCGGCGGCCACCTTGACGTCTGCGTCTTGGGCGCCTTCCAGGTGTCCGCCACGGGCGACCTGGCCAACTGGAGCACCGGCGCGCCCGACGCCATTCCCGCTGTGGGCGGCGCCATGGACCTGGCCATCGGCGCCAAGAAAACCTATGTCATGATGGATCTGCTGACCAAAACCGGCGAATCCAAGCTGGTGAAATCCTGCACCTACCCGCTTACCGGCATAGGCTGCGTCAGCCGCATCTACACCGACTTTGCTGTCATCGACCTGGGCGCCGACGGCGCTAACGTCATCGATATTGTCGAAGGCCTATCCTTCGATCAATTGCAGGAACTAACCCCAGTTACGCTGACCGACGCGCGATAAACCGCTACGTTGTTCAGGTAAGCCCGGGATCCCCCGACGACTTGCTTCGTTCGGGGGATTCTTTAATTGCGGAGTCGTTCTCGCTTCAACGGATGGTTGTGCGACACGCAGGCCACGCCACAGGCAAGACGTGCGCTTACGCGTAGGATCAAGGGTGCGATGGCCCTTCCTATTCCATCAAGGTTGCCGCGCGTTTACGGAACTCATTGGGCGACACACCCACTTCGCGTTTGAAGAAGCGCGTGAAGTACGCAGGATCGGAAAACCCCAGGGTATGCGACACCACGCTGACCGTCATCGAGGTATAGACCAGATTTCGCTTGGCAGCCAGCACCACCCGCTGATGAATCAATTCCAGCGCGGATTTCCCTACAATCTGCCGGCACAACACGTTCAAATGCGCGGCGGTAATCCCAATGGTTCTGGCGTACTGTTCGACCGTCCATTGCTCTGGGTAATGCGCCTCGATCAATTCACCGAACGTGCGAAAATGCCGTCGACCTTTGTCTTCCTCCTTGCCCTGCTCCGCCCTCGTGCGGGGCGTGTGCCGGCCAAGCCAGACCAGAATGGCCGTTAGCATGGATTCGATCAGGGGTTCCCGGTGCGCCTGGCTGCCCAGGTATTCAGACTGCAAGGTGGCAAAACCCAGGTCGATATAGGGCCGGTCGGCTGCCGGCACCGTGTACACGCGGGGTTCGGCTGGTGTAATGCCGGTGGGCAAGGTGCCGGCGGGATCAATCGCCTGCGTCAGTCGGCTGATCAGCGGCGTGGCCATCGTGACCACATGGCCAACCGCATTCGGATCAAAGCGGAACCCATGAACACACATTTGCGGCACGGCCACGATCTGCCCCGCCGTCATATCCACGTAGCGCCCGTCCAGGCAGGCCCGCGCCCCACCGCCTTGCAGGTACAGCAGTTGAACCAAGCCATGATGCAAATGCAACTTGATCTGCCAATCGTGCAACTTGCTGCGATCGGCGATCAATTCGCAGTGAATCATGTCCGGCGTAGGCCATTGATCTTGCTCACCGTACAGCTTATAGACGGGGACGCCATTGATTACGTGCATGATTTCAATAAAATCTGCCAAAAGTACAATTATTATAGGCAGAAATGCATTCACATTCCGCCGAATTGAACGCATTATGGAGGCGTACGACATGTGTCCAATTTTTTTGTATAAGGCAGGCGATCGCACAACGGCCCGCCGCATAACCGGAGACCCTCATGAAAACCCAAGTCGCCATTATCGGCGCCGGCCCATCCGGCCTGCTGCTGGGGCAATTGCTGCATCACCAAGGCATAGACACGGTCATCCTCGAGCGCCGCTCGCCCGAATACGTGCTTAGCCGCATTCGCGCCGGCGTGCTCGAGCAAGGCATGGTCAACCTGCTGCGCGAAGCCAAGGCAAGCGAACGCATGGACCGCGAAGGCCACGTCCACGAAGGCGTCTCGTTTTCGTTCAACAATCAGCAAAAGCGCATCGATTTCAAGAAATACGCCAACGGCCAAAGCGTCATGGTCTACGGCCAGACCGAAGTTACGCAAGACCTGATGGACGCCCGCAAGCGCGAAGGCGGAGTCAGCATCTACGAAGCCGAAGACGTCGCCCTGCACGACTTCCACACCGGCAAACCCTATGTCACCTTTGTGAAAGACGGCGAAACCATCAAGCTGGAATGCGACTACATTGCCGGCTGCGACGGCTTTCACGGCGTCTCGCGCAAATCCGTACCCAAAGACGCCATCAGGGAATTCGAACGCGTTTACCCCTTTGGCTGGCTGGGCATTTTGTCGCACACTCCGCCGGTTGACCATGAACTGATCTACGCCAACCACGAGCGCGGCTTCGCCCTGTGCAGCCAGCGCTCACTGACGCTAAGCCGCTACTACGTACAGGTGTCGCTGGATGATAAGGTGGACGACTGGTCCGACGACCGTTTCTGGAACGAACTGAAAACGCGCATTCCCGAACACGTGGCCGAACGCCTGGTGACTGGCCCTTCGATCGAGAAAAGCATCGCGCCGCTGCGCAGCTTCGTGGCCGAACCCATGACCTTCGGCAATCTGTTCCTGGTGGGCGACGCCGCACACATCGTGCCCCCCACCGGCGCCAAGGGGCTGAACCTGGCCGCCAGCGACGTCTCCACCCTGTACCGCATCTTGGTCAAGGTTTACAAAGAAGACCGCAAAGACCTGCTGGGCAAATATTCAGAAATCGCCCTGCGTCGTATCTGGAAGGCCGAACGCTTTTCGTGGTGGATGACATCCATGCTGCACAAATTCGGCGACGACCCCTTCGGCCAACGCATTCAACTGGCCGAACTGGACTACTACACAAACTCCGAAGCCGGCCTGACCAACATCGCCGAAAACTACGTGGGCTTGCCCTACGAGCCTATTGAGTAGACAGAGGCGTTATTTCTTTCAATATTCGCGGCAGCGCAGTTTTTTCAGCCGTTTTTAGATCGTATGCCTGCTGAAGATTCAACCATGACTGCGCGTCGCCGCCGAAATACCGCGCCAGCCGCAACGCGGTATCGGGCGTGACGCCACGCCGCTCCAAGACAATATCGTTAACCCGCGCCGGAGGCACATGCAAAGCCTTAGACAATGCATGGGGTGTCATGCCTAGTGGTATCAAAAAATCCTCGCGCAACACTTCGCCCGGATGAACGGGACGCATGCCATTCACAGCTTTCATCAGTCATCCTTTAGTGATAGTCCACAATCTCGACATGGCTTGGCCCCCTCGTTGTCCAGACAAAACAAATGCGCCATTGATCATTAATTCGTAAACTATGCTGGCCGGCCCGTTCGCCCAAAAGCTTTTCCAACCTATTTCCGGGCGGAGATCTTAAAAAAGCCAACGTCTCGGCGGCATCAAGCTGTTGTAGCTTCCGCTCGGCCACCCCACGGATTCCCGAAAGGCGTTGAACATGATGTCCCTCGAACAAGGCTTGAGTGTGCTTACAGGCGAAGGAAACAATAGGCATACCGTTTACCGATAAACATTATATCAATAGAGAATCCACCATGCCAGTCATGGTGATCGGGTTCCTTATAAGACTATCGGCAACTCCACACGGCCAGGAGCGTTTTGATTGCATTTATCCAGTCGTGAAACTGCGCCCTCCTGGGGACGCAGCGAACGGCAATTAAGGCCTACAGCAATTCTTTACGTAATTGCGCCGCGCTTTTGGGCGACAGGAGGCCCGGTGGAACGTCTAGCACCGACTTGGCGCCTGTCTGGCCCAACTGATGCATCCGATACGCCGCCCGCGCATAGGCCACCAAAACACTGGCTGTGAATTCGGGATTGCTTTCCAGGCGCAACGAATACTCCACCACTTGCGTGTTGCCACGCCCCGTTTTCCCGCTGCGGATCACAAAACCGCCGTGCGGCATGGCGGCATGATCGCGCTGCAACACCTCGTCGGACACGAAATGCACCGTCGTATCGTAATCGGCAAAGTAATCCGGCATGGTCACGATGGCCTGTTCGACCACTGCTGCTTCAGCGCCCGCGTCCAGCACCACAAAGCACTCGCGCCGATGTTTCTCACGAGTGGTCAACTTGGGCAGTGAGCCACTGCGCACCCGCTCCACCGCATCTTCAATCGGCAAGGTGTACTGCACCCCCGCCTTCACGCCCGGAACCCGGCGTACCGCATCAGAATGCCCCTGGCTAAGCCCCTTGCCCCAGAACGTATACGTTTCCCCCTGTGGCAACACTGCTTCGCCAAACAGGCGATTCAACGAGAACAGGCCCGGATCCCAACCCACCGAAATAAGCGCCGTAGTGCCCGCTGCTTCCGCCGACTGGTTCACCGCCTCGAAATACTGCGGCACCTTGGCATGGGTATCGAAACTGTCTACCGTATTGAACAGCGCGGCCAGCGCCGGCCCCTGCTCGGGCAGATCATTCTTCGAACCGCCGCATAAAATCAACACGTCGATGCGATCTTGAAAATCGCCAATATCATCAATTGAGTAGGCAACTGCGTCGGGCGACAGCAGCTTAACCGACAAGGGATCGCGTCGCGTAAACACCCCCACCAGCTCCATATCGGGGTTCTGCGCAATGGACGCCTCCACCCCCCGGCCCAGATTCCCGTACCCCGCAATGCCCACTCTGATTTTTACGCTCAAAACAATCGCTCCGTGTAAAGATTCTTAATGTCCCGCGTATTTTAAGGCATCGAACCGTCGGCACGACCGCAATCCCTTGCAGACCATCGCAACACAGACCAGTACAGACACAGACACAGACACAGACACAGGCGGCATCACAGGCGACATGCCCAAGTTATCAGTTATTACTACATTTGTAGTAAAATAATTATCACGGAAACATTGCCAGAAACATCGTTTGCCTGGAGGCTTTCATGAGCACTTCAATATCCATTCGCATTGACCAGACGCTATACGATCAAGCACGCAGTGAAGCGGCCAGCGAGCATCGCAGCATATCCGGCCAGATCGAATACTGGGCCAAGGTCGGGCGGGCCGCACTGGACAATCCCGACTTGCCTGTAGGCTTTATTGCCGATTCGCTAGCATCGCTGGCCGAACCACGCACTGAAGCGACCGATTTCGTACCCCGTTCGGCACGTCAATCCAGTCGGACATGAACTACACGCTCAAGCAAACCCGGCGTTTCGCCCGCGCCTATAAAAAGCTGCACGACAACGTTGCCCAAGATGTCGATGCAGCCGCCAAAAAGGTAGCCGCCGACCCCACATTAGGCGAACGTAAAAAAGGGGATCTGGCCAAGCTGCTGGTGTATAAATTTCATAGCCAGAGCCAACTCTATCTACTGGGCTATACCATTGAAGACGAGGTACGGCTGGTTTACCTGGAAGCCGTCGGCCCACACGAAAATTTCTATCGCGACCTGAAGCGGCCTTAATCTGAGCAACCGCACCTTTCGTTGACCGTACCGAGCAACCGTACCTTTCGTTATTAGTGCGTACAGGCACCAACAAGAGCGCACCACACGAACACACCCACCCGCTCCCTATCAGGGGTCAATAGGAAACGCCATAAAACGGATGATCGACCAGGTTCCGTCCGCCTGCTTACGGAAAATATCCATCCCCTTCTCTTGGCTATACGATTGATCGGCTCCCCGTCCAATGGTCAGATTCCAGGTCAGCCGCACCACAGCCAAGTCACCCGAAAGGATAATTTCATGAATATCGGGGCTGTAATAAAGATCCAGCTTGGGGTTGGCCAGCGCGTTGGTCAGGCGCTTACAAACCGCGTCATAGCCGGCGTCCGGCGCTCCCCGCACGCTGGAAACCAGATCGGGCGCATACAAATCGCAAATCGTGGTCGCATCCCGCGCATTGAACGCATCCGTCCAGGCATGCAGGCGCTGCGCAATGGCAGCCTTATCCACATTCCCCTGATCGGCCCAGACAGGAACAGGTCCCGCCGCCATTACGAATAACCACGGCAAAAAGCAGTAGCGCCAAAGAAGTTTCGTGGAACACAGACTCATCGTAGTCTCCGAACGGGAGACCTCATCATAAACAAACCCGCCGCACCCCCTAAAGTAATTTTGTCCTGCTCCGTTAATGACAGTGAACAGGTAGGGATCGCCTGACCGAGTTTGCAAGCCGTATTAGGCAAATTCGTCAGTCCCCCCCTGGCAACCAGGCGAAGCCGTTCGCCGTATTTATTCCTTTCGGGAGTTATCCATGTCTGTTATCAACACCAACTCGCTTTCCTTGGTTGCCCAAGGTAATTTGCAAAGGTCGCAGTCGGCCCTGGGCACTGCCATCGAGCGCCTGTCCTCCGGCCTGCGCATCAACAGCGCCAAAGACGATGCCGCCGGCCAAGCCATCGCCAACCGTTTCACTGCGAATATCAAAGGTCTTTCGCAAGCTACGCGTAACGCCAACGATGGTATTTCCATCGCGCAAACGACCGAAGGCGCACTTAACGAAATCAACAACAACTTGCAGCGCATTCGCGAGTTGTCGGTTCAGGCCTCAAACGGCACGAACTCCACGTCCGACCTGAAATCGATCCAGGACGAAATCGACCAGCGCTTGGGGGAAATCGATCGAGTTTCCGAACAAACCAAGTTCAACGGCGTCGATGTTCTAGCTCAAAATCGGTCGTTGAGCATTCAAGTTGGTGCAAATGATAACGAAACCATCGACATCGACCTTCAGCAAATCAATGCAAAGTCCTTGAAGCTTGAGAATTTTTCTGTTGAGCAGGCAACTCTTAAAGTCGGGGACGCGATTGCTCTTGATGCCCACGGAATCACCAACGCGACCAGCGGCGACCTCGACATCAGCACCGCTCAGGCTCAACTTGTAGCAGCAGGCGTGGACGTCAGCGGTGGTATTACCTTACACCAAGCGCAAGATAGCGAAGGCAATACAATCGCGGACTCCTATGTGCTTAAAGTCGGTAATGATTTTTATGCCGCAGAGTTCACTAACGCCGGAACTGGCGCAGGCACCGGAGATGCAAGCGTAAGCATCGCTACTACGACTGTTAACTATACCGATGACTCTGGTACCACCGCCAATGTGGAAGCGATGGTCAAAGTAGGCTACAAAACCGTCGGTACAACAACCACAACTGTGGGCTACGCAACAGTACAAGGAAATAGTTTTGAACTGGATGTTGCCTTAACCGGTACAGCGGCAAACACTACTGATGCTGGCACTTGGGGCTTTAACACTGCTTACGCTGACACGGTGGATTTCAGCGCAGATGCGACTACCCCTACCGAGCAATTTGCCGCCGGCTCCCGCGGCAACTTGATGGAAAAGGTTGACGATGCACTCAACACGGTTGACGCTCTGCGCAGCCAACTGGGTGCTGTTCAAAACCGGTTTGAATCCACCATCACCAACCTGAACAACACGATCACCAACCTCTCCGCCGCGCGTTCGCGCATTGAAGATGCCGACTACGCGGTTGAAGTGTCGAACATGACGCGTGCTCAGATCCTGCAACAGGCAGGCACCTCGGTTCTGGCTCAGGCCAACCAGGTTCCGCAAACTGTGTTGTCGCTGCTGCGTTAATACAGGGCTGCAAGTCAGGGCGGGCAACCGCTCTGGCCAAGTGGGTAAAATGCCGCCTTCCCTCCTGGGTGGGCGGCATTTCTTTCTTTTTAGGAAATGCGTTTCCGACGGGTCACAGCGCCAATTCGATCGAGAAACCCGCTCGGCGTTTATTGCGCAACTTGCGCTAACGCGTTAACGTAAAGGTTTTGGGCCGGTAAATTTCAAGGTGTCATGGAACGTGCTTTAGCCTTCCCGCCAACACGTCTTTGCACGACCATACATGAAAATCATGGGCGACGCATCAATGGAAACCTCCAAACCCGATCACCCCATCACAATTAGCCAACACTCTGGTCGGGTGGTCGTGCGCGTGGGGAAACAGGTCGTCGCAGACACGCGGCAAGCGCTTGCACTGCGCGAGGCATCGTACTCGGCAGTGCTCTACATACCCAGGTCCGACGCCAATATGGCGCTACTGGAACGAACAACGCTTACCACTTACTGCCCCTACAAAGGTAACGCGAACTACTACAGCATTCCTGCCGGCGGCGACCGTTCGGTCAACGCCGTATGGACGTACGAAACACCTTTCCCCCTGGTCGCACCGATCAAAGACCATCTGGCCTTTTACCCTGATCGCGTCAACGAGATCATCCAACAGGCTTAACGACACGGGCCAAGTTACTGTGCACGCTTACGCCGCGATTTGCGCGGCTTCGGCTCGACGCCCACGCGCAAGTCGCGGGCCAGCACAAGCGCCGTCAATGCCTCGGCAGTTTCTTCAAACGCCGGATCGTCTTGCGGCACATACAACCATTTTCCCAGAACCGAATGCGGGCGCAATGCTGGCATATCGTCCATCAGCGCAGCGTGCCGCTCGTGCGAGGTGCACACCAACAAGCCGTTCCAGTGCTCGCCGCGATCCGCAGCAACCAGGCATAACAAGCCGTCGATATAGGCTGCGTCGCAGCCAAACATACGGGTTCGAATATAGCTGGGATCGCATTCGAATGCGTCGAAGATCCAGACGAGAGAACTAAGACCAGCGGTGCTGGCCTTGACCCTGAACATGGCGTCCGACTGACTCATTCGGCTCCTTCACGCCGCCGCGCATACAAATGCAGAAGGCATATAGTAGCCAACGCACGACTCTGACCGCTAACGGCGCGCAACGCCCAATTCGCCCAAGGTGGCCACCATGTCTTCCGCAGAAGTTTCGGGGTTGATGTTGGTGTCGATTTTCAGCACGCGGCCATCTTTGCCAATGTAAATGGTGTGCCGCTTGGCAAAGCCCAGGGTATGCAGCACGCCGTACGTTTTGGCGACTGATTTGTCCTCGTCGCTGAGCAAGGGGAAATCGGCGCCCGTTTCCTGCGCAAAACCCTTATTCTTTTCCAACGGATCCACACTGGCCATGAAATAGGCCACATCGAACTCGCGAATCAAATGGCCGTTATCCGCCAGCGACTTGCATTCAATGGTGCAGCCGCGTGTATAGGCCTTGGGAAACCAGGCCACCACCACCGCCTGTTTGTCGCGGTAATCGGACAGGCGATAAACCTGACCATCAGAGCCTGGCAACTCAAAGTCGGGCGCCATCGCGCCCACTTCAAGCGCACTGGACGGCGCGGCGGTGAGCGCCAGCCACACCCCAAGCAACAAAGGCTTAAAAAACTTGGGCATCGATTTTCTCCTTGCTAGCCATACGTTCGGAAGACCGCCATCAGGACTTTCGGGCGTCGCCCCGGCGATCCAGAAATTTCTGCATGGCATGCGGCAGCAACCCCCGCAGATAACCCGCAATGGCCTGTTCGCGGCGCTGCCACACAATGCCAAGGTAGATAACGGCAAAGCCAATGACCGTAAGCGCAAACGGAAATACCATGCTATCACGGAAGACGTCGTAGGCCAGGTAGCTTATATAGCCAACCGCCCCCAACACGCCAAACACTACGAAAACCCGACGCGAAACGATACTGCCCAAAATAATCAATAACAAGTTAATGACAAAATAAACGGCATTGGCCAGCTCATCGTCCCAATGCATCAAGGACAAACCCAACCAAAACGCGGCCACGCCGACCAGATAGAACCAGAACGCGTAATCCTTGTCGGGCCGGCTACGCACATCGATCCAGAACGCCCCCAGCGTCACCAACAAGCCAAACCACAAGCTGACCTGCTCGCGAACCTTCCAGGGTGTGTCTCCCTGCCCCAGCAACGCCGGCACAATGTCGATGCTGATATACCACAGCGTTACCACAATAGGCAGCGTCAACAGCGGCAGGCGATAACGCCACAACAGCACCAGGCCCACCACCAACGAAGCCAGTTCCATCAGCCCCCAGCGCCAGTCGATATCGGTGAAGTAATCCTGATAAGGCCGCCCTTCCTCCCACCACCCAAAGGCCGCCGTCAACCCGTACACCGCCAGCGGCGCAAGCACAACCACAAACGTCGCGACAATGCCTGCCGGAATGGGAAGCCGCAAACGACCCAGCAGATACTCGGTAAACCATAGGCCCGCCACGCCATAGACCAACGCGATGACAAACAGCCCCCAGCCGCCGAAAGCCTCCCAGCCCACATTCATGAACAGCGTCATGGCGCCAATCGCAATCAGGCCGCCAAAGTAATACAACACATGCGTGAAACGAAAACTGGGCGTGTCGTGCCCACGTTGCAGCATAAACTCCCAAAGCTTTTCCGCCTGGTCGCTACTTAGCAAGCCGTTGTCTACCGCGTCTTTGAGCGTTGCTCGATTCAAATTCATGGGCACTCCTCGTTGCTGGTTTGGCTAAACTATACCCGTAGAACGCGTGTTTCAAGAGCGCGGAACAAGCACGCGGCGTCAGCCTTATCGCCACCCACACCCATTCAAAGAAAAATAGCCAATCCACACTCTAATCCAGCATCATGCTTCCTCCATGATCTACGAAATCGCCGCCAATGCAGTCCTGCTGATACACGCCGCCTTCGTCGCGTTTGTCGTGTGCGGTGGCCTGCTGGCCCTATGGAAACCCCGGCTGGCAAAGTGGCACCTGCCCGCCCTTGCCTGGGGGGCGGCGGCCGTCGGCCTTGGCTGGATCTGCCCCCTGACCCCACTGGAGAATTCCCTGCGCCAGCTCGCCGGCCAACAAGGGTATGCGGGCGGCTTCATCGAACACTATGTCATGATGATCATCTATCCGTCCGGCCTGACCCGTTCCGTCCAGATCGTGCTGGCAGGCGCACTGATCATAGGCAACCTGGCGATCTATGCCGTGCTTTACGCCCGCCGCCGCCAAAACAAGCAATCAGAGTAAACCCCGGTTAGACTGTCAACTTCCGCGCTGCCGCCAACGCGCGCGCCACCCGTTCATTGGCCCGTTTCACCCACAGTAGTATCCCGCGCCCTCTTTTATTCACTTTTTAAGGCAGGCCATGTCGTCCAAAAAGTCGTCCCCAGTCTGGCTCGATGTCCTGATTACCGCGCTGGGGCCGATGATCTGGGGTTCCACCTACATCGTCACCACCGAACTCCTGCCGCCCGATGTGCCCTTTACCGCTGCCCTGATCCGGACCCTGCCCCCCGGCATCCTGCTGATTCTGTACAGCCGCCACCTACCGCAACCAGGCCAATGGCTGCAAGTGCTGATCCTGGCAATACTTAATATCGGTATCTTCCAATCCCTGCTATTCATCGCCGCCTACCGCCTGCCCGGCGGCCTGGCAGCCATCGTCGGCGCCATCCAGCCCCTTCTCGTCATTGGCCTGGCCTGGATGGTGGACGGCCGACGGCCTGTACAAATGGCGGTCTGGGGCAGCATACTGGGCATCGCCGGCATGGGCGGCCTGCTACTGTCACCCAACGCACAATGGGATCTCGTCGGCGCCATCGCGGCCTTCGTCGGCACATCCAGCATGGCCGTCGGCACCTACCTTACGCAACGCTGGCGCCCCAACCTGCCGATCATCGCCTTTACCGGCTGGCAACTGGCTTTGGGCGGCCTCATTCTGATCCCCACCACCTTGCTGCTTGATCCCCCGCTACCCGATTTAACCTGGATCAACATCGCCGGCTTCGCCTACCTGTCCTTCTTTGGCGCCATCCTAGCGTACGGGCTATGGTTTCGCGGCGTCGCCCGGCTCTCCCCCGTGGCGGCATCAAGCCTTGGCCTGCTAAGCCCCGTCATGGCCGTTGTCATGGGCTGGATCATACTGGACCAACGCCTGACCGGCCTGTCACTGGTCGGCATGATCACAGTGCTGGGCAGCATCCTGGCCGTCCAATGGGCCATGAGCAAAAACCGCCGGTAAAAACACGGCACCCATCCTCAGCGCAGTTGTCCGGCGCAGCTTAGGCCTGGGCCGGCGTAAGGCGTGCGCCGCGGCGGCTAGGAAGGACGGGGGATTTCGGCCTAATTTGTTTGAGCACCGAGGCGCGCAGCGGCGAGGGCGAGTTATTAGGCCGCCCGTCCTGACGACGCAGACGCGGGACAAGCACGCCGTGCCGGCCCAGGCCTAAGCTGCGCCGGACAACGGCCTTAAGAACCCAACCCAGCCGCAAAAGCCTAAAACTTCTCCAGCGCCTTCGCCAGATTCGTCACCGTGCGATTCACGTTATGCAGCTTATCCAGCCCAAACAGCCCAATCCGGAACGTCTTGAAATCCGCCGGCTCATCACACTGCAAAGGCACACCCGCCGCCGCCTGCAAACCCGCTTCGGCAAACCGCTTTCCTGAATGAATACCGTCGTCGTCCGTATAGCTGACCACCACCCCAGGCGCCTCAAACCCCTTGGCCGCAACACTCTTGAAACCCTTGGTCGCCAAAAGAGCCCTGACCTTATCGCCGAGTTCAAGCTGCTCTAGCCGAACCTTGTCAAAACCATACGCCTCGGTTTCCGCCATAACATCACGCAACACCCCCAACGAATCCGTCGGCATCGTCGCATGATAAGCATGCCCGCCGTTTTCGTAAGCCTGCATAATCTGCAGCCACTTACGCAAATCGCAGGCAAAACTGGTGCTGACCGTTGATTCAATCGCGCCAAGCGCACGCTCGCCCAACATCACTAGGGCGCAACACGCCGAACCCGTCCAGCCCTTCTGCGGCGCGCTGATCAGAATATCCACGCCCGTTGCCTTCATGTCCACCCACAGCGTGCCCGACGCAATGCTGTCAAGCACAAAAAGACCGCCCACGGAATGCACCGCATCGGCCACCTGCCGCAAATAATCGTCCGGCAACAAAATGCCCGAAGCAGTTTCCACATGGGGCGCAAACACCAACGCCGGCTTTTCAGCC
This sequence comes from Pusillimonas sp., assembly GCA_044464765.1. Taxonomy (GTDB): domain Bacteria; phylum Pseudomonadota; class Gammaproteobacteria; order Burkholderiales; family Burkholderiaceae_B; genus JBIQKZ01. The sequence goes on from JBIQKZ010000006.1 coordinate 25,053, forward strand.
TTGATCGTAGCCACCACCTCGTCGATTGGAGCCGGCGCAAACGCCGCCTGCCGCCCCGCTTCAACCGGACGCGCCTTCAGCACGATGGATTCCGACGGAATCGACCCCATATCGAAAATCTGGGTCCAGCGATAACTGAACCAGCCATTGCGAATCACCAGGCATTTCTTACCCGTGGCAAACTGTCGAGCCACGGCTTCCATGCCGAACGTGCCGCTGCCTGGAATCACCACGGCGGCATCGGCCTTATACACCTGCTTCAGCGTGCGTGAAATATCACGCATGACCTGCTGAAACGTGGTCGACATATGGTTAACGGCGCGGTCGGTATAGACCACGGAATATTCCAGGAGTCCATCTGGATCAACTTCAGGCAATAAACTGGGCACGTTCCCTTCCTTTTCTGAACACTCTTCTTAATAGGCCCGCGACCCTTTTCCTTGATGAGCGTGGGCCGTGGAAACGCCCCGCTCCCGGCCAAAAGAATCCGGACAACCCCTATATTATGACTCAGACCAGAAAAAACCGATGGATACGCTGAACACGTTCCGCGCAGCCCTAGGAATGCGGCTGAAGGGCGATAACCGCCATGCCGCACAACGCCAGCGCCGCGCCCGCCACATCCCAACGGGTCAGCGCGGCCCCGTCGACAAAGCGCAGCCATAGCAAGGCCACTGCAATATACATGCCGCCATAAGCGGCGTAGGTGCGCCCCGCCGCATGGGGATGAAGGGTCAGCAGCCACACAAACAGCCCCAGCGACACCAGGGCCGGCGCCAGCAACCACACGCTTTTATCCTGCTTGATCACCAGCCACGGCAGATAGCAGCCCACGACCTCCGCCAGGGCCGTCACGGCAAACAGGACAACAAGCCGAAACGCTTCCAAAATGCGGCCTTTCTGGACCCGCGATCAGCGCGGCGGGATGTTCAACCCTTTGGCCACCGCCGGACGCGCCAGAAAGGCGTCAAGCACTCGATTGACATTGGCGAAGTCCTGAATACCCACCAAATCGCCCGCCTCGTAAAAGCCGGCCAGATTCCGCACCCAGGGGAAGGTGGCGATATCCGCAATGGTGTATTCATTGCCCATGATCCAGTCACGGCCCTCCAGGCGCTGATCCAGCACGCGCAGCAAGCGTTTTGATTCAGCCACATAGCGATCGCGCGGGCGCTTGTCTTCGAAATCCTTGCCTGCAAACTTATTGAAGAAGCCCACCTGGCCAAACATCGGCCCCACACCGCCCATCTGGAACATCAGCCACTGTAGAACCTGATAGCGGCCGGCTGGATCATCCGACAGAAACTTGCCGGATTTGCCCGCCAGGTAAACAAGAATGGCGCCCGACTCCCACAACGGCATAGGCTTGCCCCCCGGGCCGTGGGGGTCAAGAATGGCGGGAATCTTGTTGTTTGGATTCAGGGAAAGGAACTCGGGCGAATTCTGGTCGCCTGTATCGAACGAAACCAGATGCGCCTCGTAAGGCAGGCCGGTTTCCTCGAGCATGATGGACACCTTGACGCCATTGGGCGTGGGCAGGGAATACAGCTGAATGCGGTCCGGGTGCCTGGCCGGCCATTTACGGGTGATATCGAACGCGGATAAGTCAGTCATTTTGCCTTTCATTCCTTATTTTTCAGCCATTAATTTGCTTGCTTTGGCGGATGCCGACTTAAGCGCGGGAACCGCCGGCTGCTCGCCGCTAAGGGCCCGCTCAAGCGTCAAATCGAACATGGCCCGGATCTTGGGGTAGTTTTTTATACGGAAACTGCGCGTCGTGGACGAAGGCGGCTTGGCGTAGGCCGCCACCAGGCTTTGCCATTCGCCAAGATCCTTGTAGTACTTGCTATCGGTTGCGGCAAATGCCTGAGCCGTGAGCGGCAGATAGCCTGTGTTCTGATACCAGTAGGCGGCATTCTTGGGTTGCGCCAGCCAGGCCAGGAACTGCGCCGTGGCGGTGTCTTCGTCTTTGGCATGGCCCGATGTGGCCCAGATCGCCCAGCCGTCCAGGAAGGGATTGCCCGGCTGCTTGGTGACCTGCGGATAATACGGCAGCCCCGACACCCCGAACTTCAAGGTGTTCTTGTCGAGAAACCGGCCAATATTGCTGGAGTCGGACAACAACACAGCGCATTCACCGTCGGCGAAGCGCTGTCGGGCCTTGGTGCCCAGCTCAGGCTTGACCATCAGCTCGGTGCGCACCCAACTGATCATCAGCGACAAATGGCGCACAAAAACCGTATCGAACGAAAACGCCGGCGCCGCCTTGCCGCCCTTGCGCCCATTTTCCTGGGTGGTGAAGAACTGGTTGTTCACCGCCGCCAGGTTTTCCAGGTTGATGGAAACCACCTCGTCGGTCGTTGCCGGACAATAGCGCGTAGCCTTGTTGGCCAGGTTGACCAACTGGTCCTGCAAGCCCGCCCAAGAGCGTTGAGGCATGGCCGGCGTGATGCCTGCCTTGTTGTAGGCATCGATGTTGTAGAACATGACTGGCACTTCAACCATATAGGGGAAAGCCAACAGACGGCCCTTGCCGTCGCGCATGAAGCCGTTACCATCGGACACAAACCAATCGGCGTTCTTGATCGGGTGCTTGGCCAGCAAGGTATGCAAGGGCTGAATGTAACTGCGCGCCGCGATATCTTCGGGAGAACGATTGTCTTCCAGTTGAACCAGATGGGGTAGTTTGGTGGATTTTGCCTGGGCTTCGGCGGTTAGCCGGGTTTCGAGAACCGTGGTGTTGTCAAAGCTTTTCAGCGACACTCGGACATTGTCCTGCTCGCGATTGAACTGCTTGACCAGCTTTTCGAAAACCGCTTCATTATGGGACGGAAGCGAATACCAGACCTGGATATCGGTAGCAGCCCAGGCAGGGGAAACACCCAGGCCGGCCAAGGAAACGGCACCCGCCGCCACGACGGTATTCCAGCGCGCTGGAACCCCTGAAAACCGAAAAATTCGCATAAACACTAACCTATGAAGGGAAACAGTGGTTCCGGCGTACGGCCGGAAATAATATCGGCAAGCGCCCTGCCCGATCCGACACCCATTGTCCATCCCAGGGTGCCATGGCCTGTATTCAGATAAAGGTTGGATATACGGGTAGCGCCGATAAGCGGCACATTGGATGGCGTAGAGGGCCTCAGGCCTGACCAATACTGAACATTATCAAAATCAAGTGCGGTTGGAAACAGCTCTCGTGCCAAGGCCGTCATATTTTCACAACGCAATGTATTCAACGCCCGGGAATAGCCGCCGAACTCGGCCACGCCGGCCATGCGCAGGCGATTTCCCAAGCGGGAAAACACCACTTTATGCGCGCTGTCGGTCAGGCTGACGGTCGGCGCAGCCGCATCGTCGACAATATTGAAGGTTGCCGAATAGCCCTTGGCCGGATACACAGGGCAACGCACCCCCAGGGGGGTGACAAGATGCGGCGTCCAGCTGCCCAGCGCCGCTACATAAGCATCGGCCGTCACGGTTTCGTACAGGCCATCCGGATTGACGACTTCCGCTCCGCGGATCCGTCCACCAGCGCTTAACAGACGGCTTACCTGTGTCGAAAAACGGAACTCCACGCCGGCCTCATGCGCTTTCTTGGCCAAGGCTTTCGTGAACAGATAGATATCGCCGGACTCGTCCTTGGCGGTGTAGTCGCCCCCTACAATCGTGGAACGCACCGGAGCCAGGGCCGGCTCGATCTGCACCACCTCGTCGGCGGTGACAATGCGCCGGTCCAGCCCGAAGCCGCGCATCAGGTCGGCGGCATCCTGCGACGCGTCGAATTCCGCTGGGTCGCGATAAAAGTTCAAAATGCCACGCTCCAGGTGGCAATACTCGATCCCCAGGTCCTGTCGCATCTGCTTGAGGGTTTCCAGGCTGTATTCAGACATGGCCACCATGGCGCGAATGTTCGGCGCCAGACGCCCGGGCAGGCACTCGCGCAAAAAAGACAAGCCCCACAACCATTGGCGCAAATCCAGTTGCGGCCGAAAAACCATAGGCGCGTTTTCCTGCATCAGCCAACGCAGTAGTTTCATGGGCGTGTGCGGGTTGGCCCAGGGCTCGGAATACGAGACTGAAATCTGGCCGCCATTGGCGCGACTGGTTTCCTGGGCGGGGCCCGACTCGCGATCAATCACGACGACATCGTGTCCTGATTGCCGCAACCACCACGCTGTAGCCGTTCCGATAATGCCACTGCCCAACACCGCTACTCTCATTACTATTTCCTTTCCACGCGCCAAGCCGTATGAACAGTTCCGGCAAGGTCAGTTGGCATCCGCCAGCGAGGTAAATGCGTCGGCGAAAAATTCCTCGTCGGGAAGCCCGCAATGCCGAACAAAATCTTTGCGGGCGCTTTCCACCATGATCGGCGCGCCACAGGCATACACTTGATGCCCCGACAGGTCGGGAAGATCGTGCATGACCGCCTGGTGAACAAAACCCGTGCGCCCCTGCCAATTATCCTCCGCCAAGGCATCGGACACCACAGGCACATAATCAAGCTGGGGAAAACTGTGGAGCCACTGGAGCACCTTTTCGTGCATATATAAATCGCGCGGCCTGCGTGCGCCCCAATACAGGACGGCGGGTCGGGAGTCCCCTTGGGCCATCATGCGCTCGACCAACGCCTTGATCGGTGCGAACCCTGTGCCGCTGGCCAGGAACACCAGGGGCTTGCTGCTGTCTTCACGTAAAAAGAAGGAGCCTAACGGACCCTCCACGCGCAGAATTTCGCGCACTTTCATTTGCGTGGCGCCGGCGCCGAATACGTGGTCGGTGAAGACCCCGCCCGGCATGTGGCGAATATGCAGTTCGACCAAATTGTTCTCGGTGGGCGGCGTGGCCATGGAATAACTACGCCGGCTGCCGTCTTTAAGAATGAACTCAATGTATTGACCCGCGTAGTAGCGGAATGGTTCCGCCGGCGGCAATTGCAGCTGAACCTGCATGACGTCGTCAGTCAGGCGCTCAAGGCCCATGACACGAGCCGGCATCTTGCGGATCTGGATGTCGCCGGCCATCTGGATCTCGTGGGCTTCGATCACCATGTCGGACAGCGGCTTGGCCTGGCAAAAAAGCGTCAAGCCCGCGTCAAGCTCTTCGGGCGATAGAATCTGGGCCGGCCTGGCGCCCGCCTCGTAACTGCCTTCGACCACCTTGCCCTTGCAGGTTGAACACGCGCCGTCGCGGCAGCTATAGGGCAAGACAATCCCCTGCTCCATGGCGGCATCCAGCAGGGACGCGCCGGCTTGCGCGGTGAACTGATGCCCGCTGGGCTGGATGGTGACTTTAAAACTCATTGCTCTACTGCGCCTATAGTCGGTTGCTTGATCTTCAGCGCCAGCACCTTGCCCTTGCGGGCGCGGCGGCCGGCATATTCGGCCAGTTCGGCCGGCGTAACAACGATTTCCGTCTGCTTGTTGCGATAAACGCCACGCGCCGACATGCCCGCTTGATTGAGCGCCGCCCATTGCGCTATGCCGTCGCCGCTGTCCAGCCCCATCAATATGGTGCCGCGGCCCCCGCCCGACAACACTTTCAACTCGGCCAGCTCAACCACCAGAAAGCGGCCCTTGCGCGTCAGCATGGCCACGTGCTGGTCATCGCCGCGCACGCTGAGCGGCCTAAGCAGTACATCGCCTTTGTCCAGCGTAACGAACTGCTTTCCGGCCTTCTGGCGGGTGGACAGATCTTTAAGCGTGGTAATGAAACCATAGCCCGATTGGGTGCCCAACACATAGCGTTGGCTGTCCGCCCCCGCCACCATGTGCACTATCCGGCTGCCCTGCTCGACATCGACCATGGAGGTCACCGGCTGGCCATCGCCTCGGGCCGACGGCAGGCTGGACACCGCCACGGTGTAAACCCGGCCCGTGTTTGACAGCGCGATCAGGCTGTCGGTGCTGCGGCATTCGATGGCGCTGTATAGCGCATCGCCCACCTTGAAGCCGAACTGCGCGGCATCGTGCCCATGCCCCTGGCGCGAGCGCAGCCAGCCTTTTTGCGACACGATGACGGTGACCGGCTCGTCAACCACCTTGTTTTCCAGAACCGCGCGTTGCGCCGTTTCGATCAAGGTGCGGCGATCATCGCCGTACTGCTTGGCGTCCGCTTCGATCTCTTTGATGATCAGGCGTTTCAATGCCGCAGGGCTATTCAGCAGCTCTTGCAATTTGTTCTGCTGGTCTTTCTGGTCGGCCAGCTCCTTTTCAATTTTGAACCCTTCCAGCCTGGCCAACTGGCGCAAGCGCATTTCTAGAATGTCTTCGGCTTGCCGTTCAGACAGATCAAAACGCTGCATCAATGCCGGCCGGGGTTCGTCGGACTCGCGGATGGTCTGGATGACCTCGTCCACATTCAAATACACCACCATCCGGCCTTCCAGCACATGAATGCGGTCGGTGACCTTATCAAGGCGATACTGGGTGCGCCGCGTAACGGTTTGCGTGCGAAAGTCCAGCCAGTCGGCCAGGATTTGTCGCAATGAACGCTGGCCGGGGCGGGAATCCGTGCCAATGCACACCAGGTTGATCGACACACTGCCTTCCATGCTAGTCTGGGCCAATAGCATGGTAACGAACTCGTCACGGTCGATCCGGCTGGTTTTGGGTTCAAACACCAGGCGCACGGCCTCTTCCTTGCCCGACTCGTCGCGCACCGCATCCAGCAGGCCGAGCACCAGCGCCTTGGTTTGCTGCTGCTCGGCCGACAAGCTTTTCTTGCCGGTCTTGACTTTGGGGTTGGTGCGGTCTTCGATTTCTTCAAGAATGCGCTGCGCCGATGTGTTGGGCGGCAACTCGTAGACCACCAGTTGCCACTGACCTCGCGCCATTTCCTCGAAGCGCCAGCGGGCTCTGGCCTTGATGGAGCCGCGGCCCGTGGAGTACACATGACGGATGTCCGATGGCGACGAAATGATCTGCCCGCCTCCAGCGAAATCGGGGCCGGGCACGAGCTCGAACAGCTCTTCATCGGACAACTTGGGCGTCTTTAACAGCGCGACGCCGGCCTGGGCGATTTCACGTAAATTATGCGAAGGAATTTCCGTGGCCATGCCGACCGCAATGCCGGATGCGCCATTGAGCAGCATGACGGGCAGTCGGGCCGGCAGCAGGCTGGGTTCTTTCTGGCTGCCATCGTAGTTGGGAATGAAATCGACTGTTCCCTCGTCGAGCTCGTCCAGCAGCACGCGCGCGAAAGGTGTAAGCCGTGCCTCGGTATAACGCATCGCGGCCGCATTATCGCCATCGCGCGAACCAAAGTTGCCCTGCCCATCGATCAGTGGATAGCGCAAGGTGAAGTCTTGCGCCATGCGCACCATGGCATCGTAGGCAGCCTGATCCCCGTGGGGATGGTATTTACCCAGCACATCGCCCACCACGCGCGCCGACTTGACCGGTTTGGCTCCCGGCCCCAAACCCATGGCATCCATGGCATACAGAATGCGTCGCTGCACCGGTTTCTGCCCATCGGCGATTTCGGGAAGCGCGCGCCCCCGCACCACGGAAACCGCGTAATCCAGATAGGCCTGCTCGGCATACAGCGCCAGGGTCAGGCCTTCGCCGCCGCCGGCGCCGCCTTCAAATAAATCCGCTTGATTGCTATCCATACATCCATCTCGTTGCTTGCGTCGAACCGTGCTTGCGCCGGTCACGCATTAACACCGGCCACATTCACGCCGGCTGCATATTAAATATCCACCTCGGCCAGATTGCCTTTTTCTTCCAGCCAGCTACGCCGTTGCCCCGATTCGCTTTTGCTCATCAGCATATCGAACATGCGCACGGTGGCTTCCACGCCCAGCTCTCCGCAAGTCACCGGCATCAGGCGGCGGGTGTCCGGATTCATGGTGGTGTCCCACAATTGCTCGGCGCTCATTTCGCCCAACCCCTTGAAGCGGCTGATGCTCCAGGAGGACTCTCGCACCCCTTCGGCGCGAAGCTTGTCTTGCACCGCCTGCAACTCGCCCTGGTCCAGACAATAAACCTTGCGCGCCGGCCGCTTGCCAGCCGCCGGGACATCCACTCGGAACAAGGGCGGCCGTGCGATATACACATGGCCGGCCTCGACCAAACGAGGGAAATGCTTGAAAAACAAGGTAAGCAGCAGCACCTGGATGTGCGACCCATCGACATCGGCGTCAGACAGGATACAAATGCGCCCATAGCGCAGCCCCGACAAATCAACCGTATCGCCCGGCCCATGGGGATCGACCCCGATCGCCACCGCAATGTCGTGGATTTCAGTATTGGCAAATAGTCGGTCGCGTTCCACTTCCCAGGAATTCAGCACCTTGCCGCGCAAGGGCAGGACCGCCTGGAATTCCTTATCGCGGCCCATCTTGGCCGATCCCCCCGCCGAGTCGCCTTCGACCAGGAAGACCTCGGTGCGCGAAACGTCGCTGGATTCGCAGTCGGTCAGCTTGCCCGGCAACACCGCCACGCCGGAACTTTTGCGCTTCTCGACTTTCTGGGCCGAACGGGTGCGCGCCTGCGCCTGGCGAATGACGCTTTCCGTCAGCTTCTTGGCCGCGTCGACATTGGCGTGCAAGACCAAGTCGAGCGCATTCTTTACGTAACCGCCCACCAGCCGCACCGCGTCGCGGCTGTTGAGCCTTTCCTTGATTTGACCCTGAAACTGCGGGTCAAGAACCTTGGCCGATAGAACAAAGCTGGCCCGGCAAAAAACATCGTCGGGCAGCAGCTTGATGCCTTTGGGAATCAGGCTGTGCAGCTCGGCGAACGACTTGACCGCATTGAACAGGCCGTCGCGCAGGCCGGCCTCGTGGGTTCCGCCCGCTGTGGTGGGAATCAGGTTGACATAGGATTCACGCACCACCGCGCCTTCAGCCGTCCACGCCACCGCCCAGTGTGCGCCCTCGCCTTCGCTGAACTGCTCATCGTCGGCCTGGGCGTACTGTTTGCCCTCGAACAAGGGAACGATGCGCTCGTCATCGCCCAGCGCCTCGTTCAGGTAGCCGCGCAGGCCGTCATCGTATTGCCATTGGCGGACTTCCCCCGTTTTTTCGATGGTCAGCGACACCTTGATGCCGCTGAGCAGCACCGCTTTGCTGCGCAGGGAATGCGCAAGATCCGCCACCGGAATCACCGCGCTGTCAAAATATTTGCCATTGGGCCATAGGCGCACTCGGGTGCCGGTTTTCTTGCGGCCTACGGACTCGGTCTTTTCCAGGGGCTTGACGAGTTCGCCATCGGCGAACGCCAGTTCATGCGCATGACCCTCGCGCCAGACGGTGACTTCCAGCCGGGCCGACAGCGCGTTTGTCACCGAAACGCCAACCCCGTGCAAGCCGCCCGAGAAGGCGTAGGCGCCGCCCGCCTTCTTATCGAACTTGCCGCCCGCGTGCAAGCGCGTGAACACGATTTCGGCAACCGGCGCCTTCTCTTCAGGGTGCAGCCCAACGGGAATGCCCCGCCCGTCATCCTCAACCGAGACACTGCCGTCGGCATGCAAGGTGACATTGATCTGCCGGCCATGGCCGGCCAGGCCTTCGTCGGCCGCATTGTCGATGACTTCCTGCACGATATGCAGCGGGTTGTCGGTTCGTGTGTACATGCCCGGCCGCTGACGGACCGGTTCCAACCCCTTGAGCACTTTGATGGATGCTTCATCGTAGCGTGGTGTAGCCAAGTGATCCCCAATAAATGATGTGGATGGAAAAACAGTATTTTAAGGACGAAGTGCGATTTCCTGCACGCCGGGCCGGATAAAGGGCGCATAGCCCGTTTCTGTGCACATCGGGGCCGAGAATGTTATGCTTGTAAAAAAACGACAACACATCGGCCGCCAATTAATAGAATACATTGTGTCGAGTGTCCGTCATCCCGTATAGTTTTCAGTACTTACCATCTACTTTTATGAGCGAACTAATCCAACACGTCACCGACGCGAGCTTCGAGGCCGACGTCCTGAAGGCTGACGGCCCCGTCCTAGTCGACTACTGGGCCGCGTGGTGTGGTCCCTGCAAGATGATCGCCCCCTTGCTCGACGAAGCCGCCAAGCAGTACCAGGGCCGTGTCACCATCGTCAAACTCAATGTCGACGACAACCCCGATACCGCCGCCAAATTCGGTGTGCGCGGCATCCCCACGCTAATGCTGTTCAAAGACGGCAAAGCCGCCGCCACCAAGGTTGGCGCCCTGTCACGCGCCCAACTGACCAGCTTTCTTGACGAATCCGTCTAATACCCCATTACACGCGCGCGGGCCCGTCTTGGGTCCGCCACCCACTTTGCACACATCCCCCTCTTTCCACACATGCACCTCACCGAACTAAAAGCACTGCACGTTTCGCAGTTGCTCGAAATGGCCGCCAGCCTGGACATCGACAATGCCAGCCGCCTGCGCAAACAGGAAATCATGTTCGCCATCATGAAGCGCCGCGCCAAGCAAGGCGAGCAGATCTTCGGCGATGGCGTACTTGAAGTGCTGCCCGACGGTTTTGGCTTCCTGCGCTCGCCGGATACTTCCTATCTGGCCAGCACCGACGACATCTATATCTCGCCGTCGCAAATCCGGCGCTTCAACCTGCATACGGGCGATTCGATCGAAGGCGAAGTGCGCACCCCCAAGGACGGTGAACGCTACTTCGCCCTGGTCAAGGTGGACAAGGTCAACGGCATGCAGCCCGAGGCCATCAAGCACCGGATCATGTTCGAGAACCTGACGCCGCTGCACCCCAACCAGGTCATGACGCTGGAACGCGACATCAAGTCCGAAGAGAACATCACCGGGCGCATCATGGACATCTTCGCCCCCATGGGCAAGGGCCAGCGCGCGCTCATCGTCGCCAGCCCCAAGTCGGGTAAAACGGTCATGATGCAACACATCGCGCATGCCATCACCACCAATTACCCCGACGCCACCATGATCGTGCTGCTGGTCGACGAACGCCCCGAGGAAGTCACCGAAATGCAGCGCACCGTACGCGGCGAGGTGGTCGCATCGACCTTCGACGAACCCGCCACACGCCACGTGCAAGTGGCGGAAATGGTCATCGAAAAGGCCAAGCGCCTGGTCGAGCTGAAAAAAGACGTTGTCATCCTGCTCGACTCCATTACCCGCTTGGCGCGTGCCTACAACACCGTGGTGCCGGCCTCCGGCAAAGTGCTTACCGGCGGTGTCGACGCCAACGCCCTGCAACGTCCCAAGCGCTTTTTCGGCGCCGCGCGCAACCTCGAGGAAGGCGGTTCGCTGACCATCATCGGCACAGCCCTGATCGAAACCGGCAGCCGCATGGACGAGGTCATCTACGAAGAATTCAAGGGCACGGGCAACTCCGAGGTCCACCTCGAGCGCCGGCTGGCTGAAAAACGCGTCTATCCGGCCATCAATCTGAACAAGTCCGGCACCCGCCGCGAAGAACTTCTGATCAAGCCTGAGCTACTGCAAAAGGTCTGGGTATTGCGCAAATTCATTCACGATATGGACGAAGTTGCGGCCATGGAGTTCATTCTGGATAAAATCCGCGCCACAAAAACCAACGCGGAATTTTTCGAAATGATGAAGAAATAACCTTAGAGCACGACTTGATGACACTACCAACGCTGAACCAATTTCTTGAACACGTCCAGGCCCGCGATCCCCACCAACCGGAGTTCATGCAGGCCGTCAAAGAAGTTATGGGCTGCTTATGGCCATTTATCCAGCAAAACCCCCGCTATGCCGAGCTGGGTTTGCTGGAACGGCTGGTAGAGCCTGAACGCGCCATCCAGTTTCGCGTCTCCTGGGTCGACGATCAAGGCAAGGTGCACGTCAATCGAGCTTTCCGCATCCAGCACAATTCGGCCATCGGCCCCTTCAAGGGCGGAATGCGTTTCCACCCATCGGTAAATCTTTCCATCCTCAAGTTTCTTGCGTTTGAACAGACCTTCAAGAACGCCCTGACCACCCTGCCCATGGGCGGCGGCAAAGGCGGCTCCGACTTCGATCCCAAAGGAAAATCCGATGGCGAGGTCATGCGGTTCTGCCAGGCCTTGATGATCGAACTGTACCGCCACCTTGGGCCTGACACCGACATTCCCGCCGGCGATATTGGCGTTGGCGCCCGCGAAGTCGGCTTCATGGCGGGCATGATGAAGAAGCTGTCCAACTCGGCCGGCAGCGTGTTCACCGGCAAAGGCCGCACGTTCGGCGGCAGCCTGATCCGGCCTGAAGCCACTGGTTATGGCACGGTGTACTTTGCCGAGGAAATGCTCAAACATTCGCGCCATTCCCTTGAAGGCCAGACCGTCTCGGTGTCTGGTTCGGGCAATGTGGCGCAATTCGCCATTGAAAAATGCATGCAAATGGGCGCCAAGGTGGTGACGGTGTCCGACTCGCACGGCTGCGTGGTCGACCTGGCAGGCTTCACCCCCGAAAAGCTCGAGGTTCTGGCCGACATCAAGAACAATCGCCGGGGCCGCATCGAAACCTATGCCCAAGAATTGAAACTGGATTACCAGGTGGGTAAACGCCCCTGGCATGTGCCGGTCGACGTCGCCCTGCCCTGCGCCACCCAGAATGAACTTGACCTGGAAGACGCCAAAACCCTGATCAAGAACGGTGTGCGTTGCGTGGCCGAAGGCGCCAATATGCCCACCAGCCTGGACGCGTGCAGCGCATTCATACAGGCGGGTGTCCTGTATGCGCCGGGCAAAGCCAGCAACGCCGGCGGCGTGGCTGTTTCGGGCCTGGAAATGAGCCAGAACTCCATGCGCCTGAACTGGACGCGTGACGAGGTCGACGGTCGGCTGCGCATGATCATGCAAGACATCCATGAGAACTGCGTGCGCTATGGCGACGAGGGCCATTCCGTCAACTACCTGAATGGCGCCAACATCGCCGGCTTCGTCAAAGTTGCCGAAGCCATGTTGCAGCAAGGCGTTTACTGATCCTGCTGCAAAGCGTTTACTGACCGCCCTGCGCCGGCGTCTTCGGAACGGTCGTATCGGAGGCCGACGCCGTCGAACCAGCCGTATCAGATACCGGCACCTCTTCAAGTTTAGGGTCGTCCCACGCGCCCGACACCTGATAATGGACCGTCATGGCGCTGGCCAAGGGCTTGCGCAGCAGCCACTGGGTCAGGAACGCTCCCACCCCGACAATGGGATTGATGGCAATACCCGCCGCGACGGAAGCACCGCTGATGTCCAGATTGGGCACGACCATGGCTTGCATGTCCAGCGTTTCAGTCACCAGGTCGGCGTCGCCGCCAAGGCTTATCGTGGCCACCGGCCCCGTCACCCGATAATTGTTGGTGGTCATGATGCCGTCATTGATGCTCAGGGTTCCAGTCAGCCGATCAAAGGGAAAACCATCCTTGAAGGCCGAACCGGGCGAGAAATCGAAGGTGGCCAGACGCCGCAACGACTGCAGCGACAACAGCTCAAGTATTCGGGCGGAACGCGAGTGCACGGCGCTGAAACGCCCCTTGTCCAGTTCCACCTCGATCTTGCCATCGATATCCGAGCGCTTTAACGCCCACGGCATATTGCGCCATTCAATCTTGCCCTTGATTGTTCCCTTGCCCCCTTCAAGTCGATCCGGAAAGCCGATATCCGTTAAATACGCTCCCGCGTCTTCAATCTCGGCGACGGCATCCAGCGTCAGGCCACGATCAGTGCCGCTCAGACGCCATTGGCCTGTACCATTCAACTGCGCTGTCCGTCCGCTCAGGCTCAGCTTGTCCAGGCGCCACAATTGCCCACGCTGTAAATTCACCCCTTCAACCGCCAAGCGGCCCACCGGGTGGCCATACAGGACGAACTTTTCAACGGCAAGTTTGATGGCGGGAATGTCGAGGTATTCCGATGCCAGCGCTGGCTCGCCCTCTGGCGCGTCGGATTCTGCCGCGTCCTTGCGACCCAGCGCAAGCCGATCGAATTTGGCATCGACATGGCCGGCGATCCGACCGCTTGCTTCCCGCCAGAAAATGGTGCCCGCCGTCTGTGTTGAACTGATATCGACGCGCCATGTCAGGGGCTCCACCCGCTTGGCGGTAAGTGTCGCCTTGTCGAGTTCCAACCCCTTGACCTGGATTTGGTCGGCCTGGAAGCGTGCCCGCTGCAGGGCAGGGAAAACCGGTTGACGAGCACCCTCCGACTCTCCGTCGGATTCGGAAAAGTCATTGATGACGGCTTCCCAGGCATCCAGGTCGAGACTCGAACGCTTGACGTCGATGCCAATACCGCTTTCAGGCGTCTCAAGGGGTTGATCGACAGCTACGCCGACTGCCCGGAAATAAGGCCCTTTGGCGCCCTCGCGGCGTAAAAGCCGGGCGCGCACCAAGGAATTGGCCGTGATGTCCAGCACCGTATCGCGGGCCGTGCCCCCACTGGCCCAGCTAACCTTTAATGGCATCTCCGAAGCAGATTGCTTGCCCAGTGGCGCCGGCAGGTCGATGGCAAGCCCCTGCAGATCGGAACTGACCGTGACGGTTACCCGTCCCGCTGACTGTTGACGCAACTGCGCCTGATAAGGGAACGTCCCCTTCAGGCGCTGAAGACCCTCCAGATCGGCATAGCTGGCCAATGCATCGGCCTGGATGCGCCCCTTCAGGCTCAAGCCTGGCTCGCGCCCTCCCATGCCCCCGCCGAACACGGCTTCTCCTCCCAGGAAGCGACCCGTCAGTTGGTCGATCCTAACCCCTTCATCGGTGAACTCCAGACTGCCGTTCAGGTTTTCGAACGGCGGCGCTTGCGCCTGCATGGCCACGCTTCCGCCCGAAAAATGAATCGATCCACGAACCGTGGTGTTCAGACTGTCCAACAGCGGAATGGTCAAGCTGAGAGGAACCCGCCATTGGCCATCCGCCTTGGCGTCGTCCAGAATATGGCCAAGAATGTCCTGCAAAGGCGTGGTGCGTACCAGCGTCAGATAAGTTGACGCCTGCGCCTGGCTTTCCCCCTGGATGTCCAGAACGGCGCCGTATTCGATATTGGGTATTTGAGCCCGCACATTGTTCAACTGGATGGGCTGATCTGTAGCCGGCCATACAGTTGCCTCGTCGGCCACCATGCGCAGGTCCACCCGATGCAAAGACACCTTGCCCTTCATGTCGGTCAGGCGCGGCCAGCCGGCCTCCTGGCCTTCGGCAGGCAGATAGTCAATGATGCCGTCCCGGTAATCACCCGCAATCCGGAAGTCGCCCTGTTCGGGCGTCTCGCTAAAAGGAAAATGATCCAGGCTCCCGCGCAGCAAGACGGCGGCATTTTCGATCTGGCCATCCACTAATCCTTTGGCAAGCCACTCGCGCGCATCTAGGGAAACCGTATTTGGCAGGTACTCATCGATCGCGTCCAGGGACGCGCGGGCAAATGTCCCGTGCATATCCACGCTTCCGGAATCGCCCTCGGCGCCCTGCCGCCACTGGCCGCGAAACCCAAGATTCATGTCGTCATTGAGCAAGTGCGCCTGGCTTAGGTCGACGGATAGGCCCATGGGGCGCTGATGCGTTACCGTTCCGCCCAGGTCAATCACATCGAAATCGAGCGGGAGATCAAACTGTTCCGGCAAACGCAGGTCCAGGTTCCGTGCCCGGATCGCAAACTGGACGGCTGCGGGCGTGCCGGTATGAACAGCGCCGGAAGGCGACGTGCCGCCACTGAGTTCTGCTTCGTGATCCGGGCGGCTCGCAGTCGCTGCGTTTATTCCCGTCGCACCCGTCACGCTCGCCATTTCAGGCGCGTCGTCGAGCGTCAAAGCGCGGGCAATCTGTTCTGCGCCATGCCACGCCCCCACGGCCGCCAGCCGTGCGGACTCGGCCAAGATAGCCGCGTCATCGCCCAAACGCCACTTGCCGTCCTTCACATCGACATCCAGCGCAAATCGATCCGGTTCGCCTCGCTCCACGCCTTGCCACCATCGGGCGGACACCTGGCCCGACTCGAGATCGCCCGGCACGTCCATCCAGGGCTGCCAGGCGCGCGGCGCCATGCCGTCCACATGGGTATAGAGCATGCCGCTCCAGGCCGCCTTGTCCGTCGCCGGCAGATGCGCGTCCACCTTGTCGAAGCGCGAACGGATCGCCAAGGTGCGGCCCAAGGCCTCGGGCGGCGTGGCGTCGAGCGACAGGCTGTGCCCGCCGGCATCGCTGAGAAAATTAAGGGTGACCTTGCGCAGCACCAGGGGTTCGCCGGTGCGCATCGCATCACGCCACCGGATCACCATGTCATCCAGAACAATCTGCTCCTGGCGCGCCAGCCATTGCATCAAGGGCTGATCGAGCGAGATGGCCTCATCGTTCCCGCTCCCGTTCCCGTTTCCGTTCTCGCCCACGTCGAACGAATGCCCCAGCACCCAAAAACGGCCGTCCGTGTCGCGCCGAACATCAAGCCGCAAGCCGTGCGCCTGCAGGAGCACGAACTTGATCCTGCCATG
Organism: Pusillimonas sp.; assembly: GCA_044464765.1. GTDB lineage: Bacteria > Pseudomonadota > Gammaproteobacteria > Burkholderiales > Burkholderiaceae_B > JBIQKZ01. Next base: position 41,438 of record JBIQKZ010000006.1, read on the forward strand.
GAGCAGATCGCGCCAGGCAAGTTCGGCCTGGACCGAGGGCAGTCTTAGCACCCGGCGGCCTTCGCCGTCGTAGAACGCAACACCCTGGAGATTGACCGTGGGGTTCAGGCCCTGAAGCCGGGCCGAGACCTGGTCCAGATGGACTTGCGTGCCCAGAGCGCTGGAAAGCTGGCTGGCAATATGAGGGCGCCAATGATCGATACTGGGCAACACGGCATAACGAAGCCCCAAGTACACCCCCGCAAGAACAAAGTAGACGATCAGCGCCACCACGCCCAGCAAACGGAATAAAGCGGAGACTCGAAGCACGGAATTAATAGCCAGTACAGTTATAGTTGCAGTATCACTCGAACCTTATACCCGAAAACCCTCCCGCCGTCGTTAATTTTTGTGAACTCATGACCCCTGATGCTCTGTTGCAGCCCGCGCTGGACTGGTCGGGCGCATTGCGCCGCAAAGCCGGCAATAATGCCGCGTTCGAACAATGGCTGACGCAAGCCTGCCGACAACCCGTCAGCTCCCGTCAAATCCAAGACTGGTTCGCCGAGCTGGCGGAATTGGCCGGCCCAGACCAGCCGGGGGCGCTATCCATCGAGCAAACGCGGAAGGTGCTGCGCCAGTTGCGCCAACGGGCTTTTTACACACTGATGGTGCGCGACATCAATGGCACGGCGCCACTGGCGGAAGTCGTCGACGCCACCACGGCGCTGGCAGACCTGGCGATCGCAGAAGCCTATCGCAGTGTGACCACCGAAGCCGCCGCCGTACATGGCATCCCGCTGGACCCAGAAACCGGTTTGCCCCAGGAACTCCTGATCATTGGCATGGGCAAACTGGGCGGCAAGGAATTGAATGTTTCTTCGGATATCGATCTGATCATGCTGTACGCTGAAGAAGGGGAAACCAATGGCCGCCGCAAGATCAGTCATCATGAATTCTACGGGCGCATCACCCAACGGATGATGCCCGTACTGTCTGAGCTGGATGCCGATGGCCACGTCTTTCGCACCGATTTACGCCTGCGGCCCGATGGCGATGCGGGGCCACTGGCCTGGAGCCTGGACGCGCTGGAGCATTATTTGGTCAGCCAGGGCCGCGAATGGGAGCGCTATGCCTGGTTGAAGGCCAGGCCCATCAAGGCTCGGGCCTTCGAAGGCAGCGAACCCGCTACGCAACTGGCGCAACTGGAAGCCTTGCGCATCCCTTTCGTCTACCGCAAATATTTCGACTTTGACGCCCTGTCCTCGCTGCGCGCCCTGCGCGAGCGCATCCGCCAGGACTGGCAGCGCCGCGCCTTGTCGCGCAACGGCATAGAAACCACGCATCACGTCAAATTGGGCGACGGTGGCATACGCGAGATCGAGTTCGTGGTCCAACTGACACAATTGATCCGCGGAGGGCGTCTTCCCTCGCTGCAAAAACGCGGCCTGCTGGCCGCCCTGCGGCGCCAGCGCAAGGCCGGCATTATTGACCCGGACATCGCCGCAAACCTGGAAGCCGCCTATGTCTTCTTGCGCCGTACCGAGCACATGCTGCAATACCGCGAAGACGAGCAAACCCACCTATTACCCGTGGATCCAGAACTACGCGAAAAACTCGCGCACGCCATGGGCATGGAACCCACACTCTTCGAAGCGCAGCTTACCGAGCACCGCGCCTTCGTCAACCAGACCTTTCGCAATGCGTTTCGCATTGCCGGCATGGGTGAATCCGCCAACGGCGACAGCGCCGAGCAGGGCACGGCTGCAAGCCATGCGGCCAGTCCGTCGAGCCCCAGCCCAACGGCCAGTCCGTCCGATTCCCCCCCCTCATCCGTCCGGCCGAATACCGAATCCGAAGCCGACCCAGGCGACGACCTGCACCAGCAAATCACGCTCTTGATGGGCGAACACGCCGCCATGCTGACCCAACGGATCGACACCCTTCTGGACACCCACCGCATCCGCAGCTTGCCGGCCAACAGCCGGCGGCGCCTGGATGCCCTGCTGCCTGCCATCATCCAGGCGGCCACCCAAACCGCCCAGCCCGAACAGACCGCCGTGCGTCTGCTAGACCTGATCGAACGAATCGCACAGCGCAGCGCGTATCTGGCCCTGTTGGCCGAATACCCGGAAACGCTGGCCCGGGTTGCGCGCATCGTAGGCTCCAGCCCGTGGGCCGCGCAGTATTTAAATCAATTCCCCTTGCTGCTCGACAGCCTTATCGAATGGCGATCGCTGATGAAACCGCCCGATCTGGCGCAGCACGCCCTGCAACTGCACGAGGAACTGGATGCCTGCGTCCTGCCCGACGGCAAGCCCGATGTCGAGCAGCAAATGAACCTGATGCGCGACCTTCAACGCCAAATCAGCTTTCAGTTGCTGGCGCAGGATCTGGCCGGGGAGCTAAGCGTCGAACGCCTGGCGGATCAGTTATCCGCTTTGGCCGACATGCTGCTGGAAGAAACAATCCACCGCGTCTGGCCTCTGATCCAGCCGCGCGAACAAGCGGGCAAACCACTTGTGCCACCCCGTTTTGCCATCATTGCCTACGGCAAGCTGGGCGGCAAAGAGCTGGGCTATGCGTCCGACCTGGACCTTGTCTTTTTATACGACGACCCGAGCGACGATGCAGGCGAGCTCTACGCCAAACTGGGGCGGCGCGTCGCCTCGTGGCTATCCACCATGACGTCCTCGGGCAGGCTCTACGAAATCGACCTTCGTCTGCGCCCCGACGGCGATGCCGGCATGCTTGCCGTATCGCTGGATGCCTTCGAACAGTATCAACTGAAGCACGCCTGGCCATGGGAACACCAGGCCATTACCCGGGCACGCCACGCTGCCGGCGACCCACATGTCGGAGCCCGTTTCGAGGCCATTCGCCGGAAGGTCCTGCTATTGCCCCATGACCCCCTGCGCCTGAAGGAAGACGTGCGCGCCATGCGTGACAAGATCAGCGCGGGCCACCCCAACCCATCCAGCGATTTCGACCTGAAGCACGATCGCGGAGGCATGGTCGACGTGGAATTCGTCACCCAGTATCTGGTGCTGTCTCATGCCGCCGCCCATCCTGTGCTGCTGGATAACCTGGGCAATATCACCCTGCTTCGCCTGGCTGCCCAGGAAGGCCTGATTCCCGCACCGCTGGCCCACGAGGTGGCGAACGCCTACCGCACCTATCGGAAACTACAGCACTCCCTGCGATTGCAGGGCGCCGAAAAGGCCCGGGTATCCCCGGATCTGCTGGCCAACGAGCGTGCGACGGTAAGGTTGTTGTGGGATACCGTCATCGGCGACTAAAATAGGGGGTATGACCACTTTCCAGCGCCCCATTCTTCAACTGCCCGACAACCGGAAAAAAGTGTTGCTGCATTCGTGCTGCGCACCCTGTTCCGGTGAAGTCATGGAAGCCATGACGGCCTCCGGCATTGAATACGCCATTTACTTTTATAACCCCAATATCCATCCCGATCGCGAATACGAAATCCGCAAGAACGAAAACATCCGTTTCGCGCAGGAACACAATATTCCGTTCATCGACGCCGACTACGATAAAGACAACTGGTTCGAGCGGGTGAAGGGCCTGGAAAACGAACCAGAACGTGGCAAACGATGCGCCGCCTGCTTCGACATGCGCTTTGAGCGCACGGCTCTGTATGCCTACGAACACGGCTACGACACCATCAGCAGTTCGCTGGGCATCTCGCGCTGGAAAGACATGAACCAGATCAACGGCAGCGGCGAACGCGCCGCCGCTCGCTATCCGGGCATGCTGTACTGGACATACAACTGGCGCAAGGGCGGCGGCTCGGCCCGCATGATCGAAATCAGCAAGCGCGAGAACTTCTACCAGCAGGAATATTGCGGCTGCATCTATTCACTGCGCGACACCAATCGGCACCGCCGCTCCCAAGGCCGCGAAGCCATCGAGATCGGCGTCAAATTCTACGGCCAGGAATAAAGAACAACCCTGCTTACTGAAGCGTCCGCTCGAACACGAACTTGCCGTCCTTCCAATCCACCGGAACCACGTCGTTCGGGCCGAACTTGCCTTCCAGTATCTGGCGCGCCACCGGGTTTTCGATCTGCTGCTGTATCGCCCGCTTCAATGGCCGGGCGCCAAACACCGGATCAAACCCTGCAAGCGCCAGTTGCGCACGAGCCGCATCTGAAACCTCCAGCCGCATGTCCTGCTGCGCCATGCGTTCAGCCAGGCGCTCGATTTGAATCGACGCAATCGCCTCGATCTGCGAAGCATCCAAACCATGGAAAACCACTACCTCGTCGATGCGGTTCAGGAATTCAGGCCGGAATGAGTTCTTCAGCTCGTCCCAGACCACTTCCTTGATCACCTCGTAAGGCCGGCCCGCCATGCTTTGGATATGCTGCGACCCCAGGTTCGACGTCATGACAATAACCGTATTGCGGAAATCCACCGTACGGCCCTGCCCATCCGTCAGGCGGCCATCGTCCAGCACCTGCAGCAGCACGTTGAAGACGTCAGGGTGCGCCTTCTCGACCTCATCCAGCAAAATGACGCTGTAAGGCTTGCGACGTACGGCTTCCGTCAGGTAACCGCCTTCTTCGTAGCCCACATAGCCCGGAGGCGCGCCAATCAGGCGAGCGACCGAATGCTTCTCCATGAACTCGCTCATGTCGATGCGGATAAGATGGTCTTCAGAATCGAACAGAAAGGTCGCCAGAGCCTTGGTCAGTTCGGTCTTGCCCACACCGGTCGGCCCAAGGAACAGGAAGGACCCGTACGGGCGCGAAGGATCGGACAGGCCTGCGCGCGAGCGCCGAATGGCATCGGACACCAGGTTGACCGCTTCATCCTGCCCCACCACACGGCGGTGCAGCGCTTCTTCCATACCTAACAGTTTGGCCCGTTCGCCCTGCATCATCTTGGCTACCGGAATGCCGGTTGCACGGGATACGACTTCGGCGATCTCTTCGGCGCCTACCTCGGTGCGCAATAGACGCGGCTTATCCGCTTCTTTCTGGGACTTCTCTGCACCAGCCTCGGCCGCTTTCAAACGCCCTTCAAGCTCGGGCAGTTTGCCGTATTGCAGCTCGGCCAGCTTGTCGAATTGGCCCTTGCGCTGCAATTCCGCCATCTCGGCGCGCACCCGTTCGATTTCTTCCTTCACGGACTGCGAGCCTTGCACGGCGGCCTTCTCCGCCTTCCAGATTTCCTCGTAGTCGTTGTATTCTCGCTGAAGGCTCTCCAGCTCGTCCTCGATCGCCTTGAGGCGACGCAACGAGGCATCGTCGGTCTCTTTCTTGACCGCCTCGCGCTCGATCTTCAGCTGGATGATGCGCCGATCCAGGCGATCCATGACTTCGGGCTTGGAGTCGATCTCCATGCGGATGCGGGCCGCCGCCTCATCGATCAGGTCAATGGCCTTGTCCGGCAGGAAACGGTCGGTGATATAGCGGTTGGACAGCTCGGCGGCCGCCACAATGGCCGGGTCGGTAATGGCCACGCCGTGGTGCAGCTCGTAGCGCTCCTGCAAGCCACGCAAGATGGCAATGGTGGATTCCACATCGGGCTCATTCACCAGCACCTTCTGGAAGCGCCGCTCAAGGGCGGCATCCTTCTCGATGTACTTGCGGTATTCGTCCAGCGTCGTGGCGCCTATGCAATGCAGCTCGCCCCGCGACAACGCGGGTTTAAGCATATTGCCCGCGTCCATCGCGCCTTCGGCCTTGCCTGCGCCCACCATGGTGTGCAGCTCGTCGATGAAAACGATAATGCCGCCCTCATCCTGGGACAGCTCTTTCAAGACCGCTTTCAAGCGCTCCTCGAACTCGCCCCGGAACTTGGCGCCGGCCAGCAACGCGGCCAGATCCAGAGAAAGGACTCGCTTGCCCTTCAAGGTTTCCGGAACCTCGTTGTTGATGATGCGCTGGGCCAAGCCTTCGACGATGGCGGTCTTGCCGACCCCCGGCTCGCCGATCAACACTGGGTTATTCTTGGTGCGGCGTTGCAATATCTGGATGGCGCGGCGGATTTCGTCGTCGCGGCCGATCACCGGGTCGAGCTTACCCTGGCGGGCGCGCTCGGTCAGGTCGGTCGTGTACTTCTGCAGGGCTTCACGGTTGGATTCGCCTTCCGCGTCAGACACGCTGGCTCCGCCGCGCACCGCCTCGATGGCGCTTTCCAGCGCCTTGCGCTGCAATCCGGCTTCGCGCAAAATGCGGCCCGCCTCCCCCTTGTCGTCGGCCAGGGACAACAGGAAAAGCTCGCTGGCGATGTAGGTATCGCCCCGAGTGGAAGCTTCTTTGTCGGTTCGCGTGAGAACCGTCTGCAGATCGCGACTGATCTGGATATTGCCCTCGGCGCCCTGCACCTGAGGCAAGGCGTCGATGGCATTGGCCGTCGCCGTGGCTACACGGTTGACGGCCACGCCGGCCCGAGCCAGCAAGCTGCTTGTCCCGCTATCCGTGTCGGCCAGCAAAGCCGCCAGGACATGCACCGGCTCTATGTAAGGATTGTCATTCTTCACAGCCAGGCTTTGCGCATCGGCAATAGCCTGCTGGAACTTGGTCGTTAGTTTGTCGAATCGCATAATCGGTACTTTGTAAAATTAGGGCGTACAAGCCCGGAACACGGATTAAATGCGGTCAAAACGTCCGATTTCAAGGTGGAGCAAGGCTATTTTCGAGGCCACGAGAAAAACCGGCCAATTCAAAGCAGGTACAATAAGCCTTGGCCAACCATAATAAGAAGAAAAGGAGTTTTGGCGCTCGCCAGGATACGTATGCAAAAACGAATTCCGCTTACACCCGAATCCACGCGCTGTTCCACCTGTATGCTCAGCCACCTTTGTCTCCCTGTGGGAATCTCGCCACAAGACATCCAGAAGCTCGACGAAGTGGTCACCGAACGCATACGCATACCCAAAGGCGGATCACTATTTCGCCAAGGCGATTCAGCCCAGGCCCTTTATGGCATACGGTCGGGCTCCATCAAAACCCAATTGGAAGACGCCGCCGGCCTGATCCAGGTAACAGGCTTTCTGTTGCCCGGCGAAATCGTCGGCATTGATGGCTTTCTGAACGACACCCAACTGTCGCACGCCATTGCGCTCGAAGACAGCGAAGTCTGCGTCGCCCCCATCCACGACCTCGATCGGGTCACCACACACATTCCCGCGCTAAAACATCAGTTGCGCCGGCTTACAAACACAGAAATCAGGCGCGCCCAGCAGTTGGTGGTGTCGCTAGGCGTCCTGCGCTCCGAGCAGCGCCTGGCGGTTTTCCTGCTGGATCTCTCGCGGCGCCTGGCATCCCTAGGTTATTCATCCACCGAATTCGTGCTGCGCATGAGCCGCGAGGAAATCGGCAATTACCTGGGCCTGACGCTTGAAACCGTCAGCCGTCTGTTTTCCCGCTTCGCACGAGAAGGTTTGATCCGGATCCAACAACGCAACGTACAGATACTGGATCTGCCCATGCTCGAGCAGTTGTCAGGGGTCGACTGTACTTAAAAGCACCCAGCTAGTGGCGCAAAAGCATCGAACCCAGGCCCCATATCCGCCGCACAACAGACGTTTATAGCACCCAGGCCTAACCGCTTAGGCCGTTTACAGGCCTTGAGTGTCGTCGTCGGCCAGTTTCCCTTGGGTCATGAATAGGGTCAGTGCGCCCGACAAGGCTGCCATCAGCCATAGAAAAAAGAACCCGCCGGCATAAAATGCCTGCCTGCTGGGATGGATGGACCCGAAAATCGCCACATCGAGCGGGTCGATCAGGGCAAATACCGTCGCGCTGGCCGCGCCTGCCACCAGGAAAGACGGCCAGAGAATCCACATTAAAGAACGCCACGTCATGGCGTGCTCCCCGAGGAATCAGCCCGATGCGCAGCGCCGCCCGTGGCCTGCGGCCCAGTTGCGCCGGCCTCGAGGCGGTCCACCACGAGGCCGCGCTTGACCGCCCCCCCGGTATAGGCCTGATCACCAAAATTCTGTACCGCCAAAACAATGGTGACCGCGCAGCCGACAACGGCCACCGCCGGCCCCGAAATCAGAATCCAGGGCCACGGCTCCTTCCACCAGGGTTTACTGCCTTGTTCGTTCATGTCTGCCTTCCTTGCTTTCCAACATAAAGCTATTTTATTGGGGAACATAGAAGCTGGTTCGTTCCGTAACGCTTTGCTCGGCGCCTTCCCAGGGAGTAGACAGGATATTCAACTGAATATCGTGCACGCCCGAAGTAAGGTTCTGGGCGGGCGCCCGTATGACAATCGGCACCAGCCGGTTGGAAGAACCATCCAGCGACACGATATCACGCTCGCCCTCGGTTGTAGACACGGACAGGTTCGGCAACCCGTCGGCGCTGATCCGCAACGTCATGGGCGACTCGGTGGCATTGATCAGTTGCAACCTGTAAACGTTTTCTATCATGCCGCCGGCAACCTCGCGGCCCAGCGCGCCCCGATCGCGGATGACATCCACCCGAAGCGTGGTGCGCATGAACAACGCCACCACGAAGCCAATGACAATGACGCCCAGCAGCGCGGTGTAGGCCACCACGCGCGGACGGAACAGCCGCCGTCGCACCTGGCTTTGGGTGAGGCGTTCGGTAATCGCCTTGCCCGACGTGTAGCGGATCAGGCCGGGCTCGTAGTGCATTTTGTCCATCACCTGGTCGCAGGCGTCGACACAGGCGCCGCAACCGATACACATGTACTGGAGCCCGTCGCGGATGTCGATGCCGGTAGGGCAAACCTGCACACACAAGCTGCAATCGACGCAATCGCCCATACCGGCTTCTTTATGATCGATGCGACGGGACCGGCCGCCGCGTGGCTCGCCGCGCACATGGTCGTACGTGACAACAAAGGTGTCGTCATCGACCATCACGCTTTGGAAACGCGCGTACGGACACATGTATTTGCAGACCGCTTCCCGCATGAAGCCTGCGTTGCCCCAGGTGGCAAACGCGTAGAACAACATCCAGAACCACTGCCACGGCCCCAGGGTCAGGGTCAGCAGGCCTTCGCCAAGTTCACGGATGGGCGCAAAATAGCCGATAAAGGTCAGGCCCGTCCAGAGCGCGATCAGTATCCAGATGGCGTGTTTGGCGGCCTTGAGGCGCAGCTTTTGCAGGTTCCAGGGCGCTTCATCAAGGCGGATCCGGGCCAGGCGATCGCCTTCGATCTTGCGCTCCACCCACATGAATATCTCGGTATAGACCGTTTGTGGACAGGCGTAACCACAGAACAACCGCCCTGCCATGGCGGTGAACAGAAACAGGGCAAAGGCCGAGATAACCAGGAGAATGGCCAGATAAACGACGTCTTGCGGCCACAACACCATGCCGAAGATGTAGAACTTACGTGCGCCCAGATCAAACAAGACGGCTTGCCGATCGCCCCACTGCAACCAGGGCAGGCCATAAAAGATGATCTGGGTGACAAACACCATGATGATTCGCCAGCGGGCGAAAATACCCGATACCGAACGAGGATAGATCTTGCTGCGAACGTCGGCGATCGCCGTTTCAACCTGGGGCGACGCCCCGCCACGAGGCCGCTCTATGGCCTGAGGCCGCCAGGCTGGTGCGGAACCGCCGGCCCCGCCCTGAGACGGAGCGGATGGGCCGGGGGAGTCGCTGCTCATGGTCTCTCCTTTAGTCCTTTACTGGGCCGCTGCAATTTCGCCGCGATGCGACAGGCCCCAGACCCACGCAGTCAGCAGGCGAATCTGCTCGGTGGTAAGAATGCCTTCCTGGGCCGGCATCTGGTTGTCGCGGCCGTTCAGGATGGTATTGACGATGCTGGCTTCCGAGCTGCCGTACAACCAGTCGGTATCGGTAAGGTCGGGCGCGCCCAGCGCAATATTGCCCTTGCCTTCGGCGCCATGGCAGGCAACGCAATAGGTGTCGTAGCCCCGTTTGCCCGGCAGTATGCGCAGGGAGTCGGCAGCCAGCCCGGATAGCGACCGGACATACTGGGCGATGTCGGATGCTTCCGCGGGCGATATCGTGCCCTTCCAAGGCGGCATGATGCCATGCCGGCCCTTGGTGATGGTTTGCTGGATCTGCTCGGGGTCGCCGCCATACAGCCATGCGCCATCGGTAAGGTTGGGGAAGCTGGGACCGCCCCGCGCATCCGAGCCATGGCATTGGGCGCAGTTGTTCAGGAACAACCGCTGCCCAATCTGCCGGGCCTGCTCGTCGGTGGCGATCTCAGGAATGCTCATGCTCGCATAGCGTTCGTAGATTGGCTTTAATTGCTGGTTATAGGCCGCCTGTGCCTCGCGCACCGACTCGGCGGTGGAATAATGAAGCACCCCTTTGAACGATCCCAACCCGGGATACAGCACTAGATAGACCAGGGCAAAAATGCACAGCCCCAGGTAAAAGACCGTCCACCAACGCGGCACGGGATTGTTCAATTCGGACAGATTGCCGTCCCAGACGTGCCCCGTATCTTCAGTTTTTTCAACGGTTTTTCCGAGCCAGGCGCGTTGACTGAACAGCAGGATCACACAGTAAATGATGCCGCCCAGCGCAATGAGAGCGACGAAATACGACCAAAAGCTGCTGACAAAATCACTCATGAGAGCCCCCTGCCTTCTTGTCCTTGTTTGCGTCTTCCTGTTGCGCTTCCTTTGCCGCTTGTTGCTTGGCGACCTGGTCGGCTTCGTCCGGCTGCAGGAAAGGCAGGTTGGCCGAATCGCGGTTCGCTTTCTCGCGCCCGCGCGAGAAAGCCCACCACACAATGCCAATGAAGGTAAGCAGCGCAACAGCCGTTGCAATCCCGTTGATCAAACCCATGGTTTAGTCTCCCAACATGATTTTTTCGGCGGCGGCGCGGCTTGCCACCCCCAACATTTGCAAGTAAGCCACCATGGCGTCTTCTTCGGTCTTGCCCTTTAGTTGCTCGGGCGCGGCCTGGATCTGTTCGTCGGTATACGGCACGCCCAGCATCTGCATGGCGCGCATGCGCGCCCGGACGTCGTCATGCTCGACCGAGTTGCGGGCCAGCCACGGGTAGGCCGGCATATTCGACTCGGGAACGACATCGCGCGGATTGCGCAGATGCACGCGATGCCATTCGTCGGAATACCTGCCGCCCACGCGGGCCAGATCGGGGCCGGTGCGCTTGGAACCCCACAGGAACGGGTGGTCGTAGACGAACTCGCCGGCCACCGAATAGGGGCCGTAGCGCTGCACCTCGGATTGCAACATGCGGATCTGTTGCGAGTGACAGCCTACGCACCCTTCACGGATATACAGGTCCCGCCCGACCAGTTGCAAAGGCTCGTAGGGCTGAACGCCTTCGACGGGCTGCGTGGTGGAGTGCTGGAAGAACAGCGGAATAATTTGCACCAGCCCAGCAATGGAGATGACGAAGATGCTGAAAAAAATCAGCCAACCGACATTGGTCTCGATCGTATCGTGACTGAATCGCTTTTTTTTGCCGTTGTTGTTTGCCATGGACGTGATTCCTTAAGCCGCAGCCGTCGCTGTCGATGATGCAGGCCCAACCAGCGCCGGATCGGTGCTGTCGGGGTTGTACAAATACACCTCGGGGTTCGGTTTTGGCTGGCCCTTGATCGTCTTGAAGGTGTTCCAGGCCATCAGGAACATACCACCCAGGAAGAACAGCCCGCCCAACAAGCGAATGGCGTACAGCGGATAGGTTGCCTTCACGCCTTCGACAAAGCTGTAGGTCAGCATGCCGTCGACGCCCGTGGCGCGCCACATCAGGCCTTGCATGACGCCCGCAACCCACATCGAACTGATATACAGCACCACACCTATGGTCGCCAGCCAGAAATGCAGCTCGACCTGCTTCATGCTGACCATGCTGGTGCGACCGTACAGGCGCGGAATCATGTAGTAGAACGATCCGAAGATGATCATGGCCACCCAACCCAGGGCGCCCACGTGCACGTGCCCGACCGTCCAATCGGTGTAGTGGGACAGCGCATTGACCGTGCGGATGGACATCATCGAGCCTTCGAAGGTCGCCATCCCGTAGAACGACAGCGCAGTCACCAGGAACTTGAGGATGGGGTCGGTGCGAAGCTTGTGCCATGCGCCGGACACCGTCATGATGCCGTTGATCATGCCGCCCCAGGACGGCGCCAGCAGGATCAGGGAAAAGGCCATGCCCAGCATCTGGGTCCAGTCGGGCAAGGACGTGTAGTGCAGATGGTGAGGACCGGCCCACATATAGGTGAACGCCAGGGCCCAGAAGTGCACAATGGACAAGCGGTAGGAATAGATGGGGCGGCCGGCCTGCTTGGGAACGAAGTAGTACATCATCCCCAGAAAGCTGGTGGTCAGGAAGAAACCCACGGCGTTATGGCCGTACCACCATTGCACCATGGCGTCCTGCACGCCCGCATAGATGGAATACGATTTCCAGAGCGAGACGGGCAGTTCCAGGTTATTGAAAATGTGCAGCACGGCAATGGTAACGATGTACGAGCCATAGAACCAGTTGGCCACGTAAATGTGCTTTACGCGGCGCTTGGCGATGGTGCCAAAGAAAACCACCGCGTACGCCACCCACACCAGGGTGATCAGGATATCGATGGGCCACTCGTATTCGGCGTATTCCTTGGTGCTGGTAAAGCCCATGGGCAAGGTGAAAAGGCCCGCAAACAGCGCCACCTGCCAGCCCCAGAACGTAAAGGCGGCGAGTTTGTCGCTGAACAGCCGGGTTTGACAGGTGCGTTGCACTACGTAGTACGAGGTTGCGAACAGCGCCGTGCCGCCAAATGCGAAGATCACGCTATTGGTATGGACAGGCCGCAGCCGGCCATAGCTAAGCCACGGCGTGTTGAAGTTAAGTTCCGGCCAAATCAGTTGCGCGGCGATCAAGACGCCCACGCCCATGCCGACGAGACCCCAGAATATCGTCATTATCGTGAATTGCCTGACAATGCCGTAATTGAAGGTCTCGGCCTGGTGTGCCACGGTACCCGACATACCCATGAAGTTCCCCTTGGTGCAAATTAAAATTAGCCGCCAGCATAATGGCCCATTATCAGGAGTGATGCGTTGATCCAGATCAAGCAGGCCGCCTTTCAGGCTGTTCCCCGCGTTTATTCTATTCTTTCCGCGCGCCGCTTGGGTCTGGAACCTGTGACTGCGGTTTGGGTTCGTCATCCGGCCTGGGCGCCGTTGAGTCATCGTCCTGCAAGATAGAACGAGCCGCCTCGTCGGTATTGTCGAACTGACCCGAGAAAATCGCCCACCAGAACGCCGCGCCGATCAACAGAACAAAGACCAGGGAAATAGGCAGCAGTAAATAAAGCGCTTCCATTCCTGGTGCCTCCTCTGTTAGCCGGTGACTACGCGAGGCGAGTGGACAGCCTGCGCAGCGTGAGCCTGCCGGCGAAACAAACGCCAGGAATTGCCGGCCACGGCCAGCGATGACAGCAACATGGTCAGGGCCGCCAGCCAAGGCTGGACCCAACCCACCGCCGCCAGCGGCATCATCAATACGTGCCATGCCATGGACCCATACAGATTCTGGCGCGACACCTGACCCGTGGCGCAAACCAGGCGGTACAGGTTGGACTGGTCGGTATCAGGCTGGGCCAGCAGGCTGGCGTGCGCTGCGGCGATGGCAGTGGGAACGGCCATCGCCATCGCACAGGGGCAACTGATCACCAGCATGGCCACCATGACGCCCACGGCCTGGGCGGGTGCATAGCTGTACCAGACCAGACCAACGACCGCCGTCAGGCCCAGTTGGATGGCTGTGAACCAGAACGCGATACGGTCCGCCCGGATCGACAGCACGCTGCGATACTGCTCGATGAATTCGTGCGTCTTTCCAATGCCCATGGCTTGTCTGGCGCACAGCTCCATATAGCGCGCCGTTAGCAAAAATGCAACGAACATGGTGACGGAATCAAAATAAACTTCGCCCCGGGCCGTCCAGGTGGACCAGACGCTCGGCACGAAGGCGGCCACGATCCCCAGGGCCACGGGGACATCCATCCCGACCCGCAGCTTGCGCACCTGCCCAATAAAACCCTGCCAGACCGGCCAGGCGCAATACCAGATCAAGGGCACGGTGAGCGCCAGGCTGATCCAGTTCATGATGATGATGGCTGAATCCAGGAAGCTGCGATCAGCATCGGACATCGGGTCATCGCGGACATAGCCGGGAAAGGCGAACATCATGACCTGCATCATGATCAGCCAGGCCAGCCCCAGCCGCGCCAGCATACGCCGACGGTTCAACCGGTCGGCGCTGGAGAGGCTCTCGGGAACAACAAAGATGGAATACGCGCGCATGACACCATGACTATAGCCCGAGCATGCGCGCAAGCGCTTGATCTATATCAACTTCAAGCTGCTTCGAACTGGGCCTCCTCGGTCGACCCGCTGAGCGCCGTAGTGGACGATTGACCGCCTTCGATCACTTGAGTCACTGCATCGAAATAGCCTGTGCCGACCTCGCGCTGGTGTTTGACCGCCGTGAATCCCAGGTCGGTTGCAGCGAATTCTTTTTGCTGCAGCTCCACGAAAGCGCTCATCTGGCGACGGGCATAGCCATGCGCCAATTCGAACATGCCGTAATTCAGGGCATGGAAGCCCGCCAGGGTAATGAACTGGAACTTGTACCCCATGGCGCCCAACTCGCGTTGAAACTTGGCAATCGTGGCGTCATCCAGGTTCTTCTTCCAGTTGAACGAGGGCGAGCAGTTATAGGCCAGCATCTTGCCGGGAAACTGACGGTGGATCGCCTCGGCGAACCGGCGCGCATAGTCCAGATCGGGGGTCGAGGTCTCGCACCATAGCAAATCGGCATAAGGCGCATAGGCCAACCCACGCGAAATACCCTGTTCGATGCCTGCCCGGGTGCGGAAAAAGCCTTCGGCCGTGCGCTCGCCGGTGATAAACGGGCGGTCATTCTCATCAATATCGCTGGTGAGCAGATCCGCCGCATCCGCATCAGTGCGGGCCAGCAGCAAGGTAGGAACGTTCAGCACATCGGCGGCCAGCCGCGCCGACACCAGCTTGGCGACGGCTTCACGTGTGGGCACCAGAACTTTACCGCCCATATGCCCGCACTTCTTGACCGAGGCCAGCTGGTCTTCGAAGTGAACCCCTGCCGCGCCCGCCTCGATCATGGCTTTCATCAACTCAAATGCGTTCAGCACGCCTCCGAAACCGGCTTCCGCATCGGCCACAATGGGTGCAAAATAGTCGATGTAGTCGTCGGCGTCCGGATTTTTGCCTTCCATCCACTGAACCTGATCGCAGCGTGTCAGCGCATTATTGATCCGGCGCACAACCTGCGGCACGGAATTAGCCGGGTACAGCGACTGATCGGGGTACATCTCGCCCGCGCCATTGGCGTCGCCCGCGACCTGCCAGCCCGAGAGATAAATAGCCTTCAGGCCAGCCTTCACCTGCTGCATGGCCTGATTGCCGGTCAGAGCGCCCAGCGAATTCACAAAAGGCTCGCTGTGCAGCAACGCCCACAGCTTGTTTGCGCCACGGCGGGCCAGCGTGTGCTCTGCAACCACAGAGCCTCTGAGCCGCACGACCTCTTCAGGGCCATAGCCTCGGCGTATCCCCTGCCAGCGCGGGTCTTCCGTCCAGGATTTTTGCAGTTCACGAACGGCGGCTTCGCGTAGAGTCATGGTGTATCTCCTTGGTTCGATAGATGGAAAGTAAAAACAGAAAGAAAGCCATGGAAAAAGTCTACGCCTATGCTGCAACGCAAAAGCCACTTATGTCTTATATAAGACTAAGAAAATTTTTCTTTATATTCAATCGTTTGGAGGTTTGATTTCGCGATGTAAAATACTATTTTTCGCTATGAGAAAATTGCGTGTGGCAACGCAGCACGCCGTTTTACATGACGAAGCTGTTTTCCCACCATATGAAAAATCAAGTACGCTGAACCCAGCGTATTTGGCTGATTTACCGGACACCGACTTTCATGGATGAATCCTGTCTCGAACGGTCGCCCTTAGGGCACGACGTTCCTTATCCTTCCACCTACGATGCCTCTGTGCTGTTTCCCATTGCCCGGGCTCAGAACCGGGAAGCTCTGGGCAACCGTCCTGCCTGGAGCGGTGCCGACTACTGGACAGCCTATGAACTTTCCTGGCTGAATCCCAAAGGAAAGCCGGTCATCGCCGTGGCGCGTTTTGAATTCCCCCACGACAGCCCCTTTCTGATCGAATCCAAGTCATTCAAGCTTTATCTGAATTCATTCAACGAAAGCCGCTACGCAGACGCCGCAGCAGTCGTCAGCATGCTAAAGCACGACCTGAGCCAAGCGGCGGGCGCGCCGGTGGATGTCGTATTGCTGCCAATGGATGCCACTGAAATCGTAGCGTGCCGGCCACTGAACGGGGAAAGCCTGGACGGCCTGGACGTGGAAATCACCGACTACCGACCCGCCCCACACCTGCTTTCGTGCGTAGCCGACGGCGGCGTGGTTACTGAAACCCTGGTGTCCGACCTGCTCAAGTCAAACTGCCCGGTTACCGGCCAACCCGATTGGGGCAGTGTGCAAATCAGCTATACCGGCCCGCAAATCGATCGCGCCGGTCTGTTGAAGTACATCGTGTCATTGCGACGCCACGACGAATTCCACGAGCATTGTGTTGAACAAATGTTTTGCGATATTTGGCGCGCCTGCCAACCTGAAGCACTGACTGTCTATGCGCGCTACACGCGCCGGGGCGGCTTGGACATCAACCCTTCGCGTTCCAGCCATGCAGTCAGGCCCGACCTGCATCGAACACCGCGGCAATAGGTCGGCCCAGGCCCGCTGCACAATTAATCGCGCAATACGCCGGCAACCTCGAACACCCCTGCGCTAGTCCGGCCTCGGGCCCCCAAGACGGGTATTCAGCCGACAGCCGGAACTGCCCGCGCACTGCGGGCAACAGCGCGCGCCACCATGTAAGCCAGACCCGAAGCCACCACAAACGCGGTAGCGGCGCCCAACCAAGGGCCCTGGCTATAACCCGCGTCAAGCATCAGGCCAAAGACAACCGGCCCCAACGAGCCGCCAACATCCATGCCTGAATACACCAGCCCGTACACGGTGCCCGTTGCGCCTTTGGGCGCCGCGCTGCGAATCAGCATATCGCGCGACGGCGTGGCGACACCCGCACAAAAGCCGGCCACGCCCACCACCACCATAGCCAATGAAGGCTCCAGAACGCCCGACGCCAACAACACCAGGAACAAACCTGCGCAAATCAGCGACAAGGCGACTGTGCGTTCGTTGTGAGGCGTGGCGCCCACCAGGAAGCCGCCCGTGATCATGCCAAGCGCCGACGCCAGCATATAGCCCGACAGCGTCGTGCCCGCCAGGACCTTATCAATGCCGTAGACATCCCCAAGCATGGGAATGGTGTAGTTCTGGACGGCCGACAAGGCAAACGTCGTACACACGAAGAAAAAGAATGCCCCCCACAACGCCGGCTTAGACAGCAGGATGGCAAGCGTATTCAGGACGGTTTCCCCCGATAGGTCTTGCTCGGCGGCGCTGCCGCCCGTGGGAGCCGGCTTGGCGGCGATGGGCGTGCTCTTGCCCGACCACACGAGCCCGGCTTTTTCCTCATCGCTGGCCAGCAGGTCACGGCCCAGCCACACCACGAACAGCACGACGGCAACCAACGCGGCCGCGCCAAATGCCGCCACCCGCCAGTCGGCCAGATGGATCAGGGCACTCATGTAGATCGGCGTAATGGCCCAGCCCAGATTTCCGGTAAAGCCGTGGGTACTGTAGGCATGACCCAGTCGCCGCGTGCTGACCCGGCCATTGATAATGGAAAAATCCACCGGATGAAAAACAGAATTGCCGATCCCGCCGATCGCCGCAGCCAACAGCAACATGGCATAACCCGAAGCCAGGCCCAGCAGCACGCCCGCCACGACGAAACACGCCAGGCCGAACCGTAATACCAGGGTGGGGCCGGTACGATCCACCACAAACCCCGAGATCGCCTGCCCAAAGCTGGAAATCAGGAAAAACACGGAAACCAGAAAACCCAGTTCGACGAAGTCGTAGCCGAACTCCGCCGCCAACGGAAGGAACAACGTTGGCAGGACAAGCTGAAAAAAATGCGAGCTTGAGTGCGCAACGCCGATCATGCTGATGATTTGCCAGTCGCGGCGACGAGAATCGGGCGAGTCCGGGAGTTGATCTAAGGCTGTTGCGACCATGGGAAATTCAGGTAAAAAAAATAATCAGTCAAGCGCGGCGATCGGATTTGTCACGAATTTCCGGCCAGGCCTTGTTCAGGTAATAACACATCGACCAAACGGTCAGCACGGCGGCGATGATGATCAGCACCCTGCCCACCCAACTGGCCGGTATGCCGTACAAAGGCTCCCAATACAGCAAGCAGGGAATAGCCACCATCTGCGCGCCCGTTTTGAACTTGCCCAGCCAGTGCACAGCCACGCTGCCGCTGGCGCCGATCTTGGCCATCCATTCGCGCAAGGCTGAAATCGTGATTTCACGGCCAATGATGATAAGGGCAATAAACGAGTCGACGCGACTCAAATCGAGCAGTATCAGCAAAGCGGCGCAAACCATCAGCTTGTCGGCCACCGGATCCAGGAAGGCGCCGAATGACGATGTTTGATTCCAGCGGCGCGCCAGCCAGCCATCGAACCAATCGGTCAGCGCAGCGACAATGAAGGCCAGGGCGCCCACCGTATCCCGCACCGGCATGGAGAGCCAATCGGCCGGCAAATAGAACAGCGCCACGAGCAAGGGGATCATGGCGATACGCAACCACGTCAGCGCAATTGGTAGATTCATCGGCATAGTAGTAATACTAACACCGCAAGGCGTGATAGATGCGCTCGGCCAGTTCGTTCGAGATGCCTTCCACCGAGCGTAAATCGTCGATGCTGGCATCCACCACGCCCGAAAATCCGCCGAACCGGGCCAGCAGCTTCTGGCGGCGCTTGGCGCCCACTCCTTCAATCTCTTCCAGCCGCGATACCGTGCGTGCCTTGGCCCGTTTAGCCCGCATCCCCGTAATTGCAAACCGGTGGGCCTCGTCGCGTATTTGCGCCACCAGCATCAGTGCAGCCGACTCGCCGCCCAGCGCCACAGGTGGTCGCCCATCGGCGAACACCAAGGTCTCCAGCCCCACCTTGCGGTTTTCCCCCTTGGCCACCCCGACAATACTTTTGATATCCAGGCCCAACTCGGCAAATACCTGGCGGGCGACCTCGACCTGCCCTTTTCCGCCGTCGATCAAGGCGATGGCCGGCATATCGGCCAACCCGTCCGCCACGCGCGAGAAGCGGCGATTCAGCACCTGCCGCATGGCCGCGTAATCGTCGCCCGGCGTAATCCCTGCGATGTTGTAGCGGCGGTACAACGAGGGCTGCATTTCATGGTGCTTATACACAACACACGACGCCTGCGTGGCCTCGCCCGCTGTATGACTGATGTCGAAACACTCCACTTGCAGGGCGTCTAGCGCCGCTTCATCCGTATCCAGATCCAGGGCGGTCGCCAGCGCCAAGGTGCGTGCCGCCCGCGCACTGGATTCCGTCAGCAGTCGCGCCAGGGCCATTTCAGCGTTCTTCTGCGCCTGCTCCAGCCAGGCCTTGCGCACCCCTTGCGGCTTGACCAGCAGGCGGGCCCGTGTTCCGGCCTGCTCTGCGAGCAGCTTGATCAAGCCCGGCTCGGGCAAGGGATGGGAACACACCAGCACTTCGGGCAGAACGCTGTCCAGATAATGCTGGGCCACAAACGCCGCCAACACGTCGGCCGGCTCGTCGCCATCGGTATGAGTGGGAAAGAAAGGCCGATCGCCCAAATGACGGCCACCTCGCACCATTGCCAGATTGACGCAGACACGCCCTCCTGCCGAAGCCACGGCAATGATGTCGACATCGTCCTTGCCAATCTGCTCCATGGTCTGCTGCTGCAAGACTCGCGCCAGGGCGCCCATTTGGTCGCGCAACACGCCGGCTTCCTCGAAACGCAGCTCGTCTGATGCTTGCAGCATACGCTTTTCAATGTCCTGCATGACTTCAGAAGCACGCCCATCCAGGAAATCCACCGCCCTTTCGACATCAAGCCGGTAATCCTCTGGGGAAATCAGGCCGACACAGGGCGCGGAGCAACGCGCAATCTGGTGCAACAGGCAAGGCCGGGACCGGTTGGCATAGACACTGTCCTCGCAAGTGCGCAACCGGAACACACGCTGGAGTATCTGTATGGTTTCCCGCACCGCCCAGGCATTGGGATAAGGCCCGAAATAGCGGCCCTTGCCGCTGGTGCTGCCGCGATAGTAGGCAATGCGCGGCGCATCGTGGCCGGTAATCTGCAGGTAGGGATACGATTTGTCGTCGCGAAACAGGATGTTGTAGCGCGGACGCAAACTCTTGATCAGGTTGTTTTCCAGCAGTAGCGCCTCGGCCTCGGTACGGGTCACCGTCACTTCAATGCGCGCCACCCTGGCCACCATATGGCCGATGCGGGGGCTGGCCTGCGTTTTCTGGAAATAAGACGCCACCCGCTTCTTCAGATCGCGGGCCTTGCCCACGTACAGCACCTCGTCCTGCGCATCGATATGGCGGTAAACGCCCGGAAGGTGCGGCAGGTCAGCCAGAAATGATTTCAGATTGAAGCTGTCGGGCATAGCGGTAACGCTCAAGGCTTTGCAGGCTCTCCCAATCGAGGGCGGGACGTACGGGCATGAGGCGGCGAATGCGCTCCTGGGAGCGCGTGCTTGGCAGAACATTCAGGCGGGCCAGCAAATCGTCCGCCAGATCGGGGCGGTTGCATACCAGCACCATATCGCAACCCGCGGCAAGGGCCGCCTGCGCACGCGCCAGGATGTCGCCGGCCACGGTCGCGCCTTCCATGGTCAAGTCGTCGGAAAACACCACGCCGTCGTAATTGAGGCTCTCGCGCAATATGGTCTGCACCCAGACGCTGGAAAACCCGGCGGGCCTGGAGTCGACACTGGGGTAGATCACATGGGCGGGCATGACGGATGGCAAGACCATGTCGCCCAGCCAACCGTAGGGAGCGGCGTCTTCCTGCATGATTTGTTCGAGCGTGCGGTCGTCGACCGGAATCTCGTGGTGGGAATCGCCCTGCACGTACCCATGTCCGGGAAAGTGTTTGCCACAGGCGGCCATCCCCGCCAGCATCAGCCCCTGGATCAGCGCGCGCGCCAACATGGCCACCACTTGGGGCTCTCGATGAAAAGCGCGATTGCCAATGACTGAGCTGACTCCGTAGTCGAGGTCCAGCACCGGCGTAAAGCTAAGGTCAACGCCACAGGCTCGCAGCTCGGCGCCCAGCACATAGCCTGTTTCCGTGGCCAGGCGCATGGCCGCCAAAGAATCGTCCATCCAGATCTGACCAAACACACTCATGGCTGGCAGCGGTGTAAACCCATCGTCGCGAAAGCGCTGCACCCGCCCGCCTTCGTGGTCCACGGCAATCAGCAAAGGTTCGTCGCGTTCGGCGTGGATGGCCCGGCAAAGTTCTGTCAGTTGAACCCGACTTTGAAAATTACGGGCGAACAGTATCACGCCGCCGACCGATGGGTGACGCAGACGCTGCCTTTCATGATCGGTCAACTCAGTACCCTGGACGTCAACCATGACGGGACCAGGGGGCAAGGCGGGTACTACTGGTAATTCGCTCATTGGACAACTGCCTTCAAAATTTAGCTTGCGCCTTGGGGACGAGCGCCTCGACCACGACAAACGCCATGGCAAGGTCGCTTTCATCCGTTACTGAAATATGAGCCGCCCCGAAACGCTGGGCATACCAGGACGCCAGCGGCTCTTCCAGATGCACGACGGGCCTGCCCCCTGGCTGATTCAAGGTTTGCATCAGCGGCCAGCTCATGGGGGAATGCATGCCCAGCCCGATCGCCTTGGAAAAGGCTTCTTTGGCGGAAAACCGCGTTGCCAGGAAACGGATGCCGCGTGCGGGGTCACGTGCGCGCCGCCGGTCAAACATGATCAGCTCGCGGGCGCCCAGTATGCGCTGCGCAAACCGCTCGCCCTGGCGCTCGTAGGCCCGTTGAATACGGTCAACACGCACCACATCGGTGCCAATGCCGGCAATGCCGGCCGCCGGCAATGCCATCACTTCTAGCGCCCCTTGAACACGGGCGTGCGCTTTTCCATGAAGGCCGCCACGCCTTCTGCGTAATCATCGCTATTGCCCAGATCGCGCATCAGATCGCGCTCCAGATCGAGTTGCTGTTCGAGCGTGTTGCTGAAACTTTGGTTCAGGGCGTGCTTCGCCGCCGCCAGGCCTTTGGTCGGCGCCGTGGAAAAATGCTGTGCGAGCTGGTCGAGCCGTTGCTCGAACTGATCGTCGGGCACGCATTCCCAGATCAGGCCCCAATCGGCGGCCTGTTGGGCGGAAAGCTTATCGCCCAACAACGCCAGCCCCATGGCGCGCGCCGGCCCCACCAAACGGGGCAACACATACGTACCACCGGTATCCGGCAGCAGGCCCAGCCGGCAGAAAGGCAGAACAAAGCTGGCCGATTGCCGGGCGATGACAATATCGCCGGCCAGCGCCAGATTGGCGCCGGCTCCGGCCGCCACGCCGTTCACCCCCACCACCACCGGCATAGGCAAGGCGCGCAGTTTCTTGACCAGCGGCCCATAATACTTTTCAAGACTCTCGCCCAAATCAACACGCGGCGCGCCTTCGGCGGCCACCCGCCGGGATAAGTCCTGTCCGGCGCAAAACCCCCGGCCGCTTCCCGTAATGATCAGCACCCGGGCGCCATCGGCTTGCACCCGATCCACGGCATCGGCCACTTCACCATGCATTTCCGTAGTGAAGCTGTTAAGTTTTTCGGGCCGATGCAGGGTTAAGCGGGCAATGCCTGCGGTGTTCTCAAAAAGTATGCTTTCGTATGCCATATCGATCAATTCGCTCCATAATGCACAAACAACCTGGGCCGTTTGCTGTGCAAGGCACTATAGCTTAATGAAATGCTCGCGATAATGCTTGAGCTCATCGATGGATTCATAGATATCGGCCAACGCCTCGTGCTTGCTGTGCTTCACAAAGCTTTTATACACCTCGGGCTTCCAGCGCAACGCCAATTCCTTCAGGGTGCTGACATCCAGGTTGCGGTAGTGGAAGAAAGCTTCGAGCCGCGGCATATACTTGACAAGAAAACGCCTGTCCTGACCCACGGTATTGCCGCACAACGGGGATTTCCCGGCCGGCACGTGCTGCGCCAGGAAGGCCAGCAACTGGTCTTCGGCCTGTTCTTCAGTAATTGTCGACGCCTTCACCTTGTCGGTCAGGCCGCTTTTTCCATGCGTGGAGGTATTCCATTTGTCCATGGCGTCAAGCAATTCGTTGCTTTGATGTATAACCATGACAGGGCCTTCCGCGACAAAGGTCAGGTCGGCCTCGGTTACGATGATAGCTGCCTCGATGATGCGTTCTTTTTCCGGATCCAGTCCGGTCATCTCTAAATCGAGCCATACCAGACGCTGGTCATTTACCGCCATATAATTCTTCCTTAAAACAACGATTTTCGCACACCTGCATCGCGCTTATGTTTACTTTGTGGTTTATTGCCTTTTTGTTCGCCAATACGCTCACGCGGACCTGGGTCGCCGTGCGCCAGATTCGTCACGTGGGCAAGCATCGCGGCCAGGTGCCACCCGAATTCGCCGACCGCATCAGCTTGCGCAGCCATCAGCGCGCGGCCGACTACACCAGCGCCAAAGTTCAGTTGTCGCTGGCCCAGTTCGTGGTCGAAACCGCCGCCCTGGTGGCCCTGACGCTGTTGGGCGGCTTGCAGTACCTGGATCTGGCCTTCGCCCGGCTGATCGACCACGAAATGCTGCGCCAACTGGCGCTGCTCGGTTCCGTGGTGGCCATTCTAAGCCTGATCAGCCTGCCCTTCGACATCTGGCGCAAGTTCAGGCTTGAAGCCCGGTTCGGCTTCAATAGGGTAACACCACGCCTGTTCGCCACCGACATGCTGAAAGGGCTGCTGCTGGCACTGGCGCTGGGCGCTCCGCTAGCCGCCGCCGTGCTGTGGGTCATGGGCAACGCAGGCGCCAATTGGGGCTGGTGGGCCTGGGGGCTTTGGGTTGCCTTCAATGTGCTGGTCCTGTGGCTATTTCCCACCGTCATCGCGCCCATGTTCAATAAGTTCACTCCACTGCAGGACGACGCCGTTCGGGATCGCATTCAGGCCCTTGCCCAGCGTAGCGGCTTCACACTGAACGGCCTGTTCGTCATGGATGGCTCCAAACGATCAGCCCATGGCAATGCCTACTTTACGGGGTTTGGCCGCTCGCGGCGCATCGTCTTTTTCGACACCCTGCTGGCGCGCCTGAACGTAGACGAAATCGAAGCCGTCCTGGCTCACGAACTGGGGCATTTCAAGCACCGCCACATCATCAAGCGCATGTTCATCAGCTTTGCCATGGCGCTGATCTTCCTGCTGACGCTGAATTGGCTGTCGCAGCAAGTATGGTTCTATACTGGCCTGGGCGTGCTTCCGCAATTGGGTCGCGCCAATGATGCGCTGGCGCTTGTCCTGTTCTTGCTGGTGGTCCCCGTGTTTACCTTTTGGGTCACCCCTCTGGCCAGTTGGTTCTCGCGTCGCGACGAATTCCAGGCCGACCGCTATGCGGCAAGCCAGTCATCTGCCGCCGCGCTGATCTCGGCCCTGGTCAAACTGTACGACGACAACGCCGCTACCCTTACGCCCGATCCACTGCATTCCGCGTTCTACGACAGTCACCCTCCCGCCGTGCTGCGCATCCAGAAACTGTCCTATGCGCCCTGACACCGGGCTGGCCCATGGCCGCGTCATCGCCGTTCATGGGCGCCATTGCATGGTCGAGCTGGACGACGGCTCGATACTGAAGTGTTTTCCGCGCGGCAAGAAAAGCGAGGTGGCAGTCGGCGATTACGTCAGCCTGCAAACACAGGGGGATGCCGAAGGCGTCATCGAACAGCTGCACGACCGACGCAACCTGCTGTATCGATCTGACGACATGCGCACCAAGCAATTTGCGGCCAATGTGGATCAATTGCTGATCGTGGTGGCGGTCGAACCCGCCTTTTCACCCGATTTAATCGGCCGCGCACTGGTGGCGGCTCAAAGCGCCGGCATCACGCCGCTGATCATCCTGAACAAGACCGACCTGGCGGCCGGCCTGCAACCCGTGCGACAGCGGATTCGCAACCTTACCACCGAAGAAACACCCATTATTGAAATCAGCGCGCTCGATCTTGACAGCACACGTGCGGCATTACTGCCTTTCCTGGCAAACCGCACCAGCCTGCTGCTGGGCCAAAGCGGCATGGGAAAATCCACCATCCTGAACGCGCTGGCGCCCGAGGCCCAGGCCCACACGCAGGAACACTCTATTGCCCTTGATGCAGGCAAGCACACGACAACCAGTACACGCCTGTACCATTTGCCTCATGGCGGCGACCTGATTGATTCCCCCGGTTTCCAAACCTTCGGCCTTTTCCACCTGAGTCCTGGCGAGGTAGAGCGCGGTTTCCCCGAATTTGCCGATTACGCCAAGGATTGCCGTTTTTATAATTGCGCCCACCGTCACGAACCAGGCTGCGGCGTTCTGTTCGCGCTAAAAAGCGGCGGCATTACACAAGAACGCCACGATTTATACCTGCGGATTCTCGCCGAAAACGAAGCCAGGACGCGCTACTGATTCAGACGCCCACCCGAGCTTCTGCTGCCGCCAGAAAATGATAAAAGTTGCGTATCAAGGCGGCAGTTGCACCCCAAATAAAGTACGAACCCCAGGGCATGGAAAAATAATAGCGATGGCCGCCGTCAGGCAAATTGGCTTTATGCAGATAGTGATGCGCGGGGTCCATTAGAAAGGCGAGCGGCACTTCGAAGATTTCCGCCACTTCGGTTTCATCCGGCCTGAGCGTAAAACCCGACGTCAAATAACCAATGACCGGCTTCATCGTGAAGCGTGTTGACGTGAGAAAGCCTGGCTGGGTGCCGATAAGCTGGATGAATTCGGGTGATACGCCAATCTCTTCCTGGGTTTCCCGCAGGGCGGCAGCCACCGGTGTGCCATCGGATTTTTCGATTCGCCCGCCCGGGAAGCAGATTTGCCCGGCATGGTCGTATAAATGGGAGGCACGGCGCGTGAAAATGACATGCAGGCCGTCGAGCCGCTGCACCAAAGGAAAAAAGACAGCTGCCTGCACGACGCCGTTAAGTTCGAGGGTGTCGGCTTGGAATGACTCGGTGAATACTGGCTCGACACTCCAGGCAATGTCGTCCCGGAAGGCCTGTTGAATGAAATCCAACTGCAACGCAGTGTTGCCTAAAGGCAACAAATCCCGGGGCGCCTCCACGATAGGTTGCGTTTGAGGGTCAAACCCCGGTACCACAACTGCACGTTTTCCTGTGCGGGGATCCAGTATGTTTTGCGACATAGTCCTGAAAAAACAAAGGCGCCACTCGGGCGCCTATTGCTGTTTACATAGGAGAAAAACGCGTTACGCTGTGGCTTTCTTGTCGGCCCGGCGAACCAATTTTTCTTTAATGCGTGCAGATTTACCCGAACGGCTACGCAGGTAATAAAGTTTAGCACGACGCACGTCGCCACGGCGCTTGACTTCGATGGAGGCGATTTGCGGAGAATAGAGTTGGAAGGTTCGTTCGACGGCCTCGCCGGACGAAATCTTGCGTACGATGAACGATGAGTTCAAACCACGATTGCGCTTGCCAATTACAACGCCTTCGTAGGCCTGGACACGCTTGCGGGTGCCTTCAACTACGTTTACGTTAACGACGACGGTATCGCCGGCGGCAAACTGGGGATGAGGTTTATCGCCGGTAAGGCGGTCGATTTCCTCTTTTTCAAGAGTCGCGATAAGGTCCATTTTATGGCTCCGGTGTCATCAATAGCAGGCATGTAAGTCGGGATGGTTTTTGATGCAGGCGCGCTATTGCGCACCGCTTTTAACTTGCCGCCAGAGGATGATGTTGCAAAACCCAGTATTCTACAGCGAACTGCCGACCGTGACAAGCAAGGCACGACCAGACTGAAAAAAGCCCTTGCCTGGTACAGCCATTTCTAGAACCCGGCGGAACAAAGCCCTTGCCGGAAATGGTCTTTCCTAGAACCCGCCGGCCGCGCCCAGCCACATGATGCCGGGAATGGTTGCGCCCCATACCGCCACCAGCAAGACATCGACGAGCATGGCGCCGCGGGTTAAGCGTTGCCCGGGTTTGGGAGCCGGAGGAAAAGGCCATTTGGCGGGAGTAGTGGTCGTACGCATAGGAAGTCCTTTTACAAGTGCGTGCAAAGGTTTGCGCGCTGCCTGGCACCAAGGTAATGGCTAAAATGATTGCCAAGACCACGGCAACTACCAAGGCTATCTGTTATTACATACACTGTTTTAATTAACAGCACTGTGTTTACGTACTGTATTAAAAAACAGTGTCTATGGCAAGCACTTTCTAAAAAAAATCTCCCCGAAGGGAGATTTCATACTGCGCCAAACCGACACGCCCAGCCACCACATAATCCAACGTCCGCCATGCGCCAGCCCTACGCCTCAGGGCTGGTTGCGATACGGCTTGTTTTACTTGGCCGACCTCTCGATCGCCTTACCCGCGTTGGAAATATCCGCCCCGGCGCCTGCCACAGTATTACTGCACCCAACCAGTGTTGCGTAACCGACGATCAGCATGGACATCAAAAGCTTAAAACGCATGGCTTGCTCCTTAAAAAAGCGGAATTATTCAACCAGACAACGTCAACCAAAAACAGTTTGTACGAATCCAACCGGCCTACTGAGGGGCCTCGGCATAACGTCGGGCGCTATCCACGATTTCTTTACGAGCGGCCTCAAGGCCGTCCCACCCTTTGACTTTCACCCATTTACCGGTCTCCAGGTCCTTGTAGTGCTCGAAAAAGTGCTGGATACGCTGCAGCTCTTCTTGAGGAAGGTCTGCCGGCGTCTTGATGTGGCGATAAGGGGGGTAAAGTTTTTCGATCGGAACCGCCAACAGCTTTGCATCACCGCCGGCCTCGTCGTCCATGTGCAAAACGCCAATGGCCCGGCAGCGGATGACTGCGCCGACCTGTATGGGGAATGGTGCGACAACCAGCACATCCACCGGATCGCCATCGTCGGAAATCGTTTGAGGGATATAGCCATAGTTGGCTGGATAATGCATGGCTGTCAACATGAATCGGTCTACAAATACCGCACCGCTGTCTTTGTCGACCTCGTACTTCACGGGATCGGAGTTCATTGGAATTTCGATGATGACGTTGAATTCGTCCGGCGTATTGGCGCCGGCGGTCACGCGATCTAAGCTCATGCTGTCACAACCTTGATAATGTTATTGAATGATGGAAAAAGAATTAGCGCTCGTTCCGGTTCCCGCCAGCCCGGTCCGACGTCTGGGTGACATCAACCCCGGGAATGGGCGCGC
Organism: Pusillimonas sp.; assembly: GCA_044464765.1. GTDB lineage: Bacteria > Pseudomonadota > Gammaproteobacteria > Burkholderiales > Burkholderiaceae_B > JBIQKZ01. The sequence goes on from JBIQKZ010000006.1 coordinate 69,852, forward strand.
TGTCAAAATACTCTTCGAAGTCTGACTCGGCATCGGTGCTGGGCACGGATGAGGCGGGTGGTGGATCGGCGGTGGCCGCCGCGTAGCCATAGGCATCGTCATCGCCAAGATAATCGGCGGCGCTGGCGCCTATTGGCAACACGCCCTGCCTGGCATCCGGCGTATCGAGGTCGGATACCGACCCGACATCGACCAGGCCGGGATCCCCGCGCAGATCGGCCGCCGGCAAAATACTGCTGGTGCGGAGCAAGGGCAATACCCCCGCTACGCCAGAGGCCAAACGCCAGTGCTTCATGGCGTCGGCATCGCGACCCAGGCCGTCGTACAGGTTGCCTAGCAAAGCATGGATGCGCACATCGCTGCGGATTCTCATGCTGCGCAGCAGATAGCGTTCCCCTGGGCCCCAAAGCTGCCCATTCAGGCACAAGTTGCCCAGCTCGGCCAGAAGATCGGAGTTGTCCGGATGGGCCCTGAGCCAGCCTTCGGCACGGGCCAAGCGCTTGGCGACAAGTTCCGGTGGGCATTGCGAATACGCGTTCAACAAGCGCGCTTCGAGCTGGATATTCAGCGCTGCCTCGAGAATCTTGCCTGCTTCCTCGTAGCGCCCCGCCTTATCGTGTACCGCTGCGGCAGCCAAGGCAATATCGGGCAAAAGCTTTTCGTCGGATTTCAAATCGCCCCATACAGACTTGAAACCCTCGATATCGGCCGCCGTGATACGCGCCGCAGCCGAGCTTTCGATCAGGGGCAGGGCCTGGGCTTTATCGATAACGCCGCGCCGCAGCAGCAACCGTGTAAGCTCGTAGACCTTGTCGTGATCGCCCAATTGCCGATACGCCCTTAGCATAAGCGTCGCCGCGTGGGAATGCCGCGAACCGGCATCGTGCAAGGGTTGCAGCAAGGCCAGCGCATCCTGCGAGCGGTTCTGGTCGAGATACATTTCGGCTGTTGCCATGGCGGCCGCTTCCCGCAGGCGCGGCTCGTTGGCGGCGGTTTCACGGACCACCTGAAGCGCTTCATCGCGTCGGACGTAATCGCCCAAATGATGCGAAGCGCGCGCCAGCGCCAGGCCGGCCAGCACTTTGGTATGGATGGATTTGCTGCGCACCAGCAGCTTGCCCAGCTCTTGCTCTACTTGGCCGTAGCGTCCTTCCACCAAGCAAATCCAGCCGGACTCCAGTTGCTGGGAGTCTTTTTTCTGAGCGCGTTTCTCGCGCCAGGCGCGCAGACGCTCGGGGCGCGACACCAGCCAGGCGAGAAAACGTAGCAGCGCATACAAGGCAATGAAAGCGGCAACGACAAGAAGCACGGCCAGAGTAAGCGAGAGTTCGATACGCCATGGCTGGGCAATGATCAGCACATTTCCGCCATGCTCGCGCAACACCACGGCCAGAGCCACCGCCAGCACCAATACGATAAACGTCCAGAACCAGGTCCTCATGGCTTATTCCTGTGACTGAACCGGCGCCGCCGCAGGGACGAGCGATGGAGAAGCGGCTGCGGCCGGAGCACTCGCAGCCGGCGTGGGGTCGGGCTTGACGACCGAAGAGGCTGCGCCCTCTTCCGCACCTTCGGGCTGCTGGGCGCTTTCACGCAAGGCCTCTAGCGTTTGGATGCTGTTCTGGACCGTGGGCAAGCGCACTTCCAACTGCGTGTCGGCCAGTTGCCGCGCCAAACGGATAGCACGCCGACTTTCAGACGAGTGTTCATCAAACCGGGTTTCCAGAATCTTGACGATGGCACTGGTTTCCGATTTCCAGATTTCCGTCTGATTCATCAGCAAGGCCAACCGTGCCGTCATGACACGCAAACGCAAATTGTCGCGCAGGCGGCCCGCTTGATCCGGCGACATCAGCAAGGCAGCCGCATCGTCGACTTTGCGCACACTGATGAAATCGCCAAGATCGCGCCGCACGGAGGCCCAGGTCTGGGCTGACCAATCCTGGACCTGCACAAGGCCTTCACGCCACCAAGGCGCATCGGCCTGACCCGGCGTGGCAGCCGCTTTTTCAGGCGTGACGGGGTCTATCGCTTGCCGCGGGGCATCGTGCGCCAGCGCGGGAGCTGCATCGTCGGGCACCAGCAACGGCGCACTGGCGACCAGGCCGGCCAGTTCGTCCAGTCGGGCGGAAAGGAGATTTATGTCGATGGTGGAAGCAGCGCGCAGACGGTCGAGATCGCCGTTGATGGCTTGTTGCAAAGGCGCCAGGGCTGGACGATTGGCTCGAGCCAACTGCGCCTGCGCGGTCTCGAGTGCGATGATGGCATTGCTGACGTTGCCTGTGAGCAGCAATTGTTGATGCGCAATGGAAACAAGGTGATCGACATCGTTGACGATAGCAAGATCCGAACCGCGATCAGTGAGCATCTGCAAGGCTTGTTCAAGTCCGTGCACTTGTTCCTGGGACTCGGCCAGCAAGGCGTGCAACTGTTTAAGCTGTTCGTCGTGCGATTGCGCCAGAGCCAGCGCTTGCCCGGCTTGGCCACTAGCCTGCTGCGCCGCGCTGGCGCTGCTTTGCGCCTGCCGGGTTAGCTGATCTTGCGCACTGCGGTAATTGCGATCCTGGTACCACAGCCCCGCTGCGAGCGCGATGGCAATCAGCAAAACCACCACCAGAGCGACAGGCGCGAACGATTTCTTCTTGCCTGATGGCTTGCGAGCGGCCGGAGGCTGGCTGCCCGCGCCACCCGTGGATGTTTTGGACTGGGCCGCAGCGTGCGTGTCGGCCGGCTGGTTCTCGGTTTTAGATTCAGTCATGACCAGATTGTAATCCTTAGCATCTTTCTATAGGGAAACCAGCGAATGCATCTGCGTAAATATGGCATCATCATCGGGCTGGCAGAGCGATATGCCATCGGTCAGGCTTTGACCAGGCAGCGTTGTCAGAACGTGCTGCAGGCGCCTGGCCACACGAGGATGTATCACGACAAAACGAGCAGTGTTCCAATGATCCTGCAAGCCTTGCTCCGCCATTTTTGCATGAAATGCACTGACGCTCTCGGTACTGGTCAGCAGGTAAACCCCTTGCCGCCCCCTATGCACATGATGTTGCAAGGCGCTCAATTGCTCGCTTGGCCAGGCGGCCGGCACGCGCTCATACACCGCCAGGCGCGTCACCTGCGCTCCGTGCGCTTCAAACTGGCTTCCCAGCCATTCCCTGCCTGTCTGTCCGCGGACGATCAGCACACGCTTGATGGTCGGAAGGAAAGGTTGAAGCGTTGCCCAGAGAGATTCGGAATCTTGCGGCACATGGCGCGAGGGATGAACGATGGTGGCGCCTTCCATGGCCTGCGACCGCATAAGTTGGCTTGCGCTGCTTCGCCCCACCGTCGCGGCGACTGTCCGCCGGGGCCAACGCGACTGCGCATCGCCTTTGGTCCAGCCGTCCAGATAGAAACGCACAGCGTTGCCACTGACAAAAATGACCAGGTCAAACTCGTCCGGCGAGGGCAACCCATTCGGCGCAAGCGGCAAGGGTTGAATCGCAAGCGCCGGCAACAGCAAGGCCTCGATGCCCTGCTGTTCGAGTCGTTGCGCCAACAGCTCATTTTTGCCCACGGGTCGGGTCAGGACGACAAAAGGAGAATGGCCGAGACCCGACATGCGCGGTCCTTAGGGCTGGCCGGCGCCGTCTGCAAGCCGCTGAAGAATTGGACGCGCGCCGTTAGCCAGAAGTTCGTGGGCAACCTGCCGGCCCAACACCGCCGCCTGCCCTGGCAAGCCGGATGCTTGCGAGCGGATAATGACCGATCCATCGGGCTCGGCCACCAGGGCGCTTAGCGCCAACTGGCCATTATCGATGCTGGCGTAAGCCGCCAAGGGCACCTGGCAGGATCCGCCCAGCTCGAAGGAAACGGTACGCTCGGCGATCGAGCACGCAGTCGCCTCGGCACTGGCGAGCGGCGCCAGCCACTGATGCATGTCGGAACGGTCCGCAAGCACCTCGATACCCAAAGCCCCTTGCCCAGCGGCGGGAAGGCTTTGCTGGACGCTTAGATGACTGCGAATGCGCTGCTCCAGGCCCAATCTGCGTAAGCCCGCGGCCGCCAGAATGATTGCTGCATATTCGCCGCGATCGAGCTTGGCCAGGCGCGTATCCAGATTGCCGCGCAGCGGCTGCACCACCAAGTGGGGATACGAGGCGCGCAACTGCGACTCACGCCGCAGACTGGACGTGCCAACAACGGCGCCCTGAGGCAATTGATCAAGCGACTCGTAGAGATTGGACACCAGCGCATCACGCGGGTCGTCGCGCGACAAAATAACGGGCAAGGCAAACGGATGTTGCAGATCGACCGGTACGTCTTTCAGCGAATGAACCGCCAGATCCGCCCTGCCGTCCAGCAAGGCGGTTTCAAGCTCTTTGACAAACAACCCTTTGCCGCCTACCTTGGACAGGCTGCGATCGAGAATACGGTCGCCCTTGGTCGACATGGTCAGCAAGCTGACATCGCTATCTGGATAGCGCTGAATCAGCAGATCGCGGACATGATTCGCCTGCCAAAGGGCAAGTCGGCTGGCGCGAGTGGCGATGATGAGTTTCTTGGGTGCAGCGACCATTGCTTCAACTGACAAACTGGTTGACCACAATCGCGGCGATGATGCCGATTATGGCGAGCACGAACAGCCCTTTAAGCAGCGACATGCCCTCTTCGCCATCTTTTTTCTGGTCGGAGGATTTAAACAGGCCCATGAGATTTTCCTTTGGCCGAAGCCTTGCGCGCCGCGAACCACTTGCCGATTAAAACAACGACAACTGCACCGACGACTTCCGCCGCTAGTTTAACCGTACCCGATATCTGGCCGACTTGATCAACGACAAACACATCGGTAACCAGCATGCCGCCCGCAATCCAGCCCAGCAAGGCAGCGCCAAACGTAACCACCAGCGGAAAGCGGTCGATCAGCTTGAGCACCAGGGTGCTGCCCCAGATAATGATGGGCACGCTCAGCAGAAGACCGAAGATTACATAGCCCAACTGATGGTCCGGGATGGTGTTCTGCGCTGCGCCCGCAATAGCAATGACGTTGTCCAGGCTCATGACGAAATCCGCGATCAGTATGGTCTTGACGGCTGCCCAGACCGAACTGCTTGCTTTGATGCCGTCATGATGCTCGTCATCGGGAATCAGCAGCTTGATCCCGATCCACAACAATAGCAGGCCACCCACGATTTTCAGGAAAGGTATGGCCAACAGGGTCAGGGCAAAGGCGATCAGCGCCACGCGCAGAAAAATCGCACCCGCCGTGCCCCATAGAATCCCCTGGATGCGTTGGCGATGCTCCAGCTTGCGGCAGGCAAGAGCAATCACTACCGCATTGTCGCCGCCCAGCAAAATGTCGATCATGATGATCTGAAGCAATGCCCCCCAATGAAGGGTCTCGATAAACTCTAGCATCTGAATTCCTGTGTTTGCAGCGCGATAAGCTGCGGGCCATGGTGAAGGTACGGGCGCCACCGACCCCGAATGATGCAGGAGGCATGACGATCGCAGCCAATTATAGTGAATTGGTGGACGCAAAAAGGCTCGCTAACGCGAGCCTTTTTGTACGGCAGTGTAACCACGGCAAGCGCCATACCGGCCGCCAGGCGCCGGGATTACAGCACCGATTTAAGCAACTTGCCCATTTCAGAAGGATCGCGTGTGGTGCGAATACCGCACGCTTCCATGATTTCCAGCTTGGCGTCAGCCGTATCGGCACCGCCCGAAATCAGGGCGCCAGCATGGCCCATGCGCTTTCCTGCGGGTGCGGTGACGCCTGCAATGAAGCCAACCACCGGTTTGGTCATGTTGTCTTTGGCCCATTCTGCGGCATTGACTTCGTCCGGCCCGCCGATTTCACCGATCATGACGACCGCATCGGTGTCGGGATCTTCGTTGAACATCTTCAGGACGTCCTGGTGCTTCAAGCCATTGATGGGATCGCCGCCAATACCCACGGCCGTGGACTGCCCAAGACCGAGTTCGGTCAGTTGCGCAACGGCTTCATACGTCAGCGTGCCGGAGCGGCTGACGACGCCGATCCGCCCCTTGCGGGAAATATGGCCGGGCATGATGCCGATCTTCAGTTCATCTGGCGTAATCAGGCCTGGGCAGTTCGGCCCCAGCAGCAGGGTTTTCTTGTTCTGGTCGCGCATACGGTTACGCACTTCCAACATATCGCGAACCGGAATGCCTTCGGTAATGCAGATGACCAAGTCCAGGTCGGCATCCACCGCTTCCCAAATGGCGGCGGCAGCGCCGGCGGGCGGGACATAAATAACCGAAACAGTGGCTCCGGTCTGTGCTTTGGCTTCTTTGACGGTTCCAAAAATAGGTACGCCTTCGAAATCCTGGCCGGCCTTCTTGGGGTGTACGCCCGCAACGAAGGCTTCTTTGCCATTGGCGTACTCCCGGCAGTAGTGAGTATGGAATTGACCCGTTTTGCCGGTAATTCCCTGGGTAATGACTTTAGTGTCTTTGTTGATCAAGATCGACATTTACAAATCCTCGGCAAATTCTTATTTCGCGGCGGCTACGACTTTGGTCGCGGCTTCGGCCATGGTATCGGCGCTAATGATGGGCAGGCCCGACTCAGCCAGCAGCTTCTTGCCCAACTCTTCGTTGGTGCCCTTCATGCGTACAACCAATGGCACGCTGAGGTTCACGGCCTTGCACGCTGCAATCACGCCTTCGGCAATGATGTCGCAACGCATGATACCGCCGAAGATATTGACCAGAATGGCCTTCACACCTTCGTTCTTGAGCATGATCTTGAACGCTTCGGTAACCTTCTCGGCGGTGGCGCCGCCGCCGACGTCAAGGAAGTTGGCCGGTTCGCCGCCAAACAACTTGATGGTGTCCATCGTGGCCATGGCCAAGCCGGCGCCGTTGACCAGGCAGCCGATGTTGCCATCGAGCTGGATATAGGCCAGGTCGAACTTGCTGGCTTCGATCTCGGCGGGATCTTCTTCGTCGAGGTCGCGATAGGCGACGATTTCAGGATGACGGAACAGCGCGTTGGAATCGAAATTGAACTTGGCGTCCAGGGCGATGATGTCGCCGGAGCCGGTCAGGATCAGAGGATTGATCTCGGCCAGCGAGGCATCGGTTTCCCAATAGGCCTTATACAGTTTCTGGAATTCGGCGGCAGCCTTGCCAACCGAGGCCTCGGGCACGCCTATGCCGCGCGCCAGCTCGGCCGCTTCGCTGTCGGTGAGACCCGTTTTGGGGTCCACGAAAACTTTCAGAATCTTCTCGGGCGTTGCTTCAGCGACCTCTTCGACGTCCATGCCGCCTTCGCTGGACGCCATGACCGCCACGCGCTGCGTGCCTCGATCAGTGACGATGCCGACGTAATATTCCTTTTTGATGTCGGCGCCTTCCTCGATGAGCAAACGCCCTACCTTCTGGCCCGCCGCCCCGGTTTGATGGGTAACCAGTTGCATGCCCAGGATTTCAGACGCGAGCTGACGCACTTCGTCGATTGAGCGAGCCAACTTGACCCCGCCGCCCTTGCCTCGGCCGCCTGCGTGGATTTGCGCCTTGACAACCCATACCGGGCCACCCAGCTTCTCGGCGGCGGCGACGGCCTCGTCAACGGAAAACGCTGGAATCCCGCGAGGCACCGTCACGCCAAATTGTCTTAGCAGTTCCTTGCCTTGATACTCATGAATTTTCATTTGTTACCTGTCAGAACGTAAAAAATTGGAAAAAAAGCTCGCCTGGTAGCCGCAATGCGCACATTTGCCGGCTGGGTTCATCAAGAAACTACTCGCGCTTTGGCTTGGCCTGCGCCATATACCATTCGGGGTAAAACTTGGCAGCCACCGGACCATCCAGCCTCAGGGCATGACAACCTTCAAGCTGAAACGGCCGGCTGGTTTTAGGTTCGAGCGCCGGTTCATTCTTCTTGCGTCGCTTACCCGCCATGGACTGTATCGCCACCGTCGGCAATACATAGGAAAGCTCGGTAATATGCGTACAGCCCGCCGTGCGGCCAAAGCGCTCTTTGACGGTATGGCGAAAGCCACGCAGCAGATTCATGCCCACCAAATCTTTGTAATCGGGCGCAATGGCGAAACAGAACTCGTTGTATGGCGCCGCTTCGTAGGCTGCCACAGCATCGGTGATGGTGAACTCGTCGTTGATGGTCACCCGCAGATGCATATGATGCACGGGATCGCCCGCCACATGCGTTTGGCCCCCGTGCCTGGGGAAATCGTACGCCTTGACATCGAGCAACTGGGCGTCGAGATCCCACTGCCCATCGCTGCGCGCATATGCATCCACGCGTATGGTGCGCGTATGCAAAGGCTCGCGGGGGACTGTGGGCGGCGGCAGGGGCATTGACAAGGATGGGCGAAAAATAGCGATAAACCTTGTAAGTATAACTCAGGCAAATCCTGCACACCGTTCAGACACTCCCCCTGCCTAGGCTGCCTCCCGCAACGTCCGTGCAGCCTGCACCATGGCGGTCAGGGCTATTTCGGTCTCCGTCCAGGCCCGGGTCTTGAGACCGCAATCCGGATTCACCCATAAGCGTTCGGCGGGTAAGCGCGCTGCGGCCTTGCGTATCAGATCGACCATCCAGTCGATCTGCGGCACATTGGGTGAATGGATATCGTAAACACCGGGGCCGATATCGTTGGGGTAATGGAATTCCTCGAAAGCGTCCAGCAACTCCATATTGGAGCGCGAGGTCTCGATGGTAATGACATCGGCATCCATGGCTGCAATGGCTTCGATGATGTCGTTGAACTCTGAATAACACATATGCGTGTGAATCTGTGTGCCCTCGGCAATGCCCGCCGTGCTCAGGCGAAAACTGTCAACCGCCCAATCCAGGTAGGCTTTCCATTCCGCCCGGCGCAAAGGCAAGCCTTCACGAATCGCGGGTTCATCCATCTGGATCACATGAATACCGGCGGCCTCCAGGTCCAGTACCTCGTCACGCAAGGCCAGGGCCAACTGACGGCACGTGGTTTCGCGCGGCTGGTCGTCGCGCACAAAAGACCACTGCAAGATGGTGATCGGCCCGGTAAGCATCCCCTTGACTGGCTTGTCGGTCAGGGACTGCGCATAGGACGTCCAGCCCACCGTCATGGGGGCAGGCCTTAACACATCGCCATAGATCAACGGGGGCTTGACACAACGCGACCCATAGCTTTGCACCCACCCGAACTGGGTAAACGCAAAGCCCGCCAGCAACTCGCCAAAGTACTCCACCATATCATTGCGTTCCGGCTCGCCATGCACCAGCACATCCAGTCCGATCTTTTCCTGGAAGCGGATGGTCGTCTCGATTTCCTGGCGAATCGCCTTTTCGTACGCGGCATCGGCCAGGTTGCCCTGACGCCACTCGCTTCGCAAGCGACGAATTTCATCTGTCTGCGGAAAGGAGCCAATGGTGGTCGTGGGATAGGCCGGCAAACCCAGTTTGCTTTGCTGAAGGGCAATTCGCTGCGCAAACGGGGTGCGTTTGCGTTCGATCTGCGCAGCGCACTTCAAGCGCTGTTGCACCCGCGGGTTATGAATCCGGGCAGACGTGAGCCGTCCTGCAACGGCGTCGCGCTGGGTCTGAATCGATTGTTGCATGGCGGCGTCCGAAGCACGGTCAAGCAAAGCGGCCAGCCAGCGCAGTTCGTCCAGTTTCTGCACAGCAAAGGACATCCACCCGCGCAACTCGGGATCCAGACTGGTTTCGAGACCCAGGTCAACCGGCACATGCAGCAGCGAACACGAGGGCGCCAGCCACAGGTTTTTGCCCAAACGCTGCTGTGCAACCCGTAGGCGGTCGGCGACGGCATCCAGGTCGGTACGCCAGACGTTGCGCCCATCCACGACACCGGCGGAAAACACTTGGTCTTTACTCAGCATATCCAGCACACTGTCCAGTTGCTCCGGCGCGCGGACCAGATCGATATGCACACCATGCACAGGCAGGCCACGCAGCACCTGGACGTTGTCCCGCAGACCGCCAAAGTAAGTTGCCAGGAGTATGTGCGGCCCGTCCGACGTTAACGCTTGATAGACAGGGCCAAAGGCATCTTTCCAGGCCTGCGGCAAGTCCAGAGCCAGAATGGGCTCGTCCATCTGCACCCATTCCACACCCTGTCCTTTCAACCGAGCCAGAATCTCCACGTACACGGGCAACAGGCGCTCCAACAGTTTGAGCTTGCCTTCATCGCCCGCCCCTTGGGCAAATGCATCGCCCTTGCCAAGCCAGAGCCAGGTCAAAGGCCCGGGAATGACGGGTTTGGGCGTATAGCCCAGCGCTAGTGCTTCTTTCACGTGCTCGAATAGAAAGTCGCGGGCAATTCGGAAGGTTTGCGACGGAGTCAGTTCGGGCACGATGTAGTGATAGTTGGTGTCAAACCATTTCGTCATTTCGCAAGCAGCGGCGGGCGAACCCGAAGGCGCACGACCACGAGCCATACGAAACAGCGTATCCAGGCTAACGGGTTCGTCCTGCGGCTGGCCAAAGCGCGCTGGTACGACGCCAAGCAGCGTGCTCCATTCCAGCACATGGTCGTACCAGGCAAAGTCGCCGACCGGCACAAGCTTGATATCGGCTGCGGCTTGTAGGGCCCAATGGCGGGCCCTAAGCTCCTGGCCGGCTGCTTCCAGCATGTTCTGGTCCTGCTTGCCGGCCCAATATGCCTCGAGCGCCTTCTTCAATTCCCGGTGAGCGCCGATCCGCGGAAACCCTAAATTATGAACTTTGGTCATTTTGATTCTGCATTTATTGAGTGAAATTAATAGAACAGTGCTATTGTCCCCTCCACCTTCATTGAATCAAAATCAAATACACCATACTTTTAATGAAAAAATTTCAAGTTATACTGAATCCTCAGATGATTCGATGTGGCCTGGCTTATCGAATGACTGGCTTATCGAATGATTCAGTGTGATTCGGCGTGGGGATGCTCCACGACATTCTTCGCGCCGGGAACACGGTTCCTGAACACATGCCTAATCCACGCTGAAATACCATCAGACCATGCTTGAAATACGACACCTGGAAACACTAACTGCCATTCGCGAAGCCGGGAGCCTGCAAGAGGCCGCCGAGCGTCTGCACGTGACCCAGTCGGCCTTGTCCCATCAGTTGCGTGACCTGGAGGTTCGGCTTAAAACCCCGCTGCTGAATCGCCGCACACGACCAGCCCGTCTGACCACTGCGGGCCTACGCGTCCTGGCTTTGGCCGACGAGGTCTTGCCCAAACTTAAGGCCACCGAGAGGGAGCTCGCCCGCCTGGCAGCCGGGCGTACAGGCAGGCTTCACCTGGCGATTGAATGTCATTCCTGCTTTCAGTGGCTGATGCCGGCGCTGGACGCCTTTCGCCACGATTGGCCTGATGTGGCCCTGGATCTATCGGCGGCGTTTTCGTTTGCTCCACTACCGGCCTTGGTGCGTGGCGACCTTGATGTCGTGGTGACATCCGATCCGCAGTCGCTTGACGCGGTGCAGTACCTGCCTTTGTTCCGCTACGAGTTGGTGCTGGCGGTGGCTGCATCCAACCCGCTGGCCAAACATAAATTCATCGAGCCGGAACAATTGGCGGACCAGGTGTTGATTACGTATCCGGTGGAAAAGCAACGCCTGGATGTCTTTACGGCTTTTCTTGATCCGGCCGACGTCGAGCCCGCTGCCCTGCGCACGGCGGAATTGACTCCCATTATTGCGCAACTGGTCGCCAGCCAGCGAGGGGTGGCGGCCTTGCCCAACTGGGCGCTGACTGAATACCTTGACCAGGGCTGGCTGCGCATTTGCCATTTGGGCGAACATGGCGTCTGGCGTACGTTATATGCAGCGGTGCGAGTGGAGGATGCCGATGCGCATTATCTTCAGGCTTTTATGAGCAATGCACGAGAGGTGTGCTTTAAAACGCTGAGCGGGATAAAGGCGGTGCGCTAAGGGCTGGCGCTATAAGGGCAATGGCTGGCTTTAAGGGCAATGCGCTAAGAGGCGTGTATTAAGGGCGCGCATTATGGAAGGCGTGCGCCTGGCGCGTCTTGCCTGAAGTGAAGTCGCAAACCCGGCACGGCGCGCTTGTTCCGCATCTGCGTCGTACAGGCGGGCGTCGGGCGAACTCCCTGCGCTGCGCTCCGGTCAGACAGCGCCCGACGAATTCCCCCGCCTTCCCTTCCGCAGCATGCGGCGCACGCCTTACGCCGGGTTTGCGACTTCACTTCAGGCAAGACGAGGATTGGCAGGGCGGGAGTGCGAGCGTATCCGACGGTAGCCGTGGCCTGCGAATTTTGGTGATTATTCGTCGGCGTCGCCGAGAATCTTGCGTAGGCAATCGGGTGAGAAGCCTCGGGAAGCCAGAAAACGGAATTGCTTTGCGTATTCTTTAGCGTTGGCGGGCGGCCGGCCGAACTTTTTTTCCCAGACTTCGCGCGCCCGGGCCGCTTCGGTGCTTTTAAGCTGCTCGTGCAGTTCAGCGACTTGTTCGTCCGGCACACCATGCCGACGTAATTCCTGCGCCACCAAGGCTGCGCCTTTCTTGGATGCGCGCCGATTGACCAGGCTTTGTGCAAAGCGTTGGTCTGACAGCCAATTTTCCTTTTCGAGCTGATCCAGCACCTGGTCGAGTTCATCTGGATTGGCGGGATCCACATGGGCAGCCAGCTTGCGGGCCAACTCAGTGCGGGAGTGCTCGCGCCGCGACAAAAAACCCACCGCCCGGGCTTTGAGCGAAGGTCCAGACGTAGACCCAGGCGAAGATCCAGACGTCGACTCAGGTAAAGACCCGTGCGAAGGCCCTTGCCGCGCCGAAGATGGACCGGAGGACGACTCCGGCGACAACTGTTCGAATGGATCGTGATCAGAATGATTCGACATAGCTGTGAAAATAACTAGCCAAGCACCCCGGCCTTGAACATTAGGCCGGAGTCCGGCGCTTGAGCGCCGCATATAAACCTTAAGCGCAGGGTATGCTTAAAACCACGAGGTTTAAAACTACGAAGCTTAAACCTAACTTAAACCTGTTATGCCTAAAGACCCAAGCATGAACCCCCAGGCTTAAAGACCCAAACATAAACCCCCAAGCATAAACCCTGGAACTTAAAGATCAGGCCCGTCGTCGGGTTCGGTGACGGGTTGCACCGCCTTGGTAGTGCCGCCGACATGAGCGGCAATGCCTAGCTTTTCGCGTACGCGATTTTCAATTTCAAACGCCATTTCGGGATGCTCTTTCAGGTATTCGCGAACATTGTCCTTACCCTGGCCAATACGTGTACCGCTGTAGCTGAACCAGGCGCCGGCCTTATCAACGATGCCGGCCTGTACACCAAGGTCGATGATTTCGCCCTCGCGCGAGATGCCGGCGCCATACATGATGTCGAACTCGGCCTGCTTGAAGGGCGGCGCGATCTTGTTCTTGACGACTTTGACCCGGGTTTCGTTGCCCACGATTTCGTCGGCTTTCTTGATGGCGCCAATACGGCGGATATCGAGCCGCACCGAGGAATAGAACTTGAGCGCGTTACCGCCGGTCGTGGTCTCGGGGTTGCCGAACATGACCCCGATCTTCATGCGGATCTGGTTAATGAAGATGACCATGCAATTGGCCCGCTTGATGTTGGCGGTAAGCTTGCGCAGGGCCTGGCTCATGAGCCTGGCTTGCAGGCCGGGCAGCGAGTCGCCCATATCGCCTTCGATTTCCGCCTTGGGCACCAACGCAGCCACCGAGTCGATGACGATAAGGTCGACGGACCCGGATCGGACCAGGGCATCGGTGATTTCCAGGGCCTGCTCGCCGGTATCGGGCTGAGAGATGAGAAGGTCGGACAAGTTGACGCCCAGCTTGGACGCGTATTGCACGTCGAGGGCATGTTCAGCATCGACGAAAGCGCAGGTGCCGCCCACCTTCTGCATTTCAGCGATGACTTGCAGGGTAAGCGTGGTTTTCCCGGAAGACTCGGGCCCGTAGACTTCGATGACGCGACCACGCGGCAACCCGCCCACGCCCAGGGCGATATCCAGGCCCAATGATCCCGTTGAAACAACCTGGATATCGTGTTCGATCTGGTTGTCGCCATAGCGCATGACCGAACCTTTGCCAAACTGCTTTTCAATTTGGGATAAGGCGGCGGCAAGCGCTTTTGAACGCTCGGCCGCGGCGGCTTTGCTTTGTTTGTCGTCCATACGGAATCCTTGGTGTAAAAAACATGACGTAGATTATTGCATCAAATTATACTGTATAAATAAACAGATAACTAGATCAATGCCTCGTAATCCCTTACTGGTCAGGTAATAATACCCATGTCAGAATAATTCATTCCATAGCGCCGGCGTCGGCGCCACTATTCCACATGCATATTCTGATTGCCGAAGACGACAGTATTCTTGCGGATGGACTTTCCCGTTCACTACGCTACGATGGCTATGCGGTCGATGTCGTCAACGACGGATCCAGCGCCGATTCCGCCCTGCAAGTTCAAAGCTTCGACCTGCTCATCCTTGATCTTGATCTTCCCGCCCTGAATGGGCTGGCCGTGCTGCGCCAGTTAAGGCAACGAAAGAATCCGCTGCCCGTGCTGATCCTTACCGCCGCGGACTCCGTCGAGCAACGCGTCAAAGGCCTGGACCTGGGCGCCGATGACTACATGGCCAAGCCCTTTGCACTGACTGAACTCGAAGCCAGGGTGCGCGCCCTTACCCGGCGCAGTGCGGGCAGCGGAGCTACCGTACTGCGGCACAAGGATCTTAGCTTCGACCTGAACGGACGCACGGCGCGCATCAACGAGCAACCGCTCGAACTTTCCGCTCGGGAAACCAGTCTGCTGGAAATCTTCCTGTCGCGCTCAGGCCGCATGATCAGCAAGAACCAACTGGTCGACTTGCTTTGCGAATGGGGCGAAGAAGTCACCACCAATGCCATCGAAGTTTATATCTACCGGCTGCGCAAGAAGCTCGAACCCAGCGGCGTTCGCATCGCGACCATACGCGGCCTGGGCTATTGCCTTGAACCGGACACCTCCACGAGCCAGATCGCCTGACCCGGTTCGCCGCGTGTATGCCCGATCCTTTCAAAGCGTCTCCCGCCACTGCCCGCCTTCCAGAAGCCAAGCCGTCTGGTGCCGGCGCGGCGACCGGGCAACAATCGGGCTGGCACGGCTTTCGCACCCGCACACTGCTTGGCAAGATCATCCTGTGGATGTTCGGCCCTCTGTTCCTGCTCTGGACCATTGGCATTGTCATCACTTACTTTATCGCGCAAAACATCGCCAATACGCCTTACGACCGCACGCTGACCGATCATCTGCGCCTACTGAGCCATGAGGTAGCCAGCCAGGATGTCGAGCAGCACATCCAACTGTCGGGCGCTGCGTTGGCCATCTTCCAGGATGGCCGCGACCAATCCACCCATTGGCAAATCCGGGACGCCAACGGCCTGTCGATCGGCGGCAACGCGGATATCCCATTGCCGGACAACTGGTCCTACGATGAAGGACAAATCAAATTCCATAACGAATCCATCGATGGACACAGCGTGCGGGTTGCCTACAGCTGGGGCGGTCGCGATATCAACGGCCAGCCTTTCCTGGCCATGGTGGCCGAGAGCAACGAACGACGTGGAGCGCTTCAGCAGGAAATTCTGACGGGCATGCTGACCCCCCAACTGATCGTGCTGCCCCTGGCCGCTCTGCTCGCGGGATTAGGCCTGACCCAGGGACTGGAGCCTTTGAATTTGCTGCAAGAGCGTATACGCGCGCGCCGGCCTAACGACCTGTCGCCCATCAACGAAGATCTGGCCCCGGAAGAAATTGCGCCGTTGGTCGCTGCCATGAACGAGTTGCTGACTCAGTTGTCGGCCAGCACCGAAACGCAACGCCGATTTGTCGCAAATGCCGCGCATCAACTAAAAACGCCACTGGCGGGCATACGCATGCAGGCCGAACTGGCATCGCGCGAACAAGATCCCGCCAAGATGCGGGCCAGCCTTGAGCAATTGCTTAAAGGCAGTCAACGCGCCACGCGCCTGGTCAATCAATTGCTTGCCCTGACTCGTGCGGAAAGCGCCGGCAACAAAGCCTTGCCGCTAATCGAACGCGTCGACCTCAATGCCCTGGCCGAGAGCCAAACCCGGGAATGGGTTGGCGAAGCCATCCAGAAAGGCATTGACCTTGGTTTCGAACCTTCGCCCCAACCCCTTCCCATGCTGGGCCATAGCCTGATGCTGGCCGAGATGCTTAACAACCTGATCGAAAATGCACTGCTCTACACGCCGCAGGCAGGCTGGGTCACCGTACGCACAGGCAGCACCAACGACACGATTTTTCTGGAGGTCGAAGATTCCGGTCAAGGCATCGCCGACGAATATCGCGAGCAAGTATTCGACCGCTTCTTCCGTGTCTGGGGCAACACGGCCGAGGGCAGTGGTTTGGGTCTGGCCATCGTCAAGGAAATCGCCGACCAGCACCACGGGCGAGTCGAGTTCATGCCGCCCGGCGTGCGCGACGGTCAACAGGCAAGCACCTGTCTGCGTGTATCGTTTGGCCGCCAGGCCGACCAACCGGGCAAAGGTCAATGAGTCGCGACCCACCCTGCGCGCTTCTTCGAGCGCGTTTTTACAAAAAAATACATATATGTCTTTTTCATGCGAGTTTCAGTCAGTCTGATGTCAGCCAGGTTTTCTACCTTACGTTTTAGCAAGCCAGAGGCTTTGCCCACACGGCTTGCCGCATAAGAACAAACCACATCAAGGCAATCTCTTTAAAGAGGAGACATCATGGGTTCACTGCCAACAACCGCATTACCTCCAGGGCGCAGCACGGGCGCGCCTGCCGCAACCAATCGGCCAATGACGGCTGAAGAACGCCGGGTTATTTTCGCCTCGTCGCTGGGCACCGTGTTCGAATGGTATGACTTCTATCTGTACGGCTCGCTGGCAGCTATTATTGCGGCCCATTTCTTTTCGGGCGTCAATCCCACCGCTGGCTTTATCTTCGCCTTGCTCGCATTCGCCGCCGGCTTCGCCGTACGCCCTTTCGGCGCCCTGGTGTTCGGGCGCCTGGGCGATTTGGTCGGACGCAAATATACCTTTCTGATCACGATCCTGATCATGGGGCTGTCGACCTTTCTGGTCGGGGTTTTACCTTCGTACAACTCCATCGGCTTGGCCGCCCCCGTGATTCTGATCGTGCTGCGCCTGCTGCAAGGCTTGGCCTTGGGCGGCGAGTACGGCGGCGCGGCAACCTATGTTGCAGAACATGCTCCCCAGAACCGGCGCGGGTTCTACACAAGCTGGATACAGACCACCGCCACCATGGGCCTCTTCCTGTCGCTGCTGCTCATTCTTGGCATTCGCAGCACCATGGGTGAAGAAGCTTTCCTGGACTGGGGCTGGCGCATTCCCTTCCTGATCTCTTCAGTGTTGCTGATCATCTCGGTGTGGATCCGCATGCGCCTGAATGAATCGCCGGCCTTCAAGAAAATGAAGGAAGAAGGCACGCAATCCAAGGCGCCGATCAAAGAATCGTTTGGCGAATGGAAGAATCTGAAAATTGTCATCCTGGCATTGCTGGGCCTGACCGCAGGCCAGGCCGTCGTCTGGTACACGGGCCAATTCTATGCCCTGTTCTTCCTGACCAAGACACTGGCCATCGAAGCCAATACCGCCAATATATTGATTGCCCTGGCCCTGTTGCTGGGCACGCCATTCTTTGTCGTGTTCGGTGCGCTGTCAGACAAGATCGGCCGCAAACCCATTATCATGGCCGGCTGCCTGATCGCCGCCCTGGCTTATTTCCCGGTGTTCAAGGGCCTAACGCATTTTGGAAATCCCGCTTTGGAGCAGGCCCAGGCCACCGCGCCGGTGACTATCGTGGCTGACCCGGCAACCTGCTCATTCCAGTTCAATCCTGTGGGCACATCGTCATTCACCAGTTCATGCGATATCCTCAAAGCCTTCATGGCCAGCAATGCGGTCAACTACACCAATGAAGCCGCCCCTCCTGGAACAACGGCAAAAGCCCTGATCGGTACGGATGAATTCACCTCGTTCGAAGGCGGCAACATGTCCAAGGCGGAGTTCACCGCGCAAACGGCGGAGCTCAAGAAATCGCTGACTGAAGCCATCCGAAGCCATGGCTACCCGGCCAAAGCCGACCCTTCGCAAATCAACTACGTCATGTTGGTGGTCTTGCTTACCTTCCTGGTGATCCTGGTGACCATGGTGTACGGGCCCATTGCCGCGATGCTCGTGGAGATGTTCCCCACCCGCATCCGCTACACTTCGATGAGCCTGCCCTATCACATAGGAAACGGCTGGTTCGGTGGATTCCTGCCCCCCGTGGCCTTCGCTGTGGTGGCGGCAACCGGCAACATCTACGACGGCCTGTGGTATCCGATCATTGTGGCGGCACTCACCCTGGTCATTGGTACACTGTTCGTCAAGGAAACCCGGCACAATGACATCAATGCCTGACAGGCGTCTGCGCCAGCCTGACACGTTCAGGCTGGAGTCAGCAGGCAATGCTTAAAATCTGCTTATAGATGGATTCTGCCTTACGGCGGGATCTCTATCTCATCGGTTGGCGCTCCCCGCGAATATACTGCGTCCTCCGATGTGTTCTTACAGCCCGGACGCCCACGCATCCGGGCTTTTTTTTGTACGGAAGTTTCCGTCTCCGCCGTATGCGATACTCTTCACTCACTGGAATCTGAAACGGAATCAGGCTTTACAATCTTCAGTCTTCTGACATCAAAGCATTCTCATGTGGTTTAAAAATCTTAAAGTATTTCGTCTTGCCCGCTCGTGGTCACTCTCCGTCGACACCCTTGAATCCGCCCTTGAAAAGCACGCCTTCCGGCCAGGCAGCAGCCTGGAAATGCAGCGCCTTGGCTGGGTGCCTCCGGTCGAGAACGGCGGCCTGGTCCATGCGCTAAGCGGCCAGCTTCTGCTTAGCCTGCGCGTCGAGAAGAAGCTTCTTCCGGCGACCGTCATTAATCAGGTCGCGCGGGCCAAGGCGCAGGATATTGAAGAACAGCAAGGCTACAAGCCAGGCCGCAAGCAAATGAAGGAGATCAAAGAGCGGGTTACTGAAGAACTGTTGCCCAAGGCATTCGCCGTCTACCGCGACACCCGGGTATGGATAGACACCAAGAATCACTGGCTGGTCGTCGACGCCGCGGCCGCGGCAAAAAGCGATGAAGTGCTCGGCATGCTGGCCAAAGCCATCGATCCCTTTCCCGTACTGCACCTGCATGTCGAACAATCGCCGTCGTCCGCCATGACGAATTGGCTGATCCAGGACGAACCCCCCAGCGGCTTCTCGGTCGACCAGGACACTGAGCTGCGCAGCACCAGTGAAAGTCGCGCCGCTGTGCGCTACGTACGTCAAAGCATCGAAATCGACGATGTGCGCAAACATGTACAGGCAGGCAAGCAATGCACCCGGCTGGCCCTGACATGGGCCGACCGCGTCTCTTTCGTGCTGACCGAAGGCCTGGACATCAAACGGGTAGCGCCGCTGGACGTTTTACAAGAAAGCCAGGGCACCAGCGCCATGAACGATGCCGAGCGCTTCGATTCGGACATGACGCTGATGACCTCTGAACTGGGTCGTCTTATCGACGCGTTGGTCGATGCGCTGGGCGGCGAGAAAAAAACAGGCGGGTAAACCGGCAGCGGGCCGACGCCCGCATCACCCCCTAATCCACGCCGTGGAAAACACTGTCGTCGGGCCCGATATGCGAGGGCGGCGACCAGGTGACATCGCGCAACGAATGCTGAACCAGTGTTTCCACTCCCAGCAATACAGCAAAAATCGCCATCCGCACTGGGATACCGTTATCCGTCTGACGGAAAATCGCCAGGCGATGGTCTTCATTCAGATCGACGCTCAGGTCGTGGGCCCCTTCACGGCTATCGCGTGGTAGCGGATGCATGACAATGACATCGGGGCCGCAGCATTGGTCGATCACGGCCTTGCTGACCTGGAAATCGGCCGTATAGCCTTCCAGTTCATCAGCGGCAAAGCGCTCTTTCTGCACCCGCGTCGCGTAGATGACATCCACGCCCACCAGGCCTTCCACCAGAGATTGCGTCTGCTCGAACACATGGCCGCCATGACGCGCCGCCTGTTCCAGCACATAGGCAGGCATTTCCAGGCCTCTCGGTGAAATCAGGGTGAATTTCAGGCCACGGTACAAGGCCAGCAGCTTGATCAGCGAATGTACGGTGCGCCCGTACTTCAGGTCGCCAACCAGCGCAATGTGGGCGCCATCCAGCAATTTGCCCAAGCGGGAGAACTCAGTAAGGATGGTGTAGAGGTCCAAGAGGGCCTGGCTGGGGTGTTCGCCCGGGCCATCGCCGCCATTGACCACCGGAATATTTGTGGCGCGAGCGAATTCGGCCACGGAGCCTTGTTCGGGATGTCGTATCACCATGGCGTCTACGTAGCCGCTCATGACCCGGCTGGTATCGTAAATTGATTCGCCCTTGGCCATGGACGAGAAGGTAAAACCCGTGGTGTCGCATACCGATCCGCCCAGACGGCAAAATGCCGCCCCAAAACTGACGCGGGTACGGGTACTGGCTTCGAAAAACAAATTACCCAGAACAGCGCCTTCCAGAACCCGGGACACTTTCTGACGACGTGCGATAGGCTGCATCTGGTCCGCGATACGGAAAAGCTCTTCAACCGACTCGCGGGAAAATTGATCCACCGACAACAACTGATGCTTGCCGTCGCAAGCGATGCGTTCACGCAAGGGACCCGCTTGGGAACTTTGGGAATACTTCTGCAGCAGGGATTCGTTCTCGACGATCTCGGTAACGAAACGCGTCACCACTTCCGGCATGGCGCGGGATTCCTGAGAGCCCTCGGGCAGAAGCCAGGTATCGAGCGCTCGGCGCTTTACACCGATACGAGCAGCAAACACGTCGCGCGTAAGATTCAAGCGACGCATGGCATCGCGAAGAAAAACCTGTTGTGAAACCGACATACCTAGCCTCGTTAATCCACTGTACACATTGCGCGTATGAAAAAATAAAATATACGCAGTGCGTACATTTTATTTCATGCCTTAGAAAACCGACCATCCAGATATTGAAAATAGCGGAAATACAACGGCCAAGCCGTCATTGACCCTACATCAGTTCCTCAGGTGCTCCCCTACCGGCTGTTCCAGCACATAGGCATTGTCCAAGGCCTGTGGGATGGATTCGCTGCCTTGATACACCAGCGCGGCCAGATTCACCAAAAACCAGATACCGCCCGCACATGCCAGCATACTGAACAGATACGACACGATGACGCAAAACAAGGGAACCCAATGCGTCTTGCGGCGTTGGCCGCCGACCAACCGCGCATACAAGTTAAGCTGCTCGAGATAGGCCCAAAGCAGCCCCAGCCCGGCCAGGATCAGGCCCCCAAGAAAAGCCGCGAGCGGGAAACGAAGCAAATAGGGCGGGATATCGGCCGCGACAATCCCGAAAGCGCAAAAAGCCACCAGCAACAAACCCAGGCCATTCATCCAGGCCAGGAACTTGAACGCCAATATCAGGGGTCGGGACAGTGCCTGCAACGACTGATATTGCCTGGTAATCGAGGAGTTCATGCGTTTGGCCGCCCATAGATTGGCACGTAGTCGCGCAATGCGATGAAGCGCGATTTGCCGATTGCTCGAAAAAACGGCTCCCGCCTTACGCCGGGAGCCGTTCTATTGTGCAGCAACGCAGTTCAACTGTTTACTGCGTGGAGGTGGCGCCGCCGGTTGCCGAGCCAGTGCTGGGTGCGGGCTCTTCTACACCCGCGATGGCACGGGCTGCCGCAGTTGCGTTGTCTTCCGTTCCAACCGCAAAAACCAGTTGTCCTGTGGTAACCGGACCACTATAACTAGGCGCAGCCAACATCGTGCGGCCGACCACCAGAGCAAGCCGTTTATTGGGGTTGCCAGCAGTAATGTTGTTGACCTTTTTGGCGCCCGCATCGCTTAGCGCCAAGGCAAGCAGCCCTTCGCCTTCTTTGCTGGTGCCGGCCTTGACGCCGATCAGGTCCTCGCGCGTAACCACCGGCTGAGGGTTGACATACAAGGTGCCCGACTGGATTTGGACCGGGGTCCAGCCCGTCTGGCTGACGGTATCGGCCAGGAACACGGCAACGGGCGCGCCTTGCCCCGTTGCCTGCATCGTGGTCTCGGCCGGCGTGGTCGTCGTCGTATCGGCGGTTTGGGTTTGCTGGCCCGGCATGCTTTGGCACGCGGCCAAAGCCACAAAGCTAATCGGCAAAAGTACCCGTCCCAATGAGCGAACTGTTCTCATGTAATGCCCCTCTTCATTATTCAACGCTAAAATTCTAACAGGAAGCCCGCAAGCCGTTCGCCGTATTTGTCAGATTGTGGTTCAATCATGTTAAGCGGTAACAAGAAAGCGACGCTAAGAAACCCTTGCCGAGCCATTTCAAATAGCGCTTTGGGCCAATCTATGTCACCATATGCGCCGATCATATCTTTTCAATTTGCAGCGGAGGCCTTCGTGGCTACTAGTTCAAACAACAGCAAACCCAAATTTTCCGCCGGCCTGGTCACAGCCCTTGTCACCATCGTCTGGCTGGTCGTATTCGGCGCGGCCATGATTCACGGAAGCGAAGGCATCCAGCAGCACGATCACATCATCGCACAAGGCGAATAAAGGCACCTGCAACTTCCGCGGTGTCATTACGCCAGGGGCTTCTCTGCTTCTGTCTAGCGAAAGCTCCTGACCACAATAAAGCTGCGATCCAGAACTTGCCCCTGCGCATCCAGCAATTCAATTTCATGGCGACCAGGCCTGGGTTTCCAGGCCAGTTGCGCGCCCGTTCCCACGATTTCGTTCCCCACCCGCCACCCTAGATCCTTCGGGAGACGGACAGACATGCCTGTCGCAGCGAGCCACACGCGCTGGCTGGCTGCAGGGATGTCCGGGTCCAGCGCTACGATGGCGCCGGCCACCGGGCTCGCGATGTGCGGCTTGCTTTCATGCTCGGGCAACAGCGTACTTGCGCGCTGAACGATACTCATGGCGGTATCGCCCAAAAAATAATCGGTTCTCGGCGGCTCGACGTTGCCTTCAAACCAGACTTGGCTGGCCTGCACGTCGGGAGGAGCGGCCGGTTGACTGCTTGCCAGACTACGGTGCAAATAAAGCATCGTCGCATGCCAGATCGGACCCGCCGCGGTAACACCGGAGACATCGCGCATACTGTCGCCGGCGCTATTGCCTACCCATACGCCCACCGTGTAATGCTCGGACCAGCCCAGACACCAGTTGTCGCGCATGTCTTTGCTGGTGCCCGTTTTTACAGCGGTCCAGAACGACGTCGTCAGCGGGCTATCCAGGCCGAAGGTGCGCGAACGCGAATGACGATCCGACAGCATGTCGCCAACAATCCACGCGGCATCCGCCGCCATAGCCTGGTCAGCGACCGGCCCCTTGACCGCACCTGCGTCCGGCTGGACAGGCGTGTAAGCGCCTAAATTCGCAAGCGCGCGATAGGCATTGGTTAATGTCAACAGCGACACATCGGCGCTGCCCAGCGCCAAACTGAATCCGTAGAAACCGCCCCCCCTGTCCAGCGGCAAGCCCAACCGCACCAGCCGCTGCTGGAAGGCGTCCGGCCCCACCATGGTCAGCGCCCGGACGGCAGGGATGTTCAACGATGACGCCAACGCCGTGCGTACGCTGACCCAGCCGGCAAAGCCAAGATCGTAATTCTGTGGAATATACAGACCGTTTCCGGTTGGCAGATTCAACGGGCTGTCATGCACCAACGAAGCGGCCGTCAATCGTTGCTGCTCAATGGCCTGCTCATACAAAAAGGGTTTCAGCGTCGACCCCGCCTGCCTCAGCGACTGCGCATGATCCACCCAAGCGGCGCTCGACAAAGCGCCCGAAGAACCCACGTAAGCGAGCACCTGGCCGGATCGGTTATCAAGCACCACCACGGCGGCATCCCGTACATTGGCATGGCGCAAGGCGCTTAATTGATCGTGCACGGTGCGTACCAGAAACCGCTGCAACGACGCATCAATGGTCGTTTGCATGCGCGCTCCGGCCTGCGACTTGGTCCGGGAGGCCACCCAGCGCGCAAAATGCGGCGCCAGGCCGTCACTGTCGGCACGACGCGCCGCGCTATTGCGCAAGCGTTGATAAATGAAGCTTTCCAAGCCCTCGCACTCTCGTTCCAGCCGCATTTGCACCAACAACGCGCACGCACGCTTTTCCAACAAGGCCGCCGACACATTAGGCGCTCGCAGCATCACCGCCGCCAGCGCCGACTCGCGGGCATCCAGACCGCTGGGATGTTTCTGGAACAATACGCGGGAAACGGCATCGACACCGGTCAACTCTCCGCGGAAGGGAGCCAGGTTCAAATAGGCTTCAAGGAGCTGTGGCTTGCTCCAGATGCGTTCCAGCTCTTGGGCGCGAATAGCTTGATCCACTTTATCAAGCAGACTTCGGCGAGCCGTCCGCCCAGAACGATCCGCATCGACCAGATCCACCAGTTGCATGGTTACCGTGGAAGCCCCGCGCCGGTTGCCAGCCCATAGCGTCTGCCAGGCTGCCGCCGCGACGCCGCGCCAGTCGACACCGTGATGGCTATAGAACCGGCGATCTTCGGACCATAAGACGGCGTTCTGAAGGGCGGGAGAAACCTGTGCCAGCTCGACCCAATCACCCCGCCGACCGGCATAATCCTGGCGCAAGCGCTGCACCAGTTCCCCATGACGATCAAGCACCAGGATATCGGACGCGCGATAGGCTTGTCGCACCTGGGAATAATCGG
The DNA here is from genome assembly GCA_044464765.1 of Pusillimonas sp. GTDB lineage: Bacteria > Pseudomonadota > Gammaproteobacteria > Burkholderiales > Burkholderiaceae_B > JBIQKZ01. The sequence continues at coordinate 94,617 of JBIQKZ010000006.1, forward strand.
GCAAGACCGATGCGGCAAACGCCTGTGCACCCAGAGCGGCCCAGCAAACCCAGGCCAACACCCACCGGATCATCATGGCTGCGCTTGGACCGAAAGCTGGGTGCCCGGCAACATACCGTAAATCTCGGGTTGGTACAGCGCCTCGGCCCGCGTAGGCGGCAGATTGAAATCTCCAACGGTGTTCAGTCGCACGACGTACTCGAGTTGCGTCCGGCCAGTCGGCAAATAATCGAAATACGCTCGATATCCGGCAAACGCCCGCTCGACAAAGCTTGGCGCCGCGCTCCAGGCCGCATCAATCGATGCGTTGGCTGACGCGGCAATCGCCGAATCGCGCCCGAGACCGCTTCCCAGAATAGTCGCTCCAGCGGGTATGGGATCGCTGATTACCGCCCAGATCGTGGGAGCACGCGATGTAATGGTCAGCTTGACGCGATACACGTCGCCTCGCGACCATTCCGGGGGATTCGCCTGCGTTACGGGTATGACTTCACGCGTTAACGCATAGCCGGCACTGACGGCCTTCTCGACCGGCACGGCGGCCAACGCATTGATGAACGCCCAGCCGTTGCCGGAGCCCGAGTGCTCGATCATCAAGTCTTCGCTCTGGCTGCTCGCCCACGGCAACAGCACCTGATGAGAGACAGGCGCCTGCTTTGCCGCACTCGCCTCGACCGGCCAGTCGAAGGTTTGGTCCGCCTCGTGATGGCCGATGACGAGCCGCGTCTGGCCCTGGATAGGATCTCGTTCATACCTTTGCGCAAACTGACGCAACGCCAATGTTCCCATCAGATTCGACGTGGTCGTGGACCAGGCGCCCTTGCGTTGCAGGCTTAGCAAGCCTTGCGCCAAACGCGGCATATCAGCCCGCCACTGCGCCTGCCCCGCCACCGTCAGCATCAGGCGCGCGAGGGTGGCCTCGGGCCCTGCCATCAGCCACCAGGCGTCGTTCAGCGCATCACCGGCCGGAACCATCGTGACTCCACGATCCAGCAGGCGGGCACGAAGGATGGTATTGGCTTGGCTGATCTTTACATCGCGATTAGCGATTCCGCCGACCCGATGCAATACAGCCAGCCAGTCGACCACCGTGGCAGTGGGCCATCGGTCCGGCGCAATGACAATGCTTCCAAGCAAACGCGGCTGTATTTTCCCTTCCCCGGACAAGGCTTCCAGCGCCATCAATTTACGGCTGTCCAGGTCGCTGCCAGGCGACCAACGCTGACGCACGATACGCCCCTGGACAAAGGCCAGCAGCCCTTGCATCATCCGTTCGCGTGTGGCGTCGGGAATCGAGAAGCCGGAAAGCCCCAGCGCTTGCGCATGGCGGCTGGCCGACAACAGATAAGCCGTCAGAACCTCGTCCCCCGGCATGGAACCAGGAAAGTATCTGGCCAAGCCATCGCCATCCAGGTAATCGGGCAATTGCCGCATCAGTGCTTGCCACTTCTGCGGGTCGCTCAAGCCAATCGCCTGCGAAGCCTGCTGCTCCAGACACGTGTAAGGATAATTCTCGAACCATTGAACAACGCCCGGCAGGCCGGCGGCCAGCGATGACTGCAGCGTGGCCTGTATGCCGCCACGCGGCGCTCCCGCGCGATCGCGCAGCGACGTGGGCGGCGGCGCCACGGATATCTGCACTGCGGCGTTTTGTCCGATGCGCTCGATCGTGGCCTGGGTCACGTTGACGGGAACCGCCGGAACAAGCGCCTGGGACACTCGAAGATTATCGGCTGCCAACGTGGTGTCCGAAGCCTTGGCGGTGTTGGCCTCGCCACCAGTCGATCCTGGGTCGGGCGCGCCGACCTCCCGTGCCTGAAGACGCCAGGCAATCGTCGCCGATGCATCCGCCCCGGGCAAAGCCGGCGCCAGCACCTCCCAATTCAAGGTTGCTGCCTGGCCCGCATCGATCTGAGCCGTTCTGGGTTCCAAGGCCTGCTCCGGCAGCCTCTTGCCCTGCCCTTCTGCCGCCAGGTCGACCGCAACCTGCATGACGCGGGTGGTGCTGTTGCGCACAGTGACCGCTGCTTGATAGCGATCACCCTCGCGCACCAGGGCCGGAAGGCCTGAAATCAGTTGCAGGTCTTGGGTAACCGCGATGCTGGTGCGCCCGGTGCCAAAGCGATTTGCGCCATGGGAAGCAATCGCCACCAACTCAAAGCGCGTAATGGAGTCATTTAATGGCACGTCGACGCGGGCCCTGCCTTGCTCGTCCAGTTGAATCGCAGGCATCCAGACCAACAAGGTATCCAGCAATTCCCGCGTCGGGCTTTTGCCGCCCCCGCCTCCCGCCGGCAGGGCCTTGCGGCCATAATGCCGCCGCCCTATCACTTCCATCTGTGCAGTAGCTGTCCGTACACCGTAGCTGCGTTGCGGATGCATGGCGGCAAACAGATCCCAACTGGGGTTGGGCGCCAATTCCAGCAACGCCTGGTCCACGGCCACAAATGCGATCTGCCCGCCCGAGGCCGGCTTGCCATCGGGGGTGGTGACCTGAACAGCGACTTGGGCTTTACCCCGCACCTGATAACTGGCTTGGTCAGGCTGCACCGTGACGTGCAACTGGTCCTGGGCGTCGGTCACCCGAATCCGCGTCAGACCGAAGCGGAAGGCCGGCTTGGATAAATCCACCATGGCCGTAGGCGCCTCATACCCGCCGTCGCTGTCCTGATAGGCAGCCAGCCAGGCGCCGGGCTGCTTCCAGCCCCATTCGAAGAACGACTGCCACCTGACCTGCCGCACCCGCCCGCGCAGCACCAGCACCGACACATACACATTCGGCCCCCATTCTGGCTGAATAGGCAGTTGAACGCTGGGATCGGCGCCGCTAAGCTGCACCACACGGGTCTGGAGCACGCCTTCGCGCTCGACCGCAACCAAAGCCGTGGCTTCACGAAACGGCATGCGCACCTGGATCTTGGCTGTATCGCCGGGCTGATACACGGCCTTGTCCGCAATAATGTCGATGCGATCGTCGTTTCCTCCGCCAAACCACAGGTCGTCGGACCCCACCACCCACAAGGTGTACGCCGCTTGCGCAACGCGCCCTTGTTCATCCATTAGCGCCGCCACCATCTCGACCGAACCCGACTCCTGGAAATCGAAGGAACACTGCAGTTTTCCCTGTTCGTCCGAAATACCTTGACACACCGTACCGAGATCACGGGTGCTGGTCTGGTTGTCGTAGCTGTAAAACCCCCCGACCAGGCGCTTGCGGGTGGAATAGACCGTACGGCCTATTGCCTTGATACTGATCTCAACCCCGGCTTGCGGGCGACCGTCCGGCGACAAGGCAAGCGCCGTGACTGTACCGCCCTTGCCCGCCACGACCCAATCATCGCCCTGTATGCCTGCCACACGAGCCGCAGGCAACACCGTGACCAACTGGCTAAGCGTCTGGATTTCCCCGTTGGGGTCGGCAAACCCCGCTTCGAACAACATTTCACCCGGCCGAGTAATCGACGGCGTCGAGGCGATCTGCAATCGACCGCCGCCGTTCGCATCGAGGACCATGGCCTGCTTGTTCAGGAACAACACCTGACCATCGTCAGGCAGCCTATTTTCCGACCGATCGCCTTGAGGGCCATCGCTTGAATCAACCGGTTGAGGCGATCTGAATGAAAAATCGTCGTAATCCGCAAAGGACGGTGTCGTGTCCCGCAAGACGCCGGATAGCGTGACGGGCAACTTGCCTGCGGGCCCACCCGATACATAGTTGATTTGCACATCAGCATGCAATTGCGCCGGTGCAATCAATACACCCTGCGAACGGCCGAGTGCATTACCCTTGGATTCCTGATCCTGCACACCGCCTTCGCTGATCTTGAGCGTTCCGGCCAGCACGGGCAATTTGAACTCTTCCACTCGAAACCCGGCTTCCGCCATCGCGTAGTCGTCTTCACTCTTCACCAGGGAAATGGCATAGACACCCAACCGCGCAGTTTTCGGCAGTTCGAACGTGCTTTCGGCATACAGGCCGCCTGAGGCTGTCGGCTTCCAGACCACGTCGTGCGTGTAGCGTTGATCAGAGCCCTGATGGTCAATCAGCATCTTGCGCGGCAATGCATCCTTGTCGGGAATCGCCAGGCCATTACGCGTCTGCGTACGTGCGAAATGCTTCATGTGAACTGTTTCCCCTGCACGATACAGACTGCGGTCGAACACGGTGTGGGTAATGAGTGTCGGCTCGGGCCGGTTATCGGTGGGCACATTGAAACGCCAGGATTCTATGCCCTGATCCCAACCCGAAAGCGCGAAAGAGAAATCAGCCTTGCCGCGCGCCATCGGATGCCCTGCCGGAATGCGTGCCGACACATAAAAGCCGCTAAGCCCCGTGTCTTCACAATACTCTTCGTCGCCCAGGCCGGCATCCCAATGCCACAAGCCATTTTCATCTGTCCGGCCGCTTGCTAAAAGCGTGCCGCGGCAATCCAGGACATTCACCGCAGCGTCAGGCACCACTTCACCCGTATCCAGCGTCGTCACCCAGGCCAACGCGTCATCGCGGCCCTGTTTAAATGACACGGACAGATTCGTGACCAGCACCGAACTGCGCACATACATGGGTTTTTTCGATTCCAGCAAAGACGCTCCCAAGCGTCTTGACTCGACCTCCAGCACATGGAAGCCGGGTTGAGCCAGCGGGATGCCGATTACCTCCAGCGGGGTGGAATCGCCCTCTGTGAGCACGGGCAGCTCAAGGCGTCGCACATCGCTCTTGCCCTTCAGTACCGATATGCCGCGCACATCAATGTCTTTCTCGTCGGACTGACCGGGCGCCCGGCCGGCCAGAATATTCTTCAACTGAGTTGGCGTCCATTGCCAGTTTTCCAGGCGCGCCAGGCTGGCATACCATAGCAAGACATCGACATCATCCTTCGGCACATAATCGTGAACGGTTCCTGCGCCCACGGTCAGATCGCCGGCCTTCAGGGGCGTATCCACATTGCGTATCGTCAGCGGCACGCTGGGCGGATAATCGTCTTCGCTTGCACCGTCCGGCGTATAGCCAAAGCGCTCGACAATGCCAAACGGAGCGGCTGAGAACTTCACCAAAGGCGGATAGTTCGCCGTGTGTATCACCAGCGGAAACTGATCCGCATTGGCCAGCGCACGACCCGCATCGTCCTTCAGGTTGTCCGGCAACGTCAGCGTTAAATCGGCCTCCGGCGCAAAGGGCGCGTCGAACACGACACGGTCGACACTGTTCTCGTAGCCTTCACCTGCTCGCATAAGCGGTTTTACTTCGCCATCCGGTGTCTTCAGGCGAATCGCTTCGGCAACCTGCTTCGAGATCGGCGCATTGAACGACAGCGTAATCGGCCTGACCGGCGTGCAAGGAGCATTGGCGTTTTCGCGCAAGCAACTGAAACTGGCCAGGAATGGCGCACGCACTGTGTACGCAAAAGATTGAGCCCGGGTGGATGCCATACCCGAGACAGTCGAAACCCCAGGGCCGACCACAAGCTGGAGCTGGGCCTCGGCCGGCAGCAGGCGCTTGCACTGCACCAACTGCGTTGCCTCGGTGCGCTGATCGTCGGGCACATAGCCGGCGTCGAGAATCACCTCGCGTTCATCCGCGTTCTGAATCAAGCGCACCGGCACCGCTTCGCCCAGGCCTTCGACCGCACAATGCGTATGCGCCAACAGCGTGTCGGGCTTTACCGGGCCATTGAAACGCAACACGAACACCTGGTCTTCATCCGCCGAGGAACCAAACGGCCGGCTGTCCACCACCTGGGGGCCGCCCGTGGAAAAGGCGAACGACTGCTTGCCGCGTAAAGCCTCGTTCTTCAAGGTTCGAAAATCGGGCTTGACGGTCGCCGTGCAGCGCATGCCCGGCCCCAACGTTTGATCAAAAACATAGGTCCATCGGTTTGCGCTTAACCAGCGTCCCTGACCCGAGGGTATGCTTCCATCGCAAACGAGATCAATCGGCGCCGCTGCCTGGCCGTCTCCGAATGTGATCACCGGGGCGTCGAACGTGATCTTGACGCTTTCCACGACGGACACTTTTCCTGTAGGCGTAAACTGCGAAATTTGCGTAGCCGCCGCGACGGAAGCCAACAACGAAAAACCCAATCCCAACGCGCTACGCCAGACCATAACCGCCTCTCTTTGTTATCGTTTGCCTTGATCGCTTCCTGAATGCAGTTTACCGAAAGGATGGGCGGACAGACCATACCCCCTGCAAGGGCAGGCTGTGAAATAGTATGCGATAATTCCTGGCTTGCGTATTCCCGTGCCCCTCTAGCTCATGCTTGGTTAGAGCAGCGGACTCATAATCCGTTGGTGCCGTGTTCGACTCACGGGGGGGGCACCATTGAATCAAGCACTTAGGCCAATTCTACGAAGTTGGCCTTTTTGTTGCGCTTCGTCGAATTCATCCTCGAATATATGCAGGTAACGGACACCCGGCGACTTCGAGGCGTTTACCCACTGCGCTTTTCGACCCCGGCATTGCGGCAATGTACGCCTGCACCGGCTCATTGCCGTATCCCTTCGATAGCCCTACTCCCCTGGATGATTCCGCCGGTAAAACTCCCACTCTTCCACTCGGCTCCCATCGGGCAGGACGCACATCGTTATGTTACCTTCGGGACGCTCTTGAATATCGAGGGTGCCCAGGCGCTCCAGACAGTAGACGGTGGCAGGGTTGGGCATACCAATCGCGAGAACCGGATCGGGCCCCGACACAGTGCATCCAGCAATCAGTACGGTAATTGCCGCTAATCCAATCTTGTACATAGCCACCTCTGCTGTTTAGTTGCGGCATTGTACTTCTCCCCTACTCTCGGGTGCGCTTGCCGCACCACTCTGGCGCGTTTCAAAACTCGATAGCCATCTGCGGTGCACCATCGCAGCGCATCAGTCAACTTCGCCTACCCTCTTCTCGCTTGCACGCAACTGGGTACAGGCCTTCCCCTCTGACTTGAAGAATATCTGGCACGAGTTTTGCGTAACTCTGTATGTGGTCCGACTGGAAAACTTTTTCTTCTATGGAGCAATACATGAAACGCAGACTGATTCTAAAGCAACTGACGACACTTAGTGCCCTGGCAATGATTGGTTGGATACCCCAGGTGCAAGCGGCCGACACCATCAAAGTGGGTATCCTGCATTCCTTATCGGGCACCATGGCGATTTCCGAAACGTCGCTAAAGGACGTCGCCTTGATGACCATCCAGGAGATCAACGCCAATGGCGGGGTGATAGGCAAGCAACTGGAACCGGTCGTGGTTGATCCGGCGTCGAACTGGCCCTTATTCGCCGAGAAAGCTCGGCAGCTGCTCGCCCAAGACAAGGTTTCCGTGATCTTCGGCGCGTGGACCTCCGTGTCGCGAAAGTCAGTATTGCCCGTCGTCAAGGAATTGAATGGCCTGCTGTTCTATCCCGTGCAGTACGAAGGTGAGGAACTGGAACGCAACGTTTTCTACACTGGGGCGGCGCCAAACCAACAGGCGATTCCGGCCGTCGAGTATTTAATGAGCGAGGATGGCGGCGGCGCCAAGCGTTTCGTGCTGCTGGGTACCGACTACGTTTACCCTCGCACCACGAATAAAATATTACGCGCTTTCCTGCATTCCAAGGGAGTCCAGGACAGCGATATTGATGAGGTCTACACGCCCTTCGGACACTCCGACTATCAGACCATAGTCGCCAACATTAAGAAGTTTTCCACGGGCGGGAAAACCGCAGTTATCTCAACCATTAATGGCGATTCAAATGTTCCTTTCTACAAAGAACTGGGCAATGCCGGGCTGAAGGCAACCGACGTACCCGTCATTGCGTTCTCTGTTGGCGAGGAAGAGCTGCGAGGCGTAGACGCCAATCCGCTGGTTGGGCACTTAGCCGCCTGGAATTATTTCCAATCCATCAAGAACCCGGTTAATACCTCATTCATCGAAAAATGGAAGGCATACGCTGCGACGAACGGCCTTCCCAATGCCTCGACCGTGGTCACCAACGATCCCATGGAAGCCACGTATATTGGCATCAACATGTGGAAACAGGCGGTGGAGAAGGCGCAGTCTACTGACGTCGACAAAGTCATCGAGGCAATGGGCGGCCAAACCTTCACGGCGCCCAATGGGTTCACGGTGCAGATGGACGCGACCAATCATCATCTGCACAAGCCCGTCTACATCGGAGAGATCCGGGCCGACGGCCAGTTCAACGTGGTGTGGAAAACAGATGGCCCCATTCGAGCCCAGCCCTGGAGTCCCTATATCGCCGGCAACGATAGCAAACAGGGCCTCTGACGTCGAAGGAGTCCTTTATGAACCACGCAGCTGTACGGCATATTTGGCGTCCCCTCGTTTTGCTCGCGCTGTTCCTTGTGCCTATACATATCGTATTAGCTCAAGGACCGGTGGCACTTACCGCAGCTCTTCTGGCTCAACTGTCGGATGGCGATACAAATGCCAAGCTGCAGGTCATCTCTAAACTTGGCCAGCTCAAGGACCCCGCCGCAGCGCGGGTCCTGAAAGCGCTGGGAAGCGATCAGCTTGTCGTGTCCCCGGCGGGAAAGACTCTGATATTGCTCAACGATGCCCAGGCATGGGACCCACTGAGCCGAAAAAAGACGACGGTGCCTGAAGGCGTAGACACTATCGTTATTACCAATCGCTTGCGGCGCGCCATCAATAACGCCTTGGCGGCTACGGACCTGTTCTCTGACAGCCCTGAAACCCGTCTCGCCGCAGCCAAACGTATGCAGCACAACGCAGACGTATCGATCTCCGCCTTACTTGCAGACGCGAGGACGGCAGAGAAAGATCCTGGTGTCCGCCATGAGCTCGACCTGGCTTTGGCCATGCTAGATATAAAAAGCGACGATGCCTCGATACGCGCTCGCGCCGTCGAGCTTCTGGGCGGCGCAGGCAATGGCGCCTTTCGGACGGTCCTGACCGACCTCCTGACTCAGCGCTCTGATGAGACCTACGTTGAGCCTGATCCGAGTGTACGAGACGCTGCCACCGCCGCGTTAAGACAACTCGACAGGCATCTATCGTTAACCGAATGGGCGGGGAACTTATTCTATGGCATCAGCCTGGGCAGCGTACTTATCCTGGCCGCACTGGGCCTGGCCATCACGTTTGGCCTGATGGGCGTCATCAATATGGCACATGGCGAGTTGCTGATGATAGGCGCGTATGCCACGTATTTAACGCAACTTCTGTTCAGGCACTACATACCAACGTGGATCGACTGGTACGTAATCGCAGCGCTACCGGTTGCCTTTCTGATAACGGCATGCGTCGGTATGGCGCTGGAACGTACCGTCATCCGGTGGCTATATGGTCGTCCCCTTGAAACTCTCCTGGCTACGTGGGGAATTAGCCTGATATTGATGCAAGCCGTAAGAACCGTGTTCGGAGCGCAGAACGTCGAAGTCGCCAACCCTTCGTGGATGAGCGGGGGCGTAACGGTGCTGGGAGGACTGGTGCTTAGCTACAACCGCCTGGCCATTATTTTCTTTTCGCTGATCGTCATCTTCTTCGTCTGGCTTTTGCTGAATCACACGAGATTAGGTCTATTCGTTCGCGCGATCATTCAGAACCGTAACATGGCCGATTGTGTCGGCGTACCGACAGGCCGTGTTGACATGCTGGCCTTCGGTCTTGGCTCGGGCATTGCCGGTTTGGGTGGTGTGGCGCTCTCTCAACTTGGAAACGTGGGACCCGATCTAGGCCGTGCCTACCTGGTGGATTCCTTCATGGTCGTCGTACTGGGCGGTGTCGGGCAACTGGCAGGCACCGTGATTGCGGCGCTGGGCCTGGGCAGCCTCAACAAGTTTCTTGAACCCTGGGCTGGTGCTGTCTTGGCAAAGATCTCAATTTTGGTGCTTATCGTTTTATTCGTTCAAAAGCGTCCTCAAGGCCTATTCGCCCCGCGCGGCAGGAGCACGGAATGACTGGCGTAACTACACACGCTCTGGTGAGTCAGTTTCATGCACGCAACCGACTGTTCTCACCCACCGCATGGACGAGCCTGATGGCGGCCGTCGCCATCCTGGCCTTGCTACCGTTGCTCAATCTCATCGTGCCGCCTGATCATCCACTGCATGTTTCGTCCTACGCGGTGGCGCTCATGGGGAAATTCATGTGTTACGCCCTGGCCGCGCTGGCGCTAGACCTGGTTTGGGGTTACGCCGGCATTCTGTCTCTTGGGCAAGGCCTGTTCTTCTCCCTGGGCGGTTACGCGCATGGCATGTATCTGATGCGGTCCCTCACCACGGAAGGAACCAGTCCGGACAGGCTACCCGACTTCATGGTCTTCCTCGACTGGAAAGCCTACCCCTGGTTCTGGTCATTCACCGATCATTTTGCATATGCAATGTTGCTGGTGGTGCTGGTGCCTGGAGTACTGGCGTTCCTGTTCGGCTACTTTGCGTTCCGCTCCCGCATTAAAGGCGTGTACTTCTCCATCATCACGCAAGCAATGACTTTCGCCGCCATGTTGCTTTTCTTTCGCAACGAAACCGGATTTGGTGGCAACAACGGGTTCACTGGCTTTCAACGGATTCTGGGGTACGACATCACAGCACCCGATACCCGGGCGGCACTGTACTGGGCGACGCTTGCCACGCTCGCCGGGGCGCTGATCCTGGCGCGGGCCATTACGCAATCCAAAGCGGGACGTGTATTGACCGCGGCCCGCGATTCGGAGGGTCGCCTTAGATTCATCGGGTATGACCCGTTGGGTTACAAGCTGTTTGTATGGTGTGTATCTGCCACAATGTGCGGTATAGCTGGCGCCTTGTACGTACCGCAGGTCGGCATAATCAATCCAAGCGAAATGTCCCCAGAAAACTCGATCGAAATGGTGATATGGGTGGCCACTGGTGGGCGCGGCACGCTGATCGGACCCATCATAGGCGCCGGTACCATCAACGGCCTGAAGACTTGGTTCACCAGTGCCCTACCCGAACTCTGGCTGTATGCCCTGGGTTTGATATTCGTGCTGACGACGCTATTTCTTCCTCAGGGCATAGTTGGTTTGGCACGCCGGTTGGCGACCCGCTACGCCCGCGGGAGAACGATATGAAGCGGGAACACGCAAGACAACTGCAGCACCTGAAGGCGGCAATGGATCTTGAGCCAAGTGGCGATGCATCCTATGCGCATGTCGCGTCCCGCGATGTCGACACCCGCCACGGCGTCATTCTGTATCTCGAGGACATTACAGTCTGTTTCGACGGCTTCAGAGCACTGCACGATTTGAATCTGGATATCAGTGTGGGCGAGTTGCGCTGCATCATTGGGCCAAACGGCGCTGGAAAAACCACCATGATGGACGTCATCACGGGCAAGACAGCCCCCAGCGCCGGCACTGCATACTTCGGCCAGAACATCGACCTGACCAAGCTTTCAGAAGCTGAGATTGCACACGCCGGCATTGGCCGGAAGTTTCAACGCCCTACCGTTTTCGAGAACCACAGCGTGGTCGAGAATCTTGAGCTCGCAATGAAAACCGACAAGCGTGTGCGGCCCACGTTACTTTCCCGACTTACCGGCGAGCAGGCCGACGCCATAGAACGCACCCTGGCTTTAATTCGACTCACCCCCGATGCCTGGCGCCCTGCTGGTCTGCTTTCACACGGTCAGAAACAATGGCTGGAAATCGGCATGTTGCTAATGCAGGAGCCTCGGCTTCTTCTGCTGGATGAGCCTGTAGCGGGAATGACGGATGCAGAAACCGAGCGCACGGGTGAGCTACTGTGCGACCTGAAGGGCCATCACACTCTGGTAGTGGTAGAGCACGACATGGATTTCGTAGCAAGCATTGCGGGACAGGGGAAAGTGACGGTGTTGCACGAGGGATCGGTGCTGACCGAGGGCACGATGGCGCAGGTGCAAGCCGATCAACGTGTCATCGAAGTTTACTTGGGACGCTAACATGCTGAATGTGGAAACAATTGATCAATATTACGGCGGAAGTCACACGCTCCGCAGCGTTTCGCTTGCCGTCAATCGAGGGGAATGTTTGGCTCTGCTGGGGCGCAATGGCGTGGGAAAAACGACCTTATTGAAGTGCCTGATGGGAGTGCTCCCCGTGGCATCCGGCAGCATACACTTCGATGGCAAGGACATCACCCGGCTGTCCCCGCACCAACGCGCCGCCCTCGGCATTGCCTATGTTCCGCAGGGCCGCGATATCTTTGCCCGGCTGACGGTCAAAGAAAACCTACTGATGGGCATGGCGACCAAACCGGCATCGGCTGCGCGGCGTATTCAAGATGAAATATTCGAACTGTTCCCCGTCTTGAACTCGATGCTGGCTCGCCGCGGCGGCGATCTGTCAGGCGGCCAGCAGCAACAACTCGCGATCGCTCGCGCGCTCGTGGCGGAACCGGCACTGATTATCCTCGACGAGCCGACCGAAGGCATACAGCCGTCCATCATTAAGGACATCGGCAATGTCATACGTCTACTACGAGCGCGCGGCGACATCGGCATTTTGCTCTGCGAGCAGTACTTTGACTTTGCGCGAGAACTGGCCGATTCATTTGTGGTCCTGTCACGCGGCGCGGTGGTTGCAGCCGGCGACCGCACCGCCATCGACGGCGATGATGTCCGTCGGCATCTGTCTGTATAACTCGCCTGACCACGTTACCCGGACGTCATCGCGCGTTCAGCTTTGAAAATGAAGGACTGCTGCTTGCCGACCGCTAAATGGGTGGCAGGCAGCGCCGACAACCTATCTGGCCTGTTCTTGGATTTTCTCGCCGCCTCGCTCAATATCTTCCCCGGCACCTTCCATCGTATTGCAACCGGCCAAACCTGCTGCTAGGGCTAACAGTAAAGAAAACCATGCGCTCTTCTTCATTCTTATCTCCTTGAGTACGAGCCGTCAGAAATTTACGGCCCCACGCTATTTCTGACAGCAAACGGCGTGCCCGAGGACGTTTCGAGAGCATGCCGTCGGGGCCGGTCCCGTCGTGCATCAGTTTTGTCTATCTGCGCATAGATGCGTTGGGGTTGGGTCTGCTTTAAGAGGTTTCGATACTACGCTTAAGGCCCCCTTCTCACGACGGCGCCCTGAGCACGCTCGGGGACCGTATAATGATGCAGTCCGACCTTCTCAACCGTTCTCGTATGATTAAACCGTTGATCGCAACCTTGGGTATAGCCCTCACGCTTATAGGCAGCTCTGCTTTCTCTTCAGAACAGGCCATGAGTCCATATCCCTTACATGACGCCGCTCGGCAAAATGACACCCAAGGCTTAACACAACTTTTGGCGTCAGGCAGCGAGCTTGACGCGCGCGATCCATCAGGATCAACCGCGCTACTGGTTGCCGCCCGGGCAAACTCGATTGGCGCCGCGAAAGCCCTCATTGAGGCAGGCGCCGATGTGAATGCGAAGGACCATATCCAGGATAGCGCCTATCTTTACTCAGGCGCCAGAGGTCATCTGGATATCCTGAAAATGACTCTGGCGCATGGCGCTGATCTAAAAAGCACGAATCGCTACGGCGGAACCGCGCTGATTCCAGCAGCCGAACGCGGACATGTAGACACAGTAGAAACTCTTATTGAAGCAGGTGTTGCCGTCGATCACGTCAACAACCTCGGTTGGACAGCACTGCTCGAAGCTATCCTGCTAGGCGACGGTGGTGAACGGCACCAGCAAATTGTAGAGTTGCTGCTTCAAGCGGGCGCAAACCCCCAATTAGCAGATCGCGACGGCATCACGCCTGTTCAGCATGCCCGCAAGCGCGGTTTTCACCAGATCGAAAAATCGCTGCTTGCTGCACAAACACGCGGGGCCATAAAGAAATAAAAGAATATGCCGCTTGAGGGCCAACGACCTCAGCCCGCAAGACCACTAGTTTTCCCGAACTTCGGCTTCTCGCGCACACTGCTTATACGCATCAACAGGCAGCAAGCTTGCGGCGGCCTTGTCAAGAATAATCGTGGCTCGCGGATGTCTTTTCAGAACAGTGAACGGGATCAGCTCGGTCACGCCCCCCTGATACCAATCCGCCACGATTTGCGCTTTGGATTCACCCGTAGCCACCAATAGAATCTCGCGTGCCTCCATGATTTCAGCCAGACCCATGGTGATCGCCGACGCCGGTACGATCGCGCCCTTGGCGAAGAACCGGCTGTTATCGATTCGGGTCTGCTCAGCCAGCGCTACAACGTGACACGGGCAATCAAACGCCGTCCCAGGTTCGTTGAAACCGATATGCCCGTTCCCGCCCACACCCAATAGCTGAAGGTCAATCCCCCCGCATTCCCGCAATCGGGCGGAATACGCCTCGCAATGGGCAATCAGATCCTGCGCCATCCCGTCGGGCAGATGCAGGCGTGAGGCATCAAACTCAAGATGCTGGAACAGATGATCCCGCATATAGGCCGAGTAGCTCTTGGGGTGATCCGGGCTTAGACCAATGTACTCGTCCAGATTGAACGAGGTCAGCCGAGACACATCCAGATTTGATTGACGCGCCTCGTCGACAAACCGCGCATAAATCGGCTCCATCGTTCCGCCGGTGGCCAGACCCAGCACCACATCGGGTTTGGCTCGAATTTTTTCGAGCAGGGTGGCGCTGACGTATTCCGCGATGGAGAGTGGGTCGGAGAAGATCTGGAGCATATGTGAATGGTGGAAGCGCTGGGCGACCGGTCGGCGATTGGAATCGTGCCGGACAAAATGCAAGGATCGTAGCATGGGTTGGAACACGGATCTTGTAATTTTCCAACGAGTACAGGTAATAGTGTGTGAGAACGCCCTCTATTTGCGTTGGGCTATGCTTGCGCTCGAAGAGAAAAAATGGGCGCCCTTCCCCTCAGGCTCATCGCTTGCTGATCGTTGATCGTCTGAACAGGAGATCATCATGACGAAACCACACACTGACTCTAACCTAGGCGATCAGGGCAAGAAACCTTCGGAAAGCGGGCACGAAAAGGATCCACGAGCTGAACTGGGCCTGAAGGACCCCGGCAAAGATCAGCAACCCCAAGAGAATGATAAGGATCGAACAGCCGCTGAGGCTCAAGGGCAAAAAGCCACCCTGTTCGACGGAAACCCGAACCCCACAGGCGCCGACTCGTCCGTCCTCAGGCCAAAAGACGACACGCCAATAAGGCTGAAGAAGACCGAAGGCCCGCGGAACGACTCGTAGCGATTGGCAAGCTGTAGTGCCGATAGCCCAGGCCTTGAAACCCTCTTCCCCGTCATCGAAAAAGCCGTATGTTCTAATTCACTTACTTCGATACGGGAGATCTATATGTTCAAAGCAGTAACTGCCGCAATCATCGCATTACCTTTTGCCATTGCTCTCCAGCCCGCCAAGGCCGAACCAGTCGGCCAGCACATGTACGAGGCGGTGAAAACCGACCCCGCACTGGCCGCTGAATTCGCGCGAATCATGAAACCGATCTCCGCTACTGCAAGCTGGGTAGATTCGTTTGGCACGACGGCCCCATCCACTCTTGAAACAGTGGACGAACAAGCTTATAGCGTCTACTGGGGCTGCAAACCGCACGATTGCATCGCGGAAAGCTATGTAGTCATGTACAACCTCAGAACGAAAGAAATCGCCGCAGGTGCGTTCGTGCAAAACAACTATGATGGCCCGAATCTTACGATGAGCAACATCACTTGGTTGGGCAAGACCGACTTCGACTTGGCACGCGCCCTGGGAAAGTACCTGTACTGAAGCGATTGTCGGCAGGCAGCCGCGCAATGATCATGCACCATGAACTGTCACACCTTAATGCTGCCTACCAAACAGGAGACCTGATGATCGATCACACCAATGAACCGCCAGATCCCAACGTGCCCCAGCCCGAACCCGATGACGTGCCTCAACCAGATGAAGACGAAGTGCGTCTGCCGCCCCGAGAGAAACCCGTACCCATGAAGGGCAGCAAGCAAGATCGCATCAGCTAGCGGCGTCTTGGGTACGACCGCGAAAAGTAGCGTCGAACGCGGGTGCTCGCGCATAACCGTATAATCCCCTAGTTGGCCAGCCCCGTTTCAACAAACGCAGCCGTTTTTTTGCCGGTTCCCGGCTTCCTTGTCCCCATGCCTGACACCTCCCCGAACCCCTCCTACATGCGCATCGTCTATATAGGCTCTTTCATCGCCTTGGTTTCCCTAGGCGTGCGGGCGACGTTTGGGCTTTTCATGCAACCCATGGGCCTGGAGCATGGCTGGGGGCGCGAAGTATTCTCGCTGGCGTTCGCCATACAGAACCTGGTATGGGGCTTAAGTGCCATTTTCATGGGAATATTGGCTGACCGTGTCGGCTCGGGCCGCACCATTGCCATCGGCTGCCTTCTCTACGCCGCCGGCATGGTAGGCATGTGCTTCGCGGAAACCGAGATGCAGCTGTACCTGACTGCAGGGCTTATCGTCGGCCTGGGTCAGGCCGGAACCACCTTCCCAGTCATCCTACCCGTCGTCGCTCGCGCCGTTCCCCCTGCCTATCGCAGCACAGCCATGGGGATCGCCAGCGCCGGCGGCTCGCTGGGCCAGTTCACGATCGTTCCGGCCGGCCAAATGTTAATTACCGGCCTAGACTGGACGGGCGCCTTGTGGGCGCTTTCCTTATTGATTGCCGTCACCTTGCCACTGGCGGTATTTCTTAAAGGCCGCCCCAATG
Source organism: Pusillimonas sp. (assembly GCA_044464765.1). Lineage (GTDB taxonomy): Bacteria > Pseudomonadota > Gammaproteobacteria > Burkholderiales > Burkholderiaceae_B > JBIQKZ01. Next base: position 111,237 of record JBIQKZ010000006.1, read on the forward strand.
CACATGTCGGCACGCTATCGCTCGGCGATGCGGTACGGCAAGCACTGGCGCACAAGTCCTTTCACCTTTTGTTCTGGAGCTATTTTGTTTGTGGCTTCCACACGGCGTTCATCACACTGCACTTGCCCGCCTATCTGACCGACGGCGGGCTAAACGCCACCACCGGCGCCACGGCCATCGCCCTGATTGGTCTGTTCAACATTGCAGGTTGCTACTACGCCGGAAAACTGGGTGAACGACATAGCAAGAAGACGCTTCTGGCGGGCGTTTATTTTCTGCGGGCCTTTGGCATCATTTTCTTGCTTGTCATGCCGCTTAGCCCGCTGGTCGTCTATATCTTCGCTGCATGGATGGGGCTTTTCTGGTTAGGCACCGTACCTCTGACCCAGGGGCTGATCGGACAGATCTATGGGCTCCGCTACGCCGCTACCTTGTCGGGCATAGCCTTTCTTGGCCACCAGATCGGTAGCTCTATCGGCGTGTGGTGGGGCGGCTATGCCTACCAAACAACGGGTAGCTATACAATGGTGTGGTGGGCCAGCATCGCGCTGGCCGTGATTGCCGCAGCCCTGACCCTACCCATTAAAGAGCAGCCACTGGCCGCGCCTGCGGCTGCCTGAACCGCCACCTACTGCCATGACTGCCACCCAACACCGCTCTGCTCCTGACAAACCACGCCGCGCCAGGCTGGCGCGCGCGGGATGGCTGACGCTGTTGGCGGTCGTGCTGGCGCTGGCGTTCGTCGGATACCAGACACCCGATATGCGGGTGCAATGGGCGACCTTTGTATCCTTGTGCGGGTTCTGACTAGGAAGCGGGCTGCATATGCGGGTGGCGCCAGAATAGCACCCCCGCGGGTACACCCAGAACGATCACCATAATGCAAAAAGAGCGCACGGCAATGTCCATGCCCCAGTAGTCGGCAATCCAGCCCACTCCCATCATGGGCACCATGCTGCCGATATAGCCCACCACCAGATAGGTCGCCAGCAGCCCAGCGCGATTGCCCGCGCCAGACAAGCGGTTAACCATGCTCATGCCCGCCAGCATGCATAAGCCGTGGCTGATCGAGGTCAGCACCACCCCCGAGCCAAACAACAGGACCGAGCTGCCCCGCAGATTCAAGATAAGCAAGCCGTTGCTCAAGGCCAGCAGAATCAGCCCCGCAGCACCGCACCAATAGGTGGGCAGGCGATTGGCCACCATCTGAACGCCCGCCGAAGCAAACAGGATCAATGCGATGGCCGTGCCGCTTACCACCGGCCCGTGCCAGGGCACCAGTTGATCCAGGAACAACGGCGCCATGGAGGCATACAGTCCAAATACGCCAAAAGCCAGGAAGGGCAAACAGCACGTCAGTACAAAGGCACCCGAAATACTCGACGCCGGCCATGTCAGCTTGGGTACGACATCGCGCCAACGCAATGCCTTCATCGTTTTGGGACTGGGGTCGTGGGGTAACTCAAGCCAGAGCAACGCCGCAAAACCCAAGGCCCCAAGCAATAACGTGGGAATATACGTCGTGACCAATGGCGCGGCCGTCCATTGGGCAAAGACGCCACCCACCAATGGCCCCAAGCCGAAGCCCAGCGCCAGCAAAAAGCCTGTCATCATGGCCGCGCGCTGCATATTCCCTGGAGGGGACAATTTGGCCAAGCCTTGCGCCGAACTCGTCGTCAACATGCTCGAGGCGATACCCACCACAAACCGCCCAGCACTAAGACTTTCCATATCCCAGGCAACCATGCTGATGAATGTGCCAAGCAAGGCAAACGCCAGGCCGCAGAGCATCATGGGTCGAAATCCCACGCGGTCTGGCAGGCGACCCAAAAACAGCAAGCCGCACAACGCGCCGACCATGTAGATCACGTAAATGAAGGAAACTTCGCTGGTCTTCAGTTGCCATGCTTCTTGATAAAGCGCATACAAGGGGCTGATGAGTGCAGCCCCCATCACACCGACAATCATGGCAAAGCTTAACCAGGCTAACGGAGACCCCTTCAGACGCATGACTTACAACCTTAGCAGCATAAGTATGCCCGCCGCAGCCAGATAGGGACCAAAATGCAGGGCATCGCCTGCTTTCATCCGCCCGCTCAGTCTCAGGCACAGGGCAACGACCAGCGCCAGCAGCGAGGAAATCAGCAAGACCCAGGGCAACGACATCCAGCCCAACCAAGCTCCCATGGCGGCCAACAGCTTGAAATCACCGTGCCCCATGCCCACCCGCCCCGTCAGCAGAAAGAAAGCCTGACACACTATCCATAGCGCCAAATAACCGGCTACCGCGCCCACCACTGCATCAGGCAAAGCCGTGAACGCACCGTAAAGGTTCACCAGCAAGCCCAACCACAGCAACGACAAGCTCAAGATATCGGGCAATAACCCAGTTTCAGCATCGATCCATGCCAGAGCGAGCAACACCTGTATATAGATTATCGCCGCAAGCGCCGCCGGAGTAGCTCCGAAGCGCCATACACACACACAGGCCAGGGCCACGGCTAACACCCAGAAACCAACTCGATAGCGCCGATGCGCCCGACCGGCGTGTGCGCAAAGACTGCTGTCCAAAGCACGCGGCAGCACATAAGCCGCCCAGGAGAACAAGGCCGCCAACAAACCGGAAAAAAGCACAGCCGCCAGCAATGCGCCGGTGGTGCTGATAGTCCAAGCCGTCCACATCCCCTTATGCCCTGTAGACGCTGAAGAGCGTAAAGACCTTCATTGCTGCGCCGGTACCGGCACAAACCCCTGAACCAGATGGGCCGGGTTCGGCGGCACCGCCACTTGCTCGACAACACCATCCTGATCAATGGACACCGCCGTAGGCGACACACCCACCAGGGTCACCCCGGGAGCCAGCGTTTGCCCGACCCGATAGGCTTGAGGAGCACCGCCATTAACAGTGAGCAACGCCGTTCCGCGTTCGCCGTCGGCCGTCATCAAGCCGCTGACTACCACCCGCACGCGCAACGCCCCGCCACCGAACCAGCGGGCTACCGCTTCAGTGTCTTGTCCCAGGTGCGATGAAGTGTCCAGAGCGGGCGGCAACGCGCGCGGCACGGGCGCAAGAAGCAATGCGCCCCAAACACCCACCCCCACCGCAAACACCAGCACAGCCACGCCTCGAAGAAGATCGGGGCCGCTGATGCGAGAAAAACTTGCTGACAAGTAGCTCATGAGGATAAGGGTCCTTTTGACTGGCGCAGCAACATTATCGCAAATTGCGGGAAAATTACACTCCGTCGGTTGAATGTTTCAGCAACGATATAATGCAGCATGCCTAAAATCGATACGCCCATGCCGGACGCCACTCTGGAGCATAACGTCGCCTTCCTGATGGCATCGATCATTTTTCGGCTCGATCAGGATCTACGCGACACCATTTTGCGCAGGCTCGATCTCACCTACGTCCATTTCAGGGTGTTGCAGTACCTGTACGAGAAAGACGGACAGAAGATCGGAGACATCGCCACCGCCATCGTCGTGCGCCAACCCGTGCTTAGCCGAGTGATCGATCAGATGCAGGAACGCGCCTTAGTGCATCGCCAACCCGATCCCCAAGACAGTCGGCGCACGCGGGTATTCCTGACAAACCACGGCCGCGACCGCTATCAGCAAGCCTGGCCGCCCGCCCATCAGCTCATCGACAAGGCCCTGAAGAATTTCAAGCCACAGGAAGAAAAAACACTACAGCACCTGCTGCAAAAAATGTCCGCCAACATATTTGACTAACCACAGCGGCCAACAAGAACAAAGCCATCAAGCGGAACTTCCACAACTGGCTTATAGTTAGCGATGAGCCCACAATAATTCAAACGACGGAGATCCCACACTTGAAGCAACTTTTGCACCACGCCCGACAACTGAATCAGCGCCGCATGAGCGCCTTCTACTTATTGCCCGAGCCCGGTGTCTCCAATAGTGCCAACCAACCCGGGCAACTGTCATTGCAGAACATTCCGCCGCCGGATGACCGCCCTCGGTCATTGCGTGAAATGTTCGCCGACACTGAATATGACAGCGACGAAAATTAAAACGCCGTCGCTTGCAGCGACGGCGTTTGGTTTTTAGCGCCAGCGAGCCCGCCCACGGCGGGCTGAACTAAGCGCTACTGCCCTTCAAGAAAGCTCTTGAGCTTGTCAGAGCGGCTTGGGTGGCGCAATTTGCGTAGCGCCTTGGCTTCGATCTGACGAATCCGCTCGCGGGTAACATCGAACTGCTTGCCGACTTCCTCGAGTGTCTGGTCGGTGCTCATTTCAATGCCGAACCGCATGCGCAGCACCTTCGCTTCGCGTGGCGTCAGCGAATCAAGCACCTCTTTGACGACATCGCGCATGGAGCCATGCAAGGCCCATTCCGATGGCGACAATGTACCCGTGTCCTCGATGAAATCGCCCAGGTGGGAATCATCGTCGTCGCCAATGGGTGTTTCCATGGAAATAGGCTCTTTGGCGATCTTGAGGATCTTGCGCACCTTGTCTTCCGGCATGTCCATCTTTTGCGCCAGGGTTGCGGGATCCGGCTCGGCGCCGGTTTCCTGCAGAATCTGACGGTTGATGCGGTTCATCTTGTTGATCGTTTCGATCATGTGAACCGGAATCCGGATAGTGCGCGCCTGATCCGCAATCGAACGCGTAATCGCCTGGCGAATCCACCACGTAGCATACGTCGAGAACTTATAGCCGCGCCGATACTCGAATTTGTCGACGGCTTTCATCAGGCCGATATTGCCTTCCTGAATCAGATCCAGGAACTGCAGGCCACGGTTGGTGTACTTCTTTGCTATGGAAATGACCAGACGCAGGTTGGCCTCGGTCATTTCGCGCTTGGCCTTGCGAGCCTTGGCTTCACCCGTGGCCATGCGCTTATTGACTTCCTTTAGATCCTTAAGCGGCAACACAACACTGACTTGCAGGTCGATGAATTTCTGCTGCAGCTCTTGCACTGCCGGAACGTGGCGCTCCAGAGTTTCGGAATACGGATGCCCTGCCGAAACTTCGTTCAGCACCCAATCGAGATTGGTTTCATTACCGGGGAAAGCCTTGATGAAATAGGCGCGTGGCATGCCTGCGCGGTCAACGCAGGTGTGCAGGACCGCACGCTCCAGCTTACGCACTTCGGCCACTTGCTCGCGCATGGTGTCCGCCAGCTTCTCGACCATTTTGGCTGTAAAGCGAATGCCCATCAGTTCGTTCAGAATGGCTTCCTGAGCCTGCGTGTATTCAGGCGCATCGTAGCCCAAGGTTTCGAACGCCTTGCGCATCTTCTCGAACCAGGTCGACACGTTCTCGAACTTCTTGAGCGCCTTGGTACGAAGATGTTCCAGCTGCTTGCTGCTCATGCCGCCCGCCGGCCCGTCCTCGGCCTCGTCGTCGACCGCAACCCCGGCGCCGGCGTACTCTTCGCCCTCTTCGTCGACCAAGCCATCGACCACTTCGTCGATCTGGGCATGCCCTTCGCGCACACGCTGGATGTAAGCCAGAATTTCATTGACCGTGGTTGGGCAGGCGGCAATCGCCATGACCATGTGCTTGAGACCGTCTTCGATCCGCTTGGCGATCTCGATTTCGCCTTCACGTGTCAGAAGTTCAACCGTGCCCATTTCACGCATATACATACGCACGGGATCGGTGGTCCGGCCGAAGTCGGAATCCACTGTTGTAAGGGCGGCCTCGGCTTCGTCCTCGACATCGTCGTCGTTCGAGGCAACCGGTGCGTTGTCGTTGAGCAGCAAGGATTCCGCGTCCGGCGCCTGGTCGTAAACCGAGATACCCATGTCGCTGAAGGTGCTGATAATGCCGTCGATGGCTTCGGCATCGACCAGGTCGTCAGGCAGGTGATCGTTGATCTCGCCATAGGTAAGATAACCGCGGTCCTTGCCTAGCTTGATCAGCACTTTCAGCCGGTTGCGCCGGGCTTCTTGCTCTTCAGGCGTCATCTGGCTGCGCGCGGGGACGTCTTTTTCGCCCTTGGCCCGCTTGCCGCCACGCTTGGGCAGCGGCTTGAGCTCGGGAATGACTTCGGCTTCGATATCGCCGTCATCATCATTAAAATTGGCCGCATCGTTATTGGCCGATTTGGCCGGTCGCCCCGGACGGCGGCCGCTGGGCGCCTTGGTGGCCGTTGCCTTCTTGGCAGCGGTTTTCGTGGCGGTCTTGGCGGCTGTTTTCTTTGCCGCTGTTTTCTTGGCCGCAGCTTTCTTTGCGGGCGCTTTCTTGGCAGCAGTCTTGGTGGCTGCCGCCGTGTCCGCCTTGGCGGCCGGCGCTACTTTGACAGCGGCTTTAGCAGCGGTTTTCGTCGCTGCAGCCGTTGTGGTTTTTTTTACTTCTTCCGGCTGTGTTGCCAGAGGGGTTTTACCAGTAGCTTGAGTCATAGTCGCTTCCGTAGACGCAAAATCACGCGACGGCATTTCGCCGGCGAGTGTTGCAGGACAAACCAACTTACCGCACATCTAGGGCATACATTGCAAAACGTCAAAACCTTACGCGAAGCCCCCGGATTGGATAAGTCCCTGATCAATATGCAGGGCGAATATGGGGCAAATCGGTCTCGGTTTGGGTAATGCGCAAATATACTTTCGATATGCGAAACCTTATATTTTACAACAGTTAACGCGAAGTATCGCTGTTTAGCAGCGCCAGTCGTCGCGTCAGTGTTTGATAACGTTCTCGCGACGACGGGTCTTTCAGGCCGGCCGCGATCAATTCGGATTGCTCGGCTTTGATCGAGTCAAGCTCGATACGATGCAAGGCGTCGTTCCACTCGGCCACAGGATCGGGCAAATCGTCCTGCAGCAGGATCTCAGTACTTAGACTCTGAAGCAGCACTCCAAGTTCCGACGCAGGATCAGCCGCTTGCTGCAAGGCGCCCGCATGGCGTGCGCCGCTGGCATGAGCCAATGCAATCAGTTCTTTCACCAGTACCAGATGGGGGCCATGCTCCAGAATTTCAAGTTGCTGATCGGCCATGCTGTCCACCAGCTCTGGGTGAGCCAACAATAGCCTCAGCAAGCGCTTGGCCATGGGCGTAACCGCCCGCGAACGCAGCCCGCCAGCCACCGACGCCGCCTGGCTGGGGCGCGAATGCCCCTGCCTGGGCTCTGACCATCCCGCATCGACTTCATACACGGGGGGGATATCGTCCATGAAGCCCTCGGGCTCGTACTGAGTGAAGCCACGATCATCGCCAACAGGCAAATGCGCTTCCACCGACGGCTGGCGCGCATGAGGCACGGCAGCCATCATCTGGGCAAGCTCTTCGGGTGTCAGTTGAACCAGTTTGGCAAAATCCCGCTCGATCTGGATGCGCAGCGTGCCCTGGGGCATAAGCGCCAGCAAAGGCTTGGCTTCATGCACACAAGCGGCACGCCCTTCGGCTTCAGCCAACACATGCCTCGACGCCAGCTCATCGAGCATGAAGCGCGACAAGGGTGTTGCTTCGGCCATCATGGCTCGAAACGCCTCGACTCCGAATGCCTTCGCATAAGAATCGGGGTCGTGCTCGTGAGGCAGAAACAGAAAGCGTATGGAAGCATCGTCGCGCAATAGCGGCAAGCAGGTCTGCAACGCACGCCAGGCGGCCTTTCGGCCGGCATTGTCGCCATCGAAGCTAAAAACGATCTTGTCGCTGGCGCGCAACAGCTTTTGAATGTGTTCCGGCGTGGTCGCCGTACCCATGGTTCCGACCGCATTGTACAGTCCATGCTCGGCCAGCCCCACGACATCCATATACCCTTCGACCACCAGCACGCAGCCTTCGGCCCTAATTCCCTGGCGTCCCTCCCACAGACCATAGAGCTCCTGGCCTTTGGTGAACAATGGTGTTTCCGGGGAGTTCAGGTATTTAGGCTCGCCTTTGGCGATCAAGCGCCCACCAAAGCCAATCAGTTTTCCGCGCGAGCTATGGATGGGGAACATGATTCGCTCGCGAAAGCGATCATAGCGCCGGCCATCTTCGGCCTCGACCACCAAGCCGGACTCAACCAGCAAAGGATCTTCGTAGTGTTCGAATACGCCGGCCAACCCTCGCCGATCGGCGCCCGTCCATCCTAAGCCGAACCGGGCTGCCGTGGCGCCCGTAAGCCCGCGCTGCTTCAAGTAACGCACCGCCACCGGCGAGGCTTTGAGCTGAGCCTGATAATGGCTTTGCGCCTGCGCCAATAGTTGCTCATGGCGCGAAACCTCTTGCTTGCGTCGCTTGGAGGCGGCCTGCTGAGCCGGACTGCGAGGCGCTTCGGGCACGATCATGCCAACGGAAGCAGCCAAGCTGCGCACGGCTTCGGGGAAACTTGCCCCGGTATGCTCGATCAGGAAGGAAATGGCGCTGCCATGGGCTCCGCAACCAAAGCAATGGTAAAACTGCTTCGTGGGACTGACAGTAAAAGAGGGGGTTTTTTCGTTATGAAATGGACAAAGGCCAAGTAAATTGGCCCCGCCCTTGCGCAACTGCACATATCGCCCGACAACGTCGGCTACATCAACCCGGGCGAGTAAATCCTGGACAAATGATTCTGGTATCAATACAGGCGCGGAGGCAATTGTTGGCTGCGAATACGCTTGTAGTGGCGCTTGACAGCCGCGGCATGCTTGCGTTTACGCTCGGCGGTGGGCTTTTCGTAAAATTCGCGCGAACGCAGCTCGGTCAAGAGGCCGTTTTTCTCGATGGTGCGTTTGAAGCGGCGAAGCGCAGCTTCAAAGGGCTCGTTTTCTTTAAGACGAACGATAGGCATGTACTGTAAAGCCTTATTAAGTTATTAGGTAAGTAAAATACATACGCGCAAAACCTGCGCCAATGGGGTTATACAAACACTAAACAAACAGTTTATACAACAAATACGTTAGCCCACTAGTGTAGCATAACGTCAGGCATTACGCACACCCTTTCGAATCCAGGCCTCGAGCTGATGCGGTCGAAGACTGTCGTAGTCTTCAAAAGGCTGGTGAATCCAGGGATTCGTGGGCAACTGGTCGACAAAATAGTCGGGTGTTGCTCGCGAATGGCCTTTCCACCACAAGACGGCGCTGCGCATTTCGGTGATGGCGGGAAACTGCTCGCGCAGATGCTCGCCCACCCGAATAAACGTCATGCCGGTATCGACCATGTCGTCTACCAGCAACACTGAGCCATCCAGGGTGCCCCGTGTAATGGTAATGAACTGCGCGATGTCGAGGCTGCCCTGCTCGGTGCCGGCAGCCTCGCGATAACTGCTGGTTGCCAGAATGCCCAACGGCACGTCGAACACCCGCGACAGCACGTCGCCAACTCGCACGCCGCCACGCGCCAGACAGACAATTTTGTCGAATTTCCATCCGGACTCGTGAATAATAAGCGCCAGACGCTCGATCAGCGAATGGTAGTGATCCCAACTGACCCATAGGTCGCGATCGGTGCTTGGAGGCAGGCCCATTGAACAACTCCTGAACTTTTGAGGCATAAAACAGCAAGGAGCATAATCATAAACCTGTTATGGGAGCCACGCAAAAGATGCCCCCACGCCACGCCTGCGGCTTGCATTCATTTTAAGGGCGGGGTCAGCCTTGGAAGGGATGTCTCAGGACGATGGTTTCGAGGCGGTCGGGGCCGGTGGAAACCATGTCGATGGGCACCTCGCATACCAGGGCGATGCGCTCGAGGTAACGCCGTGCGTTGGCGGGCAATTTGTCGTAATCGGTGATGCCCACGGTGGACTCTTCCCAACCAGCCATTTCCTCGAATACAGGCTCGGCCTCGGCGACTGCCTTGGCCCCGTACGGGAGAACATCAAGGAACTCTCCCTTGTAGCGGTAGCCCACCCCGATCTTGATTTCGGGAATGCCGTCGAGCACGTCGAGCTTGGTAACGCACAAGCCCGAAATGCCATTCAGCATGACCGAGCGCTTCATGGCCGCGCCGTCGAACCAGCCACAGCGGCGCGGACGCCCGGTAACGGAGCCGAACTCTTTACCCACCGTCGCCAGCCGAGAACCGATATCGTCATGCAATTCGGTCGGGAAGGGCCCTGAGCCCACGCGAGTGGTGTAAGCCTTGGCGATGCCCAGAACATAGTTCAGCGACTGCGGGCCAACGCCGGCTCCCGCGGCAGCCGCCCCGGCCACGCAGTTGCTGCTGGTGACGAAAGGATAGGTGCCATGGTCGATATCCAGCAACCCGCCTTGCGCGCCCTCGAATAGCAATCGGTGGCCGGCCTTCTGCGCGGTGTGCAGATTATGGGACACATCCGCCACCATCGGCTGAATCTCCCGACCCAGCGCCATCGCCTGATCGCGAACTTCGTCAGCCGACACCGCCTGAGCGCCAAGATAGTTGGTCAGCACAAAATTATGGTAGTCCAGCACCTCGGCAAGCTTCTCGTCGAACAGCGCAGGGTCGTAAAGATCTTGGACTCGCAAGGCGCGTCGCGCCACTTTGTCTTCGTAGGCTGGCCCGATGCCCCGGCCTGTAGTGCCAATCTTGCCCTCGCCCTTGCTTAGTTCGCGCGCTTGATCCAGAGCAATGTGATACGGCAGAATCAGCGGGCAGGCGGGAGAAATCTGTAAGCGTGGCCGTACGTCAAGGCCGGCTGCCTCGAGTTCGCCAATCTCTTTGAGCAAGGCTTCGGGCGACAACACGACGCCATTGCCTATATAGCAGGTGAGACCGGCATGCATGATGCCCGAAGGGATCAGGCGCAAAATGGTCTTCTGGCCATTGATCCACAAAGTATGACCGGCATTGTGGCCGCCTTGGAAACGTACGACGCCTTGGGCCGATTCTGCCAGCCAGTCGACGATTTTTCCTTTTCCTTCGTCACCCCACTGGGTGCCGATCACGACAATATTCTTGCTCATAACGTATCAATAATGTTCCGGACCTTGCAAGCGCCCGAATAAAGGTTAGTGCCACTGATGAAGTAGAAATGGGCGAGCTTCACCCTACGATATTGTTGAAACCTGCCAAACGCCGTCGACCAGAACAAGTTCCCGATCGACAATGAATTCGTCCAGATCATGCATCTGATCCGGCAGGGTCTGCACCACGATTTCTCCGGTTTCCCGCAAGCTACGCAAGGCGGCGACAAGGTCGGGATCTGTTCCCCAGGGGGCCCGGATAGCACGCGCGATCTGCGCCGGCGGCAACCCCGAGGACAGCTTGCGTAAATCAAGGCTGAAGCCGGTTGCCGGACGGGTCCGGCCGAATACCTTGCCAATGCCGTCGTAGCGCCCGCCCTTTACCAAGGCATCGTGCCAGCCTTCGGCGTAAATGGAAAACACAACGCCCGAATGATAGCCATAACCGCTGCCCATATCCGCCAGATCGATGCTGAAGTCGTAATCGGGCAAGGCGTTGATCAGGGTTCTCAGGTCGGCGATGGCTGCCCGAATGCGGGGCAGCGGCGGCAGATCGCGCAGCGCCCGATCCAGTACATCCACCCCGCCGTACAACGACGGAAGGACGGTCAAGGCTTTAATGCTGGCTGGTGCAGCCTCGTTCAGTTCCTGGCCCAGTTCGACCAGGCCTGGCACGTCTTTGGCGCTGATCAGGTCGATAATAGTGTCGGCAGCAACCCCTAGCGCAGGGTCGGCATCGATGATCGCACGTACGATCCCCGGATGGTTAAGGTCGAGCCTGGCGCCCACCACTCCGGCCTTGCGCACGCTTTCAAGCGCCAAATGAATGATTTCGATGTCGGCCTCGACCCCCGCATGCCCGAACAACTCGGCGCCAATCTGCAAGAGCTCGCGATCTGAAAGCAGGCCCGCAGGCCTGGCATGGAAGACAGTGCCGCAGTAGCACAAGCGGGTAACGCCTTCGCGGTTCAGAAGGTGGGCGTCGATACGCGACACTTGCGGAGTGATGTCGGCCCGCACGCCCAGTGTGCGCCCCGACAACTGATCCACCAGCTTGCACGTACGCAAGCCCAGATCCGTTCCAGTTCCCGACAGCAGGGAATCAAGATACTCCACCAGGGGCGGCGCCACCAGTTCGAACCCGTAACCACGGTACAGATCGAGCAAATTGCGTCGCAGCTCCTCGATGCGGCGCGCCTCGGCAGGAAGAATATCGGCCAGACTTTCTGGCAACAACCAAGTGGACATCATGCAGCCCTGAGTAAATTCATTTGGACACGGCACACAAACAAAAAAGCGACCTGGGGCGTAAGCCCGCCAAGTCGCTTGCGGATAGATTAAAAACTTACGGCGTATTGTAGCGTGTTGTTGCGCCAAGCCAAAATGGCAACCCGCCACCGGGCGAAATTGCCATTTCTTTATTTGGCTTAGTGTGCCGTTTGGCTAGTTGCGGAAGCGCCGGCGCCGGCCACTGGCGCCTTGCCCAATGACGAGCCCCAGAACTTGAAGAAGTCGTTTTCGGGGCTTAGCACCAGGATATCGCTGTCCTTGGCAAAGGCGTCGCGATAGCTTTCCAGGCTTTTGTAGAAGCTGTAGAAATCAGGATTCTTGCCATAGGCATCGGCGTAGATGGCGGCAGCCGCGGCGTCGCCTTCACCCCGTATGCCTTGCGCTTCGGCATAGGCTTGGGCAAGAAGCTCCGCTCGCTGGCGATCGGCCTGCGCACGAATTCGCTCGCTATCGGCGGCGCCCGTGGCGCGCAGACGGTTGGCCTCTTCCTTGCGCTCGGCCTCCATACGCCGGTAGACCGATTCCGAAATTTCCGGAGCGAAGTCGATGCGGCGCAAGCGTACATCGACCACTTCCACGCCCAAGGGCTTGGCGCGGTTATCGACGTTGGTGAGCATTTCCTTCATGATGTTGCCTCGCTCGTTCGAGACGACTTCCTTGACCGTGCGCACGTTCACCGATGCGTTCAAGGCGTCGCGAATCTGCGCTGACAAGCGCTCTTCGGCGGCACGCGTGTTGGCGCCGAACGTCACATAATACTGAAGCGGATCGCTGATACGCCATTTGACGAAGGAGTCGATCAGCAGGTTTTTCTTTTCAGCGGTTTGAATACGTTCTGGGTCTTTGGACTCGATGGTCTGCAGGCGCTTGTCCAGCAAGGTGACAGTTTCGAAGGGCGGCGGCAGTTTGAAATACAAGCCGGGTTCGGTGATGGTGTCACGCACCTCGCCCAGCGCGAATACCAACGCGGCATCCCGTTCGCGCACCACAAACACGCAAGACGAAAGAATTGCCAGCAAAATGACCAGGCCGACCAAATAGGGGAAAAAACGTTGCATCGTGGCGGTCTCCTAGCGGGAATAAGGGTTCGTCAGTGTCGACGGCGCGCCGGACGACGTCGATCCGGCTCGCGGCGAAGTGCTCGAAGCCTGATTCGAAGGAGACTGAGTGGCAACGGCGGCGCTGCCGGCCACCGAGACGGTAGACGATGAATCGGCGCTTTCACGAGCCACCTGCTGCGCAATCTTGTCCAGCGGCAAATACAACATATTGTTGCCGGCCTGTGAATCCACCATGATCTTGCCGGTATTTTTCAGGATGTCCTGCATGGTCGACAAGTACATGCGTTCGCGCGTAACTTGCGGCGCCTTGCTGAACTCGGCCTCGATGCTGGTGAAGCGCGCGGTATCGCCTTGCGCATCGCCAACGACCTTGGCCCGGTAGCCTTCGGCATCCTGCATCATGCGCGACACCTGGCCCTGGGCTTCTGGCAGCACGCGGCTGGCATAGGCATTACCCTCGTTGATCTGTCGCTCACGATCCTGCCCCGCCTTGACGGCGTCGTCGAAGGCCGCCTGCACTTGCTCGGGCGGCTGCACGTTCTGGATCGCAACAGTACTGATCTGGATTCCGGTCTCGTATCGGTTCAGGATGTCTTGGGCAAACCGCTGCACCTTGGCGGCAATTTCAGTTCGGCCGGAATAAAGCACCGAATCCATAGGTTGCTGGCCAACGACTTCGCGCATGGCGGTTTCGACCGCCTGGCGTACGGACTCGTCGGGCTGGCTGGTTTTGAACAGGTAATCGGGCGCGCCATTGGGCGCCAGACGATACTGCACCACGAATTGCAAATCGACGATGTTCTCGTCGGTGGTCAGCATGAGTGATTCAGTCAACACCTTGTTGCGCGACGACCCCCGGAAACCGACCTCGAATGTACGCAATTGCGAGATATTCACGGTTTGGTCATCTTCGATCGGATAAGGTAGACGCCACTGAAGACCGGGTGTCAGGGTTTTGGTGTAGGCGCCGAAACGGGTAACAACCGCAACCGTACCTTCCTGAACAATAATAAAACCGCTGGCGAGCCATAGCGCAATGATGATGGCGATGATGACGCCGACCATCTTGGGCGAGCCCTTAGGCAGGGTTGGGCCGCTCAGGCCGGGCCGATTGCCCCCGCCACCGCCGCCGCGCCGACCCTTGCGGCCGAACAGGGCGCCCAGGCGATTATTGAAATCGCGCCACACCTCATCGAGGTCGGGCGGGCCGCCCTGGTCGGGCCGGCGTGGCGGTTCGGAGCCACCATTGCGCGAATCGGAGCCACCGCTGTTGTTCCTGCCCCAGCCGGGATCATTGAGATTGAATATCTTGGAAATTGAACGCATTGTTTCCTGTCGTTTGACCTGCCTGAACAATTGCCCCACGCAACCCGTCCAGGCCAGCACGCCTTAAAGCGCTTACAAATACTCGCGCAATGGTACCATGTTCATCGCGCTCCACGCGGGGCTCGTAGCCGGCCTCGTCTATTTTGTTGTACACCAAAATCGTTGGAACATCGGCTGCACCGATGTCGGCCAACACCTTTTTTACCTCGGCAATCTGCTCATCGCGCTGATGGCTGGACGCATCCACCACATGCAGCAAAAGGTCGGCCTGCACGGTTTCCTCGAGCGTGGCCCGGAAAGCCGCTATCAGGGTGGGCGGCAGGTCGCGGATAAACCCCACCGTATCGGAAATCACCACTTGCCCGGCCCCTTCGATCCACAACCTTCGGGTGGTGGTGTCCAGTGTGGCGAACAATTGGTCGGCTGCATAGGCGTCGGCCCGAGTCAACGCATTGAACAGCGTGGATTTTCCCGAGTTGGTATAACCCACCAGCGACACTGACAAGATCCCGCCTCGCAGGCGCGATCTGCGCTGCGTGGTCCGTTGGCGTTGCGCCCGCTCCAAACGCTCTTTTAGAAGGCGCACCTTGGCGCCGATCATCCTGCGATCCATTTCAAGCTGGGCCTCGCCAGGCCCCCGCATGCCGATCCCCCCACGCTGACGCTCCAGGTGGCTCCACATCCGGGTAAGACGGGTGGATAGATGCTGCAACTGCGCCAACTCGACCTGTAGCTTCCCTTCGTGGCTTTGGGCCCGCAACGCAAAAATATCCAGGATGAGCGCTACCCGATCGACCACCCGCCGATTGAAACCCCGCTCCAGATTGCGCTGCTGGGCCGGTGTGAGGGCCTGATCGAACAGGATGATGTCTGCCTCGCCTTCATCGGCCATCAGCACGCCCTCTTCCAGCTTGCCCGTGCCAATGAAATAGGCGGCGTCGGGTCGGGCGCGACGCGCCGTCAGGACGCCCACGATCTGCGCGCCGGCCCCTTCGGCCAGCATGATGAATTCCTGGGAATGCGCCTCGAAATCGGGCTCGCCCAGATCGACGCTTACAACTAACGCTTTCATTGCGTCCTTATAAAAGAAACACCCGCCGGCGCAGGGCGCGCGGCGGGTATTCCAGTGAGCATGAGACCAGCTGGATTATTCGTCGGCCTGCCCATCAACCTGGAACACGACGGGGCGCGCCGGAACCACGGTGGAAATGGCATGCTTGTACACCATTTGGGTAACCGTGTTGCGCAGCAATACAACGTATTGATCGAATGATTCAACCTGGCCTTGCAGCTTGATGCCGTTGACAAGATAGATGGATACGGGCACATGATCCTTGCGAAGTGCATTCAGAAACGGATCTTGTAGTGTTTGCCCTTTATTGCTCATTGGCTTAGCTCCAATTATGGTTGTTATATAAAACGTTCTCTAAAGTACATACTTTACAGGGTTTTCCCTCAACGTGCCACGAAAGACAGTTGATTTGGTGTACATTTTTACACCTGTTTTTTATGTGGGGCTACGACACAGGTCGGCCAGAGCGCGCAACAGCCGTTGGCAGTCCTGGGGGGCGCCGACGGTAATGCGCAAGAAGTCGCGAATACGCGGCTGCATGAAATGCCTGACCAATATGCTTTGCGTACGCAAGCCCGTTGCCAGCTCGGGGCCGGCATGCGATGGGTGCCTGGCAAACACAAAGTTCGCCAAACTGGGAAGCACCTCGAAGCCCAACGCTTCAAGCCCTTGCATCAAGTCGCCGCGCGCCGCAATAACAGCCTGGCGCTTTTCTTCGAACCATTCCTGGTCGCCGATCGACGCCATCGCGCCCGCCTGCGCCAGGCGATCCAACGGATAAGAATTGAAGCTGTCCTTCACACGCTGCAGGCCCGCCACCGTTTCCACGCTGCCGATGGCGAATCCCACACGCAGGCCTGCCAGAGCCCGCGATTTGGAAAACGTGTGCACGACCACAACGTTTTCGTGCTCGGGCAGCAAGGCAACCGCAGAGTCGGCGCCAAAATCGACATACGCCTCATCCACCACGACCGCTGTATCGGGGTTTGCTCCGGCGATCCGGGCGATCTCGGCCAGCCCCAGCGCCATGCCGGTGGGCGCGTTGGGGTTCGCGAAAATAATGCCGGCCGGCGCCACCGCGCGTGGCGCAACATAGTCGTCGACGCAGATGGAGAAATCGTCAACCAGCGGAATGATCTCGTGAGGGACCGCATACAGCGTGCAATACGTTTTATAAAAACTGTATGTAATGTCCGGCATCAGCAAAGGACGCCGATTCCGAAGAAACAGACCATTGAAGATATGCGCCAGGATTTCGTCGGAGCCATTCCCCAAAAAAACCTGTTCACCCATTACGCCATAGCGGTGCGCGATCGCATCGCGCAGGCTGGACGACTCGGGATCGGGATACAGGCGCAGACCGTCGTCGGCGGCAGCCTGGATGGCCGCCAAGGCACGCGGCGATGGCCCGTAGGGATTCTCGTTGGTATTGAGCTTTAACAGATCAGCCACCTTGGGCTGTTCGCCGGGAATGTACGGCGCCAGACCCTCAACGTGATCGCTCCAGAATCGACTCAATTAAGCCCCCTTTTGTATATACGGATTCAATGACGACTTGAACTCCAGACGCAGCGGCGTGCCATCAAGCTTGAAGGCGGTACGAAAACGACCTTCAAGATAGCGGCGATAGGACTCGGGTATGGCGTCCAGTGCGTTTCCATGGATGATGATCAGCGGCGGATTCTGGCCTCCCTGATGCGCGTAGCGCATCTTGGGCCTGAAGATTCCTTTGCGTGGCGGCGGTTGCTGTTCGACGGCCGCCAACAATTCACGTGTTAGACGAGGCGTGGACAACTTGGCAAATGCCGCCGCATGGGCGGCATTGACGGAACGCAATAATGGGCCCACGCCCTGACCCTTAAGGGCCGACATGGTATGCATTTTTGCGAACGACAGGAACCGCAGTTTTCGGTCGAACTCGCGCTGGATGCGTTCGCGCTGCTCTGCGTCCAGGCCGTCCCATTTGTTGATGGCCACCACCATCGCGCGGCCGGTTTCGAGCACGAAACCGGCGATATGCGCATCCTGATCCGATATCTCGGCCTGTGCGTCCAGCATCAGCACAACGACATTGCTCGCCTCGATGGCCTGCAATGTCTTGATTACGGAAAATTTCTCGACGGCCTCGAACACCTTGCCACGTCGACGCAATCCCGCCGTATCGATCAGCGTGTATTTGATCCCGTTGCGCTCGAACTCGATCTCAATCGCATCGCGCGTGGTGCCCGGCATGTCGAAGGCGATAACCCTTTCTTCGCCCAACAGGGTATTGATCAGCGTGGATTTTCCCACGTTGGGTCGCCCGACAATAGCCAGCTTGATGCGATGCTCTATCGCGGCGTCCGCCTCTTCGGGCTGCGTGTCGTCGTGCGCTGGTTGCGGCGCATCGGCCACGTCGTCGTGTTCATCGTCAGGCAGTTCGTCCATGAACGACAAGGCTTTTTCGATGAGTTCCGCCACGCCATCCCCATGCGATGCGGAAATAGCATAGGGTTCGCCCAGGCCCAATTCGTGGAACTCGACCGTCGCTGAGCCATGGCGCATACCTTCAGCCTTGTTGACGGCGAGGAATACACGCTGGCCCATACGGCGCAACAACTGGGCGATTTCGTGATCATGGGCGTTAACCCCTGCCCGCGCATCCACCAGAAAAATAACGACGTCCGCTTCAGCAATGGCCTGGTGCGTCTGCCGGGCCATCTCGCGCACGATGCCGTCCTTGGCCACCGGCTCGAAACCGCCGGTATCCACAGCCAGGAAGGGGCGATCACCCATCCGCCCCTCGCCATAGTGGCGATCGCGGGTCAAGCCCGAGAAGTTGGCCACCAGCGCATTGCGCGTGCGGGTCAGCCGATTGAACAAGGTGGACTTGCCAACATTGGCACGCCCAACCAAGGCTACGACCGGCTTGAACATTGATTTCTTCAATTGACACCAACCAAAACCAAATTGCCACCGCCGGTTTGCACCAAGACGCCACGATTGGTGGCAACCAGCGGCGATACGATCGCGTCGCCCCCAACCTGAACACGACCCAGCAGATGGCCGTCGGCACGCGACAGAAAATGTACATAGCCTTGGTAATCGCCTACTGCAAGCGCCTGCGGCACCACGGCTGGCCCCGCCAGCTTGCGGTTGCGCAGACCGTCTTGCTTCCAGGCTTCCTGCCCGTCGGCCAGGCCAAACGCGTAAACAACATCGCGCGTGTTGGCCGCATAGGCTTGCCGATCATCGATGATCAAGCCGGTGGTGCTGGAAAAAGGCTGCTCCCAAATTGGCATTCCGCCCTGCGAGACGTCAAAGCAGACAATACGCCCTTGATAAGCGACTGCACACAGCAGCGGCCCCATAACCTGCGGGGCGCCGACGACATCGCTGATGCGCTCCAGGTCGGTGGCGCCACGCGAAACAGAGACAGTACCTTCCCATTGAACCGCCCCATTCTGGGCGGCAATGACAATAAGCTTGCCATTGGGCAAACCAGAGATCACCACGCCGTCGATCACCAGCATTTGCATATTGGTTTTCAGCGCCAATGCCGGGCCTGGGCGCTGGACGCTCCAGAGCAGATCGCCATTGGCGGCGTCGAAGGCCTGGATGCGGTAATCGCTGCTGCGCACCGCCACGATCCCCTCTCCCACGGCGGGAGGGACGTCTACCTGGCTGCTGGCCTTGACCATCCATTTCTCGCGACCCGATTCGTCGAACGCGACAACAGTGCCGTCGGGCGCCGCCACAGCAGTGGTGATGCCATCGGATCCGACGCCTGCTGACAATGCCATGCCCGCGCTGGCCTGCCACTGGATCGCGCCCGACGACAAGGCCACCTTGACGACCGAACCGTTGGGGGCGGCGGCATAGACCGAGTCGCCGACCACCTGAGGCACAAACCCGGCGCCGCTGCCGCTGCCAATGCCCGCCGACCAAGCCACACTGGCAGAAACCCCCGCCGGGTACTCCGTCAGCGGCAAGGGATCGTACTTTGGATTCTTAGTGCTGAACATGGAGCAGCCGGCCAAGGCCGTTACACCAATCGCCAGCACCGCAGTGCGCAAGGTACGAAGAAAGGAAGTCGAATGCATAGCGTCAGGCTCCACCAAGGGCGTCGATTTTTAGCTGAATGATCTGGCTGGCCGGCTGGCCCGCCAAGGCCCCTGCAGCAAGCTCCCAAGCCGCACGCGCCTGGGCGCTATCGCCCTGGGCCGCGAAAATATCGCCACGGCGATCGGCAAACAGCCCTTCGAAGGGCTTGGGCGCATCGTTGATTTGGGCCAGCGCTTCGTCGTATTTTTGCTGTTCAAGCAAGATTCCCGCGAGCCGCAACCGTGCCAATGGCACCAGTGCAGGGTCGTCGCCATTCTGGACCAGCCATTGCAACTGTTCGCGTGCACCGTCCAGGTCGTTGCGCTGCTCGAGCGCCTGCGCAGCAACCAATAAGCCTCGCGATGTGTAGCCCGATGAAGGGAAATCGTTGCGCAACGTTTCACTGGCCGCCTTGATGCGCGCCGTGGAGTCAGGATCCTGCGTGGCGGTGGCTGTCTCGAGTGCTTCGAAATACCCCATGGCCTGGGAGGCCTGATGGCCCTGATACCACTGCCAACCCCGCCAGCCAACGACAATCGCTACACCCACGAACACCACAATGGCAATCAAGGTGCCGTAGCGATCCCACCAGGCGCGCAATGCGTCGAGTTTTTCCTGTTCTTCTAAATCGTATGCCATGCGTTAGACCTTTAATTTCAACTGTTCAACCAGGCGATCCATGGGTATCGCTTCCTGCTGTTCCTGAGACTGCACGTCGGCGGCCCTGAGCCATTTGACGCTGGCCGTGCCCGAACTGAGTTCGCTCTCGCCCAGAATGACCGCCGCCACGGCGCCACTGGCATCCGCGCGCTTGAATTGCGACTTAAAGCCGGTAGAACCGGCGTGTACGATAACCGTAAATCCGGCATCGCGCAGCCGCTCCGCTGTTCTGGCAGCCAGCCGTTGCGCCTCGTCGGACTGATGGATCATGTAAACCTGGCATTCGGGCGGTGTTTCAACCGCCGTCGACTGCGAGCATAAGTCGAGCAGACGCTCCATGCCGATGGCAAAGCCCACCGCTGGCGTTGCCTTGCCGCCCAACAATTCAACCAGGCCATCGTAACGGCCACCGCCGCATACTGTACCTTGTGCGCCCAGCCTGTCAGTCACCCATTCGAATACGGTCAGATTGTAATAGTCCAGCCCACGCACCAAGCGGGGATTCAGTTGGTAGCCGATACCGGCGTCGTCCAGACGCTGGCGCACGCCATTGAAATGCGCCAGCGACTGCTCGCCCAGAAAGTCGAACAGCCGAGGAGCATTATTAGCCATGTCCTGCATCATCGGATTCTTTGTGTCGAGCACACGCAAGGGGTTGGTGTGCATGCGCCGACGCGCCTCGTCGTCGAGCACCGATTCATTCGCCTGCAGATACCCGATCAAGGCTTCGCGGTGGGCCGCGCGTTCATCCGCCTGACCCAGTGAGTTCAGTTCAAGGCGGATGTCGTTAAGACCCAAGGTCTTCCACAGGCGACCCAGCATGACAATAAGTTCGGCATCGATATCGGGACCGGGCAGGCCCAGGGCTTCGACGTCGATCTGGTGAAACTGCCGATAGCGGCCACGTTGCGGCTTTTCATGTCGAAACACGGGGCCCAGGGCATATACTCGTTGAGGACGCTCGTAGACCAGGTTGTGCTCGATGGTGGCGCGCACCATGCCAGCCGTGAACTCGGGACGCATGGTGAGCTGTTCACCATTCAAGGCATCCGTGAAGGAATACATTTCTTTCTCGACGATATCCGTAACCTCGCCGATACCTCGCGTAAACAGGCGGGTGTGCTCGAGCACCGGCGTGCGCATGTTGCGATAGCCGTATGCGGCCAGCCAATGACGGACGGTTTCCTCCAACTGCTCCCATGAAGCACTGTTATCCGGTAGAACATCTTTCATGCCGGTGATGGCATGAACTTTTTTAAACGACTGCGTCATACATTCTCTGTTGTTATAAACCCGTTGCCGGGATGACATCATTGCTGCGCGGGATTCCCGTAGCGGCGCTCGACGTAGTTTTGCACGATGGCCTGGAACTCTTGGGCAATGTGGTCGCCCTTAAGGGTGACAATACGTTCGCCGTCGACATAGACCGGGGCCGACGGCACTTCGCCTGTGCCCGGCAGGCTGATGCCGATATCGGCATGGCGGCTTTCGCCCGGGCCATTGACCACGCACCCCATGACGGCGACGTTCATGGACTCGACGCCCGGATAGCGCGACTTCCATACCGGCATTTGCTTACGCAGATAGGCTTGTATGCTGTCGGCCAACTGCTGGAAAACAGTACTGCTGGTGCGACCACAACCGGGACAGGCCACCACCATGGGCGTAAAGGCCCGCAACCCCATGGTTTGCAGAATCTCTTGAGCCACGATCACTTCACGCGTGCGATCCCCGCCGGGCTCCGGCGTAAGCGAAATGCGAATGGTGTCGCCAATGCCTTGCTGCAGCAACACGGCAAGCGCCGCCGTGGACGCCACGATGCCTTTGCTGCCCATGCCGGCTTCCGTAAGCCCCAAATGAGCGGGATAGTCGCAACGCAAAGCCAGGTCTTGATAAACCGCGATAAGGTCCTGCACGTGGCTGACCTTGCACGACAAAATTATGGCATCGGAGCGCAAGCCCAATTGCTCGGCTCGCTGCGCGTTGCTGATGGCTGAAATGACCAGGGCGTCGCGCATGACCGCCTGGGCGCTCCAGGGCTGCGGCCGACGATTGTTCTCGTCCATCATGCGCGCCATGAGGTCGTGATCCAGGCTGCCCCAGTTGACCCCGATACGCACAGGCTTGTCGTAGCGACATGCGATATCGATCATTTGAGCAAAGTTGTCATCACGTTTCTTGCCACCGCCCATATTGCCCGGATTGATCCGGTACTTGGACAAGGCCTGCGCACAATCGGGAAATTGGGTCAGCAGCTTGTGGCCGTTGTAGTGAAAGTCGCCGACCAGTGGTACCGACACCCCCATACGATCGAGCTGCTCGCGAATGACAGGCACTTCGCGGGCGGCTTCGGGCGTGTTGACCGTGATGCGCACCAACTCGGAACCCGCCAACGCCAGCTCTTTAACCTGTATGGCCGTGGCGATGGCGTCCACCGTATCGGTGTTGGTCATGGATTGAACCACAACCGGCGCACCCCCACCGACCAGGACCGATGTATCGGCCCATCGAATGTTTACCTGGCGTGTCTCACGCCGTTCGGCGGCGCCCACAGGCCGTGGCGCGCCCGTAACTGCATCGTTGAAAAGCTGTGTCATTGTTTAAGCGATTTAAGCCAGTCGACCACCAGCCAGGAGTCTGGGATCCAGCCGCGCTCGAGTGCATAGAAGGCCGCCACCAGCAACAAAATAAGGATGACGATCAACCACCCCCAAGACCGCTGGCCCGCTTCCGACTGCAAAGGTAGGTCGACCCTGGACATGGCCGCCCGTTCGGAGATTGCAGTGCCGCCCGGCCGCGCAGCCACGCCAAGCTGGGTGTCGAGCATGACCAGCAGCGCATCGATATCGGTTTCAAGATAACGGCCATAGTTCTTGACCATGCCGCGCAACGGCAAGCCTTTGGGCAGCGAATCCCAGTTCTCGTTCTCGAGCGCTTCGATCTGGCGCGTCGAAAACTTGAGCCGGGCGGAAACGTCGCCCAGGGATAGCGACCTGGCCGTACGCAAGGCTTTGAGCGTTTCGCCCAGGCCTTGGGGGACGTAGCCCTGACCGTCGGCCGATTGGCTGTCTTGCGAAGAAACCGCTTTTAGCAGTGGATGGTTCATTCACGCTCCTCTTTGATGGCGATGGTGGCACGGTTAGGCAGCCGCTCGTTGATGCGGGTACGATCCTTGACATCGCCCGCAAGCTGGCCACAGGCGGCGGCGATATCGTCGCCCCGTGTCTTGCGCACAGTTGTAACCACGCCGGCATCCATGAGACGTTGTGCAAATAAACGCACGCGTGACGCAGGCGAGCGTTTCAGGCCCGACTGCGGAAAAGGATTGAAAGGGATCAAATTGAACTTGCACCGCACCTGATTGGCGATGGCGATAAGTTCGCGTGCATGCTCGTCGGTATCGTTGACGCCGTCGAGCATGATGTATTCGAAAGTGATGAAGTCGCGCGGGGCGAATTCCAGGTAACGATTGCACGCATCCAGCAGCTCGGCCAACGGATGTTTGCGATTGAGCGGCACAAGTTTGTCGCGCAAGGCATCGTTGGGCGCGTGCAGGGATACGGCCAGCGCCACGGGGCAATCACGCCCCAGGCGGTCGATCATGGGCACCACCCCCGACGTGGACACCGTAACGCGCCGACGTGACAAGCCATAGGCATTGTCGTCGAGCATGAGGCGCAAGGCGCCCAACACCTGGTCGTAATTGAGCAAGGGTTCCCCCATGCCCATGAATACGACATTGCTGATCACGCGGGCGGGCGCAACGGCGGTGCCGCCGTTTTGGTTGGCGACAGTGCGCGCACTGCCAAGGTCGGCCTCGAGGACGCGCTTGGCATGCCACAACTGGCCAATGATTTCGCCCGTGGTGAGATTGCGGTTAAAGCCCTGATAGCCCGTAGAGCAGAATGGACATGCGACCGTGCAGCCCGCCTGGCTGGAAATGCACAGGGTGCCGCGATCATCTTCAGGAATGAAGACGGTTTCAACGGCATTGTTGCGGCCCACATCGAACAACCACTTGCGGGTGCCGTCGGCCGAGCGCTGCTCGGTGGCGACCTGAGGACCCTGCACCACGCAATGGTCCGCCAGTTGGTGGCGGAAACTTTGGGCCAGATCTGTCATTTGGTCGAACGAAGCCACCCCTCGCTGGTGCACCCAGCGCTGCAATTGCTTGGCGCGAAAGGGCTTGCCGCCCCAACGCCCGACCAGTTCGGTCAGTTCGGAGCCTCCAAGGCCTATGAGATTGACTGTTTCGACATCTGACATGAATAAGGCCGCCGTACGGGCGGCAAAAAATCAACGGCTGTGTATTTTGCTTTCGGGGAAGAAGAAAGCGATTTCCACGGCTGCGGTTTCGGCAGCGTCGGAGCCATGCACGGCATTGGCATCGATGCTGTCCGCAAAATCGGCGCGAATCGTGCCGGCGTCTGCTTTCTTGGGATCAGTGGCGCCCATCAGGTCGCGGTTCTTCTGGATGGCGTTCTCGCCTTCAAGGACCTGCACGAACACAGGACCGGAAATCATGAACTCGACCAGATCGTTGAAAAAGGGGCGTTCTTTGTGAACAGCGTAGAATCGTTCGGCATCGGCGCGCGACAATTGCTGCAGGCTTGCGGCAATTACTTTAAGATTAGCCTCTTCGAAGCGGGAAACGATCTGCCCGATTACGTTTTTAGCGACTGCATCTGGTTTGATAATGGAAAGGGTGCGTTCGATAGCCATAAAATATCCAAGGTTTAAACAATGATTTTTGCCCGCCAGGCAAGCGCAGACGCGCATCAGGCAGCCTGGCCAAGCCCGAAAAACAGAAACCGTCTAGTTGCGAAAACAGTTTTTTCAGCAAAAACAACAACTTCTACATAGTTTTTGTTAACCGCAAATTTTACCATGCCGCATGAAAATCACTCCATCATAAAATAATGGGTTACGGCCATTATTTTCGATACGGGGCGTTAGCCGCTAACGACCTTGCAACTTCCAAACATTGTGGGCGCCACTACGCCTGAACTTATTTACCTGACATGACCACACCATCTGCCTTGCAAGAGCCTTCACAACTGCCCAAAAGCTTCGAGCCGCAGGACATCGAATCGCGCTGGTATGCCCAGTGGGAAAAACTGGGGTATTTCAATGGCGGGCAGCACGTGGCGCCCCCGCCCGGCCAGGCCAGCGCCCCCTACGTCATACAATTTCCGCCCCCCAATGTCACCGGCACCCTGCACATGGGCCATGCCTTCAATCAGACCATTATGGACGGGTTGATCCGCTATCGGCGCATGCGGGGCGACGATACCGTGTTCATTCCAGGCACCGACCATGCGGGCATCGCCACGCAAATTGTGGTGGAGCGCCAACTGGATGCCAAAAACCTCACTCGACACGACCTGGGCCGGGAAAAATTCCTGGAAACTGTGTGGGAATGGAAAAATCAGTCGGGCAGCGCCATTACCGAACAATTTCGCCGTCTGGGCTCATCCGCCGACTGGTCGCGCGA
Source organism: Pusillimonas sp. (assembly GCA_044464765.1). Taxonomy (GTDB): domain Bacteria; phylum Pseudomonadota; class Gammaproteobacteria; order Burkholderiales; family Burkholderiaceae_B; genus JBIQKZ01. Next base: position 137,052 of record JBIQKZ010000006.1, read on the forward strand.
ATACTTCACAATGGACGACAAGCTGTCGCGCGGGGTCGTGGAAACCTTCGTTCGCCTGCACGAACAAGGTCTTATATACCGCGGCAAACGTCTGGTCAACTGGGACCCGGTGTTGGGGACAGCCGTCTCCGACCTTGAAGTCGTCAGCGAGGAAGAAGATGGCTTCATGTGGGAAATCCGCTATCCGCTGGTCGAACCGGACGGCGACCTGACCCATCTGGTGGTCGCCACGACGCGGCCCGAAACCATGCTGGGCGACGTGGCCGTCATGGTCCACCCCGAAGACGAACGCTATGCCCACCTGATCGGGCGCCGCGTCATGTTGCCGCTGTGCGGCCGCGAAATCCCTATCATCGCCGACGATTACGTCGACCGCGAATTCGGCACGGGCGTCGTCAAGGTCACGCCGGCCCACGACTTCAATGACTACGCCGTGGGACAGCGTCACGCCCTGCCCCAGATCAGCGTGCTGACGCTAGATGCCCGGATCACCAACGACAGCCCTGCCGCCTATCGCGGCCTGGATCGCTTCGAAGCCCGAACCCGTATCGTCGCCGACCTGGAGTCGCTTGGCCTGCTGAGCGCAGTCAAGCCGCACAAGCTGATGGTGCCGCGCGGCGACCGCACCGATACCGTCATTGAGCCCATGCTGACCGACCAGTGGTTTGTCGCCATGAGCAAGCCCGCACCGGCAGACACCTTGCACCCTGGCCAAAGCATTACCCAGGTCGCACTCGATGTCGTGGCCGATGGCCGGGTGCGTTTCCACCCTGAAAACTGGACGACCACGTATAACCAGTGGCTGGAGAATATCCAGGACTGGTGTATTTCCCGCCAACTGTGGTGGGGTCACCAGATTCCGGCCTGGTACGGGCCCGACGGCCAGATATTCGTCGCCCGCGACGAAGCCGAAGCGCACCGCCAAGCCGCCGCTGCGGGCGTCTCGGGGCCGCTAACGCGCGACCCGGACGTGCTGGATACCTGGTTCTCGTCGGCCCTGGTGCCATTCACCGATTTAGGCTGGCCGGAACTAACACCCGACCTGGCCCGCTATCTGCCGTCCAATGTGCTGGTCACGGGCTTTGACATTATTTTCTTCTGGGTGGCGCGCATGGTCATGATGAGCATGCACATGACAGGCCAGGTTCCCTTCCGCGACGTCTATGTACATGGCCTGGTGTGCGACATGGACGGCAAGAAAATGAGCAAGTCCAAGGGAAACACCATCGACCCCGTCGACCTGATCGATGGCATCGCCCTTGAGCCCCTGGTGGCCAAGCGCACCGCCGGCCTGATGAACCCGCGCCAGGCGGCCAGCATTGAAAAGAAAACGCGCAAGGATTATCCCCAAGGTTTCCCGGCCTATGGCACCGATGCCCTGCGCTTTACCATGGCGGCCTATGCCACCCTGGGGCGCAACATCAATTTCGACCTAAAGCGCTGCGAAGGCTATCGCAATTTCTGCAATAAGCTCTGGAACGCCACCCGCTTCGTGTTGATGAATACCGAAGGCCATGCGCCCGCCGGCGCCGCCCAAGGCAGCCTGAGCTTCGTGGACCGCTGGATCGTCAGCCGCCTGCAGCGCCTGGAAGCCGACATCGAACGAGGCTTCCAGGAATACCGCTTCGACTACATTGCCAACGCCCTGTACCACTTTGTCTGGGATGAATATTGCGACTGGTACGTGGAAATGGCCAAGGTGCAGATCCAGCAAGGCGACGAAGCTCAACAGCTGGGTACCCGACAAACCCTGATTCAGGTGTTGGAAACCGTGCTGCGCCTGGCCCATCCCATTATTCCTTTCATTACGGAAGAACTCTGGCAAAAGGTTGCCGTCGTCGCCGGCAAGCGTGGCGCGGATGAACAAACCAGCCTGTGCATACAACCCTATCCGGTCAGCCAACCCTCGTTGCTCGACGAAACCGCCGAGGCACAAGTGGCGGAACTGAAAACCCAGGTCGAGGCCATCCGCACGCTACGCGGGGAAATGAATCTATCCCCCGCCCAACGGGCGCCGTTGATTGCACAGGGCGAAGCGTCGATGCTTGACGCCAACCGCCCCTACCTGACCGCCCTGGCCAAGCTGGAAAAAATGGATGTCGTCGAACAGTTGCCCGATGTCGGCGCGCCCGTTCAGGTGGTTGGCGCCACCCAGTTGATGCTGCACGTGGAAATCGACGTTGACGCCGAACGCGCCCGCCTGGGCAAGGAAATCGACCGGCTGGAAAAGGAAATCGCCAAGGCCCAGGGCAAGCTAGCCAATGCCAGCTTTATCGAGCGGGCGCCCGCTGCCGTCGTAGAGCAGGAAAAGACCCGCCTCGCGCAATTTGGCGAAACCCTGGAAAAAGTCCGCCAACAGGTAAGCAAGTTAATGTCCCGCTAGTCCGGCCAAGAATTTCTCGTCGGTGCGGGTCAACAAGCCCGCTCGTCGGGCCGCCTCGATCAGGTCGGGCCGGCGCGCAGCGGTCAGGGCCAATGATTGCCGCCGCCGCCATACCGCGATATTGGCATGATGGCCTGACAGCAGCTCGGGCGGCACCCCAACGCCCTTGTAGTTTTCGGGCCGGGTGTAGTGCGGGCTGTCCAGCAGCCCGGTCAGCGCGACATTGAATGAGTCCTGTTTTGCGGAATCATCATCGTTAAGCACGCCCGGCAGCAAGCGGACGGCGCTATCCATGATGGCCAGCGCAGCGATCTCGCCGCCCGACAGCACAAAGTCGCCCAACGAAACCTCGTGCGTCACGCAACGGTCGATAAAGCGCTGGTCCACCCCTTCGTAGCGGCCACACACTAGAATCGCGCCGGGGCCAAGCGCCAACGCCTGCGCCATGTCCTGATCGAAACGGCGGCCGGTAGGACTCATCAGGATGACTGGCGTGTTGTCCTCGTGTCGCTGCGCCTTGGCCGCCAGAACCGCCTGTTCCAGGGGATCGGCCAGCATCACCATGCCTGGTCCGCCGCCATACGGACGGTCATCCACGGTACGGTGAACATCGTGGGTGAAATCACGCGGATTCCATGTGGCCAGATGCCAAAGGCCCTGGCCATGGGCGCGACCCGTGACGCCCAGCTCGCGAACCACATCAAACATATCGGGAAACAGCGAAACAACATCGAACCGCATGGAAACCGCCTGTTGATCAGAATTCGACGGGCCAGTTGCTTTCCAGCCGCTTGTTAGCCAGATCGACGGTATGGACGTGAGCTTTTACAAAAGGCACCAGAACGTCTTGCGTATGACCCTTGGCTGACTGCAAAAGAGCCGCCTGGCCATCCGGACCGATCGAGGCCCGGGCAACTCGCAGGACGGCATGCGCGCCATTGTCGATGACATCTTGCACAACACCAATGAACACGGACGCGCCGCCGTGTTCGCCAAACAACTGGCAGCCGATCAGATCGACCCAGTAGTATTCGTCGTCTTCGGTCGCGGGAAACTGCGACCGCGATACCCAAACGGTACTGGCTTTGAAGGTTTCGGCCGCTTCGCGGTCGGACGCCAGATCGATCTGTGCGATGACCGTGGCGCCATGCGTACGAGCTGCAAGCACTTGGGCCGCGCGCATCGGGCCGCCTGCCGACTCGGTAGACTTGCCGGACGAACGCGCAAAAGCGCCCGCCCCCTGGCTTACGGGAACGGGCGCTTTGATCCACCATGTTCTGGCTTGCAGCAGAACTTCTGCCTGGCTGGAATGCGGCTGCACTTTGATCCAGCCTTTGACCCCATAAGCTGACACGACACGCCCAAGCTCAACCAGATCGGTTGGCATATGGGTCGTTTGTTCAGCAATCATGGAACCAGTTCCAGCACGTGGCCCGAAGCAGATGCCAAAGCCGGCACACGCCGGCCACGCCTAAGCTCAGGCAGCAGCTTGAGCAGCTTTAGCGGAATATTCTTTGACCAGGCGCGTAACAGCGGGCGATAATTGCGCGCCGTTGTCCGACCAGTACTGAACGCGGTCCATCGCAAGACGCAGGTTTTCCTGGCCTTCGTTGGCAACGGGGTTATAAAAACCCAGGCGCTCGATAAAACGACCATCGCGTCGGTCGCGCGAATCGGCTGCAACTACATTGTAAAACGGACGTTTCTTCGAGCCACCACGGGCTAGACGAATCACCACCATAGGTAATCCTTTGAAAATGTTGTGAAAAACAAAAGATTCTAGCACTTTTCAAGGCAAGCTAGCAAGTTGAATATGCAAGAACCCTTGAAAACCCAGGCCGAGCCGGACGCGATGGCCTTCAGCGCCGCACCATGAAGTGCACTGCCTGGTCGCCGGACTGAACTTGCGCCGCCAGCACATTGCCCGTTTGTTTGGAAAACGCTTGAAAGTCGCGAATCGCGTTGATATCCGTTGTAGTGACTTTCAGCACCTGGCCGCTGTCCAGTTGAGCCAGCGCTTTCTTTGCACGTAGGATGGGCAAAGGGCATTTCAGGCCCTTTGCATCGATTTCGAGATCAAAAGAGGGAAGATCCCCGTCACTTTCCGTAGTCATATCTTCTAGGGCCTGTTCACACTAACCTTCAAGCTGCGCTTCCACCCAGGCACGAACCTGGGCCACTGCCGCCGGCAAGGCAGCCGCATCGGCGCCGCCGCCCATCGCCATGTCGGGTCGTCCGCCACCTTTGCCACCTACTTGCCTGGCTACGACGCCTACCAAGTCGCCCGCCTTGACCTTGCCGACCAGATCGGGCGTAACGCCCGCCACAAGGCTGATCTTGTCATCGGCAACGGTGGCTAAAAGCACGACCGCTGACTTCAGGCGGTCTTTCAGTTGATCGACCATGCCGCGCAAGGCTTTTGGATCCGCGCCCGCAATATTGGCGACCAGCAACTTGACGCCTCCCGCCAGCTCGACCGCCTTGGCCGCCAGGTCGTTGCCGGCCGACGCCGCCAATTTGCTTTGCGCCTGCTCCAACCCGCGTTCGAGCGCCTTGACCTGGGCCTGCATTTGAACGATGCGGTCAGCAAGATCGGCCGGCTGTGCCTTGAGCAAGGCGGCGGCATGCAAGAGCGTGTCGTTGGTTTGTTGAACCCACTTCAAGGCGCCCTCGCCCGTAATGGCCTCGATGCGTCGCACCCCGGCGGCAACCCCGCCCTCGGATACGATCTTGAACAAACCAATATCGCCCGTGCGCTGCACATGAATGCCGCCGCACAGCTCGCGTGAAAAACCGATATCAAGCACGCGGACCACGTCGCCGTATTTCTCGCCGAATAGCGCCATCGCACCGCCCTGCACGGCTTCATCATAAGACATGTGCTGAGCCTGAACGGCGTGGTTTTGCAACACCTCGGCATTGACGATTTCTTCAACCTGCCGGATTTGCGCGGCGGTAACCGCGCCATCGTGTGCGAAGTCGAAACGGGTTTTATCGGGATCGACCAGCGAACCACGCTGCTGGACGTGATCGCCCAGCACCTGGCGCAACGCCTTGTGCATTAGATGGGTGGCCGAATGATTTCGTATGGTGCGTGCGCGCAACGCACCGTCCACACGCGCTTGCACACTATCGCCGACCGACAGGGAACCGTTCGTTACCTTTCCGTGGTGGCCGAACACCGAGTTCTGTATCTTCTGGGTATCCAGGACGGCAAAGCTGGCTGCATCGTTCAACAGAGCGCCGGTATCACCCACCTGCCCACCCGATTCGGCGTAGAAAGGCGTGGCGTCCAGGACCACAATGGCATCCTGGTTCTGCTCGACACGCTCGACTGCCGTCCCGTCGACGTACAACGCCGTAATTTTTGCCTGGCCCTCGAGGTTCTCGTAACCATGAAAATGGGTGTCAACCCCTTGGTAAGAAAGGTCGGCGGCCGCCTTGAACTTGCCGGCCGCACGGGCCTGATCGCGTTGCCGGGCCATGGCGGCCTCGAACCCCGGCAAATCGACCTCAACATTTCTTTCGCGACAGATATCCGCCGTCAAGTCCACCGGAAACCCATAGGTATCGTACAAAGTGAACAGGGTTTGCCCATCCAGTACGCCTTTGTCCGGGATAGCGGCCAACGCCGAATCCAGGATCTTCATCCCATTCTCCAGGGTTTCGCTGAAACGCTCTTCTTCTTGCTTGAGCACCTGCTCGACACGCGCCTGATTGCGGGCGAGCTCGGGATAGGCTTGGCCCATCTCTGCGACGAGATCACCGACCAGGCGATGGAAGAACACCTTGGTCTGGCCCAACTTGTGGCCATGACGCAAGGCGCGGCGCACAATGCGGCGCAAAACGTAGCCTCGGCCCTCGTTGCTGGGGATCACGCCATCGACAATCAGGAAGCTGCATGCGCGAATGTGGTCCGCAATGACCTTGAGCGAATTGTTACCCAGATCGACGCAACCGGTTTCGCGGGCCGCCGCCTTGATCAAGGTCTGGAAGAGATCGATTTCGTAATTGGAATGCACGTGCTGCAAGACAGCAGCTATGCGTTCCAGGCCCATGCCGGTATCGACGCATGGCTTGGGCAAAGGTGTCATCGTGCCATCGGCGGCGCGCTCGAACTGCATGAACACCAGGTTCCAGATCTCGATGTAGCGATCGCCGTCTTCGTCGGGTGAACCGGGAGGCCCGCCCCATACGTCAGGGCCATGATCGTAGAAAATCTCGGAACACGGGCCGCAAGGACCGGTGTCGCCCATTTGCCAGAAGTTGTCCGAAGCGTAGCGCGCACCTTTGTTATCGCCAATGCGGACGATGCGTTCCGCAGGCACGCGGATTTCGTTCAACCAGATATCGTAGGCTTCGTCGTCTTCCTGATAAACGGTCACCCACAGTTTTTCTTGCGGCAAGCCGTAGCCGACTGTTAGCAGTTCCCAGGCAAAGTGAATGGCGTCCCGTTTGAAATAATCGCCAAAGCTGAAATTGCCAAGCATTTCAAAGAAGGTGTGATGCCGTGCGGTGTAGCCGACGTTCTCGAGGTCGTTATGCTTGCCGCCTGCGCGCACGCAGCGCTGCGAGCTGGTGGCGCGCGCATAGGACCGGGTTTCCTTGCCTGTAAAAACATCCTTGAACTGAACCATGCCGGCATTTGTAAACAGCAAAGTCGGGTCGTTGGCGGGGATGAGCGACGACGAAGGCACCACGGTATGGTTCTTGGACTCGAAGAACGATAAGAACTTTTGTCGGATTTCGGAGGTTTTCATTACAGACAAGCGCGATTTATAGGTAACCAACGATTATAGAGGGTGTTTCGGCCCAGCACGCGGCACAAGGGGAACTTCGGGGCCGCTGGGTGCCAAACGTTGGAAAAAGGAGGAATTAACCGGCGCGGTCAGGAACGTTCGCCCAAGCCGGGGTGGATCAGGGGCGCCAGTTGAGCGACCACCGAGACGGCAATGACGGCTGGCAGTTTGCTTGAGGTTTGCACCAGGCCAATGGGACAAACCATGCGATCAACGAGCTCTTGCGGGAAGCGTCGGGAAAGCTGGGAGCGGAATCGGGCGTTTTTGGTTTTGGAGCCGATCAGTCCGAGAAAACAAAATGGCTTGTGCCGGAACACATTTTGAATGATTTCCAGGTCCAGCGCATGGCTGTGCGTCAGCACCAGCCAATAGGCATCGTCGGGGCAATCGACAACATCCGCCGCGTCGCCTTGAACCAAGGTGACATTGTCCGGGATGCTGTCGGGCCAGGCATCGTCACGCGGGTCCAGCCAGAACACACTGACCGGAAGTGTGCCCAGTAATTGCACGATCGCCTTGCCAACGTGCCCAGCACCGCAGACCACTACTTGAAGGGTATGGCCGCCCACCACGTCCGTCAGCATTCCGGACGCCTCGTCCCAAGAACTGCCCAAAGGGGCGTCGGTGGGCGCTTCTCCGAGGAAATCCAGCCTGGATGAGCCTGAGGATAGATTGACCTTGCGCATGGCTTTCCGCCCTTGGGCGATATGGGCCTGCACGTCTTCGCACCAGCCAAGGTCGCCAGGCTGAAAGTACTCGAAGGCCAGCCATACTGCTCCACCGCAGCATTGGCCCAGGCTGGGGCCCAAGGCATAATGCCGCACTTGGGCGCGCGGGCCGGCCTGCGCCAGCATTTGTCGGGCAAGCTCGATGGCCTGCAACTCAAGGTGGCCGCCGCCAATGGTATTCCAAGCCTTCTGGGCATCGACCCACATGCGTGCGCCCTCATCGCGAGGCGCCGACCCTTTGACCTGGACCACGCTGATCAACACCTGCGGCCGTCCGGCCCGCATGCCTTGCAACAAGCCTTTCACCCAGCCCAAATGGCCCGCAAGGTGAGCAGACGCAGGGGCCGCAGGGCGATCGACCAAATTAGCCATTACCGCCTGCCGGTTTGCCGCCAAATGGAATGCACGTTCGACACATAAACCCCTTTTAACCTTTTAACTTAGACCCGGGTCTCGGCAACCCCGGTGCTCTCGAGATAAAAACGATACAACAAGTTTTGCGCCGCCTTCAGCCGGTAGTTGCTTGATGCGCGCATATCGCTAAGCGGCTGGTAATCCTGGCTAAGCGCCTCCATAGCGCGAGCAACGGAGGCCTCGCTCCATTCGGCGCCGGCCAGGGCCTGCTCCGCGTGCTGGGCCCGCTTCGACGTGGCCGCCATGCCGCCATGCGCTATCCGCACGGACGCCACCTTGCCCTGATCAACCGTAATGGCATAAGCGCTGCACACCGCCGAAATGTCCTGGTCCACACGTTTCGATAGTTTGTAAGTGGCCACCTGCGTATTCTCGGAACGTAATGGGATCAACACGCTTTCAACAAACTCGCCGGGCAGGCGGTCTTGCTTGCGATAGTCGAGATACAGGTCTTCCAGTGCAAGCTCGCGCCGACTGTCACCCTTGCGCAGCACCACGCGCGCGCCAATGGCAATCATGAATGGGGCGCTATCGCCAATCGGCGACCCATTGGCCAAATTGCCAACCAGAGTGCCCGAATTGCGGATCGGCATGGAGGCGAAACGCTTCCAGAGTTCACGAACTTCGGGGTATTCGGCTTCAATGGCTTCATAACCCTCGTTGAGCAATACCGACGCACCGATGCTCAGATTGCCGTCCTTGCGTTCGATGTGGTTCAGGTCGGCTACATTGCCCAGATAGATGACTTTTTCCAAGGTCATCAATTGTTTGGTCACCCATAGGCCGACATCGGTTCCCCCCGCCAACAAGACGGCATCGGGGTGCGCTTCATACAACGCGGCGAGTTCATCGGAGGTGTCCGGCGCAAAATACGTTTGGCCCCCACTTTGGACACACAAGGCGGAACCAGCGGCTTTTTTGGCCAGACCGGCCAATTTGCCCTGGACATCGCCAAGATCCAGACGCGCCTCGGGGTAGTCGCCCATGGCCTGGGCCGCGTCGATGATAGGCCGATAGCCGGTGCAACGACACAGATTGCCCGAAAGATGATCCAGCACCTCGTCGCGGTCGGGTTGCGCATGCCCATTTTGATACATGGTGTACATGGACATGATGAAACCCGGCGTGCAAAAGCCGCATTGCGAACCGTGATGATCCACCATGGCTTGCTGGGCGGGATGCAACTGCTTGTTGGCGTCGGTAATCCCTTCGACGGTCCAGATGGCCTTGCCGTCGATCGTGGGCAAAAAACGGATACAGGCGTTGACGGCGCGCAAGCCCACCTTGCCATTCGGGTCGAGACTGGCTTCGGATATCGTGCACGCACCGCAATCGCCCTCGGCGCAGCCTTCCTTGGTTCCGGTCAGGCCCAGCGTTTCACGCAGGTACTGAAGGACGGTCTGGGTGGGCGATTCCGGCGTAACCTGCTTCAGCTCGCCATTTAGATAAAAACTGATGGTGTTTCTGTGGCTCATGGTAGTTGCCCTTGTGGATTCACGGATGTTCCATCCACGATATAGGTTTGCTCAAGATCGCATTCATCGCAATTAGGCGCGACGCCGATTCGGTCGACGACAATGAAATCGCCCTGCTTGTCCAGCGACATCAGGGGGTGGTGCCAGGTACCGGCATGGTAGTTCACACCTTGTATGCCTTGTACATAAAAGGCACGCAAGCCGGTTTCGTCTGGCTTGTCGTTGGCGCCGTTGGGAGCCACCACGGCCACGAAGGGCGTCTGGTCGAACGGGATCCAGGCCTGGCTGCCGCGCGGGTGGCGCTCGAGCATGCCGATGCGGATCGGAAAGGCGAATGCGTCGCCGCGCGCCAGGCTGATGCCCGCCTGACCGTCGTCGCCGAATACCTGCACCTTACCCAGATGGTGAAAGCGCTGCGTACTGCCGTTGTTGATCGGAAACCAATCGCTGCCCTGCATTTCAATGACATCGCCAAAGGGCGCAAATGCCGCTTTGGTCAAGGGTTCCAGCTTTAATATGGCCACGTCCTTGTCTCCTGAATACTATAAATCTTTCTGTGCTACCCACCAACCCCGGCGGGATTGGCCAGCAAGTCCTCTAGCCTGAAGCGGCCGATCTTGTAAATTTGCCGCAAGCTCTCGGCCATTTCGTCGTCGGTCGACAAGCCCAGGCGCCGTTGGAATTCGGCAATAATGCCGGCGCGATCGTATCCACGCACCGCGACAATAAAGGGGAAGCCAAACTTCTGCTGGTAGTCGGTGTTCAGTTGAGTCAGTGTGTTGAACTCTTCTTCCGAGCATTGATCCAGGCCTGCGCCGGCTTGCTCCGAAGTTGACTCGGGTGTCAGTTCGCCGCGAATAGCGGCCTTGCCGGCGAGTTCGGGGTGGGCGCGAATCAATTTCAACTGAGCCGCGCGACCCGCAGACTCGATTTGCTCGACCATGGCCCGATACAAAGCCTCGAGACTATCGAAAGGCCGCCGGGCTGCGATCTGCTGCGGCACCCAGGCGGAGTGCTCGAAAATACCCCCCAGGACGCCGACAAACCGTTCTTCCGGCAAAGTGTTCAGTGTTTTCAGGTTCTGGGCTTGAATGGATGTGGCCGTCATGGTGGGGTGGCGCCTCCGGTCTAAGATGTTGCGGGATGGTGTTCTGCCCAGTGCCGGGCGATGTCGACGCGCCGGCAAACCCAGACATCGTCGTGTCGCTGGATATGATCCAGCAGCCGCTGCAAGCCGGCAAAGCGGCCCGGACGGCCGATAAGCCGACAATGCAGACCAATGGAAAGCATCTTGGGCTGGATATTTCCTTCGGCGTAAAGCACGTCGAATGCGTCTTTCACGTACTGGTAGAAATGATCGCCGGTATTAAAGCCCTGGGGCGTGGCGAAGCGCATGTCGTTGGTGTCCAGCGTATAGGGCACTACCAGGTGCTGACGCGTACTTCCGTCGGATAGCGTCACGTCGGTCCAGAAAGGCAGATCATCGCCATAGTAGTCGGAATCGTACAGAAAACCGCCTTGTTCTACGACCAACCGTCGCGTGTTGGGACTGTCGCGCCCTGTGTACCACCCTTCGGGAGGCCGACCGGTGAGGTCCTTGATAACCTGAATGCAGCGCTGCATGTGATCGCGTTCTGTATCAGGGTCGACAGACTGATAATGAATCCAGCGATAGCCGTGGCCCGCGATTTCGTGTCCCAGCTCGACAAAGGCGCGCGCCACGTCGGGATTACGCTCGAGCGCCATGCCAATGCCGAAGATGGTCATGGGCAGTCCGCGGCGCTCGAATTCACGCAAAATGCGCCATACCCCCGCCCGTGAGCCATACTCGTAAATCGATTCCATCGAGAGGTGCCGATCAGCATAAGCCGCCGCTCCCACGATTTCCGACAGGAACTGCTCGGACGCCGGATCACCGTGCAATACGCAATTTTCGCCGCCTTCCTCGTAGTTCAATACAAACTGCACCGCCACTTTGGCCTTGCCGGGCCAGCGGGGATCGGGCGGCTGGGCGCCATAACCGATAAGATCGCGGGGATAGTTCTCGGAAAGAGACTCGGACATGGAATTTCCTTAACGCTTGATACTGAAAATGGCCCAGGGATCGACTTGGGGTTCGCCGGAGGTGTTCATACGATGTTCGCAATCCAGCAAATGGTGGCGCATGGCCGCTTGCGCGCCCTGCTTGTCCCGTTCTGCCAGAAAATCCAGAATTTCCTGATGCTCGGCGTACGAGCAGGTGCTAGCGCCGGGGCGGTCGTGGTAGGCAATGATAAGCGTCGTGCGCGAACACAGACTGTGCATCAGCTCGGTCAGCACATCGTTGCCCGCCAGGCGCGCCAGCTTGACGTGAAACGCGTTGGACAACCTCAACCAACTGATGCGATCACCCTGCTCGAAGGCCTTGCGCTCTTGGCGCACCATTTCACGCAAGGGCTCCAGCCGCTGCTCGAGATCGTCAAACGTAAGCAGTTTGTCGATCAGCAAGCCCTCGACCGACTGACGCGCTTCGAACACGTCCAGAGTTTCTTTTGCCGTGGGCTGCCAGACAAAGGCACCCCGATTGGGTTGGAGCACCACCAGCTTGTCGTGCGCCAATTGCGCCAGCGCGCCCCGAACGGTGGCCCGTGAACAATCGAAAATACCGCACAAGGCCGATTCGGTAAGCTTGGCACCCGGCAACAGCCGCCTATCCATGACCGCGTCAAAGATTGCAGCGTAAACCCGGTCGACCTCGGAGCCTGAGCCTGAACCCTCAAGCAGCGTGGACGCACGCGGCGCGGCGCTTTCGGCGAGGAAGTCAGAATGCTGGTCAAGGCAAAGCATGGCGTGAGAAACTCTGGAGTTTTAAGGTAAATGGCTATTGACAATTATTGGCGGATAAAACAGAATCGTCAACATAAATTGTTAACAATCCGCCCTGGAAGCGGAAATGCTCACCTTTCAACATGGAATCGGGCACCAGCGCCTGACGGAGACATCATGGGCAAGCTTTCCACCCACATTCTGGACACCATGCACGGCAAACCCGCCAGCGATGTGCGTATCCAGCTCTATGCCATCCAAAACGAAAAACGCACGCTGCTGCACGAAACCCGCAGCAATAGCGACGGCCGCTGCGACCAGCCTTTGCTGCAAGGCGATCAAATGCTTCCCGGCATTTACGAATTAGTTTTCCATGCCGGCGATTATTTTGCCGCCAAAGGGGTCACGCTGCCTACGCCGCGTTTCCTGGATCAAATCGTCTTGCGTTTCGGCATCGCCAGCGCCACCGAAAACTACCACGTCCCCTTGGTCGTCACGCCCTGGACCTACTCTACTTACCGGGGCAGCTAAGCGGCTGCCTATCCCCTCTTCTCCCTGAATCCACTTACCGGAAACCTCATGGACGCCTATTTGATCGAGTTCGGCAATCTGCTTTTGCGCTGGCTGCATGTAATTGCGGCAATCGCCTGGATTGGCGAATCCATTTACTTCGTCATGCTGGACAACAGCCTGAAGCCGCCGGCCGCCGAAAGCAAGAAACGCGGCGTATCCGGCGAAATGTGGGCCGTGCACGGCGGTGGTTTCTACCATAACCAGAAATACCAGACCAGCCCGGCCGAACTGCCGGAAGACCTGCACTGGTCCTTCTGGAAAGCCTATACCACGTGGCTTTCGGGTTTCGCGCTGTTCGCGGTCATGTACCTGCACAAGCCGTCGTTCTACCTGGTCAATCCCAATAGCGACTGGGCCTGGGCGGCGGCGCTGACCGGCTGGCAAGCCAGCCTGATCGCGGTGCTGTTCCTGGTATTGGGCTGGGTTGTTTACGACCAGTTATGTCGACGCATCAGCCCGAATATGGAACGCGACGGCCTGCTCAGTGTTGCCGTCGCGGTCATGATGGTGGTCGTGGCCTACGTAAGCTGCCAGATCTTCCCCGGCCGGGCCGCCTTCCTGATTACCGGCGCCGTCATGGCCACCAGCATGTCGGCCAACGTTTTCTTCTGGATCATCCCCGGCCAGCGCCGCATGGTCAACGCCATGAAGAAAGGGGAAGCCCCCAATCCGCTGGACGGCAAGCGCGGCAAGCAGCGTTCGGTGCACAACACCTACTTCACCCTGCCCGTCGTCTTCCTGATGCTCAGCAATCATTATTCCTTCACCTTCAGTGGGGAATATGCCTGGGTCATCCTTAGCTTGTTCATCTTCTCGGGCGCGGCCATCCGCCAGTATTTCGTCTTGCGCCACCTGGGGCAAAACAAACTCGTCTACCCCATCATCGGCGTCCTGCTGCTAGTTGTCATTGGTTATATGGCGTCGCCAAAAAGCGCTCCAGAGGCCGTTGTTCCCGCAGGGCAGGAAGTCGCCCAGGTGACTACTGCGCAAGCATTGAAAATCATGCATGATCGATGTGTGCAGTGCCACGCCGCCCAACCGTCGCAACCGGGATTCGCTTCCGCCCCCGCAGGGCTTGCACTGGAAACCGAACAGCAACTGCTGGCGAATCCGGCCCTTATCAAACAGGTGGTGGCCAGCAATTACATGCCGCTCGCGAACCTCACCCACATGACGGATGAAGAACGCCTGCTGATTGCTCAATGGAGCGTGAAATAACACAGGCCGAACGGGCCGGGGTGACTTTTTAATCACCCCGGCCCGCCAGGAGCAGCACCAGTACCAACAGCACCTGCCACGCCAGCAGCACCACCCATGCCATTAACGCGCAATGGCAATAGGCATTGGGCTGCTACGCAGCATGGTCCGCTAAGAACAACATCGGGAATGCCATTAAGCGTGCTGCGGTTTTTCCAGAAAATGCTGAACTTCAGCGCGCAACTGTGCAACGGTGGCAAGCGTGTCGCGCACGACCAGGGGCGCCAACCCCAAGCTGGGCTCATCGAGCATCAACAACCGGGGCTTGGCCAGGAAGGCGCGGCCCAGGGCCAGCATCTGGCGCTCGCCGCCGGACAATGTGCCCGCCAATTGCAGCTTGCGTTCGCGCAACCTGGGAAACAGCTGATAAGCCTCTTCCACCAGTTCATCGCGACTCTGACCGCACCGGCGCGAGAATGCGCCAAGCCAAAGGTTGTCCTGCACCGTCATGGTGTTGAACCGATTGCGCTGCTCGGTGACCAGGCCCACGCCTTGGTAGATTCGGTCTTCAGTATCAAGGTCGGTAATGTCGCTGCCGTTCAGCTTGACCGTGCCGCTCGAAACGTTCAACAAGCCGACCAACGCATTGAGCAGCGTCGTCTTGCCCGCGCCGTTGGGTTCGATCACGGTGACAATGGTGCCCGCGTCCACATGCAGCGAAATATCCTTCAGCACGTCGTTGCGCAAATCCTTGAGCAAGTGCGCGCGATGCCGCGTTGCGCCACCCCGCGCATGCCAACGCCATCGATGCGCCGGCCACGATAAAGGACCTGCCCTTCGGAAGGCGCCGTCACATTGGTGATCAAGTTGAATGTCGTCGACTTGCCCGCCCCGTTCGGCCCGATAAGGCCCAGGATCTCTCCTTCCTGAAGTTCGAAGGACAGATTATTCACCGCCACCAGCCCGCCAAACCTGCGGGTCACCCCGTCAAGTTCAAGCAAGGGCGTTCCCGTACTAGGCGATTCCCGGCGCGGCATGAGGCGGGTAAGCCCTTCGGGTGGACTCTTGGGCGATGTGCGTATGTACTTTGCAAGCGCCGGGGCGATCCCGTTGCGCGCCCGATGCAGCACAAGCATCAGGATGGCGCCCAGCACCACCGTTTCGAAGTTGCCCGAACGGCCCAGCAATGCCGGAAGGAAATCCTGCAGCCAATGGCGCAGCAAGGTAATGACACCGGCGCCGAGCACCGCGCCCCAGACATAGCCCGCCCCACCCAGCACCGCAGTGGTATAGGCGGCATTCCCTACAAACGCCGCCTGGCCGAACGAGGTGACGCCGGCAACACCCGTCAGCAAGACCAGGCCGACGGCCACTAGGCTATACAAGCCAACATAGGCCAGCAAATTGACATAGAAGCCCGGCACAAGGACGAGTGCAGCGACCAGCAAGGCGCCATCGGCTGCCGTACCGGCTGTTTCCATGAACTCTTTGGTGGCGATCGAAGCATTCGATAGATATCGCCTTTGAAACCACGCTCGCGCAAGGTCATGGTGGGCAAGGCGGCCGGTGTGCCCGAGGCGGCGATCAGCACCGCATCAGGTTTCTTCATGAGAACCTTGAGAACCTGCGCCACCACGCTGGAGTCGGTGCGGCCGTAACGCTCGGCGGCAACAACGTCCACATCGTACTTGGGAGCAAGCTTCGACACGGCCTGCAGGCTGCTTCACATATTGCAGCGCAGCCCTCAGCCCATGCTGCTGAAAGACATTGCTGCGGCGGCCGATATGTCCGCCAGCAAAACCCGGATGTACCTGGTCAGTTTGCTAAGGACAGGGCTGGTTTCGCAGAACGCGGCAAGTGCCTACACTCTTGGCCTTGCCACACTCAATCTGGGCATGGCGGCGTTCCGGCAGGTCGACCTGATCGACACCACCCGATCGCTCATGGCCTCGCTCACCCAGGAAACCCAGTCTCCCACGTTGTTGTCCATGTGGACGGGCACGTCGATCACCATCATCAGCCGCAATGATTCACTAATCGATCTGCCCATCGATTTTCGGATAGGGGGCAAACCCCTTTGGTCCACACGGCAGCCGGCCATGTGTTCATGGCCTATTTGCCGCCCGAGGCTACCCGGACTGCGGTGGAACAAGAACTGGCCAATATGGGCGGCGGGCCCGCGCATTACTCTTCAAGGCTATGGCGCTCTAGCAGCACCCGTGATCGATTCCGCCCAGGAGTTGCGTTTTGTGCTCACAGTGCTTTATCGTAAAACCGGTGACGAGCAGGAAGCAAAACTCATCAAGAATCTGCTAAGCAAGATTCGCGATGGCTTGCCAACCCCTTTTTTGCGGCCTGAGCACACCGGCGCCTGAACAGCAAGGCGTCATACAACGCTTATTTTGGATTCCGACGACCTATGTCCCGTATTGCCCTCATTCACGCCCTGACCCACTCGGTCGCCCCGATCAACCAGGCATTCGCCCGCCATTGGCCGCAAGCGGAACTGATGAATCTTCTCGACGACAGCCTGTCATCGGATCTGGCCAAAGGAAGCCTGGACGCCCACATGCATGCCCGCTTCCAAACCTTGGGCGACTATGCGGTGGACTGCGGTGTCGACGGAATACTCTTCACCTGCTCGGCATTCGGGCCCTGCATCGATGCCGTGGCTCGCCGCCATGCCAACATCCCCGTGCTCAAGCCCAACGAAGCCATGGTCGCCGAAGCGGCCGCCCAAGGAAAACGCATTGGCCTGTTGGCAACATTTGCATCTACGCTAGCCTCGATGCCCGCCGAATTTCCATCGACGGTCAGCGTTGACACCGAGCTGGCCGAGGGCGCACTGGCCGCACTGGAAGCCGGCGACCTGGCCAAACACGACGCCCTGGCCGCGCAAGCGGCCCAACGGCTGCTTGAGCGCGGCTGCGACCTGATCGCGCTGGCGCAGTTCAGCCTTGCGCGGGCGGCCGACACCGTGCGCCAAGCTGTGCCCGTCCCTGTGCTGACTACCGTGGATAGCGCCGTGGCCAAACTGCAGCGCCAACTATCGGCGGCCTCAACCCACGCATAAATACCCCCGGACACGCCCTTCGGGGGCCGTATCCGAACCGCTTTCCGAGATACGCACCTTGTCGTAATGCGGCGGACAACTGCAATCGCCCGTCACGGGGTTCAAGGTACTGATCGTACAGCCATGAACCGTGCTGGTCGAGTATCCACCACCGCCCTGCCCTCCTGCAGAGACCCAGCGATTACTCCGGCATACCAACAATCCGCCGTAATATTCGCGGGCGACCTGGCCGTTCACTGCGCACGCCGTGCCCGAGAACTCTTGTGCGCCGATGAGCACGTGGCCCTCCACCGTGAGCGAAGCCTGGGCCTGGATGTTTTCACGGATGGTTGCGGTCCCCTGGAATAATGGATCACGGGTATCGCCAACCCGCAAATAATTCAGGGCATCGAGTTGCTCGGCGGTAACGGCCAGCGCCACCGTGCCGATGGGCAACATCGGCTCACCGTCGACCGGCGGATTGCGAAAAGAAAACCCCGCTCCCAGAATTTTTTCAGGCTGCCTCCGGGTTACCGCGCCGCCCTTGCCCTGGGTGGCCAGCAACCATTGCGCCACCATTTGCTCGTTGACCTCGGCGCCGACCCGCCTTGCCAGGGGCGCACTGCTATACACCAGACCTTGCAGGACACAGGCTGAACCGGGGCACTCGTTGTCGCGAAGCACGCGGATGCGAACCGCGAGTCCTCGACCTCCCGACTCTGGAAAGCCCGACGACAATAATCGGTCGGCCTTGAACTCAGCCAAGGTCGGCGCTGACCAGTCGGCATAGCCCTGGCCGGCCAGGGCGCCGACCCCGGGCGCTTGCACCAGCTCATTGCCATAGCGCAACAGGTAGCCCCGAACGGCATCGTTCACTGCCAGCATCCACGACGCCGTCGACTGAGCCAGCGCATCATCAAGGCGATTGGCGACGGTGCCGGCGGCGAATATCGCCAGAAGCGTCGCAAGGCACATGGCAATCATCAGCTCCAGCAAGGCAAAGCCTCGTTGACGGGACATGCCGGCGCCTATCCGGCAAAGAACACAAAGGTATTGACATCGCCCTGCCCGCACCGGGATTCTGCATTAAGCGCGTTATACGGCGTAGTGGCGCTTTTGACCTCGGTAGCCCCTTGAGTGTCTGACGCCACGGTGATGGTGTGGGCAACCCGTTGCATGACGGACGCAAGCGACGGGCAAGCCACATGACTGACGTTCGAAAGCGTCAGTGCGAACGATGCGCCGCTGTCAGCGGATGCGACAGATACTTCGCCTGCCGCGCCCAGGCCATGTAGAACCTTGACGTCGCCGCCGCTTTCACTGATCGAAAAGATGCTGGATTCGCGCACCAGGCGCGCAAAGTGCGCGGTATCGATGTCCGCATACGGTTCAGCGGTGACGTTGGTCGCATTGATGGTCGTCTGCAAGACAAAACGGGCAAGCTCCTCACCCACCTTGGGCACCTTGCTTTCCACCAGATAACCTCCTATCGCCGGAATACCGATGATGGCCAACAACAAGACGATTGCGGTAACAATAGACACCTCGACCAGCGAAAACCCCTTTTGCGAGCGCACAGCCTTACGCAACCCAACGCTTTGAGTGATAACCATGAGACCTCCTGAATGAACGCGCGCCACTATTGGCTCGCGTAGAAAAGCATTAACGAACGGCGCAACTCATCAATCACTGCGTAATGCCAAATGCCCAACGACAACAGGCCGGAAACGCAGAAAAGCAACAGCCCCCAGCGCAGCGCCTGCACCTGGCGGGCCACGTCGATCAACACCTTCTGCTCCATACGCCGTTTAATCAGGCCCAGAGCGCGCACCAGCCCATGCGCCTGCGTCATGTCGTCCAGGAACCAGAATGTTTCCCTGTCAAGAAAGCCTGTATCGAACGTGTCGGCGCCCACCAGGCCGGCGTCAATCCGGCGCAACATGGTTTCTATCTGCCATTGCTGCCAGTTGGATCCGCCTATGCGCTGCATGGCTAAGGCGGTTCGCAACTGAGTGAAGGCAATCTCGTCACGATTCAGAATGACCGTCAATGCCGCCACCAGTTGCAACCCGCCCACCTGGCGGTAGATCTTCCACACGAAGTAGTGATCCAGGCGTCGCCGCAAAGAGCCTGTAAGATTGGGCAAGGACCAGGCCATCCACGCCGCCAACCCCACCCCTCCTACGGCCACCAACACGCCGTAATCGCGAATCGCCGCAGACAGCCCGAACAACCCCTGCGTCAGTCCGCCGTAATACTCTGAAGGCAGCATGGCGAACACGGTTAATAGCTGAGGAACAGTAAACACCGGTATCGCCAGCATCATGGTCAGGAAAACCAGCATGGCTGCAAGCGCCGACCATAAAGCCGTTCCGGCAATGCGTCGCGCCTGTCGCATCAGGCCCTGCAACCCGGCCAGATCGCGCAGAACCCCGGTCAACGCCGCATTGCCCGCCAATTGGGCGCTGCGGATAATGCTTAGCTCGCCCAGGGGAACGCACTCCAGCCAGGTGGTGTACAGATCACCCCCCGACAACACGAACACCCGCGCCCACTGGCGCGAAAGGCGCCCACGCGCATTGTTGGCCCCGTAACGCTGGGCGTCACGCTCGAAGATGGATCGCAAGGTGCGACTACCCTGCAAACCTGCCAAAAGCGCTGCAAGGTATTCGTAGTATTCTCCCCTTGATCGCCCAAAGCGTCTTTTATCGAGCGCGAAGTGCATGCGGCCTGCAAGTGCCCGCTGGCCGCCATCAGAAGCCGTTTCCAGGTTTTTTACTGTGCTCATGCGGAAACCCTAGACAATGCCCGACGGATAGCCACGCTTCGATGAGCAGGCGCCACGAACGGCTGGAATGCCGCCTCGATATCGCGCGGATCGATTTGCCCGGCAAGCGATTTATGCATGGCGCAGTGCATCGCCGAGGTGAGCTCGTTGAGCTCGGCCTGCGCATCGAAAACCGGTTCGGGCCGTTCCAGCAAATAGGCCAGACTGTCGGCCTGTCGTATGCTTTGCAGGAAATGCGATTGCACGGACGGAACGAGGTGCTCGGCAACCACGGTACGACCACAGTAGCCGCCAAGGTCGGGGGCATGCTGAAGCAGGCAGGCTGGACAACCCTGGGGGTTGCGTATGCGCAAGCCCTCAATTGCACCGGAATAGGCATGCGAAACGGCATCGAGCCATTCGGAAAAACTGCGCGTTCCCGTCCACATTCGCCGCAGTTGGTGGTTATGCAGAAGCTCACGCAAAGGCAGGGCGCATTGCGCGCAAAGCTCGGGCACGAGCACTTGATAAACCAGAAGCTTGAGGACACCGGGAGTCGCCATGAAATCGCGGGAAACGCCAATGAAATCGGATGCAAGACGCTCTGGAATCAAGGCCGCCGAGGGTGCGTGGGTGGTGCTGTACACACTGACACCCGAGCCGGCCAGATCCATAAAGGCCCGGCCGGTTTCCTGGTCCCGGATCTCGCCCAGCAGGACATCGTTCATGGCCGAGCGCTTTAATGTGCGAAGCTTGGAGGCATACGCCGCGTGAGCCGGCTCGCCAAGATTGCGAACCAGCGTATTTTGAAGCGCACCGGGAATCAGGTATTCAACGGGGTCTTCAAGCGTGATGACTTTGCGGTGCGAGGGAATGCGCGCCATTAAAGAGGCCAGCGTAGTCGACTTGCCCGACCCTACTCGCCCGGCGAAAAGAATGGCTCCCCCGCTGGTGTGCAATGCATGGTCGATGGCCTGGATCTGGTGCGGCAGATAGCCCAGCCCCGACAGCGACTTCAGTGACGTTGCCCCATCGCGGCGCAACAGGCGCAGGCAAACACTGGGGCCCTGGTCCGTTGCCAGCGACGCCCAGCGCAACAATACCGGCCGGCCATCCACGGACTTGATCAGGCTGCCCTGCTGCTCGATCAGTGGGTCGAAGACCGCGCCATTCCCACCGCGAATATCCATCCAGGCAACGGCCAGCATTTCCATCAGGGTTGCGGTGGGAATGCGCTGGAAGCGCTCGGGTGCGACATAGCGCCCCGACAGTGTGAAATACACGTCGGACTCGGCCTCTTGCACGCGAATATTGATATGCAAGTCGCTGGCATCGTTATGAACACCCCAGTCGACAAGCTCCTGAAACGCATCGGCCAAGGCAGTGGGTGAGCTATCACGCACCGCAGGATGACGAGCCTCCAACGCCGCTGCGGTGACCTGATTGCGCGCGATAGCCAATAGCAGAGGCGCAGTGAGGATATAGCGCGAAGGGTCGGCCAGTTCGTAGCCACGTTGCTGAAGCCGCCGGGCCAGCTCGTCGGCCTGGTCACCACCCACATGCTCGGCCAATCCTAAAATGGCGGCCGAATGGTTCGCAAGCAACACGGGGCACAGTCGAGCGGCCAAGGACTCAACATCGAGTTCCCGGCTGAGCGTGCGCAAGAATGCGGGTTTGAGTGAACGCAAGCCATCAAGCCCAGAGATCACCCTAGCACGCGTCATATCGAAACGCGGCAGAGGCTCGGGCCTTGCCGGGACGAAAGCGCGTTTGTGAAAGCTTCGCATGATCAACCTCCTTTTGGCGACGGCTCGATGCACAGCGAACGACTCTGTTCGTTGCGCTCGAGTTCCACACAGTTGTTGTCGATATTGCGAAGACGATAGACCTCGGAGCTCGCCTTCGTACCCACCGGCCAAGGATGGCCCCGCATATACACCATGGGCGAGGCGCCGACGTGAATTTCGGCCAACAACTTGCGCCCCACCCCGTAGATTCCTGCCAGCCGGAGGTCATCGTCTTTGGCCAGGCCCTTCGCCCGCGTCGCGGCTGGTTTACCGGTGCCGGTCTTGGCGGCCCGTTCGCGTGCCAAGGCAATTGCCTCGGCGGTTTCCAGCCGCATTAGCTCTCTGACGGAAACCAATTCGGCGGCCAGTGCGTCGACCTCGGCATGCGCCTGGCTTCCAATCGCCGACACGGCAAACACCAGCCCGTACAAGCCAGCGGCCCTAAGGAAGGCCCACAGGGGACGGATGCATTTCATAGAGTTCTCCGACGAATGTAACGGTGAAACGACTGGTCTTCAGATTAGGCGTCTGGATATCACTGACCAACAGCGCCAGATTCTTCCATTGCACATCCCGGACATGCGCCAGTAGAAGGCTGGCTGATCTGAGCGGCCCGCCAATCTGAATGGAACGGGTGCCGGGCAACTGTAAATCGGCTGGACGCGTCACAGGCAAACCTGCCTCGCTGACGGGCGCCTTGACGGCAATGGCTTGGGCTTGACCGACACTCATCTGCGTGAATGCCGGGCGTATAGCCTGCAAGGCGCTTTGCCAATGGCGCTGGTTATGCGTCGTGCTACGCAATTGATCGACACCCACCGGCGGCATGGGAATCGGCACCCGCCACGAGGGCACCGCATGATCAATGGAAGAAAACCGCACATCCCAGCCGGCAGGCGCAGCGGCAAGAAACAGATCATTGCTGGCCTGTATCCGGCTACGCCGATAACGCGCTTCACACTTCCAGAACCCCGGCATGGGCGTACACGCGGCGTTGTTTAATACCCAGCCCGACAACGACGCCGGAAGCGCGTAAAACGATTCCAGCGCTGCCCGCGTACCAGCCACCCCATGCAAAGCCACGCCTCGAAAGGCGTCATCCACAGCGCCTCGCCATAACCGGGCGGCCTCCTGCGCACTGATGGGCGGGCTCGAGCCGGCAGGTGAAACGGGGTTGGGCCAGAACGAAGCATACGCCCAGGCGGCCAGGCCGGCGGCAAGCAAGGACGACGCCGGCAGTACAAGCCGGGCATATCGCCGCACCTTGAGCAACTGCGTTTCGGCGCCACACATGGCCTCCAGCGCGTCAAGGGATGGTGGCAAGACATCTCCCATGCCCAGCAGCGTCAAACCGGGATAAGCACGACGCAAATCTTCGACGATTTCCAGGGCGGCTTGCGGTGAAACGTGCAGACTATCCGTCCTTGCAACGACGGCGCCCTCGTGAACCGCCGCGAACCAGTAAACACCTTCGTCCAGCGGCAGGATGGCAGCAACCGTGCCGGACCCATGCAAGCGCGCCAGACACTGGGCCGCCGAATGCAAGGCGCTGCCGCGTCGCGCCTGCCCCGCACGCAAGTAGCAAAACCCCGCCGAAGCAGCCATTTGCCCCGCATGAACGTAGTGGCTTGCCCTTTGGCGGCGCGCCAGCGCATACGCCGTACGATCAGCCCGGTCTGTGATGAGCGGCAGCCAATCCAGGCCAAACAGCAGTTGTCGGGATGCTCGATCGTGCACAAAAAGGCCATTCACTCAGAAGCCCTCCTCGACTTGGGCTGTCAGCACCATGATGGTCGTCAGCTGTTGTGAAACGACACGCTCGGCGCCCCCCAGCGCCATGGGGAGGCCCGGATTGATCCTGCGCCCCTGATGCTCATCCTGAAGTCGATTGAATCCTGCAATAACAAAAGGCTGGCCTGGCTGCAGGGCCACCTGCTGCACCGTACCGTTGCCGTCAATGGTGATCTGTTGCAATTGCAGGGGATTGGCCTTGTCGCCGAACGTCACCGACTTCAAGGGCTGCGCCACGGTGTTGTCATACGCGACCGACAGCAGAATCTGACCGTCTTCCTGAGCGTCGGGAACCACCGTAAGCAACGACCCCACCGTCTCTTCTTTCTGACTGACTGAAACCGTGGGCAAGACATTACTGGAGTTCTCGCCCAGCGCCGTGGCCTGCACTTTGTCGATATAAGAGAACGTCGTGCGCACCGCATGCGATACCGGCGTACGATTCAACGCCAGCACAGGTACGCTGCTACGCCGCACAACCTTGCCGACTTGCCCCAGCGCCCGGATCAGCGCTTCGGAGCCCTTGAACGGTCCTTGCCGGATCCCCAGGCCCAGGCTGGCCGCCTGTTCGATATTCGCGCCGGGCACAAGGGCCGCTGCGGCAAGCTGGGTACTGGAAAACAGCACGTTCCAGTCGATGCTGGCTTCAGCCCCTTCGTTGGTCGCCAGGGTAAGCTCCTCGAAAACCAGACGCACGCGGCGCGTAAGCGCCTGGTTTTCCTTGTCAAGATAGGCGGCAATGCGTTTGAGCACGTCGGGAGTATCAGTGACCACGACGGAGGAGCTCGCCCCTGGCTCAGCCACCAACACGCCGGCTTGCGACAAGAAGGGTTCGATCCGTTTACGAACAACTTCGAGCACACTGGCCGAGTCGCCCGAAAGCCGGGTACGTGACGTGCTGGAAAAGCCGTCGCCCTGACTATTGCCGCGCTGCGAACCCAGGGTAGCTTCAGCCGTAGCGTGTAGCGTGAGTGCGCGGACACTGAATACCCGCGTTTCGGTGCGATAGAACTCGATGCGGTCGTCGGCATAACGCCACATAACCCCCAGACGCGCCGCGATACGATCCAGAATACCCGCTAAAGGGCCGGGCTCTCCGGACAGACGCATGGTAAGCGGCGCCTGTGCTGCTGAGGCGGCCCCTGCCCCGCCAAGACGCGGCAGGAAGCGTTCCGGCGGTAACAAGGCCTCGGCCCGCACATGGACCGGGATGCCGGTGGCCTGCATGATGCGCTGTGCGATGTCAGCTAACCCGAGCGCGGGCCCCGAGAACACCAACGTGGTATTGACATTCTTGCGCAAAGCCAGGGGTACGGCGACCTCGCGGGCCAATGGCTCGGACCGGCCCACCAACCAAGGCTTGTCCACCTTCTGGGCCGCCTGGCGCGCTTCGCGAGAACCGGCCCGGGCGAATGCCGACTGCGCGGCAGTCAACTCCTGCTGCGCCTGCTCGGCCGTGACAGCCACCTGCTGGATCCTTTCGGTCAACGCGCAACCCGACAAGACCAGGGCGCCGAACGCAACGGGAAGAGATATCAACCGACGACTCATACCGCCTCCGGCGCGGCGGTGCGATCGCAGGCCTGGGCATAAGGTACGACACGCAAGACTTGGTTGGAGTAGAAACAAGGTTGCAGGGGGCGGTCACCCAGTTCAGTTGACGCCACCAGTTGCTGCACCGCCGCGATGAAGTCTGGACCGAATGCGGCGGCCCCGATAATGGGGATGTCCGCATCGACCGACCAATGTTCGGGAAGAAAGGTCCACCCCGCCAACCCCGCCCAACGCACCAAGGCCAACCGAAGATTTTCATCAGCCGGACTGACTTGATACTGCGACGATGGGCGTCCATCGGCAGCGATCTGTTGCGATGCAACGATGGCAGGCGCTGCGGCCTGGCCGGCTTGGGGGAACTCAATCTCGACAAGCTCTGACTTGATTAACTCGGGCGTCTGAGGCGGAATCAATGGCTGAGACAACTCTACAGGCAATGACACAGCCAGTGCCGGCGTCACGGTCTCCTTCGTAGTTGCCCCGCCCACCGCAACTTTCGCGTTTGCCGCAGTTTCCGCGTTTGCCGCAAATGCCACATCTACTACGTTCGCCGCAGCAGCGGCGTTTGCCGCATCTGCCAGGTTTACTGTTTCTGTTGCACTCACCGCATCACGTATCGGCGCAGGCACGGCGACGCTGGAGACTTCCGACAAAGCCACAGCGTCCGGCACAGCAGCTGCTTCGGACACAGCCGCAGCTTCGGACACAGCTGCTGCTTCCAGCAGGCCTTGCTCGTGAACCCGTTCTATGTGCGCAACCAGGCCACCGCCCCGCACAAACAGCTTCGTCCAGAGCTTATCCACCACCACATACGGCCCTTCCCGGCGATAATCCAGAACAATATCGCCATGAGCCGTGGAGGCGAAAAGCGCCGGTATGGCCTGACCCGGAGCAAATTGCAGCCAGATGTTGCGCCCGTTGTCGAAGACTTGAAGCGGCGCCACCTGTTTATCGCCCGAAAGCTTCCAGGAGAACTGAAAATCACCCGCCTGGACTTGACTGCCCGCCGCCCGGAACGGAGCCAGCAAGGACCAATCGGGCGTGCTGTTACAGCCTGCTGCCATCAAGGCCAACACACAAACCAACACACGATATGCCATACGAATACCTTCCACAACGCAGTAACGATGGCGCTATCGTGCATTAGCGGCCAAGACGGCGCCAGACCGGCTTATACGAATGGAAGGTTTGGTCCGCGCCGCCTGAAAAAGCCGCCGTAAAGAAGGTATGATGAACATTCAATTTGTCACATTCACGTGCCAAATTGTCTGCTACTCTAGCGTCGATTGAAGCTTGAAAACAAATTCGACAAAAACAAAAAGCCTTATTCTTTTTTGCTTATCAACACAAGCCCCGGCAATGCCAGGGCCGTTTTTACCGCAGTAAAACCGCGATCCAGTCAACACCCATAACCTTTAAAAAGTTGCAAAGGACCGCACCCTCGCCAACAGACGCCTAATAAGCGTGCTTTTATGGCCTGATGCCGAACCGGCTCATCGCAGGAGACACATCATGAACCAAATCGTAGAGCAATATTGGCCCCGCGCCCTGAAAATCGTGCGTGAATACGAAACCGGAGACGTCAACTTCGCCGATCTTACCGGGCTAGGTGAAGAGTTCGCCGCCTCGTTTATCGAACAACTGAACACCCTGCCCGAACCACAACGAGCTGCTCAATGCGCCGGGCTGGAAGCCAAACTAACTGAAGCCATTCATGCCAATGGCGAAGAAAGCAACACGGGCCAGGCTTTAAGCGAATTGCTGGTCTCCATCAATCGCACGCCTATTTACTAAAGCCCCGTCTGGCTACGACAGCCAGCTAAACCGATCACGCCGGCGACCTGCCGGCGTGGCCTTGGTCAGGTTTGTCGCTAAGCCACTCCATTAATTCATTCACATGTCCGCCAAACGGCGGACATTTTCATGCAGGCGGTTACACTCTTTGCATGAAACTCTGGATTCTCTTCCTTAGCATTGCGGCCATGACTGTCGCCTACTGGTGGCTAACAGGCGGCAGCCGCCACCGTCGCCCCATTCCCTTTTCGCTTAAGCTCAGGCTGGCCGGCCGCAGCCTCGCGATCGGCATCGTAGTTTACTTTTGCCTTTTGCTGCTTGCCATCGGCTATTTGGCCATACGGGCCGGATAGGCTTTAATTAAGTCCCGTTTCAAAATATAATGTAGCGATCCTTACAAACGGTGGCATTTTTGCAGATTATGATGGCACTGCGCACGATCGCTATCGGTCTTACTTTATTACTGGGTTGGATGCTGGCCGCCCCGGCAGGCTGGGCTGCGTCAATCGACTGGCCTGCACAACCTTCGCACCTTCAGCTTGAAACCCCTTACGGCACCTTGGGGGTCCGCACCAGCGAATACGTCTACGAATCGCGCTTGCAGATCGACAATACCGACGTCCAGCCAGCCGTGCGCGGCCTGTTGAACATCACCTATGCCTTCAACCTGCCCACGGCCAGTGTCGCCCTGGTATCGATCAGCAGCGGCGACAATCAATGCCCCATGTCCTACCGTTGGGTAACACTGAAGAAAGACAGCCATACAGTATCGCCGGCCTTTGGCTCATGCTCCGAGCAGATAAAAGTCTCCGCCCGGCACGGCGCGCTTACCCTGCAAACCCCCAATACTGAAAAGGCGGATAAAATAGACGTTTACGTCTACGATGGCAAAACCATCAAGTTACGTTCCAAACCTTGACCATCGACTCGAAACTCTCAATTTGAATCCGACACCCAACGAATCCTGGGGCTTCCTGCACCCCGAATGCCATGGCCATAATGCAGTTTTGTTTTTCAGCTGGGATCTGGCCAAAACCATAGAACAGCAATTCAAGCTGCACTCAGCCTCGCCCATCCATGTGCAACTGGCCGAAGCGCAAAAAGCGGTCGACCGCCTGCTTAACCAATATGTTCAGATCCAGGCCAATCCACGTGCCTTCGAAGGGCAGAGCATAACCTTGCGCCTGGAATACGACGAATCGGGCACCGACAATACCCCCGTGCTTGCTCTGGAAACCTCACCCGAGCTCGAAGGCCTGATCCTGGACATGCAATCGCAATTGCAGGCCAAGCAATCCATCAACTGAGTCCACGCCGGCGCCGCGCCTTCTCAGGAAGAATGCCAAGCTCGCGCCCCCGGTACGTCGGATATATTTTCGGAATACGCCATGACAGAAATCCGCTGGGGTTATGAACAGGCTGATTGTCGGGGCGATTATGCCCTAAGCCTGTTCCTGGATGACCTGCAACGCTTGCTTGATCATTACGAGGCACGCAACGGACAGGCCGAGCAAAACCTGCTCGACGCCCAGGCAGCCGCCAATAAACTGATCAGTGCCTATCAGAAGAATGCACGCAACACCCAGGCCTTTGACCGGCAATCGATTCAAATCCGCTCGGTCATCACAGCCGCGGATCACGCCCAGTTCGTACCGATTTTCTCAGCCGGGTTAAAACAGAACCTTCAGCGGCTGCTGGACCGCTCCAACCAGACCAATCTTCATTAACCGCAGTCAACGAATGCGGTTGCGTTTCAACTTTTCAAGCGAGGCACGATTCAGGCGCCTGGCCTCTTCTTCAGCATAATCGCGTTCGCCTGGCTCGTACGACCCTTCATACATGCAACTGCTGCGGTTTCGCGAGCACTCGCCATCACGTGCTGATGGGGTGCTGGAATTGGAGCCCAGAATCCCGCCCAAGTCGACGACGGAACACCCGGCGACCAACGCGCCAAAGCACAACACCAGCCCGAAGCGCCCCAATCGTTGCATGTACATTATTTTCCCTTGATCCGCTTAGTGTCCTTCAGCTGAGTTTTATAGCATGTCCTTGCGATGCTCTTGCGTTTCAGACACCTTCGCTTCGTAACCGATATTCGCCAAACACTTCATAGTGCACCCAAGCCGGCCATTTTCCGGTAGATTGATCACTAAGCCACATAGGCAGGAAAATTCAGTCCAGTAATGCCTTTTTAGGGTTTAAGTCATGCAACGGCATACAGTCGATCTATCTGAATACCCCGATCTGGTCGTCATCTACTTGGGAATGCGGGTGAATGTGTTGCGCGGCGTGGCGACGCTGCTTGGCTTTGGGCCGAAGATCTCTGCTGTTGGCAAAGACAAGCCCGACGGCCTGCTAGCCCACGAAAGCATCGTCTACTCGCTGTTTCCGCTACATATCGGAATGCGGCAATACTGGCGGGATTTTGAAAGCCTGGAGCATTGGGCGCGGTCTGAGCCGCACAGCGATTGGTGGAAAGGTTTTCTTAAGGATTCGAAGGGCACTGGCTTCTGGCACGAAGCTTATTTTCGCAAGGGCGGCATGGAGGCAGTGTATGTCGATATCCCCAGCCGTTTTGGATTGCGGGCTTTCGCACCCGAGATCGAAGCCCGAGGCCCTATGTTTTCATCCCGCCAACGCGCCGCACGTGAAGAGCAGTCAGGCCCCCCGCCCGTAGTGGCCGAAGACGAACTGTATCGCTAGTTCAAGCCTAAGCCACTTGCAAATGTTCATACAAGATAAGCGAGCCAATACAGATAAGCGCAAGGCCGCCCAAGACTTCCGCGCGCTTTCCCGCCAGGGCGCCCAGCAATCGACCGACCATCACGCCTATCGTCACCATCGACAGGGTGGCCAGACCAATCGCGATCGACGTAATCACGATATTGTTGTCGATGAACGCCAGCGTAACCCCCACCGCCATGGCATCTATGCTGGTGGCAAAACCTGTCGCCGCAAGAACCCAGAACGAATGACGGGTTTTGGGCTCGCTTCCGACAACATCGGCTGCTTGCAGTCCGTTGTAGATCATGTGCGCGCCTAGCGCCGCCAATATCGTGAAGGCGATCCAGTGATCCCACGCCTGGACATAAGGAGCGGCCACTAAGCCGATCAGCCATCCGATCAGCGGCGTACAGGCCTCGATAAAACCAAAGATGGCGCCAATACGGATGGCTTCAGAGACTTTAGGGCGTGAAAGACTTGCACCTTTCGCCACTGCCGCGGCGAACGCATCGGTTGACATCGCCAAGGCGAGTACGAGGGTAGAAAACCAGGTCATGTGGAGGACAGCCCCGAGCGTTAGCCCCTCGAACTATTCGAAAGCAGGCTACCCCGGAAGGAAGGTGCATTCTAACTGCTATTGCGGATTCATGCTGTCGTGTCCGGCCTTTCGATTCTTGCTATGATCCGGCGGGCGCGGGGCTGCCTAGAACCGCATAAGACATCAAAGGACCTTCAATGCAACGGAGCACCGCCATTCTGGCAAAGCTGGCCGCCTGCTTTTTCCTGTTTTACGGTTTATCGGGTTGCCACGACGGTGCAACACCGCCAGAACCGACAGCGTACTACGAATTTTCCCTGGAAAACGACACGCTTGAAATGACAGATGGCGTGCGCCTGGCGGTGACCTACTACCGCCCCATTGCCAAAACGCCTGGTGAAACATTCCCCGTCATCATGGAAAAAGTACCCTATCGCAAGGATGATTTTTTTGCGCTGGGCGATTACGAATACGGTTCCTATTTTGCCAAACGCGGCTACGTGGTCGCCCGGGTCGATGTGCGCGGCACCGGAGGCAGCGGGGGCGCCATCCCGGAAAGCGAGTATTCCGAAGCCGAGATTTCTGACGCGGTAGAACTCGTTGCACAACTCGCCGATCAGAGCTGGTCCAATGGCAATGTCGGCATGTATGGCATTTCATGGAGCGCCTTCAATTCGCTGATGACGGCCCACAGAAAGCCGCCCGCCCTCAAGGCCATTATTGCAGCTCACGGGTCGACAGACCTGTTCTACAACGACGTTCATTACATTGACGGCGCCTTGCACATCGACTCCTATGCGCATCAAATCGATACTGATAACTCAATGCCGCAAAGCCCCGAGTACCGTATCGACGAAGAATATTTCCAGAACCGCTTCGACAGGGAGCCCTGGATATTCACTTGGTTGCGCCAGCAGCAAGATAGCGACTTTTGGCGCAAGGAATCGCTCAAGTTCAAAGCGCCGCTGGAAGTGCCGGCCTATCTGATTGGCGGATTGCTGGACGGCTACCGCGATTTCGTCGTGGAAGTCAGTGAAACCTCGAAGGCCCCGACCATTGCGGAAATCGGGCCCTGGAATCACGCATGGCCTGAGTACGGGGAGCCTGGCCCCAATTATGAATGGCGGCAGAAGGCGTTGCGCTGGTGGGATTACTGGCTCAAAGGTATCGACAATGGGATTCTGGACGAACCCCGGCGTATGGCATTCATGCGCACGGGTCATGCGCCTGCCACCAACCTGAAGGTCATTCCGGGTTATTGGCGCTGCGATGCGCAATGGCCGGTGGACGGCGGCACCACCCGGCGCCTGTACCCGCAAGCGAAACAACAACTGGGTGATACGCCTGCTGCGCAAAACAGTGCCGCGGTTCTGCCCTACCGCGCCGGTGCCGGAATGGCCGCCGGCGGATGGTGGGGCGAACAAACAGGCGACATGGCCGCCGATGACGCCCACAGCCTGGTCTATGACTCCGCTCCGTTAACCGAAGCCCTGGAAATCATGGGCATGCCGCAAGTGCGCTTGCGGGTAGCCGCAGACGCCCCGTTCTATCAATGGACAGTTCGCCTGGAAGACGTGGCTCCGGATGGCCAGGTGTCTTTGATCAGTGGTGCGGCCATCAACCCTTCCCAACGCTCTTCGCGATTAAACCCGGAAGCGTTGATACCCGGCGAACCGACGACGCTTTCCGCAGCGATTCACTTCACCACCTGGCGTTTCAAACCCGGCCATCGCATCCGTCTGGCGGTCTCCAACGCACAGTTTCCCATGATCTGGCCCAGCCCCACGCCGGGGTCCACGACTCTTTTTCCGGGGGCCACTACATGGCTTGAATTGCCGGTTGTCCCCACGAGAAACGAAACCAGCCAACACTGCGTCCTGCCTCCGCCTAACCTGAATGACCACGCCCCATTTGGCAAAGAGCTGTCAAGCAACGGCCCGGTTTTCAAAAGCGTTCGCAATGAGCAAACGGGTGACTCCACATTCACCACCGCCAGCGACATCACCTGGACGCTTCACAACAACAACTACTATTCCACAGAGCTTTACCGATGGGATGTTAATGACGCCACGCCGGCCAACGCCCGCTTCCGGGGCGAACGCAGAAACGTGTTCACCATCGCCGGTACAGAGATAGACCTCTCAACACTCGCTCAGATCGAATCGGATGCCAGCTATTTCCACATCACATTCACCAAAACACTGCGGAAAAATGGCAGCCTGGTCCGGGAAAGGATGTGGAGGGATCGCGTGCCGCGAAGATATCAGTAGCAACCGCATCGTTTATAAGCAGGTCAACTGGGTGAATTGTTTCATGCGCTTCTGGAGTCGATGGCTTATTGCTCCGTGTGGACGCGCAGTATGTTGCAATACATTTCCAATATTTCACCCGTTGCACCTTTCCCCCATCCGGCGCCGTGTGTCTTTTTTACTTATTCAACCCCTTCAAGAAACATTTAGAAACTTTGCTGCCTAGCGTGAAGCTACCTGCACTGGCAAAATTCACCTACGCAATGAACGGAGAAGCATTATCGTAGTTAGCGGTATTAATTTAGTTACCCACCTTCAAAACCCGAAAAAGGATAGATCATGGGAACCCTAATGAAAGATGTACCCGCCACCCGTTATAGCCTGCTCAACCGCACAACCCCAGAGCTGCGTAAAGCTGAATTGATACGCAACTTCCAGGAAGACGTCAGGCGCCCTACTCGGCCAATGCACCCTGGGCCATCATCCCTGACTATCGGTTCACGCCAGTACCGAAGCACGGAAGAAGAACTGCATGCTTATGTGAAAAGCGCGTACCGTCGTTAGCGCTTTGCGCGAAGTGCAAGAACGTCAACCCACCCCTGAATCGCACCCCACAAGTTGAAGAAATCGATCTTTGGAGTGTTTTTTCAACCGTATCCGCGCGCTATGCCATCTGCGCCGACCTCGGATCTCATCGAGGACCTACATTACTCAATCATGTTCTACGGGGGCCGGTTATTAAGCCAATCAAAAACTCGCATGCTATCGTGACCGGATGAAATCTGGATCGACAATAGCCATTGGAGTAGCCGTAGGCGTTGCCATTGGGGCGGCTATGGATAATATTGCGAGTGGGATCGGTATTGGTATAGCCATCGCAATTGCCTTATCACTCGCGATGCGCAAATAAGAAAAAAGCCGCTTAAGAAGCGGCTTTAACTTACTGATAACATTAGGTTTTTTTGGTGGGGCCTGTGGGACTCGAACCCACGACCAAAAGATTAAGAGTCTTCTGCTCTACCAACTGAGCTAAAGCCCCAAAAACCAAGCTGTGTATTTTAGCATCTTTTTTATCTTGCGATAGGCAGCCGTGCCGCTAAGTTACACTTGGCGCGCCAATTGGGCGGCAAGGCCCACATAGCTGCGCGGCGTCATTGCCTGCAAGCGCGCCTTGGGTTCGGCGGGCAGGTCGAGCCCGGCAATGAATTCCGCCAAAGCTTCTTCGGTAATGCCCTTGCCTCGCGTCAGTGCTTTCAATTGTTCGTAAGGCTGCGGTAAGCCATAGCGACGCATGACGGTTTGCACCGGCTCTGCCAACACTTCCCAACAAGCGTCAATATCGGCGTCGACAGCAGCTGCGTTCAACTCGAGTTTGTCCAGTCCGCGGCCGCAGGAATCCCAGGCGACAACGCAGTAGCCAAATGCGACGCCCAGGTTACGCAACACGGTGGAGTCGGTAAGATCGCGCTGCATGCGTGATACAGGCAGCTTCTCGGACAAATGACGCAACATGGCGTTGGCCAGCCCGATATTGCCTTCGGAATTCTCGAAGTCGATCGGATTGACCTTATGCGGCATGGTGGATGACCCCACCTCGCCTTCCTTGAGCCGTTGCTTGAAATACCCCAGGGAAATATAGGTCCAGATATCGCGGTTCAAATCCAGCAAAATGGTATTGGCCCGGGCCACGGCATCGAACAAAGCTGCCATCCAGTCGTGAGGTTCTATCTGGATGGTATGGGCATTTTGTTCCAACCCAAGCGAGTCCAGCACGCTCTTGCTGAACGCCGGCCAATCGATTTCCGGATAAGCGGACATGTGCGCGTTGTAATTGCCCGTTGCGCCATTGAGCTTGGCCAGCGGCTGTACGGCGCGGATGGCGGCGATTGCCCGACCGAGCCGGGCCGCAACGTTGGCGAACTCTTTGCCCAGGGTGGTGGGGCTGGCAGGTTGGCCGTGAGTGCGCGACAGCATGGGTTGATCGGCATACTGATGAGCAAGCGTGCGGATGCGTTCGGAAAGAGCGTTCAATTGCGGCAGCAGCACAGTGTCGCGCGCGCGCGACAACATCAACGCATGAGAGGTGTTGTTGATGTCTTCGGATGTGCAGGCGAAGTGGATGAATTCAGCCGCCTTGGCCAATTGGGGATCGCCGGCCACTTGCTCTTTAAGCCAATATTCCACGGCCTTCACGTCGTGATTAGTGGTTTTTTCTATTTCCTTGATGCGTGCCGCGTCGGCCTCTGAAAACTGTTCGACCAGTCTATTCAAGACAGCTTTGGAGGCGTCTGAAAACGCCGGCAACTCGGGCAATCCCGCCTGTGCCAGGCTCAACAGCCAGGCGATCTCGACCTCGACCCGATGCGCCATGAAACCGGCTTCAGACAAGGCCCCCCGCAACGGGTTGACTTTGGCGCCATAACGACCGTCGAGCGGTGACACGGCGTTCAGGGAGGTAAGTTGCTGGGCTATCTGCATTGCGGCTCGCGAAACGTAAAAAATAAGGGAGCATTTTACCATTGGCAGGCGTATGGCCTCGTTTTCCGCGGTTTCGCCGCCACAGCTAGAAAACGGTATCCCTGCTATACTTTTTGAGCCTGCAACTTCCCGACTTTGCCATGAAACTCATTGGTTCGTTGACTAGCCCTTACGTTCGCAAAGTCCGCGTCGTAATGGCAGAAAAAAAGCTCGAATACGAGCTGGTGCTTGATGACGTATGGTCGGCAACCACCCAGGTTCCTCAATACAATCCGCTGGGAAAGGTACCGTGCCTGGTCATGGACGACGGCGGAAGCCTGTTCGACTCGCGTGTCATCGTCGAGTACCTGGATACCTTGTCGCCCGTCGGTCGCCTGATCCCTCAGGCCAGCCGGGATCGTACCGCCACCCGCTGCTGGGAAGCGATCGCCGACGGCGTGCTGGACGCAGCCGTCGCCATCAATATTGAAAACACCAAGCGTCCACCCGAACTGCGCAGCACCGACTGGACACAACGCCAGTACGACAAGATCAGCGCGGCGCTGGATTTCATGAATCAAGGGTTGGATCCGCAACATTTCTGTATGGGCGTCAACTTCAGCCTGGCCGACGTCGCTGTCGGTTGCGCCCTGGGCTATCTAGACCTGCGCTTCGACCATTTGCAATGGCGCAGAAAATACGGAAACTTGGCGCTGCTCGACGAAAAGCTGCAAGCGCGACCCTCGTTCAGCACCAGTGCGCCGCCGCGCAATCAAACGGCGCCCGCGCAACCTGATGCGGTGCTCAACACCCAGGCCGTTCCTTAAACGACCCTTAAGCGCCCCTTAAACGACGCCTGTTAAACGATTATTCCGCCGCCCAGGCAAACGTCGCCGTCGTATACAACAGCCGACTGGCCCGGCGTAACCGCCCATTGCGGCATATCGAACTGCAATCCAAACGTCCCGCTCTGCGGCTCGACCAGCGTGCACGACGCATCGGATTGCCGATAGCGGGTCTTGGCCGCATACCTGCCAGGCACAGGCGCTTGCCCGGCAACCCAACTAGCGTCCTGCGCATTCAGCGCGTTGCCCAGCAGCCAAGGGTGGTCATGGCCCTGCACCACATACAGGGTGTTGTTTTCCAGATCCTTGCGCGCGGTGTACCAGGCGTCGGCCGTGCCGTCATCGCGTTGCCGCCCCTTCACGCCCCCTATGCCAAGCCCCTTACGCTGACCCAAGGTATAGAAGGCCAAGCCGTGATGCCGGCCCACCACCACCCCTTCGGGCGTCTTGATCGGCCCCGGCTGGGTCGGCAAATAGCGATTCAGGAACTCCCTGAAGGGTCTTTCCCCGATAAAGCAAATGCCCGTAGAATCCTTCTTGGCGGCATTGGGCAGGCCGAGTTCCTGCGCAATTTCCCTCACCCTGGTTTTGGGAATTTCGCCCAAGGGAAAAAGGGTGCGCGCCAATTGGTCTTGGTTCAGCCGGTGCAGAAAATAGCTTTGATCTTTCGTGCGATCCAGCGCCTTGAGCAGCTCGAAGCGCCGGCCTTGGGACGTTTCAATCGACCGCACACGCGCATAGTGCCCAGTGGCGATATGTTCGGCGCCCAGCGACATGGCGTGATCGAGAAACGCCTTGAACTTGATCTCGGCGTTGCACAGGACATCGGGGTTGGGCGTGCGGCCCGCAGAATACTCGCGCAGGAAATCCGCGAAGACACGATCTTTGTATTCGGCGGCGAAGTTCACGGCTTCGATGTCGATGCCAATCAGGTCGGCAACGCTGGCCGCGTCCAGCCAATCCTGGCGGGTGGAACAGTATTCCGAGTCGTCGTCATCTTCCCAGTTCTTCATGAACAGGCCTACAACGTCGTAGCCTTGCTGCTTAAGAAGCCAGGCGGTTACCGAGGAATCGACGCCCCCCGACATGCCTACGACCACGCGTCCCTTCGATGCGTTCTGTTGAGTCATTGAAATCAAGTTACCCACCCACCGGCCTTGGGGCGCCTTGCGCGATCTGTGGCGGGGGAATCATTTTGCCCGGATTGAGAATATTATGGGGATCGAAGGCTTGCTTGAGGCTGCGCATCAGATCAAGGCCATCGGCGCCGTGCTCGGCAAGCATGAACTCCATTTTGTGCAGGCCAATGCCATGCTCGCCGGTGCAGGTTCCGCCCATGGCCAGGGCGCGCTCAACCAACCGGCGATTGAGGGCCTGGGACTCGTCCCAGTCGGACTGGCTGTCCGGGTCAAGCAGCATCATGACGTGGAAATTGCCGTCGCCCACATGCCCGAGGATGGTGTACGGGAAAGAAGCACGACCCAGCTCGGCGGCGGTTTCGCCCACACATTCGGCGAGCCGGGAAATCGGCACACAAACATCGGTGGTGCTGGCCCTGCACCCCGGACGCAACTGCAACCCCGCAAAATAAGCGTGATGGCGCGCCGTCCATAAGCGCGAACGGTCCTCGGGCTGCTCGGCCCAATCGAAATCCATCCCCCCGTGCTCTGACGTAATCGCCTGCACCACTTGAGCCTGCTCCTTCACCCCTTGGGGGCTGCCGTGAAATTCAAACAGCAGCAAGGAGGATTCGATCAGGTTCAGTTTGCTGTAGGCATTGGTGGCCTTGACGGCCGCCTCGTCCATGAACTCGACACGAGCGACAGGCACCCCCATCTGGATGATGTCGATCACGCTTTTGACGGCATCGTCGAGGGAGGGGAAATTGCAGATGGCCGCCGACACCGCTTCGGGCTGCGGATACAGTCGTACGCAGACCTCGGCAATAATACCCAGGGTTCCCTCGCTGCCCACGAAAATGCGGGTCAGGTCGTAGCCGGCGGACGACTTGCGCGCACGTGTGCCGGTTTCAATAATGCGCCCATCGGCCGTTACAACCTTCAGCATAAGCACGTTGTCGCGCATCGTGCCATAGCGCACGGCATTGGTGCCCGAGGCCCGTGTGGACGCCATGCCGCCCAGGGAAGCATCCGCACCGGGATCAATGGGAAAGAACAAGCCAGTGGAACGCAGCTCGTTGTTGAGTTGTGTACGGGTGACGCCGGCTTGCACTGTGGCTGTCAGGTCTTCTGAGTTGATGGCAATGACCTGATTCATACCGGATAAATCCAGGCTGACCCCGCCGTGCAATGCTAGGATATGCCCCTCCAGCGACGAACCCGCGCCATAAGGTATCAACGGAACGCGATGATCATGGCAATGGCGGGCCAGCCAGGCGATCTCTTGAATATCGAGCGCCTGGACAACGGCATCGGGCAGCATGGGCGGATAGGGAGATTCATCCCGGCCGTGATGCTCGCGCACGACTTGGGCGGTGGAGAACCGCGCGCCAAAACGCTGCTCCAGGTCGGCCAGAAAGCCAGCCGGGATCACACACCGCTTGGTCTGTGGCTGCAAAGCATCAGTGATCAAGTCGTTCGCTCCTGCAAGAACAAGGCTCGGCACACGGAGCCCCGAGACACAGTTTACGCCGCTGCGGAACCTGCCGTAACCTGACGCCGGGCCTTGACGGCCGTGGCCAGGCGTTCGAGCATCTGGACGGAAGTATCCCAGTCGACACAGCCATCTGTAATGCTTTGCCCGTAAACCAGCTCTTTGCCCGGCACCAGATCCTGACGACCTCCTACCAGATGGCTTTCGATCATGACGCCGAATATCCGTTCGTCGCCGCTTTCGATCTGGCCCGCCACGTCATCGATGACCTGTGGCTGGTTGCGGTAATCCTTATTGCTGTTGGCGTGGCTGGCATCGACCATGAGCTTGGCGGCCAGCCCTGCCTTGACAAGATCCTGGCAGGCTTTTTCGACGTGCTCGGCGCTGTAGTTGGGCGCCTTGCCTCCACGCAAAATGACATGGCAATCGTCATTGCCCGAGGTGGACACAATGGCCGAATGCCCGCCTTTTGTCACCGACAGGAAATGATGCGGCTGCGAGGCCGCCTTGATGGCGTCGACCGCAATACGGATATTGCCGTCGGTGCCATTCTTGAAACCCACCGGGCAGGACAAGCCGGACGACAGCTCGCGATGCACCTGGCTTTCGGTGGTGCGCGCGCCAATCGCGCCCCAGGAGACCAGGTCGGCAATGTATTGCGGAGTGATCATATCCAGGAACTCGCAACCCGCAGGCAGGCCTAGTTCATTGATCTGCAACAACAGTTGGCGCGCCGTGCGCAAGCCCAGGTTGATATTGAAGCTGCCGTCAAGCGAAGGGTCGTTGATCAGCCCCTTCCAACCCACTGTGGTGCGGGGCTTTTCGAAATAAACACGCATGATGATTTCAAGCTCGCCCGCAAAGCGATCGCGCTGCTCTTTCAAGCGGCCTGCATACTCAAGCGCCGCAGCCGTATTGTGTATGGAACACGGCCCGATAACGACGACCAGGCGGTCCTGGGCGCCATGCAGCACGTCGTGGACCGCTCGCCGGGAGTCGTAGACGGTCGCCGCGCTAGCGCGAGTAGTGGCAAATTCTCGCATGACATGCGCAGGAGGGCTCAGCTCCTTGATTTCTCGGATACGTAGATCATCAGTATTGTGTGACACAGGTTCTGCTCCAGGTAATTGCCATCTTGCAAACCAAACGGTACAAAAAAAGCCGCCTGGCTCGAAGCTGGCGGCTTTGGGGAATTTGGTTTGGCTTTACTGCGTACAGCGCTTCCCTTCCGACACCAGTGGCATTGGAAAAGCAAAAAAATAAAAGTAGAAGGACTCTAAAGCGCGGTACATAGGGGTTAATCCTAGCACATCGACCGGCTTCTTGCCAAGCGAAACTGCCAGTTTTCCGTGCCACTGTGGCGAATTACCCAGCAAAATGGTTTTGTGCGCTATTATTCTTACCAGAATCATTTCACTTAGAATTAAGTACGGGCGCCGGGTGCGCCGCTTGCTGAATATGCACCGGAATAGGCTCCCATGCCCTGCTGACAGGTGATCTGGCCAACGCCGGACGACATCCGGGCAGGCCATAGAATAGGATGGAGATATGAAGTACACGCTGAAAACAGCACTGACTGGCCTCTTGGCTGCAAGCGCCCTGGCCTGGGTTAGCGTCGGCCAAGCCGCTTCATTGCAGGAAATTGTTGATCGCGGCGCCATTCGGATCGCCATCGCCAATGAAATCCCCTACGGCTATATGGATCTTTCGGGTGAAGCCAAAGGCGTAGGCCCGGATGTAGCCAGGCACGTCATCGCCCGCCTGGGCATCAAGGACATCCAATGGACAACCACGGGCTTTGGCTCCTTGATTCCCGGCTTGCGCGCCAACCGTTTCGATATGGTGGCGGCTGAAATGGCCATTCTTCCCCAGCGTTGCCGGCAGGTCCTGTTCTCTCAGCCCAACAGTTCGTACGGAGAAGGCTTGCTCGTGCCCAAGGGCAATCCACAAGACATTCACTCATTCGAGTACTTTGCCGATAATGGGGAAAAAATCGCCATTATGGCCGGCGCAGATCAACTCGAAATGCTGCAAGCCCTGGGCGTCCCGCATGGGCAGATGGTCACCATCGCCAATAACGCCGACGCGAT
Source organism: Pusillimonas sp. (assembly GCA_044464765.1). Taxonomy (GTDB): domain Bacteria; phylum Pseudomonadota; class Gammaproteobacteria; order Burkholderiales; family Burkholderiaceae_B; genus JBIQKZ01. Next base: position 177,687 of record JBIQKZ010000006.1, read on the forward strand.
CTCCACCGTTGCCACAGGCCGCGCCGCCGCCTATGCCGCCACCAGCGCCACCGTCCGCCAGCTTGCCGGCAAAAGCGACAAGGTCGAATCGGCGGCGAAATTTACCGACCCGGTTATTGATGGTCAGCCGGTGCGCAGTTGGGGCGCCTTCACGTTCACCGAAGGCTCCGACGAACTCGTTGCTGCCTTTGACCAGGAGCTCGCCGCGTTCAAGAAGACACCCGAATGGCGCAAGATCATGGATCGCTACGGTTTCACCGAAGCCGACGCAACCGAGTCGTTCGACAGAACTCGCGAAATGCTTTGCCAGGAATAACGCCGGCGCAGGCCCTTTGAAGCAGGAAAACGCATGGATTGGCTAGCGTACAGCACACCTTTATTGCAAGGCGCCTGGGTCACCATCCAATTGACGGCGTATTCGACCGTGGGCGGGGCCTTTTTCGCCTTTGCGTTCGGGCTTGGAAAACTGTCTTCCAACACATTCCTGCGGTATGGGTCGATCGGAATGATCGAACTATTCCGTGGCACATCCCTGCTGGTCCAGCTGTTCTGGCTGTATTTCGCCCTGCCTGTGCTGGGCGAGGCGCTCGGCGTCGATCTGCGCATGTCGCCGGTAGTGGCCGGCACGCTGGCCCTGAGCCTGAATATCGGGGCCTACGGGGCTGAAGTCGTGCGCGGCGCGCTGCAAGCGGTATCGCGCGAGCAGCACGAGGCCGCCAAGGCGCTGGACTTCACCCCGCGCCAAACTCTATGGCGTATCAGCCTGCCGCAAGCCATCCCCGAGATGATGCCCAGCTTTGGCAATCTGGCCGTACAGAATTTGAAGGATACGGCACTGGTTTCGCTGATCAGCCTGGGAGACCTGGCGTTCAAGGCAGAACAAATTCGCAACTTTACCCAGGATAGCGTCACTGTCTATACCTTGCTGTTGTTTATGTATTTCGGCATGGCGCTGGTGCTGACGGCATTGATGAAAACACTGGAGTATTACGTTGGGCGCTGGCGCGTCCAGGGAGCCTGACCATGTTATTCGGGATCGCCTGGGATACGGCCAATAACTGGACATTTGCCCTGTCCATTCTACCCATCCTGATGCGTGGCTTGTTAGTCACTCTGCAAGCCACGGTGGTGGGATTTTTGATTGCCGCGGTACTGGGCCTTATTCTGGCCGCCTTGAAAAGCGCGCCTACGCGCGTCATCGCATGGCCCGCGCGAGCCATCAGCGAGTTCATCCGCGACACGCCCCTGCTGGTGCAATTATTCTTTCTGTATTACGTATTGCCCGAGTACGGGCTGGTGCTGCCCGCCTTCATGACCGGCGCACTGGCCCTGGGCTTGCAATACAGCGCGTATATGTCAGAGGTCTATCGGGCGGGCCTGGAGTCGGTGGCTCCCGGCCAAACCGATGCTGCACGAGCCCTCGACCTGTCTCCAACCCGAACGTTTCTTATCATTATCCTGCCTCAGGCCATCCCGCGTATCGTTCCCGCGTTGGGCAACTACCTGGTGTCCATCATGAAAGACGTACCCGTCCTGTCTGTCGTCGCCGTGCTCGAGCTGCTTAACGTCGCGCGCATCATCGGCGATCGCAGCTTCAACTACATCATTCCCCTGTCGATGGTGGGGGGGCTGTATTTGATCATGACGCTGGCCGCATCGGCGGGTGTGCGCCATCTGGACAAAAGCCTGCCCAAACAAGGACTACCGCTACGATGAACACGCAAAGCACCGAACCCATCATTCAATTCGAAAAAGTGGTCAAGCGCTTTGGCGACATCACCGTGCTGGATGCGCTGGATTTTCATGTGAACAAAGGCGAGAAAGTCAGCATCATCGGGCCCTCGGGCTCGGGCAAGTCAACCGTGCTGCGCATTCTGATGACGCTGGAAACCATTGATGACGGCATGATCCGGGTCGCGGGCAAGCCCTTATGGCATGAGGAAAAAAATGGCGTTCTGGCGCCTGCGGGCGAACCTCACCTGCGGGCCATGCGCAAGGAAATGGGGATGGTGTTCCAACAGTTCAATCTGTTCCCGCACATGACCGTCCGGCGCAACATTACCGAAGCGCCGATCCATGTCCTGGGCCTGTCCAAGGCCCAGGCGCGCGAGCGCGCGGAGCACTTCCTGGAGCTGGTGGGGCTGTCGCAACACGCGGATAAATACCCTCGGCAACTGTCAGGCGGGCAGCAGCAACGCGTGGGCATTGCACGAGCTTTGGCCATGCGCCCCGGCATTATGCTGTTTGACGAGCCAACGTCGTCGTTGGACCCTGAACTGGTGGGTGAAGTGCTGGCAGTGATTCAACGTCTAGCGGACGAGCATGACTTGACCATGCTGCTGGTGACCCACGAAATGCAGTTCGCCAAGCAGATATCGGACCGGGTATGCTTTTTCGACAAAGGCCGCATCGTCGAAGAAGGGCCACCCGAGGAACTCTACACAAACCCGCGAGAGCCTCGCACCCGGGAATTTCTAAACGCCTTCCTGAATCCTGTATAAGACGCGTCTCGATTAACGCGTGTTCAGTCGGGGCATCAGGCCAAAATGAGAAGGCCGTGTCATTGCGTTGGTTCCAGCATTAACGCATGCTCCGGGGCGGGGCTTCAGACCAACGGGGAGCGGTCGGGAACGTCAGCCCGCCGCTGCCCTCTTTCCTGAAAAAACCGGGTCAGCCCGCAAGAACCGGGGCACCCAACGGTTCAAGCGCCTCGAAACGTTGGCGCGTGGCAATATGCTCGGGCCGGGGCTTCAATCCGTACTTGGGCGGGTTAAGCGTGTTTTCCATACTGTTGTAGACCATGAATACATTGGCGCGCGGCCACGGAGAAATATTGCCGTTCGAGCCATGCATGGTGTTGCAGTCGAAGAATACGACCGTGCCGGGCTTGCCCGTGATCTGCTGGATGCCGCCCTGCTCCGCCAACAACTGAAGGCTTAGCGGGTCGGGTACGCCATATTCCTGCTGGCGCAACGACTTCTTGTAGTTTTCATCCGGCGTCTGCCCCTGGCAGGAAATGAACTGATAGTGCGAGCCCGGAATCAGCATCAACGGACCATTGCATTCATTATTGTCTGTCAGCAGAACCGAGCAGCTAAGCGCCCGCATGGACGGCATGCCATCTTCAATGTGCCAGGTTTCAAAGTCGGAGTGCCAGTAGAACTCTTTACCTTTGAAGCCAGGCTTGAGATTGGCGCGCGACTGATGCATGTAAACCTCGGAACCCAGAACTTGCCGCGCGACGTGGATAAGGCGCGGATCCCGCGCGAGATCGCTGACCAGCTCGCTTAGCTCGTGCACCCGAAAGATAGAGCGCACTGCATCACCACCCGGCTCGCGGATCGCCTCGTCGCGCTGGGTAATATCCGAATCCAGGCTCATCCGCTTGACCTCGTCCAGCATGCGGTTCACCTCGTCCTCGGTGAACACATCTTCAAGGACAAGAAAGCCATCGCGTTTGTACGAGGCCAATTGATCCGTACTCAGGGCATCGGCATACGCGCCGCCTTCATAAACGACGGGATCTTGCCGCGCGATAATCGCGGAACCCCGATCGGTGCGCGATACGTAAATATCTCCCATGGAAATAGTCATCTAAATACTCCTTCGGAACCAGCCCCCGTCACGAGGGCCGCTTCCTTCATCTTGCAAGCGTATTGCGCGCTGGTGCACGGGGCAAACAACGCGGCAACGCGTAATCAGGCCGACACAGACTCTGCCGGATAAACGCCTTTCTCGTCATGCACTTCAAAGCCGGTCAGTGGCGGGTTGAACACGCAAATGACCCGCAAGGGGTTCTTGCCCCCACGCAGCCAATGTTCGTCATTTTCGTCCAGTGCATACACCACGCCGGGGCCCAAGGCGTACTTCTTGCCATCGGCAATGGTCTCGATTTCTCCGTCGCCCTCAATGCACCACACCGCTTCCAGATGATTCTGGTAGTGGATATGGGTTTCGGTGCCCGGAAAAATCACGGTTTCATGGAATGAAAACCCCATGCCGTCCTTCTTCAACAACACACGGCGGCTAAGCCAGTTGTCGGTGACGACTTCGTGTTCCGTTCCAATGACGTCCTTGACGTTGCGAACTATCATCTACGTTTACCTCCAAACTTCAGTACATGGGCGGCGACGCCCTTTTCAGTTAAAACTTCAGACACGCTGCGCTCGATGATTTCCAGACCACGCTTGAGCTGTTCGTCGGGAATCGTCAAGGCAGGCAGCACCTTCAGGACCTCGTCGTTGGCGCCCGAGGTTTCAATGACCAGACCGTGCTCGAACGCCTTACGGGCAATACGATTGGCCGTATCGTCGCCGCTCGGGCAAATCAGCCCCTGGATCAGGCCCCGGCCTCGCACGCTAAGGTCAGCCATGGGATAGTTATGCACCAGACTTTCCAGCCAATCGCGCACCATGCCCTCTTTGCGCAGCACATCCTCGCTGAACGAATCATCGGCCCAATAACTATCCAATGCCTGGGCCGCCGTTACAAAGGCCAGGTTATTGCCCCGGAAAGTACCGCTATGTGCACCCGGTTTCCAGATGTCCAGCTCGGGCTTGAACAGCACCAACGACATGGGAAGACCAAAGCCCGACAGGGATTTGGACAAGGTAATGATGTCGGGACTGATGCCGGCTGATTCGAAACTGAAGAACTTGCCGGTGCGGCCGCAACCAACCTGAATATCGTCCACGATAAGCAGCATGTCGTACTGGCGGCACAAACGTTCCAGGTCCTTTAGCCAGCGCTGAGTCGCCACATTGACGCCCCCCTCGCCCTGCACGGTTTCAACGATAACGGCCGCCGGATGATCCATGCCGCTGCTGCTGTCTTCCAGCATGCGCTCCAGATAGCTGATGGTGTTGACATCGGGGCCGAAATAGCCATCGAACGGCATGAACGACGTGTTGGCCAGTGCAACGCCGGCAGCTTCGCGAAACTTGGAGTTGGCGGTGACGGCCAACGATCCGCCGCTGACCCCGTGGAACCCATGCGTAAAGGAAATGACATTGTGGCGACCCTTGACCTGACGAGCCAGCTTTAGAGCAGCCTCGACCGCGTTGGTCCCCGTGGGACCGGTGAACTGCAACTTGTAGTTCCAGCCGCGCGGCTTCAACAGAACGCGATCGACGGTTTCCATGAAATACTTCTTGGCGGTGGTGGCCATGTCCAGACCATGCACCAAACCATCGGTATCCAGATACTGGATCAGTTTCTCTTTCAGAACAGGATTATTGTGGCCGTAGTTCAGTGTGCCCGCGCCACTGAAGAAGTCGATGTATTCCCGACCGGTCTCATCAAACAGCGACGAGCCCCGGGCCTGGTTGAAAACGACCGGGAACGACCGGACGTAGCCACGCACTTCCGACTCCATCCGGTCAAAAATTTTCAAGTCCATAATAGTTTCCTCTTAAGTTATGAGGCGCTTCGGTCAGCACGTGATTCGCACCGAAAGGCCCGAACGCCCTTGTCTATGCCCACTCCCTGTTTTCCCAATCCGCACGACCCAGTTCTTCTGTAAGACACAAACCCAAGGTCGACCCGGCAAACCAGGCTTACCCGCAACGCTAAGCCGGCCCTGCGGGACGCAACAAACCTTTGGGCGAATGCCCAGGGTTCGTCAGTGGGCCAATACGGATTAGTCTTTCGTCGTCATGTCCGGCATCGCCGAACAGTTCGCTGTTGAAAAGCGCCGTCTCGTGGGTCTGGGCGCCCAGGCGACGCGCAAGTCCTGCGAACATGCCGCGTGAAGCGACGTTATCGGGGCCCACGGTTGTTTCCAAAAATTGAATGTGCGCCAACCCGGGCCGCTCGAGCAGGCTGTCGAGCATGCGGCCGCCCAGGCCACGACCCCGTGCACGGGAGTGCACTGCAACCTGCCAGATAAACAGGGTGTCGGATCTGCCGGGGGGCATATAGGCTGAAACAAAGCCGTCTGGAGCGCCTTCAGCGCCGGCAATGACGCAGGTCTGCGAAAAATGCTCGCTGAGCAGCAGATAGGTGTAGATGGAGTTCAGGTCCAAGGGCGGGCATTGTTGAATTAGCCGATGTATGGCAGCGCCATCCGCCTTGGTTGGGATACGCAGTCCGTGGAATGAAGAGTCGCTGGTGGTGCTTGTATCAGCGTGTTCCCCGGACTGCGTTATAGGGTAGGTATCTGTGTTTTCAATCAAACCGCCAAACCCGATTCAGGCGGCACACGCCCGTCGGGAACCTCTAGTATCGGAGAAGGAATTTCGTCGCTGGCTTCGGTAGCCACATTGCCGGATTCCATAAGGTCGACAATGCGTTCCAGCGACAGCGTAATCGTGGCTTGTTCAAGCTCGGGCAACGCCTGAAGCGCATCCTCGAGTTTCTTTTGCAAGGGCGATGGTGTGTCATGCGCCAAAGCAATACCGGCAGGCGTAGCCGAAATAAAAACAATGCGGCGGTCTTCACGACCGCGCTCGCGCACGATGAAGCCTTTTTCTTCAAGCCTGTCCAGCACGCCTACTACCGTGCTTGCACTGACGTGCATCTCGCGGCTGATGGCAGTGGCTGTAATAGGCCCTTTGTCGATTACGGCCCGCAAGCAGATGAGCTGCGGAGCCGTGATATTGCTGTAAGTAGCAAGCTGACGCGAATGCAATGCGATCGACCGGGTAATGCGGCGCAAGGCGCGCAATATCCGCAAGTCGTAGGCTTGTGCCTGGGTCGAATCATTCATATACAAATCACTTCAGTCAAATTGATTTCTACTGAAATGATATGTGGAGCGAACGATTATGTCAACGGCGCCAAACGGCCCAACACGATGATCAGGCCGTGCCTCCGACGGTCAGGCCATCCATGCGAATCGTTGGCATCCCTACCCCTACGGGCACGCTCTGGCCTTCTTTGCCGCAGGTTCCCACCCCGGAATCCAGTTGCAAATCGTTACCAATCATCCCAACCCGGGTCATGGCGTCGGGGCCATTGCCGATCAGCGTCGCGCCCTTGACCGGATAGGAAACCTTGCCGTTTTCAATCATGTAGGCCTCGGAAGCGGAGAACACAAACTTCCCGCTGGTGATATCGACCTGCCCGCCGCCGAAATTGACGGCGTACAAGCCTTTCTTGACCGAACCGATGATTTCCTGAGGGTCATGCTGGCCGGCCAGCATATATGTATTGGTCATGCGCGGCATGGGCAAGTGGGCATAGGACTCGCGTCGCCCATTGCCTGTAACGCTGGTTTTCATCAAGCGCGCATTCAGGGAATCTTGCATATAGCCTTTGAGAACTCCATCTTCGATCAACACATTGCGCTGCGTAGGGTTGCCCTCGTCATCAATATTCAGCGAACCACGACGATCGGCCAGCGTGCCGTCGTCGACCACCGTTACCCCTTTGGACGCAACACGCTCACCGATGCGCCCCGCAAACACGCTGGACCCCTTGCGATTGAAATCGCCTTCCAGCCCATGGCCGACGGCCTCGTGCAGCAAGATACCCGGCCAGCCCGAACCTAGAACGACCGTCATTTCGCCAGCGGGCGCCGGCTTGGCTGACAAATTGGTCATGGCCTCGTGGACAGCGCGCTGCACATAGCCGCGCAGGATGTCATCGGTGAAGTAATCCAGGCCCGCGCGACCACCACCACCGCCATGGCCCATTTCGCGGCGTCCGTCGCGCTCGGCAATAATGGTGACCGACAGGCGCACCAAGGGGCGCACATCGGCCGCCAGACGCCCATCGCTCCCGGCCACCAGCACGACATCGTATTCGGCGCCCAACCCCGCCATCACCTGGATGATGTGCGGATCGGCTGCCCGCGCCATCGCCTCGACCCGCTCAAGCAAAGCCACTTTGTCGGGCGCTGTCATGGTATTTAATGGATCGATGGCCGGATACAGGTCGTGCGCAGGCTGATCGCCGGGAACAATGATCTTGCTCTTGCCGGCTCCCTGCCGGCCTATGCTCCGCACGGCACGGGCGGAGGACAACAGCGCATCGGCCGATAACGTATCGGAATACGCAAACGCGGTTTTCTCGCCGCTTAATGCCCTCACGCCGACCCCTTGGCCAATTGAAAAACTGCCGGTCTTGACGATGCCTTCCTCCAGGCTCCAGCCTTCGCTTCGGGTGTACTGAAAATACAGGTCGGCATAGTCGACCTTGTGGGTAAAGATTTCGCCAAGCGCACGCGCCATATCCGATTCGGTCAGACCCCAGGGGTCGAGCAAAACCGATTTGGCGGTTGCCAGGGCGTTGATGGCAGGATCAGTAGGTTTCATAGATTGAGTCAGTTAACGTGTCTAGGTGAATTGGCAATGGGCAGAATGCCGGCGAATATGGCTGTGAGCAAGCCGGCGGCTTACATGGTGCGATGTTTCAGGGCGGGCAAGGCTTGGCGCACCGACGCCAGGCGCTGCTGGTCGATATCGCCCACCACAATGCCCGGACCCTCCGGCAAGCAATCTATCGTCTCGCCCCATGGGTCGATTAGAACAGAATGCCCCCAAGTACGCCGACCGCTTTCATGTTTGCCGCCTTGTGCCGAGGCCAGAACGTAGCATTGGTTCTCGATAGCCCGGGCCTGCAGTAAAACCTGCCAATGCGCCGAGCCTGTCGTGTAGGTAAAGGCGGCGGGAACCACAAGAAGGCTAACCGGCCCAAGGGCTCGATAGAGTTCGGGAAAACGCAAGTCGTAACAAATCGACAGGCCGACTTTGCCGCATGGCGCATCGAATGCTTGCGGCGGATTGCGTCCCGGCCGGATGGTTACCGATTCGTCGTAGGACTCCGTTCCCTTCGTGAAGCCAAACAGGTGGATCTTGTCGTAGCGGGCTACGCGCTCGCCGGTCGGGCCATAGACCAAGGTTGTGTTGTAGATGCGGTTGGAATCGGGACTTTCAAGGGGCAGCGACCCGCCCAGCAGCCATATGCCATGTTGGCGAGCGGCATCGGCCAGGAAATCTTGTATGGGCCCTGCGCCCAGGGTTTCACGCAGCGCTACCTTGTCGACGTCGCGTCGCCCCATCAAACAGAAATATTCGGGCAAAAGAACCAGCCCGGCGCCGGCCTGCGCAGCCTGCGCGATCAGCTCGCCCGCCTGCTGAAGATTTGGCTTTAGGTCAGCGGCCGACACCATTTGAACTGCCGCCACCCTGAATTTATCGCTGATTCCATCCATTATTTTTCCATTGCCCCCGGTTACCGTATTGGGATTATCGTTAAATGCTGTATAAAAAGTTCGCAATATAAAAACGATTAACTTAAACTGATAACGTGCGCCTTCCACCCAATTATTTAATAGATATATTTACTAAGTAAGCTCTGAACAAGTCCATTGAACCTGTCAGAATAATGGTTATCGCTAT
>JBIQKZ010000007.1:0-167157 GCA_044464765.1 Pusillimonas sp.
CGCCGATTTGCTTGATCTGCTTGCGGGCGCCTCATAAATCCAGCTAAAGAGGTCCTGCCATGGCCACATCTTCCGCATCATCCATTTCCAGTTCTCCCTCTACGCAGGATGCCGCTGTAAATTCAAGCCACCCTTTACCCCCTTCCCCCGGCGCCGGCGATCTTCCGTCGGGATCGGTCGGCGTGGTCACGCCCGAATTCATCACATTCACCGAACCCCTGCATCTGACCAGCGGCCAAGTCCTGCCGGGCTACGAGCTGGCTGTTGAAACCTATGGCACGCTTAACGAGGCGCGCAGCAATGCGGTGCTGGTGTGCCATGCGCTGAACGCTTCTCATCATGTCGCGGGAATTTCCGCCGATAATCCCAAGGATATCGGCTGGTGGGACAATATGGTCGGTCCGGGCAAAGCCCTGGACACCGACCGGTTTTTCGTGATTGGCGTCAACAATATCGGGTCGTGCTTTGGTTCTACCGGGCCTGCCAGCATCAACCCGGCCACGGGGCAGCCATGGGGGGCCGATTTTCCCATGCTTACGGTGCGCGACTGGGTGTGCGCCCAGGCAAGGCTGGCTGATCACTTTGGCATTCAGAAGTTTGCGGCCGTCATGGGGGGGTCGTTGGGCGGTATGCAGGCGCTGGGGTGGGCGATCACCTGCCCGGAACGGATTGCGCATTGCGTCGTTATTGCCAGCACGCCACGGTTGTCCGCTCAGAATATCGGTTTCAACGAGGTTGCCCGCCGCTCGATTATTTCCGATCCCGATTTTCATGGCGGCAACTATTATGCGCACAATACTGTGCCCAAGCGCGGGCTTTCAGTGGCGCGCATGATCGGCCACATTACCTATTTGTCCGATGACGACATGGCGGCCAAGTTCGGCCGCACACAGCGTGAACCCGCGGAAAACGGCGAATTCCACTATGGCTACGACGTTGAGTTCGAGGTGGAGTCCTATCTGCGTTATCAAGGCGAGAAATTCTCCACCTACTTCGACGCAAATACTTATCTGCTGATTACCCGCGCCCTGGATTACTTTGATCCCTCGCGCAGTTACGGGGGCGACCTGGCGAAGGCGCTAAGCGTGGCCCAGGCTGAATTCCTGCTGGTGTCCTTTGCCACCGACTGGCGTTTTCCGCCTTCGCGTTCGCGCGAGATCGTCCAGGCTTTGCTCAAGAACCAGCGGCCGGTCACCTACGCCGAGATCGATGCGCCGCATGGCCACGATGCATTTTTGCTGGAAGATGTCCGCTATCATTCGGTCGTGCAAGGCTATTACGATCAGATTGCGGCCCAGCTTGGCCTGCCCGCCCGTCAACGTGTTACGGGAGTGCTGGCATGAATACGCAGACTACAGGCGCGTCTCGCACAGCCCTGCGGGCCGACCTTGTCCGAATAGCCCATTGGATCAAGCCTGGCAGTCGGGTTCTGGACCTGGGCTGCGGCGATGGCGCGCTGCTGGCGCATTTGCGCGATCAGAAGCAGGTAACCGGAGCCGGGGTAGAGTTCAATGACGCCAAAGTCATTGCATCGGTCAAGCGCGGTGTACGAGTGATCCAGCAGAACTTGGAAGAAGGTTTGGCGCTGTTTGATGACCAGCAGTTCGACTCGGTTGTGTTGTCACAAACCTTGCAAGCCATGCATAATACCGAGCACATATTGTCTGAAATGGCTCGGGTGGCAAGATACGGCATCGTATCGTTTCCCAACTTTGGCTATTGGCCTCATGGCTGGTCGATCTTGCGCGGACGCATGCCGGTAACGGGGGAAATGCCGTACGAATGGTACAACACCCCCAATATCCATTTGTGCACGCTGAAAGACTTCGAAGGCTTGGCCGCCAAGCTTGGGCTTCGGATCACGGACCTGGCAACGTTTAATGGGGACCGCGAAATCAAATGTTTGCCAGGTTGGCGTAGTACCCTTGCGGTTTATCGCTTCGAATCGCCGTTAGGGCAGGAAAAATAACAGGGGATTATCATCGCTTCGCTGTCTAGTGTCTACGCCAGCCCGCGTGTCGCGCCCTTGCTCGTTCTGGGCTTTGCCAGCGGGCTGCCGCTGGCGCTAACGTCGGGCACCTTGCAGGCTTGGGCGACGGTTTCAGGCGTCTCGCTGCAAAGTATTGGCTTCCTCACGCTGGTCGGCACGGCCTATACGCTTAAATTCTTGTGGGCGCCGTTTGTCGACCGTTATGCGCCTCCCTTCCTGGGGCGGCGACGGAGCTGGGTTTTCTGCACCCAAGTTCTTCTGGCCTTATCGATTGCCTGTATGGGGCTGCTGTCTCCTTCAAACGATTTGCTTCTATTGGCGCTGGTGGCGGTTTTTGTTGCCTTCTTGTCGGCCACGCAGGATATCGCCTTCGACGCCTACAGTACGGACGTTCTGCGCGATAGCGAGCGGGCGGCGGGCGCCGCAGTCAAGGTGCTGGGTTACCGGCTGGCCATGATCGTGTCGGGTGGGCTGGCCCTGGTGCTGGCGGGCAGTTGGCTGGGTTGGTCGTACACCTATATGCTGATGGGCTTGTTCATGCTGTTGTGCGCGATCGCTACCGTGTTGGCTCCCGAGCCTGAAACGGTGGCTGCCGCGCCGCGTACGCTGGGCCTTGCCGTGGTGGAGCCGTTGTCCGAGTTCTTCAGCCGACGCGGTGCGGTGATGATTCTGGTGCTGGTCGTTCTGTACAAACTGGGCGATGCGTTTGCCGGCGCATTGTCCACCACCTTCCTGATTCGCGGCGCAGGCTTCAGCGTGGAAGAAGTGGGCATGGTCAACAAGATCTTTGGTCTTGCGGCGACCATTATCGGCGCTCTGGCGGGCGGCGCGCTGATGTCCAGAATGGGCTTGTACCGCTCCCTGATGTGGTTTGGCATTTTGCAGGGGGTTTCCAATTTCGGCTACTGGGTGCTGGCGGTTACACCACCGCATTTATATTCCATGGCGGTTGTGGTTGGCGTTGAAAACATCTGTGGCGGCCTGGGCACGGCCGCATTCGTGGCTCTGTTGATGGCGCTTTGCCGTCAGCAGTTTTCGGCAACGCAATTTGCTTTGTTGTCAGCGCTGTCGGCGGTGGGGCGCACCTACCTGGCCGGGCCGTTTACCCCGCCCCTGGTCGAGTCGTTCGGCTGGCCGGGCTTCTTCGTGCTTACCGTGTTTATTGCTGTGCCGGGCCTGCTGCTTTTATGGTTCAAGCGCCAAGAGATCCGCGCGCTGGACAATCCGGTGACCTGAGCCATGCTGCTTATTGCTTACCTGGTTGCAATCACGGCCGAGGCCATGACGGCGGCGCTGACCGCCGGCCGCCGCGATATGGACTGGATCGGGGTGTGCATCGTGGCGTGCATAACCGCTTTGGGGGGCGGGTCGGTGCGAGATGTCTTGCTGGGACACTATCCCTTGACGTGGGTCAGGCATCCGGAATACCTGTGGTTGACAGCCGGCGCTGCCTTGCTTACCGCGCTGATCGCGCCGGTCATGAAGCACTTGCATAAAGTATTTTTGTGGCTGGACGCCTTGGGCCTGGTGGTTTTCACCGTTATCGGTTGTCAGGTTGCTCTTGAAATGCAATTGCCGGTGACCATTGTGTTGATCAGCGGGATGATCACGGGGTGCGCCGGGGGTGTCTTAAGGGATGTCTTGTGCAACGACATTCCTCTCTTGTTTCGCAAGGAGCTGTACGCCAGCGTGTCGATGGTGACGGGGGGGCTGTTCATGACTTCGATCCATTTCAATGTGCCGCTGCACCTGGCCATGGTGGGTTCGATGGCGATCGGGCTTGCGTTGCGCATGCTGGCGCTGCGCTTCAATTGGCAAATGCCCAAATTCGTTTACAGAGACGATTGGCACTAGTGACATTAGTGCTATCCAATGCCGCTGTGCTCCGCGCGTAAGCGAGGCCTGTGTTCCGTTGCGTTGCGCGATGATCAGGCGCGGTGCAGCCTGCGGCCGCTTGTCCCCGTATACACTGTGTTCATCTTGAACTGAATAAAGCGATCCATAGCAATGCTTAGAATTATTTCCGCAAATCTTAACGGAATACGGTCGGCGGTCAATAAAGGATTTCTGCAATGGCTGCCCGAACAGAATGCGGACTTCATTTGTTTACAGGAACTCAAAGCGCAAGCGGCGAATCTGACGCCTGAAATGCAGAAGCCCGATGGCTACCACGGCTTTTTTCACTTTGCCGAGAAAAAGGGCTATAGCGGCGTGGGTGTGTATGCTCGTCGTGAGCCGAACAAGGTTGTCGAAGGGCTGGGCGTACCCGAGATTGACGCCGAAGGCCGCTACCTGGAATTGGTGTACGACGACCTGGCGCTGATTTCCCTGTATCTTCCCTCGGGTTCCAGCGGCGATCATCGGCAGGCGGCCAAGTTCGTGTTCATGGAGCATTTTTTCGGCCACCTGGCCGATCTGGCCAAGCGTGGTTGCCAAGTGGTTTTGTGCGGCGACTGGAATATTGCGCACCAGGAAATCGATCTTAAAAACTGGAAAGGCAATCTGAAAAACAGCGGCTTTTTGCCTGAAGAACGCGCCTGGATGACGAAGGTGCTGGGCGGGTTGGGCTGGGTGGATGTCTATCGCAGCCTGTATCCCGACACCACCAGCGAATGCTATACGTGGTGGAGCAACCGCGGCCAGGCCCGCGCCAACAACGTCGGGTGGCGCATCGACTACCAGATCGCCACCCCCGGCATCGCGGCCACTGCTAAACAGGCGTCCATTTATAAAGACTCCTGGTTCAGCGATCATGCGCCCCTGACCATTGATTACGACTGGGCATTGAAGAGCTGATTCTTCACAGCATGAAAAAAACACTGCATCCACCTGTATTTTTTACCTCGGCCGCATTCATCCTGACCATTGTGGCCTTTACGATGCTTGCGCCGGAGGTGGCGCAGGACATGTTCGGCGCGATCCAGGCGTGGATACTGGAAAACGCCAGTTGGTTCTATGTCCTGGCAGTCGCCATTATCTTGCTGGCTGTCGTGTTCCTGGCGGTTAGCCGCTATGGCGACATTAAATTGGGCCCAGACCATAGTCAACCGGATTACCGGGACGTCACCTGGTTTGCCATGCTGTTCTCTGCGGGGATGGGCATCGGCTTGATGTTCTTCGGTGTGGCTGAACCCGTCATGCACTTTATTGACCCGCCGGTGGGCGATGCCGGGACGGTGGCGGCGGCGCGCGAGGCCATGAGCATTACGTTCTTCCACTGGGGCTTGCATGCCTGGTCGATTTACGCCATCGTCGGGTTGACGCTGGCCTTCTTCAGTTATCGGCATGGGTTGCCGTTAACGTTGCGCTCGGCCCTATACCCGCTGATCGGCGATCGAATCCACGGTCCGATTGGGCATGCTGTCGACATCTTTGCCGTGATCGGCACGGTTTTTGGCATTGCAACGTCGCTGGGCTTGGGCGTGGCCCAGATCAACAGCGGGCTTACCCACTTGTTCGACCTGCCATCCAATGTGATGGTCCAAATCATCCTGATCGCCATCGCCACGTCGCTAGCGACCATCTCCGTCGCCAGCGGGCTGGATCGCGGCATACGCATTCTCTCGGAATTCAATCTTGTCCTGGCAGTGGGTTTGATGCTCTTCGTGTTTCTGCTGGGGCCGACGATTTTTATTCTTCAGACCTTTGTGCAAAACACAGGTTCATATTTGTCCGATTTGGTGGACAAGACATTCAATCTTTATGCCTACGAGCCCAACGAGTGGATCGGCGGCTGGACACTGTTCTACTGGGGTTGGTGGATTGCCTGGTCGCCTTTTGTGGGCTTGTTCATTGCCCGTATTTCCCGGGGGCGCACCATACGTGAATTCGTACGCGGCGTGCTGTTGGTCCCGGCGGGCTTCACCTTGCTGTGGATGACGATATTCGGCGACACGGCCATTCATTTCATCCTTATGGATGGGGTGCAGAGCCTGGCGCAGATTGTGTCCCAGGACAGTTCGCTGGCCTTGTTTGTGTTTCTCGAGCAGTTGCCGCTGGCCGCCATCACCTCGATAGTCGCCATCGCAATGGTGGTGGTCTTCTTCGTTACTTCGGCCGACTCGGGAGCGCTGGTGGTCGACATGCTGGCTTCAGGCGGCGCAGAAGGTTCGCCGGTCTGGCAGCGTATCTTCTGGTCGTCCTTGATGGGCGTGGTGGCGATTGCCTTGCTGCTGGCCGATGGGCTGGAGGCCTTGCAAACCGCCACCATTGCCAGTGCACTGCCGTTTTCCGTGATTCTGTTGCTGGCGGTGTGGGGACTGTTCAAGGCGCTTAAGCTGGATGCCACCAAACGACGCATCCGCTACCAGACCATTACCCGATCACAGCCCGCCGGCAATAGCCAGGGCTGGCAGCGGCGTTTGCGAAATATCGTCAGGATGCCCAAGAAGGAACATGTATTACTTTTCATGCAGGATGACGTCCTGCCTGCCATGCACGCGGTCGCCAATGAGCTGCGCGAGCAGGGTTATGAAGTTCACGTCAATGAACAAGGGGATGGGAATGAAATGTGCTTGGACGTACGACATCACGGCGAACACATGGATTTTGCCTATGCCGTTTGGCCGCTGGAGCAGGTGCGGCCCGCCCTGACACCTGAGGAAGTCAGTCACGATGAAGAGAGTCGTTATTTTCGTGCCGAGGTCTTCTTGCGCGAAGGGGGGCAGGACTATGACATTATGGGCTGGACCCAGGACGAAGTGATCGACGATATTCTGGACCAGTATGAACGCCATCGTCAGTACCTGCATATGGTGCACGGGGCGGCGGCTGCGCGTGATGCAGTGCTACCCGAAACATAAGGCGAATGAGAAGCCAGGGGCAGGTCGCGGAAGGTCACAAGGAACCCTCTTGACCGCAAAATTTTCGCCCCGTACACTACGCCAACCAGTCAGGAGAGAGCACACCCAGCGAGGTATGTGCCGCCGAAGGTGAACACCCAAAACTCTCAGGCGAAAGGACTGTCTGGCCCGTGGCGCTATGTAATGCGCGCCACGTACTCTGGAGAGCGGTTTCCGTGCGAAACCCACCGAAGGGGCAGGGCTTTCACATAGCCCGAATCTCTCAGGTATCAAGGACAGAGCGGGAAGGGGCCGGCTATCGGCCGTCTTTTACCGTCCTGTTTATACGAGCCATGAGTCAAACCACTTCCCCACGCAGAACTTCCCTGGCGCCATGCCACACAGCGCTTGGCGCTCATTTTATCGACTTCGGCGGCTGGGAAATGCCGGCCCATTACGGATCGCAGATCGAAGAACACCATGCGGTGCGAAACGATGCCGGCATGTTCGACGTATCGCATATGTGTGTCGTGGATGTAGAAGGCAAGAATGCCAAGCCGTTCTTGCGCACGGTGTTTGCCAATGATGTCGACAAGCTGAAAACGCCGGGCAAGGCCTTGTACACCTGCATGCTCAACGAGCAGGGCGGCATTCTTGATGATCTCATCATTTACTATTTTTCCGATGACTGCTTTCGCCTGGTGGTCAACGCGGCAACCGCCGAAAGCGATTTAGCCTGGCTGGAAAGCCAGAATCGCGCCTTGGGCACGGCCGTCACTCTGACTTCCAGGCGTATCGACAATGCGCCTGCTTCTGGTCAGGCGCTGGGCATTATCGCGGTTCAGGGGCCTAATGCCCGCAACAAGACGTGGGCCGCCATTCCGGGATCGCAAGCCGCTTCGGAGTCAACTAAACCCTTTAACGCCGTGCAAATGACCGATCCCGAGCTAGGAGAAATCATGATTGCGCGCACCGGCTATACCGGCGAAGACGGCTTCGAGCTGATGCTTGATGCCGACAAGGCGGCCCTGCTCTGGAACCGGCTGGTCGAGGCGGGTGTCCAGCCGGCCGGTTTGGGGTGCCGGGATACGCTAAGGCTGGAGGCCGGCATGAACCTTTATGGGCAAGACATGGACGCCACGACGTCGCCGCTCGACGCCGGCCTGGGCTGGACGGTGGCGCTCGACGCAGACCGCGACTTCATTGGCAAACAGGCCTTGCAGGCCCAAGGTCAGCAACATGCCTTGGTTGGCTTGGTCGCCCTGGAGCGCGGCGGCATATTCCGCGCCCATCAAGCGGTCCAGGTCGGCCAGGGTTTGGGCGAAGTGACAAGCGGCACGTTCAGCCCCACCATGCAAAAGACCATTGCCATTGCGCGTGTGCCTTGCGGGGTGGAAGCTGGGATCGAGGCGCTGGTCAGCGTACGTGGAAAACAGGTGCCGGCGCGCGTGGTCAGCCTGCCCTTCGTGCGTCATGGAAAGCAAGTGTGCGACGCGTAAGTGTGTGCGTCGATCGACGCGCACGACCAGTTATCTGAATATCCAGTATTAATGTTTCTATGCAAGGAAGTCGCTGAATGAATGCAGTAAACCCCCAGAATCCTCTCGTGCGGGATCCCGGTCCGGCTCATGGGCAAGATGCCCTGCAAGGCGAGTTCGCCTTCCGGCATATCGGCCCCGAGGCTCCCGCCCGGCGCCACATGCTGGATGCCCTGGGCTATGCTTCACTGGACGCCCTGATCGACGATGTGGTGCCGACCGCCATACGCAAGCGCGACGAAATGCCGCTGGGGCAATTTGCCGCGCCTTTGTCCGAAGTGGGCGCCTTGGCGGCTTTGCGCGAGCGCGCGCAAAAGAATCAGGTCCTGAAAAGCTTTATCGGCCAGGGCTACTACAACACCTTCACGCCCGGCGTCATCTTGCGCAATGTGTTCGAGAACCCTGCCTGGTACACCGCCTATACCCCGTATCAGCCGGAAATTTCGCAGGGCCGTCTCGAGGCGCTGTTGAACTTCCAGCAAATGCTCACCGATCTTACCGGGCTGGATGTGGCCAACGCATCGATGCTGGACGAAGGCACGGCGGCCGCAGAGGCCATGACCCTGCTGCGCCGAGTCAGCAAGGCGAGCGACGAGGTGCAGGACTTCTACGTGGCCGACGATGTCCTGCCCCAGACGCTGGAAGTCATCCAGTCGCGCGCCGAACCGCTGGGCATCCGGGTAAAGGTAGGGCCGGCAAGCGCCGCCGCGGATCACAAGGTGTTTGGCGTTCTTTTGCAATATCCTGGGGTCAATGGCGATGTCATTGATTACCGTGATTTGGTCCTTAAAATCCGCGATAACGGCGGCTTGGTGGCTGTGGCGGCCGATCTGTTGGCACTAACGCTTCTAACCCCGCCTGGCGAGTGGGGGGCCGATGTCGCGGTTGGAAACACCCAGCGCTTTGGCGTGCCGTTGGGGTTTGGCGGACCTCATGCGGGATATATGGCGGTCAGGGATGACTTCAAGCGTTCGTTGCCGGGCCGCCTGGTTGGGGTGTCCATCGATGCGCATGGCGATCCGGCCTACCGTCTGGCGTTGCAAACTCGCGAGCAGCATATTCGCCGCGAAAAGGCCACGTCCAACATCTGCACAGCGCAGGCTTTGCTTGCCATCATGGCGTCCATGTATGCGGTCTATCATGGGCCGGAAGGGCTAAAGCGCATTGCACGACGCGTTCACGATCTGGCCTCGGGTCTGGCCCGTTCACTCGACGCCATGGGCTATCCGCTGGTCAATCACACATGGTTCGACACACTTACTATTGAGACGGGGCCGGCTACACAGACCATTCATGCTGCTGCCGTTGCCAAGGGCATGAATCTGCGCCGGGCGGCACAGAACCAAGTAGGCATTTCCCTGGATGAAACAACAACACAGGTCGATGTCGACGCTTTGCTGGAGCTGTTTCGCACAGCCACGGCCACTACGCCGCACGATGGAAGCCGGCCATCCGGTGTAGGGCGTGAAGGTGCGGGCTACCCCGCAGCGCTGGAGCGCCAGAGCGCCTACCTTACGCATCCCGTTTTCCATCGCTACCGGACAGAGCACGAAATGCTGCGGTATTTGCGTCGTCTGGCAGATAAAGACCTGGCGCTGGATCGCACCATGATACCCCTGGGTTCATGCACGATGAAGCTGAATGCCACCAGCGAAATGATTCCCGTCACCTGGCCGGAATTTGCGAACATCCACCCCTTTGCGCCCGACGAGCAAACCGAAGGCTATCGCCAGATGATCGGCGAACTCGAACAGATGCTGTGCGCGGTAACCGGTTATGCAGCGGTCAGCCTGCAACCGAACGCCGGATCTCAGGGCGAATACGCGGGCTTGCAGATTATCCGGGCCTATCACCAAAGCAATGGCCAGGGCCAACGCGACGTCTGCCTGATTCCCTCGTCGGCCCATGGCACCAACCCGGCCTCCGCGCAGATGGCGGGGATGCGGGTCGTGGTGGTGGCGTGTGATCAGAACGGCAATATCGATCTGGACGACTTGCGGGAAAAGGCTCAGAAGCACAGCGATAGTCTGGCCGCCATCATGATCACTTATCCCTCGACCCACGGAGTATTCGAGCCGGGTGTGCTGCAAGTATGCGATATTGTCCATGAGCATGGCGGCCAGGTCTATGTGGACGGCGCAAACATGAATGCCATGGTGGGACTGGCTGCACCGGGGGCGTTCGGTGGCGATGTTTCCCATCTGAATTTGCATAAAACCTTTTGCATACCGCATGGCGGGGGCGGGCCTGGCGTAGGGCCGGTGGCCGTGGGGGCGCATTTGGCGCAATTCCTGCCCAATCAGTTGTCGGTGGGCTACCAGCGTGGCGAGCATGGCATTGGCGCTGTTTCGGCCGCGCCGTATGGGTCGGCCGGAATCCTGCCGATTTCCTGGATGTACATTGCCATGATGGGCGCTGCGGGCCTGACCGCGGCCACGGAAAACGCCATCCTGGCGGCTAACTACATTGCCCGGCGTCTTTCCGCGCATTATCCGGTGTTGTACAGCGGAGCGGGTGGCCTGGTGGCCCACGAATGCATTCTGGATTTGCGGCCCTTGCAGAAAGCCACCGGCATCACCAACGAAGATGTCGCCAAGCGTCTGATGGATTACGGCTTTCATGCGCCCACCATGAGCTTCCCTGTGCCGGGCACGCTAATGATCGAGCCGACGGAAAGCGAGGTTCTTGAAGAACTCGACCGCTTTATCGAGGCCATGATCAGCATCCGCCAGGAAATTGCCTTGGTGGAAAGCGGGCAGCTAGAGTCGCAGGACAGTGTACTGAAGCATGCGCCTCACACGGCCGTGGCCATCGCGGCCGACGACTGGACGCATTCTTATTCAAGGCAGCAGGCCGCATACCCCGTGGCATCGCTGCGAACGAATAAGTACTGGCCGCCCGTTGGCCGGATCGATAATATTCATGGCGACCGGAATTTGTTCTGCTTTTGCATTCCCGTCGAAGACTACGCCTGATGCGGTGCAGCGTAGGGCTGCTGGCGCATCAGGCTGACTGCTTTGGTTTTTAGTTCTTGTTACGCAATCCGTCCAGGCTGAAGCAGCCTGGGCCCGCAAAGATCAGGTAGAAGAATACAAAGCAGAACAAGATGGCGGTTTCACCGCCATTAAGCATGGGCAGGAAAAAATTGCCTTTGGGAACGTGGCCGATAAAGTAGGCCGCGGCGCCAAAACCCGACCCTACGAACGCCGCGCTGCGGGTAAACAGCCCCACGATAAGCAGCGCGCCTACGATCAGCTCGATAATTCCGGCCAGTCCATACATGGACATGAGCTGAAGGTTGTCGAACATGGCTACATGCGGAATACCGAAGAGCTTGGCCGTGCCGTGCCAAATCAATAGATAACCACTGACGATCCGCAAAAGCGCCAAGGCTTGCGGGGCCCAGTTAGTGCGTGAGTCGAGCATGTTAATTCCTTTGTAGGGTGGTGGTGACAAAACGCCGGGCGCAAAACCCGGCGACCGTCCTGAGTTTATAGTAAACGTTACTGAAAATATACGAGATAATGTCGCTTTCCCTGCTTTGCTGAATCCGACTATGCCTGATACCACGTCCTCCCGTACTGACTTCGTTCGCTTCGCTTTGGAAAAAGGCGTGTTGCGCTTTGGCCGCTTCAAGGTCAAATCGGGTCGCCTAAGCCCTTATTTCTTTAACGCGGGCTTGTTCGATTCGGGGCGGACGGTTGGCAGGCTGGCGCGGTTCTATGCCCAGGCGCTGGTCGATTCGGGCCTTGAGTTCGACATGTTGTTTGGCCCGGCTTATAAGGGCATTCCTTTGGCGACGGCCACGGCGGTTGCGCTGGCCAATCACGAAACGCTTGGCGGGCGCGATGTTCCGTTTGCCTTTAATCGGAAGGAAGCCAAGGATCATGGCGAGGGCGGGGTGCTGGTCGGGGCGCCGCTGAAGGGCAAGGTGGTGATTATTGATGACGTGATCACCGCCGGCACGTCGGTGCGGGAGTCGGTGGATATCATTCTGAAGGCGGGCGCGCAGCCGGCGGCGGTTCTGATTGCGTTGGATCGCATGGAGCGCGCCGGCCCCGACGACAATCTGTCGCCGCATTCGGCGGTGCAGGATGTGGCCCAGACCTTCGGTATACCTGTAGTCAGCATTGCGTCGCTAAGCGACATCATGGCGCTGCTGGATGAAGATGCGGGCTTTGCCGAGCATCGGGGCGCCGTGGCTGATTATAGGAATCAGTACGGGGTGTAGGTATTTGGTGCGGCGATGCGGGTCTTGTGGTGTCGCTGCGTCGGGGGGTGTGCCTGGCTCTGCCCACGCCGTGCGGTCGGGCGCAGTCCGACCGCACGACTGGCCGGAACCGGCATGGGGCCTGACCATGACAGCGCGCCATGAAAACCTTCAACAGCACACGGCGCAAGAAAAATAAGGTTCGCGCTGCGAATCAAGGCGTATCGCTGCCTTTTTTACCCCAGCTTCTCCTTCAGCACTTCATTCACCTGCTGAGGATTCGCCTTGCCTTTCGCGGCCTTCATCACTTGCCCCACCAGCGAATTGAACGCCTTCTGCTTGCCCGCCCGATATTCTTCCACGATGGCCGGATTGGCCGCGAGAACTTCGTCGATCATCGCCCCGATGGCCCCGCTATCGCTGATCTGTTTCAGGCCGCGTGCCTCGATGATGGCATCGGCATCGCCGCCGGACTCTCCTGACCACATCGCGGCGAAGACTTCGCGGGCCATTTTGTTAGAAATCGTGCCATCGGCAATGCGGTTCAACAAACCGCCCAATTGCTGCGGCGTGACAGGGCTGGCTTGAATCGCCTGTTCGTCGCGGTTCAACGCAGCGGACAATTCGCCCAGCACCCAGTTCGCCGCCAGCTTGGCCTGGCCTGCGGACAACAGGGCCGCCGCGTCCTCGAAAAAGGCTGCAAAGCTGCGATCCATGGTTAATTGCGCCGCATCGTAGCCCGTTAGTCCCAGTTCCGACTGGAAACGAGCGCGTTTGGCGGCCGGCAGTTCGGGCAGCTGATCGCGCACACGCTCGACCCAATCGGCGCCAATGACCAGGGGGGGCAGGTCGGGATCGGGGAAGTAACGGTAATCGTCCGCATCTTCCTTGCTGCGCATGCTGCGGGTTTCATCGCGATCCGAATCGTACAAGCGCGTTTCCTGGCGTACCGTCCCGCCGTCTTCGATCAGTTCGATCTGGCGGCGAACCTCGTACTGAATGGCCCGTTCGAGAAAGCGGAAGGAGTTCAGGTTCTTGATCTCGCAGCGCGTGCCAAATTCAGCCTGGCCTTTGGGCCGTACCGATACGTTGGCATCGCAGCGGAACGAGCCCTCTTGCATGTTCCCGTCGCAAATGCCCAGCCAGACCACCAGGCCGTGCAGCGTGCGCGCGTAGGCGACGGCTTCGGCAGCCGAGCGCATTTCGGGCTCTGAGACAATCTCAAGCAGCGGTGTACCCGCACGGTTCAGGTCGATGCCTGTGGAGGATTCGCCATGGGGACCGGTAAAGTTTTCATGCAGCGATTTACCGGCGTCCTCTTCCAGGTGGGCGCGCGTGAGATTGACGGTCTTTTCTTCGTCGCCCACATAGAACGTAATGCTGCCGCCCTGGACCACGGGGATCTCGAACTGGCTGATCTGGTAATTTTTGGGCAGGTCGGGGTAGAAATAGTTCTTGCGCGCAAACACCGAGCGCGGCGCGATATCGGCCCCCACAGCCAGACCAAACTGGATCGCCCGCTCTACGGCGCCCCGATTCAGCACCGGCAGGCTGCCCGGCAGCGCCATGTCCACTTCGTTCGCTTGCGTATTGGCTGGCGCACCGTAGCGCGTACTGCTATTTGAGAAGATTTTCGACTCAGTGGATAGCTGCGTATGCGTTTCCAGGCCGATGACGATTTCCCATTCCATTAGTGCTGTTCCGGTTTGCGTTGATGCCAGTCAGTGACCTGCTGATAGCGGTCTGCGATGGCCAGCAATTGGCCTTCGCGGAAATAGTTGCCGATGAGCTGCAAGCCGATGGGCAAAGGCGTGTCGCCCTGACTGAATCCGCAGGGAATGGACATGGCAGGCAGGCCGGCAAGACTGGCGCCCAAGGTATAGATATCGGCCAGCCAGTCGGCGGTGGGGTCGTCGCGGTTATCGCCGATGCGTTTGGCGACGGTTGGCGTGACGGGGCCCATGACGACGTCGCATTGATCGGCAAAGGCGTGCTGGAAGTCGTTGGTGACCATGCGGCGCACTTTCTGCGCTTGCAGGTAGTAGGCGTCGTAATAGCCATGGCATAGAACATAGGTGCCGACCAGGATGCGGCGGCGCACCTCGGGGCCAAAGCCCTCGGCGCGCGAGCGGCTGGTCATGTCGGCCAAATCGCCGTACGTTTGCGTGCGGTGCCCATAACGCACGCCGTCGTAACGGGACAGGTTGCTGGAGGCCTCTGCCGGCGCGATGACATAATAAGCGGGGATGGAAAGCTGGGTGCGAGGCAATGAAATAGCGACGCGGACAGCGCCCAGCGTTTCGAAGGCTTGCAGTGCGGCTTCGACGGCGGCGGCCACGTCGGATGAAAGGCCTTCGTTGAAATACTCGGTGGGTACGCCGATGCGTAATCCTTGCAGGGGCGTGGCTCCGTTGGCCTCAAACTGTTGTCGGGCGTGGTCGAAATCGCTGCGCACGCGACCTGGAGCGTTGGCGACGCCATCGCAGGCTTCTAGACTGGTTGAGTCGCGCTCGTCGAATCCGGTCATGACGTCCAGCAGTTCGAGCATGTCTTTAGCGCTGCGCGCCATTGGGCCGGCTTGGTCGAGGCTGGAGCCGAAGGCCACCATTCCAAAGCGGGATACCGTGCCGTAGGTGGGTTTGATGCCGCTGACGCCGCACAGGGCGGCGGGTTGTCGCACCGACCCTCCGGTATCGGTGCCGGTGGCGGCCATCACCAGGCCGGCAGCGACGGCCGCCGCCGACCCACCCGATGAACCGCCAGGCACAACATCGCGACTCCATGGGTTGTGCGCGGGACCGAAGGCGGAGTTCTCGTTGCCCGAACCCATGGCGAATTCGTCGCAATTGAGCTTGCCCAGGGATACGGCCCCGGCGGCTTCCAGGCGGCTGACGACGGTGGCATCGAAGGGGCTGGCGTAGCCCGCCAGCATCTTGCTTGCCGCCGTGGTTGGCCAGCCGCGCGTAACAAACACGTCTTTATGGGCGATAGGGATGCCGGTCAGCGGCCCCGAACGGCCGTCGGCGATTGCCTGGTCGGCATGGCGCGCCTGGTTCAGGGTGAGCTCGGGATCGATATGCAGGAAAGCGTTCAGTTCTGAACGGGCTTGCGCCGTGTTCAGGGCGCTTTGGGCCAGCTCGACCGCGCTGACCTGGCCGGCCAGCAGGGCGGCGCGAAGCGCGGCGATGCCGTCGAATTCGTTATGTATGGGCATGTCGGACATTATTCAATGACCGTGGGCACGAGAAACAGGCCCTCGGTCTGGGCGGGAGCATTGGCCATCAGGTCGGCGCGCTGGGCGTCGGTGTGGGTCGGCGCCGCGCTATCGTTGCGCAACCGAAGTTTGATATCCTGATGCGCGGACAAAGGATGGGCCATGGGCTCGATTCCCTGGGTATCCACCGCTTGTAGTTTCTCGATCAGGTCCAGGATGCCGTTCAGTTCGGACCGGGCCTGCGCGCTTTCGTCGGGTGATAGGGAAATGCACGCCAGCCGCGCTATGCGGGTGACATCATCATCAGTAATTGCCATGTGTCGGTGGGGTCTTCATGTAGTGAGCCGTTACGTTCATTTACGTACGGTGGTTTTGCGATTTTGCTGCTAACTTACATAAATTATAAGTTATCATTGAGGGCTTAGCCGTTAACGGTTTGGCCCGTCCCTTTTTGGCTGCAAATCGGCTCAAGTTAACGTATTTTCATTTTTCGACATACTGAGCACACATGTTCGGATTTCTCCGCAGTTATTTCTCCAGCGATATGGCGATCGACCTGGGCACCGCCAACACCTTAATCTACGTTCGCGGTAAAGGTATTGTGCTCGACGAGCCTTCGGTGGTTGCCATCCGCCACGATGGAAGCCCGAACGGAAAGAAAATCATTCAGGCGGTCGGCCGAGAGGCCAAGCAAATGCTGGGCCGGGTGCCAGGCAATATCGAAGCCATACGGCCCATGAAGGACGGCGTGATCGCCGATTTCACCGTCACCGAGCAAATGCTCAAACAGTTCATTCGCATGGTGCATCCGCGCAGCATGTTTGCGCCAAGTCCGCGCATCATTGTTTGCGTGCCTTGCGGCTCCACTCAGGTCGAGCGTAGGGCAATCCGTGAGTCCGCTCTGGGGGCGGGCGCCAGCCAGGTATTCCTTATCGAAGAACCCATGGCGGCGGCTATCGGCGCCGGCCTGGCCGTTTCGGACGCCAGCGGCTCCATGGTGGTCGATATCGGCGGAGGTACGACCGAAGTGGCCGTCATTTCGTTGGGTGGCATGGTCTACAAGGGTTCAGTCCGGGTGGGCGGCGACAAGTTCGATGAGGCCATCATCAATTACATCCGGCGCAATTACGGCATGCTGATCGGCGAACCCACCGCTGAGCTCATCAAGAAGGAAATCGGTTCGGCGTTCCCGGGCGCCGAAATTCGTGAAATTGAAGTCAAGGGGCGTAATCTGTCCGAAGGGGTGCCCCGCAGTTTTACGGTTTCCTCCAACGAAATTCTCGAGTCGCTGACCGATCCGCTCAACCAGATCGTATCCGCTGTGAAGACGGCACTGGAACAAACGCCGCCGGAATTGGGCGCCGACATCACCGACAAGGGGATCGCGCTTACGGGGGGCGGCGCGTTGCTGCGCGACCTCGACCGCTTGTTGCAGGAAGAAACCGGCTTGCCGGTTGTGGTCGCCGAGGATCCCCTTACTTGCGTGGTGCGTGGTTGCGGCGAAGCGCTCGAGCATCTCGAGCGGCTCGGCACGGTGTTCATCTACGATTAATACGGTACCCAGGCCGCCCAGGCGGCCATGGTATCCATTCCCAAATGCGGTTACTCAATGCAAGGACAAGGGACGATCAGGCTGTTTAAGCGTGGGCCGACCGCGGAACTGCGCCTGTTTATCTTCGTTGTTCTTTCCTTGTGCCTGATGGTGGTCGACGCGCGCTGGCGCGTGCTGGACCCCGCTCGTCAGGCCATTTCGGTGGTGTTGTATCCCTTCCAGCGGCTGGCCATGGCGCCGCGTGATGTAGTGTCAGGCATGAATGGTTGGGTAGACGCGGCCTCGCTGGCGCGCACGGAAAAAGAAGCCTTGCAGCGCCAGCGCATCGAGCTGGCCCAGATCGCCACCCATGCCGCCCAGTTATCTGCCGAGAATCAACAATTGCGGCGCTTGTTGAACGTGGCCGAAATGGTTCCCCAGCCGTCGGTGGCGGTCGAGGTCCTGTACGAGCCTCCGAATGCCTATACGCATCATCTGATTTTCAACAAGGGCAGCTCAAGCGGCATTCAGCCGGGCATGCCGATCATTGATGAAGGCGGCGTCGTGGGCCAAGTGGTGCGGGTCACGCCTTTTACTTCTGAAGCCGCCTTGCTGACTGACGAAAAGGTGTCGATTCCTGTGCAGGTTCTGCGCAATGGCCTGCGCCTGATTTCCTTCGGCGGCAATGTCATGGGCAAGGTCGAGGTTCGCTACCTGACGGCGGACGCCGACATCAAGCCTGGCGATACGTTGGTGACAAGCGGCGTCGGCGGTTTGTTTCCCGCCGGTTTGTCAGTGGCGCGGGTGGACGAAGTCCAGCATGATCAGGCCACCGGGTTTGCTGTGGCGATTGCAACGCCTTTGGCTCACCCGGAACGTTATCGGCATTTTCTTGTCTTAAGGGTCAACACTCAGAATCCGCAGGATCATGGGATCAATCAGGAGCGCCACATTGGTGGATCATCGGACGACGCAAACTAAAGCCCGTGGCACGGCCTATCGGGGTTCGTCGCTGGGCTCGCTCGAACCGATCGACTCCGCTCCCTTTCGCCGTCCGTCCAGTGGCTGGTTTGTGTGGGGCACCTTGCTGGCGGCCTGGCTGATTTCCCTTCTACCGTGGCGCCTTTGGCAGCCGGCGCCCGATTTGCTGTTATTGTTGATTGCCTTCTGGTGCCTGCACGAGCCGCGCCGGGTCACCATGCTGACGGCCTTCATATTCGGGCTGTTCATGGACGTGCACGACGGCGGGTTGTTGGGTGAGCAAGCGTTGGTCTACACCATAGTCGCTTATGGAACGATTATCCTGACCCGGCGATTGCTTCGATTCAGCTCGGTGGTGCAGGCCCTGCATATGTTGCCCATCGTGGTGCTGGCAGAATCCGTATCCCAGTTTATCCGGGCCTGGCTGGCGGGCGAATGGATAGGCTGGATGTGGTTGTGGTCAGCCCTGTTTACAGTAGCTCTTTGGCCGCTGGCTGATATTTTGCTTCATCTGCCGCAACGGCGGCACGATGAAATCGACTCCGGCGCACCATAGTCCTGTTTGGCTAATTCGTATTACCAAACAGGACACTGAGGCCTGTCAACACTATTCAAGAAGTTGCGCAGGTATGAAAATTAACAGACTTGGCTCGGCTCCCACGCTTGTATTGCATGTTTGAATTCAAGAAAACCTCGCTCCATCAGAAAAAGCGGATTGTGCTGCGCGTGTGGGTAGCAGGTTTTTTCATGCTGATCTGTTTTGGTCTGCTGATCGCACGCTTGTGGGCGCTTCAGGTCGAGCGGCATGAGTCGCTGGCTGCGCGGGCCAATCAGAACCGGATCGCCGTGGTGCCGATTCCGCCCCGGCGCGGAGAAATACTGGATCGCAATGGCGTGGTGCTGGCGCGCAATTATCGCGATTACACGCTAGAGGTTGTTCCGGCCAACGTCAAAGACATGGGCGCAATGCTGGATGAGCTCAGCGAACTGGTGTATATCAGTTCCTATCATCGCCGACGCTTCCAGCAAGCCATGAATCAGACGGGGCGGTATTCCCACGTCTTGCTGCGCAACAATCTGAACGAGCTCGAGGCGTCGTGGTTCGCGGCGCATGCCTATAAGTTCCCGGGCGTTGAGCTGCGCGCCAGATGGGTGCGCGAGTACCCGCGTGGCGAGGCGGCGGCCCATGTCCTGGGCTATGTCGGCCGTTTGTCTGAACGGGATATGGAGCGGCTCGAAGCCGAAGACAAGCTGGGCAACTACCGGGGTACAGACACCATTGGCAAGAAAGGTGTGGAGAAAACCTGGGAAGAGGCTTTGCATGGCCGTACCGGTGTTGAGGAAGTCGAGGTCACCGCAACAGGGCGCCCGGTGCGCACGTTGCAGCGAACCGACCCCGTGCCTGGCTCGGATCTGACTCTCTCGCTGGATATCGGCTTGCAGGAAGTGGCCGAGGCGGAGTTTGCAGGCAAGCGTGGCGCTCTGGTGGCCATCGAGCCTAAAACCGGCGAGATCCTGGCGTTTGTGTCAGCTCCGTCATTCGACCCCAATTTGTTCATCGATGGCATCGACGTTGAGAACTGGCGCAAACTGAATGAGTCGCCTGATCATCCCTTGATCAATCGGCCTCTGTACGGTACTTACCCCATCGGTTCCACTTACAAGCCGTTTGTGGGGCTGGCGGCGTTGGAACTTGGCAAGCGAACAGCCACCCAGCGTTTTCCGGACCCGGGCTATTTCGAGTTCGGTAATCAGCGTTTTCGCAACGCCGGGGGCGCTGTCTATGGCCCCACGGACATGCATCGAGCCATCGTGGTGTCGTCCGATACCTATTTTTTCTCGCTGGGGCCCGAACTGGGTGTGAATGCTCTGCACGACTTCAGCAAGCAGTTCGGATTCGGCCAGCTTACCGGGATTGACCTGGATGGCGAGCGGCGAGGGGTACTGCCCTCGACGGAGTGGAAGCGCAAGGCCTACAAAACGCCGGAGCAGCAACGCTGGTATGCGGGTGAGACGGTGTCGATCGCGGTGGGACAGGGCTATAACGCGTTTACCTTGCTGCAGCTGGCCCAGGCGACGTCGGTACTGGCCAATGCCGGAAGCTATATGCAGCCGCACTTGGTGAGTCTGGTGAAAGACTCGATAACCGGCGAACTGCAAAGAACCGTCACCAAGCCTTCGCATACGATTCCCTTGAAGCCCGAGAACCTCAAGGTGATACAAGACGCCATGGTGGACGTGGTGCGTGTGGGAACAGCGCGCCGGAGTTTTTCGGACGCTCCCTACCAGGTTGCAGGGAAAACCGGCACAGCTCAAGTGTTCAGCTTGCGGGGCGCCAAATACAACGCGGGCGCCCTCGATGAGCGGCTACGGGATCATGCGCTATTTATGGCCTATGGCCCGGTCGAAGACCCGCAGATCGCTGTGGCGCTCATTGTGGAGAATGGCGGATGGGGAGCAACCGTGGCCGCGCCGATCGCCCGCAAGGTGTTCGATTACTGGCTGGCCCCTGAGCGGCGCGCGGCTCGCCTGGCGAGGGCAGAATGAAACGGCTTGTGCAGTGGGTGCTGAAAGCCCTGGCGGCCCTGGACTGGCCATTGCTGTCCATTCTGGTGCTGATGGCCATGCTGGGTTTGACGGTCATGCATTCGGCGGTTGGCAGCACCGACTGGCGCTTTGCAGACCAGTCGCGCAACTTCGTGCTGGCGTTTGTGGTGATGTGGATTATTGCGCTGGTGCCTGTGCCGAAACTGATGAAGGCGTCCCCGTGGTTTTATTGCCTGGGGGTTGCGCTGCTGCTTGCCGTGGAATTCTTTGGGGAAACCAATAAAGGCGCCACGCGGTGGTTGAATCTGGGCGTGATCAGCATCCAGCCGTCTGAAATGTTGAAGATTGCAGTTCCCATGATGCTGGCCTGGTATTTTCATCGGCGCCAGGGTAAGCGCGGCCTGCTTAACTTTGTCGTGGCCACGGTGTTGCTTGCCATCCCATTCCTGCTGATTGTCCGGCAACCCGACCTGGGGACGGCGCTGCTGGTGTTTGCCGCCGGCTTCTGCGTCATTTACTTTGGTGGTTTGTCGTTCAAGCTCTTGGTGCCAGTTGCCGTCGTGGTGGTGGTCGGCCTGGGCTCGGTGGTGTATTACGAAGACCAGATTTGCCACCCTGATGTCGACTGGGTGCTGTTGCACGACTATCAGAAACATCGTGTTTGCACCTTGTTGAATCCTGGTTCCGACCCGCTGGGCAAAGGCTTCCATACGATCCAGTCCATGATTGCCATTGGGTCGGGCGGCATTTACGGCAAAGGCTATATGCAGGGTACGCAGTCGCACCTGGACTTCATTCCCGAGCGTACGACCGACTTCATCTTCGCCGTCTTTGCCGAAGAATTCGGCTTGTACGGCGGCATTATGCTGTTGGTGCTCTATAGCTTGCTGATCCTGAGGGGGCTGGCCATTGCCGCACGCGCTCAAACCCAGTTCGGCCGCCTGATGGCGGGGGCGATGGCCATGATGTTTTTCGTCTATGTGTTTGTGAATATCGGCATGGTCACGGGGATTCTGCCGGTGGTGGGTGTGCCGCTGCCGTTCATGAGCTACGGTGGCACCGCCTTGCTTACCCTGGGCATTGCCGCCGGTGTGCTGATGAGCATTAGCACCTATCGTCCGGCACAGCGTTAGCGGCGGGATACAAACCGTCCAGTATCTTGCGTACTGGGGCGGGCAGGGCGGTATCGCCGAGAGTCGCAATGGGAATCCAGCGGTGTTCGGGAGCCGGCTCGGCCAGGGTTGGGCGGGTTGTCTCGGCCTTCCAGGGGTCGATGTGTAAGCGAAAATGCGAGAATACGTGCACGAAACCGGCCATTTTATGCGCCGGCCGTAGTTCGATGCCCCAGTGGCGACAGGCGCTGCGCAATGATGGCACGTCGTCGAATTGCGGCAGCGACCACAAACCGCCCCATATGCCCGGCGACGGACGTTTCTGAAGCAGGATGGAGTCGTTTTTGCTCAGCACCAGCATCTGGCATGTGCGTTCGTCGATTTTCTTTTTGGTGCGTGGCGTGGGCAGTTCATGCTGCACGGCCTCTTGGCGGGCATGGCACCCGTTGGCCAGCGGACAGGCCTGGCAGGCCGGTTTCGTGCGTGTACAAATCGTGGAGCCAAGATCCATTAGCCCCTGTGTATAGGCGACCATGTCCAGCTCGGGCGGCGCGGCTGCCATGACATCTTCGGCCGTGCTCCACAACAGGCGTTCGACGCCACTGGATTGGGTGGGTCCGTAAATACCAAAATAGCGCGTGAAAACCCGTTTCACGTTGCCGTCCAGGATGGGTGCGCGCTCTCCATACGAGAAGGCGGCAATTGCCGCCGCCGTAGAGCGGCCGATCCCGGGCAATTGCATGATGTCTTCCGCCCGGGGCGGAAAGCGGCCGTTCCATTGGGTGCAGATTGCCTGCGCGCATTTATGCAAGTTTCGGGCGCGCGCGTAGTAGCCAAGCCCTGCCCAATAAGGCATGACATCATCCTGGCTGGCGGCAGCCAGATCCTGGATGGTGGGGAAGCGTTCGATGAATCGTTGGTAGTACGTCAGGACCGTGCTCACCTGTGTCTGCTGCAACATGATTTCGGACAGCCAGATGCGATAGGGGTCGGCGGTGTTTTGCCACGGCAAGGCGTGGCGGCCGGCGAGTTTCTGCCAGTGCGCCACTGTGGTGGCGAACCTGGGCAGGTCCGGTGCTGTGGGGGTGCCCATGGGATTAGAACTGCGTGTTGCGGGTGACAGACCAGCGCGCGGCCAACGCGGCCAGAATCGCCACGACGACCACGGCCAGGGCCAGGCTGGTGGCATCGGGCAGAGCCAGTTGGAATTGCGTGCCATAGCTTTGGGCCAGGCGTGCCAGTGCCGCGTTCAACGGGGTCAGGGCGAAGAAGGCCAGAACAATGGCCAGCAGCCCGGATACCAGCCCGGTAAGCGCGCCCAGGTATAGAAAAGGCCGGCGGACAAACGCTTCAGTGGCGCCCACCAGGCGCGCCACAGCAATTTCTTCGCGCTGCGTGAGGGCTTGCAAGCGAACGGTGTTAAATACAGTGGCAAGCACCACCAGTGCAACGCCAATAGCCAGCAAACCAAGCCCAATGCCGATGAAGCGCAATATTGCGTCAAGCCGTTGTACCCAGGCGCTGTCATGCTGAACCAGCCCGACCTGCTCCCAGGACTTCCATTCTTCAGTCAGCCGGCCGGCATGGGTGGCCAGATCGATTTGCTCTTTCAGTGTCACGACGACGGCATCAGGCAACGGGTTGGACGGCAGGGCCGACAGGGCATCCGCCCAGTTGGGGTTGGTTTTAAGCGTGTCGAAGGCCTGCTGGCGAGGAACTATGCGGACGGCTGAGATTTCCTCCGCATAGTCGTCTTTCAGCCGTTTTGACAGGGTATCAGCGGCCTGCGCCGGCGCGTCGGGCAGCAGGAATAGTGTGATTTCGGGCGAGATGGAAACCTGGCGGGCCACTGGCTGGGCGGACACCAGAATCGAGGCGCCCATGATGGGCACCGTCAGGGTCAGTGCGATGACTAACAGGTTGGATAAGGATGAAAATGGTTGTTGCGCCAGACGGCGCAAGGCAACGAACAGGGCGTATCGATGTTGACGCAGCCAGCGGTTCATGCGGCGACCCCTTGCATGTCGGTGAAACGGCCTGTTTCAATCAGCAGGGTACGAGAGGCATAGGAAGCCATTAATGCCTTGTCGTGGGAGGCGATCAAGGTTGTGACGCCTACCTGGTTGAAGTCGCGAAAGACGTCCATGATGCGACGGGCGCTTTCCTGGTCCAGGTTGGCCGTGGGTTCATCCACAATCAGGATGGCAGGTCGGTTCACGATAGCGCGGGCTATCGCCAGGCGCTGTTGTTCGCCGCCCGACAGTTCGATTGGGTTCATGTCTTCCTTGCCCGAGAGGCCCACCTTTTCGATAGCCGCTCTGGCGCGGGTCGTGGCAAGTTTTTTGTCCAGGCCGACCACGGTCAGCGGCAGGCGTACATTGTCGATGGCGCTGCGGTCGAACAGTAGATGAGTGTCTTGCAAGATGACACCTACGGCGCGACGTAGATAGGGACGTGCGCGGGCGGGCATTTGGTCGATGCGGTGGCCATTGACCGCGATGGCGCCCCGGCTAGCCGGCTCCAGGCCGCCAATAAGTTTGAGCAGCGTGGATTTGCCCGCGCCGGACGGCCCGGATACAAAGATGAACTCGCCTGGTGTGATGCGAAAGTTGATATCGGACAGGATGTTCCTGCCGCGACCGTAAGATTTGAAAACGTGCTGGAATTCAATCATGGTGTCCGCAAAAGTAAGCGATCATAGTAAAACCTGCAGGCGCTGCCCGCAACCGGCAACAGGCCTGTTCGCTAGGGGTTTGCCGGTAGCGGGTATGATATCTTGCTTGGCATTCCTGCGCTTTTTATTTCATGCCTTCCAATACCCGCATAGCCTCCACGCCGCAACGACACAAACAGTGGGTTCAGCCACGCATCCGGTCCTTGTTGTACCAGGGGTTTTTGTTGCTGGCGGTGGGCCTGGCCGTGTGGTTCCTGGTGTCCAATACGCTTCAGAACCTGGCCTTGCGCAATATTGCGACCGGCTTTGGATTTCTGGGCGATGAGGCCGGGTTTGCAATTGGTGAAGCGCCTATCCCCTATACGGCTTCCGATAGCTATGGGCGGGCCATTCTGGTGGGCCTTGCCAATACCTTGAAGGTCTCCGTCGTTGCCATCATAGGCTCAACGATTCTAGGCGTGCTTCTAGGTGTAGGCCGGTTATCGAGGAATTGGCTGGTTTCGCGGGTGGCGGGCGCCTATATCGAAATCATGCGCAACATTCCCTTGCTGCTTCAGCTCTTCTTTTGGTATGCAATCATTACCGAAGTCATGCCTGGGCCGCGCCAGGCCCATCACCCCTTGCCTGGCGTATTTATCTCGAATCGCGGCCTGATGCTGCCGGCCTTGCAGGGCGAGTCGCTGGCCTGGGTGGCCGGCGCTTTTCTTTTGGCTCTATTGCTTTGTACGGCGCTGCTGTTCCGAGTGGCCAGGGGCGGCACAGGTGCCGTCGGGCGCATAAAAAGACCGATGCGATGGTGTCTGGCCTTGCTTGTGTTGTTGCCGGCGCTGGGATGGCTGGCGGGGGGAGCTAACCTGGCCCTGGAGATGCCGGCGCTGAAGGGGTTCAATTTCCAGGGGGGATATGCCGTCAGCCCTGAATTCGCCGCGTTGCTTACGGGTCTGGTGCTGTATACCTCGGCATTTGTGGCCGAAGTCGTCCGGTCGGGTATACAGGCGGTCGGCCAAGGGCAGTGGAATGCCGGGCTGGCCTTGGGTTTGCCGCGCAGACAGGTATTGCGGCTGGTGGTTTTGCCGCAAGCCCTTAGGGTGATCATTCCTCCCATGACCAGCCAATACCTGAACGTAACGAAGAATAGCTCTCTGGCGGTGGCCATCGGCTATCCGGACATTGTTTCCGTGGTGAACACGACCCTGAATCAAACCGGCCAGGCGATCGAAGGCATATTGATCATCATGGCGGCCTACCTTACCGTCAGCCTGTCCATTTCGCTCCTGATGAATTGGTATAACCGCCGTATGGCGCTGGTGGAACGCTGATGACGCGCACCGGATTCGTGTCGGCCTATCCGCGGCCTGTTGCCGGTGCGCTTGCCTGGATGCGCGCCAGCCTGTTTGCCTCGCCGTTGAATACGATCTTGACGTTATTTGTTGGTTGGCTGCTGCTGATGACTCTCCCGGCGGCCATAGAGTGGCTTTTTATCAAGGCCAGTTTTCAAGCCGCCACTGCTCAGGAATGCATGGCCTCGGACGGCGCATGCTGGGCTTTCATTGCACAGAAACATCGTCTGATTCTATTTGGCATCTATCCCTATGATGAACAGTGGCGGCCTTTGCTGGCCACGCTGATTCTGGTCGGAGTGATCGTCTGCAGCTGCATGCGCCGCTTTTGGCATGCGGGCCTGGCGCTTCTCTGGGTTTTGGGGCTTGCCAGTGTGGCCGTCCTGATGTGGGGTGGGATTCTCGGGCTGTCGTATGTGGAAAACAGCTTGTGGGGGGGACTGCCGCTTACCCTGATATTGGCGACCTTCGGCATAGGCTTTGCGTTTCCCTTGGGCGTTCTGCTTGCGCTGGGGCGCCGTTCCAGCATGCCGGCAGTCAAGTCGCTGTGCGTAATCTACATCGAGCTGATACGCGGCGTGCCATTGATCAGCCTGCTGTTCATGTCGTCGGTGATGCTGCCTTTGTTTCTTCCAGAAGGACTGACCATTGACAAGCTGCTGCGCGCCCAGATCGCCATCATTCTTTTCGCGGCAGCCTATATTGCCGAAACCGTGCGCGGGGGGTTGCAGGCCATCCCCAAAGGTCAGTATGAAAGCGCCGATTCGCTGGGCCTGACGTATTGGCAGAAAACTCGAACCGTCATTCTGCCGCAGGCGCTTACCGTCGTCATCGCCCCATTGGTCGGTATTTTCATTTCTTTGTTCAAGGATACGTCCCTGGTGGTTATCATCGGTATCTTCGACCTGACGCAGGCGGCCAAAGTCGCGGTATCCGATTCGCAATGGCAGGGTTTCAGCGTCGAAGCCTATGTTTTTATCGCATGCATTTATTTTGTGTTTTGTTTTTCGATCTCTCGCTATAGCCGCACATTGGAAAAACAATTGCGTACGACCGACAATGAAATGGCGTAATGCGCTATTTGCCCATTTTTGCTTGCAACAGGAAAAGACGGAATGCAATGCCCGACGTCGGGTAGAATCAAATTGTAACGTTATGCTGGCGGGGGGGCTGCTAGCATGGGAACCGTCGTAGCTGAAGGCGTACTGGTAGTTTTACAAGGAGAATGAACAATGAGCGTTTCGATACGAACCAAGCAATTAGCGGCGGGATTTTTCGCGGTCGCTTTGGTATCCGGTTGTGCCAGCGTGAATGAAGGCATGGGGAACATGAGTCAAGGGGGCAGGACCGCCGTGGGCGCCGGAGCAGGGGCAGCCTTGGGGGCCGGCCTGGGCGCCATTATTGGCGACACCAGCGGCGCGGCGCTGATTGGCGCCGGCATTGGCGCCGTGGCAGGGGGGATCGTGGGCTATAACTGGTCCGGCGTGAAGAATGATGTCCAGCAATCCGGGGCTTCCAGCCTTGGCATCGACGTCATTGAAATGCCGGACGGTACGCTGAAGGTGAATATTCCCAGCAACGTGTCGTTTGACACCGGGAAATACGCGCTCAAGCCCGCGTTGCTACCCGTCCTGGACAGCGTTGCGCGAGCACTGGTGCAGCATCCCGAGTTGCGTGCAAAGGCCATTGGCTACACAGATAGCACCGGCCCTGCCAGCGTCAACCAGAAACTTTCCGTTGATCGCGCAACCAGCGTAACCAATTACCTGACGGCTCATGGGGTTGCCGCCTCCCGCCTCATGGCTGAAGGTCGTGGCCCGTCCAACCCGATAGCCGATAACTCGACGCCGGAAGGCCGCGCCATGAATCGACGCGTCGAACTGTTCCTGTACGCCGTACAGCACTAATCCAGCGTCGCCACAGCCGCACCGTCTAATCGCCGGTGCGGCTTTTTTATTTGGAAGGCCGCTGCAACAATGAGGCGATCAGGGTGGCGACAGTGTTTTCCAGCACACGGCGATCAGCGTCTGACAGCGTCCAATACACTTCTGGCGCAATATCCCGGAATGGCCAAGACGGCAAAACATGCCGGCCCGTCTGCTCGTCCAGACGATACGCATTGGGGGTCAGTTCAGGTGCAGTGAATTCCATGGGTTCCAGGCCTTCCGCCAGCCAGGCGGCGCTGACTCTAAGCACGTTTGCAATACGGAAGATCTGCTTGGTTGACTGACGCGTGCCTGCCTCATAGTTGGCGATAGCACTCTGGGAAATGTTGCATGCGGCAGCCAGCTCGGACTGGGTCAGTCCGCGAAGTGTACGGGCAAAGCGTAGTCTTTCGGCAAATGATAAGTTCACGTATGTGATTGAATCTGTTTATCCAATCACGTTGGGTATGATTTGAATTTCAGTTGTGATAAATTAAAGTAAACTCTTGTAAATAAAGTAAAAATTAATTTATCAGCGGAATGAGCGTCTCTTCGGCCCTTCTTTTTATTTCGCTCGGCGGCGACGGCATGTTGTCAAGCCAGCATCGGGAATGGATGGATGCGTTCCGAGCCCACGGCTTCGCGCCTGTGCATTGTGCAACTACACAGAGCCTGCACGAAGCGGCCGGCAAGGTCGAACACAAGCCAGGCCTGGTTTTACTTGATGGTCCACTGGCGCAGCTTTGTGCCGCAGTGCGTTACTTGCGTGTCCGCCATCCGGCATTAAGCAGTGTGGCGCTGCTTCCCGTGCTTACCCAGCAGTCGATGCTTGCGGCGTTCCGCAGCGGAGCAGACAATTGCGCACCGGCCGACGCCTCGATCGATCTGGTCGTCATGATCTTGCTTTCCTTGCTGCGCCGGATGCCGTTGCCGGAGCCCGAACTTTCTTCGATCCCGCAGGGGCAGCCGTGGACTTTGTGCGACCAGGCTTGGGTATTGCGAGGCCCCACCGGTAAAGTCGTCCCGCTCACGACCAGTGAGCGAGCGTTCATGCTGGCGCTAATGCGTTCACCCGATTTCAGGGCTTCGCATGCAGACCTTGCGGCGGCGATAGAGGCCGACAACCGGTCTGGCGCCACCGCACAACCCCAAGCACGGCTAGGGGTACTGGTCAGTCGCATGCGGCGCAAGGTCGCCAGCAGTCAGGAACTTGCGCTGCCTTTGAAATCGTTGCACAGCTGGGGGTATATGTTCACCGGCACTATGCTTCGCCGGGATCCCTAGCCGGTTGCCGAAATACCATATTATCGCGGTGCATCAACTCGGGGTCCGTCATCATGCCCAGAATCTCCGGGATGCGGCTGCTGGGCTGACGCATGATGCGCCGTGTGTCAGTGGCCGAATAATTGATCAGGCCGCGCCCGAACTCAACGCCCTGTTCGTCAACGCAGGCAACGACGTCGCCGCGTTCGAAATCGCCCGAGACCGCGAGCACGCCGATCGGCAACAGACTTTTATGGCCCTGGACCAGGGCCTTTACCGCGCCTGCGTCCAGGGTTACACGGCCACGCAGGCGCAAATGGTTGACCAGCCAGCGTTGCCGCGCGGAACGGACGGGAAGAAGTGCACGCAGTTCGCTGCCAATGCGTTCGCCCCCGGCCAGCCGTTTCAGCACATCGGCTTCCTTGCCCGAGGCGATGACGGTGTGTGCGCCGCTATTGGCCGCCCGGCGGGCCGCCAATACTTTGGTTAGCATGCCGCCGGTTCCCACGGTGGAGCCTGCGCCGCCGGCCATGGCTTCGAGCTTGGGGTCGCCCGCCGGGGCTTCCGTGATCAGTTGGGCGCCTGGGTCCTTGCGTGGATCGGCGCTGTACAGGCCTGTTTGATCCGTCAGGATGACAAGGGCATCCGCTTCGATCAAATTGGTGACCAGGGCGCCCAAGGTGTCGTTGTCGCCAAGCCGGATCTCGTCGGTGACAACGGTATCGTTCTCGTTGACGATGGGCACGACGCCGAGCGACAACAAGGTGTTCAGCGTAGAGCGCGCATTCAGATAGCGCTTGCGGTCGGACAAGTCGTCGTGGGTCAGCAGGATTTGCGCGGTGCGTATGCCGTAAACGGCGAAGGCGACCTCGTACGCCTGCACCAACCCCATTTGTCCAACGGCGGCTGCCGCTTGAAGTTCGTGCATGGTGCTTGGGCGGCGGGCCCAACCGAGACGAGCCATGCCTTCGGCGACGGCTCCGCTGGAGACCAGGACGATTTTTCTGCCTTGGGCATGCAAGGCGGCGATCTGTTCGGCCCATTGGGTAACGGCGGACAGGTCTATTCCCTGGCCTTCGTTGGTGACCAGGGATGAACCCACTTTAACGACAAGACGTTTTGCCTTTGATACGACAGACTTGGCGGTATTGGCGGCGGACATGGTGCTCGGGTTTGCAGTAAAGGGTTGAATCAAGGCGCACAGATACTGGAATGTACGCTTTTCAGGCGCGGCCGTTTCCTGTCGGCGTATTGTGGGGCATGGTTGCGTTCGACGAGCCGGCGGGACCGGCGTTGCGCGTGTCGTCGAAGCGGGGGTCGTCTGCCACGTAGACGCCCTCAGCCTTGTCCTGTTCCAGTTGCGTTCTGGCTCGTTCCGCATCGAGCCAGTCTTGCAATTGCCAGATCAGTTCCTGCGTGCCGTCGCCCGTGAGCGCCGAAATGAGGAAGACCGGACCCGTCCAGCCAAGTGATTCGCAGAAGCGTTGCTTCAGAGCTTGGGGATCGGGCGCCATATCGCATTTGTTAAGCACCAGCCAGCGTGGCTTTGAATAGAGCTCGTTGTCGTACAGCCGGAGTTCTTCAACGATCGCACGAGCATCTTCGACTGCCTGGTCAACCGGGTCGGCGTCGGGATCGGGGGAAGAGACGTCGACCAGATGCAGCAAGACGCGGGTGCGCGCCAGGTGACGCAAAAACAAATGGCCCAGGCCGGCGCCTTCAGACGCCCCTTCAATCAGGCCCGGAATATCGGCCACGACAAAACTGCGTGATTCCGAGGTGCGCACCACCCCCAGATTGGGATGCAAGGTGGTGAAGGGGTAGTCGGCTATTTTTGGGCGCGCGTTCGAAATCTTGCTGATCAGCGTGGATTTACCGGCATTGGGTTGGCCCAGCAGGCCGACATCGGCCAGTATCTTAAGTTCCAGACGTAGCTTGCGTTGTTCGCCTTCCTTCCCGGGCGTGCATTGGCGCGGCGCACGATTCGTGCTGCTTTTGAAATGCAGGTTGCCCATGCCGCCTTCACCGCCTGCCGCCAAGGTTACTTTTTCGTCGTGGCGATCGAGATCGTACAGTTGTTCGCCGGTTTCAGCGTCGGCGATAATGGTGCCGACAGGCACACGCAGGATGATGTCGGCGGCGGCGGCGCCGTACTGATCCGAGCCACGTCCGTTCTCGCCGTTTTTTGCGCGGTGAAGGCGGGCGTAGCGGAAGTCGACCAGGGTATTGATGTTGCGGTCGGCGACGGCGAAAATGCTGCCGCCACGTCCGCCATCGCCGCCGTCTGGCCCACCCTTGGGGATGAATTTCTCGCGGCGAAAGCTGGCGACGCCATTGCCGCCTTTGCCGGCGATGACTTCGATGGTGGCTTCGTCTACGAATTTCATGATGGATCCGGTTTACGCAAATTGCGCTTCATGGGGGTGGGTTTCGGGAGCTTGCATGTCGGCGCTTGAACCAGGGCCGGCAAGTGCTTCATTTTAAAACAAAAAGCCCCGCCATTTACGGCAGGGCTTTCGTATCGTGCTGTATGCCGTTTATTCGGCGGCTACAACAGAAACGGTGCGTTTGTTCAGTGCGCCTTTGATGCCGAACTGAACTTTGCCGTTGACCAGCGCAAACAGCGTGTGGTCTTTGCCGATGCCGACGTTGGCGCCGGGGTGAAACTGGGTGCCGCGCTGGCGAACGATGATGCCGCCGGCCGAGATGTCCTGGCCGCCGTAGGTTTTAACGCCCAGACGTTTTGCCTGTGAGTCGCGACCGTTGCGTGTTGAGCCGCCGCCTTTTTTCTGTGCCATGTTTAGCTCCTGCTATGCAATGCCGAAAATTCGTTGTCCAAGAGGTTGACCGGGTTTAGACGGTGACCGCGTCGATACGGATTTCGGTGTAGTTCTGACGATGGCCCTGGCGCTTTTGATAGTGCTTGCGACGGCGCATCTTGAAGATCTTGATCTTGTCGTGCCGGCCTTGCGCAAGAACTGTTGCCTTCACCACGGCTCCGGTGACTAGGGGCGCGCCAACTTGCAGTTGTTCGCCTTCGCCTACCGATAGAACCTGGTCTAGCGTGATTTCTTGCCCAATGTCTGCCGGTATCTGTTCTACCTTAAGTTTTTGTCCTGCGGCAACGCGATACTGCTTGCCGCCGGTTTTTATGACCGCGTACATGTGGGTTTACCTTTAAAAGTAACGTTGGCAAAATGCCAAGCATGGGATGTTAGCGTGGATTTAGCTGTTAAGTCAAGTGGTTAGCCGGACCAGCCGCAAGCAGCACTGCTTACGATCGGTAATCGGCGTTGATGCTCACGTAGTCGTGAGAGAAGTCGCTGGTGTAGACCGTGTCGGTGGTAGTGCCTCGGCCCAGGGCGATTCTCACCGTGATCTCGGCTTCCTTCATGACGCGTTGCCCCTCGGATTCCTGATAGTCGGGATGGCGCTGGCCGTTGCTGGCGACCAGGACGTCGCCCAGCCACAGATTGACGCCTTCAACATCTAGGTCGGCGACGCCGGCATAGCCGATGGCGGCCAGGATGCGGCCAAGGTTAGGGTCGGAGGCGTAGAAGGCGGTTTTGACCAGGGGGGAGTGCGCGACAGCGTACGCCACTTTCAGTGCCTCGGTCGTATCACGGGCCTGTTCGACCTGGATCGTGATGAATTTGGTGGCGCCTTCCGCATCGCGCACGATTTTCTGCGCCAGCTCTTTGGCGGACTCGGTCAGCGCTTGGTATATCTGTGCATAGGCCGGGTGGGTCTCGGAATCGATTTGCAGGCCGCTTTGGCCTGTGGCCATGATAATGAAGGAATCGTTGGTCGAGGTGTCGCCGTCGACAGTGATGCGGTTGAACGATTGTTCGGCAATGCGGGTGGTCATGGTCTGTAGTAGGCCTGGCGCAATGCCCGCGTCGGTGCCCAGGTAGCCCAGCATGGTCGCCATATTGGGGCGTATCATCCCGGCGCCTTTGCTGATCCCGGTCAGGGTGATGGCTTTGCCGTCGATGGAAAGTTGGCGCGAGCTGACCTTTGGCAGGGTGTCCGTCGTCATGATGCTGTGGGCTGCGGCAAACCAGTTGCCGTCCGACAGGCCTTCAATGGCTTTGGGCAGGGCGGCGATCAGGCGATCCACCGGCAGTGGCTCCAGGATGACGCCGGTCGAGAACGGCAGCACTTGTTCTGGTTGCAGGTTCAGCAGCAAGGCCAGTTCGCGGCAGGTACGCAGCGAAGCCTGCATACCGCTGTCGCCGGTGCCGGCATTGGCGTTGCCGGTGTTGATCACGAGCGCCTGGATAGGCGCGTTTGCCGCAAGATGGCTTTCGCACACTTGAACCGGCGCCGCGCGGAAACGGTTTTGAGTGAAGACGCCGGCCACGGCGGTGCCCGGAGCAAGGCGAAATACGGTCAGGTCTTTTCGGCCCGCTTTGCGGATGCCCGCCTCGGCAATGCCGATCTGTATGCCTGGAACGGCGTGGATGTCTGATTCTGACGGAATATGTAGGTTGACGGCCATGGCGGAGAC
Source organism: Pusillimonas sp. (assembly GCA_044464765.1). GTDB lineage: Bacteria > Pseudomonadota > Gammaproteobacteria > Burkholderiales > Burkholderiaceae_B > JBIQKZ01. Next base: position 33,617 of record JBIQKZ010000007.1, read on the forward strand.
ACCGGGATGAAGAAGGTTGATGGACCAGAAAATAGTAAATAGCGCCTGCGCCCCTGGTGCGGGGCTGGGGCAGGTGCAAGTTTAACGTGCCACGGGGGCTTTTATCGGGAAAGCAGCCGGGTTTGTGTAATGAGCTTGAGTTCGCCCAAGCCTTCAAAGAGCTTTTGCCGGGTGGATTCGGGCAGTCCGCTGAACAGCCCTTGTATCCATTCCTCGTGGGAATTAGCCATTTGCTCGAAGGCCTGCTTGCCTTTGGCGGTGAGCTTGATGATGGAACTGCGGCGGTCGGTAGCCACTTTGTTGCGTTCGACCAGGCCCTCTTTTTCGAGCTGATCGGTAATGCCGGTGATATTGCCGTTGGTCACCATCATATGGCGCGACAGCTCGCTCATTTTCATGCCCTTGGGCGCGCGTTCCAGTTGGGCCATCAGGTCGAATCGGGGTAAGGTGGTGTTATGTTCGGCACGCAAGCGGCCGCGAATATCGCTTTCGATAAGCGTGCAGCATGTCAGAAGGCGAAGCCAAAGCCGCAAGTCCTGGTGGTCTTCAGGAACCGTGCGGCTTTCCAGGTCGGGGATGTCTTCTAGTGCCTGTGTCATGGCCGGGATGTCGTTCATAGCAGTTGTCGTGCCCGCCCCCCGTTAGAAATAGGGTGCGCTCTCTCCTGAGGAAACCTTGAGTATTTTAATCTTCAAATACATGATAATGGTAAAAGCGCTTGGGGTGTTATATCCAAACATTACCGCTGGCAAAGGCATGGGCGGCCGGCCGGTCGAAGCAGGCGCAAAAACTGCTTGTCAGCCGTTTGCTTTATCTATATAGTTTAAGCTTAAAGTATATGGTTGCCGGTTAGGTGACACACTGCGGTTCTTACAGTTAACTGGGAGAAGGTGTATGAATATAGTTTGCATAGGTGGCGGGCCGGCTGGCCTTTACTTTGGGTTGCTGATGAAGCTCAACAATCCCCAGAACGAAGTCACCGTGATCGAGCGCAACCGTCCGTACGATACATTTGGCTGGGGGGTGGTGTTCTCTGATGCGACTGTCGAAAACCTGCGCGAGGCCGATCCCGTATCAGCCGAACAAATCAGCGAAGCCTTCAACCACTGGGACGATATCGAAATCAACTACAAGGACCGCAGCATCCGCAGCAGCGGGCACGGGTTCATTGGTATCGGGCGCAAGCATTTGCTGAACATTCTGCAGGCCCGTTGCGAAGAGATCGGCGTCAAGCTGGTGTTCGAGACCGACGTTGAAGACGACCAGGCCGTCGCCATGAAATACAACGCCGATCTGGTCATCGCGTCCGACGGCCTGAACAGCCGTATCCGCACACGTTACGAAGACACCTTCAAACCCGACATCGACACTCGCGAATGCCGCTTCGTGTGGCTGGGAACCAAAAAGGTCTTCGACGCCTTTACCTTTGCCTTCGTGAACACCGAGCACGGTTGGTTCCAGGCGCACGCCTATCGCTTCGAACCCGGCCTGTCCACGTTTATCGTGGAAACCCTGGATGAAACCTGGAAAGCTGCCGGGCTTGACACCATGAGCCAGGAAGACGGCATTGCCTATTGCGAAAAACTGTTCGCCCCCTGGCTCGATGGCAATCCCTTGATCAGCAACGCCACGCATTTGCGCGGCTCCGCGATCTGGATTCGTTTCCCCCGCGTTATCTGCGACACCTGGGTGCACCAGCAAACCTTGCCGGATGGCCGCACGGTGCCTGTTGTGCTGATGGGCGATGCCGCCCACACGGCCCACTTTTCGATTGGGTCCGGAACCAAGCTGGCGCTGGAAGACGCGATCGAGCTGGAACGTTCCATCGTCACGCAGGGGTACGATCTGGAAGCCGGCTTGAAGCACTACCAGGATGTGCGCAGCATCGAGGTCCTGAAAATCCAGAACGCCGCGCGTAACTCCACGGAATGGTTCGAGAACGTGGCCCGCTACGCCGATTTCGAGCCCGAGCAGTTCAGCTATTCGCTGCTGACACGATCACAGCGTATCTCGCACGAGAACTTGCGCCTGCGTGATCCCGAGTGGCTGGAAGGCTACGAGCGCTGGCTGGCGACCAAGGCGGGCCTGCCTGCCACCACGGGGCGTCCAACACCGCCTATGCTGACCCCCTTCAAACTGCGCAGCGTTACCTTGGACAATCGCATTGTGGTGTCGCCCATGGCCATGTATTCGTGCGTGGATGGCGTTCCGGGCGACTTCCACCTGGTCCATCTGGGCGCGCGCGCCATGGGGGGGGCGGGCCTGGTCATGGTTGAAATGACCTGCGTGTCGCCCGAAGCCCGCATCACTCCCGGGTGCCCGGGGCTATGGAATGACGAACAAACGTCGGCGTTCAAACGCATTGTCGACTTCGTGCATCAGAACTCCTCGGCCAAGATCGGTGTGCAGCTCGGCCATGCAGGCCGCAAGGCCTCCACTTGCGTTAGCTGGGTGGGCACCGACATGCCGCTGCCCGAAGGCAACTGGCCGCTGGTTTCCGCCTCGCCCATTCCTTACATCGAAGGCGTTTCCCAGGTGCCCCAGGAAATGACCCGCCAGCAGATGGACGAGGTTCGTGATGAATTCGTTGCGTCCACGCGTCGCGCGATCGAAGCGGGCTTCGACTGGCTGGAACTGCATTGCGCCCATGGCTACCTGTTGTCCAGCTTCATTTCGCCGATCAGCAACATACGCACGGATGACTATGGCGGCTCCCTTGAAAACCGCTTGCGCTACCCGCTTGAGGTTTTCAAGGCGGTGCGCGAGGTCTGGCCTCAGGACCTGCCCATGTCGGTGCGTATTTCCGCCCACGACTGGGTCGAGGGCGGTATCGACGCCGATGACGCCGTGGAAATCGCCCGCCATTTCAAGGCGGCGGGCGTCGATCTGGTGGATTGTTCTTCAGGGCAGGTCACCAAGGCCGAACAGCCGGTTTATGGGCGTATGTACCAGACACCTTTCGCGGATCGCGTTCGCAACGAGGCCGGCATTCCAACCATGGCGGTGGGCGCCATCTTCGACGCAGACCACGTCAACAGCATTATTGCGTCGGGGCGCGCCGATCTCTGCGCGCTGGCCCGTCCACACCTGGCCGATGCGTCCTGGACCTTGCGCGAGTCGGCTCGTATCGGCTTCACTGACATCGCCTGGCCCAAGCAGTACTTTCCGGCCAAAAAGCAGCTGGAAACCAACTTTGAACGAGCGGCGGCATATGCGCAGCCGGTGGGCAAATGACCAGCGCAGGGCAAACCAGGCCGCGTCATGCATTGGTCACCGGCGCCTCGCGCGGGATAGGTTATGCGGTCGTTCGCGATCTATTGCGCCAGGGGATGCGCGTTACCCTCATGGGGCGCGGCCAGGCGGGCCTGCAGAAGGCGTGCGAACAGCTGGCCGCCGAAGGCGAAACCCACTTCGTGGTGGGAGACATCACCAAGCGCGCCGATGTTCAGGCCGCCTTCGCAAGCGCCCGCCAGCGGTTTGGCGTGATCGATGTCTTGGTCAACAACGCGGGCCAGGCGGTCAGCGAGCGCTTCGACCGGCTGGATGAAGCGGCCTGGCAAAGCATGATAGACATCAACCTGACAGGCACATTCCACTGCATTTCCGAAGCCCTGCCGGGCATGCTCGAACAACAATGGGGTCGGGTGGTCAATGTGGTCAGCACTGCAGGCCTGACGGGCTATGCTTATGTATCGGCCTATTGCGCCGCCAAACACGGCGTCATCGGTCTAACCCGCTCATTGGCGCTGGAAACAGCCAAGAAAGGCATCACGGTCAACGCCGTGTGTCCCGGCTATACAGAAACTGATCTGGTCCAGGACGCGATCGACAACATCATGCAGAAAACCGGCATGACCCAAGAACAAGCCAAGGCCAAGTTGGCCGAAGGCAATCCGCAGGGCCGCCTGGTGCAGCCAGAACAGGTGGCCAGTGCCGTGACGTGGCTATGTCAGCCAGACGCGGCGGCCGTCAATGGTCAATCGATTCCCGTCGACGGGGGCGAGGTAATGGCAGGCTAAGGCCGCCATCCATCACGTTAGGAGCAATTCATGGATAACGTAGTACACACGATGAAACATCACACGCGCCCGATGGCCGACTATCAGGCACGCAACTTTCTCTGGAGCGTCTCGGACGACGGCAAGGTGGCGACCATCACCCTTAACCGCCCCGAGCGCAAGAACCCTCTGACGTTCGAGTCGTATGCTGAATTGCGCGATCTGTTTCGTAGTCTGAACTATGCCACCGACATCAAAGTCGTGGTCATCACCGGCGCGGGCGGAAACTTTTGCTCGGGCGGCGATGTACACGAGATTATCGGTCCCCTCACTGAAATGACCATGCCGGAGCTTCTGCAGTTCACGCGGATGACGGGCGACCTGGTCAAGGCCATGCGCAACTGCCCACAGCCGATTATTGCGGCGGTCGACGGCGTGTGCGCGGGGGCAGGGGCCATTATTGCCATGGCGTCCGATATGCGACTGGGCACCGACAATACCCGAACCGCCTTCCTGTTTACCCGGGTGGGCCTGGCGGGATCCGACATGGGCGCGTGCGCCATCCTGCCGCGCATTATCGGCCAGGGCCGCGCCTCCGAACTGTTCTACACAGGTCGTTCGATGGGCGCAGAAGAAGGCTTGAACTGGGGCTTCTTCAATGCCTTGCATGCATCCGACGCCTTGCTGGATGCTGCTGCCAAACTGGCCGGCCAAGTGGCTGCGGGCCCGAACTTCGCGCATGCCGTCACCAAGAAAATGATGCACCAGGAATGGAACATGGGCGTTGATGAAGCCATCGAAGCCGAAGCGCAGGCTCAAGCCATTTGCATGCAGACCAAAGATTTCAAGCGCGCCTACGACGCATTCGTGGCGAAACAGAAACCCGTTTTCGAAGGCGACTAAATGAGCGAGCAAAACTGGTTGGACTGGCCTTTTTTTGACGAACGCCATCCGCAATTTGCGCGAGAGCTTGACGATTGGTGCCAGGCGACACTACCTGGCCTGGATCACAGCGACACCGATGCCGCATGCCGGAAACTGGTGCGTGCGTTGGGCGATGCAGGCTGGTTGCGCATCGCCGTGCCTCAAGGGCCGGACGGCAGTTGGGGTGGGCGCTGGCCGCAGATCGATTCGCGGGCCGTATGTATTATGCGTGAAACCCTGGCCCGTCACGAAGGGTTGGCTGATTTCGCGTTCGCCATGCAAGGCCTGGGTAGCGGAGCCATCTCTATCGCCGGCAGCGATGCCTTGCGTCAGGCCTATTTGCCCGCAGTGGCCAAAGGCGACGCCATCGCCGCTTTTGCGCTCTCCGAGCCCGATGCCGGGTCCGATGTCGCCGCCATGGCGTGCGAAGCCAGGCTCGATGGCGACAGCTATGTTCTCAATGGCCAGAAAACCTGGATCTCGAACGGCGGCATTGCCGACTTCTATTGTGTCTTCGCCCGCACCGGCGAAGCGCCGGGCGCACGCGGCATCAGCGCTTTCGTGGTCGATGCCGACACACCGGGCCTTTTGATCACCGAGCGTATCGATGTCATTGCACCGCATCCCCTGGCCACACTGACCTTCCAGGATTGCCGCGTGCCGGTTTCAAAACGGCTGGGTGACGCAGGGCAGGGCTTCAAGATCGCGATGATGACGCTGGACATCTTCAGGGCCTCGGTCGCGGCGGCGGCCTTGGGCTTCGCCCGTCGAGCCTTGCACGAAGGGCTATCGCGCGCCACGTCGCGCCGCATGTTTGGCGGCACCTTGGCCGACCTTCAGTTGACTCAGGCGGCGCTGGGCGACATGGCGACCGAAATCGATGCGGCCGCTCTGCTTACCTACCGTGCGGCCTGGCTGCGCGACGTAAAAGGCGTGCGCACCACGAAGGAAGCGGCCATGGCCAAGATGGCGGCCACCGAATCCGCCCAGTGGATCATCGACCGCGCATTGCAAATGTTCGGCGGCGCGGGCGTGGTGTCGGGTGAAACGGTCGAGAAGCTGTATCGCGAAATCCGCGCCTTGCGTATTTACGAAGGAGCCACCGAAGTGCAGAAACTGGTTATCGCCCGCGAGCTGCTTAAGGACGGCTAGGTTCACACTTCAAGATGGCGAGTATCTGATTGTTGTAAGAAAGAAAAGCCAAAGCGAAGAGAGGAACAGAAACATGGAACAGTCCGGTCATATAGATACCTTTGCCCGTGATCATCTGCCGCCACTGGCAGAATGGCCCGAGTTACTGCTGGAAGGCAATCCCGACGTTGATTATCCGGCACGCCTTAATTGCGCGGTCGAATTGGTGGATGCGCATGTGGCGCGCGGCGACGGCGATCGCATTGCGCTGCGCTGGACCGACGACGCCGGATCCAAGCAGGTCATGACCTACCGCGAGCTGATGGTCCTGACCAATCAGATCGCCCGCACCTTGGTCGAAGACATGGGCCTGACCCCGGGTAATCGGGTACTGCTGCGCGGCCCCAACAGCGTCATGATGGCCGCCTCGTGGTTGGGCGCCATCAAGGCAGGCATGGTCACCGTACCCACGATGCCCTTGCTGCGCGCCAAAGAGCTGAAACCCGTCATCGAGAAAGCGAAGATACAGGCGGTTCTGTGCGACAAGCGGCTGGCCCAGGAAATCGAGTTTTGCCTTCAGAAAGATCACCCATCCTACTGCCCTGAAATCCAGCACGTCATGTATTTTCATGACGAGGGCCCAGATTCCCTGGATACGATCGCCAAAGGCAAACCCACCAAGTTTTCCGCGTGCGATACGGCGGTCGACGACGTCTGCCTTGTGGCGTTCACCAGCGGGACTACCGGGAAACCCAAAGGCTGCATGCACTTCCACAGCGACGTACTGGCCATGTGCGATACATTCTCTCGCCATGTGCTGCGCACCTCGCCCGACGAGATCGTGTGCGGCACACCGCCCCTGGCATTTACGTTTGGCCTGGGCGGCCTGCTATGCTTCCCGCTTCGGGCGGGCGGGTCGGTCGTGCTGGTGGAAAGGCTGACGCCCGATAGCCTGCTCTCCATCATCGACGAGTTCGGCGTCACCATGATCTTCACTGCGCCCACCTTCTACCGCCAGATGGCCGGCCTGGTCGGCCAGCACGACCTGTCCTCATTGAAGAAAACCGTCAGCGCCGGCGAAGCTCTGCCCGACGCCACCCGCCAACTATGGAAGAAAGCCACGGGTATTGAAATGATCGACGGCATCGGCGGCACCGAGATGATTCACGTCTACGTGGCCAGCGCCCCCGAAAACGTGCGGCGCGGCGCCATAGGCACCGTCGTGCCCGGCTACATCGCGCAGGTGGTCGACGACGACTTCAAGCCCGTCGCCCATGGCGAGGTCGGCCGCCTGGCCGTCAAAGGGCCCACGGGCTGCCGTTATCTCGACGACGAGCGCCAGCGCGCGTTCGTCCAACAGGGATGGAATCTGCCTGGCGACACCTTTGCAATGGACGAAGACGGGTATTTCTACTACCAGGCGCGCAACGACGACATGATTATTTCAGCCGGCTACAACATCGCCGGACCCGAGGTCGAAGGCACGCTGCTGCTACACGAAGCCGTGGCCGAATGCGGAGTGGTCGGCGTTCCCGACGAACAGCGCGGCAACATTGTCAAAGCCTACATCGTGCTCAAACCCGGCTACACCGGCGACGCCGGCTTGGTCAAACAACTGCAAGACCACGTCAAAGCCGAAGCAGCCCCCTACAAATACCCCCGCGCCATCGAGTTCGTAAGCGCCCTTCCGCGTACAGAAACCGGCAAACTCCAGCGCTTCGTCCTGCGCCAGCAAAGCAAGGCATAGCGTGGGGGCCTTTTAACCATTTTTCTTGGATGAACCCAAAAGGGGAGTCGTCATTTTTTTGTGAGAGGCATCAATGAACAAGATTTTGCAACCCGCCGACTGGCTTGAGCCGCGCGGCTACTCCAACGGCATCATGTCGGAAATGGTCGTCGGCAGCCGTATCATCTTTGTTGGCGGACAAGTTGCCTGGAATGCCCAGCAACAATTCGAAACCGACGATCTGGCCGAGCAAGTAGGCCAAACCCTGCGCAACATCGTCGCCATCCTTAAAGAGGGCGGCGCGGGCCCCGAACATATCACCCGCATGACCTGGTACGTCGTCAACAAGAAAGATTACGTTGCCTCGCTGCGCGAAATCGGCAAGCACTACCGGGAAATCATCGGCCGCAACTTCCCCGCCATGACAGCGGTCGAAGTCGCCGACCTGGTCGAAGACCGCGCCAAAGTGGAAATCGAAGTCACCGCCGTCGTGCCTCCAGCGGCCTGATATCCCGATCCCTTCGACCAGGACTCGGGTGCGTCCCAGTTTGGCGTGCCCGACCCGTTTGAAGGTGCTCCTCAAACCGCTGCTTGGCTTCGCGAGCTTTTTCTATAGCGGCCCCGTACAGCAAACAACGCAGCAAGGGCATGCGATCGGAGCCCCGGGATTTACCCGACCCCGCGTCGTCTAAAGAACCCCGCCCAGGCCTGCACTCCCGTAGCCTACGCAGGCTACAGCCCCGCAAACACCCCTTCCGCCACATCCAGCGTAGCCTGTATCACCGCATCATCATGCGTAGCCGACACAAACCCCGCCTCGAACGCCGAAGGCGCAACATACACCCCCTTATCCAGCATCCCATGGAAGAACCGACGGAAACGGTCAACATCGCTCGCGGATACCTCCTCGAACGTCGTAGGAATCTTCTCGGTAAAGTAAAGGCCGAACATGCCCCCGACATAATCGGCGCAAAAAGGCACCCCCGCCGCCTTCGCCCGTTCCGTCAACCCCAGCGCCAGCTTGCGGCTTTGCGCCTCCAGGGCGGAATAAAAACCCGGAACAGACAACAACCTTAGCGTGGCAAGACCCGCCGCCACCGCCACAGGATTGCCCGACAGCGTGCCCGCCTGATACACCCCGCCAAGAGGCGCAATATGCTCCATGATGTCGGCGCGCCCCCCAAAGGCGCCCACCGGCATGCCACCGCCAATCACCTTGGCCAGCGTGGTAATGTCGGGCGTTACGCCAGCCAACCCCTGGACACCTTGAGGCCCCACCCGGAATCCCGTCATGACCTCATCAAAAATCAACAGCGCCCCATACTGCGTGCAGAGCGCGCGCAAACCCTCCAGAAAGCCCGGCGCCGGCTTGACCAGATTCATATTGCCCGCAATCGGCTCGACAATAATGCAGGCAATATCAGAACCATACTGCTCAAACGCCGCTTCGACCGCATCCAGCTTGTTGAAATCGAGCACCAGCGTATGCCGGATGAAATCCTCGGGGACACCGGCCGACGTGGGGTTGCCGAAAGTCAGCATCCCCGAGCCCGCCTTCACCAGCAGGCTGTCGGCATGACCGTGATAGCAGCCCTCGAACTTGATGATCTTGGAGCGGCCTGTATAGCCGCGCGCCAAGCGGATGGCCGACATGGTGGCCTCGGTGCCCGAGCTGACCAGCCGCACCTTCTCGATCGAAGGAATGCGGGCCGCGATCGCTTCCGCGATCTCGATTTCACCTTCGGTCGGCGCCCCGAACGACAAGCCATTGACGGCCGCCTCCTGCACGACCCGGACCACATCCGGGTGGGCATGCCCCAGAATCGCCGGCCCCCAGGAGCCCACGTAATCGATGTAGCGAACGTCTTCGGCATCCCAGACATAAGGGCCTTGAGCTCGTGAAATGAAGCGCGGCGTGCCGCCTACCGAGCGAAAGGCCCGAACCGGGGAATTGACTCCGCCGGGAATGGTTTTACAGGCGCGTTCAAACAGATTGGCATTTTGAGACATGGAACTGGACTCGGAAAAATAGAAAAAGAAACTGGAATCAGGCTAGAACGATGCTGCCGGCCTTACCCTGTAAACAACACCGAACATTGTTGCGCGGCGGCACGAACATCGGACGTTTGGAATAGACCATTGATCAAGGCAATACTGTCGGCCCCGGCCTGGATGACTGGCAAGGCATTGTGCGCCGTAAGACCGCCGATGGCCACCACGGCTGGGCGCGGGCCCGCGCCGCCATGCGCCTGGACAATATCGCGCCCTTGCCGCACGACCTCCAGCGACGCACGCACCGCATCGGGCTTCACGTCCGACGGGTACATGGCCCCGAAAGCCACATAATCAACGTCCGCATTAAGCGCCTGGCGGGCCAGAGCAGGACTGTCGTAGCAGGAGCAGCCGAGAATCTTCGTGGGCCCAAGCGCCGCCCGGGCTGCGCGCAGCGGCCCATCGTCGCGGCCCAGATGCACGCCGTCGGCATTGATGTCCAAGGCCAATTCAACATCGTCATTTACGATAAACAGGACGCCCAGTCGGGAACAGACCTGAGCCAGGGTGCAGGCCTGCGGCCGATGCTGGTCGGCGGCAAGGTGCTTGCGTCGCCATTGCAGAGCCCGCATTCCGCCTTCGGCGGCTTGTTCGACGGCTGCAATCAGGCGGCCTTCATCATTCCATTCCGGGGTGATGCCATACAGGCCTTGTGGAAAGCGGGTGGCGGGCAAGGTATTCATTGTGTGCTGCGGTTGATCAGCCGATAGCCCATGCCGGGCTGGAAACTGACTGAAGAAAGTGCGGTGGCTCGGGCGATGGCTGCTTCCACCGCGTTGGGCGAAACCGGCCCGCCCGCCAGCGCTACTGCCAGGGCGCATGCCAACGGGCCGTCGGAGTCGCTGACCCGTGCGCTGGGAGCCGCTGCCGGCCAATGAAAGGTGGCTTGATCGGGGCCGTGCAATAGATAGGCGTTCTGCCCAGGCCGCATGAGCGTCGAGCTGGTCAGCACCCACTGGGCGCCACAATGAATCAGCGCTTGCGCGGGCGGAAGGTCGGGGGGGGCCGGAAGCAGGTCGTCGGCATGCCAGCGTGTCAATAACCCATGCTCCAGTAATAGTAGGGTGGTGGCAGGCAACAGGAGCTCGAACGTGGCGGCCAGCACATCCTCGGGGTCGTTGTCGTCAAGCTGTCCGTGTTCGGTCAGGTCCGTTAATTGCAGGACCAGCGGCACATGGCTGTAGTCGGCTGCAATCTGAGCCAACACCTGCACCGATTCCGTCGTGTAAAGCGGCCCGACTTTGATGGCCTGGACATTTATGTCCTCGAGCAGGCAGCGCGCCTGGTCGTCGATCAACTCGGGCGCCATGGGGTGCACCTCTTCTACACGGGCCGTGTCCTGGACATGAAGGGCGGTGACGGTGCTAAGGGCGTGCGCTCCCAATGCGGCACACGTGATTGCGTCCGCCGGAAGATTGCCGGAGCCGCTTGGGTCCAGCGGGCCGAACACCAGCACGACCGCCGGGCTGGGCGGGGCGGTCGCAGGGGTATTCAGGGAATTTGAGGGTTCTTTGGTTAATATCAACGTTGACAGCTATTGGGTTTAGTAACATTGACCCCATTCTAATAGATGCGTCCGGAATGCGTTTGTTCCGGATCCATAACTTTCAGTGAGTAACAACAATGCGTACGTGGATGTGTTTAATTTGCGGTTGGATATATGATGAGGAAACGGGTGTTCCCGAAGAAGGGATTGCCCCAGGTACGCGTTGGGAAGATGTTCCTCCCAATTGGGTGTGCCCTGAATGCGGCGCGCGCAAAGAGGACTTCGAACTGATCGAAGTTTAAAACACTGGTCGGCCGCCTGAGGGCGGCATCAGGCAAAGGAGGGCGGGTCATGACTCAAGAAAAAGAATCAGGCGCCAAGATGGCTATCGACTTGTCCAAACAGTTTCTCCTGGCCATGCCGGGAATGGTAAGCGGTAATCTGGCCAGCACAATTATTTACGTATGCGAGCACACCGAGCAAGGGGCGTTGGGGCTGGTCATCAACCGTCCCACCGATCTTACCGTCGGCAATCTGCTCGAACGCATCGACCTCGACTTGTCGTTGGAAATCGGCCCCTTGCAGGACACACCGGTCTATTTTGGCGGGCCGGTCCAGACGGACCGGGGCTTTGTGCTGCATGCTCCGGTGGGCGAATACAGCTCCAGCATACGTTTGGGCGATCTGGCCCTGACCACCTCGCGCGATGTCTTGCAGGAAGTTGCGCAAGGCAAGGGCCCCGAAAAGATCCTGATTACCCTGGGATATGCGGGCTGGGGTTCAGGCCAGTTGGAAAGCGAAATGGCGCAGAATGCCTGGCTGAATGTCTCGGCATCCAACGATATCCTGTTCAGCGTGCCGCCCGAGGGGCGCTACGAGGCGGCCTTGGGCCTGTTGGGCATCAACTCGTCCATGTTGGCGGGCGAGGCAGGCCATGCCTGATCAAACGCTGTTGGCGTTTGACTACGGGGTCAAGAAAATCGGGGTGGCAATCGGCAATACGTTAACTCGTCAGGCCAGGCCGCTGCAGATACTCACGCCGGTTACGCGCCAGCAGAAATTCGCCGCCGTTGGCGAATTACTGGCCCAATGGCAGCCCGATTGCGTGGTCGTGGGTCTGCCCCTGACCGAGCAGGGCGAGGAACAATACGCATCGTTGCAGTCCAGGCGCTTCGCCAATCAATTGCATGGGCGGTTCGGTGTGGCGATCCAGTTGGTGGACGAACGGGGTTCCAGCCTCGAAGCCCAGCAATTGTTAGGCAGCAACGCCCCAGACGATGCGATGGCCGCGGCCGTCATTCTTCAGCGCTATCTTGATCAGCTAACGCCATAATCCAGTTGCGCACTAAAATACCAACAAAAAGCGGAGAATCCATCTTGAGTGTATTGCTGATTTTCGTGCGACTGCCCTTGGTCGTGATCTGGCTGGTGTCCAGCCTGCTGTTTGTGGCAACGGTGTATCCGTTGGCATCATTATCCATGCGCAATCGGATGAATCGCGGCTGGTCCCGGGCGATCGTGGCGATTTGCGGGGTGAAAGTAACCGTCGTGGGGCAGCCTACCTTGAAGGGCTCCACTCTTTGGGTGGCCAATCACGTGTCCTGGATCGATATTTTCATCCTGGCAGGCGTGCGCAGCGTGTTGTTCGTGGCCAAGAGCGAAATCCGCTCCTGGCCGGTCGTCGGCTGGCTGGTCGCCAAGGTGGGGGCCGTCTTTCTCGACCGCAAGCAGCGCAACTCCCTGAAAGTGGTGGGTGAAGAAATGAAACGCCGCTTTGCTCAGGGCGAAGTCATTGGCCTGTTTGCCGAAGGGACGACATCGCCTGGCTACGACGTGTTGCCTTTTCATTCAAGTTTGTTTGATCCGGCGATGCGCGCCAACGTCGATATCCAGCCGGTGGCTCTGCGGTTCTTTTACGATGGACAGCGTAGCGACTATGCCGCGTTCGTGGGTGATGAAACCCTGGTGGGAAATCTCTGGACCTTGCTTGGCAGCACCGGCATCTCTGTCGAGGTCGAGTTCTTGCCGGCGCTCGAGGCGGCGACATGTCAGGAAATGGGCCGGGCCGAAGTTTCCCGCCAGTTGCATCAGGCGATTGGTTCCACCGTCAGGCGCGGCGTGACCCAACACGAAAGCCTTGGCGAAATCGCCCCCCAGCGCTAGCATCGGCGCTTTGGCCAAACACCTTATTGGTCTTTCTTTAAAAGCCCTGGTTTCTGGTGTTCGGGGCAGGAAATCTGCACCAGCTTACGATCATGCAGGCGCATTGCGGTCAGTTGGCCGCCCCATACGCAGCCGGTGTCCAGGGCGATCGCGTCTCGGCGAACCATCAGGCCCAGCGTCGACCAATGGCCGAACACTATGGTGGCTTGATTCGCCGTAGCCCTGCCAGGCGCATCGAACCATGGAATCATGCCGTTCTTGCCGGAAGGAGCGCCTTTGCTTCGCAGGTCCATGTGGCCTTTGGCGTCGCAGACGCGAATACGCGTCAGCCCGTTGATGATCACGCGCAGGCGCTTGGAGCCGCTCAGGTCATCGCGCCAGCGCGTGGGCTTGTCGCCATACATTCGGGCGAGGGCTGTTTGCCAGTCGTCGCCGCTAAGCACGGCTTGCGCTTCCCCGGCCAGCGCCAGGGTCTTCTTCAGGCTCCACTGTGGAGGGACACCGGCATGAACCAATAGGTGACCAAATTCATAGTGGGCCAGCGGGCGGCGTCTTAGCCAGTCGATCAGATCGTTGGCTTCGGGGGCGTCAAGGACGTCCTGAAAGGTGTCCGATGGGCCTGCCTTGCGTACCCCGGCTGCCACCGCCAGCAAATGCAGGTCGTGGTTGCCCAGCACCGTAATGACTCGCTCGCCAAGATCCAGGATGCGTTTCAGCACGTATAGAGAGTCGGGGCCGCGATTGACCAGGTCGCCGGCAAACCAGAAGCGCGCATCGGGGTCGCTGCTAAGGTCGGGGTGGGCCAGCAATGTATCCATCGCGTCGCCGCAACCCTGAACGTCGCCAATGATCCAGATTGGACCGGGGGTTTCCTTGCCCTTGCTCATGCGGTGCGCGCCCAAGGCCAGCGGCTGCGGGTGATGCGGCGCACATTGTGCTGGTTTTCCATCAGGATGAGCGCGCCCAGGGCCAGGGCCAGGGCGCCCAGATTGGGGACAAGCGCGGTGATCCACGGAGGCCATCTACTGAGCATGCCGACGTTAAGCGCAAGTTGATTGATCATGAAGAAGCCGACCCCAAGCAAAATGCCGATAAACACTTTGCCGCCCACGCCGCCCCGGCGGGTTTGCATGAAGCCGACCGGTGCGGCAATGGTCATCATGACCAGCAAGGTAAAGGGATAGGCCATTTTGCGCCAAAGCGCAACCACCTGTCTTTCGGTCTGAAGATGGTTGTTTTCCAAATAGGATATATAGTCCAGCAAGACCAGGATGGACATGCGCTCGGGGGTGAGGATGCGCGCAATCAGGCGGCCTGGGGTCAGGGTGGTGGGCAGCACCACTTCGGGGACGGACTCCAGGTTGACCAAGGGGTGCTCGGGCACCTGCCCATCGCCCAGAGCGCTGACGGAATCGGCATCGATATGGGTTTCGGCGACCGAGTTCAGCACCAGCGTGCCATCGCCGAAATAGCCGTCCCTGGCCTGGGACATCGTGGCCAGCTCCTGGTCTGGCCTAAATTCGTACAGGGTCACGCCGCTCACGCCGCCATTGGCTTTCAGTTCGGAAATGTTGATGATGCGCGTGCCTCCCCCTTCCGCTTCTTCGCGAAACCAGTAGCCGCTATTCAAACGTCCGCCGCCGGCGTGCCCCAGTAGGGTCAGACTGGCTTCACTGGCCTTGATTTCCGCAGCGGGCGTGACGAATTCCGATAGGGCAAATGCACCGATCACCCACGGAATGGTGATGAACCACAACATGCTCAGCAGCTTGATGCCACTGACGCCGGACACCCGCAGGATGACCAGTTCGTTGCGTTGGGCCAGGCTGGCCAACGCCAGGATGGCGCCGATCAGCAAGCCGATGGGCAGGAGATCGTACAGACGGGCCGGCAACTGCAGGGCTTGCAGATAGAAAAGGTTCAGCAAGGTGAACTTGACGCCCACGTTGTCCAGTTCTTCGATTAGTGCGAAGAACGTAAACAGCCCGATCAGCGCAAGGAGCACAACGGCGCTGGAACGATAGATCTCACTGGCTAGATAACGGCGGGCGGTACGCATTGGGAAATGATGGATGCCTGGGGGTGATGTGGCACGTTTTGTGCTCTGTGAAACGTAAGCTTAACAAAAGAACGCGCAAAGGAACGAGCAGCTTGGGGGCGTCATGGCGTATCCACCAGCCGCATGCGCTTGAGAATGGTGGCGGTGCGCGAGTTCAGGTAAGAGGTCGAGCCGTGCTCGTCGTAGTAGGTGGGCCTGGGCAGCATGGCGGCCAGACGGGCGGCTTGGGCGGCGCTTAGCTTGTCGGCAGTGGATTTATAGTAGTGCTGGGCAGCCGCCTGGGCGCCGAACGTGCTTTTGCCCCACTGGGCAACATTCAGGTAAAGCTCCAGGATTCGCTGTTTGCTCATCACGGCTTCTATCATATAGGTAAGGATCAGTTCCTGGCCCTTGCGCAAATACGTGCGGGAGCCCGACAAGAAAAGATTCTTGGCCAATTGCTGGGTGATCGTCGATCCGCCTCGGATCCGGCTTTTCCCCTGTTCAGCCTGGCGCAGATTGTATTCCCATGCCTTGCGGATGGCCTCCCATTCAACCCCCTCGTGCTCGACAAAATTGGCGTCCTCTGAAGCAATGACGGCGCGCTTCAGGTTGACGCTGATCTGATCGTACGGCGCCCAGTCATAGTGAAGCGTGGCTTCGGGGTCGGTGATGCGCAGTTGGGCGATGGTGGCGTTCATGAAGGCGCTGCTGCCGGGGTTGCGCACGCTTAGCCAAAGCACCATCACGAACAGCCCGAACTGATAGAGCAGGACAGCGAACAGCGCCAGCAACAGGCCAACGCCTACCACCTTGGCTTTATTCAACTTGCGCCTTGCTGTTGTCGACCCCATGGCTTAACCGGTCTTGAGTTGTTGCCGAAGCAGCTGCAGCACGGGTTCGATCTGTGGACGGACGCCATTCCAGGTTTCGAAGCTGGCCGCTGCCTGGGCCACCAGCATCCCCAGTCCGTCGGCGGTGTGGGACGCGCCTTGCTCGCCTGCGGCCGCCATGAATGCCGTGGGCTGTGGGGCATAGAACATATCGTAGGCCAGGGAGCGGTTGGCGAAGCGGGCGCCGGGCAGTGCGGGGGCTTGGCTGGAAAGGCTGCTGGAGGTTGCATTGATGACAATGTCCCAGAATCCCGATGCTTCGCTCAAGGCGCCTGCGCTGATGCGTTCGCTGAACTGGGGCAGGTGCTGCCTGGCCTCGTCGCACAGGGCGAGTGCGCGCTGTGGGCTGCGGTTGACCACTCGCAACGCGACGCAGCCCGCGTCCAGCAACGGATAGACCACCCCTTTGGCGGCCCCGCCCGCGCCCACCAGCAAGATGCTTTTTCCTGCGGGCTCAAAGCCCAGGCGGCGGATGTCGGCCAGCAGCCCTACGCCATCAGTATTGCAGCCCTGCAAGACGCCGGCTTCCATCCACAGGGTGTTGACCGCCCCCGCCAAACGAGCTCTTGGACTCAGACCGTCTGCGGCCAGGGCCCAGGCCTGTTCCTTGAACGGCAAGGTGATGTTCAGGCCGTTTCCGCCCGCGTTGAAGAAACCTTCCACCGTGGCGGTGAACTCATCCAGCGGGCTGCAAATGGTGTCGTAATCCAGCGCAATGCCGGTTTGCATGGCGAACTGGGCGTGGATGGCGGGCGAGCGGCTATGCGCGATGGGGTTGCCGACGACAGCGAACTTTTTTTTGGATGAAGGTGTGGTCACTGAGATTCCGTACTGAGTGCGTTATTGGTGAAATGCCAGGTGCGGGTAATGGCTAGCACATCGGTTTCCTGCGCGATCTCGGGCGGTAGCGGAGCGAAGGGCGCTGCCAGTTGCACAATGCGTTGAGCCGCCAGATTCAGCACCGCGTGCTCCGAGGGCGAATCGATCTGGACTCGGTCCAGATCGCCGTTGCTTTTTATATAGACTGTTAGCCGCAGTTTGCCATAGACCGTGCCGCGCGCTTCGGGTGGATAGTGTTCGGTGCCCAGCAATTCTATCTTCTTGCGCCAGTTTTCAACATACTGCGCGTAGGGCGCCGCCTGCGCGGATGGCCCCACGAATTGCTGGCGCGGGCGTGCGTTGTACTGTTGGATGCGCTCTTTGAGCGCGCTGATGCGGGCGTTCAGGATCAAGCTGGCTTCCGACTGATTGTCCTGGCCCGGGTCACTGGATTCCTGGAATAGGTCGGGCGCTTTGCGGGCGGCGGCCACGCTATCCATGGCTTCTAATTGCGTTAGCAATGCTTGCTGCTCGGCCTCCAGCTCTTGTTGGCGTTTGCGCAGCGCCGCCAGGACGATCTGGTCCGGCGTGTCCTGGGCGGTGCGCGGCAGCGGCGACGACGCCACGCCTCGATCGGCATCGCCGCCTGCATTGATCTGATCTTGCGCCAAGACCTGCGGTTGTATGGGCGCGGTTTCTGTGCGTGTGTTGACTAGCGTTACGTCTAGAGAGGGAGCCGGGAGCGCTGGTCGGTCCGGCGAGGAAAAACGTAAGGCCAGCAGCCCAGCGTGCAGGCAGATGGATACCAGCAGGGCCAGGCGCAGATAGCCTGAACGCGGGGCCGCCGGGGCGCGGTAGTGCCAGGGGGCGGTATCAGCGGCATCCATAGAAACCCTCCTGATCTCACTCCTCGGCCTCTGCCGTCGCAACGTACCGGCAGTCCAGTTCGAGATCCAGCTCATCGTAGCCCATGATGGATAGCGTGACAGCTTGTCCGCGCTCCAGTTCGGGCAGGCCGCCGACGCGGGTGACAAAAGGCGCACATGCCAGCCGCACCAGATCGTCGCGAATAACGTTGCCTTGTACGGTCGTGATGTTCTGTTGCTGCAGCCAGCGCATGCACCAGTAACGCTCCATGCTGTTCTGGAAGTCGTTCCATAGGGAATATTGCGTATCGAATGCGCCGATTGTGGCGTACAGGTCGGCTTCTTTCGGCTTGAACGGAGCAACCAGTCGGGCGGAAACGCCATGTTGAGCTGCGGCGAGTATTTGCCATTGATTGACCAGGTCGACATAGCGCCGCAGGGGCGAGGTGGACCAGATATATTGCGGAACGCCGATAGCCTCATGGGGCAAAGCCTGGGTGGACATGCGCACGCGGCCTGCTTGCTGGGACCGGTAGATGCCCGGCACGCCATGTTCGGCGAGCAGGCCGCCCCAGATGGAGTTGGCTAGGATCATGTATTCGGCAACCAGCCGGTCCAGCGGCGCGTTGCGCTGTCGCGGGACTAGTTGGACGATGCTGTTCGGGTTGTCCGGTGGGCCGTCCAGGTAGAACGAGTATTCCACCCGCGTGTTGTTTTCTGTTTTTCCGCGTACGGCGTCGCGCTGGGCGCCAAGATGACGGGCCAACCGCCATAAGGGGCGCAGCCAGTCGCCGTATGGCAGGTCGGCTTGCGGATCATCCAGCGCGGCTTCGGTGACGAGCGGGTCAAGATGGTTGCTGCGCAGGTTCTCGCGCACTGAGACTCGCTCAAGGCGTGTTTCCGACGACAGAATTTCACCCGATGCCAGGTTGGCGGTGACGTACAGCGAGAGGGCGGGCTTGGGCTGCCCCGCATCCAGGGAGAACGCCTGGATTAATTCGTCGGGCAGCATGGGGATCTTCTGGCCCGGCATATAAACCGTGGACATGCGGCTGCGCGCCCAGTCGTCGTACTGGCTGCCTCGTGTAACCAACAGGCCGGGAGCGGCGATGTGTATGCCAATTCGCACCACGTCTGCCTCATCCAGCGGTGTGACGGACAGGGCATCATCGACCTCGGTGGTCGTGATGTCGTCCACCGAGTAAGCCACGACATCGGCCAGCGGCAGGTCTGTTCCGGGCGTTGCGATGTCGACCGGCGGGAAACCCGTGCCGGACGGAAAGTGTTGCGAAAGGAAGCGATGCCGAAGCAGCGCCAGTGGATTTGTCCAGGCGCCAAGCTTGAGCAACAGCTTTTCCGGGCTCAGGCCGCTTTGGTTGACGGCTGCCTCGAACGCCTTCCAGGGCAGGGAACTCTTGTCCGGCTTGGTAATAAGAGTTTGGGCCACTTCAGCAATGGCATCGGGCAACTGGCCGGCCAGCATCTGGGTGGTCCATTCCTGTTGTTGCTCCGCCTGCTTGCGCTTTTTCTCGATCGCGGCCAGGGCGGCTTGCAGGATATCGGGCGGGGCCGGCCGATAGCGGCCTTTTCCGCGCCGGTGAAAGTGGGCGGGGGCGCTGCTCAATGCAAAGATCACCGTTGCTTTCTCGACAGCCGTCGGTTCGTGGCCGAAATAATCGGCGGCGAATTGCGCGGCCTCGAACTCTTCCTGGGGGGCGCACTCCCATAGAAACCCGATGTCCAGGGTTTCGGCCTGGGTGCGAGCTTGCTCCAGCAAGGCGGCGGGCTGGGGCGAGTCGAAGCTGAACAGGACGACGTTGTTCTTGATCTTGCTGCGTTTGCCCGATTCGGACTCAACCTGCATGGTGGAGTCGCTTTGCGAGAAAATTTTCTCGGCTTTGAAGTTGCCGCTGTCTTCGTATAGAACGTACATAGATATCCGTGGAGCAGGCCGTCAGGGCCATGCAGGGGGGTGTAAAACGCTATTTTAGGTTAAGGGCGAAACCCATTACCTCGGGCAGCCAGCGGGCAAAGTCGGAAATGCCATGATCACCGCCCTGGATGATGCGGCCATGGCTGCCCTGGTACCAGTCGGCCATTTCGCGCCAATCCAGCACTTCGTCACCGGTGCAGGCCAGCAAGTAATAACGCTGCGGGTCGCGGGGCCGCGGCACGGCCATGGCGGCCAGCTCGTCGACGTGGGAAGCCAGGAACTCGAATGGCTCGGCGGAATGGTAGTGATGATGCGAACCCACCTGGGTTGCCAGGTCGCGCGCGGCATGTACGACCGGGTTAAGGACAACGGCGCGGCATTGCCAGTGTTCGGCCAGACAGGTGGCGTAGAAACCACCCAGCGACGAACCGATAATGGTCAGCTGGGTGGCGGCCTGCGTGGGGTGGGGGCAGGCCTGCTCGATCAGGCGATGCGCCAGTTGCATGGCCTGGGCCGGGCTAGCAGGCAGTTGAGGGCAGAGCCACTGATCGGTCAAGCCCCGGCTTTCCACGTCGCGGGCAAGCAATTGCGCTTTGGCCGATTCGGGCGACGAACGGAAACCATGTAGGTACAGAATCATGGTTGCGGCTTCCCATCGGCGTTTAGCTTGTCCAGCAGAAGTTGATGAATACCTCCGAACCCCCCATTGCTCATGACGAGAATAGAGTCGCCCGGCTGTGCCGCAGCAACCACGGCGCTAGCCATGGCGTCCAGGTCGCTCCAGGAACTGGCGCGGGCGCCAAGGGGGGCCAGGACCTCGTCGGGGTTCCAGCCCAAGGCATGCTTTCCGCTGCGGGCGCCAAAGCAAAAGGCCAGATCGGCTTGTCGCAGGGCGTCGGGCAATTGGGCGGCCATGGCGCCCAGCTTCATGGTGTTTGAGCGGGGCTCGATGATGGCCAGGATGCGCCTGCTTCCTACTTGTTTGCGCAGGCCGTCCAGTGTGGTGGCGATGGCGGTGGGGTGGTGTGCGAAATCGTCGATGACCGCCACCTGGTTGACGACGCCGCGCAGTTCCAGCCTGCGCTTGACCCCGCCAAAGCGGTTCAGGGCCTGGATGCCGTCCGGGATCGGGATGCCGGCACGATGTGCCGCAGCCAGCGCCGCCAATGCATTCATACGGTTATGCAGCCCGGCGATATTCCACTCGACACGACCTGCCGGGGCGCCGTTGACCAGAAGATCGAAATGGCAAGGATGGTTATCGTCCGCTGCCTGCCAGCGGCCGCCCTCGCCAAAGGTTTCCACGCCGGACCACAGCCCGCGCGCGAGCACCCGATCCAGGGCGTCGCACTGGGCGGGACGCAGGATCAGCCCGGTGGAGGGGATAGTGCGCACCAAATGGTGAAACTGGGATTCGATGGCCTGCAAGTCGGGGAAAATGTCGGCGTGATCGTATTCCAGATTATTCAGGATGGCGGTGCGTGGCCGATAGTGGACAAATTTCGAGCGCTTGTCGAAGAAGGCCGTGTCGTATTCGTCGGCTTCGATGACAAACAGGTTTTGGTTGGGGCTGTAGCGCGCGGAGACACCCAGGTCGGGTGCAATGCCGCCGATCAGGAAGTTGGGGCGTTGGCCGGCATGCTCGAATATCCAGGCCAACATGGAACTCGTCGTTGTCTTACCATGGGTTCCGGCGATCGCCAGGACATGTTGGCCACGCAAAACGGCTTCGCCCAGCCATTGAGGGCCCGAGACGTAGGGAAGGTTCTGGTCCAGGATGGCTTCCATCAGCGGATTTCCGCGCGAAACCACGTTGCCTATGACGTATAGGTCGGGTTTCAGCGCTGTCTGATCGGCATCGAAGCCTTCGATCAGCGTGATCCCCTGTTCTTCAAGCTGGGTGCTCATGGGGGGATACACCCCGGCGTCGCAGCCAGTGACAGTATGGCCTGCCGCACGGGCGATCAGGGCCAAGCCGCCCATAAAGGTGCCGCACACGCCCAGGATATGTAAATGCATAAGTTCCTCCAGGCAATATTGTATCTTTGCTACGATGGTAAAATCGGTTCGATAGACGGCATTTGCCGCTATTTTCAGGGCATTTTCCATGAAACGACGTAATTTTCTCCTGCGCGCGGGGGCGTTGGCCGGCGCGGGCATCGCTGCCAACCTGGCTACGCCGCTCGCCTGGGCCGCCGCCGATCCACTCTTCGCCAAGTCCTTTCCCGATTTGTCAGGAAATGACGTCCAGCTCGACCAGTGGCTGGGCAAACCACTGGTGGTCAACTTCTGGGCAACCTGGTGTCCACCCTGCGTCAAGGAAATGCCCGACCTCGACCAGTTGCATGCCAAGTACTCCGATATCGGCTTCCTGGGTTTGGCGGTCGATACTGCGCCCAATGTCGAGGCATTCAGCAAGAAAGTCCAGGTTGCGTATCCACTGCTGCTTGTTGGGCACGCCGGCATTGCCATGATGCGTGACATGGGCAATAAGGCGGGGGGGTTGCCTTTTACGCTCGTCTACAACGGAAA
This sequence comes from Pusillimonas sp., assembly GCA_044464765.1. Taxonomy (GTDB): domain Bacteria; phylum Pseudomonadota; class Gammaproteobacteria; order Burkholderiales; family Burkholderiaceae_B; genus JBIQKZ01. The sequence continues at coordinate 56,178 of JBIQKZ010000007.1, forward strand.
AGGCGAACGGACCCAAACCATATTGGGGCAGATCGATCCCGTAAAGCTGGATCAGATACTGGCGGCAATGGCGTAAATTAATAGACAAATAAAGCAAGTTGGCGTAAAAAGAACCAACTGTTCTTACGCGAACCACAGGAACTCCTACCCCGAATGGCGCAACACATACTGGTTTTGCATGGCCCTAACCTGAACCTGCTCGGCACACGCGAGCCGGAGGTCTATGGGCGGCAAACCCTCGCCGATATCGACCAGAATCTGCAGCGGGTGGCCGGCGAGCAGGGCGCCACATGTTCAAGCTTTCAAAGCAATCACGAAGGCGCGCTGGTCGACCGCATCCAGGCAGCACGTCTTGATGCCACCGATTTCATCATCATTAATGCGGGGGCGTACACGCACACCAGCGTGGCGCTGCGCGATGCTCTGGCAGCCGTTGCAATCCCGTTTCTTGAAGTGCATTTATCCAATGTGCATAGCCGCGAACCCTTCCGGCACCAATCCTATTTGTCAGCCTTGGCCACGGGCGTGATTGTCGGCCTGGGCGCGTATGGCTATGAAGCGGCGGTGCGATATGCCTTGTCGCATAATGGAAAAAACTAACTCGTTTGTTTTATTAATACAACAATTCGCTCACTGTATGCCCAGGCGGCTGCGGTGTGATGTCATGGGAAGTCTGTATGGACCTTAGAAAACTAAAAACCTTAATCGACCTGGTTTCCGAATCCGGTATTGCCGAACTTGAAATTACCGAAGGCGAGGGTAAGGTGCGCATCGTCAAGTTCTCCCAGACGGCTGCTCCGGTTGCTGTCGCCGCCCCGGCCGCTGCACCCGCGCCGGTTGCTGCCGCTCCCGCGACTGCGGCCGAGCCCGCCAAGCCAGCCGCGCCGACCGGGCACGCTGTCAAGGCGCCCATGGTTGGAACGTTCTATCGGGCGCCCAATCCCGGTTCTTCGCCTTTCGTCGAGGTCGGCCAGGCAGTCAAAGAAGGCGAGCCCTTGTGCATTATTGAAGCCATGAAGCTGCTGAACGAAATCGAGGCGGATAAGTCCGGCGTAATTACGGAAATTCTGGTTGAGAACGGCGAACCCGTCGAATATGGCCAACCCCTGTTTGTGATCGGTTAAACCATGTTTGAAAAAATCCTTATCGCTAATCGCGGGGAAATCGCCCTGCGCATTCAGCGGGCCTGCCGGGAGCTCGGCGTCAAGACAGTGGTGGTTCATTCCGAAGCCGATCGCAGCGCCAAATATGTCCGGTTGGCAGACGAGTCCGTTTGTATCGGCCCCGCAGCGGCGCGTGACAGCTACTTGAATATGCCGGCCCTGATCTCGGCGGCGGAAGTTACGGATGCCGAAGCCATACATCCCGGCTATGGCTTTCTGGCCGAAAACGCCGACTTTGCCGAGCGTGTAGAAAAAAGCGGCTTTGTGTTCATCGGGCCAAGGCCTGAAACGATTCGCGAGATGGGCGACAAAGTATGCGCCAAACGAGCCATGATCGAAGCCGGGGTTCCGGTTGTGCCCGGTTCCGAAGGCGCACTGCCCGACGATTCGCAAGAAATCCTCCGGCTGGGTCGTGAAGTCGGCTATCCGGTCATCATCAAGGCCGCCGGCGGCGGCGGTGGTCGCGGCATGCGGGTGGTGTACACCGAAGCCGCCCTGCTGAATGCCGTGGCCATGACCCGTACCGAGGCAGGCGCGGCATTCAATAATCCCGAAGTCTATATGGAGAAGTTCCTCGAGAACCCTCGCCACGTAGAAATTCAGGTGCTGGCCGATGGCGGGCGCAATGCCGTCTGGCTCGGCGAGCGCGACTGCTCCATGCAGCGCCGCCACCAGAAAGTCATCGAAGAAGCTCCTGCGCCCGGCATTCCTCGCCGCTTGATCGAGCGCATCGGCGAGCGCTGCGCCGACGCCTGCCGGAAAATGAACTATCGTGGCGCCGGCACGTTCGAGTTCCTGTATGAAAATGGCGAGTTCTTCTTTATTGAGATGAACACGCGCATCCAGGTCGAACATACGGTGTCGGAAATGATTACCGGCATCGATCTGGTGGTGCAGCAGATCCGGATCGCCGCCGGCGAAAAGTTCAGCTTGCGCCAGCGCGATATCCAGTTCCGTGGTCATGCCATCGAGTGCCGGATCAATGCCGAAGACCCCTTCAAGTTCACGCCCAGTCCTGGCCGGATCACTAATTGGCATACGCCGGGCGGTCCGGGTGTGCGCATGGATTCCCACGTGTTCGCCGGCTACACGGTGCCGCCCAACTACGACTCCATGATCGCCAAGCTTATTACCTACGGCGACACACGCGACCAGGCCATTGCTCGTATGGAAATTGCCTTGTCGGAAATGGTGGTTGAAGGCATACAAACCAACATTCCCCTGCACCGCGAGCTTTTGCAGGACGCCAGGTTCCGCGAGGGCGGCACCAGCATCCATTATCTGGAACACAAGCTGTCGCAGCGCCCCTGATATGCGTGAACTTGTACTGCACTGCATGGAAGCCCAAGCCGAGGCCTTGTCCGACGCCTTGCTCGAGGCTGGTGTGCTGTCGGTGTCGGTGGAAGATGCCGACAGCGACACCGAGGCGGAACAGCCCTTGTTTGGCGAGCCGGGCAGCGAGCCTGAAGTTCAGGCCTGGCAGCGCAACCGCGTGGTGGCGTTGCTGCCCGACGGTGCTGACCCCGAACAGATTCTCGAGCAGGTGCGGGTCAATGGGGGCATCGATCTCATAGCCAGCGGCTGGAGCACACGCGAGGTTCCCGACGCCGACTGGGTGCGCCTGACACAGTCGCAGTTCGGGCCCATTCACATTGGCGAACGAGTCTGGATCGTGCCCAGCTGGAGCCGCGATGATCCCAGCGTGCCCACGGTGTTTCCCAATGCGGCGGGCAAGACCGACACGGCTCCGATCCATATCGAGCTGGATCCGGGCCTGGCATTTGGCACGGGCAGTCATCCCACCACTCATCTCTGTCTTGAATGGCTGGAGGCTTGCATCAAGCCCGATGAAAGCGTGCTTGACTACGGGTGCGGCTCGGGAATACTGGCCATTGCCGCACGCTTGCTAGGCGCGGGAGCAACCACGGCGGTGGATATCGATGAACAGGCCGTGCAATCCACTCGTTACAATGCTCAGGTCAACAAGGTCGATTTAGAGGCGATGCTGCCCAATAGCCTGCCGGACGGGCAATTCCAGGTCGTGGTGGCAAATATCCTGTCCAACCCATTGAAGGTTCTGGCGCCCATGCTGGCCAATCGGGTTGCGCCGGGCGGCCAACTGGTGTTGTCGGGCGTCCTGGAACGGCAGGCCGACGAGGTTGCGCAAGCCTATGCCCCATGGCTTACTATCAGTGTGTGGGGCGCTCGCGATGGCTGGGTCTGCCTGCATGGCCACCGCCCCTGACCTGTACCGTTGTTTTTGCTTATGGAATTGACCACGCAGTGCCCCGAGTGCGGAACTTGCTTTGCGGCCAGCATGGAGCAATTGCAGTTGCGCAAGGGGTACGTCCGCTGCATTAATTGCGCTCATATCTTCGATGGCTACGAGGCGGTCGTGCCGCGCGGCGCCACGGCCGCTGCTTTGTCATCTGTGCCCGAATCAACGGTAGCGCCGGCCTTATCGTCAGCGCCTTCCAAGGCTTCGCCAGAACCTTTTGCGCCATCGTCTGCGCCTGGCGCGGCGCCGCTGCCGCCGATCCGCGTTGGGCGTCCGCACGAGGCTGCCGCACGAGCACAAGGGCAAGAGCCTGCACAGAACCCGGAACCGGTGCACTTCATCGCCGATACTGTGCCGGCCGTGTCGGACCGACACACGGTTGGCGCCCTCGACCATCATCGGGTCGACGAGGAAACTTCCGGCGATTTCGTCTGGCGCGATGTTCCGGCTGATGTGGCGGATGATGGTTCTCCCGAACGAGAACCCGGCCTGTCCGGATCGGTGGACAGCCTGTATGTCGAGCCTCGCTCCGTGCAGGGCCCGCAGCTCCTACCCGATTTTCTTGACACGCACGCAGGCTCTAGCGGCTTTGCGCGCTTACTGTGGGGTGGCCTGGCCCTGCTGTCGGCCGTCCTGCTGATCGGCCAGGCAGCGTATGTTTACCGGGTACAGGTCGCCAGCCAGATACCGGCCTTAAGACCACTGCTTGAGCAGGCATGTCAGTCGCTCGATTGCACTGTGGATTACCCGCGCAGGCTCCAGAGTATTGCCATCATGGATTCATCCTTGCAGGCCGAGCCGGGCCAGCCAAGCGACGCCGACACGCGCCGCATGCGTTTGCGAGTAGTCTTGCGCAACACGGATGCCAAGCCTTTGGAGTGGCCTGCGCTCTCTCTTGAACTGGTGGATTTTTCAGGCGGCGTGGTCGCCCGGCGTATGCTGCAGCCTGGCGATTACCTGCCAGCGGATAAAATCGGGGGGCCGTTTGCGGCGAACAGCGAAACGACCGTTGTTTTGCCCATCACCGTGGACGGGGTGAAAATCAACGGGTATCAGCTTGGTAAATTTTTTCCATGAAGGATAGGAATGTCTAATAAGATTCTGGTTTGCGGCTCGGTGGCTTTTGACACCATTGCCGTTTTCGAAGGCCATTTCAAGGATCACATACTGGCCGACAGCATACAGTCGCTTAGCGTGTCGTTCTTCGTGCCGTCAATGCGCAAGGAATACGGTGGTTGTGCAGGCAACATTGCCTATAACCTGAATCTGCTCGGCGCCCACCCCGTGCCGGTGGGCACCATCGGCGGCGATGCAAGCGACTACCTCGACTATATGGGCAAGTTGGGCATCGACACGAGCATGATACGAGTCATCCCCGAGATGTTCACTCCCCAGTGTTTTATCACTACCGACCTGGACAATAACCAGATTGCATCCTTTCACCCAGGCGCCATGACACGCTCGGCCGAGAACGACCTGAGCGGGGTCAAGGCTGCGTGGGGCATTGTTTCGCCCGACTCCAAGGACGGCATGTTCGCGCATGCCGAACGCTTGCATGCCAATGGCATCCCGTTTGTTTTCGATCTGGGGCAAGCCATGCCCCTGTTTACTGGGGAAGACCTGGAGCGCATGTTGCAGATGGCCCAGATGCTGACCGCCAACGATTACGAAGCGAGCGTCATCGAGCAGCGCACGGGGCGGACCATGCACGAGATTGCTCAGGCGATGAAGGCGGTGGTCGTGACCCGGGGGGCGGAAGGTGCTACCTTGTACACCGATGGCAAGGAAATTGCCATTGCTCCCATTAAGGTGGACAACGTGGTCGATCCAACTGGTTGCGGCGATGCGCATCGAGCGGGATTGCTGTATGGTCTGGCCCACGGATGGGGCCTGACAAAAGCCTGCCAGTTGGCGAATGTCATGGGCGCTATTAAAATCTCTTCAAGAGGCCCGCAAAATCATGCGCCCGACCGCGCCCAGATCGGGGCTGCGCTCAGGCAGCATTATCAGACGGAGCTGGACAATTAAACCGCTTCCCGGCATGTGCGGGAGCTTTACGGAGTATCAGGCAATGGCAACAGTAAACAGGTTTTCAGGTACTCGGCGCTTGCGCGTGGCAGCCTTGGCGGCTGCCCTGGGTACCTTGGTTGTGATGGCGGGGTGTGCCAATCCTTCTGCATCCAGCTCAGTTTATACCTATGGGCAGGCACAGCAAGAGCAAATCGTGCGCATGGGCACGGTCGTGTCGGTGCGTAATGTGGTGATCCAGAACGAGAAATCCAGCGGTGCGGGCATGGTTGCCGGTGGCGCGCTGGGCGGCGTGGCAGGCAATGCGATCGGGGGTGGTTCGGGCCGCGCTATCGCTACTGTCGGTGGCGCCATTCTTGGCGGCTTGCTTGGCAACACCATCGAAAACCAGGTCGGCAAGACGCAGGGGCTGGAAATAACCGTGCGCCTGGATAACGGTGAAACCCGCGTTGTGGCCCAGGCGGCCGATGTGCACTTCAGTTCCGGCCAGCGCGTGCGCCTAATCAGCGGTGGCGGCCCTACTCGCGTCGTGCCATTGTAGTTATTGATGGCGCGGCGGCTTCGGCGCCGCTCTGCTGAAAAGCAATGCCTCTTCACCGGACTTCGGGAAGAGGCATTGTTGTGTGGCGCTAAAGCGAATCTTTTTACAGGCGTCGCCTATCTTGGAGCGGTCGTTTTAGCGTGTGGGCGCAGCCCCCGTCTATAGACCTAAAAACGAAAAGGACAGGCTCTGCAGAATCATGATGGCGACTTGGGCCAGGATCAGCAAAACCAATGGTGATAGGTCAAGGCCGCCCAGGTTGGGAAGTATGCGCCGGATGGGATCCAGCAGGGGGGCGGTTAAGGTGTGCAGGACGGGCATGATGGGCGCCAGCGGGTTCACCCAAGACAAAATGGCCTGGATCAAGGTCATCCACAAAATCAGGTTGAAGGTCCATTTCAGGACGGTCAGGACACTAGTCGCAAGGGCGGGCAACAATAGCTGAACCATAGGCAGGCTGCCGGTTAGCACCACCCAGGTAGCCAGCATGGAGACCAAGGCAGTTAGCCAGCAGGCCAGCAAGCTGGGCCAGTCGATGGAGCGGCCGGGGGAAACCAGTTTCCTGAGTGGCTGAACCAGCCAATCAGTCAGGCGTATGATGGCTTGCGAATAGGGGTTGAAGGGATGCAGACGGGTGGCGTATGCCCAGGCCCGCAGGATTAGCGCGGCGCCAAACAGCGTGAAGACAATGTTGATGACAAAGTGCAGGACGTTGCTGATCATGGGTGCAGTCTATCGGTTGGTTTTTACGAGTTGCTATTGTCGCATGCCTTGATGGCGACTTTTCAGTTCGTATTGGAATGAGTGCTGAAAAGAAAACTGCCCGGCCAAGCCGGGCAGTAAACGTTCTGCTAATGCCGTAACAGCTTTGCTGCGTGTACTAGGGACGGCTACCCGTAGGAAAGGGCCATGATGCAGCTGGATTGACGGCTGGATTGGCAGCCGGTGCAGCCGCGCTTGCCTTGTTAGCTTTTGCCGCTGCCTTGGCTCCGGTTTTTTTTGCCGGTGCTTTCTTGGCTGGAGCTTTCTTTGCCGCAGGCGCCTTCTTGGCAGCCGGCGCTTTTTTCGCTACGGCTTTCTTGGGGGCTACCTTCTTCACTGCTTTCTTGGCGGGTGCTTTCTTTGCTGCTACTTTTTTAGCCGGCGCTTTTTTAGCGGCTGCCTTCTTTACCGCTTTTTTGGCGGGTGCTTTCTTTGCGACAGTTTTCTTTGCTACCGCTTTCTTTGCCACTGCCTTTTTCGCCACTGTTTTTTTAGCGGTTGCTTTTTTGGCTGGAGCTTTCTTTGCTACGGCTTTCTTTGCGACAGCCTTCTTAGCTACGACTTTCTTTGCTACGACTTTCTTTGCTGCTGTTTTCTTGGCTACTGTCTTCTTTGCGACAGCCTTCTTGGCTACTTTTTTTGCTGGCGCTTTCTTTGCAACTACTTTTTTAGCAACTACTTTTTTTGCCGGTGCTGCTTTTTTGGCGACTGCTTTTTTAGCTGGGGCTGCTTTCTTGGCTGCCGTTTTCTTGGCGGCCTTTTTGGCTGTTGCCATAGTAATGCTCCTTGAGAATGAATCGTAGAGAACGTCCACCCATTTGATATGGCCCCCATGAAAGGATGCGACCCATCTCAAATGGCGCAAGCGTGCAAAGTGCACAGCACCCTGCACGCCTAGAGTCTAACTTAAGGAGTTATTGTCTCCAAGCATTATTCCCAGCTTAAGGCCCCGCCGGTTTGATATTCGATGACTCGTGTCTCGAAAAAGTTGCGTTCTTTTTTCAAGTCGATCATTTCCGCCATCCATGGGAAGGGATTTTCTTCTTGTGCAAACAGCGGTTCAATACCAATTTGCTGGCACCTTCGATTGGCGATAAAACGCAAATATGACTTGAACATTGACGCGTTCAAACCAAGCACACCGCGCGGCATGGTGTCCTCAGCGTAAGCATATTCAAGGTCTACAGCCTTTTTGAAGAGTTCTTGAATCTCTTCGCGAAACGCCGGCGTCCAGAGATGCGGGTTCTCGAGCTTGATGGTGTTGATCAGATCAATGCCGAAATTGCAGTGCATGGATTCGTCGCGAAGAATGTACATGTACTGCTCGGCGGCGCCCGTCATTTTATTCTGCCGGCCCAGCGCAAGTATTTGCGTAAAACCAACATAGAAGAACAAACCTTCCATCAGGCAAGCAAAAACAATTAGCGATTTCAACAAGGTTTGATCCGCTTCGGGCGTGCCGGTCTGGAAATTCGGATCGGCAATTGCGTCGATGAACGGGATCAGGAATTCGTCTTTGGCGCGGATGGATGGAACCTCGTTGTAGGCATTGAAGATCTCGGATTCATCCAGATCGAGGCTTTCAACGATGTACTGGTAGGCGTGCGTATGAATGGCTTCTTCAAAAGCCTGGCGCAGCAGGAACTGGCGGCACTCGGGCGCAGTGATGTGCCGGTAGGTGCCCAGTACGATGTTGTTGGCGGCCAGGGAGTCGGCGGTGACGAAGAACCCCAGGTTGCGCTTGACGATACGGCGTTCGTCTTCGGTGAGACCCGTGGGGTTCTTCCAAAGCGCGATGTCGCGCGACATATTGATTTCTTGAGGCATCCAATGGTTGGCGCATGTGGCAAGGTATTTCTCCCAGGCCCATTTGTATTTGAATGGCACCAATTGGTTGACGTCGGTCTTGCCATTGATGATGCGCTTGTCGGCGGCGCGCACGCGGCTGCCGGTGTTGGCTTCCGAAGGGGCGGTTTGCGCCGCAGCAGGAGCAAGCGCCGTGTCGTCCAGTCGTTGCGCGGCCGGCGCCGGCGGCGGGTTGCGTGGCGTGTCGGCGGCGCGTGGTTCGGCGGCCGCCGGGCTCAGGGAGGTGTCATCCCAGTTCAGCATAATTAGTTATCCCCTTTTAATGGTTATTGGCAGGCTTCGCATTCGTCGAAGCCCTCGTCGCCCGGCCGCATGGTGCATGCGGCGCCGACGACTTCTGCTTCGGGCAGGGTGGCGGGCGCTGCGTTGCTGGCTGCGCGCGCGGAGCTTGCCGCATTTGACACTGCATTCAGTTCACCGCCTCGGCCGGTGGATTTCTCGGCGTTGGTGGCGCCGCTGGAGCGCAGGTAATACGTGGTTTTGAGGCCGCGCAGCCATGCCAGCTTGTAGGTGTCGTCGAGCTTCTTGCCCGAGACGCCTGCCATGAAGATGTTCAGCGATTGGGCTTGGTCGATCCACTTCTGGCGTCGTGCCGCGCATTCAACGACCCAGCTGGGGTCGACTTCGAAGGCGGTGGCGTACATGTCGCGCAAATCGTTGGGGATGCGATCGATGCGGGCCAGGCTGCCATCGAAGTATTTCAGATCGGCAACCATGACCTCATCCCACAGCCCGCGTTCTTTAAGGTCGCGCACCAGGTAATCGTTGACGACCGTGAACTCGCCCGACAGGTTGGATTTGACGTAAAGGTTGCGGTAGGTGGGCTCGATGCAAGGCGACACGCCAATGATATTGGAGATCGTGGCAGTGGGAGCGATGGCGACGCAGTTCGAGTTGCGCATGCCGTGCTGCTGTATGTGCGAACGCAGTGCATCCCAGTCGAGCGTGCTGCTGTCGTCGATCTCGACATAGCCGCCGCGTTCGTCGCGCAGCATGGCCAGGGTGTCTTGGGGCAGGATGCCGCGATCCCACAGCGAGCCCTTGAATGACGCATAGTGGCCGCGTTCGGCTGCCAGTTTGCTGGAAGCCCAATAGGCGTAATAGCACACGGCCTCCATGGAGCGATCGGAAAATTCCACGGCGGCGTCGGATGCGAACGGTATGCGCATCATGTGCAGGCAGTCTTGGAAGCCCATGACGCCCATGCCGACGGGGCGGTGCCGCACGTTGGAGTTGCGCGCCTTGGCGACCGCGTAGTAGTTGATGTCGATCACGTTGTCCAGCATGCGCATGGCGGTATCGATGGTGCGCTGCAGTTTCTGGTGGTCCAGCACAAAGCTGCCGTTGGCATCTTGCTTGAGGTGTGCGGCAAGGTTCACTGAACCAAGGTTGCACACGGCGATTTCCGACTCGTTGGTGTTCAGGGTGATTTCCGTGCACAGGTTGGAACTGTGAACCACGCCAACGTGCTGCTGCGGCGAGCGGATATTGCATGGGTCCTTGAACGTCAGCCATGGATGGCCGGTTTCGAACAGCATGGAGAGCATCTTGCGCCAGAGCGTCATGGCCGGCAGGGTCTTGAACAGCGCCAGTTCGCCTGTGCGGGTCTTGGCTTCGTAGGCGGTGTAGGCCTCTTCGAACGCCTTGCCGTACTTGTCGTGAAGGTCGGGAACATCGGATGGCGAGAACAGGGTCCAGTCGCCGTTTTCCATGACGCGCTTCATGAACAGGTCGGGGATCCAGTTGGCGGTGTTCATGTCGTGGGTGCGGCGGCGCTCGTCGCCCGTGTTCTTGCGCAGCTCAAGGAACTCTTCGATGTCCAGGTGCCAGGTTTCCAGATACGCGCATACCGCGCCCTTGCGCTTTCCGCCCTGGTTGACGGCCACAGCAGTGTCGTTGACCACCTTGAGGAAGGGAACAACACCCTGGCTTTCGCCGTTGGTCCCCTTGATGTGGCTGCGCAGCGCGCGCACTGGCGTCCAGTCGTTGCCCAGGCCGCCGGCATACTTGGCCAGCAACGCATTTTCCTTGATGGCTTCGTAGATTCCTTCCAAATCGTCGGAGACGGTGGTGAGATAGCACGACGACAGCTGGGAGTGGAGCGTGCCCGAGTTGAACAGCGTGGGAGTGGAGCTCATGAAATCGAAGGACGACAGGATTTCGTAGAACTCGATGGCGCGTGCTTCGCGGTCGATTTCGTTCAGCGCCAGCCCCATGGCGACGCGCATGAAAAAGACTTGGGGCAGTTCGATGCGGCGACCGCGCACATGCAGGAAATAGCGGTCGTACAGGGTTTGCAGACCAAGATAGTTGAACTGTTGGTCGCGGTTGGCATTAAGCGCCCTGCCCAGCTTGGCAAGATCGAACTGCGCGAGTTTGTTGTCGAGCAGGCCGGCCTCGATGCCGGCCTTGATGAATTTGGGGAAGTACTCGGCGTAGCGAGTGTCCATGGCCGACTGGGCGACTTCTTCGCCCAGGACTTCCTTGCGGATGGTGTGCAGCAGCAGCCCTGCGGTGACTTGGCTGTAGGCCGGGTCGGTTTCGACCATGGCGCGCGCCGACAAGATAGCCGACTTGTAGACTTCGTCGACGGGGATGCCATCGTAGAGGTTCTTGACGGTTTCAGACAGGATGCCGTCGACATCGATTTCGATGGGCAGGTTCTGGCCGGCCTCGGCGATGGTGGCGCGCAGCCTGGCCAGGTCGAGAGGGCGGCTGACGCCGTTGTCGTTGACATTCAGCGTGCTTTTTTCAACGGGCGCCTGTTGCTGGCCGCTGCGTGCGCGCTCCTGGGCGCGCTTTTCGCGGTACAGCACATAGGAACGCGCAACGTCGTGCTCGCCGGAGCGCATCAGGGCCAGTTCGACCTGGTCCTGGATTTCTTCGATATGGAAAGTGCCGCCACTTGGACGGTTGCGCGCCAGAGCATTGACGACCTGGGAGGTGAGGGTCTCGACCAGTTCGCGAATCCGTGCCGAGGCTGCGCCCTGGCCGCCATTGACAGCCAGGAAAGCCTTGGTCATGGCGATGGCGATTTTGCTGGGCTCGAAGCCCACCACGGCGCCGTTGCGCCGAATGATGCTGAAGTTGCCCCATTGGCCACCGGATTGCGGGGCGGGGGCGCCGGCGGATGTCGAAGGAGGGGCGATTTCCGACCGGGACTCAGCGATGGATGTAGTCTGCATGGAGGCTCCTGAGTGTAGAGTGCCGGCACGCGTGATTTGCATGCCGATAGGCGTATTAAATAGGGTGGAAACGGATTTTGGCGGCCTGTTAGCGTTCTTTTTTAGTGCTGGCTCTTGTTGTTTGACCACAATATATAGTGGTCAACTGGTAATTCAGGCACTAATTGTAGTGCTTAAGCGCAAGAGGGGCAAGCGGTTGTCAGGCGTTATTTTCGTTTGCTTACGTTAAGTAGAACATTGCCTTGGCCAGGAAGACGATGGCCACTACGTGCAGGAAGACGCTGAGGTGGATGGCGCGGAAATGGCGGGATGTCAGACGGCCGGCCGCCCCCATCCGTACGGCGGTGATGAAGTGAACCAGCACGCTTAGCGCCAGCAGTATTTTCAGCGAGAACAGGGTGGCGAACGTGCTGGCGAACGGATTGGCCAGTGCCGCCCGGTAGTTCCATGCCATGGTGATGCCGGCGGCATAGAGGATGACAATGGCAAATGGCATCAGGCGGCGGGCGCGGGCGCCGATGGCGGTTTCGACCGCCCGCATGGCATCGCGCGGAACATGTTTGCGAATCCCTTCAAGCATCAGGACTTCGAAAAATACGGTGCCGACAAAAAAAATGGCGGCAAACAGATGCAGGGTAACCAGGGTAAGGTGATTCATGGCGATCAGGCTCCGTACATGCGGCAGCCGGCGTGGCCTTGGCCCCACTCGGCTAAAATTATCGAATCGGAAAGGGCAGTGTGGCGAGCCGGCGCTGTCTTTCAGGCTGGTGTCTGGATTGTAGGCCGAAGCTTGTACGCGCGACGGCGTGTCCCTGGTTCGCATGTGGTCTTGCCGTCGCTGGGTTCGGGGCGCCTGCATGCGGGGCGCGGTTTCAACGGGAGACGCAAATGAGCGAGCAAAGCAATTTTTTCAAAGGCATGCTGCCGGCATGCGTTGTCATGGCGCTGGTTGCGGGCTGCGCCGCGCCTTCCGGGCCTGCCGCCGACAAAGACCAGGCGCAGGCCGTGTCGTGCAGCGCCGCTCAAGCAGGCGAGACGCTGGTTGGCAATTGGCTGGCTGTGCGCACCCAAAAAGGCGTGGCGGGTGAACTGCATGTATTGTTTACCCTGAAGCCTGACGGTTCCATGGCGTATGTCGAACAGCTAAAACGCGGCCGGCAGCCGCCTCGCATGCTTAGCGAAACCGGTTGTTGGACACGCTCGGGCCAGCAGCTTGTGCTGCAAACCACAGAGTCCAATGGCGTGCCTGTTGATTTGAACGATCCCATCTACCGCAATCAGTATCAAATAACCTCGGCCGCAGCCGACCGTCTTGGGCTAAGCGGCGCTGCCGGGACAATGATAGCGCGGCGCATGCCTGCGGATTACCGCCTGCCGGTGCTCTAAATAATAGCGGCCAGGCGCTGCAATACGGTTTCCCGGCCCATGATGGCCAGGACGGCGTCGATGGCGGGCGTCTGCTTGCGCCCGGTGACCGCCAGCCGCAACGGAATGCCCAGTCGGGGCATCTTTATGGCGTGCTTGGCCAGTAAAGCCTTGATCAGTTCGCTTATGGCGGCAGCGTTCCAGTCGGGCAGCGCGGCGGCCTGCTCGGCGAAATCCTTCAGGACGACCAGGGCTTCGGGCGTCAATTGCTCGGCCCTAAGCTGGGCGTCGATTTCGACGGGAGGCGCACAAAACAGCAAAGCGCCTTCGGCCAGTTGGTTTAGGGTTTCCGCGCGGTCTTTCAGCAACTGCATGACGGCCGCCAGGTCGACGGCCTGGGGGTTGCCGCCCAGCTTGGCGACGCGCGGAGCGACCAGGCCGGCCAGTTCGATATCGTTGGTCTGCTTGATGTAATGCGCATTGACCCAGTTCAGCTTCTTGGGATCCCATTGCGCGGCCGATTTGGTCAGGTTATTCGCGTCGAACCATTGCACCAGCTGGTCGCGGGAAAACAATTCGTCGTCGCCATGGCTCCAGCCCAGGCGCGCCAGATAATTCACCATCGCCTCGGGCAGATAGCCCTGGTCGTCGTATTCCATGACACTGACAGCGCCATGGCGTTTCGACAGTTTTTCGCCGTCGGGGCCGAGAATCATGGGCAGATGGCCATAATGCGGCAAGCTTGCGCCCAGCGCCCGCAAGATATTGATCTGGCGCGGCGTGTTGTTGACATGATCGTCGCCGCGCAATACATGGGTGATCTGCATGTCCCAGTCGTCGACGACGACACAGAAATTGTAGGTGGGAGTGCCGTCGGCACGAGCGATGACCAGGTCATCGAGTTCGCGGTTGTCAAAGGTGATCGGCCCTTTGATCAGATCATTCCAGCTTGTAGCGCCGTCCAGTGGGGTTTTGAAGCGCACCACGGGTTGGCGGCCGGAGGGCACAGGCGGTAAAGTTTTGCCCGGCTCGGGGCGCCAGGCGCCATCGTAGCGGGGTTTCAAACCGGCGGCCCGCGCTTTTTCCCGCATGGCATCCACCTCTTGGGGGGTGCTGTAGCAATGGTAGGCCGTTCCTTCTTCGAGCATTTGCGCGATGACTGCACGATAGCGCTCCATGCGCTGCATTTGGTAGAACGGGCCTTCATCGGGCTGCATGCCCAGCCATTGCATGCCATCCAGAATGGCTTGCACGGCTTCCGGCGTGGACCGTTCGAGGTCGGTGTCTTCGATCCGCAGCACGAAGATGCCGTCATGGTGGCGTGCGAAGGCCCACGAGAACAGGGCGGTTCGGGCGCCACCCAAATGCAGATAGCCGGTGGGCGAAGGGGCGAAACGCGTGCGAACGGTAGAAGAAGCAGGGGAAGTCATAGATAATGGCCAGACTGTGCGCACATTCAATCCATGAATGTGCCGCACGGGGTTGCATGAATTGCAGTATTTTAGGATATGCACCATCGATCGCCGAAACCGGCCTGCCAAGTTACTGTCCACCGGTGAAATAAACCATGCCGCGCCACCGTCTTGCCGCATTATTCGAACCCCAGTCGCTTCTGGTGCTTAGCCAGCGCAGGCTGCCGATCACGGACAAAGGTGCGCCACACGGATGCCAGTTAACGAGCGTCAAGGTGCAAGCTGATCGCGCCATCCGGATGCCTGGGCGTCTGGATGGCGTGGATGAAGGCGGGCGGCTCGACCTTGTCTTGGTCTGCGTCGATGCCGAGCGCCTTCCTGAGGCGCTGGAGGCGGTCAAGCCGCATCGACCGCGTGCAGCGATCCTGCTGTTCGCCGGCGACGAGCGCAGTCGCGCCTGGGAATACATGGTGTATTGCCGCACCTGGGCGCGGTTGAACGATTGCGCCGTTCTGGGGCCGGCTTCTTCAGGAATCCAGCAGCCCATGCGTGGGCTTAATCTGGGATATATGCCCCGGTTGGCGCATGCCGGCCGCTTGGCTGTCGTGGCGCAGTCGCGCACGCTGGTCACCGCCATTCTCGATTGGGCCAGCGATTTGCAGCTCGGCTTTTCCAGCGTGGTATCACTGGGAGACGAGGCCGGGGTCGATATTGCCGCCGTCCTGGATTACCTGGCGACCGACGAGCATACTGACGGCATTGCCGTTTACCTGGAAGACATGGCATCTGCGCGTGAACTTGCCAGCGCCTTGAGGGCAGCGGCGGGGGTGAAGCCGGTGGTGGTGCTGAAGGCAGGAAATGCGCTCGAAGAACCGGACCCCGTCGCCAACGCCGTCTTCGATGCATTGTTGCGTCGCTCGGGCGCCGTTCGCGTGCCATACTTCGTCCAATTGTTCTCGGCGCTTAAAGTGTTGCGCCATACGCATCGGCCGCAGGGCAGGCGTATTGCCCTGTTTTCCAACGGTTCGGGGGCGGCCCAGCTGGCGCTTACCGTCATGGGGCCGCGCTTCGCCGTGACCCGCGCCGACCTTACCCAGGCCACCCGCCTCACGCTTGAGGGCGTGCTGGAGCCTGGCGCGCAAATTCGCAATCCGGTGGTGGCTGCGGCGCCCCTGACGGCAAGCCAGACGCGGCTGATTCTTGAGGCGCTTGCCGCCGACCCGGGTGTGGATGGCGTGTTGGTGCTGCTGGCGCCGGACCCTCTGGCAGACATGGATTCCGTGGTGCGACAGGTAGCGCAGAGCGCTTCGTCAGCGCGCAAGCCGGTATTGAGCTGCCTGATGGGCGAAAGCCAGGCGCGCGCGTTGCGGCACACGCTGGACGAAGTCGGCACGCCCGCTTTCCGTACGCCGGAAGCCGCTGTCAGCGCATTTGGGGTGTTGGCGTCCTATCATTACAACCAGGTCTTGGCGCGCCAGACATTGCCGCCTGAAGCCCTGGGTCGCCCGCCACAGGTCGACCAGGCACGGGCGTTGGTGGTGTCCGTGCAGAACCAGCGGCGCACGACGTTGACACAGGCCGAAGCGTGGCAACTGTTGGCATGCTTCGATGTGCCCATCACCATAGTCAACCACAACGAGTCGTTAGCGGGGCTCCTGACCGGCGATGGGGTCGCCTGGCCGGAAGATGAGCCCGAAATGGCGTTGCGCGTGCGGCGCGATTCCCGTGTCGGCCCGTATATTACCTTCGGTGCGGGCGGAGCCAACGCCGCGCCGGTCAATCATCGGGCCATCGAACTGCCCCCGCTGAACGGCTTTCTTGCACGGCAACTGGTCGAACGCAGCACGCTCTGGGAACGGGCGCTGGTGCAGCAACTGAGCTCGGCGGCCTTGGAAGCCTTGCAAGAGTCCCTGGAGCAGGTTTCCGTCCTGGTGTCGGAACTGCCCGAAGTTGAAAGCCTGATTATCGACCCGTTGGTGGGTGATGGCGGGCGCTTGTTGGCACAGGGGGTCCAGGTTACGCTCAGCCGCGTTGCGGTTCTTGCCTTGCCCGAGGGCACGGGTTACCAGCATATGGCGATACACCCTTACCCCCGCCATCTGGTAAGACGACGCACGCTGGCCGATGGCAACCAGTGGGTCATGCGCCCCATCCGGCCCGAAGATGCCGAGCCGCTGCAGGCATTTGTCCGGGAGCTTTCCAGCGAATCACGCTATATGCGTTTCGTGTCCATGATGCGCGAACTGACGCCCAGCATGCTGGCGCGCTATACGCGTATTGATTACCATCGTGAACTGGCTTTGGTGGCCACCGTCCAGAGCCCCAATCCCTTGCATCGGGGGCATCCCCGCGAAGAGATTGTCGGCTTTGCCCATTATCTGCGCAACGCCGACGGGCGAGGCGCCGAGTATGCCTTGGTCATCGCCGATCAGTGGCAAAGGCGCGGCCTGGCGCCACAGCTCATGCAGGGCTTGATCGAAGCCGCCCTGGTGCAGGGCCTGACCTACATCGATGGCTATGTCCTGTCCACCAACACGGCCATGTTGCGGATGATGGGCAGGCTGGGATTCCAGAACGATCCGATTCCCGAGGACCCCGAGATGCGGCGGGTATGGCTGGACCTGGGCGAATCTCGCACCGCCGGTTAATGTCTTGTTTGGCTAATTCGCATATTTATCTTCGGCGCCTGGGCTCGCCATGCGGCGTTGCCGACCACCTCACCGCTTGCCAGAGGTTCAGATTCGTCAGGCACGAAGCAGTCCGCAGGGGCTGCCCCGTGTTCCGACTATCAGCTTGGCTTGAATACCTGCCGCAAGAATGTCCCGATCGCGGTAATTTCTTCAAGACAGACGGAATGAGGCATGGGGTAAGCTTGAAAATCGACTGAATAGCCCAGGTCGATCAGTTGCTGCCTGGACGCTTGTGCGCGCTCGAAGGGAACCACGGGGTCCTGCGTGCCGTGCGCCATGAAAATGGGCGTCTCCTGGTTGGCTTCGTGGCGCTCTTGTTCCACTGTGTCAGCCAAAGGGAGGTAGCCCGACAGTGCAACCAGGCCCGCAAGACCCTGATCGAAGCGCAGGCCGGCATGCAGCGTCATGGCGCAGCCTTGGGAAAAACCGGCAAGAACGATATTGCTGCTGGGGATACCGCGCCCCGCTTCGCGTTCAATGAATGCGCGCACAGCGATTTCCGACTGGCGTATTCCTTGCGCATCCTCGCGCCGGACCAAGTCGGTATTGGAAATGTCGTACCAGGCGCGCATGGCCATACCGCCATTGATGGTCACGGGCATTACCGGCGCATGCGGGAAAATGAAACGGATGGGCGGGGCGGCCTGCAACTGCAATTCGGGCACGACGGGAACGAAATCGTTGCCGTCGGCGCCCAAGCCGTGCAGCCAGATGACGGCATGCGTGGGATTGGGGGCGGTTTCTACTTCAATGGCGTCCAGAAGGTTTTGCGTCATGGTGTTTGGGCGTCTTCGTCAAGGGTTTTGATGGCCTGGAACAGGGCGCGGTACTGCTTGCGCTGAGGCTCGTGGCCGGGTTGAAGGTTGTCGTTGTGCCGGGCTTCCTTGCGGGCGGCGCGAATGAGGGCGCGCAGATGCTGGGCGTCGGCGCCCGGGTATTCAGTAAGCAGCTTGGTCAGTGCATCGTCGTCGCGCAACAGCAAGTCGCGCAGGGTTTCAATACGGTGCAAGGCATGGGTTTGCTCGCGCGAGCCGTTTTCCCAAACGTCCAGTTGTTGGCGAATGGCATCGGCATCGGCTTCGCGCATTAGCTTGCCCACGTAATGCACTTGGCGGCGCAAGCCTTCGCGGCTGGTCGTGCGTTGGGCCAACCGGATGGCCTCGTACAGCTTCTCGGAAAGAGGCAGTTGCTTGAGCTTGTCGGCGGGCAGTTCAACCAGTTGCTTGCCCAGGTCAAGAAGCGCATGCATTTCGCGCTTGATCTGCGATTTGCTGGGGCGTTGATCAAGGTCGTCGGCATCGACGGGATCGGAAGGGTCGGGGAGCATAAGAAGAGAAGTCGTTCTTGAATTAGTTATATGATAACTGTCTACAGATAATGCGAGCAGCAATGAGCGAACAATCCACTTCCAGACTACCCATTCAAGAAAACCAGGCGCGCTTTCGCGAACTGGTGCAACAGGCCTTGGAACACGCCAAATCGGTGGGCGCATCCGACGCGGCTGCCGAGATCTCCGAAAGCAGCGGTTTATCCGTTTCGGTGCGAAACCAGGATATTGAAACCGTTGAGCAGACGCGAGATCGCTCGCTGGACCTCACCGTCTACGCCGGCAACAAGCGCGGATCGGCTTCCACCTCTGATTTTTCAGACCAGGCCTTGCGTGAAACCGTGGATGCCGCCTGGCACATCGCGCGCTATACCGCGCCGGACCCAGCCGCAGGCCTGCCCGACACGGACATGCTGGCAACCCATTTCCCCGACCTGCAATTGCATTTTCCTTGGGATATTTCCACTGACCAGGCGGCCGACATCGCTTTGGCCGCCGAGCGCGCCGCCCGCGCTGCCAGCCCCTTGATCACCAATACCGATGGCGCTTCAGCGGGAACGTTCGAAGGGCATTTCGTGCAAGGCAACAGCCGGGGGTTTCTGGCCGGCTTCCCATATTCCCGGCATACGATTTCCGTGGCGCCCATTGCGGGCAAGGGCTCGAACATGCAGCGCGACTACTGGTACTCTTCAGAGCGCAACCCCTTGTTGCTGGCCGACCCCGATGCCGTAGGCGACTACGCAGCGCGGCGCACCTTGGCGCGCCTATCGGCCCGCCGCATTAAAACGGGGCGTTTCCCGGTATTGTTCGAAGCGCCTTTGGCGGTGGGCTTGCTGGGCGCCCTGGTTCAGGCAACCAGTGGCGGCGCCTTGTACCGCAAGGCCAGCTTCCTGCTCGATTCGCTGGGCAAGTCGGTGCTGGCCGACCATATCGACATCTACGAAGATCCGGCCATTCGCGGCGCCATGGGCAGTTCCCCATTCGATGACGAAGGGGTCAGGACGCAGGCCCGTGAAGTGGTCACGGCGGGGGTATTGAACGGTTATTTCTTGTCCACCTATACGGGCCGCAAACTTGGCATGCCCTCCACCGGCAATGCAGGCGGGTCGCACAACCTTAGCCTGACCTCACGGCTTACCCGGCGCAGCGACGATTTCCAGTACATGCTCAAGAAGATGGGCACGGGTTTCCTGGTCACCGAGCTTATCGGGCAAGGCGTCAACTACGTAACGGGCGATTACTCGCGCGGGGCATTCGGCTATTGGGTGCAGAACGGGCAGATCCAGCATGCGGTCCAAGAGGTCACTATCGCAGGTAATCTTGCCGACATGCTGCGCCAGATCGTAGCCGTGGGTTCCGACACGATTACCCGCGGGTCAAAAACCACGGGCTCCCTGCTGATCGAACAAATGGCGATCGCGGGCCAATAATTTCTAGGAGGCCACTGCCGCATGCAGCGCCGTTCATTCTTGAAAAACGCCGGCTTTTCGGCCTTGGCCGGCGCGGCTGCCGTCGGTGCTCCAGCCGTTGCTCAAAGCAATCCGAAAATCAGTTGGAAACTCACTTCAACCTATGGGCCTTCATTGCAGCCTTTTTTTCGCGCCTCGCAGTCATTTTGCAGGCTGGTCGAAGAGGCCTCCGACGGGAATTTTTCCATTCGGCTGTATCCCCCCGGGGAGCTTGTGCCCGGCTTTGGCGTCATGGACGCCGTGGGCAACCGGACAGTCGAGTGCGGTTATACGGCCTCGTACTACTACTATGGAAAGGATCCGGCGTTCTGTTTCGACACTGCCGTACCGTTCGGCTTGAATGTGCGCCAGCTGGATGCCTGGATGCTTGAAGGCGGCGGCCTGGAATTGATGCGTGAGCTGTTTGCAACACGCAATATTGTCAATTTCCCCATGGGCAATACCGGCACCCAGATGGGCGGCTGGTATCGCAAAGAGATCAACGCCGTGTCCGATCTGAAAGGGCTGAAGATGCGCACGGCCGGCTTTGCGGGCGAAGTATTGTCGCGCATGGGGGTGGTGCCGCAACAGATCCCGCCAAGCGATATCTATCCCGCACTTGAAAAGGGCACCCTGGATGCCGTCGAATTCGTCGGTCCGCTGGACGACGAAAAAATGGGGCTGCAGAAGGTGGCCAAGTATTACTACTATCCCGGCTGGTGGGAGGGTTCGGGGCAGGTGTCTCTGTACGTGAACAAGGACGCCTACGAAGGCTTGCCCAAGCATTATCAAGCCATTATCGGCCTGGCGTCGCGTCATGCCGCCACGCAGGTGGTGGCGGCGTACGACGCAGGGAATGCGGCGGCGCTGCGGCGGCTTATTGCCGGGGGTGCGGTTCTGAAGGCATTTCCCAAAGAAGTCATGGACGCCGCGTTCAATACGTCGAACCAGGTCTACCAGGAATTTTGCAATAAAAGCGCCGGCTTCAAGAAAGTGCACGACAGCTACATGGCGTTTCGCAACGAGGTTGCGCCGTGGTTTCGCGTGGCTGAAGGCGCTTACGACAACTACCTGGGTATTGCGCTGGCCCGGGCGCGCTAGCGCCGGCAGGCTGGGCACGCCTTCGCAGAGGGAGCCGTAGTGGGACGGCCCACCGAAAGTCAGCCTATCCCAAGCGGTCGATGAATCTGAGCCTGGTCGCCAAAGTCAACGCTAAATAGAAATGTCCGGTCGCCAAAGTCTTGAAAATATAGCTGGCTATGTTAATATAGTGGGCTTTTCTGGCGTTTTGCAGCCGCTTGTGGCTCTATGGGCGGCACAATTTGGCGGCTGGCGGTCGGAAAAGAAGGGCGCACGGGCGAGATACAACGCTTAGGCGCGGTGCGGAATGCGGTCATGGCTGGTTGGGTTATAGCTAATTTTGGGCGCTTTTCCGTATAAAACCATTTTTAATTTTTAGGAACCATCATGAAGACCTTTGTGGCCAAGCCGCATGAAGTCAAACGTGACTGGTACGTGATTGACGCCAAGGGCAAAGTCCTCGGTCGTGTGGCCAGCGAAGTCGCACGTCGTTTGCGCGGCAAGCACAAGCCAGAATTCACGCCTCACGTTGACACCGGCGATTACATCGTCATTATTAACGCCGCCGATATCGTCGTTACCGGCAACAAGGCACAGGACAAGCGGTATTACCGCCACTCCGGTTATCCGGGCGGCATTACCGAGACCACCTTCGAGAAAATGCAACAGCGTTTCCCCGGTCGCGCGATCCAGAAAGCCGTCAAGGGCATGCTGCCCAAGGGCCCTCTGGGTTATGCCATGGCCAAGAAACTGAAGGTTTACGCCGGCGCCGAGCATCCTCATTCTGCTCAGCAGCCTAAACCGCTGGAAATCTAAGGACAGGTCATGATCGGTAATTGGAACTATGGAACAGGTCGCCGCAAAACGTCGGTGGCTCGCGTGTTCTTGAAAAAGGGCGCAGGCAAGATTGTCGTGAACGGCAAGCCTGTCGATGAATATTTTGCTCGGGAAACCGGACGCATGATCGTTCGCCAGCCGCTCGAACTCACCGGGCACCTGGAGTCGTTCGATTTTCACATCAACGTGCATGGCGGCGGCGAAAGCGGCCAGGCCGGCGCTGTGCGTCACGGCATCACTCGTGCACTGATCGACTACGACGAAACGCTCAAGCCTTCGCTCAAGCAAGCGGGCCTGGTCACACGCGATGCCCGTGAAGTTGAACGTAAGAAAGTCGGCTTCCACAAGGCGCGCCGTCGCAAGCAGTTCAGCAAGCGTTAATCGCCGTTGCTGTTCGTGGGTTTTTGCAAGAACCCACGCGCTTCCAAAAGCCCCGGCCTGTGCTGGGGCTTTTGGCTTTTATAGGGCTGTTATTGTCGCGGTTATGCATGCGCCGCGTGGGCGCTTATTGCATAATCTAGTTTTACACACATAAATTTGGACATTCAATCATGGCTTTGCAAGCGGGTTCCCGGATAAAAGTGGGCATCGTGGGCGGTACGGGTTACACAGGGGTCGAGCTTCTGCGTCTTTTGTCGCAGCATCCGCATGTCCAGTTAACGGCCATTACCTCCCGCAAGGAAGATGGCATGCCCGTGGCGCAGATGTACCCCAATTTGCGCGGCAAGGTCGATCTGTGTTTCCAAACGCCGGACACCGCCAATCTGGCCAGTTGCGATGTTGTATTTTTTGCCACCCCGCATGGTGTGGCCATGAGCCAGGCGCAGGCTTTGCTGGACGCCGGGGTACGCATTATCGACCTGGCGGCTGATTTTCGCCTTCAAGATACCGACGTATTTGAAAGCTGGTACAAAATGCCGCATGCTTGCCCCGACATCTTGCGCGAATCGGTGTATGGTTTGGTCGAAGTGAATCGTCAGGCGGTCGCCCGGGCCCAGGTTGTTGGCAACCCCGGTTGCTACCCCACCACCGTTATTCTGGGCCTTCTGCCCCTGATCGAAAATGGGCGCAAGCTGATCGACACAAGCCGTGTCATCGTCGACGCCAAATCCGGCGTGTCGGGCGCGGGCCGCAAGGCCGAGGTCAGCACGCTGTTTTCCGAGGCAAGCGATAATTTCAAGGCCTACGGGGTGGCCGGGCATCGCCATCACCCGGAAATTTCCGAGCAATTGGAAAAAATCGCAGGCGAGCCCATCGGGCTTACTTTTGTGCCGCACCTTGTGCCGATGATACGCGGCATGTTTTCCACCTTGTATGCGCGCATTCTTCCTGAAGCCCTGGATACTGATTTCCAGGCCTTGTTCGAACAGCGCTATGCGGGTGAAGCGTTCATCGACGTCATGCCGCCAGCCAGCTTTCCCGAAACGCGGTCGGTGCGGGCATCCAATTTCTTGCGCATTGCCGTACATCGCCCCGGCGGCGGCGATGAGCTTGTGATCCTGGTCATTCAGGATAATCTTGTCAAAGGCGCATCGGGGCAAGCGGTGCAGAATATGAACCTCATGTTCGGCTTGCCCGAGGCTACGGGTCTGGAACACATTGCCGTATTGCCCTAATGTCCGTTTGGTTTGTTTGCACGTAGCATTAGCCAACCAGGACACGACGTCCCGGCGGCTGCGGCATGGCCATTCGGCCTGGCGCGCAATTATTTCTCGTGCCGACTGAACTTGCAGTCTGTAAACCGGTCTGTCAGACATGAAGATGTCAACGCCCCCTGAAGACGATTTCGCATCCGCCTTGCCTCAAGCGGCGCTGGTTTCCAACCAGGCCGCGCGATTCGGGTGGGTATTCTGGTTATGTGTGCTTGTCGCCTTGTTGGCAGGGGGCGCTGTCGGCTGGTTCGGCGCTCGCCAGGTCCACCACGATGACCTGGGGCGCCAATACCAGTTGCTGGCGTCGAGTTACGAGCTGAATATGGCCCAGAACCAGCACGATCAGCAAGCGCTGCAAGCACGGCTGGATGCCACCGAAGGTCGGTTGCTTGTCGAGGAAAGCACCCGCAAGAGCCTGGAAGCGGCGTTATCGTCGACGCAGGCGGAACTGGGGCAGGTGCGGGACCAACTGGCTTTTTTTGATCGCCTGCTGCCGCCCGGCCCCAGCGGCGCGCTTAGCATTCGCGCCCTTGATATTGAGCAGCGTGGCCCCATATTGCATTACAAGGCCCTATTCATGAGGAATGCCCCGGGCGGCGAGAAGTTCACCGGGCGCATGGCGTTTACCGCGGGCGGCACCCTCGACGGGAAAGCAGTAAAATTGCCGCTTGACGTTCCAAAAGTGGCCGATGCTCTAACCGCGGCGCCCGGCGACACTGCACTAAGCCTGGATTTCGAGCAGTTCCAGCGCGCCGAAGGCCTGCTTGCCTTGCCTTTGGGCTTTGTGCCTGAAACCGTTACCCTTCAGGTGCTGGACGGTGACACGGTTCGCGTCTCGCGGACGATCAATTTGCCCGCGGCGGAATAGACCTTACAATACTACTGTCGTTCTTATTCGTTTTTATTGCGCAGCGCAAGCGCTGCCCGGAGCTTCAAATGACTACCCTTGCCCAATCCGTCGATTTGCAAACGCCTCCTCCACCGCTGGTTTTTACCGATGCGGCGGCGTCCAAGGTTAAAGATCTTCTCACCGAAGAGGGCAACCCCGAACTCAAATTGCGTGTTTTCGTGCAAGGCGGTGGTTGTTCAGGCTTCCAGTATGGTTTTACTTTCGATGAAACCATCAACGACGACGACACCACCATCGATAAAGAAGGCGTCCAGTTGCTGATCGACCCCATGAGCTTCCAGTACTTGTTCGGCGCTGAAATCGATTACAAAGACGATATCGAAGGCTCGCAGTTCGTAATCCGCAACCCGAATGCCACTTCTACCTGCGGTTGCGGGTCGTCGTTTACCGCCTGATCCCGGCGGGATACCAGGCGCCCAGCAGGCGCGCGCCCCGCGCGCCCGTTACGCTGGGTAGCCCTGTGTGCTCCCCATCTAAAAAGGCTCGAGCCAGCCAGGCGAATGCCAGGGCTTCCACCTGCTGAACGGGAATCCCCAGCTCCGACGTTGGCCGCACGGGATACCCCAGGCGTGCTTGCAGCAATTGCATCAACCCGGTGTTATTCGCACCGCCCCCACACACTAATACTTCTGTGGTATTCGGCGCCCAGCGCCTGATCGCGCGTGCCACGGTGTCTGCCGTCAGCGCTTGCAAGGTGGCCTGGACATCGGCCGGGTGGAGCGCCTTGTCGGCCACCGCTTTCAGATGCTGCTCCAGCCAGTGGCGGTTAAACAAGTCGCGACCGGTGGATTTGGGAGGCGGCAGGGCAAACCAGGGCTCGCTTGCCAACTGCTCGAGCAGGTGCTGATTGACATTGCCCTGCGCGGCCCAGGCTCCGCCTTCATCGAATGGCTGACCGGTATGGTCCTGGCACCACATATCCATCAAGACATTGGCGGGCCCGGTATCAAAGCCCACGACGTCGCATCCCGGCTCAAGTATCGACACATTGGCGATGCCGCCAAGGTTCAATACGACCCGTGAGTGGGCCGCCTGGAAGACCGCACGATGAAAGGCGGGAACCAGTGGGGCGCCTTGCCCCCCGGCTGCCACATCGCGCGAGCGAAAGTCGGCGACGACATCGATGCCGGTCAGTTCGGCCAAAAGCGCTGGCGAATTCAGTTGTATGGTATAGCCCGCGCCCGGCTCGTGGCGCACGGTTTGCCCATGAGCGCCCACAGCCCGAATGCGCGAGGCCGACAGCCCGGCCTGGTCCAGCAAGGCAAGGCAGGCTTTTGCATACAGGGCGGCAAGTTCATTGCCCGCTTGCGCTGCACGGGCCAGCTCGTTGGGGCCCGGTGAATTCAATTGCAGGAACTCGGTTCGAAGGGCGTCGGGCAGCTGTGTGGAAACACTGGCAAGGATACGAGCTGGACGCGTTGCAGGGAAAGCGGCCAGGACGGCATCAATGCCGTCCATGCTGGTGCCGGACATCAGGCCGATATAAAGCGCCTGATCGGCCTGGCCGGAAGCGATGCTCAAGACTGGATTAGCGGATGGCCAGTGAGTTCTGGCCATCTTGCAGGGCGGCAAGAAGCTGCATTTGCGGTTTGTAGGCGTCGGCTACGATCTGGAATGCCTTGCGCTCGTTGCCATCGAGTGCACGTGCGACCGGAAGGTCGACCGAGAGCGGATCGACGGGGCGATTCTTGACGCGGAATTCGTAATGCAGGTGAGGACCGGTCGCCCAGCCGGTGGAACCAACATAGCCGATCAATTGGCCTTGCGCGACAGCGGCGCCTTTCTTCAGGCCTTTGGCAAAGCGGCTTTGGTGGGCGTATAGGGTGCTGATGTTGTTGTGATGCTTAAGAATAATGACATTCCCGTAGCCTTTTTGCCAACCAACGAACTGCACCGTACCGTTAGCCGTGGCGTGTATCGGCGTACCCCGCACGGCGGCATAGTCGACCCCGTGGTGCCCCATCCATTTGCCATGTACGGGGTGCTTGCGCATCCCGAAGGTGGAGCTGATGCGGCTGAACTTAAGCGCGGTGCGCAGGAACGCGCCTTCCAGGCTTTTGCCGCTGAAATCGTAATAGCTGCCCGCTTGCCCGTCGGGCGCAAACCAGACGGCTTCGTATGCCTTGTTCCCGTTATTGAACTCCAGCGCCAGCACACGGCCAGAACCGACGTCTTTGCCGTTGTGCGCGTGGGACTGATAAACGACGCGGAAGCGGTCGCCTTTTCGCAGGTCCTGCATGAAATCGATCTTGCTGCCCAGAATGTCGGCCATTTGCTGTGTAATGGCATCGGGGATGCCGGCAGCGTCGGTGGCGCCAAACAGCGAAGAGATGATCTCGCCTTGAGCAATACGGATCTGCGTGTCAGGCGCCTGGCTCTGCTCGTGGGCCGTGAACCCATTGTTGCCGTCGGGTTGCACTTCGAGCCATTTTGAGACGAACTGACCGCTTTCGGTCGTACCGGGGGTGTGATAATACCGAAGGGATACCAGGTCGCCGTTTTGGTCCATGGCGGCCTGTACTGTGCGACCGGGATACAGCTTGTAGATGGAGCGCGCCGATTTGTCGTGGGTCAGGAAGGCCTGTAGCCCGGGCGCTTGCACATTAAGACGCTGCAATATGGCCGCCAGGGTGTCGCCACGCCGAATCTGGGTTTCATCGATGAAGGGCGCGCTGAACGGGGCGTCCTGTAGTGGCTGGACATTGGGCAGCGGCAGGTCTTGGCTGGCCTGGTAAACCGGAGGAGGTTCTGAATTGATACTGGGCTTGACGACAGCGATGGCGGCGGCGGTGGCGAAAAGGCCTAGAACCACAAGGGTCAGACCGCCTGTAAAATAATGGTGACGACTGCGTTGCCGGGTTGCGTGCCCGCCTGTCGCAGAGGGATTCGCCAGGTTCCCTTTAATGGACATAAAAATAAAGCCTGTGTGGTCGTTCTTTCGTTAACGCGTTATGCTAGCGCATTCATTTCATTTTTTCGAGTTTTTTTTCGTTTTTATCTAACAACGGTTTTATATGTCGTCACCCGAAGCCCCGATTTCCCCAGAAACTGAAGCTGATTTAGCGGTTGTGCGGCGAGGTTGCGACGAGCTGCTGGTCGAGTCCGAATTTGCGAAGAAGCTTGCGCGCAGCAGCGCGACAGGCGTGCCGCTGCGCATCAAACTCGGCCTGGATCCCACCGCGCCGGATATCCACCTGGGCCACACCGTCGTATTGAACAAGATGCGTCAGTTGCAAGACCTCGGGCATACGGTCATTTTCCTGATCGGCGACTTTACCTCGATGATCGGCGATCCCAGCGGTCGCAATGCGACGCGGCCTCCGCTTACTGCGGAACAGATCCAGGAAAACGCAAAAACCTACTACGCCCAGGCCAGTCTGGTGCTGGATCCAAGCCGTACCGAGATCCGCTATAACTCTGAATGGTGTGATCCCCTTGGCGCGCGAGGCATGATACAGCTGGCGTCTCGTTATACCGTGGCGCGCATGATGGAACGCGAAGACTTCACCCGGCGGTTCAAGGGCGGTATCCCGATTTCCGTGCACGAATTCCTGTACCCCCTTATGCAAGGCTACGATTCTGTGGCCTTGAAGGCCGATCTCGAGCTGGGCGGAACCGACCAAAAGTTCAATCTGCTGGTGGGCCGCGAGCTGCAAAAGGAATACGGGCAGGAACCCCAATGCATCCTGACCATGCCGCTGCTGGAAGGCACCGACGGCGTCGACAAGATGTCCAAGTCCAAGGGTAACTATATCGGCATCTCCGAATCGCCCGATTCCATGTTTGGCAAGTTGATGTCCATTTCCGATACCCTGATGTGGCGTTACTTCGAGCTGCTCTCGTTTCGGTCCCTGGATGAAATCGCGCTGTTGCAAAAGCAAGTGGCGGATGGGGCCAACCCGCGCGACACCAAGGTAATGCTGGCCCAGGAAATCGTCACCCGCTTTCATTCAACCCAGGCGGCGCACGAAGCCTTGCGTCGCTTCGAGGCGCGCTTTCGCGATGGCGCCATTCCCGACGAGATGCCTGAAGTACAAATCGGCCAAGCGCCCCTTGGCATTCTCAAGGTGCTGCGCGAAGCAGGCCTGGTGGCCTCGGGTTCCGAAGCCCAGCGCAACGTCGAGCAGGGGGGGGTTCGGGTCGATGGCGACCGCATCGAGGATAAAGGCCTGGAACTTGCTGCCGGCACCTATGTCGTGCAGGTGGGCAAGCGCAAGTTTGCGCGGGTTACCCTTGGCGGCTAAGCCGGTTTCGTGCCGTTCAGGCCCCGGTTCAAGCGCTGTAATGTTTAGCGCCTCTAACAGGAGTTCCCATGAAAGTCACTAGTACTTCGTTTGTTGACCAGCAATTCATTCCCGAACGGAATGCCTTTTGCAAGAAAGACGCGGCCACGCGCGTGGCGTTGGCGGGTAACGCCAATCCACACCTGGCCTGGTCGGAAACACCCAAAGGCGTGCAGTCCTATGCGGTGATCTGTCACGACCCCGATGTGCCCAGCAAGCCCGACGACGTCAACCAGGAAGATCGCGAAGTGTCGGCCGACCTTCCTCGTGTCGATTTTTTCCATTGGGTGCTGGTGGATATCGACCCCGGTGTTTCCGAGATCGCCGAACGGGCCTATTCCGACGCCATCACGCCGCGCGGCAAAGGGGGGCCGTCTGCCGCACACGAAACGCGTCAGGGCGTCAATAGCTTTTCCGATTGGTTTGCCAACGACCGCGACATGAGCGGCGACTACTACGGCTACGATGGTCCATGCCCGCCCTGGAACGATGCCATTGTGCACCGCTATATTTTCACCGTATATGCGCTTGATATTGCTCAAGTGCCGGTTGAAGGCGCGTTCACGGGCGCGGATGTCCTGAAAGCGATTCAGGGGCATGTGCTGGCTC
Source organism: Pusillimonas sp. (assembly GCA_044464765.1). Lineage (GTDB taxonomy): Bacteria > Pseudomonadota > Gammaproteobacteria > Burkholderiales > Burkholderiaceae_B > JBIQKZ01. The sequence continues at coordinate 85,614 of JBIQKZ010000007.1, forward strand.
AGGCATCCATTACCGGCTTGTATTCCCTGAATCCGCGCCTGCATCCCGGCGACGAGGGTTAGCCAGCGTTGTTCCGGCGGCAGGCCAGGGGCGCTTTCCGTGGCGCCTGCCGGTTCACCCTCTACAGCCTCACGAGGGGTGCGCGCGGCAGATGCGCTGTTCGCGGTAAAATGGCCGGATTGTTCACGCCTTACCAAATTTAGGATGTCTCATGTTTGACCGCTCCCGCACTCTTGACCAGGCCGATCCGGATGTCTGGGCTGCTATCCAGAAGGAAAATATCCGCCAGGAACAGCACATCGAATTAATCGCTTCCGAGAATTACGCCAGCCCCGCCGTCATGCAGGCCCAGGGCACGCAACTCACGAACAAGTATGCCGAAGGTTATCCCGGCAAACGTTATTACGGCGGGTGCGAGTATGTCGATGTGGTCGAGCAATTGGCCATTGACCGTCTGAAGGAAATCTTCGGTGCGGAAGCCGCCAACGTGCAGCCCAATTCCGGTTCGCAGGCAAACCAGGGCGTGTATATGGCGGTGCTCAAGCCAGGCGATACGGTGCTGGGCATGAGCCTGGCGGAAGGCGGCCACCTCACACACGGTTCGCCTGTCAATGCATCGGGAAAGTTATACAACTTCGTGTCTTATGGCCTTGATGCCGACGAAGCGCTCGATTACGACCAACTTGAACGCCTGACCAAACAACACAAGCCCAAGCTGGTCGTGGGCGGGGCATCCGCGTATTCGCTGCGTATCGATTTCGAGCGCATGGCAAAAATTGCGCACGACAACGGCGCTCTTTTCATGGTGGACATTGCCCACTATGCGGGTCTGGTTGCCGGCGGCGCCTACCCCAATCCCTTCCCGCACGCCGACTTCGTCACTTCGACCACGCACAAATCATTGCGCGGCCCGCGCGGCGGCGTGATCATGATGAAATCCGAGTTTGAAAAAATCGTCAATTCGGCAATTTTTCCCGGTATCCAGGGCGGCCCGCTCATGCACGTCATCGCCGCCAAGGCCGTGGCGTTCCGGGAAGCGCTGCAGCCCGAATTCAAAACGTATGCCGCCCAAGTCGTCAAGAATGCCGACGCCTTGGCGCGCACCTTGGTCGAACGTGGCTTGCGCATTGTGTCGGGTCGTACAGAAAGCCATGTCATGCTGGTGGATCTGCGCGCCAAAGGCATTACCGGCAAAGTGGCAGAAGCGGCGTTGGGCGAAGCTCACATCACCGTCAATAAGAACGCCATCCCCAACGATCCTGAAAAACCTTTCGTCACCAGTGGCATACGCCTGGGCACACCGGCCATGACCACCCGTGGCTTTACCGAAGACGATTCCGTACTGACCGGCCATCTGATCGCCGACGTGCTCGACAACCCCACCAGCGAAACCGCGCTTGCCGATGTCCGCGCTCGCGTCAACGAACTGACCGCGCGCTTGCCGGTGTATCGCTGATTCGCTTCAAACCCGCACCCCCCGGCCTGTCCGGGGTCTGGCCCCGTCATGAAATGCCCATTTTGCAGCAGCTTCGATACGCAGGTCATTGATTCCCGGGTCTCCGAAGAAGGTGACACCATACGCCGTCGTCGGCGCTGCACGGTCTGTGACCGGCGCTTCACCACCTACGAACGGGTCGAGCTGGTCATGCCGGCGGTGGTAAAGCGCAATGGCACCCGGATGGAGTTCGACCAGGACAAACTGCGGGGCAGCCTCAAGCTGGCGTTGCGTAAACGGCCGGTCAATACTGAAGACGTCGATGCCGCCGTCGCCCGCATACAGGAAAACCTGTTGGCCAGCGGCTTAAGGGAAGTAAGCTCGGGGCGGGTGGGCGAGCTTGTCATGACCGAACTGCAGCGGCTGGACCAAGTGGCTTACGTGCGTTTCGCGTCCGTTTACAAAAGCTTCGAAGACATTGGCGAGTTCGTCAAGGCCATCGACGAAATCAAGCTGCCCGCTTCGGACTCGAAGGGCAAGTTGAAATGATGTGCCGGGCATCTGAAGTCGAGACCCAATCGGAAATGGCTGGCCGGGCCTTAGACGTTGAAACGCCATGACCGTATTATCCACCGATGAAGCCTGGATGCGTCAGGCCATCCAGTTAAGCACGCAATCGCTTTATATCACCGCCCCCAATCCGCGCGTGGGCTGCCTGATCGTGCGGGATGGCCGCTTGCTGGCAAGCGGCGCCACACAGGCTGCGGGTGAACCTCATGCCGAGATCATGGCGTTGCGCGACGCACAGCGGCAAGGCGTGGATGTGGCCGGCGCCACCATTTATGTGTCGCTCGAACCCTGCAGCCATCATGGCCGTACGCCGCCTTGCGTTGAGGCCTTGATCCAGGCGCGGCCGGCGCGTGTGGTGATTGGCATGAAGGACCCCAATCCCAAGGTGGGCGGACAAGGCCTGGCCCGCCTCAGGGCGGCGGGCATTGCGGTGCATGCGGGTGTTTGCGCCGACCAGGCGCTGGAAGTCAATCCAGGTTTTGTCGCACGGATGACGCGCGGCACGCCCTGGACATGGTTGAAGACAGCGGCTTCGCTGGACGGAAAAGCCGCATTGCATAACGGTCGGTCGCAATGGATTACGGGGCCGCAGGCGCGCACGGATGGCCACCATTGGCGCGCCCGCAGCTGTGTCGTCTTGACCGGCATTGGCACCATAGAGGCGGACGACCCCTTGTTGAATGTGCGCGAGGTCCCAACACCGCGTCAACCGGTGCGCGCCATCGTCGACACGCAATTTCGCATCCGTGAAAGTGCGCGTATTTTCGATGGTTCGCCGGTCTGGATTTTTACCGGTCGGGCGGATTCAGCCAAGGCGGATCGCCTGGCCGAACGCAATGTGCGCGTGATCGAGCTGCCCATGCGTGATAAGCAGGTGGACCTTAGCCAGCTTATGTTGTGGCTCGGGCGAAATGAAATCAATGAAGTCCATGTCGAGGCCGGGCCCGTGCTAAGCGGGGCCTTGCTCCAGGCTGGCTGCGCCGACGAGCTGTTGCTTTATATGGCGCCCATGGTGTTGGGCGATGCGCGCGATATGTATCGCCTGCCCGAACTCACGTCTTTGGATCAGGCGTTGCGTTTCGAGTTCTTCGATACCGCGGCTCTTGGCCACGACGTGCGTTTGCGTGCGCGACTGCCGCAGCGGTGGCGGCAATTATCGCTGGCGGTGGTTTCCAGTTAATTCAGTTTCCAGGAGCAGGAATTTCATATGTTTACGGGTATCGTTTCGGCCGTTGGACGGATCACCAAAGTAACCGCGCTTGAAGGCGGCAGTCAGGACGCAGGTGTGCGTCTGGCCATAGACGCGCCTGGGTTCTCGCTGGCCGACACCCGGCTGGGCGACTCCATCGCCATCCAGGGGGCCTGCATGACGGTGGTGGAGTTTTCCGGGACCACATTCAAGGTGGATGTGTCGCGTGAAAGCCTGAACAGGACGGCAGGTCTGGACGCACCCGGTGAGGTGAACCTGGAACATGCCTTGCGCCTGGGCGATTCGCTCGATGGCCACCTGGTGTCCGGCCATGTCGACGGTTTGGGCGAGGTCAGTCGTTTCGAGCCCGTAGGCGAGTCCTGGGATCTACGCATTTTGGCGCCGGAAGAACTGGCCCGCTACCTGGCCTATAAGGGCTCGGTCACCGTCAATGGCGTCAGCCTGACCGTCAATCAGGTCGACGACCTGGACAGCGGATGCGAGATTCGCATCAACCTGATTCCGCACACCGTTCAGGTCACTACCTTGCGCCATTTAACCGTCGGCGCCAAGGTGAACCTGGAAGTCGATACCATTGCCCGTTATGTCGAGCGCATGATTTCGCAGGGTATGCGACCCACCGGTGCGCACAATTAACCAAGCAGGACACTAGCAAGCAACAGGTGCGCGCCGCTGCTCTACGGGTGGAATATTGATCTGAGCCCTATATTTCGTCACTGTGCGCCGCGCCACCACCACTCCTTGGTCAGCCAACTGTGCGGTAAGCGATACGTCCGACAGTGGTCTGGACGGATGCTCGGCGTCGATCATTTCACGTATCAGTGCACGGACCGCCCCGCTGGAGCATGAACCCCCGGTGCTGGTGGCCAGCTCGCGTTGGAAAAAGTGCTTGAAGGAATAGATGCCGCGTGGGCAGATAAGGCATTTGTTGCTGGTGGCGCGCGATACCGTCGATTCGTGCATTCCCAGCTCTTCAGCGATCTCGCTTAGCATGAGCGGTTGCAGGGCAACGTCGCCATACTGAAAAAATGCCTGTTGGTGGGCGACAATGGCTTGCGCAACCTTTTCCATGGTGCTGGCCCGTTGCTCGATGCTACGCAATAGCCAGCGGGCTTCCTGGAGCGCGTTGGCCATCAGCGAGCGATCCACGCACTGGCTTTCGCGAAACATCCGGGCATAGCGAACGTGGAGCTGCGCGCGGGGCACCGATTCTTCGCATAGGTGCACGACCCACTTTCTGCCGGCTTTGCGCACCCTGGCGTCGGGTATGACATAGTGACACGGGTCAAGCGAGGCATATCGACTGGCAGGCCGAGGGTCCAGGCTACGGATCAGATCGGCCGCAGCGATTGCATCGGCCTTGCTGGCGCAGAACCGGCGGGCAAGCCCGCCGAAGTCGTGCTTGGCCAGGCTCTCGAGCCCGTCGTTCACGATCTCGATTGCCAACGCTCTGTACGCGGTGTCTTCCGGCAATGCATTCAACTGCAAGCGCAAACATTCGGCCAGGTTGCGTGCGCCAATTCCCGGAGATGCCATCTGCTGGACCAGCCGCAAGGCAATCTCCCATTCCTGCGTTTCAGGCGCCCAGGTTTCGTCGTGCTGCATCAACTCGTTGAATGGCACGCGCAAATAGCCATTTTCATCCAGGGCTTCGATAATCAGCTCGACCAGGGCATGATCGCGCGGGTTGAGCTTGTACGAAAAAAGATCGTCCCGCAAGACATCTGCCAAGGTCAGACGGTGATCCTCCCGGTTGCCTGCATCCAGGCCGAAAAGGCCGGGCGATTGAGGCTGGGGATAATTACCCGACCATGAATCTTCCGGGTCGCCCGGCGGCGCAGCACTGCCGGATACTTCATTGACCTCAGGCGCCGTGGTGGCGTTGTCTTCATGGCTTTCTGGTTGAGAGTCAAGTTGGGCTGACGAAGAGTTACCGTCGTCGGGACTGGCGCTGCGATGCTCGGGGCGGGGGGCGTCGGCATCGGCGCTGGGGATGTCGACTGGTTGCAGATCAGGTCGATTTTCCTCGGGTTCTTCCAGGAAAGGATTGCTGGACAGCGCCAGAGCGACTTCTTGATGAAATTCTACGGTCGACATCTGCAACAGCTTCACGGACTGTTGCAGCCTCGGGATCAATGCCATTTGCTGGCGCATACCGGTTTGCTGACTTAACTGAGGCATGGGATTTTCCTTTAAGAGTGCACACTCGAGGTTTCGCTACCTATCACAAGGAAGGAAGCAATATCCATGCCAGATCCCAGGGGGTTTTTAGCTTGTTGGGCAAGCCCATATGTAACGAAGTTCCAACAGGAGAAGCGCGCGCGGATGTTGCCATACGCATCGGCTGTAAGGCTTCGTAAGAGCTGGCGTGCCGAGTTATTTACCTGAAGGTGTAAATAATGCCGGGAACAATTTACGGCTTAGCTTGGACTTGTTCGGCGCGACGGAAACGGCAGCGGCACGGAACTTGCCGAAGGGGTAAGGAGCCATGGGGCTCATGAATGCTAAATACAGAGGAAACGACATGGAGAATGAAACACCCATTATTCGCGATGGCGATTTAAATGCCGGTCCCGGCCCCGACGTGATGGCCGCTGCTACGCTGACCGGCAACGAGGTCAGGAACACTGCAGACCAGAAGCTGGGAAAAATCCAGGAAATAATGCTTGACGTGCCAGCGGGCCGGATTGCTTATGCGGTGCTGTCTCGTGGTGGAATCCTGGGCGTCGGCGACAAGCTTTTTGCAATTCCCTGGAGCGCTCTTACCTTGGACACTGTCCAAAAATGCTTCTTGCTTGATGTTCCCGAGGAACGGATGAAGAATGCAGAGGGCTTTGATAAGGATCATTGGCCCAGCATGGCCGATCGGGAGTGGGCTGCCCGCATCCACGACTATTACAACCAGCCGCCGTATTGGTAGAAAGTTGCCGCAAATTGGTAGAAAGTTGCCGCAAGCTGGTAGGGAGTGGCGACCAGCTTAAATGGAACGAGGCAAGGTAACCGAGCTGGCGCTGCGCCCGGGTTGGCGCAGCTGCTCCAGCCTGTTGTATAGGGTTTTCGGACTAATCCCCAGGGCGTGTGCGGTACGCTGTTTGTCGCCGTTATACACCTTGAGCGTTGCCATGATAAGTGCATGTTGCGCGGCTTCCAGCGAGGTGCCAATAGGTATCTTGACCTGCTCCTCTGTTATCTCGGGTAGCTTGTAGGTCGCGCCGGCTTCGGGAAGGGGAATGTCGACTTTCTCGTCGGCCAGAATATATGCCCGGATAATGGTATTTTTCAGTTCACGAATATTGCCCGGCCAATGGTAGGATTTCAGGCGCGTCAGGCTTCCGTCCGAGAAGAGCTTGCTGGTGCTTTCCTGTTTATTGAGCTCGTTCAGAAAGCTTTGCGAAAGATATTCAATATCGATCTTGCGCTCGCGCAGCGGCGGCACCCGCAATGGGAATACCGCCAGCCGATACAACAGATCGCCACGGAAGCTGTTTAAACGGACGGCTTCTTTTGGATCGCGATTGGTGGCGGCGATAATGCGCACGTTCACTTTTAATTGGTCCGTGCCTCCCACTCTGCGATAGCTGCCATTTTCCAGCACCCTAAGCAACTGCACCTGCATGGGCAGGGGCATTTCTGTGATCTCGTCCAGAAACAGCGTGCCGGTGTTGGCCAATTCAAAATAGCCTGCGGCAGCCGAAGTGGCTCCGGTAAAACTGCCTTTTTCGTGTCCGAACAGGGTGCTTTCCACTAACGAAGAATTAATGGCGCCGCAGTTCACGGCAATGAAGGGCGCGTTGCGCCGCCCGCTGCGATTGTGAATGAACCGGGCGACGACTTCTTTGCCCGTGCCGCTTTCGCCCATGATCAAGACGCAGGCCTCGGTGGGCGCTACTTTTACGATAGAGCGTGCCAGCTGGAAAGCCGCAGGAGAGCGGCCAAGGAATCTAGACGTCTTGATCATCGTTGCAGTGTAGCGCTAAAGCGCGTGAGGGTTAGAGGCATTGTTGTAAAAGTTTCCCATTGTCACTTCTGTTTGATTTGCTTTCGCGTACCATTAAATTTGCATAGCCCTCTTTGGAGTGACCAAGGTGTAATTCTTACCACTTGTGCGGTGCATGTGTAGTAACTATTCAGCTTCCGCGTCTTCTATTGACGCTTTTACGTTGAAGCATTTTTCGGGCAATTAGAATGTTGCATTTAATGATTGTGGACGACGACGCCGATACCCGAGAGTTAATTGCAGATTTGGCGCGAGAAGAAGGGTATGTTGTTACGCAGGCGGCGGATCTCAGGCAAGCGGGCATTGCCATTGCGCGGGACGAACCCCATGTGCTGTTGCTGGATATGCAGTTGCCCGACGGCAACGGCATGACGTTCTGGAAAGAGCTTGGCCTGACCCAGACACAGGTAATTTTTATAACCGGTCACTCCACGGTAGATAGCGCCATCGAGGCCCTGCGATGCGGCGCGATTGACTACCTGCAAAAGCCCGTTAGCCTGGCGCGCCTGAAAGGCGTGCTGGCCGAGTTCAAGAACATGCAACCCGTGTCTTCGCCGCCCGCGAACAACGAGAATGCATTTGCCAAGTTCATTGGCGACTCTCCCGCTATGGAGCTGTTGCTGCAGCACATTCGAAAGGTTGCGCCTACGCAGGCGACGGTTCTTTTGGTGGGGGAGAGCGGTACCGGTAAAGAGTTGGCGGCGGAAGCCATCCATTTGGCCAGTCGACGCCATGCCAAGCCATTTATGGCGATCAACTGCGGCGCTATTTCACCGAGTCTGATTGAAAGTGAGCTTTTCGGCCATGAGAAAGGCAGCTTTACCGGAGCCGACAAGCAAAGACAGGGCTACTTTGAAAAAGCGTCTGGTGGAACGATCTTCCTGGACGAAATCACCGAGATGTCCATGGAGCTTCAAGTGCGCTTGTTGCGGGTTTTGGAAACAGGTCGATTCATGCGGATCGGCAGTTACGAAGAAATCCAGGTCGATGTGCGGGTGATTGCGGCCACAAACCGCAATCCTGAACACATGGTGGCTACCCAGGCCCTGCGCGAAGATCTCTATCATCGCCTTAGCGTTTTTCCGCTGGAACTGCCGCCCCTGCGGGAGAGGGGCGACGATGTAATCTTGCTGGCAGAGCATTTCCTGGCCGCTTTGAATCGCGAATCGCGTACGCATAAAGTATTTGCGCCTCAGGTACTCGACGCCATGCGTAGTTATTCCTGGCCCGGCAATGTTCGCGAACTTCGTAATTTTGTGTATCGCAGCTTTATTCTTGCGGACCAGACGATTCAGGGCGATTGCATCGGATTTGACATGCAGTTCAATGCCGGCGGCGACGGCCTGAGCGCGGAAATTGTCATTCCCGTTGGTGTGCCGTTGGCCGAGGCGAAGCGTCAGTTGATTCTGGCCACGCTCAAGCAATGCGGCGGCGTCAAGAAAATGACCGCCGAGGTCTTGGGCATCAGCCTTAAAACTTTATATAACCGTCTGGCTGAATATGGTGTCGATATTCAAGAAGACGATGCGTCCGTCGTGGGTTGAGCCGATCATATACGGTAGCTCCTCTAGTCATTCCCGGTAATGTTTCCCGCCGCAGGCGTCGAGCATGCACCCCTGTTCGTGGCGGGCAGTCCATCCTTCTTCATACCACGATTGATAATTTTGCGACTTAGCTGACTTGGCGGTCTTGAAATCCAGTGGCCGGGCATGAGCCTTGCTTGGCAAATGCACCAATCACTGGAGAATCTATCGTGACATTACGAATATTGGCGGTAACTGCAGAGGCTTTTCCACTCGCAAAAACGGGAGGCTTGGGAGATGCGGTGAGCGGCTTATGCGAAGCGTTGGACGCTTTGGGCATGCAGGTCACGATCATGCTGCCCGGATACCGGGGCGTCATGGACCAGCTTGTGGGGCTGCGCGAGGTCGCCCACTTCGAGCATTTGCCCGGCGGTACGGCCCGTCTGTTCTCTGGTCGGTGCCCGAAGCTGGGCTTGACGATCCTGGTGTTGAAGAACGATACGCTGTTTGATCGAGACAGCCTGTATTGCGATGGCGATGAAATCGAGTATGCGGATAACGGCATACGTTTCGCTTCATTGTCGATGGCCGCGGCTTTGGTGGCTGAAGGCCGTGGCGGTGTGGCTCGACCACAGGTCGTCCATGTGCATGACTGGCATGCTGCGCTCACGCCGCTGTATATGAAGAGAAGCGGTGTCACGGATGTCAAAACCTTATTGACATTACATAACCTCGCCTTCCAAGGTGTGTTCCCACTTCAGGACGCGCAGTGCCTGGGGCTGGGGCCGCGCGATTGCACGCCGGAGGGAGCGGAGTGCTGGGGGCGGTTGAATTTTCTCAAGGCGGGCATCCAGCATGCGGACCGGATTAGCGTTGTCAGTCAAAACTACGCGCGAGAGATTCTTACGCCGCAATTTGGTTGTGGATTGGATGGCGCTCTGGCTGCCCGTGGCCCCGACCTGATTTCGATTCCCAATGGCATCAGCGACGATTGCTGGAATCCGCAGGCCGATCCGTATCTGGGCAGCGACTGTTTCGATCAAACCGACGTCAGCAATAAGCAGCGCTGCAAGTATGCGTTGCAGCAGCGCTTTGGGCTGCATTGCGATCCGGCCACCACCGTCATGGCCATGGGAAGCCGGCTTACCGAACAAAAGATGGCGGATGTCGCCGTGCAAGCCATACCGATCGCCTTGGAAAGCCATCCTGGGCTGCAAGTTTGTGTGATTGGCCGGGGAAAGAAACAGATTGAAGCGGAGCTCGAAATGCTTGCCAGGCGATACCCGGGTCGCCTGGGGGTGGCGATCGGCTATGACGAAGAGACAGCTCATCGGTTGCATGCGGGCGCGGATGTCTTGTTGCACGCAAGCCGGTTCGAACCGTTTGGGCTCACGCCGTTATACGCCATGCGCTATGGCGCCATCCCCATTGGATCGCGGGTAGGAGGGATGGTGGATACGATCCGAGATCCTGGGTCCGAGGCGTCGACGCAGTCAATGCGTGATGCCACGGGGCTTCTTTTCGACGGCGAAGCGCCCACGGATATGATTGCCGCGATTGATCGGGCCATGGCGTTGCGCGGCCGGCCGGATGTGTGGGCCGCCATGCAGCGCAATGCCATGCGGGTGGACTTTGGCTGGGCCAGGACGGCTCCCTCGTATATCGACACCTATCGAACTTTATGCCGACCATTGCTCGTGCCTAAGCCCATCGTATGCAAGGAGCTTGAAACGGATGCCGTCTTGCCGGGCAAGGCAATGGCGTCGATTGACGTGCTGGCGCCTCTGAGCACGGGGCAGCGCATTGCCGGCAAAGGCCGCCGTCGGGTGGCGGCTGCCCGTCGTTCACGGTCTGATGCCTTGGGCTTCCCGGACTCGGCTTCGGTAGCGTGATATGAACGCCTCTGTGCTGCGCGCAATGGTTATGAAGGCGGTCAGCCCGTCGACCGCTGCCGGCACGGGCCTTGGCAGTCGTGAATTGAAGCAAGCCTTGCATGCTCCGCGCATTGCCATCGAGAGTGTCGCGCCCTCGGTTGATGGCGGGCTCTATCCTGCTCGATACAGCTTGGGCGACACGGTGCAGGTGCGAGCCACCATATTCTCGGATGGCCATGCGCCCGTGTCGGCGAGGCTGCTGTGGCGTGAAGAAGGAGCTTCCAAATGGCATGAAGAGCCCCTGACTGCGTTGGGAAATGACCGTTGGCAGGCGCAGTTCCGGCCCTCCCAGCTCGGCGCCCACCACTACACCATCCGCGCGTGGCGCGCAGAACGCTTCGAAACAACGTATCCTTTGATTCTGCCACTGCGCGTTGAGCCGCGCCAGGCAGCGTTCGCCAGTTGGTATGAGCTTTTCCCCCGTTCTTGCGGGGCAACACCTGGAGTGCACGGAACCTTCAACGACGTGATTGTGCGTCTCCCGGCAATTCAGGCTATGGGGTTCGATGTTCTCTATTTCCCGCCGATTCATCCGATTGGGAGGACCCATCGAAAAGGCAGGAACAATGCCATTAATGCGGATGTGGATGATCCCGGCAGCCCTTATGCGATCGGGTCGCCTCGAGGCGGCCACGATGCTGTGCATCCGCAATTGGGGACGTTGGAGGATTTTCAGCGGCTTGTACGTTGCGCCGCCGACCATGGTATTGAAGTTGCGTTGGATTTCGCGGTTCAGTGTTCGCCGGACCATCCATGGCTGATCGAGCACCCGGAATGGTTCGAGTGGCGTCCGGACGGCACCGTCCAATATGCCGAGAACCCGCCCAAACGGTACGAAGATATCGTCAACCCCGACTTCTATAGCGAGCGGGCTAGCGCCAGGCAACGGCTTGCCTTGTGGCGCCGGTTGCGCGATATCGTGCTTTTCTGGATAGCGCAGGGCGTACGGACCTTTCGCGTCGACAACCCGCATACCAAGCCACTGCCTTTCTGGCAATGGCTGATCGCCGACGTGCAGGCTCGGCATCCGGAGACAGTGTTTCTTTCCGAGGCATTCACCCGGCCGGCCATGATGCACAGGCTGGCACGCCTGGACGACGGCTATGATATTGCCGATTACCGCAATGTGCATCCTGAATACGGAAGCCTGTCCAACGTCAGGACGTTCATACGGGCGGCGCATGCCCGCAGTCTACGCGTGATTACCGAGTTGGTGATCAATCATACGTCCGATCGGCACCCATGGTTTGAGCGGGCGCGCAAGGCTCGGCGGGGGTCGGTGGCGCGCGATTTCTATGTGTGGTCCGACAGCGACCAGGCGTATGCCGGAACGCGCATTATCTTTTGCGATACCGAGAAATCGAACTGGACGTGGGATCCGGTGGCCGGCGCCTATTTCTGGCATCGTTTCTATTCGCATCAGCCGGATCTGAATTTCGATAATCCCCGTGTCTTCGACGCGGTGATGTCCGCCATGCGTTTCTGGCTCGACATGGGTGTCGATGGGCTGCGCCTGGACGCCTTGCCCTATCTCGTGGAAAGGGAAGGAAGCAATAACGAGAACCTGCCCGAAACCCACGATATCGTGAAGCGCATTCGGAGGGTGATTGACGACGAGTATCCGGGTCGCATGCTGCTTGCGGAAGCGAATCAGTGGCCCGAAGACGCACAGGAATACTACGGCCAAGGGGATGAGTGCCACATGGCCTTTCACTTTCCCCTGATGCCGCGGATGTATATGGCAATCGCCCAGGCGGATAGGTTTCCCATTACGGATATTCTGTCGCAGACACCCGATATCCCCGAGAGCTGTCAGTGGGCGATCTTTCTGCGCAATCACGACGAGCTGACACTCGAGATGGTCACCAGCCGGGAACGCGATTACCTGTGGGAAGAGTATGCCGCTGATCCGCGCGCCCGGATCAATCTTGGGATACGACGGCGCCTGGCTCCCTTGCTGGAGCGGGATCGGCGCCGTATTGAACTTATGAACAGCCTGCTGCTGTCCATGCCGGGTACCCCGGTCCTGTATTACGGTGATGAGATCGGCATGGGGGACAACATTCACCTGGGCGACCGTGATGGCGTGCGTACTCCCATGCAATGGTCGCCCGACCGCAACGGCGGCTTCTCGCGCGCCGACCCCGAGCGGCTCACGCTCCCGGCCTTGATGGGGCCCTTATATGGCTATGAAACGATTAATGTCGAAGCTCAGCAGCGCAATGCGCATTCCTTGTTGAACTGGACGCGCAGGATGTTGGCAAAGCGCCAGCAATCCCGAGTGTTTGGACGTGGAACGCTGCGGTTCTTGTATCCGGGCAACCGCAAAATACTCGCATATTTGCGTGAGTACGAGGGCGAGGGGCTGCTGTGTGTCGCGAACCTGTCCAATGCGTCGCAGCCTGTGGAACTCGACCTGGCGGTTATGTCGGGCCGTGTGCCGATTGAGTTGCTGGGCGGAACGTCTTTCCCTCCCATCGGCGAACTACCGTATCTGTTGACTTTGCCGCCTTATGGCTTTTACTGGTTCGAGCTGAGCCTGGTGGCGGCGGCGCCCGACTGGCATGCGCCGCTTCCCGAGCAGGTGCCGGATCATGCCACGCTGGTGCTAAGCACCCGGGCCGCCGGTCAGAACCAGTTGCTGTTGCATGAATCGTCGGATAAAGCCCTGCGCGATGTGGTGATGCCCATGTATCTGCAGCGCCAGCGGTGGTTCGCGCAGGGCGCCAAAGTCGCCTCGACGACCATGGTTTACAGCGCCCTCCTACCCGATCAACCCGATGTGTATCTGGCTGAGTTTGAGGTGAAGTATGCGCAAGGCGTGAAGGGACGGTGCTTCGTGCCGTTATATGCCGTCTGGGCGGATCCGGCCCCTGCACCGGTTCAGTCCTACGCATTGGCTCGACTGCGTCGGGGCCCGGCATTGGGCGTGCTGGCAGACGCCATAGGCGTGCCGGAGTTTGCCCAGGCGATGGTCAGGAGCTTTCAGGAGGGAACCCAAATAGAAGCCGGCCATGCCTCGGCTCGGTTTCGACTGCGGTTCCAGCCTGAACCTGGCCTGGCCGACGTTGATTGGCCCGACGAACTGACGGTGGATTGGTTGCACGGCGAGCAGTCCAATAGTTCCGCCGTTGTGGGCAGCCAGGTGGTCCTTAAGCTGCTGCGGAATGTACTTGATGGCCCTCATCCAGAAGCGGAAATGACGCGCCACCTGACACGCGCCGGTTACGCGCATGCGGTTCCCTTGCTTGGCGAACTCGTCGTGTCTGCTGATGACGGCGTCGCGCGGACACTGGCCGTATTAAGCGCCTTCGTGACCAATCAGGGCGATGCCTGGAGATGGACGGCCGATTACTTGAGTCGACTGCAACAGAATAATGGGCTGATTGCTACGCCGGAGAACTACGCAGACGAATTGGCCGGCTATAACAAACTGCTGGAAACTTTGGGCATGCGGCTTGCCCAGTTGCATGCTGTGCTGGCCAGGCCGAGCGACGATGCCGCTTTCCAGCCGGAGATTGCGAATGCCAAGGACGCAAGCCGGTGGTCCAGATCCATTGGCGACGATCTACACCGGGCCATCAAAGCGCTTGACGGCTTGCCGGGTGTTTTGGGCACGCCGGTTGCAGACCTGCGTCGAGAGCTGAAAAGCATCCGTAAAGCCCTGATGGCGCACCTGAAGCAACAGTCGACGTATCTGGTAGGCAGCACGCTTTCGCGCATCCACGGCGATTTTCATCTGGGGCAGGTCCTGGTGGCGCAAAGCGATGTCTACCTCGTGGATTTCGAAGGAGAGCCCGCGCGCTCATTGCAGGAAAGACGGGCGAAGGCGACGCCGTGGCGCGATGTCGCGGGCCTGCTTCGGTCCATTGATTACGCGAGTGCCGCGTTCAGGCGTCCTGATGCGACGCCCGTCGAGCAAGAGCGCGAGATGACGTTGGCAGAGCAGTTTCGCTCTGGCGCGTCAGCCGCCTTTCTGGCGGGCTATGCGTCGGCGACTAAAGAGCAGCGTAATGACTCGCGCGACGGAAACGATGAGGCGGTAGTCGGCGCCTCGGCCGCCCGGGGCGTCGCGGAACACGCTTTGTTGGAGCTGGCATTGATAGAAAAGGCTGCTTATGAAGTTGTATACGAAGCTGCACATCGGCCCGACTGGGTCCGGATACCTCTTGCCGGGCTGATGGAAGTTGCAAGGAACCTTCTTGCAGGGGATGGAAGAACAGTGGAGGACCATACAGCATGACACGCGTTGCCGACATTCCAACCAATGATTCACGGGCGGTTCGGTCCGAATCGTTGTTGGGCGAACTGGACTTGCACTTGATCGCCGAAGGCCGACATAAGCAGCTTGCCGATTGCCTTGGCGCCCATGCGCTGGACCGTGCGGGCGTGCCGGGGGTCCGTTTTGCGGTATGGGCGCCCAATGCAACGCAGGTGTCTGTGGTGGGGGATTTCAACGCGTGGGATGGGGGGCGGCACCCGATGAGGCTGCGTCGTGAAGCGGGCGTCTGGGAAACCTTCATACCCGGTGTGGCCGCGGGCTCCCTGTACAAGTTCGAGCTGCATGACGGCAAGGGCGGCTTATTGCCGCTGAAGGCCGACCCGCTGGCACGTCGTACCGAGCGGCCTCCGGCCAGCGCGTCCATCGTTGCCGCGCCGGAAAAGTTTACCTGGACCGACCAGGGCTGGATCGCAGGTCGCCAAGAACGGCAGGGAACCAACAAGCCCTTGTCCATCTACGAAGTACATATGGGCTCCTGGATGGACGGTACTCCGCAGGAGAGTGTTTGGAATCAGGTGGGCCCCCGATTGATCGACTACGCCTGCGCCATGGGCTTTACGCATCTGGAGTTGCTGCCCATTACCGAGCATCCATTCGGCGGATCCTGGGGGTACCAGCCGCTGGGCATGTTCGCGCCCACGGCCAGATGGGGGACGCCGAGCGACTTTGCCCGCTTTGTCGATGATTGCCACAACGCGGGTCTTGGGGTGATTCTTGACTGGGTGCCGGCGCATTTTCCTACTGATCCGCATGGGCTCGCGCGGTTCGATGGGACGGCGCTTTACGAGCACGAGGATCCGCGGCTGGGTTGGCATCCCGACTGGGATACCTTGATCTATAACGTGGGCCGTAACGAGGTGCGAAATTTCCTAACGGCTAGCGCCCGCGAGTGGATCGATCGCTTCCACGTCGATGGTTTGCGGGTCGATGCGGTGGCGTCCATGCTGTACCTGGACTACAGCCGCAAAGCAGGGGACTGGGTGCCTAACAAGCATGGGGGGCGCGAGAACCTGGAAGCGAAAGAATTTCTTCAGGACCTGAATGCGTCCATGACGCGCGATTACCCCGGGGTGCTGATGATTGCTGAAGAGTCCACGTCGTGGCCAGGGGTCACGGCGCCTGCCGAGGTGGGTGGCCTGGGCTTTAGCTACAAGTGGAATATGGGCTGGATGAACGACACGCTAAGGTATATGCGTCGCGATCCCGTCCACCGTCGCTTCTCGCACGACGATATTACCTTTGGTCTGGTGTATGCCTGGTCCGAGAACTTTATTCTTGCGCTGTCACACGATGAAGTCGTCCATGGGAAAGGCTCGCTGCTGCAGAAAATGCCGGGCGATCGCTGGCAACGCTTCGCAAATCTGCGGGCGTATTACGGTTTCATGTGGGCTCATCCAGGTAAGAAGCTGCTTTTCATGGGGTCGGAGTTTGCACAATCGCATGAATGGGAACACGATGCGGCGCTTGATTGGGGTTCGCTGGCCGATCCCGCGCACGGCGGCGTGCAGACCCTGGTGCGGGATCTGAACACCTTGTATGTCAACGAGCCGGCGCTCCACGCAGATGACCATTCCCCAGCGGGTTTTGAATGGCTGATCGGAGACGACAGTAGCAATAGCGTGTTCGCATTCTTGCGTCACGGCGAGGCTGCGAGCATGTTGGCGATCTGCAATATGACGCCTGTTCCGCGCCATGGCTACCGGGTCGGTGTGCCGTATGACGGTAGCTGGACTGAACGGATCAATACCGATTCCTCGGTTTATGGCGGCAGTAATGCGGGGAATGGCGGCTCCATAGCGACGGAACGTATCGCATTCCATGGCAAGCCACAGTCTTTATCGCTGACCCTACCCCCGTTATCCACGTTGCTATTGACTCTGGCAAGGAGCTGACGTGCGCCAAGACCTGCCCGACAGACTCGAGCCTGGCCTCCCGTACCCCTTGGGGGCCACCAGTGATGGGCTGGGTGTGAATTTTGCCGTGTTCTCCGCCAATGCGGCGCAGATAGAACTGTGTCTTTATGACCGGGATGGGCGCAAGGAGCTGAAGCGTCTGGCGCTGCGCGAGTGCACTGACGAAATCTGGCATGGATACCTGCCCGATACAGGCTCCGGGCTGGTGTATGGCTATCGTGCGCATGGTCCTTACGACCCAAAGAACGGCCATCGCTTCAATCCGCATAAATTGCTGATTGATCCCTATGCGCGTCAATTGAAGGGCGCGTTGCGTTGGGCGGATGCGCTTTTCGGCTATCGGATGAACCATTCACGTGCCGACCTGAGTTTCGATCGGCGGGATAGTGCTACGTACATGCCCAAAAGCGTGGTGGTCGACGACCGATTCAATTGGGGCAGCCATCGAAAGCCTGACATACCCTGGGCCCAGACCATCATCTATGAAGCGCATCTTAAAGGCGTTTCCATGGAGCGCGGGGATTTGCCGCCAAGCGTGCGAGGAACCTGTGCCGCGCTTGCTGACGAAAAGTTCGTCGAGCATTTGCACCGACTGGGCGTCACCGCAATTGAGTTGCTGCCGGTACAGGCGTTCTTGCAGGATCAGTTCCTTGTGTCCCGTGGGTTGCGCAATTATTGGGGCTATAACACCTTGGCTTACTTCTCGCCCGAGGTCGGCTACCTTGAAAGCGGCGCTTCCGACGATCTGCGCAAGGCGATTCGCCGCTTGCACGCGGCCGGCATAGAAGTGTTGCTGGACGTGGTCTACAACCATACGGCCGAGGGCAATGAGCTAGGCCCGACGCTGTCCTGGCGAGGTCTGGACAATGCCAGTTACTATCGGTTGATACCAGGTGACGAGCGCTACTACGTCAACGATACGGGTTGCGGAAACACCGTTAACTTATCTCACCCGCGTGTGCTTCAAATGGTTATGGATTCCCTGCGGTACTGGGCGACAAGCTATCAGATCGACGGGTTTCGCTTTGACCTGGGCGTGACTCTGGGACGAGAAGGCACCGGTTTCGATCCAGGGTCGGGATTTTTCGACGCCATTTTGCAGGATCCGGAGCTTTCGCAACTGAAGCTGATCTCCGAGCCGTGGGACGTGGGCCCGGGCGGTTATCAGTTGGGCAATCATCCGCCGGGGATGGCCGAGTGGAATGATCAGTATCGCGACTGTGTGCGTCAGTTCTGGCGCGGCGATCCGGGTCAACGGGGTGGCCTGGCCGGCAGCCTGACCGGCTCGCCTGGATTGTTCGATCGGCGCCATCGGAGACCATGGGCCTCCATCAATTACCTGGCCTCGCACGATGGATTCACCGCAGCGGATGTGACGCGCTATGCCGACAAGCACAATGATGCCAATGGCGACGAGAACCAGGACGGCCACAGCGAGAACTTCAGCGCCAACTGGGGTGTCGAAGGTTCTTCCGACAATAAGGCAATCGACGCGCAGCGCGATCGTGTTCTGCGGGCCATGCTCAGCACCGTCATGTTCTCCAGTGGCACGCCCATGCTTTTGGCGGGCGACGAGTTTGGAAATAGCCAGCAGGGCAACAACAATGCGTATTGCCAGGACAACAGCCTGTCCTGGTTGAACTGGGATGAGGCGGTACGGCCGCGAGGGGCGCAGTTGACTTCCTTCGTGGCACGCCTCGCCCGATTGCGTCGTGCTCATCCATCTTTGCGTCCGGGCCGCTTCGAGGACGAGCGGCAAGAGGTCGTTCCCGGAGTCAGCAGGGAGGCTTGGTACGATGTCGACGGCAACCCGATGGATGACGCTGCATGGGGCTTTGCCGAAGGCCGGGCGCTGGCGCTCAGGCGGGCCGTCGGGCTTGCAAAGGGGGGAACCGACATGACCTTCCTGATCCTGAATGCCAGTGCCGACGACATCGTGTTCCAGTTGCCGCCGCATCCAGGCCGTTGGATGCGCACCTTCAATTCGGCCGCGCCGCAGGAAGCCAAGACACCCCTTAGAGCCCCCTCGATTGCAGTACCTGCATACGCGGTCCTGCTGTTGACTGACGGAGAGTCATCATGACGGCGCTCCAGCCATGTCGAGCACCGGCCAACGTGGGTCGTCTCGGTCAATCCGGCGCGTTGCTTTTGCCGAATGGCGCGGTGCGCTTTCGCATCTGGGCGCCTGACGTCATGCAGCTCCACCTTGTGCTGGAAGAATGCAAGCCGGTTCCGATGGTGGCGGTGGAAGGCGGGTTCTACGAACTGACGGTGCCTTGCGAGGCGGGTGCGCGCTATCGCTATCGATTGCCTTCGGGCCAAATGGTGCCCGACCCCGCCTCGCGCCAGCAGGAGGATGATGTGCATGGCGCCAGCGTGGTCATCGATATGCAGGCCTATCCATGGGAGCACAACGACTGGTCCGGCCGAACCTGGGAACACGTCGTGTTGTACGAAGTGCACTGTGGCTTGGCCGGTGGGTTCACGCGCTTGATGGAGAGCTTGCCGCAGCTGGCGCAGCTGGGAGTCACCGCAATAGAACTGATGCCGGTGGCGGACTTCCCGGGCGAGCGCAACTGGGGTTATGACGGCGTCTTACCTTATGCGCCCGATGCGTCCTATGGCAGGCCTGACGATTTGAAGCGGCTTATCGATGCGGCGCATGGGCTGGGCCTGATGGTGTTTCTTGACGTCGTGTACAACCATTTCGGCCCAGAGGGTAATTATCTGCCGTTATACGCGTCCGGCTTCTTTCGTCATGATGTCGACACCCCGTGGGGGGCGGCCATCGACTTTCGTGAACCGGCGGTGCGTAGCTACTTTTCGGAGAATGCCTTGCACTGGTTGCGCGACTATCGTTTCGATGGTCTGCGGATTGATGCAGTGCATGCCATGTGGGATTGCGGGTGGTTGACCGAAATGGCCGCCTTTGTTCGTGAACGGATCGAGCCCGACAGACGGATTCATCTGGTCGTGGAGAACGACAAGAACTGCGCCACGCTGTTGCGTAGCGGCTTCGATGCACAATGGAATGACGATGCGCACCATGTTGTCCATCATCTTTTGACGGGCGAGCGACAGGGCTACTACCTCGATTATGCGGACGATCCCGCCGGCAAGCTCGCCAAGTCGTTGTCCGAAGGGTTCATCTACCAGGGCGAAGCCAGTCGGTGGCGGCCGGACATGAAGCGGGGCGAGCCAAGTTCAGGCTTACCGCCAACGGCCTTTGTCTTCTTTCTGCAGAACCATGATCAGACAGGCAACCGCGCCCTGGGGGAGCGGCTGGCTGCTCTGTGCGAAGAGGAGCCCAAGTTGTTGAAAGCGGCTGTTGCGCTTCAATTGCTGTCTCCGCACATCCCAATGCTTTTCATGGGCGAGGAGTATGGCCTGAAAACACCTTTTCATTATTTTGTTGATTTTGGCGATGCCGCGCTTGCAACGGCGGCCCGTGAGGGGCGCAAACGAGAGTTCGAGGCTTTTGAAGCCGTGGCAGGTAACCAGCTAAGGTCGTGTCCCGACCCGACCGATGTGCAGGCGTGGGAGTTATCCAGGCCTGGATCGGCGCCGATCGATCCAGCGTGGGCAAGATGCTGGTTTAGCTATTACCGAGATTTGTTGGCTCTGCGCGCGAGGCATATTTCCCCCTACTTGAAAGACGCACGCAGTCGTGGAGCGGGCGCGCTGGCGCCGCGGGTTGTAAAGGCGGAATGGATTCTTGGAAACGGCGCTGTGCTGACCATCTACATCAATCTGGGGCCCGAAGAATATACCTGCGAGCCCGAGCTCGAGGTCAGGTTGGAGCGGCCTGAATTGCTATTCGAAAGCTGCGGCGACGCCGGCGCCGAATTAGCCAAGGGGCGGCTGCCGCCGTTTTGCACGGTGGTTCTGTTGCGGACCGACGCGGACTTTTGCGCCAGGAGACGCCATGAGAAATAGTGATCAGGCACGCCTTGCCTCGCTGGCGGAACAGGCAGGATTGATTGGTCGTTGGGAAGATGTCCATGGGCGCCGCCATGCCGTCGAACCGCCTACCTTGCAAGCTTTGTTGCAGGCCATGGACCTGCCGTGTCTTTCGAACGACGATGTGCGAGCCAGCATGCATAAGGTCGCGAACGAGTCTTATGTATCGGATGGGCAGATGTTGGTTACGGATGTCGCTACGCCCATTACGTTTCGTCTTCGAGGCTCCGCCAAATACTGCTTGCAGCTTGAAGGGGGCGGGCAGCGCAGCGGCACGGCCGAGCAGATCGGTAACGGCAAGGTTCGTATTCCTGTCGTGGATGCCGCCGGCTACCATAAGCTTCTTATCGATGGTATGGAGATGACGCTGGCCGTTGCGCCTCTTCGTTGTCCGTCGGTCGCTGACATCATGTGCCAGCCCGTGCCCCGTGCGTGGGGACTTGCCGCCCAGGTGTACAGCCTGTGGCGCTCGGGCGCTAAGACGTCTCTCAGCGCCAACCTGGGTGGGGCTGAGCAGCGTTCCCGGACTGGCGGCGCCATAGGCGCGGCCGGCGACTATGGCGCCATTTCCGAACTCGGCTGGCGCGCCGCGCGCGCCGGTGCGAGTGCGCTGGCGATCAGCCCGGTTCATGCGATGTTCAGCGCCGACCCCTCGCGGTACAGTCCGTATGCGCCATCCAGCCGGCTCTTCCTGAACGCCTTGTATGTGGACCCAGCGATGGTTCTGGGAGGCGATGCCGTACGGGCTGCGCTGGGCGGTAACGACGCTGACTTCCTGACCAGGGCGGCCGGTGACGGAATGATTGACTGGCCGAGCGTGGCGCCGGCAAGAATGCACGTGCTGCGGCAGGTGTATGAGCGTTTCCTGGCGGCTGCGCCGAACAAACTATGGCGATCATTTCTCGAGTTTCGGCGCGCTGGCGGCCCTACATTGCAAGCTCATGCCAACTATGAGGCGCTGCATGCCCACCACGCTGGCTCGCTGGGTGCAGCGAGTGGGTGGAAAGATTGGCCTGCGACATATCTTGACTTCGCCGGCCCTGGTGTGAGCCGATTTGCGGAACACCAGCAAAAGGAAGTGGGGTTTCACGTATTCTTGCAATGGCTTGCCAGCGAAGGTTTGCGGCAGGCGCATCATCGTATGTGTGCCGCCGGCGCTCCGATTGGTCTGATTACCGACTTGGCTATCGGCGCTGACGGCCGTGGCAGCCACGTTTGGAGTCACCAGACGGATTTTCTGGATGGCGTGTCCGTGGGAGCACCGCCTGATCTGCTCTACGACGAAGGCCAGGACTGGGGTTTGGCGGCGTTTTCTCCCCGCGCCTTGCGAAGCCGTGGCTATGCGTCTTTTATTGAAACTTTGCGAGCGACCATGGCGCACGCAGGGGGTGTGCGCATCGATCATATCCTGGGGCTGGCCCGAATGTGGCTGGTGCCCCAGGGGGCCAGTCCGTCCGAGGGAGTCTATCTTCGCTTTCCGTTCCAGGACATGCTGAATTTGCTCGTCCTGGAGGCCGCTCGACGCAACGTGGTGATTATTGGAGAGAACCTGGGAACGGTGCCCGATGGCTTCAATGAGCGCCTGGCCAGTAAAGGCATTATGGGCTCTTCCGTGCTTTGGTTCGAGAAAGATGAATCCGCTTATACCCCCTCGCGTCGCTGGTCGAGTCACGCCGTCGCCATGAGCAGCACCCACGATTTGCCGACGATTGTGGGCTGGTGGAATGCGTTCGATATCCAATTGGGCCGACGTGTGGGTTCGATTGGCGATGAGAAAGGCGATCAAATGCTGGCCAAGCGTCAGCAGGACAAGTCGGCCCTTTGGCGTGCGCTGGCCAAGGCGGGATTGGTGCTGGAAAGAACGTCCGAGAATATGCGCTTGACGCCCCCGTTGGAAGCGGTATTGGCATTTGTGGCAAGCTCGCCGGCGCCGCTCGCCGTGATTCCCATGGAGGATATCCTGGGCATACCGTCGCAACCCAATCTTCCGGCATCCGGCGCATGTACTGCGCCTGCCTACCCTAGTTGGGTTCAGCGTTTACCGATAGCCGTCGAGCACATATTTGACCAAGAGGGCGTGCGTGCCAGCCTGGCGGCGCTACGGCGCGCGCGCTATGCGCCATGACGACGGCCCCGCTGGCCACTGCGCGGCTACAGTTGCACGGTGGTTTTACCCTGGTGGATGCTGCGGTTCGCGTGTCGTATTATGCCGGGCTCGGCGTCAGCCAT
The DNA here is from genome assembly GCA_044464765.1 of Pusillimonas sp. Taxonomy (GTDB): domain Bacteria; phylum Pseudomonadota; class Gammaproteobacteria; order Burkholderiales; family Burkholderiaceae_B; genus JBIQKZ01. The sequence goes on from JBIQKZ010000007.1 coordinate 108,667, forward strand.
TTGTATCTATCACCTGTCACTCGGGCACGCCAGGGATCGACTCATGGCTATGATGTTGTGGACCACGCCGTTGTAAGTCCGGAGCTGGGCGGCGAAGAAGCGTTGCGTCGCCTGAGTCATGAGGCGCGGCATCACGGAATGGGGCTGGTGATTGATATCGTGCCCAACCATATGGCGGCGCACCCCGAGAACTCTTGGTGGTGGAGTGTCTTGAAACACGGTCTTTCCAGCACGTACGCGCACTGGTTCGACATCGACTGGAATTGTTCTTTTGGAGGCCTGCAAGGCAAGGTGCTGGCGCCATTCCTTTCGGGTAGCGTGCGACGCAACCTGATGCGCGGTGAAATAAAGCTGGAGTTTTCCGGTGAGGCCGCCGTGCTGCGGGTCGGTAATGTTATTTATCCCGTGGTCCTGAATACCGAGTTTGGTGAAGGAATGACACACGCGCAAGTAGTGTCGTTCTACGATCCCGGCACCCCCGCCGGAAGAAGCCGCTTGGATGAGTTGCTGCGGCGGCAGCATTTCCGTTTGGCCGATTGGCGTTGTGCAGGCAAGTGCATCAACTGGCGTCGCTTTTTCGATATCGGCGACCTGATCGCCTTGCGCGTTGAGCAAGCCGAAGTTTTCGATGCGGTGCATCGCCTGCCATTGCGCCTTTTCGCACAAGGCATTATTGACGGTGTACGTGTCGATCATGTTGACGGATTGGCCCAGCCTTTGGGTTATTGCCGTCGCCTTCGAGACGCATTGGCCGCCGGCGCGACACAGCGGCCCGAAGACCGACGCCATGACTGCCCGTGGCTCGTGGTGGAGAAGATACTGGGCCAGGACGAAGTTCTGGATGAGCGTTGGGCCGTTGATGGCACAACGGGCTACGATTTCATGAATCAAGTCGCGGCGGTCATGCACTCGCCGCTCGGCGAGACGCCGCTCTCTGAACATTGGCGCAGCCTGTCGCCGGCTGATCCTTCGGTGGATCGAACGTTATCAAGGATCCGGCACACTCTTCTTCGCCGTAGTTTTGCGGCAGAAAGCCGGGCCCTTCTGTTAACACTGCACGACTTGTGCCAAGCGGGTCTGGGGGTCTCTTCCGTGGACGACCGATTCTTGAGGCGTGGCCTGGAACGTGTGATACGGTTATTTCCGGTCTACCGCACGTATGTCGAGAACCTTGTCGCAGCCCCAGGGGATGCAGCACTTCTTGCGTACGTGTGCCAGCGCGCGCTTCAGGACCTCGAGCAAGAAGCATGCGATTGCAGTAGCGCACACGAGTGTGGTTCGCACGGGCAGGCAGGCGCTGGCGACATCCAGCAAGCTGTTGTCGAGGCCATCACGGGCTGGCTTGCCGGGGACGGGCCCGCGCCAAGCGGCGGATCGGATGCACGCTGGGAAGAGCTGAAGCGGGATTTGATCCGTGGTTTCCAGCAACTGACACCGCCTTTGGCCGCCAAGTCGATTGAAGATACCTTGCTCTATCGCTATGGTCGGTTGCTTTCTCGCAATGAGGTCGGCTCGGACCCCAGGCAGTTTTCCATGTCGATAGATGACTTTCATCGGCGCAATGCGTGGCGTGCTCGACACGCACAACGGACGCTGCTTGCGACGGCGACGCACGATCAAAAGCGCGGCGAGGACGTACGGGCCCGTCTCGCCGTCCTTAGTCAGATACCGGAGCGCTGGATTGTCTTCAGTCGCCAATGGCTGGATGCCAGCAGAGGCCGCTACCCAAGCGACGAAATGGCCGGCAACCAAGCTGAACGCTACATGCTTTTGCAGACACTGGTTGGAACCTGGCCGCTGGATCTGAGCTTGGCTGACGGCGATGGCTTGCAGCGCTATGCGCAACGAATAATGGAGTGGCAAACCAAGGCGCTTAGAGAGGCCAAGCAGAGTTCGAGTTGGGTTCGCCCTGACACACGACGGGAAGAGGGGATGAATCGCTTTATCCATGAGATTCTTGTAGGGCGGCAATCTGGAAGCCGGCGGGATATCTTTCAGTTCGTCCAGGAAATAGCCCCCGCCGGGGTGGTCAATAGCTTGGCGCAATGCGTGCTGCGGCTTACATCGCCTGGCGTGCCAGATTTGTACCAGGGAACGGAATACTGGGATTTCAGCCTGGTCGATCCGGACAACCGGCGTGCGGTGGATTACGAGGGTCGGCAGACCTCGTTGGGTCGGCTGAAGACAAATGTGGATATCAATGCCCTGTTAAGCAACTGGCGTAGCGGGAGCATCAAACAATATGTTATTTGGCGATGTCTGGCGTTGCGCATGAAAGAACGGCAGATATTTCAGGATGGTAATTACCTGGTCTTGAAGGTGGAAGGCGCCGCAGAGAGCCAGGTGGTGGCTTACCTGAGGGAGTTCCGGGGCTCTTGCGTGCTGGTCGTGACGCCTATCCTGTGCGCCTCAGGCGTACCGATGCTTGATGGGCCTGGGCCGATTATCGCGGCCGACTACTGGAAAGAGACAAAAATCGTATTGCCGCGTACTTGCTTTTCGACCGAATGGTTCAACATCTTTACCGGATTCAGGTATTTTGCTGGGCCTGATGGCTCTTTGTCGCTGGCTGACTTGCTCGCCGGGTTTTCCGTGGCCGTACTGGTCGGGCATCCGGTCAATTAATGGGCATAGCTGTCTATTCATGGCCCGGCGCCCACACGTGCGCCAATTACCATTTCCGTTGTCCAGGCCAGAAGTATCGATGTATAAGCTTGCTGGGCCGCCTTGTCGGTGAGCGCATGGTCCGCGCCGTCGATGATGCGGTGCGTCATGGAATGCACGTTGGGCAAGGCGGCCCGGTAGCTCATGATGGTGGAATGCGGAACATAGGTGTCGTGTTCAGCCTCCACCAGCAGGACATCGCCCCGGAACTTTGTGCAGGCTCCCAGCGCCCGGTTGTCAGAGGGCGAGCGCATTGACGAACGATACGTTGTCAGCGCCTCTCGATTCAGCTCTTTCTTGGGGAGCAACCATTCCGTATCTTGATAGAGGGCCGGCGCATGCAAGGCAAGCCATTTAACCGGCCTCAGTTCGGTCAGAATGGCGGCTAAGTAACCGCCGTAGCTGCTTCCCACCACAGCAATGGCAGAGGTATCGATCGAGGGGTGGGCAATAAGACAATCGTAGGCTGCCAGCGCGTCGCGCAGATTGTCCTCCCGAGTTACCTTCATTTGCTGAGCCAGGGTTTCGCTATGCCCTCGCAGATCGAACGTCAGGCAAACACAGCCCAGCCCCGCCATTCCGGTTGCCCGTTTCAGGTCGTACGCCTGGCTGCCCCCCCAGCCATGAATAAACAGTATTCCCGGCACTTTGTTCCGGGGAACGAGAAAGGTGCCCGCGATTTTCTGGGACTCGACATCGATATGAACGGGTTCGCTAAGTGTCGTGACCATAGGCTGATAGTCCACCGTATTTGGTAATGAATCCGACTGCGGGGTCATCGTCCTGAAAAACAAGCTGTGCTGTCGAAGGAACCTGCTGGCCGCGACCGTATCGCTCCGCAGTGAACGCGCGCACGGTTTGCGCTTCGGGCTCGGCATCGAAGAACTCCAGGGCACAAGCCTCAGCAAAGCTGGCGCCGCCGGCTCGCCAGGATTGCTCCAGGACGCCGCAACGCGGCTTGCCCGCGCCGTTCAGTCCCCGCGCAACGTCGTAGTTTCGTCGCGAGGCGTAGAGGGTGGGGAAGCAGCGAAAAGCGGCCTCGTCATAGATGCAGGCCAGTCGCACGGCTTCAAACTCTGCTGCCGAGCATGCGTGTTCCAACAGAGCGTTCCAGCGACCCCTGACAAGCCGCAATACGGAACCGCCATAGACTGGAACACCGGAATTGTCGGGGGTCAGCTCCTGCGTACCAACATAGGAAATCAAAAGATCCCCTACCTGCACTTGTCCCACGCTATAGGTTTCCACATCGTCCAAATGTTCTTCCAGAACCAGGCCCACGACCGGTAACTTGTCGCCATACTGCTCGATCGCTTCCGCCAAGGCGCCCAGATTACGTACCGTGCGCTGTCCTCGTCCCCCGGTGCCATTGACAGCCTTGACGCGCAGTGCGCCGTTGCGCAGCAGCTCTTTACCGGCGTTTAGCGCATCTTCGGCGGTAAATGCCGTTGTGCCGTTCAGGACGGCGTCTTTTGCGGCAAGACCAAACTGTGTCGACCAACCTGTTGGAGCTTGGGCGGCCGGGTGCAGCAATGGGTGCGTAATGGCCTTTGTGGCAACGAATGGATGGGGCGCCACTCCGCCGAAAAGGTCTGAGACACTTCTCACGACCAGCATGGAGCCGTGCGGATCCGCTCGGTCGCCGCCAACCAATGTTTCCGAAGGAATGTAGTAAATACCTTCCATGCCCGGGTACTGCTTCGGATCGTAGCTATCAATGAATGGGGACTGAAGCAGCTTGGCCAGCTTGCGACCAAGGCTGGCATGTGATGCCATTTGATGCGGAGGGTCGTCGGCCCCGCACGGGTAGGCCACTACGATCCGTTCCGCCTTGGCGGTTGGGTGGACAGCATTAAGTTTCATTATGGCGCTCGCAGGGCAAATTGATTGACTGGCGCTGCAAGCGGCATGCCCGAATGGGGAGGCTGACCGGGAACGCGAGTTGCTTGTTGGGACAGGACCGTTGGGGTCACAAATAGGAGAGTCCAGATGAAGAAGTTTCTTTTAGCCAGTGCAATTACCCTTCCCATGATGTTTGCCCAGACGGCGTATGCTCAGACCGCCAGCCAAGGAACCACTGAAAGCAAGTCGGATGCGTCGCCGTCGACACAACCTTTCGCGAATGGAAAGTCTGGGGCTTCCCAGGATGCTCCTGCTTCCGGCCAGACCACCCCGAAGGCGGGTACGACGCAAACCACGCCTGGTTCGGAAACCTCGCAAACCGGAGCCGCATCATCGACAACGCCCGGTAGTTCTGCCTCCGGCTCGGCTGACACAGCCATGCCCGGCGCTGCAATCAGCGGCCTGAGCGTCAAGGACAGCCTGATGGGTAAAGCAGTCTATAACAGCCAAGACGAGAAGATTGGCGATATCAACGATGTCATACTTTCATCAGACGGGCATGCCACCTATTACGTGATAGGCGTAGGTGGGTTCATCGGCATGGGCGAGCACAACGTGGCCATCGATTCTAAGAACGTAAACGCTGGTGGCGACAAATTGATGTTGCAAGGCTATACGAAAGAAAGACTCAAAGAGATGCCTCAATACCGGCCTCGTGAGAAATAACATATCGCCCCGATAACACATCGCGGCGATGCCAAGAGCATGGAATCGCGGCGCCTCGTAAGGAGAATGGCATGCAAAAAAGAGAATTCCTGATCAAGTGGGCGGCAGCGGCCGGTTAAATCGGCGAAGGCTAGAATCGAAATATATGGCCTGTCCACCGTTTCGCCATATCTGTTAGAATGGCGGACTTCGCTTTGTAGAATGAAAGCGGTTAGGACGGGTGGCCGAGTGGTTGAAGGCGCACGCCTGGAAAGCGTGTATACGTGAATAGCGTATCGGGGGTTCGAATCCCCCTCCGTCCGCCAGGTTTCATACTAAGCCCTTGATTTTAAAGGGCTTTTTATTTTCTTGTTCCTGCTTTATACGGCGGCTCTTCCCCATTTTCGGGGGATCAGGGCACTCATTACACTCGGTTAAGGCTCTTCCCCATTTTCGGGGGATCAGGGCACTCATTACACTCGGTTAATTACACCATTCCAACCGCATTGGGCCAAGACCCTCAGGCGGTAATTTTCAAAGTTTCTAAATCCATACGCCCGACGTGAGAGCATCTCCATCTTGGTGTGGAAGCCCTCGGTGAACCCGTTGGAATCGGCAGCGTCGTCATCGCTTGGCTGTGGAATCTTGCTTCGGGTGTAGCGTTTCAGGGTGTTTGTCGGCGCTGCCGTCGGTGGGTGGTTTCGTGTTCTCTTTCAGTTGCCGCGTTTTGCGCCCCTCAATCCCGGGATAGCTCTGCGACCGGCCCTGGCCGGGCTGTGGATGTTCTTGTTGTCCTGGTTTGTCTTGGCGGGTGTCGCCCGGAGTGTTATGGGCGGGGTTGGCATGGCCCGGGTTTTTCTTGCTCGGAGCGCCCGGCTGGTCTATTCCCGACCGATACTGTCCCGGGCTGGCAGGCTCCTTCCGTTGAGGTTCTGTAGCATTGCCTGCTTCGGGGTTCTGTTTTGGTGGGTTGGCGGGTTTCTGCTTTCGTTCCATGGTCGTTCACCTAAAAGAATGCGATTTGGGGCTAACACGAAGCAAAGTGTGTGCCCGGGTAATTGCGGTGTTCCCATCATTGGGCACGGGGTTGAGGACGAAGGCAGGATATTTTGTTGCGCTCAGTGCGCGAAGAAGCAAGGCGTGACCGAATTGCAGGATCGTTCTGGTTAAGTTGTTCTGCTTACGCAGCGCCGAGATAATCACAGACAGGCAGCCACAGCACCGGAATGGTTTCCCAAACGATGGCTAAGGCCGAAAGCAGGCTTAGCGCGCCGGCCAGCCACAGCAAGAAGACAGACGTGCTGCTTGTGCGTAACGCCGCCCGCAAACGCAGGTAGATGGCTGCCATGGCGACTAATGCCAACGCGCTTGCCGCTACCAGCACCCAAAAATACAGGGTCGCATACAACGGCCCTTGCAGGTCTGGGCGTGCGCAGAGCACGCCATGTACAGCATAGATAAACACAAAGTGCAGGGCCCAAATCAAAGGGCCGGCCAGTACAGGCAAGAACGAACGCGCGAAGCTGCCAGACATAAGGTTCATCCCGTCAAGCGTGGAAAGCCGTGGATGATCCCCAAGGCGAACAAACCCTGGGCCACGGCATAGTGCCAGAAGAGCATGGTGTTGTCGTAGCAGACACGTTGTGCCTGCGATAGCCTTCCCGCCGCTGAGCGAGCCACGGTAAACAAGGCCATATAGCATGTCACCATCGCGAAGACGCCTTGTAGCCCCAGCATGGCATATACGGATGCGGCATAGGCGCTATCTTGCGGGCGCAGGCCAGTTTGCCATTGCCCATACACCTCAAGGCCGATGGCCGTGATCAGCAACAAAAGGGCGATTGGCAGGCCCAGGCGAAGCCCCGCCTGTTTGGCCTTCCTTAGCTGACACCCCGCCCAGATTACTGAGGCGCTGCTGCCGATAAGCAGACATGCGTCGACAAGCGGCAGCATCAGCGGAGGCAGTTGTTGGGCATCAGGCCAAATGCCCGGCGACGTCGTCCATAGGAATAAGTAAGCAAACAGCAGCGACCCAAAAATACTCGCGCAGACGATCAGCAGCATGATCATGGCCCACCAGGAGTGCGAAATGGGGCCAGTACACGATACAGGCAGCCGTATGCCGCCGCCGATGTCGACTGACGTGCGACTGGGTTTGGCATCGGCGTTCCAGAGCCAGCGCCATATCATCACCAAGGCGAGCAGGCCAAACACACCTGCCAGTGCTTCAAGCTTGAAGGTCAAGAGCAGGAAGAAGCCGGCCGTACCGATCGCAGCCAGCAAGGGCGTCCAGCCTGGCCCGGGCAATTCCAGCAAGTACTGGGGGTGGGCCTCGACGGCGCTTGTCACAATGGTGGAACGCCGCCCGGTCGGCGCATTGGGAAGGTAATAGCGTCCAGCTTCGACATCGGCAGCCAGATCTGGCTGGTCCCAAAGAGGTTCCCGGCTATTTACAAAAGGGGTGCTGCGGGCGCCGAACGAGCTGGTGGGCAACCATTCCAGGGTGCCTGCACGCCAGATGTTGCCTGCGTTCTTCTCGGTGTTTGGGCGAAAATTCAGCGCCAGGTCGACAAGAAACACCAGGACTCCGGCGGCAATCATATAGGCGCCTACCGTCGAGACCATGTTGAGTGTTCCCCATCCGTAGCTGTCCGCATAGGTATACACACGTCGGGGCATGCCCGCTAGGCCGGTCAGGTGCATGGGGAAGAAGCTGACGTTAAAGCCGATGAACATTAACCAGAACGACCAACGGCCCAGGCGCTCGGATAAGGCACGCGCGCTTACGAAGGGGGTCCAATAATAGAATGCGGCAAACAGCGGAAACACCATGCCGCCAAAGAGCACATAATGAAGATGGGCAACGATGAAGTACGAGTCATGCGCCTGAAGGTCGAATGGGATCACCGCGACCATGACACCTGTAAGCCCGCCGAGCACAAATATAAAGAAGAACCCCAGGATGAACAGCATGGGCGTTTTCACCGGGCGCAATTGGCTTGCGGCAGCAATGGTGGCGATCCAGGCAAATATTTGTATGCCTGTTGGTACAGACACCGCCATGCTGGCCGCCGATGCAAAGCTTAGCGAAAGCATGGGAATCCCGGTGGCGAACATGTGGTGCACCCACAGCCCGAAACTCAGGAATCCGGTCGCCGCCACCGCCAGCACCACCAGCCTGTAGCCGACCAGCGGCACCCGCGTCATGGCCGGAACAATCATCGACACCATCCCCGCGCCAGGGAGGAAGATAATATAGACCTCGGGATGGCCAAAGAACCAGAACAAATGCTGCCACAGCAGTGGGTCCCCGCCTTTTTCTGTGATGAAAAACGGCATGCCGAAGGCGCGTTCGAGCTCTAATAGCGCGGTGGCAATGATGACGGCGGGGAAGGCGATGATCACCATGCCCGAAAATACCAGCATCACCCAGGCAAAAATCGGCATTTTGTCCAATGTCATGCCTGGGGCGCGGGTGCGTAGAATGCCCATGGCCAGCTCGATGGCCCCGGCGATCGCTGATATTTCTATAAAGCCAATGCCCAGCAGCCAAAGATCGGCATTCAGCGCCGGTGAATAGGTCGAGCTCGTCAGCGGAGGGTACATGAACCACCCCCCTTCGGGCGCCAACCCGACGAAGATGCTGCAGAAGAATACAAGGCCGCCAACGGCATAGGCCCAGTAGGCATAAGCGGACAGCCTGGGAAAGGGCAGGTCGCGGGCGCCCAGCATGTTGGGCAGAAGAAGCATGGCGATTGCTTCTACGGCCGGCACGGCAAAGAGAAACATCATGACCGTACCGTGCATGGTGAACAGCTGGTTGTAGAGCTCGTGGCCAATCAAGTCGTTGTCGGGCACCGCCAACTGGCTGCGCATCAGCAGCGCCAATACGCCGGCCAGCAGAAAGAACAGAAACGCCGTGCCGATATAGAGCAGGCCCACGTGAGTGTTGTTTACGACCGTCAGCACACGCCAGCCTTGGGGGCGTTGCCAGACTCGACGCAGGATTCGTTCTTCGTCTGCCGGGCGTGGAAGCCTGTTCGGTAGTGGCGGCGGCTTTACGACTGGGCCTGATGAGGTTGCCTGCATCATTTGAGACTATCCAGATAGTGCGCGACCGCGCGTAATTCTTGACCGGTCCACTGGTCAAAGGACGGCATATGGTTGCCTGGTTTGATCTGTTGACTGTCTACTGTCCAGCCCGCCAGGGCCCCAAGGCTGTTATGCAAGACCCCCGCACCCAGCGATGTACGGCTGCCGATGTGAGTCAGGTCTGGACCAAGGGCGCCGTTCGCCTCGGTTCCCCGGATGGCATGGCACTGGACGCAGGCCTGCATGACGATAGCTTTGCCAGCGAGCAGGAAGGCGTCCGTCGGTTCTATTGCGGGTTGTTGCTGCGCCTCAAGCCACGCCTGGAAGTCAGCGGGCCGAAGCACATGGACATGGAACATCATCTTGGCATGCTGGGCGCCGCAGTATTCAGCGCATTGACCACGGAACAGACCCGGCTCGTTGGCTTGCACGCGCAGGCTATTCACGCGGCCCGGAATCATATCGAGCTTGCCTGCCAGGTTCGGAACCCAGAAGCTGTGGATCACGTTGTCGGACTTCAGCAGGAATTCAACCGGCAGCCCGGCTGGAATATGGATGTCGTTTGCCGTTTCAAACATCAATTGGCCGTCCTGATCCAGATAGCGCACCCGCCACCACCACATCTCGCCGGTAACTTCGATGCGCACGGCAGGTGGCGTGTCTGTGAAGGCAGAAGTTTTGACGTCCAGGGAATACACGAGCAGCGCGCTTAACACCACTATCGGGAAAGCGATGCCTGCGCCGAGGATCAGCGTACGCTGGCTTAACGGGTCGCGGATGCGGTGAGGGCCATACAGCGCCAGCGCCAGCACGCTGATGACCAGCAAGAAGATCACGGCGGAGCCGATAAATAGAACCCAGCTGATTTCCGCGATCCGGCTGGCGTCATCGCTCGCGGGGTGGAGCGCCGATTGCGTCTGGGCCTGGGCCAGAAACGGCAGGAGCGTAAGAAGTATGGTGTGAGCAGCGCGCAAACAGGGCATAGGTGAGAACAAGTACTTGAAGCACGGAAGAACAGACATTGGGCGTGGGGACAAGCATTCTCCTTAGCACATGGCGTACCACCTTGGCTATGTCCGGGAAAAGAGGGCTACATAGCAGAGGGATCGGAGTAGATCGGCATATTTTTATGCTGCTTTGAATAATTTACATACTTGGTTGGTCTTGAATGCGGCTTGAATCGTTTCTCAGCCGGCCCCGCTCCCCGGGTGGGCCCGGGCAAAGAATTTGCTGCATGAGTGGGTCTCTGAAAAGGCTTCTATGCATATGACTCGCTTGCCATCGCCTTGGCGCCACGGCATCTGGCGGCTGCCATGAGCGCCGGAGCCCGCTGGATCGCCAGCTTGTGCCGCCTTGCGCTTAGCTCGACGGCTGCGATGCTCGTGCTTGGCTGCGGCGAAGCCGACGCCCCGCTTTACCCCCGGGCTTGGCCCAGTCAGTTGGAGCGCGAGGATGCTCAACAGGCCCGGCGGCTTATTAGTGACTACGGTTGTATCGCTTGTCATAGGGTGCCCGGCGTGAAAGGACCGAGCACGAATGTGGGGCCGCCATTGGCACAGATCGCATTGCGTTCCTACATTGCGGGCGTGTTGCCAAATACTCCGGAGAACATGGTTCGTTGGCTTCTTGATCCTCCGGCCATTGATCCGCGTACGGCCATGCCAAACATCGGGATGACCACGGAGGATGCACAAGCGGTCGCCGCCTACCTTCTGGCACAGCGCTAACGACAGGAGTTTCGAGGATGAGGATGTGGAAGCGTGTGGCAGCGATAACCGTGACGGTATCGGCGGCCGCCGTAGCGGTGACGGGCGGCGTGCTTGTGTATGCCGGTGTGTATGACGTGAGCGCGACCAGTCAGCACACCTCGGCGGTTTACTACCTGCTGGAAACCTCGTTGCGGCGATCAGTCAAGCTGCGTACGTCCGGCATACCGAAGCCGGATTTAGACGATGCCCGCCGCATCGCCGAGGGGTTCAAGCTCTTTCGCGCCCACTGCGTGCAGTGCCATGGGGCGCCCGGTATTGCGCCCCAGCCCTTTGCGCTTGGGCTTACGCCGGCGCCCGCCTCTCTGGTGGCTGCGGCAGGGAAATGGTCGGCAATCGAAACCCACTGGCTTATTAGGCAAGGCATCAAGATGAGTGGCATGCCCGCATGGCAGTATCGGCTGAGCGATGAAGAAATATGGAACATCGTTGCCTTCATGAATGTCTTGCCCACCTTATCCCCTGCCGACTATGGCCGCTGGGACAGGCGGCTTTCCGCAATGCCGGCGCCTGGTCCGGCGGATGCCGACGCCCTCGTGCGCAACGATGTCTGGCTCGGCGATGCGGGCGCGGGGAAGAGGGCGCTGCAACAGTATTTATGCGCCACCTGTCATGTCGTCCCCGGCGTGGTGGGCGCTAACAACCATGTGGGTCCGTCGCTGGCGGGGATTGCTACTCGCTCGTATATTGCGGGTGTGTTGCCAAATACTCCGGCCAATATGAAACGCTGGCTGCGTGATCCTATCGCGGTCGACCCCCTGACCGCCATGCCCGATCTGGGCGTGTCCGACCAGGATGCACGGGATATCGCCGCCTTCCTCTATACGCTCAGCGATCCGCAATAGCGAGGCCGTTTGCGCGCGTGCTTAGCCGGGGCTGCCTGTCACGGGCAGCACGATGCCGGTGATGTAGCTGGAGCAAACGGGCGAGGCCAGGAAAACATAGGCCGGCGACAGCTCTTCAGGCTGGCCGGGGCGCCCCATTGCCGTGCTTTTGCCAAAAGAGGCGAGCTTTTCGGCGGGTTTGTCGGCGGGGTTCAGCGGCGTCCAGATGGGGCCGGGGGCAACCGCATTCACGCGTATGCCCTTGTCGACCAGATTGGCCGCAAGAGACATCGTGAATGCGTGGATTGCCCCTTTGGTGCTGGAATAGTCCAGCAAGGCGCCATTGCCTTTCAGGCCGGTGACTGATCCGGTGTTGATAATGCTGCCGCCTTCCTTCAAATGCGGCAACGCGGCTCGTGCCATATAGAAGTAACCATAGATGTTGGTGCGCATGGTTTGATCGAGACGCTCGTCTGTGATGTCCTCGAGTGAGTCGGCGTGTTCCTGAAAAGCGGCATTGTTCACCAGAACATCCAGTTTTCCGAACGATTCCAGCGTTTGTTGCACGGCGCTCTTGCAGAAAGCGGGGTCCCTGACGTCGCCGGGAATCAGCACGCACTTTCTCCCTTCGGCTTCGATTGCCCGCTGGGTTTCCTGTGCATCCGTGTGCTCATCAAGATAAATCACGGCGACATCCGCGCCTTCACGTGCAAACAGAACCGATACCGCGCGGCCTATCCCCGAGTCGCCGCCCGTTACGAGCGTGGCAAAGCCGTTGAGCTTGCCGCTGCCTTTGTAGTTAGGCGCCTGATAGCGCGGTTTTACGCTCATCTCGCCTTCCGTGCCCGGCTTTTCCAGAGGCTGTTTGGGCATGGGAGGCTCGGGTTGGCGCCGCGCGCCGGCCTGCGCCGCCTGTTTGCCGCTCGACGGCTGGCCGCGTTTGCCTGCGTCGATGTGATCTTGCTGGCGTTGGATCGTGCGTTGCTGATCCGCTGTGCGTTCGGCCTTGTCCTTGTGGGAGTCTTTCTGATTGGCCATGCGTTTCTCCATCTGAAGGGTGGTGGCGCCGAGAGTTGTCGTTGGGAGGTGCGCACAATACCGGCGTAAGGACTTGCTCTCTGCAATCGGCGTGCCGTGTTCGCACCGTTGGCGGTTGCGCGGCATGGAACTTGCTTGCTTTGGGCACTGCTCAACACCCTGCGCGATCAATCAAGAAACCTATGAAATAAGCAATGGATTCAGGCCATGGTTCTTACGCCTAGACAATTCGTGCAACTGGCGAAGTGCTCGATACAAGCATGGAGGGATGATCATGCTTCAAGCATGGGGGCGGCCATTGCGTTCTATACCGCCTTTTCGATAGCGCCTTTGCTGATTATTGTGATTGCCGCCGCCGGTTTGATCTGGGGCGAGGAGGCGGTGCGCGGCGAAGTGCTGCGGCAACTGGGCGGCCTGGTGGGCTCCGAAGGCGCTGAAGGCGTGCAAGCGCTGATTCGCAGTGCTGACAAGCCAACCCAGGGTGTTGCAGCTACCCTCGTAAGCACGGCGATTCTGCTGATTGGCGCAACGCGGGTCTTTGCCGAGCTGCAAAGCGCACTGGATCGCATCTGGCAGGTGCCGTCGCTGCGGGAGACGGCGGGATGGTGGCGCATGCTGCGCGCCCGGCTGTTGTCGTTAGGGTTGGTGTTAGGCATGAGCTTCCTGCTTCTAGTCTCTTTGGTGATCGGCGCCGGCCTGGCTGTGATAAGCACGTGGGCTATCGGGCTGTTCCCTGGCTGGGAGTGGATTCTGCAAGGCTTGAATGCGCTGACATCGCTTTTGTTGGCGACGGTGCTGTTTGCGGTGATCTTCAAGTACATGCCACAAGCATCAATCGCATGGCGCGATGTCTGGGTGGGCGCCATCGTGACTGCCGTGTTGTTCGAAATAGGAAAATTCTTGATCGGCCTATACGTGGGCAAGAGTTCCACTGTGTCGTCGCTCACGGCAGCGGGGTCGCTGGTGATCGTGCTGATCTGGGTGTACTACGCCGCGCAAGTGTTTCTATTGGGGGCGGAATTTACCTGGTTCTACGCCAATCATCACGGAACCCGACGCAAGGTGGCTAGCTAATGCCACACCGCCCAGCTAGCGGCGCTTCGTGGGGTGCGCCATTGCCGATGTCCGGTTGGGCGGCTTCCCTGGCGGTTTCTGGCCGGTGGGCGATGGGTGTTGCGGGTTGTTTGTCAGGCATAGGCGGGCATACGGATTGCTTGCCTTGGGTTGGCTATGCTGGAGCGGATGATGCAGATCGATTGGGCTGGTTTGTTCGAATTTTCGATGTCTCCCTGGGAACTTGTCCTGCGGGGGACCGCAATGTACTGGTTCATCTTCGGCTTGCTGCGACTGGGCGGGAGGCGGGACTTGGGTTCATTTGGCGCCGCAGACGTGCTGCTTCTTGTCCTGATCGCCGACGCCGCTCAAAATGCCATGGCTGCCGAATACAGCAGCTTGTCGGAAGGGGCGGTCTTGGTGTTCACCTTGGTTTTCTGGAGCGCTTTCTCCGATCGTGTCGCCTATTGGGTTCCGGCGACACGACCTTTTTTTGAGCCTGGCCGGGTATTGCTGATCAAAGATGGACAAATGCAGCGACGCGGCATGCGTCGTGAATACATCAGCCAACACGAGCTACTGCAGGAGTTGCGGATTCAGGGGGTGAGCGATATGTCGACGGTGCGTAGGGCGTATATGGAGTCGACGGGGGAAATCAGCATCCTTACGTGGAAGGATGCCAAAGGATGAAGCAAGCGGCGGGCGCGCGAATAAAGTAACGGCGCGCCTATACCGAGCCGGCGGTTGGATTATCGATCTTGCCCCCGGAAAGCCCAGGCCGTGAAGCGTTTTTCGATGAGCGCCGTAACAACATAAAGCACAATGCCCAGGAAAGCCAGCACCAGCAACCCCGCAAAGACAATCTGCACCTGGAAGGCGGCTTGGGCGTCAAGCATAAGTTTGCCGATGCCTTTGTTGGCGCCCACGGTTTCCGACACCACCGCACCCACGAAAGCCAGGGTAATCGCAACCTTTAGCGAACCAAAGAAATAGGGCAGGGCGCCCGGGATGCCGACTTTGCGCATGATGTCCATCTTGGAGGCGCCCAACGCCCGCAGAACGTCTTCGAGTTCTGGATTGGTGGTGGCCAGGCCGGTGGCTACGTTAACCACGATGGGGAAGAAGGAAATTAGAAAAGCCGTGATAATGGCCGGTAATTCGCCCAGGCCAAACCACAGGATAAGAATGGGCACTACGGCGACTTTGGGCACCGAGTTAAAGCCCACCAGGACGGGATACACGGCTGAGTAGACGTTTTTGTGCCAGCCCACGCCGATGCCCATCAGAAGGCCACCCACGGTGGCTAGCAGAAAGCCCGCCAGGGTCGTCCAGAGCGTAACCCAGGAGTTGTCGATAATAGGTGCCCGGTATTGCCAGAGCGCGGCGAAAATCTCGGACGGGGCCGGCAAAATGGTAAGGGGAATCTGAAGCGCCTTGCAAACGATTTCCCAAAGAACAAACAAGACGACAGTGAAAATGAGCGGCGGTACGATGTTTTGAAACAGTTCTTCACGTCGCATTTAGTGTTTCCCCCCGATCATGGAGCGCAGTTCGTGCACGATGTCCTGGAAGCCCTGGGTGTACGTAATTTCCAGGTCGCGTGGCCTGGGAAGCGAGACAGTGCATTTTTTCACGATCTTGCCCGGACGGTCGGACATGACATAAACCGTATCGGCCAGGAATACCGCTTCGCGCAGGTCGTGTGTGACCAACATGACGGTGACTTTGCGTTCGGCCTGAATATCGCGCAGGGTGCACCAGAGCTCTTCCCGTGTAAAGGCATCCAGCGCCCCAAAAGGTTCGTCAAGCATCAGGATTTCGGGCTCATGAATCAGAGCGCGGCAAATGGACGCCCGTTGCTGCATGCCCCCCGATAGTTGCCAGGGAAATTTTTCAGTGAATCCCCGCAACCCGACCGAATGCAGCAGGTCTTCGGCTTTTTTCTTGTACTCGGCGCGGTTGGATGAGATTTGCCGGCGGTATGGCTGGACGATTTCGAGCGGCAACAGGATGTTGTCGACGCATGTGCGCCAGGGCAGCAGATTGCTGGCCTGGAACGCCATGCCCACGGATTTCAACGGCCCCTTCACGGGCTTGCCTTCCACGGCGAGTTTGCCCGCCAGCGGGGGATGCAAGCCCGAGATGAGTTTCATCAACGAGCTTTTGCCGCAACCCGAAGGCCCCACGACGGCAATGATTTCACCTTTTTTGATCGACAGCGTTACGTCTTCGATCGCGAGGACAGCGGCTTCGCCCTTGCCATAGGCCATGGAGATGCTGTCCAGCTCAACCAGCGCTTCCGTCATGAGGTCTCCTGTAAAGGGTTGATTAGTTGACTGACCGCTGGTCGCGCGGCGGCAGGAACTCGCTGGTGAAGATATCGGCGGTCTGGGGCTTGTTCGTGTAGTTGAAGGTCAGGCCGATCTGATCCATGGCTTTATCGAAGCGTGTGGCATTGATGTCGCCAAGGCCGAATTCCAGAACGTCGGGCGTGATGAAGTTCTTTTCCAGAGCGAGTTTCAGGCGTTGCAGTTCGACATCGCGGTTGGCAATGGCATTGCGCTTCAAGAGGGCGTCGATCGCGTATTCGGGATCCTTGATGGTCTCTTGGATGCCCTTGATCGTGGCTCGGACGAAGCCTGCAACGGCCTTGGGGTTGTCCTTCATGAATTGGGGGTTGGCCATGATGGCGTTGCCGTAGAGGTCGACGCCATAGTCGCGCAGCAGCAGCACGACGATGTCGTCATCCTTGACGCCATTGGCCTTCAGATTCATGAATGATGAAAACCAAAAGCCTGTAATGGCATCGACCTTGCCCTGAGCCAGCATGGGTTCGCGCACGGGGAAACCGATGTTGTCAATGCGGACCTTGTCGGCGTCGATGTTGTTGGCGGCAACGAAGATGGGCCATTGCGCATAGGCGCCGTCGGGCGCCGGCGCGCCCAGGATCTTGCCTTCCAGGTCTTTGGGTTTGGTGATGCCTTTGTCTTTCAGGCTGACAATGGAAAAGGCCGGTGTGTCGTAGACCATCATTACGGCTTTGACCGGCGGGTTGGTGGGGTTGTCGCGGAACTTGATCAGTGAGTTGATGTCGGCAAAGCCCATTTGGTAGGTGCCGGTGGCGACGCGGTTGATTGGTTCGACAGAGCTTGCGCCCGGGTCGATAGTGACGTCGAGCCCTTCGGCTTTGTAATAGCCTTTGTCGAGCGCAACGAAATAAGGCGCGGCAGGACCCTCGAAGCGCCAGTCGAGTGCGAATCGAATATCGGTTTGCGCCATGGCCGTGCTTGAGCCCAACGCGATGAGTGCCGAAACCAGAAACTTGGAAATACGCATGCTTTCCTCCGATAGTTAAACTAAACGCAAGCCAAAGGGCTTGCGTTGTCAGAACCTGACGTTCAGGTTCCAGGCGCAACAACCGTGTTTACCGTTAGTAATAAGTCGTAGCAATCACGTTAGGCACTCATAGTATTCATAAGCTTGGCTTTAAGCTTCTAGTAATTACCCCGATGTACAGGTTGATGTCAGCTTCTTTTGGTATTTTTCGTTTTCCTTTTTTAGTGGCTGAAACCGCTGGCTTCGTGAGCTTGCATAGGCGCCGAGACGGGATGGTCCTTGAAGTAGTCCAGGCAACGTTTGATATCGCTGACCAGTAGCGAAGCCAGGTCCCGGCTGACGCCATGCCGCACCAAAATGCGCTGGACGACCAGATCTTCGCGGTTGGCGGGCATCGAGTAGGCTGGTACTTGCCAGCCACGAGTGCGTAGCCGATCCGCCAGGTCAAAAAGCGAATAACCCTGGTTTTTATAGCCATCTTTCAACTTCCAGGAAAGAGCGGGCAGGCCGGCGTTCATGTCGCCGCCAAAAAGCACCTCGAAGGGGCCGAGCGCCTCGATTTCCCTGGCCAGGTATTGGGCCGTTTCATAGCACGCGGTCTGGATCATGCGATAGCCTTGTTTGCCCAGGCGCAGGAAGTTGTAGTATTGCGCGACAACCTGGCCCCCAGGGCGGGAGAAATTCAACGCAAATGTGGGCATGTTGCCGCCCAGGTAGTTCACGTTGAAGATCAGCTCTTCAGGCAGGCTTGCCGCATCGCGCCAAATAATCCAGCCGACGCCAAGCGGGGCCAGGCCGAACTTGTGTCCCGACGTGTTGATGGATTGCACGCGGGGCAGGCGGAAATCCCATTCCAGATCGGGCGCGCAAAACGGAGCCAGGAACCCGCCGCTTGCGCCGTCGACGTGGATGGGGATGTCCAGGCCTGTGTCCTGTTGAAGCTTGTCCAGCGCCTCGTGAACCGCTTTCACGGGCTCATAGTCGCAGGTAAAGGTGACCCCCAGCGTAGGAACAACGCCGATGGTGTTTTCGTCAATGCGCTTGATCACTTCTTCGGGCGTCATGATCAGTCGGTCGCCTTCCAGCGGAATTTCACGCAGCTCCACATCGAAATAGCGAGCGAACTTGTGCCAGCAGATTTGTACAGGTCCGCAGATCAGGTTGGGCTTGTCGGTGGGCTTGCCGGCCTCCTGCATTTTCTTGCGCCAGCGCCATTTCAGCGCCAGGCCGCCCAACATGGCGGCTTCAGAAGAGCCTGTCGTCGAGCAGCCCAGTGTGTTGGCGGCATCCGGCGAGTTCCACAAGTCGGCCAGCATATGCACGCAGCGCGATTCGATTTCGGCGGTTTGAGGGTACTCGTCCTTATCGATCATGTTTTTGTCGAGGCACTCATCCATCAGGCGGTGAACCTCGTCTTCTTCCCAGGTCTGGCAAAAGGTGGCGAGATTCTGCCGCGAGTTCCCGTCCAGCATCAGCTCGTCATGGACGACCTGGTAGACGTGCCGGGAATCGTGTTCCTTTTCGGGGAATTTGTACTTCGGCATGCTAACGGACAGGTCATTAGCGGCATAGATGTCATCCCACAACTGGTGGCGTATGGAATGTTTTGTGTGTAGGGCCATAAATACCTCGTCGAGTCAGGGTGGATCATTCAGACGACGAAGGCGTGAACCAAATAGACGCCTTCGTCGGAGGGTTCGTGGTTGCATCGTGGTAACAGCTGGTTAATAGTAACAACGTTGAATACCCGACGGCGCTCCAACGAGTGGGTGAATCTGTGCTTCGATGCGTTGTGGGCCGGCCTGTAGGTCGTCCATAAATAGTTGATTTTTCTATATTTTTTGGGCGTCAATTGGCTCTTTTCAAGTATTTGGGGCATACTTGGATGTCCTGAATAACGGGGCTACTGTACTTATGTTGTTTTCCTGACGATGCCGGGCTATCTCACCAAGCTCGAGAGTGTCGCCATAACGGGCGTTGAAAATCTCGACATTCGTTCATTGCTTGACCGCCAGCAATACCACGACCCTGCCGACCTTGCCGCACGGCTTGGGATCTCTTCGGCGGCCTGGCCGCTATTTGGGCTGGTCTGGCCGTCCGGCCTGCAATTGGCGGCGCAACTGGCCTTGCGCCCTGTGCGGCCCGACGAAAAAATCCTTGAAATCGGTTGCGGATTGGCTTTGGCCAGTTTGGTGGGCCATCGTCGTGGAGCCCGCATGACCGCCAGCGACTGTCATCCGCTGGCCGGCAGTTTTCTGGAACACAATACCGGCCTTAACGGGCTGGCCGACATAACCTATTTGCATGGTCAATGGGGCGCGCCTTTGTTGCGCCCCGATGACTTGCCTTTCGGGCAACTCACGGGGCGTTTCGACTTGATCGTCGGCAGCGATGTGTTGTACGAGCGAAGCACCCCCGCGCCCTTGGCCGAGTTCATCGATCATCATGCCTTGCCCGAAGCCGAGGTTTGGATCGTGGACCCGAATCGCGGCAATCGGCCGGCATTCAATCGGCATATGGCGGAGCGGGGCTTTTCACTGATGCGCGACAAGCGATTGCCGGGCCAGGTCAGGCTGGCCTGCGGCACGCTTGAAAACTATAAAGGTCGGATACTGGTTTACCGACGCGAAGCTTGATCACGCGCGCCTTGTTCAACGGTATAAAATGCCGCATTAGTGTTTCTACCATTGCTTCAATGTGTGCCGGGCCGCGCCGGCAATAGGAAAAACCTTGTTCAGCACTTTATCCGCCTACGGGGGCGATCCCATCCTGTCTTTGCAACTGGCTTATCGGGACGATCCACGCCTCGATAAGATCAATCTAAGCATTGGCCTGTATTACGACGAGCAAGGGCGTATTCCACGGCTCGAGTCCGTGCGCCTGGCGCAAGAGCGCGTCAATACCATTGTCGAGCCCAGTGTTTATCTGCCCATGAGCGGCAATCCCGAGTATTGCAAGGCAACGCAGGAATTGATTTTCGGCAAGGATTCCGAAGCGCTGGCGGCGGGGCGCGTTGCCACTATACAGACAGTGGGTGGTTCGGGCGCACTGAAGGTGGGCAGCGATGTCTTGAAGCGTTTCTTTCCCCAGGCATCGGCGCGGATTAGTGCGCCTACCTGGGATAACCACCGGGCCATACTCGAGGGCGCCGGGTTCCCGGTGGACACCTATCCGTATTTCGACCTGGCCACTCAACGTCTGGACTTCCCTTCCATGGCGGCATACCTGGGCCAATTGCCCGAGCAGACAGTCGTCTTGCTCCACCCCTGCTGCCATAACCCAACCGGGGCCGACCTTAATGCCGCCCAATGGGACGAAGTCGTCGAGATTATCCAGGCGCGTCGCCTCATTCCTTTTCTGGACATGGCGTATCAAGGGCTGGGCCAAGGGCTGGATCAAGACGCCTATCTGGTGCGCCAACTGGCGGAAAGCGGTGTGGCCTTTCTGGTCGCGAATTCCTTTTCGAAGATTTTTTCGCTGTATGGCGAACGCTGCGGCAGTTTGAGCATGGTCTGCGCCAACGCCGGTGAGGCGTCTCGCGCGCTGGGGCAGATGCAGCAAGCGGTGCGCCGCAATTACTCCAGTCCCCCGGCTTACGGAGGGCGCTTGGTCGAAACCGTGCTACGGGAGCCCGAACTGCGCCGTTTGTGGGAAAGTGAAGTAACCGTCATGCGCGAACGTATTCACGCCATGCGCGAGCGCTTGTATAAGGGCTTGGTGCAGCACAAGCCCGATTACGACTGGGGCTTTCTGCCCGCGCAAAGCGGCATGTTCAGTTATGCACCGATCCTGGGAGCGCACATGAAGACGCTCATGGACCAACATGGGGTCTACATTATCGAGTCGGGTCGTATTTGCGTTGCTGGTTTGAACACCGAAAACGTGGATCGTGCAGCCAAAGCGTTTGCCGCCGTCTTGTGAGAGGTAGGGTTGGCGTTACAGTATGTGTGTTTGCCGTTGTGGATTCAGGGCCGCGCTTTTTGACTGAACGGACTAGGCGACATCGACCTTGGCAAGCACCGGTGGCCCGCTAGGCGAGCTAGGCGTCACCAGCCTCGGTATGCGCCGATGGCGCATGGGGCGTCGCGTCGGCGAACAAAACCTGCGCGCCCGCAATATAGCTGCGCACCCGGTCGGTGACAATCGACTGGATTTCGTCGGGCGCCGACAGCATGTACACCCACTGCTGCATGCCCAGGTAAAAGATGCCGCCATGCAATCCCCACACGTGCTGGATTTCGCGTTCGGTGGGCGGGGCGCCGCTGTCCAGACCCAGGTGTCGACGCGTTTCGCGCACGATGCGGGGAAACAGCTTGGACTTCAGCATATTCAGATACTTACCGGGAATATAGCCATCGCTTAACCCCGAAAAAATCAGGATGCGTACCCATTCCGGCTGCAAAATGGTGGATGCGTAGTCTTGATAGAACAGGTTGAGCTTTTCTTCAAGGCCGCGGGCGTCGTCATCCAGCCATTGTTCCCATTGTGGCTTCCAACGTCCCAGATACACTTCTTTGTATACGCGTTCGATCAGGGCTTTTTTGGTGGGAAAGTAATGGTAGAGCAGGGGGTGGGTGATGCCTATTTCACGCGCCAGATCACGCGTCTGCCCATCCAGCCCGCGTTTGGAGAAGAAGGCGATGGCGCTGTCCAGAATTTGCTGCTCGCGCTCTTGGGCCGTCAGGCGACGACGCGGCTGAGTGGTCTGTTGGGGAAGTTTTGTGTCCTTCACCGGTGGCTTGCTGTCGATAGGCATGGAAACGGCTGGTTGTCCCGAGGCTGGAAAAGAAGCATAGTGCTAGTGTCCTGTTTGGTTAATGAATATAAGTGCGCAACAAACCAGACAGATCACTAAGCAATCCAATTGTATAGATTTATGGTTGACTTTATTTACCGAATGGTAAATACTTCAGTAAATAATGCAATAGCGGCGGGGCGCATACAGTGCATACAGGTTGGGGTAAACAACCTGGCACTGGGCCCCGCGGCAAAAAACAGAGAGACAAAACCCCATGGAGTTACTTGGCGAACAGCTGATCGGCGCGGGCCGACAGACGGTCTGGGATGCGCTGAACGATCCCGAAATCCTTGCTCGTTGCATTCCCGGTTGTGAAGAAATCACCCGGCTTTCCGAGAATCAGTTGCAGGTTAAGTTAATGGTGAAAATGGGACCAGTGCGGTCGCGTTTTGCCGGAACATTAACGCTGCAAGATATCAAGGCCCCCGAAAGTTGCTCGTTGGTTTTCGAGGGTACCGGGGCGGCGGGCTTTGCCAAAGGCGGCTCCACGGTCGCACTGACAGAGGAAGGCGCCCAGACCCGGCTCAATTATGCAGCCAAGGCCTCAATCGGCGGCAAGCTGGGGCAGGTTGGCGGCCGGCTCATTGAATCTTCGGCCCGAAAAATGGCCGACGAGTTCTTCAGCGCTTTCCAGGCCGCGCTCTCGGGCAATGGCGCCGGCGACAATGCCGCAGATTCGGCGCCGGGCAATGGCGAGCTGCAGTCGGGCAGGCCCGAAGCGGATGCGCCTGAAGGGGCAAGCGTTCAGCCGGCGGCTGCTGGCGCTGGCGCACAACCTGCCGTAGCGGCGGCGCCGGCCGCAGCACATGCCCAAAGTTCTCGACCCGAAGGCTCGGGCTGGCGTCCCGAACTGTATCGTGTTTTTTGGTTTGCTCTAGGTGTTTTCTTTACCTTGCTGGTTAGCCGCTGGCTGCCTTAGGGGGCGGCGCAGTTTATTTACGGACAGCTTCTTGCGCACAGGCGCTTAGGGGGAAGTAGCCATGAAGGCTCCATCATTTGATTACGTCAAGCCCGATTCTCTGGACGACGTGCTGGCCCTGCTGGCACAGCATGGCGATGACGCTCGCATTCTGGCCGGAGGCCAGACCTTGTTGGCAACGCTGAATATGCGGTTGTCCGAACCCGAACTCCTGATCGACATCAATGCCGTCGAAGCCCTGAAAGGAATCGAGGCAAAGGACGACCACCTCTGGATAGGCGCACTGGTGCGGCATAGTCAGATTGAAGACTCTCCAGTGGTGGCCCAACACGCGCCCTTGCTGATGCAGGCAGCGCCGCACGTAGGGCACCGCGCCATTCGCAACCAGGGTACGTTTGGCGGTTCAATCGCGTTTGCCGACCCCGCTGCCGAGTGGCCGGTCTGTACCGTTGCGCTGGACGCGGTGTTCCATCTTGCGGGTAGCCAGGGGGTGCGCAAAGTGCCCGCCGCCGAGTTCTTCCTCGATCTGTACACCACCGAAATGGCGTCTGACGAAATGTTGATCGGTTGCGAGATTCCGTTCAGTCCTCCAGATACCAAATACGCTTTCCAGGAACTGGCGCGCCGTCACGGAGACTACGCCATTGTTGGCGTGGCGGCGACGGCGCAGATGCGTGGCGGTGCCTTCAACAATGCACGCCTGGTGTTCCTGGGCATGGGCAATACGCCGATCAGAGCCCTGGACGTCGAACAGCTTGTTGAAGGCAAGGCGTTCAGCGACGACTTGGTCTCTCAGGCGAAACAAGCGCTGGTCGGCGTCTTGCAGCCCTCCGCCGATCTTTACAGCAGCGCCAACACCAAAATGCATTTGGCCGGCGTGCTGATGGGGCGGGTATTGAAGCAATTGGCTGAGTCAGCCTGACGCGCAAGGAGACAAACATGGCAAAGTCAGTACAAATCGTCACGCGCATCAATGGCGTGGAAGGCACGTATCAGGTCGATCCCAGGCTGCATCTGGTTGATTTCCTGCGTGAAGAAGTCGAGTTGAAAACATCTCGCGTTGGTTGTGAGCAGGGCGTCTGCGGCGCTTGCACGGTTCGGCTGGACGGCGAGATTATTCGCGGCTGCCTGTTCTTGGCGGTGCAGGCCGACGGGCGCGAGATCGACACCATCGACGGCATCAGCGACCAGGGCGAACTGCGCGAATTGCAACAGTCGTTTCATGATCACAATGCAGCGCAATGCGGCTACTGTACGCCCGGCATGCTGCTTACCGCAGCGGCCTTGCTGCGCGAAAAGCCGCAGGCCACACGCGAGCAGGTGCGCGAATATATCTCTGGAAACTACTGTCGTTGCACGGGGTACCACTCTATCGTGGACGCCGTATGCGAAGTGCTTGAACTACACCGTCAGCCCAGCGCCAAGAGCGCTTAGTCGAGGGGGATCATCATGGATACCATTGTTAAAGAAGAATCCGGCAGGTTCGTCAAAGACGACACGCGTCAATATGTGGGAACCTCGGTTAACCGGCCCAATATGAAGCGCCATCTGGAAGGCCGCGGCTGTTTCGTCGATGATATTTCCCTGCCGCGCCTGGCGCATGTCGTGTACTTGCGCAGCCCGTACGCGCATGCGCGTTTCAAGATTGTCGACACCGCGCGCGCCAAGGCCATGCCTGGGGTTATTGCCGTGGTCGATGGGCACGAGATCGCAACCGTCTGCACGCCCTGGGTGGCTACGCTGGCCCACATGACAGGCATGAAATCCCCGCCCCAGTATCCCGTGGCTCTGGACCGGGCATGTTGGCAGGGCGAACCCGTCCTGGCTATTGTGGCGCTAACCCGGCATCAGGCAGAAGACGCCTTGCCCATGGTCGAAATCGACTGGCAGGAACTGCCGGTGGTCGACAATATGGAAACGGCCTTGCTGCCCGAAACCCATGTCATCCACCCCGAGCTGGGCGACAACCTTTGCTTTACCAAGGTTATCGATACGGGCGATGTCGACAAAGCCATGGCCGAGGCCGACCTGGTGGTCGAGGAAACCTACCGGTTCGGGCGGGTAACGGGCGTTACCATGGAGCCGCGCGCGATGCTGGCCGACTATCACCCGTCCGACAACAAGCTTACCGTCTATCATGCCTGCCAGGCGCCGCACATGATGCAGGACCTCTACGCGCGCCACTTCGACCTGCCCGAGAACTCTGTACGGGTAATCTGCAACGACGTCGGTGGGGCTTTCGGCATCAAGGTGCACGTTTATCCCGACGATTTCGCCACTGTGGCGCTGTCCATCATCCTGAAGCGGCCCGTCAAGTACATGGCCGATAGGCTGGAGTCGTTCGCCAGCGATATCCACGCGCGTGAACACGTTGTTCGCGCCCGCGTGGGGGTCAAGTCCGACGGCGAAATCGTGGCCTTCGACTTCGACGACCTGACCGGTATCGGGCCCTATTCCATGTATCCGCGAACCAGCGCGATCGAGGGCAACCAGGTTCTTACGATTTCCGGCGGGCCCTACAAACACAAAAACTACCGCGCCAGGCTCGACGTCGTGTTCCAGAACAAGGTGCCCACCTGCCAGTATCGCGGTGTGGGCCATCCCATTGCCTGTGGGGTCACAGAGGGCATTGTCGAACTGGCTGCTCAGAAGCTGGGCATGGATCCTTTGCAGATGCGCATGAAGAATGTCATGCCCGACGACGGCTATCCATGCACCGGCGCATCGGGCATCCAGATCGAGGGGCTGTCCCATCAGCAATCCCTGCGCAAGATCGAAGAAATGATGGATTACCAGAACTTGCGCAAAGAGCAGGCGGAGCTGCGCAAGAAGGGCATTTATCGCGGCATCGGCTTTGCTGTGCTCATTGAACTCACCAATCCCAGCGCCGCCTTTTATGGCGTCGGCGGGGCGCGCATTTCCGCCCTCGACGGCACATCGGCTCGCCTGGAGCCCACCGGTGTCGTTACGTGCCATGTAGGCGTGGGTGAACAGGGGCAGGGTACGGAAACCATTTACGCGCAGATCGCCGCCGATGCCATTGGCGTTGACATCAGCAACGTGAAGATTGTTACGGGGGATACCGAGGCCACGCCTTACGGGGGTGGAACCTGGGCATCGCGTGGCGCGGGCATTGGGGGCGAGTCCGTGCTCCAGGCAGGCAAGGCGCTGCGGGTGAATATCCGCAAGTTTGCCGCCGTGGTGCTGCAAAAAGATCGTTCGCAGCTTGATGTCGCCGAAGGTCACGTGGTGGACAGCTCTACCGGTGAACGCTTAATGGCGTTGTCAGAATTGGCTCGCCTGGCGTACTTCCGCCCCGACACCCTGCCAGGCGACACTCGGCCTGAACTCATGGTGACCCGGCATGCCGCACAGCGTGGTTTCCCCTTCATCTTCACCAACGGCGTGCAGGCATCCTACGTCGAGGTCGACACGGAAACCGGCTTCGTCAAACTGCTGAAGCACTGGTGCGTCGAGGATTGCGGCAAGGTCCTGAACCCCATGCTGGTCGACGAACAAATACGCGGCGCCATCGTCCAAGGCATCGGCGGCGTCATGTCCGAAGAATGTCTGTACGACGAGAATGGCTTGCTGCGTAATGGTTCGATGGCCGATTA
Source organism: Pusillimonas sp. (assembly GCA_044464765.1). Classification (GTDB taxonomy): domain Bacteria; phylum Pseudomonadota; class Gammaproteobacteria; order Burkholderiales; family Burkholderiaceae_B; genus JBIQKZ01. The sequence goes on from JBIQKZ010000007.1 coordinate 135,321, forward strand.
CCTGGTGCCCATGGCGGCTGAAATGCCCGATATCTATGTGGCGCACGTGGAAACACCCACCAAGACGTCCGAGCTCGGCGCCAAGGGCGCCGGCGAGGCCGGAACGGCAGGGCCTCCGGGGGCGATCATGAACGCCATCAACGATGCCTTGTCCCCCTTCGATGCGCGCGTAACGTCACAGCCATTCACACCTGAAAAGGTCTTGCAGGCGCTGGGCGTCGTGTAGGGGCAGGCCACGGGGCCTGGCAGGAGGCTCCGTCCGCGCTGGCGGAAACGGGCAGGCTATGGGAAACGGGCGCTGGCTTGAACTGAACAACTCAAGCCAGCGCCCGTTTTGATAACAGCTGGGGCAGCTCTGTTGAGCGGTGTCGAATTTCGTTTAACCCAGCACCCGTTTTGATAATCACATCTGGCTAAATAAAGCGGATACGTCGGCCAAAAAAACGGCCTGTCTTGACAGGCCTGATGAGGAACGTAAGAAGAAAGCCGAAGATCAGACGGCGCAGTAGCGCTCTTGCATTTCCGGATCGTCCAGCAACACCTGGGCGCTACTGGTGTGAACGACTTCGCCCTGGTCAAGAATGTACACGCGATCGGCGATGGCCAGGGCCAGTTCGACGTTCTGTTCGACCAGCACGATGGTTTTGCCGGAGCGCTTGAGCGTGGAGAACAATTCGAACATTTCATCCACAAGAATCGGCATGATGCCTTCGGAAGGTTCGTCCAGAAGGATCATTTGCGGATCTGCAACGATGGCCCGGGCAATCGCCAGCATTTGCTGTTCGCCGCCCGACATGGTCATCGCGTTCTGATTCAGCCGCTCTTTCAGCCGGGGGAAGGTTTCGGCGATCTTGTCGATCACTTCCGCCTCCTTGGCCTTCAGGGGCGAGGCAACAATGCCCAGGCGGATGTTCTCAACTACCGTCAGGCCCGGAATAATGCGCCGTTCTTCAGGCACGTAGGCCAGCCCATGCGCGAACCGTATATGCGCGGGCTGCCCGACGAGTTCGTGGTCATTGAACTTGATGGAGCCGGTGGTGCGGTCGAGCAGGCCCATGATGCTTTTCAGGGTGGTGGTTTTACCCGCGCCGTTGCGGCCAAGGATCGCCACGAGTTCGCCCTGCCCGACGTGCAGGTCCAGGTCTTGCAGAATGTGGCTGGCGCCATACCAGGCATTGAGTTTGTTTATCTTTAGCATGGTGTGAAATCCACGTTAGTGTTGGCCCAGGTAAACACGTTTGACTTCGTGATTATGGCGTATTTCGTCTGGGGTGCCGGCGGCCAGGAATTCACCGTGATGAAGCACGATGACGCGATCGCTGATGCCCATGATCATTTTCATTTTGTGCTCGACCAGGATTACGGTGCGGGCCGAGGCCACTTGCGTGATCAGGTCCATCATGGATTTGGTTTCCTCCGGACTCATGCCGGCGGTGGGCTCATCCATGAGCAGCAGCTTCGGGTCGGATGCCAGCGCGATGGCGATTTCCAGCGCCCGCTGTTGGCCATGAGCCAGCTCGCGGGCCGGCCGTTTGGCATGTTGCTCGATGCCGACGGTGCGCAACAGCTCCATGGCCCGGTCGCCCAGGTTAAGGCTGCTTTGCTTCTTCCATAAGTTATAGCGCGAGACGTGCGCCTGCAGGGCGATCTCTACATTCTGGCGGGTCGAGAAGTTCGGGAAGATGTTGGTGATCTGGAAAGACTTCGAGATGCCGGTATGCGAGAACTCGTGCGGTTTCATGCCGGCCAGGTTCCGTCCTTCAAAGATGACCTTACCTTCGGACGGGGGGAACGCGCCGGACAGCACATTGAAGTAGGTGCTCTTGCCTGCGCCATTGGGGCCGATGATGGATGTCAGCTTGCCGCGCTCGAACTCGATCGATACGTCCTTGAGGGCGGTGAAATCGCCGAAGCGGCGCGTGACATTTTCCGTCTTGATGATGATGTCAGTCGACATGTAGTTTCTCCAGGATGGTTCCCCAGACTCCCTTGGGGAAGAACAGGACAAAGAACATGAAAATGCAGCCGACATACAGTTGCCAGTTTTCGGTCCACAGCGAGAACACGTCTTGAATGAGCAGGAAGAGCAGGGCGCCCACGATGGGACCGAAGAACGTACCCATGCCGCCCAGCAGGCAGATCATAACGACCAGGCCCGAGGTTTCGTAATACAGGGTTTCGATGGCGACACTGGACAGGTTGATGCCGTTCAGGGCGCCCGCCAATCCGCAGAACGCGCCGGACAGCACGAACGTAATCAGCTTGGTCCGTTCGACGTTGAAGCCACAGGCGCGCGTGCGGGTTTCATTTTCTCGGATCGCCTGGATGGCGTGGCCAAAGGGCGAGGCCAGGATGCGCGAGATCACCCAAAGCGAGAGAGCGACGAAGAAGAAGAAAAAGTAATACTTGTTGATGGGATCCAGAACGTCGATGGTCCAGCCGAAGAGGTTGATTTCCGGGACATTGATGCCGCGCAAGCCGTTCTCGCCGCCTGACGCGGGCATCTGATAGACCAGAAAGTAAACGCATTGCGAGAGCGCCAGCGTGACCATGGCAAAGTAAATGCCGCGAGTGCGTATTGCCAGGGCGCCGATCACGAGCGCACCCAGGGCCGAGATAACGATCGCGGCCGGAATCGCGATCCACCACACCACGGAATGCTGAGCGATGAGGATTCCGGCGGCATAAGCGCCGATGCCCAGAAAAGCCGAATGGCCAAAGGACAGCATGCCCATGTACCCGAAGATCAGATTGAAGCCCAGGGCATACAAGCTGAAGATCAGGATGTGCGCGGCCACTGAGTAGTTAGGCGTGATCCAGGGAAGAACAATAAGGAACAGCAGGGTGGCCAGAACGCGTTGCTGCTTGATCAACGCAAGTAGTGGCGGCGTCCGTGGGTTTTCCAGGGAAATAGTGCGTGTAGTCATAGTGGGTCAACTCATTAAACCGGCGCGGCCGAACAAGCCCATGGGGCGGACCAGAAGAACGATGGCCATGATGACGAACATCGAGACCTTGGAGGCTTCGGGATAAATGAAGGCGGCCAGGCTTTCGACAACGCCGATCAGCAGGCCGGCGACAATGGCGCCGCTAAGCGACCCCATGCCGCCCACGACGGTGACTACAAAGGCGATAATCAGGACATTGGTGCCCATTTCGGGGGCGATCCCTTGCAGCGGGGCGGACAGATAGCCCGCCAACCCGGCAATGCCGGTGCCGATTGCGAAGACAATCAGCCAGACCCGCGAGATATCGACGCCCAGTACGCGGACAATCATCGGGTCGCGTGCTCCGGCGCGGATGATCAGCCCGAAGGAGGTGCGTTCGATGAACAGGTACAGAATAAGCAGCACAACGACGGCGACCCCGATCACGAAAAGCCGATACAGGGGGAAGGGGCCGACGAACACGTCGACAGCGCCTTGCAGGGCGTCGGGTGTGCCCACGGGCAGGCCTTGCTTGCCAAAGAAGATGCGGATGATTTCGACCATGACATAGCCCAGCCCGAAGGTGAGCAGCAATGGGTAATCGATGCCGCGCCCGTACAGGGGCCGCACCAGGTAGCGTTCGACCACGATGCCAATAAGGCCCGTCAGGATGGGAACAAGCACCAGGCACAACCAGAAGTTTGGTACATAGTCGTACAGGGTGTAGCCGATGTAGGCTCCCACCATGAAGAATGCGCCGTGCGCGAAGTTGACCACGGTCAACATGCCAAAAATAAGCGACAGGCCGACAGCCATGAGCACGTAAATGGCGCCCAGTGCCAGCCCGGTAAATAGCTGCAAACCAAGCAGCTGGAGCATAAACCCGTCCATGGTGTCTCCGTTATGATTCTAGTCTTGCGGCCGGCGACCGCCCCGCGGTGGCCGCCGGCGCTGGTTGTTACTTGAAGCCCAGCTCCTTGCAGGAACGCAGGATGTCTTCCGAGGGAGCAACCTCGTGCACGATCTCGAATACATCATCAGGATCGTCGGCAGGCGCCTTCTTGGACTGGATGATCAACACCGACTGAACCGCCTGGTGATCGCAGGTGCGATAGTATTCAGGCCCTTTGTAGGTGTCGTATTTCAGTGACTCCAGGGTATCGACCACTTTTTCGGTGTCGGTCGTGCCGGCTTTCGTGACGGCCATCAGCAAGGATTTGACCGCGCCATAGGCCAGTGCGCCGTAGTCGGATGGGTAGCTGTTGTACTCTTTCTTGTAGGCTTCGTTGAAGGCCTTGGCGGTCGCGTACTGGTTCTGAAGCTCCCAGTAGTAGGACGTTGCCCCAATGACGCCTTCATACACTTCGGGGCCAGCCGCCTTGCGTGCCGTATAAAGCAGCACGGGGGTGACGAACTGGCTGTTCTTCTTCATGCCGAACTGGCCGGCTTGCTGGATGGAGATCTGGTTGTCTCGTCCGAAGTTATTGAAGATCAGGATGTCGGGCTTCATGGCCGCCAGCCGTGGCAGGAAGACCGAGTAGTCCGAGGTGCCCAGTGGGTGGCGGATTTCCCCCACGATTTCGGCGCCGACCTGTTCGGCCACCCGGGTGAAGCCGCGCGCCATTTCATGGCCATACGCATAGTCGGCGGTCAGGAATGCGATACGCATGCCTTTCTTGAACAAATAGCCGCCCAGCGCATGGGTTGTCATGTGCGGGTTAAGCGCTTCGTGGAAGGTGTAGCGCGACATGTCAGCGACTTCGTTGATGGCGTCTGACTGACTGATCGAGATATAGATGATCTTGCGCTGCTTGGTGACGTTGTTGGTGGATAGTTGGGTGGAAGCCGACAACCCGCCGACAATGAAGTTGACGTTATCCTTTTCGATCAGGTCCAGCGCGCGTGTGGCGGCCTCGCCCGGATTGAGCTTGTCGTCGCGAACCAACAGTTCGGCCATGCGGCCATTCAGGCCTCCGGCGGCGTTGAATTCCTTGACGGCAAGTTCGGCATTGCGCGCCTGGTCTTGTGCTTCGGCGCCGTATGGGCCGGTTAGCGGAACAGGCAGGCCGATGCGTATCGGATCGGATTGTGCAAACGCACCCGACATGCCGAAGGCAGACGTCAGGCAAAGGGCGTAGGCCCACTTTTTGAAGCTTTTCATGTTTGTCTCCTATTGGTTTTGAAATACATGGCGCTACAGGGCTTGCTAAATGCAGGTACTACACGGGAACCCGGTTGTCCGGGGGTTTCAAAAGTTTAGCGATCGCGTGCGGTGCAGCACTGACGAACGCATTGACGGATACATCGAGCATGTCTTTGCTAAGTTCATGATCCGACGACGTGCCAAACGCGCAGCGCCGGATACCATGATAGAAGATACCCCCATGGAACAGCCAGACATAGTCCAGTTCGTCGTTGGTAATGGGTTCGATGTCGGGCGGCACCATATGGAACTCGGCGCGCAACTCGGTACATAAGGGGCGCAGGATCCTGTGCTCGATCAGCTCGAAGAAGCGCCGGTTGATCGCCACATCGGCCAGGCCGGCATATATGTACAGGCGCATCCAGTCGCGATTGAAGATGACGTTCAAGTACGAGTGGTAGAACCGTGCCAGGCGCTCGCGTAGCGGGATGGAGCGGTCGCGGATCAGTTGCGGCCAGTCGTCCTGCCACTGATCAGTGAACACTGTGGTGAAGATCGCTTCGAAAAGATCTTCTTTGGAGTCGAAGTAACGAAACAGCAGGGGCTGGGTAACGCCGATCTGGCGCGCCAGGTCGTGCGTGGAGCCCGAAAAGCCATGCTCTGAGAAAAAGGCAATACTTTCCCGCAGGATTTGCGCCCGCCGCTGGTCGCGCGACTGCCGGCGGCGCGGCGCGGTGCGAGTTTGGGCGGCTGGCATGTGCTTGGCCTGTGTTTCAGTTGTCATTGCGCAGTCCAACCCCCATCCAGCTTCAAGCTGGTGCCGGTGATCATGGCGGCGGCGGGCGATGCCAGATAGCAAACCGCCATGGCTACGTCGTGTGCGGGCAGCAACCTGCCCATGGGAAGGCGCTGCATGACCCAATCGCGAAATGTCTCATCTTTGAAGAACTCTTTGGTCATGGGGGTTTCGACAAAGGTTGGCGCCACGGTGTTGACGCGGATATTGTGCGTTGCCAGTTCCAGAGCCATTGCCTTGGTCAGGCCCTCGACTGCATGCTTGGTCATGCAATAGACCGAGCGCCGTTCTGCGCCGACATGGCCCATTTGCGACGACATATTGATAATGGCGCCGCCAGCTTGGCCGTTGCCCAACATTTTACGCGCTGCCGCCTGGGCGGTTAGGAAAACGGCTCGAACATTCAGTTGCAGCAGGTTGTCGAGCTGTTCGACGGTGACATCGGTGAAGCCGGCGGGGATATTGCCGCCGGCATTATTGACCAGGATATCCAGCCGTTCGATGGTGTCGAACACCGCCTGGACGGCTGAAGGATCGGTGACGTCGCACACCACGGCCTGTGCATAACCGCCGTCGGCGACGATGCGATCGGCCAGCTCGGTGAGTTCGGCCTGGTTGCGGCTAAGAACAAACACCTTGGCGCCTGCCGCAGCCAGCGCGCAGGCAATGCTTGCGCCCAAGCCGCGACCCGCGCCGGTGACAACCGCGTTCTGGCCATGCAGATCAAATGTCTTGGCCGGCATGGCGGATGCTGCTGGGTTGCTCATGTCGCATCCACGGTGCTGCCGTACTTGCGCACGCGGTAATCGGCTTGTTCCTTGTGACCCCAGAAGCGCTCGATGGCGCACAGGCGCGAGCAGTACTCGCCGACCAGGACGCTGGCTTCGGGCGTGCATTCCTGCCAAGTGCAGGTTTTAAGGAATTTACCCACCCACAGGCCGCCGGTATAGCGCGCCGCGCCTTTGGTTGGCAGTGTGTGATTGGTGCCGATGACTTTGTCGCCGTAGGCCACGTTGGTTTCCGGACCAAGGAACAACGCGCCATACTGCTTCATGTTGTTTAGATAGTAATGCGGGTCGCGTGTAAGGACTTCGACGTGTTCGTAGGCCAGTTTGTCGGCTTCAATGACAGCCTCGGCATCGTCTTCCACCAGGATGATCTGGCCGTAGTCGGCCCAGGCCTTGCCGGCGACTTCAGCTGTGGGCAGCACCTTCAATTGCCGTTCGATTTCGGCCGGCAGGGCGTCGGCCAGTTCGGCCGAGGTGGTGATCAGTGCGGCCGGCGAAGTGTAGCCATGCTCGGCCTGCCCCAGCAAGTCGGTGGCGACCATGCCGACTTCGGCGGTGTCGTCGGCGATGACCAGGACTTCAGTGGGGCCGGCGAACAGGTCGATACCGACGCGGCCGAACAGTTGGCGCTTGGCCTCGGCGACGTAGGCGTTGCCCGGACCAACCAACATGTCGACCGGCGCAATGGTTTCGGTGCCGATGGCCATGGCGGCCACCGCCTGGACGCCGCCCAGAATATGGATTTCATCGGCGCCCGCTAGCGCCATGGCGGCCACGGTTTCGGGGTGGGCCTTGCCATCGGTGGGGGGCACGCAGGCGACAACGCGCGGTACGCCCGCCACTTTGGCGGTGACGATGCTCATGTGGGCGGAGGCGACCATGGGATATTTGCCGCCGGGCACGTAACAGCCCACGGAGCTGACCGGGATATGTTTGTGGCCAAGCGTGACGCCTGGCAGGGTTTCGACCTTGACATCGTGCATGGAGTCGCGCTGCACCTGGGCAAAGTTGCGGATCTGGGCTTGCGCGAAACGGATGTCGTCTAGCGTGGAGGGATCAACGGAATCGACAATTGCCTGGATCTGTTCGGCGCTAAGCCTGAACGACGGGGGCGACCATTTGTCGAATTTTTCCGAGTATTCACGCACGGCCTGGTCGCCGCGGGCCTGGACGTCGGCAAGAATGCCTTCAACGGTTGCACGCACTTGGGCGTCGAGTTCGGCGCTGGTTTCAGCGCTGATGGTTGGTTTGATGATACGAGCCATGATGGTTACCCGCTTACTTGATGGCAATAGGGTTAAGGGGCGAGCCGACGGCACGCGTAATGGGCAGCGGCGGGGCGGTGAACAGGAATTCGTACACCCCGTCCTCGGCGCAGTCGTCGGCGAGGTCTTTCAGATAAAAGATTTCGCCCATGCTGATGCCTATCATGGGGATGACCACCCAATGCCAGGGCTGCGTGCAATCGTCGGTTTCGTTGGGTCGCACTTCGCAGCCCCAGGTGTCGGTGCAGATGGCGGCGATTTCTTTGTCGTAGATCCAGTTGGCCGTGTCGAAGGCCAGGCCGGGAGCTTCACCGCCGGCGTAGCCGCCCCAATCGCCCTGTGCCTGGCAGCGTTCCATGTGGCCGGTGCGCACGATGACGAAGTCGCCACGGCGAACTTCGACGCCTTGTGCTTTTTGCGTGGCTTCCAGGTCTTCGACGGAAATGGCCTGGCCGTCGTCCAGGGAGTCGACGCCGAGGTAGCGGGCGACATCCAGAAGCACGCCGCGCCCGACCATTTTGGCCTTGACCTTTTCAATACCATTCTTGTGGGCGCCGTCGCTATCGACCAGGCGGGCATCGTAGCCGTTCCACATTTTGTCGCCGTAGAAGATGTGGCCAAGACCATCCCACTGCGTGCCGCACTGCAAGGGCATGGACACCGAGTCGTCGGCGTAGCGCAGACCCCCGGCGTCTTGATTGCCCGCAACGGCATCGGTGCCGGTGGCGAGCATGGTGTGGATGGGGTTGTAGCGGTTGCCCCAAAGGCCTTTCTGGGGGCCGTTGCGGTCGAAATCAAGCGCCAATGAAAAGACGCTGCCCTTGCGCACAAGGCCGGCGGCCGCCTTGATGTCTTCAGGCGTGATGTAGTTCAGAGTGCCGATTTCGTCGTCGGGACCCCATTTCCCCCAGTTGCTGCAGCGCTTGGCCGTTTCGTGAACGAGATCCAGAGTGAACTTTTTCTCGTCATAGCGGTGTACCATTTTTGCCTCCTTTTAATAATCACTTGATAATGTATTTTTAGTTTTTAAGGGTTTCAAGTGAAAACTATATACTGTTTATAGGCTTTTATCCATATAAGTTATCGACCGATTATTTTATGTGGACTTACTTAGGTGTCGGCATGGCAAATTCGGCGCCTTTGCCTGTGCTTTCGGGCCAGCGCTGCATGATGCTTTTCTGCTTGGTGTAGAAGCGCACGCCTTCCTCGCCGTAAACATGCATGTCGCCGAACAGCGATTTTTGCCAGCCGCCAAAGCCGTGCCAGGCCATGGGAACAGGAATGGGCACGTTGATACCCACCATGCCGCACTGCACCCGCCGGCCGAATTCGCGGGCGATGTGGCCGTCGCGGGTGTAGCAGGACACGCCGTTGCCGAATTCGTGGTTATTGATCAGGTCGAGAGCGGCGCCGAAGTCGGCGACACGCACGCAGGCCAGCACTGGGCCAAAAACTTCTTCTTTGTAGATTCGCATGTCGGGCGTGACATGGTCGAACAGTGTGCCGCCGGTAAAGAACCCTGCTTCGTGGCCGGGCACGCTGTAGCCGCGCCCGTCGACCACCAGTTGCGCGCCTTCGTCGACGCCCGTCTGGATATAGCCCTCGATGCGCTCGAGGGACTGGCGCGACACGATAGGCCCCATTTCTGCTTCGGGATCCATGCCATTGCGCACGATAAGTTGCTTGGCGCGTTCGGCCAGGCGCGGAATGATGGTGTCGGCGACATCGCCCACCAATACGGCGACGGAGATCGCCATGCAACGCTCGCCCGCCGAGCCGTAGGCGGCGCCGACCAGGGCGTCGACCGCCTGATCCAGGTTGGCATCGGGCATGACCACCAGGTGGTTCTTGGCGCCTCCGAGCGCCTGCACCCGCTTGCCGTAGTGCGCGGCCTGCTCGTAAATGTAATGGGCGATGGGAGTGGAACCCACAAAGCTGACTGCCTTGATATCGGGATGTTGCAGTAGGGCGTCCACCGCTACTTTGTCGCCTTGCACGACGTTGAACACGCCGTCGGGCAAACCGGCTTCTTTCAACAGGCCTGCCATGTACAGGGCGGCCGAAGGGTCGCGCTCGCTGGGCTTCAGGATGAAGCAGTTGCCGGCGGCAATGGCCACGGGGAACATCCAGCAGGGAACCATGCAGGGAAAGTTGAACGGTGTAATGCCTGCCACGACGCCCAGCGGCTGGCGCAAGGACCAATTGTCCATGCCGTTGGATACTTGGTCGGTAAAATCGCCCTTGAGCAGTTGAGGAATGCCGCAGGCGAACTCGATGACGTCGATGCCGCGCGAAACTTCGCCTTGCGCATCGCTGAACACCTTGCCGTGTTCTGCTGTGATGATGGCGGCCAAGGCATCGCGATGGGCGTTCATTAATTCAAGAAACTTGAACAATACCCGGGCGCGACGCAGGGGCGGGGTGTTGGCCCATCCTTCGAACGCGGCCCGAGCGCTGGCAACGGCAGCGTCGATGTCTTGAGGATCGGCCAGTACGACCTGGCGCGCCACGCTGCCAAGAGCTGGGTTGTAGACGTCTTGACGCCGTTTGGCGACTCCGGGTGTTGCGCTTCCGTTAATGAAATGGCCGACATCGGCGGTGTCGCTATAGGCTTGCATGGTGGTTTCTCGGGATTTGGTGATGAATGCAGATTAGTTTACGTACCGCGTCCCGAGTGCGATAGCCCAGAAACCTGGATTCATTGTTCAATATAATGAATAATAGACCTTATGAAAAACAAAAAAATCGAATCGCTTTGGTCTCATGTGCATTGGCTTGCCGTGCTGGCGCAGCGCGGCAGTTTCACCAGTGCTGCCGCGTATTTGAATGTCAGCAAGGCCGCCATGAGCCAGCGCATCGCCGAGCTCGAGCATGCCGCAGGCGTGCCGCTGGTGCAGCGCACCACACGCAGCGTCAGGCTTACGGAAGCGGGCCAGCAACTGACTGAAAGCACGCGGCATGCCTTCGAACAGATTGCCGACAGCTTCGAGGCGGTCCGCGAACTGGCGACGACGCCCCAAGGAACCGTGCGGCTTAGCGCACCCGTTGCGCTGGCGCGCCAACAGCTTGTGCCCCACTTGCCCTTGTTTCTGCAAGACAACCCGCAGATTCGCATCGAGCTGGACTTATCCGATCACTTAAGCTCGCTGCCGGGAGAGGGCTTCGACCTGGCCATTCGCCATACCTCGGTGCCGCCTGCCACCCATGTTGCCTGGGCCTTGTGTGAAACCCGGTCGGTATTGGTGGCCAGCCAGACGTATCTGGATCGCCGGGGAGCGCCCGAACACCCGTCTGCGCTAGCTGATCATGCCTGCTTGCACTACCCCCGCCGGCAGAGCAATACCGTGTGGACGTTTGCGGCCATGGGCAAGAAACCGGCGTCCGACCGACGCCATGTTGTGCCGGTGCGAGGGCCGTTTGCCGTGAACAACAGTGAAAGCTTGCGTGAGGCGGCTCTGGCGGGGTTGGGCATTACGGTGTTGCCGGATTTTTCAGCGCAGCAGGCGTTGTCGCGAGGCGACCTTGTACGGCTCTTGCCCGACTGGAATCCGGTGGGGGTGTTTGGCGATACGCTGTATGCCATCCGCCCCTATGCCACCCATGTCCCTCGCGCGATTCAGGTGCTGGTGGGATACTTGCGCGACGTGTTCAAGGGAGGCTTTCCGGTTTAGTCCAGATGCAGGTATTGCAACGATACGGCAGTCTCTCGCATAAGAGTGTCCGGATCCCGATAACGTTTGGCCATGGCGCGTTCGTCAGCGGATTCCAGGTCGGTGCGCAGTGACATGCCCATATTCCTGGCATGCTTGACAATGGCATGGCCAAACGCCACACGCTCGGCTTGGTAGGCTGCAAGGGCTTGATCCAGTTGGGCATGCGAACCCAATGCCTTGACCAGGGCCATGGCGTCACAGGCCGCCTTGGTGACGCCCATGCCGCAATGCGGTCGCGCGACGAAAGCGGCATCGCCCACCAGTGCAACACGCCCCGACACGATGTGGTCCGAAGTTAGGTCGAAAATGGCCTGGAAGAACAGCAGGTCGGTTTTGTGGACGACCTCAGCGAATTCCGGCGATAGGGTGGCGGTGGCCGCTGCGCGCACCTCGTCGAGGATTTCGGGGCGAATAAGCGTGGGCGGAATGCCCGAGCTGTGATGGCGCCCTTGGGTATCGGTTTGCAGGCGTTGTAGCTCGGCGCGGTCGCTTGCCGGCCGATACCAGACAAAATTGATGCGCCGGTCGCCAGGGGCGACGCTATTGTCGGCGCCGGCGACGGGGTAAGTAAGCATTTGCTCGGTAGGCGGCAGACAGAAAGAAAAGCGTTCCATAAGCGCTGTGCGGGTCGCCGGTGTAAGGTCGCGTTCGTGCACCATGCCGCGCCAGCCGACGTAGCCGGCGTATACCGGTTGGGACTCGGGCATGTATTGAGCGCGGGCCACTGATCGTATCCCGTCGGCTCCGACCAGAAGATCGCCGGTGGCACGGGTGCCATCGTCGAAAATAGCGGTGACGCTGTCCTGGTCTTGCTCGATGCGGGCCAGGGCCTTGCCGCGATGGTAATGCTCGGCGGGAAACTGGTGCTCGAGCACCTGAAGCAGCCGGCTCCATGCAGTAAGCACCTGCTCGTAGGACAACTCGGCCAGGATGTTTCCTTGCGAGTCGTAGGTTGCGCGACTGGGTACGCCGACACCCAATGTGTCGTCGATGGGGGCGCCGACGGCTTCCAGGGCCTCCAGCAATTCCTGGTGGGTTACGATGCCGGCGCCGCGATCGGTTAATGGCTCTGACACGCGTTCGTAAATGTCGACCTGCCAGCCGGCGCGGTGCAGCAGATTGCCGGCAAACAGGCCGCCCATGGAACCGCCGATCACGATGGCCTTGCCGGGTTTCAGTGGAGATATCATGCGACTTAGCCTTGTTGGTTTTGTTGTTGTCCGGGTTGACGTGCCGGGCCTTCACTGGCGGGGTAGTTCAGTTCGATGGTTACGCCGCTGGGGTCTTCAAGAAAGATTTGCAGGATGTCCAGCGCGGGAACATCGCGCTCGCGCCACGGAAGATTGTTTTTCTTCAGCCGGGCGCGCATGTCTTCAACGTCGGTGGCGCGAAAGGCCATGTGGTCGACGGCGCCGCTACCTTCCATGTCTGTGCGATCGCCCAGATACTTGAGCAGGCCGTCCGGGTTGTCGGGGTCGATTCCGATCAGGTGGACGACGCCGTTCGAGGCCGGGTAGGGGTTCCCGTTGTATAGCCAATAGCCGGGGAAATCGAAGGGTGGCCGAAAACCAGGCTCAAAGCCCATGATCTCGGTGTAGAACTTCAAAGATGCGGCCAGGTCCGGGGTGCGAAGGCCGTAATGGTCAAGTCGTTGTATAGCCACGTGGGTTCTCCCGCTGCGATGTGCGTCCAAGCGCGTAGTTCAGACTCTTATTTATCAATTGGTAAATAAGAGTCTAGCACCGTTTATCTGGACTGTCACTCGCCTTTTATGCCGCTGTCTGTCTTTCGTGGCGCATGACCTGCGGGTTAAGCAAATGGTCGGAGCGGCCTTGCAGGTACCAAAGAATATTGTCGAAGGCGCTGCCGTAATAATTTTCGTAGTTATCGTGCTCGACAAAGCCGATATGGGGCGTGGCCAGGACGTTGGGCAGCGCCAGCAGAGGATGCCTGGCGCCCAGCACGGGTTCGTCTTCGAATACGTCGATCGCGACAAAGCCGGGCCGGCCTTGACGCGCCGCCCGTTCCAGCGCGCGCGGTTCGATCAGGGCGGCGCGGCTGGTGTTTACCAAGAGAGCGGTCTCTTTCATTTGGCGCAGGTCGGCCAGCCGTACGATGCCGGTGGTCTGGGGGGTAAGACGCAGATGTAGGCTGAGCACATCGCTATTGCTGAAGAAGGCCTCGCGCGTGGGGGCGGCGGACAGGCCATCGGCTTGGGCCGCCTGCATGGATGCAGCGCTGCCCCAGATTTGCACCGTCATGCCGAAAGCCTTGCCATAGCCCGCCACCAATCGTCCGATACGGCCGTAGCCCCAAATGCCAAGCACCTTGCCGCGCAAACGGCGGCCTACGTGGCCTTGCCACAAACCGTCGTGCAGGCGGTTGACCTCGCGCACCAGGTGTCGACGGCTGGCCAGAACGAGCGCCCACGTCAGCTCGGCGGCGGGCGAGCCGTCGCCCGAGGTGTCGGCCACGGCAATGCCTCGTTCAGTACAGGCGTCAAGATCAAGATGACGGCCAACGCGGCCCGTTTGGCTGATCATGCGCAGGCGCGGAAGGCGGTCGAGAACGTCGGCGCAAATTTCAGTACGCTCGCGGGTCAGGACCAGCGCTTCGGCCGTGCCGAAGCGGGCCGCGATCTCGGCGGGCTCTTTGGCGCTGTCATTCAGCACATGTACGGCATGTCCGGCCAGCTTGTCGAAACAGGCCAGATAGCGGGTGCAGTCTTGATAGTCGTCCGAGATCGTAATGTTCATGCCGGGATATCTATACCGGGTGGGTTTGTATCGGGCGGGCCTTATACCAGGCGGGTTTCAACGTAACGCACACCGACCCTGGCACAGGGGTGGGGAACAAAATTGTGCGGCGAATGCTAAAACAAGTTATCTTACGGGTAGAGTTACCGCGTTACAACAGCCACACGACATTTTGCGGCACGATATTTTTGCCGTTGGTTCAATCTTCTGGAGACGTTGTCAACATGTTGGTCAAGCCTCGTACCCCCACGCAATTTCGCCCCCTTACCGCTAGCGTTCAACAAAAAATCAATCTTAAGCGCGCACAAGAGGCTTCCGCCAAGCGCATTATCAGCATGGGCGGCGTTGGCAACGAACGGTACGCGGGCAAGCGCACGAAATAGCGTGAATCACGGCGCGTTACCGGCACCCTCAGCGCGCCATCCAGGCTCCAGGCGTTAAAATAGGGGTTCTCCCCAATTTTTTACGCGATATGGACCACTTTCTTGTAGCCGCGCTCTACAAATTTGTCGAGCTTGCCGATTTTCGCGACATGCGCCAGCCGTTGCTGGAGTATTGCGAAACCCATCATGTCAAGGGTACGTTGTTGCTTGCCCAAGAGGGTATCAACGGCACCATCGCCGGGCCGACCGAAGGCGTGCGGGCCGTGTTGCACTACCTGCGTAGGGATCCACGGCTTGCCGGCCTGGTGCATAAAGAGTCTTGGGCGCCCACCCAGCCGTTCTACCGCCTGAAGGTCAAGCTGAAGCGCGAGATCGTGACCATGGGCATCCCCAATGTCCAGGCCGAAACCATGGCCGGACACTATGTGAAGCCGCAAGACTGGAATGAATTGATCGACAATCCTGATGTCGTGGTGGTCGACGTGCGCAACGACTACGAGGTCAGCATCGGCAGCTTCGCCGGTGCAGTAAACCCCAAGACAGACAGCTTCACCGAGTTTCCTGAATGGGTAAGAGAGCAATCCGCCAAAGGGGTGTTGAACAAGAATACGCGGGTCGCCATGTTCTGCACCGGCGGCATTCGCTGTGAAAAGTCCACGGCGTATTTGCGCTCCCAAGGATTCGAGCAGGTCTACCATTTGGAAGGCGGTATCCTGAAGTACCTTGAAACCGTGCCCCAGCAGGAAAGCCGCTGGGATGGCGAGTGCTTTGTATTCGACGAACGTGTTTCAGTGATCCATGGCCTAGAGCCGGGCAGCTATCAGTTATGCCGGGCTTGTCGCCACCCGCTGGGCGAACAGGATCGCCAGTCTGAAAAATATGTCGAAGGCATCAGTTGCCCGCGTTGTCATGGCACCCACACGCCCGAGCAGATCCAGCGTTTTGAGCAACGTCAGAAACAAGTAGAGTTGGCGCGGCAACGCCGGGAACGCCACATCGGCGCACGCATGCCGGAGCGTGCCGCTTCACGGAGAACCCCATGATTACTACGCCGTTTACCGATATGTTCCAGATCAGCCACCCGATAGCGCTGGGCCCCATGGGCGGCGTGGCCGGCGGTCGCCTCGCGGCCGCCGTCTCCAACGCGGGTGGTCTGGGGCTGGTGGGGGGCGGTTATGGCGACCCTGCCTGGCTTGACGCAGAATTGCGTCAGGTGCAACAGGGGACATCCCAGCCGTGGGGCGTGGGCTTCATCACCTGGCACATGAGCGACGAGGCCTTTCAATTAGGGCTGGATGCGCGGCCTGCCGCAATCGTACTGTCGTTTGGCGATCCCAGGCCTTATGCGGAGCGCGTCAAACGTGTCGGGAGCAAGCTGATTTGCCAGGTCCAGGATGTGGCCGGGGCCTTGCTGGCCAAGGAAGCCGGCGCCGACCTGATCGTGGCGCAAGGCACCGAAGGGGGGGGCCACGGAGGTAGTCGCGGTACGTTTCCCCTTACGCCGGCCGTGGTGGATGTGGCCGGCGGCATACCTGTGTTGACGGCGGGTGGGGTGGGCGACGGGCGCGGTTTGGCGGCGGCGTTGATGCTGGGCGCGCAGGGAGTTCTGGTGGGCACGCGCTTCTACGCCAGCACCGAAGCCCTGGGCCACGATGAGGCCAAGGGCCGGATTGCTCAGGCGGATGGCGATCATACCCAGCGCACCCGGGTGTTTGATATTGTGCGCGGCTACGATTGGCCGAACGGCTATACGGGCAGGGCGCTGGACAACGCGTTCATGCGGCGCTGGCATGGGCACGAAGGCCAGTTGGCGGAACAAGCCGAAGCGCAGGCGCCAGCGTTCTGGGCGGCGGCCGGCGACGGCGATTACGATACGGCCATGGTCTGGGCGGGTGAAGCCGTCGACCTGATCAATCACGTGCAAAGCGCGGGCGAAATTATTGAGCAAATGGTCGACCAGGCGCAGGCGCAGTTGCGTCGTGCGGCAAGCTTATGCGGGCATACCGCAGCGCAAGGTTCGGCCGGGCAAGTCTGATCAGGCATGAGTACCGCTTTGCCCATTCTGTACTCCTTTCGTCGTTGCCCCTACGCCATGCGCGCCCGGCTTGCGCTGGCGGTCAGCGGCACCGCGTGCCAGTTGCGCGAAGTGGTATTGCGCAATAAGCCGCAGGCCTTGCTCGACGCTTCTCCCAAAGGCACGGTTCCGGTCCTGGTGTTGGCCGATGGCAAGGTTCTGGAGCAAAGCCTGGACATCATGCTTTGGGCATTGACAGAGCACGATCCCGAACAATGGCTGGCGCCGCCCCGGCAGAGCTTGGACGAAATGCTGGCATTGGTGGCGCAATGCGATGGCATGTTCAAGCACCATCTGGATCGGTACAAATACCCTCAACGCTATCTGCATCCCCAGCAGACATCCCATGCACTTGACGAAAGCCAAACCCGGGGTGGCAGCGAGGCGACCCTCAAGCGAGGGTATGGCGGCCTGGCGTTCGCGCACGATAGCCAGGCCCAGGGCGGGGCTGACGAAGCGTCGAACGCTTTGCTGGGTCAGACGTTGGCCAACGAAAGCCGGGCGCAGGCCGGGCAGTGGTTGCTAAGCCTGGAGCAGCGCCTGACGCAGGGTGATTACTTGTTTGGCAGCCGCCCCGCGCTGGCGGATATGGCGATTTTCCCGTTTGTACGGCAGTTCGCCCATGTGGACCGGGCCTGGTTCGATACGCAGCCCTGGCCCCGCTTGAAGGCGTGGCTACAGCTGTGGCTGGCGTCGGCGCTATTCGAGCGCATCATGCATAAATACACGCCCTGGGTGGACGATCCCGATGCGCTTCCCGTCGAGTTTCCGCCGATGGCCGGCGCCGGGGCCTGTTAACAGGCCTTACAACCCTGGCCTTAATCCATGCCCGGAATAACGGTTGAAAAGCCTGCATCCACATGGGTGATTTCGCCGGTGACGCCGGCGGCCAGGTCGGACAGCATAAAGGCGGCGACGTTGCCGACGTCTTCAATGGTGACATTGCGCCGTAGCGGCGCATGGGATTCGACGAATTTCAGTATGGAGCCGAAATCCTTGATGCCGCTGGCGGCCAGCGTTTTGATGGGGCCCGCCGAGATGGCATTGGCGCGTATGCCCATGGGACCAAGGGCGGTTGCCAGGTAGCGTACGCTGGCTTCCAGCGAAGCCTTGGCCAGCCCCATGGTGTTGTAGTTGGGTACGACTTTTTCCGCGCCCAGATAGGTAAGCGTAAGCACCGAGCTGTTGCGGCCCTTGAGCAGCGGCAGCGCCGCCTTGGCCAAGGCGGGAAAGCTGTAGGCCGAAATGTCGTGCGCGACGCGGAATGCTTCGCGGGACAAGCCGTCGAGGAAATCGCCGGCGATGGCTTCGCGCGGGGCAAAGCCAATGGAATGAACCAGGCCGTCCAGGCCGTCCCAGTGTGCGCCCAGGGTGGCGATGGCTGCGTCGATTTGTTCGTCTTCCGATACATCGCAGGGCAATACTAAGGTGGCGCCAAGGTCGGCGGCAAAGCCTTCGACGCGTTCCTTGAAGCGTTCGCCGACATAGGTGAGCGCCAGTTCGGCGCCTTGGCGCTGGCAGGCTTGTGCAATGCCGAACGCGATGGAGCGGTTCGAGAGCACACCGGTGACCAAGATGCGTTTGCCGTCTAAAAAACCCATGATAGTGATCCTGTTAGTTGAAGTGCCGGTTTAACCACGCACGTTGGTGCCCGGCACGCGCAGGCGTTTGCCTTGCGATAGATTGTTGTTCTTGAGATTGTTCAGCTTACGCAAGGCGTCGACGGACGTGTTGTAGCGCTTGGCCAGCGCATACAGGGTTTCGCCGCGTTTGACCGTATGGGTGCGCACATTGCTTGTGCGCCTTACCACCACGACATCCTGGCCGTGTTGTTTGGCGACTACCTGTCGCGTTCCGCTTGGGGTTGAAGCCCGCTTGGCGGGGGCGGCGCTTGCATTGCCGGAATCACCGGCGGGATAATCCAGCGAAGCCAGCACGATGCCACCTGAAGGTTCGCCCGGCACCACCAGGGTTTGGGCCACCGCCTTGCTGCGTTTGCTGCTTAGGCCGTTGATCTGGCGAAGCTGGGCCAGGGTAATGCCGTGCTTCTTGGCGATTGCCGCATACGATTCACCGCGTTTGGCCTGATAGGTTTTCCAGGCGTTTTCCCGAGTTTTGTAAGCTTGCAGATTGGCGTTGAAAATGTCCACGCGATCGGTGGGCAGCAGCAAGGTGGGTTGGTGTTCGGCCAGGATGATGGGCCGATTGAACGAAGCGTTCAGCGCGCGGAATTCTTCGACCGACATGTCGGCCAGCTTTGCCGCGACGGCCACTTCAATGGTGGGCGATTGCCGGACCGTGGTGAAGTAGGGCGTGTTGCTGACGTCGGGCAGGTTCAGGCCATACTTTTTAGGGTTGGCGATAATGTTCTTGATGGCCTGCAGCTTGGGAACGTAATTGCGTGTTTCCTCGGGCATGGTCAGCGAGATGTAGTCGCCCGGTTTGCCCTGGTTGGCGTTCTTTTCCAGCGCCCGCTTGACCGCGCCTTCACCCCAGTTGTACGAGGCCAGCGCCAGGTACCAGTCGCCCTGGAAGTCGTACAGATAGCTTAGGTAGTCGAGGGCGGCATGAGTGGATGCAATGGGGTCGCGCCGCTGGTCTTGCCAACTGTCTTGTTTAAGGTTGTAGTGCAGGCCGGTGCTGGGAATGAATTGCCACAGACCCGAAGCCTTGGCCTTGGACAGCGCGGTTGGGTTGTACGCGCTTTCGACGAAAGGCAGCAGGGCCAGCTCGGTGGGCATGCCGCGTTTTTCCAGCTCGTCGACGATAAAATACAGGTACTTGGAAGCCCGTTGGCTCATGCGGTGAACGGACTCGGGATGCGAGGCGTAATACAGCGTCCATTGTTCGGTCAGGTCGCTGTGCAGGTTCGGAATGGCAAACCCGCGCCGGATACGATCCCACATATCGTGAGGCGGGTGAGTAAGATCGATGGTGCGGGACGTGTCGGCTGCGCGATAGGCTGTCTTGTTTGCCTTGTAAGCATCTGTGCTTGCGCATCCGGCCAGTACTGCCACGAGCAGCAGAATGAGTAATCGTAGGCAGTTCATTGGCGGTGTGTCAGAAATTGTTTTTCCATTCTCGTAAGCTGGTAAATACGGCTACGGCGGAGCTTAATGGTTTGCCGGCATAGGTTTGAGCCGATTCTGTGACTGACTGTTGCAAGGGGCGCAAAAACGGGTTGGTTTCAAGTTCCAGGCCGATGGTGGACGGCAAGGTGGGTATGTTCTGCTCACGCAATTGCTGGGCTGATGTCCAGCGTTGCTGAAGCGCCGTGTTGTCGGGTTCGACCTGCAGGGCCCAGCGCAGATTGGACAGCGTGTATTCGTGCGCGCAACAGACCTGGGTTTCAAGCGGCAATTCCTTCAGTTTGCCCAGCGAAACCACCATCTGGGCCGGGGTGCCTTCAAAAAGTCGCCCACAGCCGGCGGCAAACAGTGTATCACCACAGAAGACCAGCGGGTGCTGCCCGTCGCGATAGCCAAAGTAGGCGATATGGCCGGCCGTATGGCCGGGAATGTCGAGCACGGATAAAGAAAGACCGAAATTCTCGAGCTGGATTTCGTCTTCTTCCTTCAGGCGGACATCGCATACGGGCAGGGTTTCGCCCAGCGGCCCATACACGGTGGCGCCGGTAAGTTCTTTCAGTTCGACCACGCCGCCGACGTGGTCCGGATGATGGTGGGTAAGCAGGATGGCATCCAGGCTAAGCTGGTATTCTTTCAATAGTGCGCGGATGGGCGCGGCATCGCCTGGGTCGACCACCACCGCATGGCCGTCTTTGTGCAGCAGCCAGATATAGTTGTCGGTGAATGCCGGCACGGGAATCAACTGGGTGCTCGGGTTGCCTGGAATAATCTTTGTTTCTACCATAACGCTAGGAGCTCTTGTGTCTGAATCGTTGGGCCGACCACTGATCGACGAGTTGGCCGACTGGCTTGAAACGCCTGTTGGCCAGTATGTGCGTGCCTGGGAGCAGGAAAAAATCAATGCCATGGTAGCCAATGTGTTCGGATACCATGCCATGCAGATCGGCTTGCCGGGCTGGAACCTGCTAGAGGCGAACCGCATTCCATACAAAGGCTGCGCGCATTCCTGCCCAGCGACAGGTGGCGGCGCGCCAAACATTGCCTTGTATGCCGAGCCCGAAAACCTTCCTTTCGATAGCCAAAGCATCGACTTGCTGATATTACCCCATGTGTTGGAGTGTTCCAATAGCCCACACCAGGTGCTGCGGGAAGCCGAGCGGGTGCTGGTGCCCGAGGGCCGCGTGGTGATTTCCGGATTCAATCCCTGGAGCCTATGGGGCGCGCACGAACGTATTCCAGGCCTGGATCCCATCATGCCGGTTCCAGCCCACATGCAAGTGTCGCTGGTGCGGCTTAAAGACTGGTTCAAGTTACTGACTTTCGAGGCGGATCGCGGCCATTTCGGCTGCTATGCCCCACCGTGCACAAGCTCCAAATGGCTGGGGCGCTGGTCGTTCATGGAGGCCGCGGGCGACCGCTGGTGGCCCGTGTGCGGCGCAAGCTATGTGGTGTCGGCGGTCAAGCGGGTGGTGGGCATGCGCATCATCGGACCGGCCTGGAAGCAAAGAAAGCATCCTGTGCGCCAGGGCGCAGCGGTTGCGGGGCGCCAGTCGTCTAGGTTAAGCAGCAGGGGAATCAATAAGCAATGAGCAGTAGTCAAGTGGATATCTGGACGGATGGCGCGTGCAAGGGCAATCCGGGGTGGGGCGGCTGGGGCGTCTTGTTGCGCCAGGGCCGCCACGAGAAAACCTTGTGCGGGGGCGAACCCGACACCACCAACAATAGGATGGAGCTGATGGCGGTCATACAGGGGCTCAAAGCGCTTAAGCGCCGCTGCGCCGTGGTTGTCCATACCGATTCGCAATATGTACAAAAGGGCATGACAGAGTGGCTGGTCAACTGGAAGCGCCGCGACTGGCGCACGGCCGACAAGAAACCCGTCAAGAACGCCGACCTTTGGCAGCAACTGGACGAGGTGGTGCAACAGCACGAGGTGCGTTGGCAATGGGTGCGCGGCCATGCGGGCGATCCGGGCAACGAACGTGCCGATCAGTTGGCCAACCAGGGGGTGGAACTGGCCAGGAAACTTCAAACATAGGCTACTATTTGCGACGACGGGAAACGACCTGATATACGACTTAAGTATTTATGAAAGCAAACTCTGCAGGATTGATCGCCGCACTGGTTGTGGGAATTGTTGTTGGTGTGGCGGGTGTGCGGCTGCTTTACGCGCCTGAAGGCAATGATGCTGCAGCGGCGGCTACCAAGCCTGGGGCAGCCCCGGCGACGTCAGCCCAGACCGGACCTGTCGCGCCGCCGGCGGGAACGCAGGTGGAAGTCGCCTCTGTCGCCAGTGTTGCCCTGCCACGAACGGTGTCGGCGGTGGGCTCGCTGCGGTCCAAAGATGCCGTCATGCTGCGTCCTGAAATCACGGGCCGCATTGCCGAGATCAATTTCGATGAGGGCGGCAAGATCAAGAAAGACCAGGTTGTGGTGCGGCTGGACGACAGCGTGGCCAAGGCGCAACTGCAACAGGCCCAAGCCAATTTAAGTCTGGCAAGCAGCCAGCACCGCCGCGCGGCTGAATTAAGCAAACAGGGTTTTATCAGCAAGCAGGCCCGCGACGAAGCCGCCAGCCAGCTTCAGGTGCAGCAGGCCGCCGTGGCCTTGGCGCGCGCTCAGCTTGAGAAAACCGCCATTCTGGCGCCATTTGACGGCATGATCGGCTTGCGCAACGTATCGGTTGGCGCTTACGTCAGCCCCGGCAGCGACCTGGTTCCCATCGAGTCCATCGACCCCTTGCAGGTCGACTTCCGTATTCCCGAACATTACTTGGGCCAGGTGCATGTGGGCCTGAAACTGGCCTTGCGTTTCGATGCATTGCCGGGGCAGACCCGGGAAGGCGAGGTGGGCGCCATCAGCCCGCTGGTGGATGTGGGCGGCCGATCCATCTTGTTGCGCGCCAATGTCCCCAATAAAGATGGCGATTTGCGCCCGGGCATGTTCTCACGCGTGCAGCTGCAGTTTTCCGATGATCACACCCTGGTCGTGCCGGAAACTGCCGTCGTTCCCTCCACCGAGGGCCAATTCGTCTATCGGGTTGAGGACGGCCGGGCAATGCGTGTGCCGGTGGACGTGGGCCAGCGGCGCGGCGGGCAGGTCGAGATAACGCGGGGGCTCGCCGAGGGCGAGCACGTAGTGGTGGCGGGTTCGCAGAAAATAACCGACGGTGCGGCGGTGCGCATTGCGTCGCCCAGCGCGCCGGCCGCCAAGCCCTGATCACCGGAGCCCGTCATGATACTTTCCGAAGTTTGCATCAAGCGCCCGGTTTTTGCTTCGGTGATGTCGCTGCTGATCGTGCTTGTGGGGTTGATTTCGTATCAGCGCCTGACGGTGCGCGAGTATCCGGAAATCGACGAGCCCGTCGTGTCGGTGCGCACCGACTATAAGGGCGCTTCGCCCGAGGTGGTCGAGTCCCAGGTGACCAAGCCTCTAGAGGACCAACTGGCCGGCATCGAAGGTGTGAACGTCATGACGTCCAGCAGCCGGTCCGAACGCAGTTACATTAATATCAAGTTCGACCTCACGCGCGATCCGGATTCGGCCGCCGCCGATGTGCGCGACAAAGTGTCGCGGGCGCGCCGCTATCTGCCCGACGAAATCGACGAACCCATCATCAGCAAAGTCGAGGCGGATTCCACGCCGGTCATCTATGTGGCGGTGGAGGCGGGTAACTACAGCACCATCGAAGCCTCGGACTACATTACGCGCTACGTCAAGACCCGGCTGTCCGTGTTGCCGGGCGCCGCCGAAGTTCGCATCTTCGGCGAGCGCCTGCCTGCCATGCGCATCTATATCGATCGAGCCAAGCTGGCCGCCTTTGGCCTGACCGTGCAAGAAGTCGAAGACGCCTTGCGCCAACAGAATGTCTTGATTCCCGCAGGCCGGATCGAATCGGCCATGCGGGAATTTTCAGTGGTCTCGTCGACCGACCTGCAAACCGTCCAGCAGTTCAAGGACGTGATTGTCGCGAATGTCAATGGCTATTCTGTGCGTCTGGGCGAACTGGCCGACGTGCGTATCGGCCCCGCCGACGAGCGCATGCTGTCCCGGTTCAATGGGCACGATGGGTTGAATATCGGGATTACCAAGCAATCCACGGCCAACCCGCTGGATCTTTCCAAGGCCGCTCGCCAGGAAATCGAGCAGATCAACGAAACGCTGCCGGCCGGCATGAAGCTGAATATTGCCTACGATAGTTCGGTGTTCATCCAGGAATCCATCAAGTCGGTGTACTACACCATCGGCGAGGCCATCCTCCTGGTGGTGCTGGTGATTTTCTTCTTCCTGCGCAGTGTTCGGGCCAGCCTGATTCCCATCGTAACCATTCCGGTCTCTTTGGTGGGCGCCTGCACCATCATGTATGCCTTCGGATTCTCCATCAACACGCTCACCCTGCTGGCCATGGTGCTGGCCATTGGACTGGTGGTGGACGACGCCATCGTGATGCTGGAAAACATCTACCGGCACATAGAAGAAGGAAAAACGCGGCTTGAAGCCGCCTTTCTTGGTTCCAAGGAAATCGGCTTCGCGGTGATCGCGATGACGCTGACGCTGGTGACGGTCTATGCGCCGTTGGCGTTTGCCACCGGCCGCACCGGCAAGCTGTTCATCGAGTTTGCCCTGACGCTGGCCGCCGCCGTCACCGTATCGGGCTTCGTGGCGCTGACGCTTACGCCCATGATGTGCTCCACCATGTTGCGGCATCAGGTGGGCCATGGCCGGCTGTATACGCTGATCGAACGTTTCCTGGTGGCGCTGACCTCTGCCTATCAGCGCAGCCTGCTGGTGGCACTGCGCCATCGCGCCTTGGTCTTGTTCCTGGGTTTGCTGGTGGCCTTGGCCAGCGGCGTATTGTTCAAGACCGTAAAAAGCGAGCTTGCGCCCATCGAAGACCGGGGCGTGGTGTTCGGGGTTATATCGGCGCCCGATGGCGCAACCCTCGATTACACCCTGCAGACCGTCACCCGGATCGAGGACATGTATGACCAGATTCCGGAGATGTCCGGCAACCAGTCGATTATCGGCTTTCCGACCGTCACCGACGCTTTTGCCATCCTTCGGCTTAAGCCGTGGGATGAACGCAGCCGTTCGCAGCAATGCATTGCGCAAGAGCTTCAGCCCAAGTTTTCGGCGTTGCCGGGGGCCAGGGCCTTTCCCACCAACCCGCCGTCATTGGGGCAGCGCGCCACGTCCAAGCCGGTGGAGTTCGTGATCATGAGCCAGGCGTCCTACCCGGAAATCGACGCCATGGTGGAAACCATGATCGACAAACTGCGCGATTACCCCGGCCTTCAGAACGTAGACACCGATCTACGCTTGAATACGCCGGAATTGAATATCGCCGTCAATCGCGACAAGCTGGCTGATGTAGGCGTGGATGTGGGCACCGTGGGCCGTACGCTGGAATCCATGTTGGGCGGCCGCCAGGTTACCCGTTTTCGAGATACCGGTGAACAGTACGATGTGATCGTACAGGTCAAGAAGCAAGACCGGGCCGACCCGGCCGATATTTCCGACATCTACGTGCGAACGCGCGACGGCGGCATGGTGCAGCTGTCGAATTTCCTGGAGGTGTCAGAAACGGTTTCGCCCCAATCATTGAACCACTTCAACCGCCTGCGTTCCGTCAAGATACGTGCGGCCATTGCCCCGGGATACGCGCTGGGCGAAGTGCTGGAACACATGGACACTGTGGCCCGCGACGTTTTGCCGCCCACTGTGCAAACCGACCTGGACGGCCAGTCGCGGGAATTCCGCGACTCATCGGGCAGCATCTACCTGGTCTTCATGATGGCGCTGGCCTTCATCTACCTGGTGCTTGCGGCCCAGTTTGAAAGCTGGCGCAATCCGCTGATCATCATGTTTTCCGTGCCGCTGTCCATGACAGGGGCGTTGCTGGCCCTGTGGTTGTCGGGCGGGACCTTGTCCATTTACAGCCAGATCGGCTTGATTACACTGGTGGGCCTGATCACCAAGCACGGTATTCTTATCGTAGAGTTCGCGACCCAATTGCGCGATGCCGGCAAGAACACGGTCGACGCCGTCGTCGAAGCCAGCATCATGCGTTTGCGGCCGATTCTGATGACAACCGGCGCCATGGTGCTGGGCGCCATGCCGCTGGCGCTCGCCACCGGCGCAGGGGCCGAGTCCCGCCAGCAAATCGGCTGGGTGCTGGTGGGCGGGCTTAGCCTGGGCACCGTGCTGACCTTGTTCGTCGTGCCGGTGGCTTACACTTTAATTGCCCGCACATCCAAAAGCAGGGGGAAACAGGAAAAGCATGCGACAGATTATTCTTGACACGGAAACCACAGGTCTTGATCCGGCGACCGGGCATCGGATTGTCGAGTTCGCGGGCGTGGAGATGATCAATCGCAGCCTAACCGGCAAACACCTGCACTTGTATCTGAATCCTGATCGCGACAGCGACCCCGAGGCTTTGGCCGTACATGGCCTGACCACCGACTTCCTGGCGGAACATCCACGTTTCGAAGCGGTTGCGCAGCAGATCGAAGATTTCGTCCAGGGGGCGGAAGTCATTATCCATAACGCCGCCTTCGACACGAAGTTCCTGGATGCCGAATTCGCACGCGTGGGCCGGTCCGCGTTTGCCACCATGTGCGGCAAGATCACCGATTCCTTGCTGTATGCGCGCGAACTTCACCCCGGCAAGCGCAACAACCTTGATGCCCTGTGCGAGCGCTACGGCATATCGAATGCCCACCGTACTTTGCACGGCGCCTTGCTCGACTCGGAGCTTCTGGCCGAGGTGTGGCTTGCCATGACGCGCGGGCAAGATACCCTGATCATTGATTTCGACGACGCCGATGCGCGCGCAGCCAATGGCGCCGCCGGCGCGGCAAAATTCGATGCGTCGCTATTGCGCGTGTTGCCGGCCACCGCGCAGGAACTGCAAGCACACGAGACCTATCTTGACCAACTGGACAAGATTAGGGGCAAGCCCGCTGTGTGGCGAGGTTTTTCGCAAGAACATTAAGCTGGCTGGCGCGGATGGGGTGCCAGCTACTGCCGTTTTCGAAACGCTACGCGCGTGTGTGGGGCGCCGGCTTCCGACGCGAAGTTGCGAAGGGCTGCTAAGTCTCGCCCGTTTCAAGCGGGAACTCCGCCAGGCGTTCGATGGCAGTTAGATCCAGTTGGTCCAGGGCGTGCCGGATTTTTTCAAAGTAGGCTCTGCTAGCGGGGTAGCGATCCGACATGGCGCGCAGCCAGTCGTCGATATCCGTCAGGCTGCCATTCCTGGCCATGGCCGCCAGGTCGGCGCGGGCTTGGGCGGGCGGGCTAGCACTGGGCTGGGCGGCGCGGTTGATGTCGCCGGGTATGGGCGGAACGGGCTGTGGCCCCGCGCCGTCGCCGGCACCGGGAGGGGCCGGTTCAGCAAAGGCCGTGTTTTCGGAAACGGTTGCCACGGACGGCAGGGCGGCGGGCGCGGTCCAGGAAATGGTCTGTACATCGGCCGACGGTACAACAAGAGTAAAGTTGAACGTGGAGCCCAGGCCGGGCGAGCTGCTAACCGTTAGTTCCGCGCTCATCTCCCGTAAGATGCTTTGCGTAATATATAAACCCAGCCCTACGCCGGCGGTGTTCGCGTCTGCCTGGTGGAATGCCTCAAACACGCGAGTCTTATTTTCAGCGTCGATTCCAATGCCTGAATCGCCGACGACAAAGTGCAAGCGCCATCCCGTCTCGCGCCGATCCGCTTGCAAGCCCAGGACAATGGTGCCGTTGCGTGTGAACTTCGCTGCGTTGGACAACAGGTTAAGCAACACCTGCCGCAACCGAAGCCCATCCAGCCAGACAGTCTTGGGTAGGCGGCTGGATGTGTGAATCAGGAATCGATTGTTTTGCCGTGCGCTAAGGGCGGTGGCATGTTGAGCAATTTCGTCCAGGTAATCGGAGAGCTCGGTGGGCTCGAGCTTGACGGATAACGGTCGAAGTTCGGATTTTGCATACGCCAGTATCTCGTCGATCAACGTCATCTGGTAGTTCACGCTACGGGCAATGGCATGCAGGTGCGGGGTTTGGTCCTTCCGAGCCGTTTGCTCAAGCATCTTGGCATAGCCGGCGATCGTGGCCAGTGGCGCGCGCAAATCGTGGCTTACATAGCCCACGATTTCCGTCTGCTGTCGGTTCTTTTCGTCGGCGTACTTTAGTGCCTTGTTCAGCGCCCTGGTTTGAATAGCCACTTCTTTGGTCAGGCGCTCGTTCTCTTGCGCCTGCCGGCGCGACAATTCCCGCTGGACGCTATTGCGTTGGAGGCCGACGTGCCCCACCCATGCCGCCAGAACCGTCAGGTTGATCAGGAATGTAGTCAGCGCAAGAATGGGGTTAAGCCGCAGGCCGCCCAACGTCATGTCATCGATATAATCGGGCAGCGCGCCGCGTCCTTCCAGGGCGTACAGTATGGCCAGCCCCACCGAGTAGGTGGCCATGAACAGCATCAACTTGCGGGTGGGCGCATGTTGTCTGATGAAAAGAATGGCGATAAGCAGGAGGGTCAGCGCAAAGAATGGCCGAATGCCGCGGCTTACCCAAGCCGCCTGGTAGACATCGCCAAAGGCCGACATAAGGATGATTGCCAGCGGGTAGAGTGTCCAGGCGATCAGAAGTTTGCGTAGCGGCAAACGGATATTCTCGGCCTGCGCAATTTTCAGGATAAAGCAGATGAACAGCAACGTGGTCAATGCGCCAAGTAAAAAAGGCAGGCGGTACAACCCCTCCCACGAGTCGGGAAACAGGTACAGCGTGGCATAGCCGCGTCGGTCTGCTTCCAGTAGAAGCGTTACAAGCGACAGCGCGCCAAGCAGAAGAAACGCGGTGCTTCGGGTATAGATCGCCAACACTAGAGCGGCCCAGCCCAGGGCCAGCAGACCGCCAAAAAGCAGGCCGTTCCATATCTCGGCACGTTCCAGATACTGGCGGAATGTGGTTTCGGTATAAAGATACGGGGCCAGATCGGCGGGCGCCACTCCCGTCGTTCGGATGAGCGCGGTCGTTTCCTGGCCAGGCTCAAGGGAAAGTACGGTGGTATGAAAGCGGGCGGCGGTCGGGCCGTCGGCGGCAGGCTGGCGCTGCGATTTATCCAGCCAGCGCCCGCCGCTGTTCAGATAGATATCGGTAGTGTGAAAAAGAGAATAGGGATTCAGAATCAGGCGCAACGATTGTGCAGCTGCACCGGTGTTGGCCAATTTGACTTTGATCCACCAGGGATGCGGCGCTACGCGCGAAGCATTGTGCCATTGATGAATGGGCTGGAAGCCGCCCGGCCCCTCGGGCAAGGCCGCCACCTGGCGCGCATTCATTCTGCCCGAGACGTCCTGGTAAACGTGAACCTGATCCCGTAGCCGCTGCTCCCAGCGGGACGCGCTGCCGACATCAACCACCTGGGCCTGAGCGGGCATTAGACACCAGCACACAAACAACAGGAAGGGCCACGCCAGCATTCTTACCATAGGAGTTCGACGCCTGCGAATATCGATCGGCGCAGCCCCGGGTTGAAGGCCGCTTCGTTCGCTTGTGCCGCCACCAGATACTGGGTGGAGGCGGCATAGCGCTTGTCGGCAAGGTTGCG
This sequence comes from Pusillimonas sp., assembly GCA_044464765.1. GTDB lineage: Bacteria > Pseudomonadota > Gammaproteobacteria > Burkholderiales > Burkholderiaceae_B > JBIQKZ01. The sequence continues at coordinate 164,844 of JBIQKZ010000007.1, forward strand.
CGCATTCAGGAACACGCGGTACTTGCCGGATGGGTGAGCATAACCCACGGTGAAGTTCAGTACAGCGTAGCCTGGGGCTTGCAGGGTATTAGCCTGATCTACATAGACGGCCGAGGCGAACTCTGCATCCGGACCCAGGTACAGGCCTGACGGATGTCGGTAGGTAAGGTCCAGTCGCCCGTAATGAACGGGGATTCCAGGCAGGCGCTTGTTGCCGAACGTTGGATCGTTAGAAAAACGGAAGCGGCTCCAGGTATAGGCCAGGCCCCAGTCGACCATGCCGGGCAATTCGCCGGTCGGCAGCGAGCCATGCAGGCGCAGCTCTAGCCCCGAATGAGTCGTGTCCGGGATATTGCCGCCCTGATAGCCGTCGATTTGGCCGAAGGCATTGTATTTTGGGGTACTTAAGAGTTCGTCTTTGATCCGGCTATGAAACAAGGCAGCTTCCCAGGACGCCATCTGGCTGTCGCCGCGTGAACCTATCTCGTAGGTAATGCCTTTTTGCGCGTTTGTTGTTCCAGTGGAATTGTAGAATTCCAGCGCCGTCGGCGGCTCGTAGCTGCGACTGATGTTGGCGTACAGTTGAAGGTTTTCCGCTGGCTGCCACAGCAGGCCCGCTTTGGGGCTTAGGCCGGTGTAGCGATCCGTATGGTCCACATTCTTGAAATAACGCAATGGCCCCAGTAGGGTTTGTGGGTTGCCCAGCTGATCTATGTTTCGATGCCGTCTTGCGCTTACCGCCTGGATGGCGGCCACCACGGAAAGCTGGGGCGTGGCGAAGAATGTGTTCTGCAAATAAAGCTGCGCCGTTTGCGCCGATGAATGTATATCCTCGTATTGCCGGGTGGAAGGGTCAAGTATGGCGCCGCCAGGCAGCGTGAATGGCCCATGGGTTGTGCTGGTCCCACGCCCCGACGCCACACTGGCTCCCCAGACCAGCTGGTTTTCGTGCCCAGCCAACGAGCGTTTCACTTCCCCCCTGATCGATAGGCCGTAATCGCGTGAACGATAATCGATGGGTACGACGGTGCCCAACAAATCAAAGGAGGTGTCGATATAGTGGGCGCCCACCGTGATGCGATCCGCGCGCCCGTAGTCGAAGGCATGTTGATAGGCCAATCGGACGTGGGGGCGGGTGCGGATGCGGTGATCGGGCCAACGCGGCGGGGGCTGGTTCAAGGCAGCGCTGCCTTGCAGTTGGGCCAGCGTCAGCGGATTGGTGATCTCTTGGTCCATCGAAGCGATGTCCAGGTGGAAGCGACCCTCAGATCCCATCTTTGGGCGAAAACCTAGATTTCCGTAAAACCGAGTGGCTTCCTGGCGCGAGCGAGCCGCCGAACCGTTGGTTTGATAACGACTGACCGAGGCGAAGGCGTCCATACCATTGTCGAACACCTGTCCGCCGCGTGCCTGGGCTTGTAAGAAGCTATACGAGCCCGTTTGCAGCCGGGTTTCCAGCCCTGGGTGTGAATACCCCGTTGGCGACACGATGTTAATAGCGCCGCCCAGCGAAGCCGCGCCGTATAGCAAGGCGTTCGACCCACGGTAAACCTCGATATAGCGGGCATTGAACGGGTCTGCGTACGAAGGGTCGACCGTGCCGTCGGCTTGTGTCAGCGGCAGGCCGTCGCGAAGCAGCGCAAGCCCGCGCACCCCCAGCGGCGATGCCAGCCCCGATCCCCGAATCGATAACTTGGCCGACTGCTGGCCGGCAGCGGTTTGCACGAAAACGCCGGGTTCGCGCGACAGTGCGTCGCGCAGGCTAAGAATTGCAGAGTCGGCGTAGTCGGACTCGGTAACCAGGCCGACACTGCCTGGCCATTGGCGAAGTAGATGGCGAGCGGCTTGCGCAGTAGGTGAAAGCGGATCGTTGGCGAAAGTGCCCGATACTTGGACAGTAGCGAGCTCGTCAACTGAATGGGAGCCGTCGGACAAGAGGGTGGAGGCGGCGACATGGCCTGCCGAAAGAGCGAGCGCCATTAAAGCACTAAGGGGAGCGCAGTAGGGTCGGTAACGGAAGAAACGCGTCATCGCATGCTATGGGTACGGGCTTTGTGGGCAAATGGCGGCGATGGCGCAGACTGCCTGGTGACACGGGGCGATTGTTACTGCTGGTGTTACAGATAGTAAGCGATGCCATCCAAACACTTCTGTGATAATCTGTATTCAGAATGGAAGCGTCTAACGTACAACGGAAGTGGGCGTAAACTTTTGTAAGCGCTGGTATCTTATATTAAATTGTGTTAGCGAGCAAGGGTGAGTCTTTTCCAATATGACATGAGTCTGAGCGGGGGCTCGTGTTTCCAACATGAGA
>JBIQKZ010000008.1:0-166881 GCA_044464765.1 Pusillimonas sp.
GTCGGCGCATGCATTCCGGTGGCGCAAGCGCAGCTCGAAGGGCTGGCTGGACGCGGTGCGTCATGTTTCCACCATTCATGCACACGACCTCCATCATATCGAGCGTCAAAAGCAGATCATCGATCGCAACACGCGCCACTTTCTGGAAAAGAAACCGGCCAATAATGTGCTAATGACTGGCGCGCGTGGGACGGGCAAGAGCTCGCTGGTCAAGGCCATGCTGGCCGCCTACGGCGACCGGGGCTTGCGCCTGATCGAGGTCGACAAGGCCGACCTGGGCGATCTGGATGAAATCGTGGACCTGGTCAGCGGACGGCCCGAACGCTTTATCCTGTTCTGCGACGACCTGTCGTTTGAAGAAGGCGAGGCCGGTTACAAGGCGCTGAAATCGGTGCTGGACGGCTCAATCAGCTCGGCGGGCGACAATATCCTGATCTACGCGACGTCCAACCGTCGCCACTTGATGCCCGAATACCATAGCGAAAACCTAAGCGCCAAGCATCAGGCCGATGGTGAAATCCACCCGGGCGAAACCGTCGAAGAAAAAATCTCGCTGTCGGAACGGTTTGGCCTTTGGCTTTCGTTCTACCCATTCAAACAGGACGACTACCTGGATATCGTCAACTACTGGTTGAAAGAACACGGCTGCACCGACGCAAACACCCAGGAGTCCCGCCTCGAAGCCTTGCAATGGGCACTAGAGCGGGGCTCGCGGTCGGGACGGGTTGCGCGCCAGTTTGCCCGCGATTGGGCGGCCCGCCATGTCTAAGCCATTTGTCGACGTCGCCGCCGCCCTGGTCCTTCAACCCGATGGCCGGCTTTTGCTGGCAGAACGCCCTGGCGACAAGCCTTGGTCGGGCTGGTGGGAGCTGCCTGGGGGCAAGATCGAGCCAGGCGAAAGCGTCATCCAGGCGCTTACCCGCGAGCTGGACGAAGAGTTGGGCATTCAAGTAACCCAGGGCAATGCATGGGTCACCTACACCCATGAATATCCCAAAACGATCGTCCGCCTGGCATTTTGCCGGGTGACCGGCTGGAACGGCACACCCTGGGGCGCCGAAGGGCAAAAGCTGGCCTGGGTCGACCCCCGGAAGCCTTTGCCCGTGGGCCCCTTGCTGCCGGCGGGCGAGCCGCCCCTACGCTGGCTGCTGCTGCCCGATCATTACCTGGTCACATCCATTGGCGGCCCCGACCGGCTGGCCAGTTACCTGCAAAAGCTGCAAGTGGCCCTGAAGTCGGGCATTCAACTGGTTCAGTTCCGTGAGCCCGGCTGGCCCAAAGGCCCCAATGATCAAACGGCGCTCGACGCCTTCTACCAGGTGCGCGACCTATGCCGTCGGCACGGCGCCCGCTGCCTGGTCAACAGCGTGCACCCCCATCTGTGGTGGCCGCTGGCTGATGGCGTACACCTGCGTTCCAGCGATGCGGCGCAAATGCTAACGTCGGGCGAGACTGCCGCAATCGCCGAGATGGGGCAACCGGCGCCCGGCGTGGCCGATCCAGCCACACGGGAGGCCGCCCTGGATCGCGCGGGAGCACACCTGGTCCCGCGCCGTCTGCTGGGGATGTCCACCCATACCGAGGACGACCTGGTGCTGGCCCGCAAACTGCGCGCCGACTTTGCCGTGCTGGGCCATGTGCTGTCCACGCCCTCGCATGCGCAGGAAGGCCCAATGGGCTGGGCACGCTTCAAAGCTTTGGCCGAACACGCCGGCCTACCGGTGTTTGCCATCGGCGGTCAAACGCCGCTTACGTTCCAAACCGCCCAACGCAATGGCGCCCACGGCATTGCAGGCATACGCAATCTGATCTAAGAGTTGCCGGCAGGTGGCGGCTCCGCCGCGGAAGACGACGGCGCCTCGCCGGCTGCCGTGCCGTTCCAGCCGCCGCCCAGGGCCGCAATTAATTGCACGCTGGCAATCAGCCGTTCGGTCTTTAACGACAAGGCCGAACGCTCGGCGGCCAAAGCGCTGGTTTGCACTTGCACCACACTCAGAAAATCGATGATGCCGGCCTCATATTGATTGCGGGTCAGTTCCAGTGACTCCCGCGCGGCAGCCAATGCACGCGCCTGGGTATCCTGCTCCCGGCCCAGGCCGTGCAACTGAACCAGGTAATCTTCTACTTCACGCAGCGCGGTCAGCACCGTCAGGCGGTATCCCGCCACTTGCGCATCGTAAGCGGCGCGTGTCTGGTCCACGCGTGCCTGGCGCGCTCCGCCATCGAATATCGTCAGGGCCAATGAAGGACCCAGCGACCAGAAATTGAAAGGCGCAGTCAGCCATTGCGCCCATTGCCCGCTTCGAAACCCGCCCTGCGCGCTAAGCGTCAGGTCGGGAAACCACGCCGCCTGGGCAATACCGATTTGCGCATTGGCCGCCGCTGTGCGCCGCTCTGCCGCGGCAACGTCGGGGCGACGCTCCAGCAGGTGCGACGGCAAGCCCACCGGTATCGTCGGAACATCCACGATGCCGGGCGAAAAGGCCAGGCCAAAATCAGACGGGGCACGGCCCATCAGCACCGCCAGCGCATGTTCGAATTGCGCACGCTGGCGCTCGGTGGCTTGATACTGCACCCGCGCGTTTTCAAGCTGAGTGCGCGCCGCAGCCACATCGGCCTGCGCGGCAACCCCCACCGCATAGCGGTTTTGCGTCATCTGCAAGGACTGTTCGTACGCCTTTACGGTCTGTTCATACAGACGCTTTTCTGCATCCAGGCCGCGCAAGCGAAAATACGTCTGGGTCAGCGTGGACTGCATGCTCAGCCGGGTATTGGCCAGATCGGCCGTGCTGGCCTGCGCACCGGCCTCGCCGGCTTCGATCGTGCGGCGCACTTCGCCCCACAGATCGGGCTCCCAACTGACCGCGCCGTTCACGCTGTATTGGCTCGACGCACTGCTGCCCGAGGCGCTGGACGACGCTTGTCCCGACCCACTGCCGGCGCGGGCCACCGACGCCCCGGCCGATACGGTCGGGAAAAACCCCGCATTGGCGCCTCGCAGTAAAGCCTGCGCCTCGCGATACTGGGCTTCGGCCTGAATGATGTTTAAGTTGGAGGCCAACAACTCAGCCATCAGGCGGTCAAGTTCGGCATCGTCGTACAGACGCCACCAGTCGGCACGCAAGGCGTCGTCGCTCGGCTGGGCCTGTTTCCAGCCGGCGACTTCCTTGTAGCCTTCGCCCACCGCCACGGTTGGGGCGACGTAATCCGGCCCTACGGCGCATCCGGCCAGGGCAAGAACCAGGACTAGGCCGCCCAGCACTCCAGGGCGACGCCAAGCCGGCTGCTTTGCTTTAAAGAGAAGAGAATCGAACGTATACATTATGTGTTCCCTTGGGACGTGCGGGCCATTCTACGGCGCAGCTTATCCAGGTACAGGTAAACCACCGGCGTCGTGTAAAGCGTAAGAACTTGACTCAGAATCAGGCCGCCCACGATGGTGATCCCCAGCGGCCGGCGCAACTCGACCCCGGCGCCGGACGCCAGCACCAGCGGCAACGCGCCAAACATGGCTGCGGCAGTGGTCATCATGATGGGCCTGAAACGAACCAGGCAGGCCTCGAAGATGGCATCGCGCGACGACAGGTTGCGCTCTCGCTCGGCCTGCAAGGCAAAGTCCACCATCATGATGGCGTTCTTTTTCACAATGCCGATCAACAGAAAAACCCCGATCAGCGCGATCAGCGAAAACTCGTAGCCCAGCATCAGCAGCGCCAGCAGCGCGCCGATCCCGGCCGATGGCAAAGTCGACAGAATCGTAATCGGATGCACATAGCTCTCGTACAACATGCCAAGCACAATGTACATCGTCACCAACGCCGCCAGTATCAGCCAGGGCTGCTGGGCAAGCGATTCCTGCAACTCGCGCGCATTGCCCTGGAAGCCCGCCTGGATCTGGTCGGTTGGCAAACCGGTGCGCGCCACCGCATTCTCAATCGAGCGCGTCGCCTGCTCCAGCGAAACGCCGGGCGCAAGGCTGAAGGAAACCGTATCAGCCGCAAACAGACCCTGGTGCCTGACGCTGAGCGGCGAATTGCCCACCTCGAAACGCGTGAAGGCGGCCAGCGGCACCCGGTTGCCGTCTTGCGTGACCACTTGGACCAGTTTCAGGGACTCCGCATCCTGAGCGTAGCGCTCTTCCACTCCCATGACGACATGGTATTGATTCAAGGGACCGTAGATCACCGACACCTGGCGTTGGCTGAAGGAGTTGTTCAACGTGGAGGCAATCAGCGACATGCTGACCCCCAAACGGGTCGCCGCGTCGCGGTCGATGACCAGTTCGACCCGCCGCCCTTTGTCTTCGACATCGGAATCCACATCGACCAGTTCGGGCAGCCCCGCCAGCGCCGTCTGCACCTTGGGCAGCCATTCCTTGAGCATGGACAACTCGCTGGCCATCAAGGTGTAGTCGTACGACGCCGAGCTTTGCCGCCCGCCGATGCGAAGGTCCTGATGCGGAACCAGGGTAAGGCGTGCGCCGGGCACCCCGGTGAACTGGCTGCGCAAGCGATTGACGACCTCGGTCGCACTGGCCTTGCGTTCTTCCAGAGGCTTAAGCTGAATCATCATGAAGCTGGAATTGCTGCCTCCACGTCCTCCCACGAAACCCGTCACGCTTTCAATGGCAGGATCGCTGAGCAAGCGAGAACGGAACATCTCGAGCTTGGGTCGCATCGCCTGAAACGAGGTGCCTTGGTCAACGCGGAAAAAACCCATCAACTGCCCGGTATCTTCCTGGGGGAAGAAACCCTTAGGCACCACGGTATATAGATAGACGTTCAGCCCGACGGTGCCGACCAGCACCAAAAGGGTCAGGCGGCTGTGCCGCAACGCCCAGCCCAGGGATGCTTTATAGCCTCGCCAGAACATACCGCCCATGCCATACAGACCACGCATCAAGCGGCCCGGGCGACGTTTCTTCGGCGGCTTGCGGCGCAGCAGATGGGCGCACATCATGGGCGTAAGAATCAGCGACAGCACAAGGGACACCAGAATGGCGGCGGACAGCGTCACCGCGAACTCGCGAAACAGGCGGCCCACCATGCCGTCCATCAGCAAAATAGGAATAAAGACAGCCACCAGCGACAAGCTCATCGCCACCACGGTAAAGCCCACTTCACGCACGCCCCGGATGGCTGCCTTCAATGGCGACATGCCTTTTTCGATATGGCGCATGATGTTCTCCAGCACCACAATAGCGTCGTCCACCACGAAGCCCGCTGCCACGATCAGGGCCATCAGCGAAATGGTATTCAAGGTAAAGCCGAACCACCACATCAGGCTGAAGGTCGTAATCAGCGATGCCGGCACCACAATGCTGGGGATCAAGGCCGCCCGGATATTGCGCAAGAACACCAGGACCACCAGCACCACCAGGATGACGGCAATGATCAGAGTCAGCTCGGCTTCATGTAGCGAGGCGCGAATGCTGGGCGTGCGATCTTGCGCGATGGTCAGGTCGACGCTGGCCGGCACCATGGCCTGGAAGGCCGGCAGTTGCTCGCGGATCGCGTCGACGGTTTCAATGATGTTCGCATCGGGCTGACGACGCACCATCAGCAGCACCGCCTGCCGGTCGTTGAAGAAACCGGCGTTGTTTTCGTCTTCGACCGAATCCTCGACCTTGGCCACGTCCTGCAGGCGCACGGGCGATCCGTCGCGCCACGCGATGATCAAGGGCCGATACTGCGCTGCCCGCGTTAGTTGCGCCCCAGACGTTACTTGCCAGTTGTATTGCCCGTTCTCCACCACCCCATTAGGCCTTAGGGTATTGGCATTATTCAAGGCGCTGCGCACGGAATCCAACGGGATGCCGGCCGCCGCCAGCGCCTGGGGATCCAGGCTGACCCGGATTGCCGGCAAGGAACTGCCGCCCACCGACACCTCGCCCACACCCGGCACCTGGGCCAGCTTTTGGGCGATGACGGTGGCGGCCAGATCGTAAAGCTCGCCCTGACTGGCGGTGCCCGACGTCAGCGCAATCACCATAATAGGCGCCGACGCGGGATTCACTTTGTTATAGGTAGGATTGCCGCGCAAGCCCGACGGCAGCATGGTGCGCGCTGCGTTGATGGCCGCCTGCACGTCGCGCGCGGCGCTGTTGATGTCGCGATCCATGTCGAACATCAGTGTCACCCGGGTCGAGCCTTCGGAACTGCGCGACGTCATTTCCGATACCCCGGCAATCGATCCCAGCGCCTGCTCCAGCGGCGTGGCCACGCTGGACGCCATGGTCTCGGGGCTGGCGCCGGCCATACGGGCCGACACCGAAATCATTGGAAAATCCACCTGCGGCAAAGGCGCCACCGGCAATAAACGATAGGCCAACACCCCTGTCAAAACCAGCGCCAGGCACACTAGAGTGGTCGCCACCGGCCGGATGATGAACAGGGCCAGAAACCTCATGAGCGCGCCTCTTCCATGCCGCCCGCCGCCCCTTGCTTGCGTATCCGGCGTGACAACCGGTCGAACATCAGGTAGATCACCGGCGTGGTGAACACCGTAAGCAACTGGCTGCACAGCAAGCCGCCCACCATCACCAGCCCCAGCGGCTGACGAAGCTCGGAACCCGCGCCCGTGGAGAGCATCAAGGGCAAGGCGCTGAACAAGGCGGCCAGTGTCGTCATCATGATGGGACGGAACCGCAGCACAGCGGCCTCAAAGATGGCCGCGTCCGGCGCAAGCCCGCGCGTTCGCTCCGCGTCCAGCGCAAAGTCAATCATCATGATGGCGTTCTTCTTGACGATGCCGATCAGCAAAATAATGCCGATCACGCCAATCATGTCCAGCTCGCTGCCCGTCAGGAGCAGGGCCAAAAGAGCGCCAATGGCTGCGGAAGGCAACGTGGAAAGAATGGTGACGGGATGGATATAGCTTTCGTACAAAATCCCCAGCACGATGTACATGGCAACGACGGCGGCAAGCATCAGCCATAAGGTGCTATCGAGCGACGCCTGGAACGCCCGGGCTGCGCCCTGGAACCTGGTTTCAATAGAAGCCGGCATGCTCAGCTCGGCCTGGGCTTTCTGGATGGCATCCACCGCGCTGGACAGGGAGACGCCAGGCGCCAGGTTGAATGAGACGGTCACGGCCGGAAATTGCCCTAGGCGCTCGATCGAAAGCAGAGTATTGGTCTCGTGGACACGCGCGATGCTGGTCAACGGCACCGGCCCGCCCTCTGCCGTCGGCACATAGATCTGGTCCAGCGCAGCGGGCGTCTGTCGGTAGGCCGGCGCCACTTCCAGCACCACGCGATACTGTGCAGACTGTGTGAAGATCGTGGAAATAAGCCGTTGCCCAAAGGCGTCGTACAGGGCCTCGTCGATCGACGCAGTCGTTACGCCCAATCGCGCGGCGGCATCGCGATCGATTTCCAGGCTGGTTTGCAGCCCCCCTTCTTGCAAGTCGTCGGCCACATCGACCAGCTCCGGCAACTGCCGCAGGCGCTCCTGCAACTGCGGCACCCATTCCAGCAAGTTGTCTCGATCCGGATCGGACAGCGTCATTTGATACTGGGTCCGGCTGACCCTATCGTCGATGCTCAGATCCTGCACCGGCTGCATGAATACCTGCAAGTCGCCCATGTTAGTCAGTTGTTCGCCGAGCCTGCGAATAATGGCGGATGCGTTCGAGTTGCGTTCCTCCGCCGGGATCAGCGCAATCTGCATCCGGCCCGTGTTCAGCGTGGTATTGGTGCCGTCAATTCCTATAAACGACGAGACTGCCGCGACATCGGGATCCTGAAGAATAAGTTCGACCGCCTGTTGCTGACGGGCTGCCATCGCCCCGAACGACACTGTCGCCGGCGCCTGGCTAATGGCCTGGATCAATCCCGTATCCTGCTGCGGAAAAAAGCCCTTGGGCACCATTACATACAGCAAGGCGGTTGCCGCCAGGGTTGCCAGGGCGACAATCAAGGTAAGGCCTTGATGCCGCAGCACTACACGCAACGAACGCTCGTACCAGGCCAGCAAGCCATCAACCCAGCCGCCCATCCGGGCGCGAAACCCGGTATGGGCCATTTCCGACTTGGGCCGCAGCATGTAGGCGCACATCATGGGCGTCAACGTTAGCGAGATCGCAAGGGAGATCAGTATGGCCACTGCCAGCGTAATGGCAAACTCGCTGAACAGGCGGCCAATGACATCGCTCATGAACAACAAGGGTATCAACACCGCAATCAACGACAGGGTCAGCGAGATCAGGGTGAAGCCGATCTGGGCCGCCCCCTTCAACGACGCCTGCAACGCATTTTCTCCCGCCTCCATGTGCCGGGCGATGTTCTCGATCATGACGATGGCGTCATCCACCACAAAGCCGGTGGCAATGGTCAATGCCATCAGCGTCAGATTATTGACACTGAAACCCGCTAGATACATAACGGCAAACGTGCCCACCAAGGACAAGGGCACGACCACGCCGGGAATAAAGGTGGCGGTCCAGCTGCGCAGAAACACAAACGTGACCAGCACCACCAAGGCGATGGCCAGCAGCATCTCGATCTGAACATGCCGCACCGAATCCCGAATGGTCTGGGTGCGGTCGCTGGCCACGGCAACATCGACGCCAATGGGCAAAGCCTGTTTAAGGGATGGCAAGAGCGCCTTGACCCGATCGACCACCTCGATGACGTTGGCGCCCGGCTGACGCTGGATATTCACGAGAACCGCCGGCTCAGCGCCAATCCAGGCGGCCTGGCGCAGGTTCTCGGCGTCTTGCACGGCAACCGCCACATCCTTGAGACGCAGGGCCGCGCCATCTTCATAGGTCAGGATCAGGTTCTCGTAGTCCTGGACGGAGCGCAATTGGTCGTTGGCGTTGATCGTAGTGGACCGTTCAGGGCCGTCCAGATTGCCTTTGGGCTGGTTGACATTAGCGCCGACAATGGCGCTGCGCAGGGACGAAAGCGTTAGCCCATGGGCCGCCAGCGCCTGCGGGTTGGCCTGTATGCGAACTGCAGGCCGCTGCCCCCCCGCAATGCTGACCAGCCCGACGCCGGAAATCTGCGAAAGCTTCTGCGCCACGCGGATATCGATCAGATCGCGCACTTCGTACAAGGGCAGGGTTGGCGATGTGACGGCCAGGCTGATGACAGGCGTATCCGCAGGATTAACCTTGTGATAGGTGGGCGGCGCGGGCAAGTCGCCGGGCAGCAAGTTGGACGCGGCGTTGATCGCCGCCTGAACCTCTTGCTCGGCCACATCCAGGGGCAGATCCAGGTCAAACTGGAGTGTGATCATCGACGCCCCGCCCGAGCTGGACGACGTCATCTGGGTCAGCCCCGCCATCTGGCCAAACTGCCGCTCCAGTGGCGACGTGACCAAGGCCGCCATCACATCCGGGCTTGCGCCCGGGTACAGCGTGGACACCTGGATGGTCGGGTAATCGACCTCGGGCAACGCCGACACCGGCAACAGCCGATAGGCCAGCAAGCCCGCGATCAGCAACGCAACCATGGAAAGGGTCGTTGCGACCGGACGCAAGATGAACAAGCGGGAGAAATTCACAGTTGGTCCTAGTGCGGCGAGGCACCGCGTTGCCGGGCCCCCGCCGGCGGCCGGCGAGGGGCACTGGGCGCTGGCGCGGCAGCGGGATCACCCGTGACAACCTCTACTGCGGCGCCCTCGCGCAAGCGATCCACACCTTCAGTCACCACCCTCTGGCCCGGCTCCAGCCCGCTGCTAATGGCCATGCGGTCGCCATCGATCACGCCCGTCGTCACGTGCTGCACATGCACCACGTCGTCTGCATCCACCCTATACACAAATGCGCCCTTGGAGCCTTGCTGCACCGCCTTGGTGGGAACGACAATAGCCGGCTCCCCCGAACTGACTTCGACCCGGACATTCACGAACTGGTTGGGGAAAAGGCGTTCGTCCTGGTTCTCGAACCGGGCCTTGAGTTTCAAGGTGCCGGTCGCCACGTCGATCTGGTTGTCGATCGACTCCAGCGCGCCATCGGCCAGCCTTACCGTATTTGTGCTGTCATAAAGATGCACGGGCACGGCTTGGCCTTGGCGAAAACGGCTTAGCACCTGGGGCAATTGCGCCTGCGGCAGCGTAAACACCACCGAAATGGGCTGGGTCTGAGTAATGACCACCAGCCCATCCGTACTGGCCTGCGAAATCAGGTTGCCCTGGTCCAACTTGCGCAAGCCCAAGCGACCGCTGATAGGAGCCGTGATCTTGGTGAAACTTAATTGAAGGCGGGCGCTGTCCACCGCCGCCTGATCGCTTTTCTGGGTGCCCAGGTACTGCTGCACCAGTGCGGCTTGCGAGTCCACCTGTTGCTTGGCGATCGAATTCTGTTTGAACAACGTCTGATACCGCGCGAGATCTCGCCGGGCATTGGCCAGTTGAGCCTGATTGAAAGCCTGTTGGCCCAGGGCCTGATCCAGTTGCACCTGGTAGGGACGCGGGTCGATCTGGGCCAGCAGATCGCCCTCGGCGACTTTCTGGCCATCGTCGAAATGGATTTTTTGCAGCTCGCCGTCGACCCGGCTTTGCACCACCACCGTATTAAAGGCGGTGACCGTACCAATGGCGTTCAGAACAACGTTGATCGTGCTTTGCTCGACCAGCGCAACCCGAACCGGGGTTTTCATGGAACCCATGGCGCCAGGCCGAAACAGGTTATCGGCAGGCGCGCCAGGCGCCGGCTTGAAATACCAATAAGCCCCTGCCGCCAGGAAAAGAACTAGCACACCCCCCACCCACCAGCGAGTTCGATTGGATCGGCTTGCCTGCGACCGCACATCCGACATGTATGGTTCTCCGTCTTGCGAAAATGTCAGACGCTATTCTCGCCGATTCCCGATCGGACGCGCACCAAATTGACCCCATTTGAAATCATCCGCAACACTTATCGAAATGCGCGGGCGGCTGAAAAACAGCGATCAGAGGGGAATTTACAGGTTGCAGCGAGCCAGTTGAAAGGCGACGTCCCGTGTGACCGGCTGGGGCTTGAGCTCGTTGTCTTGCGTGGAAAAGCGGATCCAGATGACGTACTTATTAGCGCTGACTTCGGGAAACACCCCTTGCCCGGCATCGACCCACACCCGCAATAATTGAAAAGTTTTGCCGGTGAGCATTTCCTGGAAAGCGCCTTGGCGCGCTTCCAGGTCGAGCACGTCGCTGGATTCGCGCAGCAGTCGCAAAATAATGGCCAGCCCGCTGTAGAGCGGCAAAAAGGGGCTGATCCATTGTTTGAGATCGCGCATGCGGGTTTCGGCCGGCTTGATCTGCCAGGCGTAATAAGAGGGGATATCCGCTGGCGACGACCCGCCGGGAACGGCCAGCCGCCCACGCAAGCTTGCCAGCCAGTCGTTGTCGCGCAGTTCCTGGCCAATTCGGCCCTGAGCGCCAAGTTCTGCGGCGGCAGTCTGGATTTCGCCCAAGGTGGCGTCGAGCGCGCTGCCGTCCACCCCCGGATGCTGCCGCAACGAGCTGAGCGCTACGCGCTGGCGTTCGAGGTCTTGCAAGACCGACCCCCGCAGATCGGAGCGTTCGGAAATTTCAAGCAGGTCGAATAAAGTGGCAACCGCTATCTGGTGATGCTGGACGTCTTCGCTGTTTGCAAAATAAAACAACCTGCCAAACAAGTGCTCGACCCGGAGCAGAGCCCTAACGCGTTCATTGCAAGGATATTCATAAAGAATCACGCGACCAGAAACCTTAAAGGGATTGGATGGATACAGAATGCGTCAACTAGTCGGCGGGAGCGACACCGCCTGCAGCGAGCAGACGCCAGCGATCATGTAGCGCCCTGGCCTTGCGTTCGAGACTGGCGAACGTTGTGTTGCCATCGTTGACCAGAACGTCGTCAGCAGCCGCCAGCCGCGTCTCCCGCGTAGCTTGCACTGACATGATACGCGCAATAGCTTCTGGCGTCAGCCCACTGCGGGCCTGTACCCGGGCAATCTGCGTGGCGGGATCGCAATCGACCACACAGATGCGGTCAACCTTGTCGCGCCATCGCCCGGACTCGACCAGCAGGGGTACAACGAAGACCACATAGCTACCTGTAGCCTGGCCGGCCATTTGGTGACTGATCTGCCCAATCATGGGATGCAAGATCCCTTCGAGCCGCAAACGCGCCTGTTCATCATTGAACACGCGGGCCCTTGTGGCCGCGCGATCCAGCGAACCATCGGGGGCGATGACCTCGGGACCGAACGCCTCGCGGATAGCCTCAATGGCCGCGCCGCCCGGCGCAGTTAACTGATGCGCGATGGCATCCGTATCAACAATGGTTGCGCCCCACGATTCGAACAAATCGGCGACACGGCTCTTGCCCGACCCTATGCCGCCGGTGAGTCCAATTTTGTACATTCCCTGATCCGATATGCGTCACCAAAGATACAAATGTACCCCAGCCGGGGCCACCAAGGCGAGGATTCCGGCTGCGGCTAGGCATGGCCCGAACGGATAGGCAGTGTTCCAGCCACCCAAAGGCTTGCGTACCAGATAAACGCAAATGCCTGCCACACAAGCCAGGAGCAAGATATGCGGCACCCATTGCCATCCCGCCCAGGCGCCCAAAGCGGCAGCCAACTTGAAGTCGCCATGCCCCATGCCGTCACGACGCCGCAACCAGCGAAACAAGACAAACAACCCATACAGGAATCCATAGGCTCCGGCCGCGCCGGCCAATGCGTCGTGCAAGGTGACACCGCCGGTGAGCCAGGCAGCGCGTGACCAAGCCAGCAACAGCCCCGCCCACAATAAAGGCTGCGTAATGGCATCGGGAAGCAGGCTGGTTCGGCTATCGACCACCGCCAGGACCAGCAACGCCATGACAGCCGCCAAATACGCCAGAAAAGACCAACCCATGCCCAAACGCCAATACAACAAAAAAGCGGCCGCCCCACCAACCGCAGCCAACAAGGCCGACAAAGCAACTGAGGGCGTTTCAGACGCCTCAGCGCACATGCCGACATCGCCTGCCGGGTCAATCAGCCCATATTCCAGCACCAGCGCCCGGCTGTAGCGAACCCCGGCAAAGGCGCAGATCCAACCCGCCACAAGCCCCGCAGCGAGCGCCCACACACTGGGCAAAACCAGATGCGCAGCAGCAAAAGACCCTGTTAACATAGCTGAAACTTTGTCTCCGACACCTATTCTTGATGGAACTGCCTCATGCCTGCCCCCGCACCCCTTCACTGGCGACCCACCGTTGTTGCCGGCCTGGCCGCCCTGCTTCTTGTTGGCGGATGCGCCCAGCAGCGCAGCCCCGGATACTATGCCAGCGGCCCTGAAAGCACGCTAAGCGACGCCAGGGCCAAGGCCCAAGGCTCAAGCACCAGCAGGGCGCCATCACAGTTGCAACTGGGTTTTGGCGACCAGGCCAAACCGGAACCCGTCGCCGAAAGCACCCCCGCCGAGCAGGCCGACAAGGCAGCCATAGCCGGCACCATCCGGCCTTTGCGCGAACCCAAGACCTTTCTGGGAACCTTGCCCTGCCTGCAGGGCGCACCGGGATGCGCCAGCCGCTTCACCCTGACCCTGGCGCCCGACGGCCAGTGGCGAGCACGCTCCCAAAACCTGGCCGGCGCCGGCGGCAACCCGGCCCCAAGCCTTGAACAGGGTTGCTGGTCGGTCACCGGTGTCCAGCCGTTCCGCATCGCGCTTCGCTCCGCCAACGACAACACCCGTGCCAGCCTGACCTTTGAAAACGACAATCTGCTGAAAGTGGATTCACTGAACGATCGCAAGCCGGCGCTGAACTACCATTTAACGCGGCAACCCGATATTGATGGCATCAGCGAACTGGGCAATGCCTCGACCCCAGGGTGCCAGCAATAATCGCCTACCCCAAGGCCTAGTCCCCTGTTTGGTCAACGAATTAGCCAAACAGGGCACTAACCGGCTAATACGTTTTCTGGCCAGGCAGACCATCGGAATGGCGTTCGGCCTCTTGCAGCAACACGCAACGGGCTAGTTCGACCGCATTCCTTACCTGCATTTTCTGGAAGATTCGGGCACGATGCGCCTCGATCGTGCGCTGCGATATGCCCAGCTCGGCAGCGATAATCTTATTGGGCTTGCCCAGGGCGACATACTGCATGACGTCGCGCTCGCGCGCAGTAAGCTCGGATTTGCGAGCGCCACGACGACCAACCGGATGAACCATTTTCCGCCTCCTTATTCTTATAGGTCTGCGGGATTCTGGCACACCAAACAGGGCCTGTCGCCTGTCAGTTCTGACACTAAACTTGGCAATTGACGATGCGTGGCCAGTGCAACTGCTTGAACATAATTCGTTTAGTGTGCGAATTGGCCAAACAGCTACTAGCTAGGCTGAATTTCCAGGTTGTCGATCAGCCGGGTTTTGCCCAGCTTGGCGGCGGCCAGCGCCACCAGGGGCTCGCCGCCGCGAATTTCTTCCACGGTGGGCAAATGCAGGTCGCTTTGGCGTCTTAAGGAAAAATAATCCACCTGCCAGCCCCGGCGCACCAGGCCGGCAATCGCCTCGCCTTCCAACTCTGCCTGATCATGACAGCCCGCCAGAAGCCGGGCTTTCAGTTGCTGCAGCGTGGCATACAACTGGGGCGCCTCGGCCCGTTCGGCATCGGACAGGTACACATTGCGCGACGACAAGGCCAAGCCGTCGTCAGCGCGCACGGTTTCATGGGCCAGGATGCGCACCGGCAACTGGAACTGCCGGCACATGCTGCGCACGATCATCAACTGCTGATAGTCTTTTTTCCCGAACACCGCCACGCTGGGGCTGGCACAGGAGAACAACTTAAGCACAACCGTACTGACCCCGCCGAAAAAGCCCGGCCGGAATTCGCCCTCGAGTATGCCGCCAAGATCAGACGGCGGCTGGACCTGGAAGCTCTGTGGCTCGGGATACATTTCCTTCTCGTTGGGCGCGAACAAAACATAAACATCGCGCTCTTTCTCCAGCTTCTCGATATCCGACGCCAACGTGCGGGGATAACGGTCAAAGTCCTCGTTGGGGCCAAATTGCAGGCGATTGACGAAAATGCTGGCGACCACAGGATCGCCATGCTGGCGGGCAAGCTTCATCAACGCCAGATGCCCGGGGTGCAGATTGCCCATGGTCGGCACAAAGGCCGCCCGCAACTGTCCGCGCAACTGGTCGCGCAGGTCTTCAATCGTATGGACTACTTTCAAGAAAATCTCCGGTACGGTTGGCCGGCGGCGTCAGGCCGCTGCGGTATATGACAAACGTACGTAAATGGGTGCATAAGGCTCGGCCTGGGTGATGTCCAGCAACGACTCGCGCGCAAGCTCGAGCATCGCCAGAAAATGCACCACCACAACGGCCACCGCATCGCCCTGCTCGACCCGCTCGATGAACAGCTCGGAAAACTCCATGAAACGCACATCCGCCAGGCGGCGCAGGATAAGCGTCATGTGTTCGCGCACAGATAAATGCTCATGCGTAATGCGGTGGTGCGCGTTAAGCGTTGCGCGCCGCATTATATCCACCCAGGCGGCTCTTAAATCATCTGCACTGACCTCGGGCAGCATGCGCTCGACGCTCAAGTCCATGAACGCCTGGCTGCGCTGGAAATCGCGCCCAAGCTGCGGCAATTCGTTCAGCTTCTGCGCGGCCAGCTTCATTTGCTCGTACTCGAGCAAGCGGCGCACCAGCTCGGCGCGCGGATCGTCCGGCTCTTCACCTGTGTCGGATTTCTTGACCGGCAGCAACATGCGCGACTTGATTTCAATCAGCATGGCGGCCATCAACAGGTATTCGCCGGCCAGCTCCAGATTGCTGTTGCGTATTTGATCGACATACGACAGGTACTGGCGCGTCACCTCGGCCATGGGTATGTCCAGGACATTGAAATTCTGCTTGCGTATCAAATACAGCAAGAGATCCAGCGGCCCCTGGAACGTTTCCAGGAATACCTCGAGCGCGTCGGGTGGGATGTAGAGATCTTGCGGGAATGAGAACAGCGGTTCGCCATACAGGCGCGCCAGGGCCACGCTATCGACAACATCGGGCGTGCTGTCGACCGCCGGATCGACCAAAGCCATCAGTTCAGCCGCCGGAACACCGGACGCAGTCATTCAGCGCGATCAGTCTGTTGAGGTCTGATAAACGTAGGCGCCCTGGGGCACCCGCGCCGTGCGGAAGTTTTCCAGAAGCTCGGTATCGACCTGCTTGTCCCACAAACGCGCACGGCCCTCGCGCTGGCGCTGTTCGGTATCGCGATGCTGTTGCTTATACTGGTTAAGAAACAGGGTGATGTCTGATTCGTAATGCTGAGCCATAATGGATATGCACAGATTTTTGCTGTTAAAACGCCAGTTTACCGCAGTCCGCCCGGTTAAAATCGCCGCATGACATCAAACAGCAGTCCCGTCGCCGATCCTCCCCTTACCCCCAACGAGCGCACTGCCGTGCGCATGATCCCTTTTATTGTCGGTTGTGCGCTGTTCATGCAGATGCTGGATGCCACCGTGGTGGCCACGGCGCTGCCTGTCATGGCCATCGCCCTGGACACCACGCCGGTCAAGATGAACGTCACCATCACCAGCTATCTGCTGGCCCTGGCGGTCTTCGTGCCAATCAGCGGCTGGGCAGCCGACCGGTTCGGCGCAAGGCGCGTCTTCCTTGCTGCCATCGTATTGTTTTCACTCAGTTCAGTCGCGTGCGCGTTGTCCCAAACCCTGTGGCAACTGGTGGCGTCGCGCACGATACAGGGGGCGGCCGGCGCCATGATGGTTCCGGTTGGCCGCATCATCCTGTTGCGCAGGACCCCAAAGGCCGATCTGCTGAAAGCCATGGCTTTCCTGTCCATGCCGGCCCTGCTCGGGCCTGTCATCGGCCCGCCTCTGGGCGGCTTCCTGGTTACCTACGCATCGTGGCCCTGGATATTCCTGATCAACTTGCCCGTTGGCGCCCTGGGAATCGCCCTGGTGCTGCGCTATATACAAGACGACCCTCCGTCCCACACCCGCCCCCTCGACTGGCCCGGATTCATTCTCAGCGGCGTATGCCTTGCCACTCTGGTGTCCGGGTTCGAAGCCCTGGGCCATGAAGACGCCACCCTGTCTCATATCGCTCTGCTGATCGGCACCGGCCTAGCCTGCGGCCTACTTTATATCTGGCACGCACGGCGCATCGAGCATCCCATTCTGGACCTGTCCTTGCTGCGCGTTCCGACATTCGCCATCTCGATACTGGGCGGCAATCTGTGCCGCTTCACCGTGGGCGCCACACCGTTCCTGCTGGCGTTGCTGCTGCAGATCGGCTTTGGCATGTCCGCATTCGCCGCCGGAATGATCACCTTCACCAGCGCGGCAGGCGCCCTGCTAATGAAGCTCATCGCCACACGAATCATCGGCTACTTCGGGTTTCGCCGCGTCTTGATCGTCAACGCGCTGCTGGCAGGCGCCTTCGTCGCCCTCTGCGGCCTTTTCACCGCCACCACCCCAGTGTGGCTGATGGTGGCCGTGCTGTTAGTGGGTGGTTTCTTCAGATCATTGCAGTTTACCGCCGTCAATACACTGACCTATGCCGATCTGGGCTCTCTGGATATGAGCCGGGCCAGCACGTTTGCATCGATGGCTCAGCAGTTGGGCATCAGCCTGGGCGTGGGCTCTGCTGCGCTGGTGCTTAATTTAAGCATGGGCTGGCGCGGCGCCGAACACCTGGGCACGGTTGATGTGTTCTGGGGCTTCATGGCGATCGGCGCATTAACCGCACTGTCTGCACTGTCCTTCATGCGGCTGCCGGCCGATGCCGCGTCTCATTTAAGTCGGCGCGACACCTCCAGCGGCTAATCGGCTGGAAATATGTAGTTGCCTGCCCCTGACGGGGGCACTGTTGTTGCCTGAGGCCGTATACGTTTATGTCGGCACGGCGTGCTTGTTTCCGCGCCTACGTCGTCCAGGCGGGCGTCGGGCGAACTCCCTCCGCTACGCTCCGGTCAAACAGCGCCCGACGACATCCCCCGCCCTCCCTTCCGTAGCGCGCGGCGCACGCCTTACACCGACATAAACGTATACGGCCCCAGACAACTTCTTAAGCCGAGACGCCCCATACCGAGGCACAATCAACAACCGTCAAAGGCGTCTGGCGCGGGCTGCCTGGGAGCCGGTGTAAGGCGTGCGCCGTGGCGGCATCGTTTCGCCGGGGGAAGTCGGCGGGAGCTGTTCGAGTTCCGCAGCCGCCAACGGCGGCCAGGGCGAGTTCTCCCGACGCCCGGCGAAACGAGGCAGACGCGGAAGAAGCACGCCGTGCCGGCTCCCAGGCAGCCCGCGCCAGACGCCGTTCTCAAGAACTCAAAGAACACAAGCCCCCAGACAACTCCCCAAAAAAACCTTACAAAGGATCCGTCAGCAACATCACCAGCTTGCAATCCGGCCGGATCGCCAGCCGAAACGTAATCTGCCGATAATGCAGCACGCCAAGATCCGGATGCCGGAACTCGCGCCGGCCGCCCTCGCGATCAAACACCGTCTGACGCGTCCACCAATGCACAAACGTAGGACTATTCGCCAGCAAATCGTCGATCAGATCCCGGACATCCGGCTCATCCGCATAGGGCGCCGCATCCGCCCGGAACTCAGCCACCACCCGCTGCGCCCGGGCTTCCCAATCCACCACCAATTGCAACGCATCCGGATCCTGGAAAATATACCGAAGCAGATTCGGGTTATCCGCGCGATCAGGCCAACCATCAAACAGACGCAACATCGGCTCGTTACGCGCCAGCACGTTCCAGCACCGATCCAGCACATACGCAGGCACGGTAATGCTGTCGACACACGACGCCAGATCCCCCGGCAAGGGATCGACCACATCGCGGCCATGCTCAGGATCCGCGCACTCCGCCAACTCAAACAAATAGTGCCGTTCAGCACGATTAAGCAGCAAGACCGTAGCCAGACGCGCCCAGACGCCCGGCGACACCGACACATCGCGTCCCTGTTCAATCCACGTATACCAAGTGACACTGATATCACATAACTGTGCGACTTCTTCCCGGCGCAAACCCGGCGTGCGCCGGCGCGAGCCGCTGGGCAGGCCGACTTGTTCCGGCCCCACCCGCGCCCTTACACTGCGCAGGAAATCCCCCAGCGCCCGCCGCCGGACAGAATGCGGATTGCCTTCGGAAGAAGCGGTGGGACCAGAAGCCGGAGCAACCAAAAAAGCCTCCTACCTAAGCGCGCTGGCCAGCGTGCGGCGAACGTCTTCCTCGGTGCGTCCACTGCGGCGAACATAATCGGCCACCTGATCCGGCCCGATATTGCCCAGGTTAAAATACTGCGACTGCGGATGGCTAAAGTAGAAACCCGACACACTGGACGCCGGATACATGGCATAGCTATCGGTTAACTGCATATCGATCTCCTCGGCTTGCAAGACATCGAACATATCCCGTTTGACCACATGCTCGGGGCACGCCGGATACCCCGGCGCGGGCCGTATGCCTTGATACTTTTCCGCGATCAAGTCCGCATTGCGCAACTGCTCGTCAGGCGCATAGCCCCACAAATCGCGGCGCACCCGGGCGTGCAGGCATTCAGCAAAGCCCTCGGCCAGACGGTCGGCGATGGACTTCAACATAATGCTGGAATAATCGTCGTTGTCCGCCAGGAACGCTTCGTCGTACTTTTCAATGCCCAGGCCGCCGGTAACGGCGAACATGCCGATGTAATCGGTAATGCCCGTATCCTTGGGGGCAATGTAATCGGCCAGGCATTTGTTGTCCACACCCTCGCGCTTGACCGTTTGCTGACGCAGGTTGCGCCAGGTGAACAGAACTTCCGAGCGCGACTCGTCCCGATACACCTCGATATCCTCGTCATTCACCGTATTGGCCGGATAAAAGGCGATGACGGCATTGGCGGTCAGCCAACGCCCGTCGATCACCCGCTTCAACATTTCCTGCCCCTCTTCATAGACCTTGCGCGCTTGCTCGCCCACCACCTTGTCGGTCAGGATGGCCGGATATTGCCCGAACAGGCTCCAGGTCTGGAAAAATGGCGTCCAATCGATGAAATGGGCGATATCTGACAGATCGTAGCTTTTGAACTCGCGCCGTCCGATAAATTTTGGTCGTGGCGGAGTATACGACGACCAATCGATGGCGGGTCGCGCCGCACGCGCTTCCTGAAGACTGATCAGCGGCGTTTCCTTGCGATTGGCATGCCGCTTGCGCACCAGCTCGTACTCTTCGGCAACCTCGGCCAGGTACGCATCCGCCGAATCCGACATCAAATTGGTGGCCACGCCCACCGAACGGCTGGCGTCGGGCACATAAATAACCGGGCCTTCGTAATTGGGGGCAATCTTCACCGCCGTGTGCACCCGACTGGTGGTCGCTCCACCCACCAGCAGCGGCAGCTTGCGGCTTAAGAAATAATCGTCGCGCTGCATTTCCGACGCCACGTAGGCCATTTCCTCCAGGCTAGGGGTAATCAGCCCCGACAAGCCCACCATGTCCGCATTTTCTTCCTTGGCTTTTGCCAGGATCTGGGCGCACGGAACCATGACCCCCATATTGATGACTTCAAAGTTATTGCACTGCAGGACAACCGTGACGATGTTCTTCCCGATGTCATGCACGTCGCCCTTGACCGTTGCAATGACGATCTTGCCTTTGGATCGAACATCGCCGCCCGCGGCCGCGATCTGGCGTTTTTCCTCTTCGATAAAAGGCACCAGGTGAGCCACCGCCTGCTTCATGACCCGCGCGGACTTGACCACTTGTGGCAAAAACATCTTGCCCGCGCCGAACAAATCGCCCACGACATTCATGCCATCCATCAACGGCCCCTCGATCACCTGGATCGGCCGCCCTCCGGCATCGGCAATCTTCTGCCGCACCTCTTCCGTATCTTCGACAATGAACGTGGTGATGCCCTGCACCAGGGAATGAATCAGCCGCTGCTCGACGGATTCGTTCCGCCAGGTCAGATCCTCTTCTTTGCGAACGCCAGAGCCCTTGATGGTCTCCGCGAACTCGACCAACCGCTCAGTGGACGTGCGCTCATCGGACGCCTCGGTGCGGCCCAGGGGAGGATCGCGATCCAGCACGACATCCTCGACCAGCGTCAGAAGTTCAGGCGCGATGTCCTGATAAACCCCCAGTTGGCCGGCATTGACAATTCCCATAGTCAAGCCCTGCTGGATGGCGTAGTATAGGAAAACCGTATGAATGGCCTCGCGCATGGGCTCATTGCCACGGAAGGAAAAGCTGACATTGGAAATGCCGCCTGAAATCCGCGCATGCGGCAAGTTCGCCGTGATCCAGCCCGCAGCTTCGATGAAATCCACCGCGTAGTGGTTATGCTCTTCGATACCGGTGGCGATCGCAAACACGTTGGGATCGAAAATAATGTCTTCCGGCGGGAACCCCACCTCGTCGACCAGCAGCCGGTACGCCAGGCCGCAAATATCCTTGCGGCGTTGCAAGGTGTCGGCCTGGCCTTGCTCGTCGAACGCCATGACCACTACGGCTGCGCCATACTTGCGGCACAGCCGGGCCTGCGCCAGAAACGGCTCGACACCTTCTTTCATGGAAATCGAGTTCACAATGGCCTTGCCCTGCACGCAACGCAGACCGGTTTCTATCACTTCCCACTTGGAGCTGTCGATCATGATGGGCACCCGGGCGATATCGGGTTCGGATGCCACCATATTCAGGAAGCGGTGCATGCAGGCCACGGAATCCAGCATAGCCTCGTCCATATTGACGTCGATGATCTGCGCGCCGTTTTCAACCTGCTGGCGCGCGACCGCCAAGGCCTCCTCGTATTTTTCCTCGCGGATCAGGCGCAGGAACATCTTGCTGCCCGTGGCGTTGGTGCGCTCGCCCACATTGATGAACAGGGTTTCCGCATCGAAATTCAGCGCCTCCAGGCCCGACAGGCGCGTCTTGACAGGGATCTCGGGCACCGGCCGGATGGGCAAATCGCTCACCTTTTGCGCAATGGCCCGGATATGCTCGGGCGTCGTGCCGCAACAGCCGCCCGCCACATTGACCAGCCCCGCGCGCGCGAACTCTTCGAGCAAGGAGGACGTGTCTTTCGGCGTTTCATCGAACCCGGTTTCAGCCATCGGGTTGGGCAGGCCCGCATTGGGATACACGCAAATATAGGTATCGCAGATCTTGGCGAGTTCGGCAATGTACGGACGCATCAGCGCCGCACCCAATGCGCAATTAAGGCCAATCGTGATGGGACGGGCATGACGCACCGAATTCCAGAACGCCTCGACGGTTTGCCCCGAGAGGATGCGCCCCGACGCATCGGTGACTGTGCCCGAGATCATGAGCGGCAAGCGCTCGCCGCGTTCCTCGAACACGCTTTCCACGGCAAAAATGGCTGCCTTGGCATTCAGCGTATCGAACACCGTTTCGATCAGGACAAGGTCGATGCCGCCATCCATCAGCCCATTCAACTGCTCGGTGTAAGCAACCCGCAACTGCTCGAACGTAATATTGCGGGCCGCGGGATCGTTAACGTCTGGCGACAACGAGGCGGTTTTTGGCTGCGGCCCTAACGCGCCGGCCACAAAGCGAGGCTTCTCGGGCGTGCTGAATTCGTCGCACACGCGTCGCGCCAGGCGCGCGGACTCCAGGTTCAGCTCGTAGGCAACGGACTCCAGCCCGTAGTCGCCCTGCGCTATCGTCGTGGCGCCGAAGGTGTTCGTTTCGATGACATCCGCGCCGGCCTGCAGATACCCCCGATGTATCTCCGTGATGATGTCGGGACGCACCAAGGACAGCAACTCGTTGTTCCCCTTGACATCCTTTGTGTGGTCCGCAAACCGCTCGCCGCGGAAATCCGCCTCGCCCAACTTGTATTGCTGAATCATCGTGCCCATGGCGCCGTCCAGGATCATGATGCGCGAGCCAAGCAGGCGGGCGAATTCGGTGCCACGGGTATAAGCGGACAAAGGATGGGGCAGGGCTGGATAAGACACGCGAAAAGTTACCTAGAACGAAAAATAAAATGGCGGGGACGCTTGATTTGCCCGAATCGATCAAAACCGGGGGCAAAATGCAGCGACCCATTGTATCGGGTTACACCGCAAAATTGGCTCTGCGACCGTCGCCGCCTGGTCGCAAAAAACGCTGGAAAGCCGCATGCAGCCTACAACATGAATAAAGCTCAACTAATACATGTGCAATATTCGCACTAAAACACAAACCGTGTCGTCGTGGTAAATTTCGCTTCGAAAGAAGTGCTTTCGGAGCAGGACCGCGCCACCTACATGACGCCAACGCCTGCCCTGCGAAAGTTGAATGGGAAACAGCCCGGTGCCGCTCTATGGCGTCGCCACAAACTGTGCTGCCCCCGCAACGGTATGTATGCTTGCCATGCCAGCCCGACACCAGCTTCGATCAATTTGGCCCACCCGCCTGCCGCATTGCTTTCGGCCGGCGCACGGTTTACTTCACCGATAACGTGCGGGGACGCGCGTTATGTTCAGGTTTCAACAACATGTCTCCCAAAAACCACCTGGGCGCGCAAGCGAAGCTATCGAGGCTGTCCGCCGCCCTATGCCTCTGTATCGGCGTCGCCCACGCTCAATCCACCATACCGGAACTCGATCGGGTTGTCGTGACCCCCGCCCGTATTGCCCAGCCCGAGAACCTTGCCTTGGGCGATGTCACCTTGATCGAAGGCGAGGAACTGCGCCAAGCGGGTGCAGATTCCATCGCCGAGGTTCTCTCCCGCCATGCGGGCCTTCAAATCACCAACAACGGCGGCCCACAAACCGCAACCGGGGTCTTTTTACGCGGGGCCAACGCCGCTCAAACCCTGGTGCTGGTGGATGGCATCCGCATCAATGGCTCGACCAGTGGAGGCATCAACTGGAACACCATCGACCCAGCCACGATCGAGCGCATTGAAGTGCTGCGCGGCGCAGCCAGCAGCCTGTATGGCTCGGACGCCATTGGCGGTGTCATCAACATCATTACCCGAAAGACAGGTCAGGACCGCCCGTTGAGCGCCTTCGGAAATTTCGGGTTCGGCACCTATGACACCTTCAAGACCAGCGCGGGCCTATCGGGGGCCAGCAACGGCTGGGACTACAGCTTCGCGGCAAGCCGGTCAAGCAGCCAAGGGTTCAGCGTGGCTCCCGCACCAGTCCATACGGACGCCGACGGCTACGACGAACATACGCTGAAAGGGTCACTGGGCTATACGTGGCGCCCTGGCCAGCACATAGGCTTGACCGCCTACAACGGCTATAACCGGGGCGACACCGATTCCTATTCCGCCGCACTGGAACCGTCAGTGGCCCTGACCCGTCAACAAATCTATTCCTTCACCAGCACCAATAAGCTGACCGACGCCTGGCAAAGCGTTCTGCGCTTCGGCTTCAGCAAGGACATGGGCGAGAACCGCGATATTTCCAGCTCCAGCGCCTTTGGCAGCCTGCAGCGCTCGTACAGTTGGCAGAACAACCTGCGCCTGGCGCAAGGGCAAAACCTGTCGTTGATTCTGGAACGTCTGGAAGAGCGCACGCTGGGCTCGACCATTCACACCCAAAGCAAACGCTACACCAATGCGGTGGGCGCCATTTATCGCGGGGACTTCGGCATCCATCACGTGCAGGCCAGCCTGCGCAACGACACGATCACCAGCCATGGCAGTGAAACCACCGGCGGCCTGGCCTACGATATCGACCTGGCGCGCCACTGGCGAGCGGGCATTGCCGGCAACACGGCCTTCAAAGCGCCCACCTTCAATGATCTCTACTATCCGTTGATGG
This sequence comes from Pusillimonas sp., assembly GCA_044464765.1. Classification (GTDB taxonomy): domain Bacteria; phylum Pseudomonadota; class Gammaproteobacteria; order Burkholderiales; family Burkholderiaceae_B; genus JBIQKZ01. Next base: position 24,721 of record JBIQKZ010000008.1, read on the forward strand.
GACCCTGGTTCGATTACTCGGGCAACCCGAACCTGCTGCCGGAAAAGTCCCGCAATATCGAAGCCAGCCTGCGTTACGAAGATGCCGACAGCAAGGCGTCCATCGTGATCTACCAGAACAAGATCAGGAACTTCATCAACCCTTACGTGTGCCAGGCCTACATGTTTGGCTTCTGCTCTTTCGGACGACCCGAAAACGTCGATTCGGCCACGTTGCGGGGGGTCACCCTGACGGGGGAGCGTAGCTTCGGCCATACCCGCCTGCGCGCCAGCGCCGACTTTCAGGATCCACGCGACGATGCCACAGGCAACCAGCTTAGTCGCCGCGCCCGACAGATCTACCGCTTCCATGCTTCGCACCGACTGGACAACTGGACGCTTGGCGCGGAATACCTGTTTGTCGGGAAACGCTATGAAGACCCAGCCAACCAGGATCCCATGGGTGGTTACAGCCTGGTCAACCTGACCGCTGAATACGCATTCAGCAAATCAACGGCAATCCAGGTACGCTGGAACAATGTGCTCGACAAAAACTACGCACTGGCGCATCTGCAACGCAATGTGGCCTACAACACCCCGGGCTCCAACGTGTTCGTCAATCTTGCCTGGCGCATGTAGCATTTGCGAGGAGAACAATATGCATACATTCACCGCATGATCTTTCCTGGCGCACGTAGCGTCCTGGGGTTGGCCGGCGCCGCCCGGCTGACCACTGCAATGGCTCGCCTGATGGCGGTTTTGCTGGCGCCGGCCTTGCTGCCGCTGCCCGTGACCAGCGCCCATCCAAGTCACCCAGCACCCGCCGATGCGCAGCGCGCCATCACCCTGGCGCCGCACATCACTGAATTGATCTTCGCTGCCGGCGCCGGCGACCGTGTCATCGCCACCGTGGCCAGCAGTGATTATCCGCAGACCGCACGCACACTGCCCCGGGTGGGAGACGGCCTGAGCATCAGTGTCGAGAAGATCATGGCGCTGGGGCCGGACACCGTCATTGCCTGGCGCGATTCCGCCGCCCTGCGTGCGCTGCAGCCTATCCTGCAGAACATGCGCGTGCCGCTTCTGTACTCCGAGCCTCGCTCGCTGAGCGACATTCCGGAACAGATTCGACGCTTTGGCGCCCTGTTCAAAACGCTCCCAGTGGCCGAAGCCGCCGCACAGGCACTGGAAGACAGACTTGCCACGCTACGCGCCCGTCATGGTCGGCGTCCCGTGCGCAGCGTCTTCGTGGAAGTGGGGACCATGCCTCTCTATACCTTGGGCGCCGATCCCCTGCTCAATGAGATGCTGGCGATTTGCAGCGGCGCCAATCTTTACGCAGATGCGCCCGTGGCCGCTGCCCAAGTAGGCGTGGAAGACATTCTGGCCCGCAACCCAGACCTGATCCTTGTACCCGCGACGGATGAACAGCAAACGTCGGCGGCGCTGAAACGCTGGTCGGCGCTTGGCTTGCCCGCAGCGCGCGCCGGCCGGGTCTACGGCATCCACCCCGATCTTTTATTTCGTCCTGGTCCACGGCTGGTCGACGCAGCGGAAGAATTGTGCAAAAAAATGGATTATCCTGTTAGACCTGGTTCGACAGAAACACAACACGCTGCCAACCCCATTCGACCCTAACCGCCACACCCCGACGCGACACCGAAAAATGACTCAAACCGACACCTTCACGCTTGCTGGAAAAAACTATGATTCGCGCCTGTTGGTAGGCACTGGCAAGTACAAGGATTTTGCCCAAACCCGCGACGCCATCCAAGCCAGCGGCGCACAGATCGTGACCGTCGCCATTCGCCGCACCAATATCGGCCAAGACGCGGATCAACCGAATTTGCTGGATTTCCTGCCACCCTCCCAGTACACCATCCTGCCCAACACCGCCGGATGCTATACCGCCAGCGATGCCGTTCGCACCTTGCGACTCGCGCGCGAGCTGCTCGACGACCACCGCTTGGTCAAGCTGGAAGTGCTGGGCGACAAAGACAATCTGTTTCCCAACATGCCCGAAACACTCAAAGCCGCTAAAACACTGGTGGATGAAGGTTTTCAGGTCATGGTTTATTGCACCGACGACCCCATACAATGCCGCATGCTCGAAGATATAGGCTGCGTGGCTGTCATGCCGCTGGCCTCCCTGATCGGTTCAGGCATGGGCATTCTGAACCCCTGGAACCTGCGGCTTATCATCGACCAGGCGCAGGTTCCGGTCCTGGTCGATGCAGGCGTGGGTACGGCATCCGATGCCGCCGTGGCCATGGAACTGGGTTGCGATGGCGTGCTGATGAATAGCGCGATCGCCGGGGCGCAAGACCCCGTCCTGATGGCGCAAGCCATGAACATGGCGGTCCAGGCCGGCCGCCTGGCCTACCGCGCGGGCCGCATGCCGCGCAAGTTCTACAGCGCCATTCCCAGCTCCCCCACCGAGGGCCTGATCCAATCGAAAGCGCGGTAGCCCAACCATGATCCCCAACGTATTGTCCATCGCCGGCGTCGACCCATCCGGCGGAGCCGGCGTCCTGGCCGACATCAAGGCCATGAGCGCGCTGGGCGCGTATGGAACCGCCGTCATCGCGGCGCTGACCGCCCAGAACACGCAAGCTGTCACCGGCATCAATCCTGTGCCCGCCGATTTCGTTGCGCTCCAGATCGACACCCTGTTTCAGGACGTACGCATCGACGCCACCAAGATCGGCATGCTCGGCCACCAGGCCGTTACGCGTACGGTGGCTGAACGACTGGCCCATTGGAAGCCGGCGCATCTCGTGCTGGATCCCGTCATGATCGCCAAAAGCGGCGACCACCTGCTGGAACGCGCCGCCATCAGCGAACTGCGCGAAAGTCTTGTGCCATTGGCGACCATGCTCACGCCCAATCTACCGGAAGCCGGCGTGTTGCTAGAGTGCACACCGGCGGAAACAGTGAAGGAAATGCGTCGCATGGCCGAGCGCCTGCGCAACCTGCTTGCGCATAGCGGCGAACGCTGGGTGTTTCTGAAAGGCGGCCACCTGCCGGGCAACGATACGATCGACATCCTGCATGATGGCGACCGCATGATTGAACTGCCGGGGCGGCGCATTGAAACCCGTAACACACACGGCACCGGTTGCACCTTGTCGGCCGCCCTGGCGGCCCTGCTACCGCAAACCGGGAACGCACCCGAGGCCGCAAAACGCGCCAAAACATACTTGGTGGCCGCCATCGAGCGCGCCGACGAATTGCAGGTGGGATCCGGCCACGGCCCCGTCCATCATTTCCATGCCGCCTGGCAGACCGCTTAGGGCCCGTTCACATATTTCCTGGTGAATAAGTACAATAGGGACATCTAATTTTTCCTTCTTTTACATGAAGTTATGCAAGTGAACAGCCTTCCCGAACTCGAACAAGCCCGCTTCAATATGGTTGAGCAGCAAATCCGCCCTTGGGACGTCCTCGACAAAGACGTTCTCCAGGCTCTGTTCTCTATCCGACGCGAGCGTTTTGTCCCGTCCGGAATGCAATCGCTGGCTTTTTCCGATATTGAATTACCACTGGTCATCAATACCCTGGATACGCGCGAAACCATGCTCGCGCCGCGCGTCGAAGCGCGCCTGGCCCAGGAACTCCAACTGCGTCCCTCCGACTGCGTTCTGGAAATCGGCACAGGCTCGGGTTACCAGGCCGCACTGCTGGCACGGCTGGCCCAGCAAGTCACCAGTATCGAAATCGACAGCCGCATCGCCGCGTTTGGCGAGCAGAATCTGCAACGCAACCAGATCAGCAATGTGCGCGTCGAGGTCGGCGACGCCCATGCCGGCTGGGGCACGGCCGAATACGACGCGATCTTGCTTACCGGCTCGGTGCCCACCGTGCCCGATGCGCTGAAATACCAGTTATGCATTGGCGGCCGCATGGTGGTTGTAGTGGGCAGCCAGCCGGTCATGACGGCCTGCCGCATTACACGCACCAGCGCCGCCACCTTCGAAACAGTCGGCCTGTTCGACACTCTGATCAAACCCTTGCGTGGCTCCGCCGTATCGCAATTCAAGTTCTAGCCACTGTTCATGCGCCTGGCATCCGCTCACGCCGTCGCCACTTTTGCCTTGCTGATCGCCGGCGTGGCTACGTCGGCGGTTGCCCAGGACCTTCTCGACGTATGGAATGCAGCGCTGCAGCGCGACCCCATCTACGCGGCGGCGCAAGCGGGACGCAACGCCGACCAGGAAGCGATCCCCCAGGCACGGGCCGGCTTGCTGCCCTACGTAACCGCCCAGGCGGCCGGCGAAATGCAAGACGTGCGGCGCACCCACGGTCTGCAGCATCACGATACGCGTGGCGTGGGCCTCTGGAACCTTGCCCTGATCCAGCCAGTGATCGACATACAGCGCTGGGATCAACTTGAGCAATCGCGCTATATTGCCGCCTCGTCCGACCTGGCTCTTCAGGAGGCCTACCAAAACCTTATTTTGCGCGTCACACAGGCGTACTTCGACGTTCTGGCGGCCCAGGACACAGTACGAACCTTGCTGGCCCAGAAGCAAGCGATCACAACGCAGCTGAATGCCGCCCAAAAAGGCTTCGAGCTGGGCAGCAATACCGTCGCCGACATCCATGAAGCCCAAGCCAGGCTCGACCTGCTGAATGCCAGCGAGCTGCAAGCCCGGAATGTGCTGCAGGTCAGCGAAGACCAGCTCGCCAAGATCATTAACGAACGCCCCAGCACCCTGGCGGGCCTGGATCCCGACACGGTCCTGCCCCAGCCGTCGCCCAATCGCATTACCGACTGGACGGCGCAGGCCTCTACCGCGAACCTGGCGACGGCACGCGCACAATTGACCACCTTGATCGTGGGCAAACAGATCGATATCGCCAAGGGCGGCCATTACCCCACCCTCAGCCTGTATGCCCAGACAGGCACCGCAAGCAATCGCGGCATTCTCGGTCAGAACAGCGGGCCGCGCTCGCTGGATAGCGCCGTGGGCCTGCAACTTTCCATTCCTATTTTCAGCGGCGGCGGGATCTCATCCCAGGTGCGTGAACAGACATCCCGCCTGCAACAGGCCCGCTACGAACTCGAGGCGGCCAAAAGACAAGCCGTGCAATCAACCCAACAATATTTTTCCGGTGTGGTCTCGGGCCTGGCGCAAATCGAAGCGTTGAAGGCCGCCGAGAAGTCCAGCCTGGCCTCATTGGACGCCAACAAAACCGGCTACGAAGTGGGCGTTCGCGTCAATATCGATGTCTTGAACGCGCAGCAACAGCTTTACGAAACACAACGCTCGCTGTTTCGGGCTCGTTACGACACCCTGATGCACAGCCTGCGGCTAAAGGCCAGTAGCGGCATACTGACCGACACCGACATCCTGGCCATCAACAATCTGCTAAGCCAGAAGCAAACACCCCTCAGCCCCTGATTTTCTTCAAAAGCGACGTGGTCGAACGTTCAAATTCAAACGGAATGGCGACCGCCCTGCCGCCCCAGCCTTGCACCAGCGCGGTCTCGGGCAGCACGGCCATGTCGTAGTCGCCGCCTTTTACGATGATGTCGGGGCGGATCTGCTCGATAATCGCTTCAGGCGTGTCTTCCGAAAAATGCGTCACTGCCGCAACGCAGGCCAAAGACGCCAGCAACGCCGCGCGGTCGGCCTGATTGTTCAGGGGACGGTCTTCCCCCTTCCCCAGCCGCCTGACCGACTCATCGGTATTGATGGCAACGATCAGGGTCGCGCCCAGCAGCGCGGCCTGGTCGAGGTAAGTGACATGGCCACGGTGCAAAATATCAAAGACGCCGTTCGTAAAGACAATGGGACGGGCCAAGCGTCCCGCCGTGACGGCGGCAACGCAGGCCTCGCGCGTCAAAATCTTGGCCTCAAACCGGGCAGCCATGGAATGCTTTGTCGACAGCGTTAGGCGGGCACTTCGGCCTTGGCCAGCGTCTTGCGGTAGCGGTTCAGATCGGACACGGTCTTGAACGACGTGTCCATCAGCAAAGACATATTGTGCAAGATGCGCGAACTGACCTTGCCCTCCCATTCCTTGTCGAAGCAAATTTGGGTATCCAGCCAGTTCTCTAGCCAGCCGGGGCTGGGCAGTTTGGATTGCACGGTGTCATTGGGGAACATATCTTTATTGACATGTAGGTTGGTGGGATGCAGCGCCTGGGGTGTACGATGAGCCGACGCCATCAGCACGCCGATCTTGGAAAAAGCCAGGCGGGCTTGCTGCCCGAACTCTTGGTTGGGGTTCACCAAGGCGCGTTTCATATAGCGCAGGTAGGCGCCGGCGTGGCGGGCTTCGTCCTGGGCGATGATCTTGTAGATGGTGCGAATGACCGGCTCAGTATGCCATTCGGCTGCACGGCGATACCAATGGTTCAGGCGGATCTCGCCGCAAAAATGCAGCATCAGGGTCTCGAGCGCCGGCGCGGGGTCGAACTCGAACCTGACCTTATGCAGTTCCTGCTCGGTAGGCACCAGTTCGGGCCTGAAGCGGCGCAAATACTCGATCAACGCCAGCGAATGTTTTTGCTCTTCGTAAAACCAGATCGACATGAATGCGCAAAAATCGCTGTCGTCGCGGTTATCGCGTAGAAACATTTCCGTCGCCGGCAAGGCAGCCCACTCGGTAATGGCATTCATCTTGATAGTGTAGGCCTGTTCATCCGAGAGTTTACTTGCCTCGAAATCATCCCATGGAATGTCGGTGCCCATATTCCAGCGTACCGCTTCCATTGATTTGAACAATTCAGGATAAAGCATAAAAAAATCTCTCTTAGTCAGTAGTTTTGCATCTGGACAAGGTCGAGGTAGCTAAACATTTGATAAATATAGCGTAATACCATAGCTACCTGCCTGCAAGCGCCCAAATGGCGACACCCACCGCCACAGCCGCCACCGCGGTTAGCGCCACGATAAGACGGTTGCGCTGTTCTTGCAGGCGGCGCAGTTGCTGAAGCTCGGCGTGAATCGCCGGCATGCTGTCGTTGCGCGCCAATGATCCGTACACCAGACGCGGTATCTGCGGCAGAAGCTGCGCCCATTGCGGCACTTCCGTGTCCAGTCGTTTTCGCAAACCAGACCACCCCATTCGCTCCCGCATCCAGCGTTCCAGATATGGCTTGGCCGTCTGCCAAAGATCGAGGTTGGGGTCCAGTTCACGGCCCATGCCCTCTACATTAAGCAAGGTTTTTTGCAGTAATACGAGTTGTGGCTGAATTTCCACATTAAAGCGCCGCGACGTTTGAAACAAGCGTAACAACACTTGGCCTAGGGATATTTCAACCAGTGGCCGATCGAAATAAGGCTCGCACACGGCGCGCACGGCGCCTTCGAGCTCTTCTTCCCGGGTATCGGCAGGCACCCAGCCCGATTCGATATGCAATTGGGCAACGCGCCGATAATCACGCCGGAAGAACGCCAGGAAATTCTGTGCCAGGTAATTCTTGTCGTGCTCGGACAACGACCCCACGATGCCGAAATCCAGGGCAATGTACTGTCCCAGGGTTTCCGGCGTGTCCGAAACGTAGATATTGCCGGGATGCATGTCGGCATGGAAAAAGCCATCGCCAAACACCTGCATGAAGAATATTTCGACCCCGGCGCGGGCGAGCTGCTTTATATCCACCCCCGCCGCTTCCAGGCGATCAATCTGGCTGACAGGAATACCGCTCATGCGTTCCATGGTGAAGACCGTGGTCGTCGTATATTCCCAGATGACTTCGGGCACGATCAACAAGTTCTCGCGCCCGGTGCCCGGCCCGAAATTGCGGCGCAACTGACTGCAATTAGCCGCCTCGCGCACCAGATCCAGTTCGTCGTGCAAGTATTTATCGAATTCGGCCACAACCTCGCGAGGCTTCAGGCGACGGCTCTCGGGAGCCAGTCTTTCGACCATGCCAGCCAGCACACGCATCAGCGCCAGGTCTTTCTCGATGATTTTCTGCATGCTCGGCCGCAACACTTTGACCGCCACCTTGCGGCCATCGTGCATCACGGCGAAATGCACCTGAGCGATCGAAGCCGAAGCAATGGGGTCGACGTCGAACTGCGCGAAAAGCTCTTTTGTGGATGCGCCTAACGCGGCTTCGACGCTGGCGATGGCCTGCTCTGAAGGAAACGGCGGCACCCGGTCCTGCAGCAAGGCAAGCTCGATCGCCACATCGTGCGGAATAAGGTCGCGACGAGTGGACAACACCTGCCCGAACTTGACAAAAATTGGCCCCAGCGCTTCCAGGGCCAACCTTAGCCGCACCCCGCGCGCCATTCGCGGCGGACGCCCCAACCTGACCACTCGCAGCAAACCATAAGCCCACGGATGCTTGATGCTGGAAAGCACCAGCTCATCCAGCCGATAGCGCAACGAAATAAGAAGAATGCGAACCAGGCGGCAAAGCGTCAGCATGTCGAGGCCCGGCCTTGCCCGTCGGTGGAACGCCCACCAGCCTCGAGGCCGGCTATGCGCAGTTCGAGACGCTGCACCTGCTCCTGGGCGGCGTGCAGCTTCCCGCTCCACTCGTCGAAGGCGTTGCGCCCCAACACCTGCTCGGCTTCATCGACCAGGTATTCGCTAATGTTTTCGCCCAGCCGCCTCGCCGAGCGGCGCGCGCTGCCGCCGGCCGCATTCAGCCCCTGCATGATGCGCACCGCGGGCACGTCGCCCACGATACGCGCGAGCTCGTCTTCGACATCCCAACGCAGATTGCGCGCAAGCTCGGAGACCGTCTGCGCCAGACCGGCGTCGCCCTGGATGTGCATGAGGGCGGCGATCTGGTCGGGATCGCCGTCGCGGAACGCCTTGGGCAAGTCGGCCAGCTTGCCGCTGGAAACCGACAGCGTGACATCGGGCACGATCGCCGGATCGGATACCTGGACGCTGCCATCGGACTGCACGGCAAGATTAGCCGTCCAGCCAGCCAGCGCAAACCTGACCGTCTTTCCAGTGTGCCGTTGTAGGCGCTCGCGTGCCCAGGATTCGCGGCGCAGCAGCTTGTTCAGCATGCCGACGCCAACCTGTGCCGGAGCAAGAAAGGACGGAAATAAAAACATGATAGATGTTGAAGCGCCCTAGGCAGGCACCAAAAAGAACACAGTTGCCAAGTTTAACGGTTTTAGCGCAACTGTATCGGGCCGGCACGCGTTGCGTGACGGCCCGGGCAGATTCGTACAAGCTTTGCGCGCGCCGGCTTTGTAGCCGGCCCGGCGCTTTTAATGAGCCTGGTCGACCGGGATCTGCTGGATGCCTGCCAGCAACCACCCCGCGCCATCCGCCTTGTACAGATTCCAGACCTCTTCGAAACGGAAGGCCTCGGCTTCTTTGGCCTCGCGCAGCATGCCCGAATAACGTACGCTGGCCAGATGGCCGCCGGACACGGTTTCGATGCCCAGGAGCTCGGCATTGAGCAGCACGACTTCCGTGTGTTCGGTCGTACCCTGGCGGGCGGCGATCTGAGGTTTGAATTCGGCAATAAGATCGTCGGTAAGGTATTCGCTAAGTTTGTCCAGGTCGCCGCTGTCCCAGACACCCTGGATGGCAATGAACTGCGCTTTGGCGTTGGATAGAAAGGCCGTCGTGTCGAAATCGGCAGGAATGAACCAGCTTGGATCAACCGGTTGCGCCGGCGCGGCGGCAACACCGCCCACACCGCCTGTGGCGACCGGCTGCGCCGATTCGCGCATTGTGCTTTGCGCCGGATGGCTGGTATGGAAGGTGTTGTTTCCACCTTGTTGACGCGCCGCCCCCTGCATGGCGGGCGATGCCGCGCCACCGCGCAGACGACGCACAAGGAACAGAATGGCAAACACCACAATGGCGATCAGCGCCAGGCTGGACATCATTTCGAGGAACGCGCCTGAAAGCCCAAGGCTGGACAACAATGCGGCAATCCCCAGCCCGGCTGCAATGCCGGCAATGGGTCCCAGGAAGCGGCTCATGCCGCTACGCGCTGTCGTGGCTGCAGCGCCGGTGGCAGCCCCCGCCGCAGGAGCCGCCGCGCCGGGACGCGCGGCCGGCGGCGTGACGGCCTGACGCTGTTGGGTGATGTTGCTCGACTGCCGGCCAAAGCTTTTACCGCCGCCGAAACGGCGCGCCTCGGCGTCGAAGGACGCGGACAGCATGGCAACGGCTGAAACGGCCAGCATCGCAATGGCAAAGAATCGGGAAAACCGATGGAACATGTGGAGATCTCCTGGAACGCGCCTGGAGCACGCGCCTTCTAACGTTTAATTTCTAGGAATCCCTGGACAAGAATGACGTCGAACCAAACTTACAGGAACCTGAATAATATCCTAAAGTTAGGCCTCTGGTACAGAATTTAGTTCCCGAATCGACAAGACGGCCAAGGCGCAAACCGCGGGCCCGCCAAGGGATCAACCCAGATTAATGCCTTCATGCAGGGCAACCACCCCCGCATTGAGGTTGAAATACTGCACGCGCGATAAGCCCGCCGTGCGCAACATGCCGGCCAGGGTTTCCTGATCCGGATGCATGCGGATGGATTCGGCCAGGTAGCGGTAGCTTTCTTCGTCGGCGGCTACCTTCTTGCCCAGCCAGGGCAGGACATTGAAGGAATACCAGTCATACAACGGCGCCAGCGGCCGCGCCACCCTGGAAAACTCGAGCACCAGCAACTTGCCGCCCGGCTTGAGCACGCGACGCATTTCGCCCAGCGCAATGTCTTTGTGCGTCATGTTGCGAAGGCCGAACGCCACGCTGACCCGATCAAAATACCCGTCGGGAAAAGGCAGCTTCTCGGCATCGCACACGGCGGTGGGAAGCAATACACCTTGGTCGGTCAGGCGGTCGCGGCCCACCCGCAACATCGAATCATTGATATCGGTCAGCCAGACCTCGCCTGTGGCCCCCGCTTTTTTTGCAAACGCCTTTGCCAGATCGCCGGTTCCGCCGGCGATATCCAGCACCTTCATGCCCGGCCGCACGCCGGCGCGCCCAATGGTGAATGCCTTCCAGACGCGATGCAGGCCGGCGGACATCAGATCGTTCATGACGTCGTAACGCTGGGCCACCGAATGGAAAACCTGGGCCACATGAGCGGCTTTCTGGGCTTCGGCAACCGTTTTGTAGCCGAAATGCGTGGTGGGCTCGGCAGAAGGAGAAGAGGAGGAATTTTGCATAGAAGCCAATCGTACCTTAAGGCAGGCGCTTAGCGCGACCAAGCCTTCATTTTAAACCGCCCTGGCAATTACGCGCCGGATTTCACAAACTTGTAATATACAAGCCATATTATGACCTCGTCGGCATCCTGCCCTATCTACGTGAATCCGCCATGAGCACTACTATTCTCGTTATTGAAGACGAACCCGCCATCCAGGAACTGATTTCCGTCAATCTTAGCTTCGCCGGCCACAAAGTGCTGCGCGCCTTCGATGCGGAACAGGCCCAGACACTGATCCGCGCCGAGCTGCCCGACCTGATCCTGTTGGACTGGATGCTGCCCGGGATTTCAGGCATTACCCTGGCCAAGCAATTGCGCACCGACGAGCGCACACGCCAGGTGCCGGTCATCATGCTGACGGCCAAAGGATCGGAGCACGACAAGGTCGAAGGCCTTGAAGCCGGCGCCGACGACTACATCACCAAGCCTTTTTCGCCCAAAGAGCTGATGGCGCGCATCAAGGCCGTGTTGCGCCGACGCGCGCCCCAACTCACTGACGATCAGATCACCATCGGCACCCTCACCCTGGATCCCGCGACCCATCGCGTTTCAGGCGACAGCAAGCCGCTGACGATCGGCCCCACCGAGTTTCGCCTGCTACACTTTTTCATGACGCACACCGAACGGGTTTTCTCGCGCGCGCAATTGCTGGATCAAGTCTGGGGAGACCACGTCTTCGTGGAAGAACGCACGGTCGACGTGCATATCCGCCGGCTGCGCAAAGCTCTCGAGCCCACAGGCCACGAAAACCATATTGAAACTGTCCGCGGGGCAGGCTATCGCTTTACTGAAATGAAGCATGATTAGATCTTTAACCATTCTGGCAATCCTGGCCTGCGCCGCATGGATTGCGGGAACGGTCTCTTCGCCGCAGACGGGGTGGATCATCCTGACCGCCGGATTGGCGCTGATCATTATCATCAGCGGCATACAGCGCGCCCAGATCATGCGGTGGGTAAAGGATATTGAGTCTCCCCCGCCCGTGTCGGTGGGGCCATGGGACGGCGTGCTGGCGATCGTTTATCGTCAGGTGCGCAAGTACCGCAAGGAAATCGACGAGCTGAACCAAAGCGTCAGCAGCATCATGCTGGCGGCCGAAGCCCTGCCCGACGGCGCCGTCACGCTGGACAGCGAAATGAACGTCACCTGGTGCAATCAGGTGGCCAGCGAACACATCGGCCTGGACCTGAGCAGCGACAAAGGTTTCAGCGTATTGAACATATTGCGCAATCCCGAATTCGCCAAGTATGTCAATCGCCGTGACTGGCCGGAACCGATACTGCTTCACTTGACGCGCGAGGGCAATGACAGGGCCTTGTTGCTGCAACTCACACCCTACGGCATTGACGAATTCCTGCTGGTTACCCGCGACGTCACGCAAATGGAAAAGCTGGAAACCACCCGCAAGGACTTTGTGGCCAACGTATCGCACGAACTGCGCACCCCCCTGACGGTGCTGACGGGCTTTCTGGAAACCTTGCACGATATGCCGCCTGAATCGCTAAGCGACGAGCAACGCGAGCAGTATCAGATCTTGATGATGAACGAAGCCAAGCGCATGCAAGCCATCGTCGACGACCTTCTTACCCTGTCCACGCTCGAGTCCTCCCCGTCGTTGGCAGGCGAGCCCTTGCGTATCAGTGGCCTGATCCACCATGCACTGACTCAAGCCAAGGCCCTGTCGAGGGGGCAGCATATTTTTGTTGAGAATATCAACCCCGACCTGGGTGTCATCGGCATCGAATCCGAGCTGGCCTCCGCAATCGGCAACCTACTGAACAATGCCGTGAGTTACACGCCAAAGGATGGCACCATTACCGTCAGTTGGTATGCCACCGAGTCGGGCACCGCCTGCTATTCGGTTCAGGATACAGGGATAGGCATTGCGTCGCAGGACATCCCCCGCCTGACGGAACGGTTCTATCGGGTGGACCGAGGCCGTTCGCGCGCCACCGGCGGCACCGGCCTGGGCCTGGCCATCACCAAGCACATAGCCATACGCCATCACGCCGAACTGCATATCCGCAGCCGGCTGGGAGCCGGCAGCACGTTTTCGCTGGAGTTTTCCCCTTCGCGCATTGCGCCGCCCCCCGCCATCTAGTGTGCGGATAAGCGCACAACGAACCAAACAGCACACTCGCCTTCTTCAAATCCGGCGGCGCACGGCGGGTTAGACCAACACCCTTTCAATACCGCCCGCATTGGCCTGGCGCACGTAGGTTTCCAGCCAGTCTTCACCCAGGATATGGCGCGCCATCTCCACCACGATGTAATCCGCTTCCATGCCGGTATCCCCTTGGTAGCGCGCCAGCCCTTGCAGGCATGACGGACATGAGGTCAGGATCTTGACATCGCCTGCGTAGCCGTCAGCGCGCACGGCAGCCGTATTCTTCGCCAATTCCTCTTGCTTGCGAAAGCGCACCTGGGTGGAAACGTCGGGCCGAGATACAGCCAGGGTGCCGGATTCACCGCAGCAGCGATCGGTCTTGATTGCTTCGTCGCCCACCAGCGCCTTCACGGTTTTCATGGGGTCTTGCAGCTTCATGGGCGTATGACAGGGATCGTGATACATATACCGCACACCCTTGGCGCCCTCCAGTTGAATACCTTTTTCCAGCAAATATTCGTGGATGTCGATCAGACGACAGCCGGGAAAGATCTTGTCGAACTCGTAGCCGGCCAATTGGTCGTAGCAGGTGCCACAACTGACCACCACCGTCTTGATGTCCAGGTAGTTCAAGGTGGTGGCCACGCGATGGAAAAGCACACGGTTGTCGGTAATGATTTTTTCCGCCTTGTCCGTCATGCCATTGCCGCGTTGCGGATAACCACAGCACAAATAACCCGGCGGCAGAACAGTCTGCACACCCGCATGCCACAACATGGCTTGGGTGGCCAGGCCCACCTGCGAGAAAAGGCGCTCGGATCCGCAACCCGGAAAATAAAACACGGCCTCGGCATCGGCGGACGTTGCCGCCGGATCACGGATAATCGGCACGTAGTCGGCGTCTTCAATATCCAGCAGCTTACGCGCGGTCTGCTTGGGCAGGCCGCCCGGCATTTTCTTGTTGATGAAGTGAATGACTTGCTCGCGGATAGGCGCCTTGCCCACCGTAGGGGGAGGATGCGCCACTTGCTTGCGCGCCGGCGCGGCCAGCAAGTCGTGGGCCGCTCTTTGCGCCTTGTAGCCCAAGTCGATCATGGCCTTGCGGGTGGCCTTGATGACACGAGGATCCTTGGCGTTAAGGAAAAACATGGACGCCGCCGTGCCCGGGTTGAACGACTTCTTGCCCATACGGCGCAGCAGGGCACGCATCTCCATCGACACATCGCCGAAGTCGATATCGACCGGACAGGGGTTATAGCACTTATGACAGACTGTGCAGTGGTCGGCCACGTCTTCGAACTCTTCCCAGTGCTTCAGGCTGACGCCGCGCCGCGTCTGCTCTTCGTACAGGAAGGCCTCGATCAGCAATGACGTGGCAAGAATCTTATTCCGGGGTGAATACAAGAGATTGGCGCGCGGCACGTGGGTGGCGCAGACCGGCTTGCACTTTCCGCAGCGCAGACAATCTTTGATCGCTGACGAGATCGCGCCGATTTCGCTTTGCTGCATGATCAGGGACTCATAGCCCAACAGGTTGAAACTGGGCGTCCATGCATGGCGCAAGTCGGCGCCCGGCATCAGTTTGCCGGCATTAAAGCGCCCTTCGGGGTCTATTTTGCGCTTGTAGTCCTGGAAGGGTTGCAGCTCGTCCTGCGCCAGGAACTCGTATTTGGTCAGGCCGATGCCATGTTCGCCTGAAATGACCCCGTCCAGGTTACGGGCAATCTGCATGATGCGGGCAACCGCCTCGTTGGCTTCGCGCAGCATCTCGTAGTTGTCCGAGTTGACGGGGATATTGGTGTGCACATTGCCGTCGCCCGCGTGCATGTGCAACGCCACGAACACACGGCCTTTCAGCACCTGGTCGTGAATCGCCTGGATCCGGGCCAGGACAGCCGCGCAGTCGGCTCCTGCAAAATACCGTTCCATCAAGGCGCGCACCTCGGTCTTCCAGGAAATCCGCACCGTATGATCCTGCACCACGTCGAATACCCTGACGCCGGGCTGCGCTTGCGCACGGGCTTGCAGCGCCGGCACAACGGCGTCCAGGCCCAGCGACGCCAAATGCGCCAGGCCCTGGGCCAGGGGCATGTCCAAGTTATTCAGCAGCCAGGCCCAGCGACGGCGCACTTCTTCCAGGGTATGCAAGGCATCCGCGGTGCGTTCCGTCAAGACCTCTTCACGGGTATGCTCGGCCTCTTCGTGGTCTTCAGACTTGCCCACCGGCAGGTCGTCCGACTGCAAGAACGTTTGCAGCTCGTCCAGCAGACGCAACTTGTTGCGGGTCGAGAGCTCGATATTGATGCGTTCGATTTCATCCGTATACTCGCCCATGCGATTCAAGGGGATGACCACGTCTTCGTTGATCTTGAAGGCGTTGGTGTGGCGCGCAATGGCGGCGGTGCGCGAGCGATCCAGCCAGAAGCGCTTGCGCGCTTCGGCGCTGACCGCCACGAAACCCTCGCCGTGGCGAGTATTGGCCAGGCGCACGACCTCGCTGGCCGCCAGAGCGACGGCGTCTGCATCGTCGCCCACGATATCGCCGATCAGCACCATCTTGGGCAAGCCGCCGCGCTTGCTCTTTGTGGCGTAATCCACGGCCCGCAAATAGCGTTCATCAAGGTGTTCAAGACCGGCCAAAATGGCGCCCAGTTCCTTGCCGGGGCCGTCCAGATAGCCTTTGATCTCGACAATCGAAGGGATGGCGTCACGCGCCTGGCCGAAGAACTCCATACAGACCGTACGCGTGTGCGCCGGCATGCGATGCAATACCCATCGAGCCGACGTGATCAAGCCATCGCAACCTTCTTTCTGAATGCCCGGCAAACCCGCCAGGAATTTGTCGGTCACGTCTTTGCCTAGGCCTTCCTTACGAAAGTGCGAACCCTGGATCTCCAGCGTTTCCGTACGCAGCAGCGACGCGCCCGGCGCTTTCGCGCCATCGAACCACTTGAGCTCGAAGCGGGCCACATCCACATCGTGGATCTTGCCCATATTGTGGTCCAGACGGCTGACTTCCAGCCAGTTGCCCTCGGGATCCACCATGCGCCACCAAGCCAGGTTATCCAGCGCGGTTCCCCAAAGGACGGCTTTCTTGCCCCCGGCGTTCATGGCCACGTTGCCGCCCACGCAGGAGGCATCGGCCGACGTAGGATCAACCGCGAATACATGATCGACCGCTTCGGCGGCCTCGGCCACGCGCCGCGTTACCACGCCCGCACCCGTCCAAAGTGTGTGAACCGGCTGAGACAGGCCAGGCAGGAGGGTTTCCTCAACGGCGCCCATAGTGTCGAGCTTCTCGGTATTGATGACCACGGAACGCCAGGTCAGAGGAATCGCGCCCCCTGTATAGCCCGTGCCGCCGCCGCGCGGGATGATCGTCAGGCCAAGCGCGATACAGGCGCGCACCAGCGCCGCCATCTCGGCCTCGGTATCGGGTGTGATGACCACGAAGGGATATTCGACGCGCCAGTCGGTGGCGTCGGTGACATGCGAAACCCGCGACAGGGCGTCGAACTTGATATTGTCTTTAGCGGTTACCTTCGACAAGCGCCGCTGCACTTGCTTGCGCAACTGCGCAGTCTGGTCGAATTCGCTTTCGAAGGAAGCAACAGCTGCTCGAGCGGCTTGCAGCAACTTGCCCACCAAGGCGTCGCGATCAAGCACATCGGTATCACGGCGCTGGTCGATCTCGGACAGCCGATGGCGCAATGCATCGATCAGCGCCTTTCGCCGCTTCGGATTGCCCAGCAAATCGTCTTGCAAATAGGGGTTGCGGCGCACGACCCAGATGTCGCCCAACACTTCAAACAGCATGCGGGCCGAACGACCGGTACGCCGCTCGGTGCGAAGATCAGTTAGCCATTGCCAGGCCTGTTCCCCCAACAACCTGGCCACGATTTCGCGATCGGAAAACGAGGTGTAGTTATAAGGTATCTCGCGCAATCGGGGTACATCTGCCGGCACAAGCTTGGCGGCAAGCAGTTGATTGGAAAGTGGGGCGTTCATGGCGTCGCTGGAAGGGAATGACAGAAGATAAGCCGCCAGTTTACTTCATCGACGCCGTCTTACCCTAGTCCAGCCAGCGCCGCCAAAGGCATTCCGGGGCACCTTGGAGGCCTGGTCCAGCCGCCTGGCCGGTGTCGCCAAAGGCCCTCAATACGCGGCCCGGACTGAGCCGCCCCATTCCAATGCCCCGTGCCCGCCCGGGCCGGCCTTAGTGCGCAGCCGGGAACGCCCAAAGCAGGGCGGCTGTCATGATGGTGTAGCGCAGGAACTTTCCCAGCGCCATGAAAAAGACCGAGGGCCAAAATGGCAGTTTCAGCCAACCGGCCACCGCGCACAGTGGATCGCCGACGATAGGAAGCCAGGAAAAAAACAAGGCCGACGGCCCAAGTTTGTGTGCCCACTGGCTAATCAGTTCGCTCCAGCGCCCGCCCGACTTCTGCTTGCGCCGCTCTTCGGCCGCCGCGTGCCCGTGTTTCTCTCGCCAGCGCTCATAGCCCTTTTCGGCCGCCAAACCCATCAGGTAGCTGATGATGCCTCCCAAGGTATTGCCCAACGTGGCCACCAGGACTGCGGGCCAGAACATATGCGGGGCCAGCGTAATATAGCCAAAGACAGCGGGTTCGGAGCCCAGTGGCAAAATCGTGGCCGACACCAGGCTGACCACGAAAATGGCGCTCAAACCCACCTTGGGCAAGGCCAAGGCCAGCAAAAGCGCATGAATCGAAGACCGCAGCCAAGCTTCCATAGCGGGCTAGTTTAGCCGTATTTCCCTTGAATTCGCTGTGGTAATCTACCCGCTTACGTGGTTCTTGCCCGGAGCCGCCCACCTCTACTGCCCCATCATGTCAACCGACTACCTAAAACGCGTCCTTACCGCCAAAGTCTACGACGTCGCCACCGAATCCCCCCTTGAACGCGCCCCGCAGATATCGGCGCGTATCAATAATGCGGTCTTACTCAAGCGTGAAGACACCCAAGCGGTTTTCAGCTTCAAGCTGCGTGGGGCCTATAACAAGATGGCCAATCTTTCCAGCGCCGAACTCAAGCGCGGGGTCATTGCCGCGTCGGCCGGCAACCATGCCCAGGGCGTGGCGCTCTCGGCCAAACGGCTAGGTTGCCGGGCCGTCATCGTCATGCCCACCACGACGCCAAAGCTCAAGATCGACGCCGTCGTCGCCTTGGGCGGCGAAGCCGTACTCGTGGGAGACAGTTATTCAGACGCCTATGCGCACGCCCAGGAACTGCAAAAGAAAGAAAAACTTACCTTCGTCCATCCGTTCGACGACCCCGACGTCATCGCGGGCCAGGGCACCATCGGCATGGAAATCCTGCGCCAGCACACCGGGCCCATCGATGCCGTCTTCGTACCCATTGGCGGCGGCGGCCTGATTGCCGGCGTTGCGGCTTACATCAAGCAACTGCGCCCCGACATCAAGATCATCGGCGTGCAAACGGCCGATTCCGACGCCATGATACGCAGCGTCAAGGCGGGCCGGCGCATCGAAATGCAAGATGTCGGCCTGTTCTCGGATGGCACCGCCGTCAAGCTGGCGGGCGCAGAAACCTTCCGTCTGGTCAAACAGCACGTTGACGACTTCATCACGGTCGACACAGACGCCGTCTGCGCCAGTATCAAAGATGTCTTCCAAGACACCCGCAGCGTGCTGGAGCCCGCCGGCGCCCTGGCTTTGGCGGGGCTGAAGCGCTATGCGGCGCTGAACAAATGGCGGGGCAAAACACTGGTGGCGATCACTAGCGGCGCCAACATGAACTTCGATCGGCTGCGCTTCGTTGCCGAGCGCGCCGACGTCGGCGAAGCTCGTGAAGCTCTCTTCGCCCTGACCATCCCTGAAGAGCGCGGCAGCTTCCTGAAACTGTGCGAGGCCATTGGCAAGCGTAGCGTCACCGAGTTCAATTACCGGATTTCCGATTCCACCCAGGCACATGTGTTCGTGGGGGTGCAGATCAATTCGGCGGCGGAAATCGAAAAGCTGGAAAACAGTTTTCGCCGCAAGGGGCTGGATACACTGGACCTGACCGGCAACGAAATGGCCAAGACCCATTTACGCTACATGGTGGGCGGGCGCTCGCCGCTGGCCAAGGGGGAAATGCTCTTGCGTTTCGAGTTCCCCGAGCGTCCCGGCGCCTTGACAAAGTTCCTTAGCTCGATGAGCCCCGACTGGAACATCAGTCTATTCCACTACCGCAACCAGGGCGACGACTATGGCCGCGTGCTGGTGGGCCTGCAAGTGGCGCCTGCGGCAAAGAAGAAGGACATCAAGGAGTTTCTGGGGGAACTGGGCTACCCGTATTGGGATGAAACTGCTAATCCGGCGTATCGGCTGTTTTTGTAACGGGCTTATTGCCACGCGGGTAACCGCCTTATTGACACACGGACGTTGAGGCAGCCAACCCGCCTGCGCGGCACGGCCTGCTTTTTCCGCATTTATTTTGTTTCGACGGGCGTCGAAAGAACTCGCCCTTGCCGCCGTTGGCGGCTGCGGAACTCGAACAACTTTCGCCGACTTCCCCCGCCGAAACAAAATAAATGCGGCGCAGGCCTTACGCCGTGCAGGCGGGTTGGCTGCCTCAACGTCCTTAGATTAGGTTCGCGGCGTGCGTACGGATGCGGGGCTTGCTGCTTGCGTAGGGGCGCTGGTGGAATACGACAAAGCACAGACGCTGTGGGGGAACTATAAATGGTGCGGCGGTAGGCATGCGCCGCGTGCTGCGGAAGGGAAGGCGGGGGATGTCGGCGGGAGCTGTCTGAGCGCGTAGCGCGAGTTCTCCCGCCGCCCGCCTGTACGACGCAGACGCGGGAAAAGCATGCCGTGCCGAACCATTTATAGTTCCCCCACAGCGTCCTTAAGAACTCAAGCCTTGGTCAGCCCTTAAAAACTGCACACCGAATAAACAGGCAAACCCGTATCTTTAATAGCCTTCGAACCACCAAGTTCGGGCAAATCGATGATGGACGCCGCCTCGACCACATTGGCGCCCAGACGCTGCAACAGCTTGGCGGCAGCCACCATGGTGCCGCCCGTGGCGATCAAGTCGTCGATCAGCAGCACCCGCTGGCCCGGCTTGACCGCATCGGCATGCATTTCCACCGTGGCATTACCGTATTCCAGCGTATAGTCTTCGGCAAGCGTGCGAAACGGCAGTTTCCCCTTCTTGCGCACCGGCACAAAACCCAGGTTAAGCTCGTACGCCAGCACCGAACCCAGGATAAAACCACGCGCATCGATACCGGCCACCAGATCCAGCCGCTGCCGCATATAGCGATAGACAAACAAGTCGACCAAGACGCGAAACGACTGCGGATCTTGCAAAACAGGTGTGATGTCTCGAAAAATGACACCAGGCTTGGGCCAATCAGGCACACTACGTATTGTGTTGCGCACGTAATCAGCAGGGTCAGTATGCATTTCTATTGCCAAAACGGGAAAGGGAAGAAAGAGATCAACTATAACCGTTTAAAATCACAAAATGAATCACAAGCCCTCTTTTGATCCGGCCGCCGCCGTCGCCTCGGCGCACCGAACGCTCGGCATCGAGATCAGCGCCCTCCAGGCGCTGGATCAACGCCTGGGCCAAGACTTCAGCCAAGCGGTTGGCATGCTTCTGGCCTGCGAAGGCCGTATCGTTGTCACCGGTATTGGCAAATCTGGCCACATCGCCAAGAAAATCGCCGCCACGTTGGCCTCCACCGGCACGCCCGCTTTTTTCATGCACGGCGCTGAAGCCATACACGGCGATCTGGGCATGCTTACCCAACACGACGCCGTGCTTGCCATCTCGTATTCCGGCACCGCCAGTGAACTGTTAACCGTTCTTTCGGTCGTAAAGAGAATGGGCATACCACTGATCGCCATCACCGGCCACCCGCAATCCGACCTGGCCCGCAATGCCGACCTGCACCTGGACGTTCATGTCGCACAAGAGGCCTGCCCGCTCAACCTGGCGCCAACGGCCAGCACCACTGTCACATTGGCTCTGGGCGATGCCCTGGCCGTTGCCTGTCTGGAGGCTCGCGGATTCAGCGCGGAAGATTTCGCGCGCTCGCACCCTGGCGGCGCGCTGGGCCGACGCCTGCTGACCCTTGTCGGCGACGTGATGCGCTCGGGCGACGCCCTGCCCATCGTCCACCCGCAAACCCCCATCCCCGCCGCGCTCGAAGAAATGTCGCGCAAAGGCATGGGAATGACGATCGTCATCGATCAAGACAAACAGCCTGTGGGCATTTTCACCGACGGCGATCTGCGCCGGCTGATTTCCCGACACGGCGATATCCGCGGCCTGACCGTCGAACAAGGCATGTCCCTGCAACCCAAAAGCGTATCCGCCACGGCCTTGGCCATCGAAGCGGCCACCATCATGGATGCCAACCGGCTCAACCAGATGGTCGTCATCGACGGCAACGGGCTATTATTGGGCGCTTTACACATGCACGACCTGCTTGCCGCGAAGGTAATCTGACATGACAACCAATGTTCCCCATCCTGCTGAAGCACTGATCCTGGCCAAAATCGCGCCAGCCGTCATCGAACGCGCCGCCGCCGTGCGCCTGATGGCGTTCGACGTCGACGGCGTGCTAACCGACGGAAGCCTCTGGTACGGGGAGAACGGGGAAACAGTCAAGCGCTTCAATGCGCTGGATGGCCATGGCCTGCGCCTTATGCGCGAGAGCGGCATCGCGGTGGCGCTGGTGACCGGGCGCGAAGGCCCCATCGTCGCCCGACGCGCCGCCGACCTGGGCATTTCCCTAGTGTTGCAGGGCGTGCGCGACAAAACACAGGCCGTTACCGAACTGGCGCAAGAGCAGGGCTGTCCGCTGGACCAGATCGGCTTCATGGGGGACGACATCCTGGATCTCGCCGTTCTGCAGCGAGTGGGGTTCGCTGCCTGTGTTCCGGCAGCCCCGCCCTATATACGCCAAGCATCGCACTGGGTCTCATCCCGCGAAGGCGGGCACGGCGCAGCCCGCGAGTGCTGCGACCTCATCCTGGCGGCCCAGGGGCGGCTTAGCCCGTTTTTCGCGCCAAACGCCGTCCTGCTGGGCGGCATCACCCAATAGCGCCCATGAAAGAGCGCCTTCCCTCCCTTATCGCCGTTATCCTGCTGCTGGCCCTGGTTAGCGGCACCTGGTGGGCCGCCGACTACACGCAACGCGCTGTGCAAATCGAGCCCCCACGCCGGCTCACGCACGAGCCCGACGCCTGGTCGAGCAACTTCGTCATGGTGCGCACCGATCCTTCAGGCGTAGCGATCAATCGCATGGAAGGCGACTACATGAAACACTACCCCGATGACGATTCTTATGAGGTCACCGGCGCGCGCGCGGTTGGGCAGCGCCCGGGGTCGCCCGTGACCATCGGCACGGCGGACACCGCAGTCATGGACCAGGACGGCAGCCGCATTACCCTGACCGGCAACGCCCATCTGCACCGCATGCCTGATCCGTCCCAGGATCGTCCCGCCCTGGATGTCACCAGCGACACACTCATTCTCCTGCCCGACGAAGACATCGCCTACACTGATTTACCCGCGCTGGTAGTCAACGGCAAGTCAACCATGAATGGCAAGGGGATGCGGTACGATAACAAGTCGCGCACCCTCCAGGTTTTTTCGGCCAGCGACGTCAAGATCTCGGGCCAGGAATCCAGGCCCGAGTCCGGCTCCAAGCAACCCAACAGACAAGAAAGCAAACCATGAGCTCAAGCAGAACCCCCCGTCTTTCCTCTTGGCTGATCGCTCCCTTCTTGGTGCTGGCCTGCGCCGTCTGTCTGGCCCAGGCCACCGAGCCCGCGCCCGGCGCCGACAGTGCAACACAAACCGCGCAAGACGAGCCCGATACCTTGATCCTGTCCGACACCCTGAACTACGACGACGTCAAAAAGGAAAGCGTGTTCACCGGCAATGTCATCATGACGCGCGGCCAGATGACACTGCATTCCGACACCCTCATCATGCGTGAAGACGCCGAAGGCTATCAATATGGCACAGCCACCGTGGGGCCCAACAAGCTCGTCGAGGTCCGCCAGGAGAACCCCGAAAAATTCGAAGTGATCGAAGCCAGAGGCTTAAGGGGCGAATACAACGGCAAGACCGAAGAGGTCGAAATGATCGGCCAGGCGGTCGTCACCAAGTTCGTGTGCGGCAAGCCGTTCGACAAAATCAGTGGCGAGCGCGTCATTTACAACCAGCGCACCGATACCTACCAGGCCTTTGGCGGGCCGCAATCGGCTGCGGCCGGCGGGCGCGTGCGCTCACTGGTCAAGCCCAGCGCCAAGGCCGATGCGGCTGCGGCTGCCTGCCAGAAAAAGTCCAATGGCTAGATCATTCCAAGGCCAGACACGCTGCCACATTTCCCTATAAACGTCATCATTGCTCTATGTTTTCTACCGCCAAACCGCAGTCCGGTTCAGTGCGCCCGCCCAACGAACAACGCGGTAGCCTGACGGCCACCGGGTTACGCAAGACCTACGGCAAGCGCACTGTCGTGCACGACGTGTCGCTGTCTGTGGATAGTGGCGAGGTTGTCGGCTTGCTCGGCCCGAACGGCGCCGGCAAGACCACCAGTTTCTACATGATCGTGGGCATTGTTCCCACCGACTCGGGCCGTATCGAAATCGACGGCGTACCCATTACCAGCATGCCCATGCACAAGCGGGCGCGGCTTGGCCTGTCTTACCTGCCTCAGGATGCCTCCGTTTTCCGCCGCCTGACGGTCGAGGAAAATATCCGCGCCGTGCTCGAGCTTCAGTTTGACAGCGACGGCCGCAGCATAAGCTCCGCCCGTATCGGCGAGAACCTCGAATCGCTGCTGGACGAATTGCAAATCGGCCATATACGGCGCAATACCGCCATTTCCCTATCGGGCGGCGAACGCCGCCGCGTGGAAATCGCCCGCGCACTGGCCACCAACCCGCGCTTCATCCTGCTGGATGAACCCTTTGCCGGCGTGGACCCCATCGCCGTGATCGAGATTCAACGTATCGTGCATTTCCTGAAAAGCCGCAACATCGGGGTGCTGATTACCGATCACAACGTGCGCGAAACCCTGGGCATATGCGACCGCGCCTACATCATCAGCGAGGGCAAAGTGCTTACCAACGGCCACCCCAACGAGATCATCGACAACGAAGCCGTACGCAAGGTCTATCTGGGCAAAAACTTCCGCATGTAAGGCCCCTCAGAATTTACGCGCAAAGCGGTCCCGCCCCCCTTGATTTAGTTTGCATAAGCTTTAAACTAAAGTCATTGCAAACTCATTACAGGAGGTCTTGGTTACACCGTATCGCCCATTGTGCGCATTCTCATAGGAGCACTGCATGAACCTGAATATTAGTGGTCGTCACCTTGAAGTCACTCCCGCCATCCATGCCTATGTACAAAGCAAGATGGCAAGAATCTCACGGCATTTTGATAATGTAATAGATACCCAGGTCATGCTCTCAATAGAGCGTCTAAAACATACAGCGGAAGCCACCATGCGCCTGCGTGGCAAAGACATCCATTGCGAGGCATCCGACGAAAACCTGTATGCAGCCATCGATCTGCTATCCGATAAAGTCGATCGCCAGGTCATCAAGTACAAAACGAAAGCGCAAGATCATGCGGCCGAACCCGTCAAACGGCAAGAATTGCCCGCCGACTAATCGCCCGTCTCGATCGGCGGCAAACATCGGATTCGTCCGTGCCGCTTCAGCCTGACCCCGATCAACCCACTCCATGGCAGGGCCTCAATCGTTACGATTGAGGCCTTTAATATGTCTGCTCTTTATGTCGAGTTGATTAAGCCCATATAATGCATTCTATGAACATAATGTCGCGAATCCTGCCGCTGCAAAATATCGTCCTCGACTTGCCTGCCACCAGCAAAAAAAGGGCATTTGAGCAAGCCGGCCTGCTTTTCGAGAATCACCACGGAATCGCCCGCACGGCCGTATTCCAGAGTCTGATTGCGCGCGAGCGTCTGGGGTCCACCGCCCTGGGCCATCATATTGCGGTGCCTCACGGGCGCATCAAGGGCCTGAAAGAACCCTGCGCAGCCTTCATCCGTCTGGCCGACCCCGTCCGCTTCGATTCCACCGATGGCCGGCTGGCCAATCTGCTGTTCTTTCTGCTGGTGCCCGAAACGGCTACACAGTTGCATCTGGACCTCCTGGCCGAGATCGCCAAACTGGTTTCCAACCCAACGCTCCGACAGGCGCTGTCCACCGAGGCCGACCCGGCCGAGATACACCGCCTGCTCACCACCGAAGTCGTGGAATAAGTAAAAGGCACGCCATGCTGACCATTCAGGAAATCGTGAGTGACAACGCGGACAAAATCCCGTTCACCTGGATAGTCGGAATGGGAACAACCAACCGCCTGATCACCAATAGCGGCCTATCGGGGGCCGATCTGGTAGGCCATCTGAATCTTATTCATCCTGCCCGCATCCAGGTGTTTGGCAAGGAAGAGCTCTCCTATTACCTGCGGTTCGAATTGCGCCGCCGCCAGCATCACCTTGAAGACCTTGTCACCGGTGGAGTGCCGGCCATTCTCATGGCCGAAGGCCTTAGCGTCCCGGACGACTTATTCGATTTCTGCGACAAACACCAGATACCCCTTCTCACCACCACCATCGACGCGGCGCAGCTTATCGACCTGCTGCGCATCTACCTGGGCAAGCGGTTGGCGCCAACCACCACGGTTCATGGTGTTTTTATGGACGTCCTGGGACTGGGTGTATTGCTCACCGGCGACTCGGGCCTGGGTAAAAGCGAGCTGGCCCTGGAATTGATCTCTCGCGGGCACGGGTTGGTGGCCGACGACGCCGTCGAGCTCTCCCGGACCGCGCCCAACATGATCGAAGGATATTGCCCACCGCTCCTGCAAAACCTGCTTGAAGTCCGCGGCCTGGGGTTGCTGGACATCCGGACCATTTTTGGCGAGACCTCAGTGCGCCGGAAAATGAAACTCAAGCTCATCGTGCAATTGGTGCGTTCCAACGCCGACGCCTTCGAACGCCTGCCCATGCAGGATGTCACCCAGGACGTCCTCGACGTCCCTATCCGCCGCGTCCGGTTGCAAGTGGCTGCGGGGCGCAACCTGGCCGTCCTGGTCGAGGCCGCCGCACGCAACACCATTCTTGCATTGCGCGGTATCGATACAATGGGCGAGTTCATCGAGCGCCAGGCGCTGGCCATTATGGAAAGCAGCCGGCCTGACTAACCCGGCAATCGCCGCAGCCTGAATGGCAGCGAACCATCCGATTGCCAATCGTATCGCCCGACGGCGTTACGCATCCATTGGAAGTCGACACAACCATGCTAAAAATCGTGCTCATCACAGGCATATCCGGCTCGGGCAAATCTGTCGCCCTACGCCTGCTGGAAGACTCCGGCTATACCTGCGTTGACAATCTTCCCGTACGCTTTTTGCATGATTTCATCGCCAGCACCCGCGAAGACGGCCTGGAGCGCGTGGCAGTCGCCATCGATGTCCGATCCCCAGGCGAGCTGGACGAACTGCCCGACGTCATTACCAGTCTGCGCGCCATGGGCACCGAGTTTCGCGTCATTTTTCTGGACTCCAACGATCACACTCTGATGCAGCGCTATTCCGAGTCGCGTCGGCGCCACCCGCTAACCGACCGCCTGCAGCACGACGGGCAAACACCTTCGCTACAGGAATGCATCAATACAGAGCGTGAACTGTTGGCGCCGCTGCGCGAACAAGAGCATGTCATCGACACCTCCGACCTGACCCCCGGCCAATTACGCGCCTGGATGCGCGACCTGGTCCAGGCCGACCGATCCTCCGTCGTCCTGACCTTCGAATCATTCGCTTACAAGCGGGGCGTGCCCGGCGATGCCGACCTGGTCTTCGACGTGCGCTGCCTGCCCAATCCGCATTACGACCGCAATCTGCGCCCCTTAACAGGGCGCGATGAACCCGTTGCCGTTTGGCTGGCCCAGTTCGGCAGCGTCGAAACCATGATCGAAGACATCGCCGGCTTCATCCGCCGATGGCTGCCCTTGTATATGCAAGACACTCGCAACTATCTGACCGTTGCCATCGGGTGCACCGGAGGACAACACCGCTCGGTCTACGTCACCGAACAACTGGCCAAGCGATTCGCCGACCACTCCCCCTTGTTGGTGCGCCATCGCAACCAGCCCGCCGTCCCGATCCCATGAGTACAATCCATCGCTACCTCGCCATTACATTGATTGCCGCTGCCGCTCTGGTGGCGGGTTGTTCATCCAGCGGCAGCAAACGTGGCGGCGGATACTATAAAGACGACGGCCCCGGCTCCAACATCCCCGCCAACATTGAAGCCATCCCCGACGCCGTACCAAAAATTGAAGTCCATTCGCGCGGAACCAGCCGTCCTTACGTGATTTTCGGCAAACGCTATGTGCCGCTAACCGGCGAAAGGGCCTTCCGTCAAACAGGCCGGGCGTCCTGGTACGGCCGAAAATTCCATGGCAACAAGACCGCCAACGGAGAAACCTACAACATGTACGCCATGACGGCGGCCCACCCCACCCTGCCGATCCCAAGCTACGCTCGCGTCACCCGAGTCAGCAACGGCCGTTCGATCATTGTCCGCATTAACGACCGGGGGCCGTTTCATAGCGGCCGCATCATCGATTTATCGTACACCGCAGCCGCCAAGCTCGACCTGATCAAGCACGGCAGCGGACAAGTGGTCGTCGAAGCCATCACCAACGCGGATATCGCCAGAGCACAAGCCCAGGGCACCGGCTTCGCCCAAGCCACGCCGGCTGTGCGGCCAACGACTGCCGCGGCAGCCCCTGCCTTGGCGGCCCATGAGACCAAACCTGTCTCCACCGTTATCACAGCCACCGCGGCCCCGTCGGGAAACCCGGCATCCACCAATGTCACGACAGCGGCCGTCGCGCCACCACCGCCCCCCGTACCTGATGCCCTGGCCGTGCTGAATCTGACGTCCCAACCATCAACCCAGCCCGCCCCAACCGCACAGCCCGTCTTGGCAACAACCAGCCACACGCCTGAATCGCGTCCCGCGCAGCAACTCGCGCCGTCCGCCTCTGCTGTCTTCCTGCAGTTTGGCGCATTCGGCGCCCAGGACAGCGCCATTTCCCTGGCCGAACGGCTTAACCAACAAATCGGCGCCATCGAAAGCCGCCAGGCGCATATCCAGCCTGCGGCGGGTGTATATCGCGTGCAGATCGGGCCCTACGCCAGCCGAACGGAAGCCGTCAATGCAGCGCTGCGCATCCAGGAGCAAACCGGCAAACAAGCCACCATGGCGATCCGTTAATGTCCTGTGCGGTTAATTGTGCACTTAGATTCGGGTGGCTGGACTCGTCAGACAAGGCGCGAAATTTGCAGCGCCGCCGCGTACAACGTATCGCGCGGCAAGCCCGTTGCCTGAGCCGCGATACGTGCGGCGTCACGCACGCTGACACCTTCGATAAGGGCGCGTAACAACGCCAAGGCGGCCGGATCCACCCCCTCGTCCTGCGGCGTCGACGGAGCCTCGTGAACAATCAACACGAACTCGCCCTGCTCGCGATGAGGATCCGCTTCCAGCCAGGCCAAGGCCTGCCCCAAGGGCACCGTAGCCACCTGTTCGAACTTCTTGGTCAACTCGCGCGCAAACGTCACCGGACGATCCGGCCCACAGATCGTCAACAGATCTCGAACCATGGCCGCCAACCGATGCGGCGACTCAAACATCACGACCGGCGCTGGAATCGCACACCATTGCTTCAGCCACTTCTGCCGCGCACCGGCCTTGGGGGGCGCAAAGCCGGCAAACACAAACGCCGGATTCTCATCCGACGTTGCCCCGCTGGCCATCAGCGCCGTCACCACCGCACTCGCGCCTGGAATCGCCACGACCGCAAACCCCGCATCACGCACTGCTCGCACGACACGCGCCCCCGGATCGCTGATCGCCGGCGCGCCCGCATCGCTGATCAAACCCACCCGCTCGCCTCGCTGCAAACGCTCGACAATCTCCTGCGCAGCGGCAGCCTCGTTATGCCGATGCGCAGCCATCAAAGGCGTTGCCACCCCCCAGGCATCCAGCAAAGGCCGGCTGGCCCGCGTATCCTCGGCGGCAATCACATCGCAGCGCGCCAAAGCCTGCCAGGCGCGCAGGCTAAGATCGCCCAGGTTCCCGATCGGCGTGGCAATCACGTACAGCGCCGCGGTCGGCCAATGCTGCGACCTCACACGCTCAGTGAGACGTTTCCATGACGCTTCAGAATCGGAAAACCCGGGCAACTCGTTCATACTTTCAACCATGACTGAAAAAACCAAGGCGCCAAGCGACAGCGCCCTGTACGCCCGCGCCCGCCTCGCGCAGCAAAAAGCCATACGGCAACGCCGGCGTCGCCTGTCGGCCGCTGCAAAAGCTGCCGGCCTGGCGGACGCACAAAAAACCGCCCTGGCTGCCACACAAGCCCCCTGGCCAAGCCCTGCCGATCCAGGCGACCCTGTTGCACAAGAGCGCACGCAGCCAACCACCCTCGCCGGCACACACCGCTCGCCCACTCAACAGTCGGGCGACGACGCCGAGACCCGCGCCATGCGCTTTCTACAAGACCAAGGCGTAGTCATCCTGCAACGCAACCTGCATTGTCGCGCGGGCGAAATAGACCTGGTATGCCAACATGACGACACACTGGCCTTTGTCGAAGTGCGCCAACGCAGCACCACAGAATTCGGAGGCGCCGCCGCCAGTGTAAACCGCCACAAGCAACAGCGCCTCATCCGCGCCGCCCACTATTTCCTGCCTAAACTGACACGCCTTCACTTCAACGGCCGCTCCCCCGCCTGCCGCTTCGACGTCATCGCCCTTGAGCCCGACGGACTGCATTGGATCCGGGATGCATTTCGGGTGGATAGATAACCCCAACCTCCCAAGCCCCCAGGTCCGCGCTGAGGGGGCAGGGTTCACCGCCGACCTTGGACGTGCGCCGCGGGCTACCGAAGGCAGGACGGGGAATTCGGCCCAAGCTGTCTGAGCTCGAGTCGCCAACGGCGGCGAGGGCGAGTTCTTGGGCCGCCCGTCCGTACGAGGTAGACGCGGGTAGTCGGGCGCAGCCCGACCGCACGGCTGGCCGGCGGGTGAACCCTGCCCCCTCAGCGCAGCGCAACGCAACACGTGCTCAAAACAACACGTAAACGCACCCCTTAACGCAACATCCGCCAAACAACCCGACACCTGTCAAATTTGTTGCATCTCTCAAAATCCATCCCGCCCCCCATGCGATAGAATATCCGCCATGGATATGACCTCACGCATGACATCGCATTTCGACGATGCAATCGACACCTTCAAGGCCAGTTCTCAACTACTGGCCCAACCCCTGTCAAACGCCATCGACATGCTGTTCAGCACCCTCGCCAACAACGGCAAAATCCTCGCCTGCGGCAACGGCGGCTCCGCCGCCGACGCCCAGCACTTCATCGCCGAACTCGTCGGGCGCTTCGAACGCGACCGCCTGCCCCTGGCCGGCATCGCCCTCAACACCGACACCTCCATCCTGACCGCCGTCGGCAACGACTACGGCTTCGACACCATCTTCGAACGCCAAGTCAACGCCCTGGGCCAGCCTGGCGACACACTCGTCGCCATCTCCACCAGCGGGAACTCCCCCAACGTTTCCCTGTCTATAGAAGCCGCCCACGACCGCGAAATGCAAGTCATCGCCCTTACCGGCAAAGGCGGCGGAAAAATCAACGAACTGCTGAACGAAACCGACATCCACCTATGCGTACCGCACGACCGCACCATGCGCATACAAGAAGTCCACATCCTGCTTTTGCATGCGTTATGCGACGGCATCGACGCACTGCTCCTGGGAGACACGCTGTAATGAAAGAAACCATCCTTCAGACCCGCCCAACCGCCCTGGTCGCCATGGCCCTTGCCCTGCTTACCCTTCTGTCGGGCTGCGGCGCCCTGGTGGTCGGCGGCACGGCAGCCACCACCGCAATCGTCGTCACCGACCGCCGCACCGCAGGCCAGCAAGTCGAAGACAAAGCCATCGAAATGAAAGTCAGCGCCGACATGCGCAACCTCTTTGGCGAGACCGCACGCACCAATATCGTCTCGTATGCGGGCCGCGTCCTGCTGCTGGGCGACGTCCCCACCGAGCAAGACAAGCAAAAAGCCCAGGAAGCCGCCAGCAAAGTCGAAAACGTCAAGGAAGTCTATAACGAGATTCGCGTCGGCAGCATTACCCCGCTAAGCGTTCGCACCAACGATACCTGGCTCACCACCAAAGTCACTACCGAACTGATCAACACCAAAGACGTTCCCACCCGTACCATCGTCATCACCACAGAACGCGGGGTTGTGTATTTAATGGGTAAAGTCACGGCCGCCGAAGGCGAGCGGGCCGGCAAAGCCGCCGCCAGCGTCGCCGGAGTCAATAAGGTAGTAAAATTATTTGAAATCGTTTCGCCCGAAAGCGTCATCAGCAACCAGCAAGCACCTGCACCCATAGAAAGCACTGCCTCGCCGGGCAACACGGTGTCGCCCGATATGTCATCGGATGTTCAAACTATGCCTGTGCAATGAAAAAAGTATTAATCAGCCT
This sequence comes from Pusillimonas sp., assembly GCA_044464765.1. Taxonomy (GTDB): domain Bacteria; phylum Pseudomonadota; class Gammaproteobacteria; order Burkholderiales; family Burkholderiaceae_B; genus JBIQKZ01. Next base: position 56,572 of record JBIQKZ010000008.1, read on the forward strand.
CGTCGTCATCGTAGCCCTGGCCGGCATCGGCCTATGGCAATTTGCGGGAACCGCCAAGGCGGCCCCGCAGGTAACCTTCACCATGCTCGACGGTAAAACCGTCACCACCAACGACCTATTGGGCAAAGTGGTGCTGGTCAAATTCTGGGCCACCAGCTGTGTCACCTGCGTACAGCAAATGCCCGGCACCATCGAAACCTATAACCGGCTATCCCCGAAAGGCTACGACGTGATCGCCGTCGCCATGGACTACGACCCACCCGACTACGTCCGCAACTTCACGCATTCGCGCCAGTTGCCATTTTCCGTCAGCATGGACAGCACCGGCGAAATCGCCAAGGCTTTCGACGATGTCAAACTGACGCCCACGGCCTTCCTGATCGACAAGCAAGGCCGTATTATCAAACGCTATCTGGGCAATTATGACACCGCCGCATTCGTCGATACCGTCGAGAAAGCCCTTGCAGGCTAACCGCCAAGACAACCGGCACGTCGAAACCCAGCCCGAAAGCAGACAGCCGCTTTCGGGTTTTTCACACCAGCCTAACGAATCTTTGCCATGACCACTGCTTCCAGCGACACCCCCGCGCACTCTTCAACCGTCAAGGCCGACGTTCTCGCCGAAGCGCTGCCCTATATCCGCCGCTTCCACGGAAAAACCGTCGTCATCAAGTACGGCGGCAACGCCATGACCGACGAAACACTGCAACGCAACTTCGCGCACGACGTCGTATTGCTGAAACTGGTGGGCCTGAATCCGGTGGTTGTACACGGCGGCGGCCCGCAAATCAACGACGCCCTCAAGCGCATCGGCAAGGAAGGCGCCTTCATACAGGGCATGCGGGTTACCGATGCCGAAACCATGGAAGTCGTTGAATGGGTGCTGGGCGGCCAGGTCCAGCAGGACATCGTCATGATGATCAACGAAGCCGGCGGCAAGGCCGTCGGGCTGACCGGCAAAGACGGATGCCTGATCCAGGCGCGCAAGAAAATGCTGGCCGACAAGGAAAAGCCCGGCGAATGGCTGGACATCGGCTACGTGGGCGATATTACCCGGGTCGAGCCGGCTGTGGTCAAGGCGCTGCAAGACGATCAGTTCATTCCGGTTATTTCTTCGATTGGCTATGGTGAAGACGGCCGCGCCTACAACATCAATGCCGACCTGGTCGCTGGCAAGATGGCCGAAGTGCTTGGCGCTGAAAAGCTTATCATGATGACGAACACCCCTGGGGTGCTCGACAAGAACGGCGAACTGCTGCGCAGCCTGTCGGCCCAGACCATCGACGAACTCTTCGAGGACGGCACGATCTCGGGCGGAATGCTGCCCAAGATCTCCTCGGCACTGGATGCCGCGCGCAATGGCGTGAACTCCGTGCACGTGGTCGACGGGCGCGTTCCCCATTGCCTGCTCCTGGAGATTCTGACGGACCGTGGTGTCGGCACCATGATTACCGCCATCTGATATGCGCTCGTTGCAGCCCCCCATTGCGCCGCACCGCTCTGAACGCGGCCGCAAACAGGCGACCAACGACGACATGGTATGGTTGTTCGACCTGGATAATACCCTGCACGACTGTTCCCGCTTCATTTTTACCCAGATCGACCAGCACATGACCCAGGCCGTCATGCGCACCCTGGAGGTCGACGCCAGCACCGCCAATCGCTTACGCAAGCAATACTGGGAACGCTATGGCGCCACCGTGATCGGCATGGTGCGCCATCACGGCGTCAACGCCCGCCAATTCCTGGCGCTCAGCCACGATTTCGACCCCCGCCCGCTGGTCCACTCGGAATCCGGCCTGCCGGCCAAGCTGGATCAACTCAAAGGCAGGAAGATTCTGCTTACGAACGCGCCACTGGACTACGCCCGCCAGGTTCTGAAAACCCTGGGCATCCTGCGTCGCTTCGAAAGCATCTGGACCATGGATCACATGACGCTGCAAGGCCGGATCCGGCCCAAGCCGACGCTGGCATTAATGAAGCAAGTGCTGGCCCGCGTCGGAGCGCCGGCCCGGCAGGTGGTGCTGGTGGAAGACACCTTGCGCAACCTGAAGGCAGCCCGCCAGATCGGCATGCGCACCGTCCATGTGTTTCATCCTGGCACGCCGTTTTCAGGCATGCATAGCGGGCGCCCGGATTACGTGGACTTGCGCATCAACTCGCTTGGCCAATTGCTGACGGGCCAGCGCCGCTTGTATCGCTGACGTCACTCATGCACCTTGCCCGCCCATGATCGCCCACGACCCATCCCGCAGCAAAAAGGCCGACATCCTGAATGTTCTGACGCAAATGCTGGCCGTTCCCCGCATGGCGCGTGTCACCACTGCCAACCTGGCTCGCGAGCTGAATCAATCCGAGGCGGCGCTCTACCGCCACTTTTCCAGCAAAGCCCAGATGTTCGAAAGCCTGATCGGCCTGGTCCGCCATCAATTGCAAGAAGACCTGGAGCACATCGAGCATACCGAGCCCGACGGCCGGCTGCGCTTGCGCAAGCAGGCCCATGCTCTGCTGCTTTTCGCCGAGCGGCATCAAGGCCTGGCCCGCGTTCTTACCGGTGAAGCCCTTGCGCACGAGGACGCATCGCTGTTGATCCATCTGGCCGAATTGCATGCCGAGCTACGGCAAGCCTTGCACCAGAACATCGTGCTGGCGACAAGCCAGGGCACGCTGACGGATCGGCCCGACTCAAACGTACGCACCGATGTTCTTATGGACTGGCTGCTGGGCCGATGGCTGCGCTATTCACAAAGCGGCTGGCTTATGCCGCCCACCGAGAGCCACACCCAGGCGCTGGATTGCCTGGGCCTTTAAGCTTCGGGAAAACACACTTGCGCCGAACACGACACTCGCCAAGCAAGGCGTGTTAACGCCCCCCGCACACTGCGCACTCGGGATCGCGCTTGAAACGGACACTATGCCATTGCATGGTCAAGGCATCCAGACAAAGCAGCCGGCCCACCAAGGGTTCGCCGATCCCCGCAATCAGCTTGATCGCCTCGGCAGCCTGCATACTGCCGATAATCCCCACCAACGGCCCGAGAACACCGATTGTGGCGCAACTAAGTTCGTCCGCCTCGTCGGATTCGGGAAACAGGCAGTGATAGCACGGGGAATCGCTGCTGCGCAGATCGTACACGCTGACCTGCCCGGCAAACCGGATGGCCGCGCCAGAAATCAGAGGCTTGCGATGCTGAACGCACGCGCGATTCAAGGCATGGCGGGTGGCAAAGTTGTCGCAGCAGTCCAGCACGAAATCTGCGTCGCGCACCGCATCGGCAAACATGGGGCCGACCAGGCGTTCTACGCGCGCCTGAACCTGTACGTCGGGGTTGAGCCGGCCCAGGGTCTGTCGCCCCGATTCTGCCTTGGGCACGCCCAGCGCAGGAGTGTCGTGAAGGATCTGCCGCTGCAGATTGCTAAGTTCGACAACGTCGTCGTCCACCAACGTGAGGCTGCCCACCCCCGCCGAAGCCAGATAAAGCGCGGCCGGTGAGCCCAGGCCGCCTGCACCGACGATCAGTACCCGTGCTTGCAACAGGCGCTGCTGCCCTTCGATGCCCAGCTCGTCGAGCAGGATATGACGCGCATACCGCAGCAGGGCTTGATCATCCATGTGGCGCTGATGGTCCTAGTTGTCGATCTTGATGAGCCCATCCGGCGTCAGCCGATAGCGCTCGATTTTCTCGGCTGGCGTGGAAGTCGCCGGGGGCAGCACCGGCGCTACGGCGCCATCAGTTTTTTTTTGAGCGCCGTCGTCTGGAGCCGGAATCTCGGGAGCGGTTGGAACCTCTACCGTCGGCGGAGCCACCTTAGGCTCGGCTGCAACCACCACGGATGGATCATTCCGCTTGACCGGACGGCCTTCCAGGAAGTTGATCGCCTGCTTGAGCTGGAAGTCGTCATCGCCGCCGAACTCGAACATCTTGGGTTCGACCTTGGGTTCGTCCTCTTCTTCTTTCGGAGTAACGACCTCGGGCACCAGGTTGTTCAGCAGGTGATGCTCCAGGTCGGCCTCGCGAGGCAACCGGAACAGATTGCCTTGAGCGGTATCGTCGACCGTAATATCGGGATCAACGCCGGTAACCTGTATGGAGCGCCCTGACGGCGTATAGTAGCGCGCCGTGGTCAGCTTGATGCCTGTATCCTCGCTGAGCGGAAGAACGCTTTGCACCGAGCCTTTGCCAAAGGTGCGATTGCCCATGATCTTGGCGCGCTTGTGGTCTTGCAGCGCACCGGCGACGATCTCGGACGCCGAGGCTGACCCTACGTTGACCAGCACCACCATGGGCACGGTCTTTGCCCATGCAGGCACGGTGCCCGAGCTGCTGTCGTACGTGTTGTCGAGATAGCCGCCCGCATACTGGTTGGACTTTGAGTGATATTCGCGGTTGGACGACGGGATACGCCCTTTAGTGGACACCACCAGCACATTGGGCGGCAAGAAAGCCGACGACACGCCAATCGCGCCGTCGAGCAAGCCGCCCGGATCATTGCGCAGATCGAGGATAAGCCCTTTAGGCGCCTTCGGTTGCCCCAGCTTGTCCAACTGGTTGATCAGGTCGGATGTCGTGCGCTCCTGGAACTGCGATATCCGTACGTAGGCGATGTCGTCTGGCAGCATTTTGCTGCGCACGCTGCGCACCTTGATCAGGTCGCGCACGATCTTGACCACCATCGGCTTGTCTTGCCCTTCGCGCCGGATGGTCAGGACGATGGATGTCTTGGGTTCGCCGCGCATCAGCTTGATGGCTTCGCTGAGCGTCATGCCTTTGGTGGGTTTGCCGTCGATGTGCGTAATAATGTCGCCGGATAGTATCCCCGCCCGCGCGGCCGGCGTATCTTCGATGGGAGCAATGACCTTGGGCATGCCGTCTTCGCTGCCGATCTCCATGCCCAAGCCGCCAAAACCGCCCTGGGTGATGGATTCCATTTCTTTGAACGCTTCGGCGTCAAGGTAGGCCGAATGCGGATCCAGGTCGCTGAACATGCCCTTGATGGCGTCATTGATCAGCTTCTTGTCGCCCAGGGGTTCGACGTAGCTGGCCTTGATGGCCGCGAAGACATTGGCGAATTGCTGCAATTCCCGCAACGGCAAGGGTTCCGAACGTTGCGCCAGCGCGGAAATTCCCAAGCTGAGCAGAACGCCCCCCAATGCACCAATAATCACTAAGCTGAAACTGCCTATCCTGCGAGTGCCCATGCACATTCCTGAAATAATTGGGTTGCCGACGTGCGGGCAACGATATCCCGACAAATAGTAACGAAATTAACGCGATAGCCAAAGCAACGGATTGACCGGCGCGCCGTTATGCCGAATTTCAAAGTATAGACCGGACTCGACCTGTCCGCCGGTCGCGCCCACCGTTGCGATCGTGTCGCCCGGGCTTACAGCATCGCCGACCTGCTTGAGCAGGCTTTGATTGTAGGCATAGACGCTAAGATAGCTTTGCCCATGATCCACAATCATGATGTTGCCGAAACCCTTCAGCCAATTGGCATAGACCACCCGGCCCGGCGCAATTGGCCGAACCGGCGCGCCTTCACCGGCGCGAAGCACAATGCCGCGCCACACACCGCCATCAGGCCGCTCGGCACCGAACCGGCCCTGCACCTCGCCCCGCACCGGGAATGGCAGGCCTTTGCGCAAGCCGTTCATTGACGCCGCTTGCGTGGGACCTGGAGCCTGCGCGGGCTGCTGCGCCGCGCGCTCGCGCTCGCGCTCCATGCGCGCGGCCTGTTCCGCCTGCTGGGCTTGTTCGCGGGCTTGCTCCACCTGCAGGCGCGCCTGCCGGGCCTGCTCTTCGTCTTGCTCACGTTGAGCGCGGGCCTGGGCTTCACGCGCCTGGCGCTGCGCTTCGCGCGCTTGTTCGCGCTGCCGTTCAACTTCTTGTTGTCGCGCCACGGCTTGCCGACGGGCCTCTTCGGCCTGGCGAGCCGCTTCGGCCTTGCGGCGCTCTTCAGCCAGGCGCGCTTCCTCGCGCTGCTTCTCGATGGCGGCCTCAAGCCCTGTGATCAGGCGCCCCAGCCTCTTTTCGTCCAGCTGCATGGTGCCGGCCTGGGCGCGTTGCTGCTTCAACTGCGCCTCAATCTTGGCCAGCACGCGCTGCCGCTCTGCCTGCTGCGTTTGCAAGGCCTTCTTCTGCTGCCGGGTTTCAGCTTCCACGTCGGCAAGTTCGCTGCGCCGCGCGGAAGCCTGATTCCTGGACGCGATCAGGTCCGTCAGCGCGGTGCGCACGGCGCGTACCGCGTCCGCCTGCGCCTGGGAGATATAACTGAGATAAGCAAGGTCGCGCCCAATCGCTTGCGGGTCATCCCCCGACAATAAGGCCGTCCATGGAGATAAACCGCTTGCATACTGGTTGCGCAACTGCTCGGCGAGTTCGGCCTGACGCTGGGCTAATTGTTCTTCCTGCCCGGCAATCAAATCGGCCAGGCGCGCAAGTTCTAGTTCGGCCTTGCGCTTCTGTTGCGCCAGTTCGTCCAGCCTCCTGTTGGTCGTGGAAATCGCGGTTTCCGATTCCTTCAATTGGCTGGCCGCATCCTGGCGCGACGCTTCTTGCTGGTCAATTTGCTTCTGCAGGGTGACGATACGCTCACGCAAGGCCTGCTGCTGCTTCTGCGCATCGGCCTGCCGGGCCTCAAGGGTACCCGCCGGGTCGCCCCAGGCCAGGCCGGTCCACAAGGCCAGAATGACAAGACCGGTAAACCGCACGCAGGGTCCTTTCAGGATGGTATGACCTTTAAGCCTTCTTGGCCTTGCCCTGCGCGGCCACCGCTGCCATGGCGGCCTGTATCTGGTCCGGATCGCCCAGATAGTAGTGGCGCAATGGGCGCAGATCGTCGTCCAGCTCGTAGACCAGGGGTTGGCCGGTGGGGATATTGACACCGACGATGTCTTCATCGGACACGGAATCCAGATGCTTGATCAAGGCGCGCAGGCTATTGCCGTGGGCGGCGACCAGCACGCGGCGACCGGCGCGAATGGCCGGGGCAATGGATTCGTTCCAGAACGGCACAACGCGTTCCACGGTGTCTTGCAGGCATTCGGACGCCGGCAATTGGTCGGCGGGAATCCGCGCGTAACGGGCGTCAAACTTGGGGTGGCGGGGATCATCGGCCTCGAGCGGGTTGGGTGCGATCGCATAGGCTCGGCGCCAGACCAGAACCTGTTCGTCGCCGTACTTGGCCGCTGTCTCGGCCTTGTTCAGGCCCTGCAACGCGCCATAGTGACGCTCATTCAGGCGCCAGTTCAAGCCAATGGGCGTGTGCATGGCATCCATGGCATCCAGGGCAATCCATAAGGTGCGGATGGCGCGCTTGAGCACCGACGAGAAGGCCAGGTCGAATTGATAGCCTTCTTTTTTAAGCAGTTCGCCGGCTTGCCAGGCCTGCTGACGGCCCGTTTCGGTAAGGTCGACGTCAGTCCAGCCGGTGAACCGGTTTTCCAGGTTCCACTGGCTTTCGCCATGGCGCATGAGCACAAGTTTATGCATGTTTAGAATCCGCGTAATAGTTCAATTGTGGAGTCCATTTTATAATCGCTTCTTTCAGCTCTTATTCCGAGAGCCAAACAGGATACATTGTGGACTTTCTTCTCAGCCAAAATAATCTATATATTGTACTAATTGCCCTGGCTTCAGGCGCAATGCTTTTGTGGCCCACCCTGAACAGGCGTTCAGGCAGCGGAACGGTGGGCGTGGCCCAGGCGGTGCAGCTGGTCAACCGCGAGCACGGCATCTTCGTCGACGTACGGCCCGCCGCGCAATTCCAGACCGGAACCATCCCGCAAGCCCGTAATGTGCCTGCCGCCGAACTAGAGGCTAAACTAGGCTCTTTACCCAAAGACAAGCCCATTATCGTCTTTTGCGATCAGGGGCGCGAATCAGCGGGTGCCGCGGCCAAGCTGCGCAAGCAAGGTCTGGCCGGCGCTGTCAGCTTGGAAGGCGGCCTGCGCGGCTGGAACCAGGCCGGCATGCCCCTGACGAAACAAGCCTGATCACGATAAACGTCACCCGAGAGTTCTCATGTCCAACGTAATCATGTACTGCACGGCAGTGTGCCCTTATTGTGTACGCGCCGAAATGCTGCTGAAACAGCGCGGCGTCACCCAGATCGAAAAAATCCGTATCGACACCGACCCGGAGCAGCGTTCCATCATGATGGAACGCACAGGTCGCCGGACTGTTCCGCAGATCTACATCGGCGACACGCACGTTGGCGGCTACGATGAACTGGCCGCCCTGGATCGTTCCAACGAGCTCATGCCATTGCTCAACGCCTAAGCCTATAGGCTTCACAAACCATTCACGCATCATACATAGGAAACCACATGGCCGATCAGGACCAAACCACACAAGCCGGCGCCCAAGGCGAAAATCAAGATCCCAGCTTCAGCTTGCAACGCACTTACGTTAAAGACATTTCACTTGAAATGCCTAATGCGCCCCAGATTTTCCTGGAGCAGGAAGCGCCGGCCGTCGAAGTCAGCATCAACGTGGGCGGCCAGCGCTTGGCGGAAACTGTTTACGAAAGCAGCGTCACCGCCACAGTCACCACTCGTATCGACGACAAGGTCCTGTATCTGGTCGAAGCCACACAGGCAGGCATTTTCGAAGCGTCCAACATTCCCGCCGAGCAACTGGACCCCTTGCTGGGCATCGTCTGCCCCACCATGTTGTACCCCTATCTGCGGGCTAACGTGGCCGACCTGATCAATCGCACCTCATTGCCCGCGCTGCACCTGGCCGAGGTCAACTTTCAGGGTCTTTACGAGCAGCGCCTGCAGCAATTGGCTGAAGAGCAAGGCAAGCAAGACTCGGGCCTGATCGTACCGCCCGGCGTCACCCGCCAATAGCGCCATGCCAGGGCCAAGCGCGCGCGTCTCGGTATTGGGCGCCGGCAGTTGGGGCACCGCCCTGGCGGCGCTGGCCAGTCACGCCGCCGACGCCCTGCTGTGGGCGCGCAACGCGGCGCAGGCCGATGAAATCAACGGCGGCCATAGCAACACACGCTATCTGCCGGGTATTGTATTGCCCGAATCCCTGGCGGGCACCAGCGACTTCACACGGGCTGTACACCACGCCTGCCCGCCTGGCCAAGCACCTGGCCTGATCATCCTTGGCGTGCCCGTTGCAGGCCTGGAAGAAGTCTGCACCAAGCTGGCCCAGGCACTACCCCGGCAAACTTCCCAGGCCATATCCGTGATCTGGACCTGCAAGGGGCTGCATCCGCAAACGGGCCAATTGCCGCATGAAATCGCTCAAGCCGCTTTCCAGAGTCGCAGCGACATCGAACTGGGCGTCCTGTCGGGGCCGTCCTTCGCTCGCGAAGTGGCGCAAGGGCTGCCATTCGCCCTCACCATCGCCAGTGCCTCGGCCCGAGTCTGCGAACAAACCCGCAGCGTCCTGCACGGAACCACGGCGCGTATTTATGCCAGCACTGACATCGTGGGCGTAGAAGTCGGCGGCGCCTTGAAGAACGTCATGGCCATCGCCTGCGGCGTTTCGGACGGTCTGGGCCTGGGCACCAACGCACGCGCGGCGCTGATTACCCGCGGGCTGGCCGAAATGAGCCGCCTTGGCGTTGCGATGGGCGGCCAGGCCGCCACGTTTTCGGGGCTGGCCGGCCTGGGCGACCTGGTGCTTACCGCGACGGGCGACTTATCACGCAACCGCCAGGTGGGTGTGGCGTTGGGCCAGGGACAAAGCCTCGAACAGATCCTGGCCGGCGGCATGACGGCCGAAGGCGTGCGCTGCGCACGAGCGGTGCTCGATATTGGCCGTCAGCACGGTATCGACTTGCCAATTACCGAAGCCGTGTGCAATGTCCTGTTCACCGGCATGCTGCCTGCGCAAGCGGTAACTGAACTGCTGGCCCGTGATGCACGCGACGAATAACCGTTCGCCGCACTCACACGGCACACCTCGTTCGCCTCATACCCCACCGATATAACCCATCTGCCGCCAGCCCTCGTAAACGGTCACTGCCACCGAATTCGACAGATTCAGGCTGCGCTGAGCCGGCATCATGGGCAGGCGCAAGCGCTGTTCCATGGGAAAGTAGTCCAACTGCCGCACTGACAAGCCGGCAGTTTCCCGCCCAAAGACAAAGACGTCGCCCTTCTGAAATGCAAACTCGCCGATCAGGCGGCTGCCTTTCGTGGTCAATGCAAAGCGCCGCTGCGCCTGGGTGGGAATCACGTTAAATGCCTGCTCCAGACTCTCGTGCACCTGCATGCTGGCCCACTCGTGATAATCCAGACCGGCACGCTTTAGTTTCTTGTCATCCAGCTCGAAACCCAGCGGGCGCACAAGGTGTAGAAACGCGCCCGTATTGGCGGCCAGACGAATGACGTTACCCGTGTTGGGCGGAATTTCCGGCGACACCAGAACAATATGAAACATGAAAGAACCTGCTGGATAGTTAACGATACGGCGCGCGCGCAAGGACAAGCCCACACACGGAAACAGCCCCGGCCTGGCGTAGCTGCAGCGCGATACCGTGCAATGTGCTGCCAGTGGTCAGCACATCGTCGACGACTGCAATGTGCGCGCCATCCACACGAGTCGTACAAGCATATTGATGCTGCGCATCCTGAATGCGCTGGCGGCGTGACAAATATTTTTGCACTCGGTCTTCATCGCGCCGCACCAGTAGCCGAGGCCGCCAGCGCAAACGCAGCCGGCCGGCAACCTGCCGGGCAACTTCCGCCGCCGGATTGAAACCCCGCTGCCGCACCGCCGCACGGCTGGATGGAACACAAACAATCATTGTATTACCGGGCAGCGACGGAGTGGCGGCGAGCACCGCTTCGGCCAGCAGGTTCGCCAGAAAACGCGCATGCTGAAAACGGTTCATGGTCTTGAATTGCTGGATCAGCACATCGCCCGGCTCTGCGTAGTCGAACGCGGCGATCACGCGGTCGTAGGCGGGCACGAGCAACAGACAGTCGGGGCAGGGCTCATTTCCTGCGAGCGCCAGCATACAAATGCCACAGCGCCGCCGCCCGTCGCCCATGGAGGCCAGGACATCAACGCGGCATGGCGGACATAGGTCGCCGCCGTGCGCAGCCCCGCTGCACAGAGGACAGTGAGTAGGCACACGCGCCACCAGCCGACGATAGCAATCCACGAGGCCGGCGGTGGTTTGCCCCACTCGCGCGCCAATCAGTTCGCGCCAGTACTGTGGATACGCCATAATAGTGTCTTGCCGTTTGCATCTACCGATGCTTGACGCCAGCCGGCTGGCTTCTGTTTTACCAAATTATCAAATCCAATCTGACCATGGATCCGGCGCGCGCACCAGTCGCCGCGTGCCTTAAACATCACACACCAACGCCTCGTCCGATATGCCACAACCACCTGACCTGCCGCTCAATTCCGCCCACGTCGCCCTGCAATTTGCGCGCCGCAGCCCGCTGGACGAAGCGCAGTTCCTGTATGGTGAAATCGCACAGCGCATGCTGCAACGGCTAAGCTACATCCGCATTCAGCCTGTTCACGTGCTGGATGCCGGCTGCGGCGCGGGCCATGCGCTGGAGCCCCTGCGCGCCCGCTATGCCGACATGCACTATACCGGCCTGGATTTCTGCCCCGAACTACTGCAGGTGGCCACGGAACGCTATTGCGCCAAACCAAGTTTGTGGCAAAAACTGCGCAACAAACCCACCCAGGAAGCGCGCTTTGTCTCCGGCGACTTGGCCGACACCGGCCTGCCGCCCGAATCGCTGCACCTGGTCTGGTCCAATATGGCCCTGCATTGGCATAGCCGACCCCATACCGTCCTGGCAGAATGGCGCCGCCTGCTGCATACGGGCGGCCTGGCCATGTTTTCCTGCCTTGGGCCCGGATCGCTCAAAGAGCTGCGCGAAGCGCTGGACGATGCCGGCTTGCAGACGGCAACGCCTCAATTTGTCGACATGCACGACTTTGGCGACTTACTGATCGAAAGCGGCTTTGCCGACCCTGTCATGGACCAGGAGATCCTTACACTCACCTACCGGTCAGCCGAGAAATTGCTGGCCGACCTTCGCATCCTGGGTGGCAACCCCAGCACTGGACGCCGGCGCGGACTGGCGGGCCGCCAATGGATGCTGCGCCTGCTGGATGCTCTGGAAAAACAGCGGCATATGGATGGCACCATACACCTGAGCCTCGAGGTCGCGTACGGACATGCATGGCGCGCCGCCCAGACGCGACGCCCCTCGGGAGAGACCCGGGTTTCAATCGACTCGATCGGCCGCATGCCCAAACGGGATTAAGGCGCACACTGTTTGGCTGGCGCACACATGCCAGCCGCAGGGTATGGGCACGATCAGGGGTAAATTAACTGGTGTTGCGCTTGCGCGAAGCATCGATACCCAACTGCTTCAGCTTGCGGTACAAGTGGGTGCGTTCGAGACCGGTTTTCTCGGAAACCCTTGTCATGCTGTGGTTCTCGCGACCCAGATGATATTCGAAGTAAATGCGTTCGAATGCATCGCGCGCATCACGCAGCGGCTGGTCTAGCGTAATGCCGCCCAACAGCGAATTATTGGTCTCGGCCTGAGGCGCCGAACCCATCTCGGGAACAGGTACGGTGGTCAGTGGTTGCTGGTTGTGATCAAGACGACGATCCGGCGCCCGCACGGCGCTAGCGCTGGCGCCCGAAACCAGGTTCGACGAAATGGTGGGGCGCGCGAGCCCCGCTGAAATCGACTTGAGCAGCTTTTGCAAAGTGATGGGCTTCTCGAGGAAATCAACCGCACCGATGCGTGTGGCCTCGACCGCAGTATCCACCGTGGCATGCCCGCTCATCATGATGACCGGCATATCAAGCAGCCCCTGCGACCCCCATTCTTTCAGCAGGCTGACCCCATCGGTATCGGGCATCCAGATATCGAGCAAGACCAGATCCGGCCGGGCTCGTTGTCGGGCCGCCCGCGCCTGCGCGGCGTTTTCCGCGAGTTCTACGGTATGACCTTCGTCGTAAAGGATTTCCGACAATAGCTCGCGAATGCCGATTTCGTCGTCAACAACCAGAATTCTGGCCATAAAGCATCACCTATGTTTTTTTCGCATTATCGTTCCCTTGCGCTGTCGCGTCCAGAGCGGCACGCGAGTTTGCAAGGCGAGTCAAAAGAATGGATATACGAGCTCCGCCTTCGCGTCCATTGGATATGTCAATCCGGCCCCCGTGCTCTTCGATGATCTTCTTGACAATCGCCAAGCCCAAACCGGTACCCGTTGTCTTGGTTGTTACGTAGGGTTCGAAAACCCGAGACAACACCTGGGCCTCGAATCCCGGGCCATTATCCGAAACAGTCAGCCTGACGGCCAGATGTTCGTTTCCGCCATCAAGCGATGAATGCGTCAGCTTGGTCTGCACGTAAATCCTACCATTTTCAGGAGCTTGTCCTTGATTGATGGAATCACGGGCATTGGCCAGCAGGTTATTCATGACTTGCCTTAACTGTGTCGGGTCGCCTTCAATCAACGGCAACGTATGATCGAACGCTGCCTCTATTTTGACACTTTGCCCATCGGTGTGCATAGAGGCGCCGGCTGGATCCCAGCCATACAGCGTCAACACATCGGCCGCCAGTTCGTTGATATTGATGGCCTGCATCTGTGCGGGCGGCGTGCGCGCATATTCGCGAAAATCATCCACCATCTTCTTCAGCGAAGCCACCTGGTTCACAATAGTATTGGTCGATCGCATCAACATGGCCGCGTCATCCGCATCAAGGCGCTGCTCCAGCTTCATGGCAAGCCGTTCGGCCGATAATTGAATGGGCGTCAGGGGATTCTTGATCTCGTGCGCCAGCCGGCGGGCAACTTCGCCCCACGCCACCGTGCGATTGGCCGAGATCACCTCGCTGATGTCGTCAAAGACCACCAGATAGCCATTGCCCCGGCCATCCACGCTTAAATGGGTGCCTCGGGCCAATAGCGTGATGACATTTTGCTTCTGTTCGTTGTCCGCATTGGCACTGTCCTCGAGTTCGAACTGTTGCTGCCAGTAAGGCCGCTCGGAGCCCACCGCGGCATGGGCCGCGAATGCGTGCCGTATGAGTTGCGACAACGTAAAGGCGCCATCAATGGTTTCCAGCGGACGCCCCTTGACCGAGCGCAGATCAACACGCAGGATGGCCTGGGCGCCATGATTGAACATGGAGACGCGAAAACCCTCGTCGAACACCAGCACGCCCGACGACAAATTACTGAGCACCGATTCCAAATACACATTGGAACGCTCGAGTTGCTGCCGATTGTTTTCCACCATCTGGCGCGCATCTTCAAGCTGGCGCGTCATGGCGTTGAACGACCGCGTCAGTTGGCCGACCTCGTCTTTCTCGGGGGGTTCCGGCAAAGGCCGGTAATCACCGACCCCCACCGCCTGCGTACCTGCGGCAAGCGTCAACAGCGGCCGCACGAGGCGGCGCGACAAGGCCAGCGCCACCACCACGGCGGCAAACACGGCAAGAATCAAGGCAAGCGTCAAGGTAATGCCGTAAAGCTTGCGCAACCCCAAGCGCGACAAGGCCAGTTCCTGATAATCCCGATAGCCCTGCCTGACCTGGTTGGCGTTGCGTGCGATTTGCTCGGGCACGGGCTGAATCAGTTGCAGCCAGCGGCTATCGGGCGACACCCCCAGGGCGGTCGCCCGGCCCAACACATGAATCGGAACAACCACGCGCAACTGCAAACCCGTGTTGCCCGCAAGATCGGTGTCGTCCAACTCGGGCGCGTCGACCAATTCGTCGGCCTCCGCTGCGCCATAGTTGCGCGACACCCGTAGTTGATTCAGCACATGAGGCGGAGGGACATCGGGAATCAGTTGCCCATAGTTCGACGAGGAAAAGGCGACCAGCCTGCCATTGCCACTGAAAATCATGGCTTCAGACGCACCGCTGGTTTCACGCAGACGGGTGATGGTGACGGCCATATCGACATCACTGGTATCCGTCAGCTTGGCGGCAGCCTCGCGGGCCCGACTGCTTAAATCTTGCAATTGCGTATCCAGCGCCGCCCGTCCCAGGGTCAGCCCCGCCTCAAGCGCGGTATCCACCCGGACATTGAACCAGGACTCGATGGAGCGCGACATGAACTGTACCGAGAGCACATAAATCAATGCGCCCGGCAATACGCCGATCAAGGCAAAGGACAGCGCAAAACGGGCAGTGAGCCGCGCACCAAACTGACGGCGCCGGATCTGGCGCAAGAGCCTGGCCGACAACACCACGACCCAGAAAATCAGGGCAACGGCAAACACCCCGTTAAGCAGCAGCAAAGTGTCGTATTGCTGAGCGTAGCGCGACGCATTGCCCGTGGACCAGACCAATAACGCGAGCAGCGCCAGCGCGCTGACCGCGGCGATCAGCAACGTGGCTCGCAACCCCCACTTCAGGAGGGATCGCCGGTGTTTAGGGAGACTGAAAATAAGAAATCTTTCCATGGGGTCGCAAGTGACCACGCGCTACTGTTATAGGCATCTATCTGAAATGGCCTGGGCAGCCTGGAGGTATCCAATCGGACCCGGATCCGGCCGTTATATTCTTCGTCGGTATCCAGCTCGGCAAGATCCGCCACCGCCCAGCCCCGAATATTGCGCACGAATGACAAGGCATCGTCGAATGACGCCTCGGGCAAGCTAAGTTCGCCCGTGCCCACACGCCACTGGCGCGTCAGCACGTTATAGACGATGCGCCAGGTAAGCTGTTGATCCGCCAGCACCTTATCAAACCACCACCAACGCTTGGAAACGATTTCAAGATCGGCGGTAAAGTAGATGGGAACGCCTTTTTGCGCGGCATTGCGCAACTCGGAGCTTACGTCGAGCTGGACATCCGCATCGATATACAACTGACCGTCCCGAACCACGGGGTCGACCCGCTCGACATAGGCTTCAGCCGTCGTCGGCAGGGCTGCCCCCACCTGAAAGGCAAGGACAAGGCACAAGGCGATAGAAAGTCCGGTACGGAAAATCATCAGTGACCTGCGTTGGAAACAGCAAACTAACCGGGCAACCCGCATAACGTCAGGATGGCTTGCCGAACAAGGCGTAGAAGAACCCGTCATATAAACTGCTTGAACCATCCACCGGCAAGGGTAGCAATTGCCCCGGCGCCGACAGCCGGAGGGCATCCGGATGGGCCTTCTCGAACGCCAGCGCCTGTTGCTCGCCCTCTTGCGGGAAAATAGAGCAAGTAGCATACAACATACGCCCGCCAGGCCTGACGGTTTTCCAAAGCGACGCAATAATTTTGCGCTGTAAAGCCGTTGTGCGGACGATATCGGCTTCGCGGCGCAGCCAGCGTATATCCGGGTGCCGACGCACAATGCCCGACGCCGTGCATGGCACATCGGCCAAGACCGCATCAAACGGCCGGCCATCCCACCAGGCATCCAGGTCGGCGGCATCCGCGGTTGCCAGCGCAACGCGCGAGCTTGCCAACGCCAGGCGGTCGAGATTCTGCCGCACCCGCTCCAACCGGCCCTGATCACTGTCCAGCGCCAGGAGATCGACATCCGCCATCTCTAGAAGGTGGGCGGTTTTACCCCCTGGCGCAGCGCACGCATCCAGCACCCGCTCGCCGTCCTGTGGATTGAGTATCTGCGCCGCACGCTGAGCGGAAGCATCTTGCACCGACCACCATCCCTGGGCGAAGCCCGGGATGGATTGAACAGCGCGAGGCGGCGTAACCACCAGCCCTGCCTCGCCTATACGCTGGGCATCCAGCCCGGCCTCTGCCAGCGCCTGAATCATGGCCTCCACCGACGACTTGCGTAAATTGACTCGGAGAGTAAGTGGACCAGGTTCGTCCGCCGCCAGCAAAAGCGCTTGCCAGTCTGTGGGGTAGGCACGCCGCACATGGTGTATCCACCACTGGGGGTGATTCCAGCGCGCCACAGGATTCTTCAATACCTGGGGTAAAATAGCTGCTCTTTGTCGAGCAAAGCCACGCAAGGCGGCATTCAGCAGACCTTTATACGAACGCATGTCTGGTCGTGCGGCCACCGCTTCAACCGCCTGGTCCACGATGGTGTGCACCGCGTAAACAGGCAGACCCCGCACCAACCCAGCCTGTAAACCCGGGTTGTCCGACACTTCGATCGCGGTATCCAGCAATGTCAGCGCCACCAGCAACAAGGCGTCAAACAGTGGTTGCGGCGGCGTACGCTTGACCAAAGTTTGCTTGATTTCAGTAATACGCCCCAGGCGGCGCATTACATGGAAGCTGACGGCTTGCACGGGCGCCCTTAAATCGGCGGGGGTCGACGACAGGCAGTCGGACAACGAGCGGCCCGACAGCACGCCTTGCACATTCTGCGCGCTGGCCAGCATGATTTTAGATAGCGATGCGCGTTGCGGCTTGGAAGGAATATCGGACACGAAAGCTGAGAACCTGTAAATAAGTATCTTTCCACTTGGACTTTATCATCAATTTCACCCGCCTTCCGCACCGCCGCCAGACAGTCGTTGATTTTTCGTCTATTCCAGGCCACAAGGCCTATCGAGGTTACGCATGAATTCCCCTAAAGTAGGTTTTGTAAGCCTGGGTTGCCCAAAGGCGCTAGTCGATTCCGAGCGCATACTGACCCAACTGCGCACGGAAGGCTACGCCATCACGCCCAATTACGACAACGCGGACGTCGTCGTGGTCAATACCTGTGGGTTCATTGACAGCGCCAAGGCCGAGTCGCTGGACGCCATCGGCGAAGCCATCGCGGAGAACGGCAAGGTCATTGTCACAGGCTGCATGGGTGTGGAAGAGTCCGTCATCCGCGACGTGCATCCCGCCGTGCTGGCCGTTACCGGCCCGCAGCAGTACGAACAAGTGGTACGGGCCGTGCACGAGGCCGCGCCCCCCAATCTGCAACACGATCCGTATATCGATCTGGTGCCGCCACAAGGCATCAAGCTAACGCCTCGGCATTACGCTTATCTGAAAATCTCTGAAGGCTGCAACCACCGCTGCAGCTTCTGTATTATTCCGTCGATGCGCGGCGATTTGGTCAGCCGCCCCATCGGCGATGTCATGAGCGAAGCCGAACGTCTGGTCAATGCCGGCGTGAAGGAATTGCTGGTCATTTCGCAAGACACCAGTGCGTATGGCGTGGATGTGAAATTTCGCACCGGCTTCTGGAACGGCCGCCCGATCAAGACGCACATGACGCAGCTTAGCGAAGCCCTGGGCCAGTTCGGCGTATGGACCCGCCTGCATTATGTGTATCCCTATCCGCACGTGGATGAGGTCATCCCCTTGATGGCGGATGGCAAGATCCTGCCTTACCTGGATATCCCCTTCCAGCACGCCAGCCCGCGGATCCTGAAGCTGATGAAACGACCGGCCTTCGAAGACCGTACCTTGGCCCGCATCAAGCAATGGCGCGAAACGTGTCCCGACCTTACCCTTCGGTCTACGTTCATTGTCGGTTTCCCGGGGGAAACCGAGGAAGAGTTCCAGTATCTGCTTGATTGGATGAGCGAGGCGCAACTGGATCGCGTGGGGTGTTTCCAGTATTCGCCGGTGCAGGGCGCGCGGGCGAACGAGCTGCCCGATCCGGTGCCCGACGAGGTCAAGCAAGAACGCTGGGATCGTTTCATGGCGCATCAGCAGGCCATTTCAACGGCGCGCCTGGCGCAGAAGGTCGGCCGTG
Organism: Pusillimonas sp.; assembly: GCA_044464765.1. Classification (GTDB taxonomy): domain Bacteria; phylum Pseudomonadota; class Gammaproteobacteria; order Burkholderiales; family Burkholderiaceae_B; genus JBIQKZ01. The sequence goes on from JBIQKZ010000008.1 coordinate 75,213, forward strand.
AAATTGATGTCTTGATTGATGAGGTTGACGAAGACGGCCCGATTGGTCGCTCCAGCGCAGACGCGCCGGAGATTGATGGCAATGTCTTTGTACAAAGCGAACGGGCGCTGAAGCCTGGCGATATGGTGCGCGCGCGGGTGACGGATTCAGATGAGTATGATTTGTACGCGGAAGTGATCTGAGGATTTCAGCGCGGTGTTTCTAAAGGTGCTATTGACTGACGGTATCTGCTGGGGCAGTTGGCTGACACTGAACAGGTTTCTGATGAGGCTGTTGTCTGGCGGGGCCAGGAGTAAACCGGCACGGCGTGCTGTTTCCGCGGCTACGTCGTCAGGCCGCCCGGTGAAACGACGCGGACGCGGAAGAAGCACGCCGTGCCGGCCCGCTCATGTCCACCCCGGACAACGCCTTAAGAACCCAGTAAGTGGCACCGCATGAGGCCCGATGCCTTAAGTAAGCATCCCGATATAATGCCCACACCATAAACATCGCAAAACCACGGAACCCTGCCATGTCTTCATCCGCCGACCTAGGAAAACTGCTTCTACGCCTAAGCTTGGGCATCCTCATTCTCTTGCACGGCATCGCCAAGCTCAGCAGCGGCGTCGGCGGCATCGAAAACATGATGTCGGCGCACAGCCTGCCCGCCTTTTTTGCCTGGGGCGTTTATATCGGCGAAGTGCTGGCCCCGCTTCTGTTGATTCTCGGCCTATATACCCGGCTCAGCGCCCTGGTGATCGCCATCAACATGATCGTCGCCGTGGCCCTGGTCCATATGTCCCACCTATTTCAACTGACCGGTTCAGGCGGCTGGCGCCTGGAACTGCAAGCCATGTTCCTGTTCACCGCCCTGGCTATTGCCCTGCTTGGCGCCGGCCGCTACAGCCTGGGCGGCAATAACGGACGCTGGAACTAATAGGCGCACGAACCGCTACAGCGGCTTCCAGCCTTGCACAAACGCGCTGACCGGCTGGCGCTTGCCGCCGGCCTTTTGCAATTCCAGCAAACGCAAGACACCATCAGCCGTCACCATATCCACGCCATCGGCTGATACAGTCAATACCTCGCCCGGCTCTTTGCCCGCCGCCACCGACGCCTCTTCCAATGCCACAGCCGACCAAACCTTGACCGGATCGGCCAAGCCAGGCAAGCGCACAGTGGCGCCGGGCACCGGATTGAAGGCCCGCACCCGGCGCACCAACTGTTCGGCTGATTGAGAAAAGTCCAGCGGGCTCTCGGCTTTGTCCAGCTTGGCCGCGTAGGTCACCCCTTCTGCGGGCTGGGGAATCGCTTGCAACCCACCCTGGCCGATCGCCTGAATCGCCTCGAGAATGGCGGTTGCGCCTAGCTGGGCCAGCGCACCGTGCAACTGCGCTGCCGTATCCGCACGGCCTATTGGCAACGAACGCACCAACAGCATGTCACCCGTATCAAGCCCCTCGTCCATTTGCATGATGGTAATGCCAGTGTGGGAATCGCCCGCCTCGATGGCGCGTTGTATGGGCGCCGCGCCCCGCCAGCGCGGCAACAGGCTGGCGTGGATGTTCAGACAGCCATGCGCAGGCAATTCCAGCACCCATTGGGGCAGGATCAGACCGTAGGCGGCCACCACCATTAGGTCGGGTTCAACATCGTTTAATGCCTGCTGAGCGGCGCGAGCTTCGTCGGGAAACTTGCCGTCGAGCCGCAGGCTGCGCGGCTGCAGCACAGGAATGCCGGAGGCCAGTGCGCGCTGCTTGACTGGGCTGGGTGTCAGTTTCAGCCCGCGCCCCGACGGGCGATCAGGTTGAGTCAGCACCAGCGGCACGTCATGACCTGCCGTTAAAATGGCCTCCAGGGCCAGACGGGCGAATTCGGGCGTACCCGCAAAAACTATGCGCATGAATGATCCATTCCGGAATGGGGAGGCGTCATCATACCAAGCGCCCCGCGCACGACCGCTGCATTGCGTGCACGCCTTACGCAGCCAGAAGGGCTGATGCAGCCGTGATGAACATCGTTCAGGAAGCGCGTGTGAATTAGGCTTTCAGGGCTTCGCGCTCTTGTTTGCGGATCTTGGTCTTGATGCGGTTTTGCTTGAGCGGTGAGAGATATTCGACAAAGACCTTACCCATGAGGTGGTCGAGTTCGTGCTGCACACAAACGGCCAAAAGGCCTTCGGCATCGAACTCGTAGGGCTGGCCCTGTTCATTCAGCGCCCGAACTGTAATTCGGGCGGCGCGCTGGACTTCGTCGTAGACGCCGGGAACCGACAGGCAGCCTTCTTCGTAAACCTGAAGATCGTCGCTTTTAAACGTGATTTCGGGGTTGATCAGGACCAGGAGGTCGTCGCCGTTTTCGGACACATCGATCACCACCACACGCTCGTGGATGTCTACCTGGGTGGCAGCCAAGCCCACGCCCGGAGCGTCGTACATGGTTTCAGCCATGTCGCGCACCAACTGGCGAATGCGGTCGTCGACCACCTCGACAGGTTTGGCGACTTTATGCAAGCGCGGATCGGGGTAATGCAGGATGGGAAGTAAAGCCATAAAAAAAGGGTCCGTTTCGTCTAAATCATTATAACAAAACAACTTTCCGCCAACCAGGCACTACCTAAGCAACAATGCGCTGCTTGGCGCGTGGAGGGGCAAGAGTGTTCGAATCGAAAAGTCGGTGGCGAGACACAGATACTTGATGATTCGCCGACCCAACGTGGTTCGAATGAAAATCAAGGACGAACATGCCAAGCATGGACAGAAACAGCGCATCCGGGACACAAACGCTTCCGAAATCACCAACGATTGTGCGACACTGACCGAATGCACCAACATCCCTCGACAGAAGAACTGGCGGCCTGGATCCGCCTGGCCATGGAGCCCGGCCTGGGGCCCGCCCAGGCGCGGCAACTGCTTGCGGCCGTCGGCCTGCCGCAGGACATCTATCGTCTGTCGACGCCGTCCCTGGCCAAGCACCTGCCGCATGATCTGGCCCGGCAATTGGCAGGACCAGCGGCTGAACCTGTGACCAAGGCAATCGCCCTTGCCGAGAAATGGCTGGCCGAACCCGGCCATCATATTCTGACCCTGGCCGATCCCGCCTATCCAGCCGCTTTGCTAGACAGCCACGATCCACCCTTGATGCTGTACGTGAACGGGCTGCTCGACACCCTTGCCCACCCCGCGATTGCCGTGGTGGGCGCCCGTAGCGCCACGGCCGGCGGCACGGATAATGCCACCGCCTTTTCCAGCTATCTGGCAAACCAGGGATGGTGCATTGTCAGCGGCCTGGCCCATGGCATTGACGCCGCCGCGCACGAAGGCGCACTGCGCGCCGGCGGGCGCACTATTGCCACGCTGGCCACCGGCGCCGATCTAGTCTATCCGGCCGCCAATCGCGATCTGGCCCATCGCATCGCAAAGCAGGGCGCACTGATCTCAGAGTTTCCACTGGGCACACGCGCCTTGCCCTATCAATTTCCCAAACGCAACCGTATTGTGGCGGGCCTGGCGCGCGGCGTATTGGTCGTGGAGGCCGCCAAGAAAAGCGGTTCGCTCATTACCGCGCGCCTGGCCTCTGAAATGGGCCGCGAGGTCTTTGCCATTCCTGGATCCATCCATTCCCCGCTGTCGCGCGGCTGTCATGAACTGATCCGGCAAGGCGCCAAGCTGGTCGAGTCAGGCCAGGACATTCACGAAGAACTGGGCAAACCATTGGACACGCCGGCAGGCGCTGTGCAACCAGCGGTCGAGCTCGCCTCCTCCGATAGCCCTGTCTGCGCCGACACCCGGCCCGTGCAGCCGCGCCTTCCATTGTTCGACCCCGAGACGCCTGAAGCGCAGGTGCTGGACGCCCTGGGCTACGACCCCGTGGATACGGACGTATTGCAATGCAGGACGGGTCTGGAAGTGGCCCGCCTTGTCGCGGTGCTGATGCAACTGGAACTGACCGATGTCGTAGAGCGCTTGGGCGACGGCCGATATCAGCGCCGGTAGCCCGGGGAATCACCAGCGCCCCCTCGCACCTCGCACCGCCCCCGCTCAGCGAATCGGCAACGGATACATCAAGCCGCCTTCCGTCCACAAGGCGTTCAGGCCGCGTTTGATCTTCAAGGGGCTGTCCATGCCCACATTGCGCTCGAAGCTTTCCCCGTAATTCCCCACCTGTTTGACGATGTTGTAGGCCCACTCTTCGTCCAGCCCCAGGTTTTTGCCGGCGCCCGGCGTCACCCCCAGAAGCCGCCGAACATTCGGATTGGGGCTTTGCAAATGCTCATCGACATTGGCCGAGGTTATGCCCAGCTCTTCCGCTGCGAGCATGGCGGTCAAGCTCCACTTGACGATATTCAACCAGGCATCATCGCCCTGACGGACAAAGGGGCCCAACGGCTCTTTGGAAATGATCTCGGGCAGGACTTCGTAGGCATCGGGATCCTGCATTCTGGAGACCCGGATCGACGCCAAGCCCGAAGCATCGGTAGAGAACACATCGCAACGACCCGCCAGGAAGGCCTTCACCACTTCGTTGAACTGCTCGATGACCACGGGCTTATAGCTGATGTTGTTGGCACGCGCCCAGTCGGCCATGGTGTTTTCGTTGGACGTACCGGTTTGCATGCAGATGGTTGCGCCATCGAGCTCCTTCGCGCTTTTCACGCCAAGCTCTTTCAGCACCAGGAAGCCCTGACCGTCATAGAAGTTGATGCCGGCATGGATGGCGCCCAGGGCGGTATCGCGCTGCTGGGTTACCGTGGTGTTGCGCGCCAGAAGGTCGATTTCACCCGATTGCAGGGCGGTGAAGCGTTGTTGGGAATTAAGCGGCACGGCTTTGTATTTGGCGGCATCCCCCAGTACGGCGGCGGCCACAGCGCTGCACAGGTCGATATCCAGGCCACGCCACTGGCCTTTGTCGTCTGGGGCGGAAAAACCGGCAAAGCCCGTAGTGACGCCGCATTGCACATAGCCGCGCTCTTTCACGACATCCAATGTATCGGCGCCGGCCCCCATGGCTGCCGCCATCGCCAACACGCCACCGACGTAACGCAAAAAATTCATACCATCTCCTAAGGTGTATCGGAAGGCGCGTAATCACGCTGCCCAAACAACGCAGAGCCGATGCGGATCTCGGTGGAGCCTTCTTGGATGGCCAAGAGGTAGTCCCCGCTCATGCCCATCGATAGCCGTTGCGCCTGATCGTAACCTGCATCGCACAAGCGATCCCGCCATTCCCGCAAGGTGCGAAAGCACTGGCGCACCACAGCCTGGTCGCTGGTATTGACGGCCAGCGTCATCAAGCCTTTGACCTGCAAGCTTGGCAAGGCCTTGAGTTGCTGCATGAAATGCGGCAACTCGGCGGGATCCAGGCCGAACTTGGTCGACTCGCTGGATGTTTTCACCTGCACCAGAACATCGATGGCCCGCCCCTGCGCCTGCAGACGGGCGTCCAGGGCCTGTGCCAGCGACCAGCGGTCCAGCGATTGCACCTCGGCCACATAGCGCGCCGCATCCTTGGCTTTATTGCTTTGCAAATGCCCAATCAGAACCCAGTCTAGGTTCAGGTCCTGCAACGGCTCCGCCTTCTGCCGGACCTCTTGCATTTTATTTTCGCCGAAGCGACGCAAGCCCAGTGCGGCCGCTTCGCGAATAGCCTCGGGCGAAAATGTCTTGCTGACCGGAAGAATGGCGACCTCGGCAGGCGAGCGCCCTGCGCTTGCACACGCTTGGTCAATGCCTTGTTGAATCGCCGCCAGCCTGTCCTTGAATGACTCAGACATGCCTATCCCTGAAAAATCCTGCGCGACGCGGGCCAGAACCCACCTTGCGCCAAAACCATCAGTGTAGTTCACGGAACAGGATCGACGCATCACGCCGCTCTGTATTGAAGCACTCCGTTTAAATGCAAGAGTAGCCGGGAGGCAAGACCGCGGGGGCGACAACCGCCCCCGATTGTCATTTTTTACCGCACCATGCCGGCGGCGGCAGTCTGGTGCGTGGCTGGGTCGATCAGGATAAACGCGCCCGTTGCGGGCTGTTCGGCATAGCTGTCCAGGGCCAGCCGTTCGCGGGCCACCAGCGATACATGCCCGATGTCATTCATTTCCAGCTTGCCCCCGGCATCCACATGATGCAGTTCGTGGATGTCGCGTAGCGAGTGCACCGCCTTGATTTTGGCTTGCGTCAGCCGGGTGCCCTGTTTCAACCAATACTGGCGCGCCGGATTGAACGCCTGCTGATCCAGCCAGCAGACCTCGGCCTCGAACTCCTTGCTTACCCTGACCGGCGCATCGGCAGCCGCGATCAAGTCGCCGCGCGAGACGTCGATATCGCGATCGAGCACAATGGTAATGCTGTCGCCCGCCTGTGCTTCTTCCAGATCGCGATCGAACGCGACCAAACGGGCAACGTTCGCGGCAAGGCCTGAAGGAAGAATCTTGACTGCATCGCCCACTTTAAGTCGGCCGCTGGCCAGCTGGCCCGCATAACCACGGAAATCGTCGAGTGAGCTGCCGCCATGGCGGATAACCCATTGCACGAAGAAACGGCTGGCTTGCTGCCCGACGCCGGATGCAATCGGCAGGCTTTCCAGCAGCGACAGCAAAGGCGGGCCGCTGTACCAGGGAGTGTTTCCGGACGAGACCACGACGTTGTCGCCCTTCAAGGCCGACAGGGGAACGATGTGAAATTTAGCGATGCCCAGCTTGGCGGCCAGGTTCGCGTAGGCGCTGCGTATCTGCTCGAACAGATTGGCATCCCAGTCCACCAGGTCCATTTTGTTGACCGCCACCACGACGTGCTGAATGCCCAGCAGTTTGGCCAAGGTGCTGTGGCGCTTGGTTTGCGCCAGCAACTGGCCGTTCTTGACCCGGCCGGCGTCGATCAAAATAATGGCCACTTGCGCCGTGGAGGCACCCGTTACCATATTGCGGGTGTATTGCTCGTGCCCAGGCGCATCGGCCACAATGAATTTGCGTGCCGGCGTCGCGAAGTATCGGTAGGCCACATCGATGGTAATGCCTTGTTCGCGTTCAGCTTCCAGGCCGTCAGTCAGCAAGGCCAGGTCAATTTCGTCGGCCTGAACCCGCTTGTACTTGGAGCGACTGATCGCTTCGATCTGGTCGGCAAACACGCCCTTGCTGTCGTACAACAGACGGCCGATCAGCGTAGACTTGCCGTCATCCACCGAACCTGCGGTAATCAGCCGCAATACGGAGGTTTCCGTGGCATTGGGCCACGACTCGTTCAATGCATTCATTTAAAAGTACCCTAGCTTCTTGCGTTTTTCCATAGAGGCTTCGGACGTTTGATCGTCCATGCGCGTTGCGCCACGTTCGGTAATCGTGGTGATGGCGGTTTCGGCAATGATTTCATCGGGTGTCGAGGCGTCCGACGCCACGGGGCAGGTGCACGAGATATCGCCCACCGTGCGAAATCGAACGGAACGGGTTTGCGGCGCTTCGCCCTCCCGAGGCGGCGTCAGGGGCGTGACGGGCACCAGCAGGCCATTGCGCTCAACCACTTCACGCTGATGTGCGTAGTAGATGGACGGCAGGGCCAGTTGCTCGCGGGCGATGTATTGCCAGACGTCCAGTTCCGTCCAGTTGGAAATCGGAAACACGCGCATGTTCTCGCCCGGATGCACCTTGGTGTTGAACAGGTTCCACAGTTCGGGGCGCTGGGCCTTGGGATCCCACTGGCCGAAATCATTGCGGAAGGAAAACACGCGTTCTTTGGCGCGCGCTTTTTCTTCATCGCGTCGCGCACCGCCGATGCAGGCATCAAAACCAAATTCTTCGATGGCTTCCAGCAAGGTGGTGGCTTGAGCGGCATTGCGCGAATCGGTTTCGCGGCGTAGGACGACTGACCCCCGTGCGATCGAATCATCGACCGTGCGTACAATCAGCGTTTCCCCCAGTTCGGCAACACGCCGGTCGCGAAACTGAATGACTTCGTCGAAGTTATGCCCGGTATCGATGTGCATTAATGGAAACGGAAAGCCGGCCGGCCTGAAGGCCTTTTCGGCCAGGCGCAGCAGCACCACGGAATCCTTGCCGCCCGAAAACAGGAGTACGGGTTTCTCGCACTCGGCGGCCACCTCGCGCAGGATGTAAATGGCTTCGGACTCCAGCCAGTCCAGATGTGTTCTTGCTGAAACTTCAATCATGTTATGCCTTGCTTTGTAGAACCGGAGAGACGTTGCCCTGATGCAATCCGCACTCCTTGGATGACGCGTTTTCCCACCACCAGCGGCCCGCGCGCGGATCCTCGCCGGGGCGCACGGCCCGCGTACAGGGCTCGCAGCCTATCGACGGATAGCCTTGATCATGCAAATGGTTGTAGGGAATATCAAACGCCCGAATGACCGCCCAGATCTGATCATGCGACCAGTCGGCCAACGGGTTGTACTTGTGCAAGCCAAAGACCGCGTCGTATTCGGCCTGCGCCAAATCGCTGCGCGTGACCGACTGGTCCCGGTGCTGGCCGGTCAGCCAGGCTGAATGCCCCTTGAGCACACGACGCAAAGGTTCCACCTTGCGAATGCCGCAGCAGGCCTTGCGCAACTCGATGCTTTCATAGAAAGCAAATGCCCCATTGCGCTCGACATGTTCTTGCACGGCTTGTTGATCGGGCCGCACCACTTGCACATCCACCCCATAGCGTTCCGCGATACGGGGGATCATGCCCAAGGTTTCAGGATGCAGGCGACCCGTATCCAGCGTAAATACCTGGATCGGCAATTCCGCCTGAAAGATAGCGTGCGACAAAAGCATGTCTTCGGCCGCCAGGGATGAAGCAAAGACGGCGTCGGGATGGCGCTGGCTGATATCGCGCAAAGCATCGAGCAAAAATGCCCATTGCCGCGCAGTGTCGGCGTCCAGAAGAGAAAATGAAGTACCCACGTTATGCCCTGTTTTGACTTTAGGTAGTGTGGGCGCAGATACCGTTCAAAGGAACTACTTAATTGTTAGCTGTTTATGGATTTTTGCTATTAAGTTGACGTTCGAGCCCTATTTAGAGTCTATTTAATTGGGCACTTATATCCGGATGCCTGGCCTTGTCAGGCAAGGCGCGAATTAGCCAAACAGGGCACTAAGCGCACCATAAAGACAGAGTGCGCCCGCTCTCAAAACGGCGGATTTTCCCCGAAAACGGATCGGTGAATTCAATCGCGCGCGCCAGTAATTGCAACGGCTTTTCGAAGTCGTCGACACGTGTGTCTTCAATCAACTGGGGATAAAAACCATCGTTGCAAATAGCGATGCCCAAGGCGCTCATGTGAGCGCGCAATTGGTGTTTGCGTCCGGTTACAGGCAGCAGTCGGTAAAGCCCCAGGCGGTCGCGCCGCTCCAGCAACTCAACCCATGTCTCGCTATTGGGTTCGCCGGGCACTTCCCGCATGGTGAAGTGATCCGCTGCCGGCGTCAGGCGGCTGCGATAGCGACACGGCAAGGATAGATCAGCCCGCCAGGGGGCAATGGCCTGATATTCTTTACGCACGGCGCGCGACTGGAACAAGCTTTGATACGCGCCGCGACTGGCGGGGTCGGCGCAGAACAACATGACACCCGCCGTGTCCCGATCCAGACGGTGGATGGGGCTCAGGTGCGGTAAATCAAGCGCCTGCCGCAAACGTGTCAAGGCGGTGTGGCGCAAATGACGCCCGCCCGGAATGCTGGCCAGGAAATGCGGCTTGTCCACCACCACGATGCGCTCATCACGATGCAGGATATCCAGCTCGAAGGGCACCGGTGCTTCGTCGGGAACGTCGCGATAATACCAAAGCCAGCCAGACGGCTGGTAGGGCGTGCCAGGGCGCTGCGCCACACCATTCTGGTCAACGATACAGCCCTGCTCCAGCCGGGAACGCAAGACATCGGTCGGCATGAACCGAAAGCGTTCACACAAGAACTCCAGGACGGTCGACCATGTGCCCGGCGGCAGGTAGACACGGCTGGGCGCCACCCCATTGCGCATTGGCAGCGGGGCATTGACCATCATTTGGACATCGCGCAAAGACTTCATCAGCGTAATGTAACGCAGCCGCAAATGCGTTCGCATAGAACACTCTAATACTGTATATTTATACAGTAAAAAGGAGTTTCTTGAATGATTACAGAACCTCAAGCAATCGCCGGGCGCACATTGCGCGCCGAGCACATCCACCCCGCTTTGTGGCGCGCCTCGCAACTGGCCCGTCCCCATGGTCGGCACATTGATACCGGCTTCAACGATTTGTCCGCTCAATTGCCGGGACGGGGGTGGCCGCTGGGCTGTTTGGTCGAAATCCTGGCGCCGCAACCCGGCGCGGGCGAAATGCAATTGCTTCGGCCTGCGCTCATCCAGTCAGCCAAGCAGCGCATCGCGCTGATCCAACCTCCGTACACGCCGCAGATCGCCGCATGGGCCAACTGGGGCGGCCAAGCTTCCCAATTGCTGTGGATACGGCCCAAACACGCGACCGACTCACTTTGGGCCACGGAACAGATCCTGCGCAGCGACACGTTCGGCGCCGCCCTGCTCTGGCAAAGCACCGTGCGCAGTCAGGCTTTGCGTCGCCTGCACCTGGCCGCCCAGCAAAGCAGCACGCTGTTCATCGTCGTTCGCCCATTAACTGCGGCACGCCAGGCTTCCCCAGCACCGTTGCGCCTCATCGCACAACCCAACCCAGGCGGCCTGTCCATCTCTATCCTGAAGCGCCGGGGCGGCGTCCTCGAAGGCCTGATCACGCTGCCTCTTTACACAAACAACCGCTCTGCGGATTCTGCTCATGCAACTCTGGATCGGCGTGCATCTTCCGCACGCAAGCCTGGACATCGCGTACCCGAACTGGCGCGTTAAGCCCGCGGTCGTCTTTGCGCAGGATCGCGTCAAGCTCTGTTCGCCCGCCGCCGCACAAACGGGGGTGCGCGTCGGCATGCGTCGCGGCGGCGTCAATACCCTGTGCCCGCAAGCCGAATCCTTTCTTTACAACCCCGCCGCCGAACAGCGCGCCCTCGACGCCGTCGCACTGACCTTGCTGCAATACACACCCGAGCTTGCCCTTGCCGACAACAACACATTCTTGCTCAAGGTAACAGCCAGTCTCGCCTTGTTCAACGGCCCACGCCGGCTCGGCCAACGAATACGCGCCACCATGCACGCCCAGAGCTTCGGCATCCATCTTTCCATGGCGCCCACGGCAAAAGGCGCCTGGCTGCTTGCCACGGCTTCTCGCCCCCAGGCGCGGCGCGCACTGAAGCAGGCCACCTTGCAGCGCCGACTGGACACCCTACCCTGCTCACGCCTGCCCGAAGCGCAAGCATGTCTGGCCTGGCTGGACAGCATTGGCTGCGTCACCCTGGGCGACTTGCGCAAGCTGCCACGCAGCGGCTTGCAACGACGCACGCATCAAGCCATGCTGCCCGCGCTGGACGCGGCCTACGGCCTGGCCCCTGAAACCTTCAAATGGATTGTTCCGCCACCGGCATTCAACCATTGCATCCAACTGGTCGAACGCATCGAACACGCCGACGCCATCCAGTTCGTGGCGCATCGCCTGTTCGAGCAACTCTGCGGCTGGCTGGCGGCGCATCAGTTGGCCGTTACCCGTCTTACACTGACCCTGCAACACGAACACGGACGACAGGCAAGGCCTCCCACCCCCCTGCCGTTGACACTTGGCGCCCCCTCCTGGCAGATCGACCATCTTCTTGGTCTGCTCAAAGAACACCTGCATCATCATGTGCTGGACGCACCTGTCATTGCCGTGGCGTTGCACACCCTCGAAACCCTGCCGCGTGCGCCTGCATCCGACCAGCTTTTTCCCCAGCCGGGCAGCCTGCCCGTCGATCATCTGCGTCTATTGGAACGCCTGACGGCACGGCTGGGCTCCGACTGCATTCTTCAACCCTGCCCCATGGCGGACCATCGTCCCGAAGTCGCCAACCGCTGGGCGCCACTGCATCAAAAGCTCGTTCCCGAGGCCTGTATTCACGACGCCAACCGCCCATTCTGGCTGCTCGACACCCCCATTGCCTTGTCCGTCAGACAGCACCGGCCATTTTATGGCTCGCCGCTACGCATCATCGGCGGTCCCGAACGCATCGAAGACGGCTGGTGGGACGGTCTGACCATACGCGACTACTTTATCGCCCAGGACCAAAACGGCACTCGCTACTGGCTTTACCAAGAGCGCCGTCGGCAGGACGGGTGGTTCTTGCACGGTCTGTTCGCTTAACGCCTGTCGACCCACGCCATGCCCACCCTTTCTTCCCTGCCCGCCTACGTAGAATTGCAATGCCTAAGCAACTACACCTTCCTGCACGGCGCCTCCCATCCTGAAGAGCTGGTGGAACGCGCAGCGCAACTGGGCTATGCCGGCCTTGCCATCACCGACGAGTGTTCGGTTGCAGGCATTGTGCGCGCTCATACCGAGGCCAGGAAACACGGGCTTTCCTTGTTGATCGGCGCGGCTTTCGTCTTGCGCAACGCCGATGCCGGCCCTGCCGTCACACTTACCCTTCTGGCCCAAACACGCGATGGCTATGGCAATCTGTGCGAACTCATCACCCTGGGTCGCCGGCGTGCGCCCAAGGGGCAATACCGGCTGTCGCCCAGCGATCTCGATGGTTCGGCTCAACGCCTGCCCGCCCGCTTGCACGGCATGCCCGGCTGCATTGCGCTGCTGACGCCCGACTACAACCCATCGCCCGAACGCCTTGCCGCACAAGCCCAATGGACGGCGGCTACGTTTCCGGGCCGCTGTTGGGTGGCGCTGACGCTGCATCATCGCTCACGCGACGACATGCACAAAGCCACCGTTCTAGCCACGGCGCGGGATGCCGGACTGCCCGTTGCCGCCACAGGCCAGGTCGAAATGCATCTGCGTTCCCGCAAGCCTCTGCACGACACCTTGACGGCCATCCGCCTTGGCGCCCCAGTGGCCGACTGCGGTTTCCAGCGCGCACCCAACGCCGAGCACCACCTGCGTTCCCGCCTGCGGCTGGCCAACCTGTATCCGCGCGACTGCCTGGACCAGACCGTGCAGATCGCCGCCCAGTGCCGCTTCGATCTGGATGATCTGAAGTATGAATACCCTGAAGAGATCTGCCCCCGTGGCCTGACGCCCAAAGCCTATCTGCGCCAGCAAACCTGGCTTGGCGCGCAGCAGCGATTTCCCGGGGGTGTTCCCGAGTCCGTCCGGGACCAAATTGAGTACGAACTGGCGCTGATTGCAGAACTTAATTACGAACCGTACTTCCTGACCGTCCACGACATCGTCCGCTTCGCCCGCAGCCGCCGCATCCTGTGTCAGGGCAGGGGTTCAGCCGCCAACAGCGCAGTCTGCTACTGCCTGCACATCACCGCCGTCGATCCATCGCACGGCAACAGTCTGTTCGAACGCTTCATCAGTAAAGAGCGCAACGAACCGCCTGATATCGACGTCGACTTCGAACACGACCGGCGCGAAGAAGTCATCCAGTACATTTACGATAAATACGGGCGCGACCGCGCCGCCCTGACCGCCGTCGTCATCTCCTACCGCGTCAAAAGCACCCTGCGCGACACCGGCAAAGCTTTGGGGGTTGACCCCCACATCATCGATGCCGTGGCAAAGTCTTATCGCTATTGGGACGGCAAGGCCAATCTGGCCAAGCGCCTCGCCGCCAACGGGCTCGATCCCGACTCGCCCACTACCCGGCAATGGCTCAGCCTGGCCAGCCAGCTGCTGGGCTTTCCACGCCATCTGTCCCAGCATCCAGGCGGTTTCGTCATTTCACGCGGCCCTTTATGCCGGCTGGTGCCCATCGAGAACGCCGCCATGGAAGGCCGCAGCGTCGTGCAATGGGACAAAGACGATCTGGACGCGGTGGGTTTGCTGAAGATCGACATCCTGGCGCTGGGCATGCTCAGCGCACTGCGTCGCGCACTGGATTACGTGTCTGTCTTGCGAGGACGGCCAATCGAACTGGCCACCATTCCACCTGACGATACAGCCACCTACGACATGATCTGCGCAGCCGACACGATTGGCGTTTTCCAGATTGAATCGCGCGCGCAAATGACCATGCTGCCTCGCCTGAAGCCTCGCACGTATTACGATCTTGTCATCGAGGTCGCCATCGTCCGGCCCGGCCCCATCCAGGGGGGCATGGTCCACCCTTACCTGCGCCGCCGCCAGAGAATTGATCAAGTCACTTATCCCAGCCCGGCCGTGAAAAAAGCGCTGGAACGCACCCTGGGCGTGCCTATTTTCCAGGAGCAGGTCATGCAGGTCGCCATGCTGGCCGCCGGGTTCACCGCCGGCGAAGCCGATGGGCTGCGCCGCTCCATGGCGGCCTGGAAGCGTAAAGGCGGGCTGGGCAAATACTACGACCGCATCATCACCGGCATGACCAGCCGAGGCTATGACAAAGAATTCGCCGAACAGATTTTCAGGCAGATCCAGGGTTTTGGCGAATACGGCTTCCCCGAAAGCCACGCCGCCAGCTTTGCTCTTCTGGTCTATGCCAGCAGTTGGCTGAAGCGCCACGAGCCGGCCGCGTTCCTGGCCGCCCTGCTGAACAGCCAGCCCATGGGGTTTTATTCGCCCTCCACCCTGGTGCAAGATGCGCAACGCCATGGCGTGCGCGTGCTTCCCGTGGACATTACAACCAGCAACTGGGAGGCCGTTTGCCTGGACACGAACACCGTGCGCCTGGGCTTGAACCAATTAAAAGGAATGGCTCGTAAAAGCGCCCTGCGCATTGAGCAGGCCCGAGCCCACCACCCGTTTTCATCGCTGGCCGATCTGGCGCTCAGGGCCGGCCTGGATCGGCGCGATCTGGATATCCTGGCGGCCGGCGATGCTTTGCGCCCACTGGCCGGCCATCGCCGCCATGCCGCCTGGGAAGCCGCCGCCAGCGTGCCCGGAGCCGGCCTGCTGGCGGCGGCGCCGATTACCGAGCACAACACGCCGGTTCTTGCGGAACCCACCGAGGCTCAAGCGTTGACAGCCGATTACCGATCGCTGCGCCTGACGCTGGGTCGCCATCCCCTGGCGCTGATACGCAGCCAATTAGCCGCGCGCAAATTCCTGACCGCAGCGCAATTGCGCCGGCAACCCGACCGGCGTCTGGTGCGCGCCTGCGGCATCGTCACCGTGCGACAGCGGCCCCAAACCGCCAGCGGCATGGTTTTCGTCACGTTGGAAGATGAAACCGGCCAGATCAATTTGATTATCCGGCCCCATATTGTCGAACGCCAGCGACGCGAACTAGTCGACTCCCGGCTGCTGGGCGCCTATGGCGTGTGGCAATGCGAAAGCGGCGTCTACAACCTGGTTGTTGCCCGCCTGGTCGACCTGAGCCCGCTGCTGGGCGATCTACCCACCCAAAGCCGCGATTTTCATTGACCGATTATGTTTAGTACTCGCGCTAGAACTCTCTGATCAAATCGAGCATCGCAGATGTTCGCAACGCGGGGGCTTGAACAAAGGGTTCTTAAGGGTGCGAATCGCTCGATTCATCGATGCCGCCGGGCTCTTCCGCCAGTCCGGTGGCGCCCGACTCTGCCGAAATCGGCAACGGTGCACTGCCCACAATCAGATCCAGCTTCTCGATCTCGTGGTCGGTGTGCAACGGCTCTAGTGCAGGCATGGTTTTATTTGCCTTAGAGGATAATTCGTTAAAGCGCGATGCCTTGCCATACAGCCCCTGCCGCCCCGCCAGCGACGTCACCGTGCGGTTGTAATGATTGCCCACCACCCCCAGGGCATCGCCCATTTTCTTAAGGTGCTCGGCCACCACCACGATCTGATTGTAGATATCGCCCGCGCTGGCGCTTAGATCCTGCGCCTGCTCGTTGCTGCGCGCCACCATCCACAGATTGGCCACCGTTTTCAGAATGGGCATCAGCGTCGTATGCGACACCATGATCACATTGCGCTGATAACCATAATTGAACAAATCGCGATTGTGTTTCAGCGCCTCGATATAGGCCGGCTCGATCGGCATGAACATCAGGACGAAGCTGGGGCTGCGCATGCCGATCAGATTGCTGTAATCCTTCTTGGACAAATCGTCGATGTGATTGCGCACTGCGCGAACGTGGGCCTCTAGCGCCGCCAGAGACTCGGCGTCGGTTTCGGCCGCAATCGCCCGGTCGTAATCGACCAGGGACACCTTGCTGTCGATGACCATATGCTTGCCATCGGGCAGCTTGATCACGAAGTCGGGCTGGCGGGCCTGGCCTTGCTCGTCGCGAAAGCGCGGCTGCGACTCGTAATGATCGCCCTTGATCAGCCCCGCTAGCTGCAGCGTTTTTTCCAGTTGAACCTCGCCCCAGTTCCCAGTCGTTTTCTTGTCGCCCTTCAACGCCATAGCCAGCGTATTGGCCTCGGCGCTCATTTTGAGCCCGATGTCCAGCACCTGCTTGATCTCGGCGCCCAGCGAAGCATTGCCCTTGACGGATTCGTCGTGCACCTGGTTGACCCGCTGTTGAAAGCTGTGGATCTGTTCGCGAAAAGGTTTCAACAAGGCGTCAAGCGATGTCTGGCTTGCCTGGGCGAAGGTTTTCCCTTTCTCTTCCAGTATCTGGTTGGCCAGGTTCTGGAACTCGGTTTTAAGCTGCTGGCGCGCCTGCTCGTGCGCATTCTTCAGCTCTTCGTAGCCGGCCAGCTTTTCTGCATGTGTTGCCATCAGGCTCGTCAGTTCTTTTTCGGTCTCAGACAGACGAGCGCGCGTGACCTGGGCTTCCTGTTCCTTGTGGTCCAGCGCCTGCCGGGCCTCCTGGAAGCGTTCGCGCAAACTGCGGGCTTCCGACTGCATGCCGGCCAGCTGCCGATCCAGGTCGTCTTTCTTGTCGTCCAGGGCCGTGTAGCGGCTTTGGATCTGCGCAAGATCCTCGTGTGCCCGAGCCAACGCCTGCTCGTGCTGCACCGCCAGGACAGAGCCTGCATCCACCTGCGACCTTAAGGCCGCCAGCGATTTTCGATACAAGAAGGCAGCCACCAGCAAGCCGAGCAACACGCCGGCCGCAAAGAGCAAAATTCCCGCGAACAGGGGATCTAGTTGAATCACTCGCTTATCCTTTCAGGCCCTGCCTACTTCTTGACGCCAAAACAATTTTCAAGCGCCGGGAAACTGCCATCGCGCACCTGCGCCGCATACTGGCCTACAGCATCGCTGATGACAGCACCCACATCGGCGAACTGTCGCGCGAACCTAGGAATGCGACCGCCGCTAAGGCCAAGAATGTCCTCGGTGACCAGGATTTGGCCATCGCAATCGGGCGATGCGCCAATCCCGATGGTGGGGATGGACAAGGTTTCGGTAATACGCCGGCCAAGGCTTTCGGCCACGCCTTCAAGCACCACCCCGAACGCCCCCGCCTTCTCGTGGGCGATGGCATCCTGAAGAATGCGTTCGGCAGACGCGTCGTCCAGCCCCTGGGCCTTGAAACCACCCATGGTGTTCACATATTGCGGCATCAGGCCCACATGCGCCAGCACCGGAATGCCGCGCTCTACCAGGAACTGGGTTGTGGGAGCCAGCGCAATGCCGCCTTCCAGCTTGACACCATCAGCGCCGCTAAGCGCCAGCAGCCGGGCCGCGCTCTGGAAAGCCTGTTGCGGGGATTCCTGATAACTGCCGAACGGCATGTCCGCAATAATGCAGGCGCGCCGCGTCGAACGCACGACGGCGGCCGAATGCGCCGCGATCTGCTCCAGGGTAAAGGACAGGGTACTGGGCAAACCATAGCCGACCATGGCCGTCGAATCGCCAATCAGGATCATATCCAGGTGCTCGTCCAGCAACCGGGCGAACGGCGCCGAGTAGGCCGTGAGGGAAGCGATTTTCTTCTGGCCTTTGTACGACATCAGTTGCGGCACGCTGATCCGCTTGGTCTCGGTATGTATACTCATGCCCTGCTCCTAAAAATTTTACGCCGCGCCCACACCCCAAAAACGGTGCGGAAACGCGTTTTGCAACATACGTATAATCGACTCATCGAACTACGCTGGCGTTCTGTTCATACTGTCCGGCGAACCGGTTCATGCATCTCGGAGAGCACTATGCCCAATATCCTTAATACTGTCACCTTCCACGATGGCAATACGGCTCCACGCCTGGGTTTCGGCGTCTGGCAAGTGGAAAACGACGTCGCCCCGACGGCCGTAAAAACAGCCATTGACGCAGGCTATCGCCTGATCGACACCGCCGCCATTTATGGTAACGAAGAAGGCGTGGGAAAAGCCATCAAAGAATGCGGCCTTGACCGCAAAGAGCTGTTCATTACCACCAAGCTCTGGAACGACCGCCACGGCTACGACGAAACCCTGGCCGCCTTCGATGAAAGCATGGAAAAACTGGGGTTGGACTACGTCGATATGTACCTGATCCACTGGCCCGCGCCCAAGATAGGCCTGTATGTTAAATCGTGGGAAGCCCTGATTCAACTGCGCGGCGAAGGCCGCATCAAGTCGCTTGGCGTTTCGAACTTCAATATCGCGCACTTGCAGCGCTTGCTGGACGAAACCGGCGTTTTGCCCGTGGTCAACCAGATCGAACTGAACCCGCGCTTCCAGCAGCCGGAATTGCGTGAATACCACGCCGAAAACGGCATTGTCACCCAATCCTGGAGCCCCTTGGGCCATGGCCTGCTGTGGGACAACCCCACACTTACGGCAATCGCCGCCAAACATGGCCGCTCGTTGGCGCAGGTTGTCATCCGCTGGCACACGCAATTGGGCAATATGGTGATTCCCAAGTCGGTCACACCCGCCCGCATCCACGAAAATATCAATGTGTTCGATTTTTCGCTGGACGCCGATGACATGGCCGCCATTTCTGAACTGCACGACGAAACCGCGCGCCACGGCCCCGACCCCGAGCGCTTCCGCTTGCCCAAGGCGACCAGCTAGGCATTTAAATTAGTCAAACGGCCCACTAACCGCCGACCTTCCCGGCGGCAGGCTGTCTTAGGCGGCTTTCTTAAGCGGCCGCCTTCATGCGGCTGCGCACGACGGGCCTCATCAGCCAGGCGGCCCAGGCCGGGGCAAGCGCCAAGACGGCCAGCAGGGCAACCGATGCCTGCTGCGTCCCCACCAGGCCGCCTGGATCGGTAAAGCCGGCTGCATTCGTCACCATGCCTGCCAGAGCAGCGCCAAATGCCAGGGCGTATAACTGCACCGTAATAATGGCCGACGAAGCCATGTTTTCCTGGCCCGCCGGCGAAATCCGGAAGACCTGCGTCAGCATATGCGGCCAGGTAATCCCAATACCCAGCCCCACGCCAAACAGCAAGATGCCAATCGCCCAGGCGACCACCACGGCATAATCCACGGATGCAATAGGCTGCACAATGACAAGCCCCGCCAACGACACGGCGGACAGTAGGGGGCCAATTCGCAACAGCCAATTGGCGAACTCTACGCCACGCCCCGCGAACGCAATGGACCCGGTGGACCAGCCGATCGACAGCAAAACCATGAAGTAACCCGCCATCAAGGGAGAAAAGCCCTGGATGGCCTGCAGGAAATACGGAATGAAGATTTCCGCAGTCATCGTCACACTTAACAGCGACACACAGGCGTACAAGCTGCCCAGATTGCCATTCAACGAATAGCCCCCTTTCGGCAACAAACGTGTGCTCGCCTTGTTATCCATTAAGCCGATGGCCACCGAAATCGCCACGCCCGCAACAATGCCAACAATGTTCCAGGCCAGGTTCGGGGACAGACTGGCCACCGATACAACCAGCACGGCGATGATCATCAGACCGATTTGGCCGATGGGCACACCCACCGGCGTGGCACTGCGCGCCGTTGCATTGGCAGAGATCTGTGTGGCCACCAGGGCGGCCAGCCCCAGGGTAAGCGGGATGACCGTCCAGAAGGCCCAGCGCCAGGCGTCCGACTCGGCAAAGATGCCGCCCACAGCGGGCCCGGCCAGCGTTGCCACGCCCCACATGCTGGACAACAGCGACATGGCCTTGGGCCACAGGCGCTCTTCAAACAAGATACGTATGGACGAGTAACTAAGGCCAAGAATCAGCCCGCCGCCAAAGCCCTGCCCAGTACGGCCGATCAGCATCCACTCCATGGCAGGGGCGGCAGCGCAAGCAGCGGTTCCGGCGGCAAAGATGGCAAGCCCGACGAGAAACGAGTTGCGCAGGCCCCAGGCGTCGATGGTCTTGGGGGACAGGGCCGAGCCCAGGATGGACGCCACGACGAACAGGGTCATGTTCCAGGCGTAATATTCCAGGCCGCCGATATCGCGCACAACGGAAGGCAAAACCGTAGCCACGATATAGACATTGACCGCGTGCAGCGCAATGCCGCCTGCAAGCGCCAGTGAACGCAAACCATTGCGTCCCCACAGCAGCTCGGACCAGGACGCTTGCTGCTTATCATCAGACATACACCCCTCCATACTCCCGAATGCACCATTTCAGTGCAGCCAGCACTTTAGCATAGCGCTCAGCGCAAGCTTATGCGGCGCGACGTGGCAACGCCGAATTCATGAGGGCCGGCACGACGGCTTAGGATGATGACGTCACGGCTTAGGATGATGACGTCACGGCTTAGGATGATGACGTCACAAGAAGGCCCGCTTTTTAATAATGTGGCGGCTTTTCCTGACTGTAGGCATCGGCGCCGCCGTGGGAATCGTCGTTCAAACGCCCCGCCAGCACCTTGCACACCGCCTGCAGCTCGCTAATCTGTTTCTGCTGCGCGTAGACCAATTCGTTCAATTCCTGAACTAGGTCTTCCTGCCGTGTAAGCTTGATCTCGATATCGATCAGACGTTGCTCGTCTGTCATTGAACGCTCTCCGGATACTCCAGGAATTCCAGCTTGTTTGCCACCTTGGCCCAATGCTCGTGGTTGGGCAACGGGTTCTTGGGCCTGGACAAGCGAGTATATCCGGCGTCCTGCGACAACACGCGATTGATCTCGATAAAGTGTTTCTGATCGTCGGTGATATCGCTTTCGCTGACAATCGCGCCAACCGGACACTCGGCCACGCAAATCGAACAATCGATACATTCGTCGGGATTGATGACCAAAAATTCGGGGCCTTCGTAAAAACAATCCATCGGGCACACGCTGACACAATCAGTGTACTTGCAGCGTATGCATGCTTCGGTGACTACAAACGTCATTGCGCTTCCTGTTGAATACGAACCCCGCGCCAATTGCGTATAAGGGTTTACCCGTATTCTAAACCGGATTATCCACTCGCGGCATTTTTCGTGCCGCTAACCAGCTTTCACCCGCTTACCTTTTGACCAGGAAGGGCCGTACATGCTGTCTAGCGGTACAACAAGCGTGGAAACCACAGGGCGATGTCGGGTATCCAGACCAGGAGCAGCAACAAGACAATGGGCGCGACCAGGAAGGGAACAATGCCGCGATACAGCACGGACAAGGGAATATCAGGCGCTTGGGCCCTGATCACAAAGATGTTCATGCCTACCGGCGGAGTGACCAGCCCCAGTTCGACCACCAGAACCAGCACCACCCCAAACCAGACGGGATCAAAGCCGGCGCCCACCACCAGCGGAAAGAATACCGGTACGGTAATCAACACCATGCCGATGCCATCCAGAAAACACCCCATGATGATGTAGAACAGGATCAGGATCAGCATGATGGCGGCCGGCGTGACATTCAAGCTGCGAGTCCAGTCCACCAAGGTGTGCGGCAATTCGGTCAGCACAACGAAGTAAGAAAACATGAACGCGCACACCACCACCAGAAACAGCATGCTGGAAATCAGGATGGTTTCGACAAATGCAGCATGCAGCCGGGCAAATGACAGCCTGCGTCGAACGACCCCGAGGGCAAAAGCGCCGAACGAACCCACGGCGGCGGATTCCGTTGGACTGAACCAGCCCACATAGATGCCGCCAATGGAAACGCCAAACAACAGAGCGATCTCCCACATGCTGAACAATGCACGAAGCCGCTCGCCCCAGCCATTGCCCGGCACGACCTGCTCTTTATTGTCTTTTCGATGCACCAGCCAGGCCAGGACAAAGCCGTAAAACAGGGTTAGCAGGATTGACGGGATCAAGGCCGCGGCAAACAAACGCTGAACGGATTGCTCGGCAATAATCGCGTAGATCACCAGAATGATGGACGGCGGGATCAGAATGCCCAACGAGGCCCCCGCCGCGATCACGCCCGTGCTGAGCCTATCGTGGTAGCCGGCCTGACGCATTTCAGGCAGTGCGATCCGCGACATCGTTGCAGCCACGGCCAGGGAAGATCCGCATACGGCGCCGAACGTCGCGCTGGCGCCCAGGGTGGCATACGCCGGCCCCCCACGCCTCCCCGAAAACAGCGCCCGGACGGCGCCAAACAATTGACCGGAGATACCTGCACTTGACGCCAGGCCCCCCATCAGAACAAACAAAGGGACGACGGACAAGGCATAAGCGGACCCCATTTCGAAGGGCGTCGCCCCCAAGACGAAGAAAGCCCGTTCGAAGCCGCTGATCGCCGCATAGCCCACGACACCCACCAAACCCATGGCAATCGCCACCGGCACGCGGGCAAAGATCAAGACCAGCAGGACGAGCATCCCCACCACGCCAATCATCTGGACGCTCATTCATTCTCTCCGGCAGAGGCTGCGGCCGGCGACCCGGCCGACGCCCCGCGAAACAGGCAGCACAACTTGAACAAGGCGGCCGTCAAGGCCGCAAGTATGCCCACCAGGCAAGGTATCCATAGCCAATACAACATGATGGGCAGGTCGGGCTTGCGGTCCTGATACATATAAGCCGCCCAAGCGGGCGTCGGCATATGCCAAAGCAGCACCCCCAGAAAGACCACTGACAGCAAAAGCCCAAAGATCTTGAACAGATGCACCGCGTTCTGGCTGATGAAGTGGTCGATGATGTCCACAGTAATGTGGGTATCGTCCAGGAAAGCTTCGCCAATCCCCAGGAACACGACGAACACCATCAGGGTCTCGACGATGTCGTACGTGCCCAGCACGGGAATACCGAACAGATTACGCAGCAAGACGTCGGCCATGGTCACGCACACCATCAACGCCAGGGCAACACCCGCCACCAGCGTCAACCCGCGCATGACCAGTCGTATCGCGCGATACATGCGACCCGGACTTGCGGCCTCGGCCGTCATGCTACTGCCCCTTGGCGTGTGCGGCTACCGCTTCCTTCAAGCGCTTCAGCGCTTCGTTGCCAGGCAGGCCCTTCTCTTCAAGGGCGGCGACCTTCTTGTCGATGAGCTCGGCCGTGATCTTGTCGTAAGCGGCATTATCCACTGCACCCAGCTCTATCAGTTTCACCTGGTTGTCGTGCATATACTTCAGGCCGACTTCATCCGCCCGGTCATAATCGGCGCCCAGCCGTGTCGCGCCTTCCATCCCGGTTGTATCGTCGATCAGCTTCTGCAGATCCTTGGGCAGCTTGGCATAGCTTTCCGGATTCATGACCAAGGCAAAGGTGACCACGCCGCCATTGATGACGGTGGCGGAGTTCAGTTCGGGGCCAAGCTGGAAGCTTTGTCCGCCCTCGTATGACATGAGGGTTCCATCGATCGTGCCCTTGTTCAGGGAGTCGGCAACCTCGGCTGGCGCCACGCCCACGGGGGTTGCACCAAGCGCGGAGATCAGCGAGGCATACACGGTACCTGGGTGCCGGATACGCAACCCCTTCATGTCATCCAGCGACGAGACCTGCTTCCTTGCCATCAGCAGCGGCACGGGCGGCGTGGATATGAAGTACAACACCTTCACGCCTTTGTACTCGGAATCGAGCAGGTCTTTCATGTCCATGAGGGCTTGCGAACCCACCTTGCCATCTGGAATCAGCGTAGGGTGCTGCGCCAGTTCGGTCAGCGGAAAGCGGCCGGGCGTCGCCCCCTGAAGCACATAAGCCATGTCGGCCACACCGGTGCGGGCCAGATCGAACTGCCGGTTTACCGGCCCCATCTGCGAAGAAGGAAAAAGCTTCAGAATCAGCCGCCCATCGGACTTCTGCTTCAGCTCGTCGGCCCACCGGGTAATTTCCTTGTTGCTTGTGTGGTTGGGCGGGAGGTAGTTTGAAACCTTAAGCTCGTAGACATCTTGTGCGCCGACCGGCGAGATGAATGCAGCAGCCGCAACGGCAGCGAATACGCTTAAGAAGGTGCGTCTTGTCTTCATGGTGTTGTCTCCGTGGTTGGAATGTGGCCGGCCGGGCTTGTACCCTGTCTTAGGCCTGTTGTGTTATGTCATAGTCTTCAATGCAGCAGTCTTGCGAAAAGGCGTCGGCACAACTACGTTGTCGCCAACAGAATATTTGCGGGTGTTCCGACCCACCGGCCGGCGCAGAACCCGCACGTTGGTTGACTTGTCAGGTAGAGCTGGAAAAGCCGCCATCGATCACGACAACCTCGCCGGTGACGAAGCGATTGGACTTCACCAGGCTAAGCATGGTTTCGGCAACGTCGTCGGCTGTTACACAGCGCTTCAAGGGCGTTAGCTTTGCGCGCCTTTCCATCAGGCTGTCGTACTTGTCGTTAAGCATGCGCTTCATCCAGTCGCCTTCCATCCAGCCCGGTGCAACTGCGTTCACCCGGATATCGGGCCCCAGGTTATAGGCAAGCACCTTGGTCAGGCTAACGACGGCCGCCTTGCTGGTTGCATAGGCCAGCGGCTGCGGACCGGGACGCAGCCCGACAATGCTGGCTGTGTTCACAATGCACCCATTGCCCGCCGCCTTGAGCATGGGAACAGCGGCCCGGGTCACCTGGAACATACCGCGCACATTCACGGCAAATACCCGATCCCAGTTCTCTGCCGTAACCCCATCGAAATCCTTAGGACTGATCGGCGACGTGGTGCCGGCATTATTGATGAGGACATCCAGACGGCCAAAGCGCTGCTCGACCTCGGCCAGCATATTGCGCACCGCGGGATCGTCGCTGACATCGCACTGCAACAAAACAGTTTCCGCACCTAGCTTCTGAGCCTGTGCCGCCGTCTCAGCGGCGGCGTCTTTGCTGCTGCTGTAGTTGATGGCAACGTCGTAGCCCGCTTGCGCCAGGGCAAGCACCGCGCTGCGCCCAATACCTGTACCGCCGCCCGTTACCAGGGCCACAGGCTTCTTGTGTTCCATCGTGCCTCCTTGCGCATCAAATTATTATGAACATGTTCTACTTTAGATCACGATCATATTTATGGCAAGAGCAAAATCACCTATTTTTCAAGCATGGAAATGATCAGATTTTCACTGACTCAATTTCATTGACATGACATTGATCACACTCTAAACTGAACATGTTCATCTAATATCAAAATAGAAAAATAGTGCAGTGGCGTTGGCTGATGTCCGTGACTCATCTGCTTCCCGGCCGGTATCGGCAAGCGGGTCAACACGCAGACAAACGCACACCCCATTCCAAGGAGATAAAAATGCTTGAAGGAGTCGTTCCATTCCCGCCCGAGTATGCTCGCCGTTACCGCGAGAAGGGCTATTGGCAGGATAAGTCGCTGGCGCAAGAGTTCTCGGTGGTATTCCAGAAATACGCAGAACGGGTCGCCCTGATCGATGGGCAGCGCCGCTATACCTACGCCGACATCGATCAGGCTTCGAATCGCCTGGCGCTTAATCTTCTCGAACTGGGCCTGAAACCTCTGGATCGCGTGGTTGTCCAACTGCCGAACGTCGCCGAGTTCGTCATTCTTTACTTTGCGCTGCAAAAGATAGGCTGCATTCCAATTGCGGCGCTATCCAGCCACCGTTACCTGGAAGTCAGCCAGTTCGTCGCGCTATCGGGCGCAGTCGCCTGCGTCGCTCCCGCACGCCAGGGCGATTTCGACTTCCAGAACATGATCACACGCGTGCAAGAGCTCAGCCCCAGCCTGAAACACGGCATTGTCCTTGGCGAACCGCAGCCCGGCTTTCATTCCCTGCGCAACCTTATCGAAAAAACACCCGGCAATCCCGACCTAAAGCAGCTTGACGCCATTCACATCAACCCCACCGACCCGGCCGTCTTCCAGCTTTCGGGCGGCACCACCGGCATACCCAAGCTCATCCCACGCACCCACAACGACTACGCCTACAACTCCAAGATCGCCGCCAAGACCTGCCGCATCGAACCGCACCATGTGCTGCTGGTGATACTGCCCATTGCCCACAATCTGCCCCTGGCTTGCCCCGGCATCCAGGGTTTCATGTTCCAGGGGGCCAAAGCCGTCTTGTTGGCCAGCAGCCGCGCTCACGACATTTGCTCCGCCATCCAGGAACACGGCGTCACCCATATCAAAGTGGTTCCCGCGCTGCTCATCCGCTGGCTCAACGACCCGGCGGTCAGCCAGTACGACTTGTCATCGCTTAAGGTCATTCAAAGCGGCGGCCAGCGCCTGCAACCCGAAGTACGCATGCTTGCACGCAAGCTTATTCCCAGCGCCTTCATCCAGGAAAACTTCGGCATGGGCGAAGGGCTGCTGTTCTTCGTACGGCACGACGACCCCGAGGACGTACGCCTTGAAACCGTGGGCAGCCCCGTCTGCCCGGACGACGAAGTGCGCATCGTGGACGAGGACGGCATCGATGTACCGTTCGGCGAAACCGGGGAAATGTGGTGCCGGGGCCCTTACACATTGCGCGGGTACTTCGGCGTGCCCGAATACAACGAAACCGCCTTCACACCCGATGGCTTCTACAAGTCCGGCGACCTGATGCGCCAACATCCTTCGGGCCGCTACATGGTCGAAGGCCGCCGCAAGGACTTGATCAATCGGGGCGGGGAAAAGATCAGCGCCGAAGAAATCGAGAACCTTATCTTGTCGCACCCCAGTGTCAAGGACATCGCCTGCGTTCCTATTCCCGACCCAGACATGGGCGAACGCATGTGCGCATGCGCCATCTTGCACGACAACGCCACGCTGGACTTCGACACCTTGAAAGCCTTCCTGATGGACAAGGAAATCGCCAAGTACAAATTGCCTGAGCGACTCGAACTCATGGACGATTTCCCACTGTCCACCTTCGGCAAGGTGTCCAAGAAAAAACTTCGGGAAATGATTACCGAAAAAATGAATCGCGAGCGGCAGGCCACGCCCTCTGCCACCTGAACCCTTATAAAACGGAACCCCCATGAGAATCATCGATTTGCATTGCTATCCAAACACCAAGGAATGGATCGCCTGCCAACAGCCCTATGTAGACGCGCTGGCCGAGTACTGGAACCGCGCCTGGACACCCAAAACCGAACAGGAAGTCATCCAGGACTTCACCGACGCCGGCGTAGACGCCGTGCTGGTTGCCCTGGATCTTGAAACCACTGTCGGAACGCCACCCTGCTCGAATGAGTTCGTGCACGGCATGTGGAAGCGGAACGAAGGCCGCATCATCCAGGCTTGGGGCGCACTGGAGCCGTCCAAGGGCGAGATCGCGATTCGCCAGGCCCGGCAAGCCGTCAACGAGTTCGGCATGATGGGCTTTCACTTTCATCCCATCATGCAACATTTTTCCGTGGACGACCCCCAGTACTACCCGCTGTTTGAAGAAATCTCCCATCTGGGCGCGGCCGTCATGATCGACGTCGGCACCACCGGAATGGGCGCTGGCATGCCCGGCGGCATGGGCGCCCTGATCCGCCACGCCCACCCCAGCGCAATCGACAAGCTGGCCGCCGACTTTCCCAAGCTTAAGATCATCATGGCCCACCCCGGTTGGCCGTGGGTTGACGAAACCACCGCCGTCGCCCTGCACAAAGGCAATGTCTACTGGGAGATGTCGGGCTGGGCGCCCAAATACTTCTGGCCACAACTGAAAGTAGACATGCGCACACGCCTGCAAGACAAGATCATGTTCGGCAGCGATTATCCCAGCATGCCTTACGAGCGCTTGCTGCGTGAATGGTCGGAACTGGGCTATACCGATACCATCATGGAAAAAATCTTCCACGGTAACGCCGAACGAATACTGGGGCTTTAACTTACTGCCGTGCCGGTCGTGCCCGACACCTTCATCGCACTTCCGGCGCGTTGAGCCATAGGGCCGTTGGCTAAGTGTTTACGACTACTTAACCGGCCCCAAGCCATTGATATAGATACGAAACTGCTTGCGCAAGGCAGCCAGGCCCGCCTTCAGGTCCGGATTATCTTCAGAGATCCACAAACGTACCGCCCCCGCATAAATGTAGAACAGGCCCAGCGCGATGACGGCGGGGTTTTCGCTGGACGAAATACGGCCTCGTTGCTGGGCATCCGCCACCAGCTTGCGGACCGTATCGACGACGCGCAGACGGTTATCGTTGAATTCCACCGACAGCTTGCCATGACGATAGAAGGTAAGCTCGCGCAGCAGAATGCGTGACAGCGTTGGGTTTCCCGCAAAATCCTCGTAAAGAAACGCAAAGAACGAAACCAGTTGTTCAAGCAACGATTTTCGGGGGCTGACCGCCTGAAGCGCATTTTGCTGGATCTCGTTCAGGTGATCCACGTAGATCAGAAAGATCAGATCACGCTTGTCGTCGGCGTAATTGAACAGCGTTCCCAACCCGACACGTGCCCGCTTGGCAATATCCCGGGTGGTGGCGGCATCGTAGCCAAGTTCGGTAAATAGTTCTTTGGCCGCGCTTTTTATACGCTGGAGTTTCTCTTGCTTGTTCTGTTCACGCAATCCCAAAACAGGCTGATCAGTCGCGCCGGGTTTTTCCATTTTTATATTTTACTCGTTCAGGGAAAGGAAGGCTGGCAAACAGTTGCTCTTCATGATACGGGCAACTGACCAGGGCGGGCGCCAACATGCACCCGCCGGTTACCGTTACTGTATCGCTTATCCGCAATCTGAACAAGTTCATTTTGAATGTGGATATGCGCCTCAAGCCAGCGCCTGCTCCAGGCGAGCCAGGGTTTCGTAGGCGGCAAGCACACTGCCTACGCTGGAACGCGACTCACGGCTGCCGCGAATAGCGGCAATAAACTCCCTATCCTGCAGCTCGAGGCCATTCCTGGAAACATCCACACCAGCCAAATCCACCGCCTGGCCGTGCCCGTCCAGCAAGTCATCGTAGTACGCGGTGTACGTACCCTTGTCGCAAATATATCGGAAAGTAGTCCCGTGCGGACCTTCATTATTGAACGACAACGACAAGGCACATAAAACGCCCGAGGGCGTCTTTAGCTGAATCGCCATATCCATGGCAATACCCAGTTCAGGATGCAATGGCCCTTGCATGGCGGCAATCTGTGACGCGATTTCACCTGTTTGATACTGAAACAAATCCACCGTATGACAGGCATGGTGCCATAGCAGATGATCGGTCCAACTGCGCGGTTGACCAAGCGCATTCAGATTGCTGCGCCGAAAAAAATACGTTTGCACATTCAGTTGCTGTAATGCCAATTGACCCGTCTCAATGCGTTGATGAATCCATTGGTGACTGGGGTTATACCGGCGCGTATGCCCAGCCATGGCGACCAGACCCGTTTCCCGTTGAGCATCCACCAAACGCTGTGCATCGACCAAGGTGTCGGCCATGGGAATCTCAACCTGCACGTGCTTGCCGGCGCGCAGACACGCAATGGCCTGCGCAGCATGCAAATGGGTGGGCGTGCATAAGATCACGGCCTCCACTTGGGGCAAGGCGAGGCTTTCCGCCAGGTCATGCGTGATATGCGTCACCCCGAAGCGTTCTGCGATCTCTTGGGTTCGCACAGCATTGCCGCCGCCCACCAGGGAAACCACCTGTACATCATCGATGGCCTGTAACGCCTCGAGATGCTTGACGCCAAAAGCGCCCGCACCTGCGACACACAGCTTCATTTGCCCTGGCCTTCGTGCACATGATTAAGTGTTTGCAAAGCAAGCGTGGAGTGCGCAAAGGCGCCGCCGGCCCTCATTTCGGCGGCCACCCAGATCGCCTCCATGACTTCCTGATCCGTCGCGCCTTGCTTGACAGCGGCTTCCGTGTGGCCGCGGATGCAATAGGGGCATTGGGTTACATGCGCGACCGCGACAGCGATCAGTTGCTTGTGCTTCTTGGACAAAGCGCCTTCAGCAAAGACACTGGCACTGAACGCCTTGAAGGCCGCCATGGGCTCGGGCGCCAGCTCGGTTCGTTGCTTGGCAATATCCCGCGTCATCGGGGGGTACATGGAATCGTCCATCGCTCGGCTCTCCTTGATGATTCGCGCCGCCGGAAACGGCGGCGCCAGAATCCATCATAAACCCGAAGCGTCTTCCGGCATATCCTCAGTTTCGGCGTCCAGGCTGTCTCGCAGCTCGTGCTGGCTGCGCTTGTGCTCGTACATGGCAAGATCGGCCTGACGCAAAGTTTCGGTGAGTGTCGTGCTGCCGTCGCAGGTGGCCATGCCAAGGGAGAAGCCCAACGTCGGCCCGGAATAGAATTGATTGTTCAGTTGGGTGAGCTTACGAATGTTCTCCATGACAACCTCGCCAGCCGCCGCTTCCGTGCGCGGCAGCAAAATCACGAACTCGTCGCCGCCCACCCGCGAGGCCTGCGCCACGCCCTCGATGGCCTTGCCCAAGACCTCGCCAGCCCGCCGCAGCAAGGCATCGCCTGCCGCATGGCCCATTTGGTCATTGGCTTCCTTCAGATTGTTCATGTCGATGACAATGACGGTAACGGGATATTGCCCCTTACGCTCCAGGCGGCTCATTTCATCGACGAAGAACGAGCGGTTCTTCAATTGGGTAAGTACGTCGTGCTTGCCCAGGTATTCGAGGTAGGCTTCGGCCTTCTTGCGCGCCGTGATGTCGGTAAGAGCCAGCAGCACCAACCCCCAGTCGTGCTCCCTGCCCTCGAAGACGGAGAGCTGCAAATGGATGTACAACTGCTTCCCATCCAACGCGTAGTTCACCACTTCACGCTGCTGGAGCAGGCGCCCTTCCCACAAGTCGATCAGTTGCTCACGGAAATTACCCCGCATTTCGTCGCGAAAGACGTCCGGCAGGCGCCGGAGCAACGTGGCCTTATCGGGCGCGGCAAACAAATTGACCGTGTACTGGTTGACATCGAGCACGTGAATCTCGGACATGCAGCGATCCACGAACTCGGGGTGCACATCGGTAAAGGTGCGAAAGTCGGTAATACCCTGTTCGCGTACTTCCTCGAGCAATTCCTTGATGGTGCTGAAATCCTCGATCCACAACGAAACGGGCGCGTGCTCGAGAATGCTGCGCGTATAGCTTTCACTGTCGCACAGCTTGCGGCGGGTATCTTCCAGCGCGCTGATGTCGTCAATGGCCACCAGCACGCGGCCCCAATCGCTTTCATACCCAGGCAAGATCGTTGCATTCAGCAGGATGTCCAGGCGGCGACCATCAAGCGCGTAGTTGACCGTCTGGCTCTTGAAGGCCGTGTCCCCATTCCACAACTGCACCAGCTCGTTGATGTAGGTTGCCTGCATATCGCCCGAAAAGACGTCTTTTAGGCGGCTTTGGAGTTCGTCGAACGACTTGGCGGAATAAAGCGTAAGCGCGGCCTGGTTCACCTTCAAGATGCGCATGCGCCGGGAACACTCGGAAACTCGCAGCGGATCTTCCTGTAGATACGCTTTAAGGTCGGTAACCCCAGCCGCTCGCCATTGGTCAAACAATGTTTTCAGCTGGCTGTAATCTTCAAGCCATAATGCCATTGGCATGACGTCAAATACATTGGGCAGCGTATCGGTATCCGTGCGCTGCGAGTGTGCCTGCGTGTCGCGAAGCTGCGACGAGCTATTGGGTAGCGCCATACTGAACCTTGCCTAAAAAAACTTTTGCGAATCCGTGCGAGCCTTTGAATTCGGATAAGCCTAATGCTAATACGACATATTACACATTAACCGTGGGGAAACGTGTAAGAAACACCACGTCAACAGCTAATATCCCACACTAGGGCCTGTTCACACTAATTCAGCTTCAGCCCTGCCTCCTTGATCACCTGCGCATAGCCTTCAGCCTCCTGCGCCACATAACGACCGAACGCTTCAGGTTCCATGACCTCCGCTTCGGCGCCCAAGGCGGCCAACTGCTCTTGAACATCGGGCGTCAGAACGGCGGTCTTGACGCTTTCGTACAAGCGTTCCACGATATCGGCGGGCGTGCCGCTTGGCGCGAACAACCCAACCCAGAAGATAAAATCGGACCCTGTCACCCCGGCCTGGACGGTGGTCGGAACATCAGGCAAGGCGGTGGAACGTTTGGCGCCACTGATCGCCAGGGCTCTCAGGCGATGATTCTCGATCTGCGTAAGCGCCGACACAATGGGGGCAAACATAAAGTCCACATCGCCGGCGACGGTTTGCGCTACAGCCTGCGGCGTGCCGCTGAACGGAATATGCAAGGCATCCATATTGGCCTTGGCGCGAAATTTTTCAGCATTGATATGCGTCGCGCTGCCAATGCCGGCAGAGCCGAAATTCAGCGCGCCGGGCTGCGCATGGGCGGCCTTTACCAGATCCGCCACCGACTGATAGCCGGACTCAGCCGAGGTGATCAACACATTGGGAAGATAAGCCAGTGTAGTAATACCGACAAAATCCTGCAGCGTATCGTACGGTAAGTGGCTATACAACGAAATATTGGTGACATGCGCGTTGGAGTTGGCCAGCAGCGTATAGCCATCAGGATCGGCCCGTGCCACAACACGGGAGCCCACGGTGCTGCCCGCACCCGGACGGTTTTCGACTACGACCGGTTGCCCCAGGTCGAGCGACATGCGCTCGCCCACCACACGCGCAATAATGTCGGTGGCGCTGCCCGGCGTAAACGGCACGATCAGTGTGATGGGTTTGCTGGGGTAGGCGCCGGCAGCGACCGGCGACGCAACCATCGCGAGGCCGAACAGGGCCAGCGCGCTGTAAACCATAAAACCCAAACGTTTCATAACGATCCCATTACTTGTAGTTTTTTGTTATACACCGATTTTTGTGACATTGTCTTGTTTGTTTACAGATGTGCACGGCCGCAGCGCTACCGGCTTCCATACGCTATGATTGCCTCAGGCCAGGGGCGCCTTGCACCAGCCAGCTATTTCATTAACATACGCGTCTGTACCCTGTGCTTCCGTACCCCTGTATAACCACCTTTTCAGCAGTCAGGCCGCCGCTATGCCCAACCGACTTCTCCGTCTCTGTGCGGCAGCTTGCCTGGCCATCGTATTCATGGGTTGTTCAGAACCTATGCCAACCAACCGCTCCATCTCCACAGCGCTAAGCCTGGACGAGGCCCGGCCAACCGCACTGGGCCAGGCCATTACCCCCCTGACCGATACCCACGGCGGCAACAGCGGCATCTACCCCCTGGGCGATCCCCACGACGCATTCGCCACCCGCATGCTGTTGGCTCGCGCGGCCCAGCGCACGCTGGACATCCAGTATTACATCTGGCACGGCGATACCACCGGCACCCTGCTGCTCGAGGCCCTGCATGCCGCCGCCGACCGCGGCGTCCGCGTCCGCTTGCTACTTGACGACAACGGCACCAACGGCCTGGATACAGAGCTCGCCGCCCTGAACACCCATCCCAATATCGAAGTCCGTCTATTCAATCCATTCAAGTTCCGCCAGTTCAAGCCGCTCGGCTATCTGACAGACTTCGCCCGTGCCAATAGACGCATGCACAACAAATCCTTCACCGCGGACAGTCTGGCCACCATTATTGGCGGCCGCAACATCGGCGATGAGTATTTCGGCGCAGCCGACAATATGTTGTTCTCTGACCTGGACGTCCTGGCCATCGGGCCGGTTGCGCAGGAGGTTTCGAACGACTTCGACCTCTACTGGGAGGCCAAATCATCCTGGCCGGTGGACAGCGTGCTGCCAAGGGTCGATCCCGCACAGCTCGACGCCCTGAAAGGCACAGCCTTGGCGACCGAACGCTCACCTGAAGCCACCACTTATATGAAAGCGCTGGCTGCATCGCCGGTGATCCAAAAGCTGTTCGCCAACGAACTTCCCATGGAATGGGCGCCCGCAAAAATGGTCAGTGACGATCCCGCCAAAGGCCAGCGCGAAGTGAACGGAAAGCAACTGCTTATCCATCAACTCGAAGACATCATCGGCAAGCCCGCACGCCACGTCGAGCTGGTTTCGTCGTACTTCGTGCCCGGTGCCAACGGTGTCGAATCGTTTACAAAGCTTGTCCAGCAAGGCGTCAGGGTACGCATACTGACCAACTCACTCGACGCCACCGATGTTACGGCCGTACACGCGGGTTATGCCAAAAGACGCAAAGATTTGCTGGCCGCCGGTGTCGAGCTTTACGAGTCGCGCCGGCAAGACGGCGAAAAGCAACGCAATGAAAGCGCGGGCCCGTTTGGCAGCTCAGGCTCCAGTCTGCATGCCAAAACTTTTGCCGTTGACCGGCAACACTTCTTCGTGGGATCGTACAACTTCGACCCTCGATCGGCCCACTTGAACACCGAGCTGGGCTTCCTCATTGAAAGCCCCGTTCTGGCCCAACGCATCGAAGCGGCCTTCAACGGCGCAATCCCGAAAAATTCCTACGAGGTGCGCTTGTCGGACACGGGCGAGCTGTATTGGCTGGAACAGCGCGAGGGGCACACCATACGGCACGACCGGGAGCCCGAAACCGGTTTCTGGAAGCAAGCCTTCGTCCGTTTCCTGGCCCTGTTGCCTATCGAATGGTTGCTGTAGAAGACCTTAGTAAATCGCCGGCACGTGCATGTCCGACGGAAGCGGGTGCCGCGTGTAGTCCGGATGATGCTCACGATCCGGCAGGGCAATGGGTTCATGCACCACGTCGCCATACGGAATCTGCGCCAACAGGTGCGAGATGCAGTTCAGCCGGGCACGCTTCTTGTCCACACCCTCCACGATCCACCAGCGAGCCTCGGGAATGTGCGAGCGCTCCATCATTTCCTCTTTGGCTTTGGTATACGCTTCCCAGCGGCGGCGCGACTCCAGGTCCATGGGCGACAGCTTCCACTGCTTCAAGGGGTCGTGCAGACGCATCAGGAATCGGCGGTGTTGCTCATCGTCGCTGATGGAGAACCAGTATTTGATCAGCACAATGCCCGAACGCACCAACATCTTTTCAAACTCCGGCACATCGCGGAAAAACTCTTCGTGTTCGTCATCCGTGCAGAAACCCATGACACGCTCGACACCCGCGCGGTTGTACCAACTGCGGTCAAACAAAACGATTTCGCCGCCCGCCGGCAAATGCGACACATAGCGCTGAAAATACCACTGGGTGCGTTCCCTGTCGTTCGGAGCCGGCAAGGCTGCGACTCGGCAAACCCGAGGGTTCAGGCGCTGGGTAATACGTTTGATCGCCCCGCCCTTGCCGGCCGCATCGCGCCCTTCAAATATCACAACCACCTTCAGCTTTCTAGCAACGACCCAGTCCTGAAGCTTGACCAGTTCCCCCTGAAGACGCAGCAGCTCACGAAAATAAACGCGCCGGTCCATGCTGCCATCCATCGGATCTTCACCCGAAAGCAGCCCGTCCATACGATCGTCGTCGATCTCCATTTCAAGCTCTTCGTCGAAGCTGTCGATCATATCGGCATAAAGCCGGCGGGTATGCTCAGATAAACTGTCCGTCATGGGGAGGCGCTCTTTCAACGATACGGGCTGGGGTGAGCGGCCACTCTATCAAAACAATGTGACATGTATATGACAATTTCGAGTTCAACGGGTACCCACCGGCCCGCTGCCTGAATCGCTGGAATGCCGCGGGAACGCAGGCATCCCGTCAGGCCGGGCCGCTTCGATATAAGACTTGAGCGCCTGCTGGAATGGCGAGAAATCTTTATCTTCGCGATGCACGGTATAGAGCGGGATACTGAGGTCAAGGTCGGGGGTTTTCACCCACCGCATGTCCCCACGCTTCAGATTCTCTTCAACAGCCGATCGGGTAAAGAAACAAACGCCAACATCGCGCCGAACAGCCTCTTTTTGCGCCTCGGGATGACCCAGATACAGAACAATTCTGCGCGATGGAATGCCGTTGTAGCGCAATTGCCCCTCTTCAAGCTGATACATCACGGCGCTATTGGACGTGCTGATAAACGGAAGCCTGCTCATCTCTTCGCGGTCCGTGCTGTCACCCACCCACTTGCTGCCAGGCGCGCTCATCAGCAATAACGGTTCATCCCACAAAGGCTCAACAATCAGGCCCGAGGTGATCTGGTCCGGCGACACGATAAGCACCGAGAAATCGCATATCCCGGCCCGCGCGGCATCCATTGCCGCCTGCGGGTTCGAAATAACCACTTCCACCAACCCTTCGGGATGCTGCAATTGAAAATTGCACACGATGGGCGGCAGTAAATATGAGCCGACGCTCATGGACGACGCGACGACGGCACGACCACTGCCGGCCTCGATCTGGCCGGCCAGTTCGCGCTCCAGCTCTCGGGTTTTAGCCACCATCTCTTTGCCCCACTTGAAGACGCGCACTCCCGCAGGCGTCAGCACCACCCCGCGCCCCTCCCGCCGTAGCAATGGCGCACCGAGTTTCTCTTCGAGGCTGCGCAAATGCGCGGTAACGACAGGCTGGGAAATGAAGAGATGTTGAGAGGCCCGCGTAACGCTTTGCAGCTCAGCCACCAGGCAGAAAATTTCGATCTTCCTGAGGGTGAGTTGCGAGTCGAATCTGCGCATCAATGTGAGCTGAGAAGGATCACTCGACATATAGCCATACCCCTATGAATTATGGGAAAACTTTGTATTAGACGCTATTAAACCCCAACGCTACCATGTTCACAAATACGCTAGGCAAGCAAGCCAACAACGGAAACGCCCGCAGGAGACCATCGCAATGCGAACGCACCAGATTCCATCCGGATTACTTCCCAGCCACCGCTCTCTTTACTATGGTGGCGAGTGGCATGAGCCCCTGAAAGGGCATTACAAAGAAACCCTCAACCCTGCATACAACGAAGCCATTTGCGAGGCCCCTGTTGCCGGCACCGATGACGTCGATGCCGCCGTACGGGCGGCGCAAAAAGCCTTCCCGGCATGGGCGGCCACCACGCCTACCGCTCGCGGCTTGCTGTTGCGGAAAGCCGCCGATATTCTGCGTCAACACTCGTGGGAATTAGCCCAGCTGGATTCGCTGAACAACGGCAACCCAGTGTCCATCCTTGCCCATGACGCCAACTTTGCCGCGGACGGCATTGACTATTTTGCAGGGCTGGCAACCGAGGTAAAGGGCCAGACCATGCCCATGGGAGCAAACAACCTGAACTACACAGTGCGGGAGCCCCTGGGCGTCGTTGCCCGCATCGTCGCCTACAACCATCCCCTTATGTTCGCCGCGCTGCGTATCGCCGCCCCCCTGGCGACGGGCAATACGGTAGTCGTCAAGGCCCCCGACCAAGCTCCTCTTTCGATCCTGCGCCTGGCTGAATTGATTGGCGGCGTATTTCCCCCCGGAGTGGTGAACTTCCTTTGCGGGGAAAGGGAGTGCGGCGAAGCGTTGACGACACATCCGCTGGTGCGAAAAATCACCTTGATCGGCGGCGTACCGACCGGGAAGGCAGTGATGAGAAACGCGGCCGACGACCTTAAACCCGTACTTCTGGAACTCGGCGGGAAAAACGCACTGGTCGCCTACCCGGACGCCGACCGGGCAAAACTGATTCAAGGCATCGTCAACGGCATGAATTTCACTTGGTCCGGACAAAGCTGCGGCTCGACCAGTCGCGTTTTCCTGCACGAATCGATTCATGATGAAGTTCTGACGGAAGTCTCGAACCTTCTGACCAAAAGACACAAGCCAGGCATTCCGACCGACCCCGATACGACCATGGGTTCCCTGGTCAGCGCTGCCCAGTTGAAGAAGGTGCAGGGTTTTGTACGCACAGCCCTGGATGAAGGGGCAAGACTGGTCACCGGCGGCAGGCAACCGGACAACCCCGAGCTGCAAGATGGATTCTTCTTCGAACCCACCATCTTCGCCGATATGAACACCTCGATGCACCTAGCTCAGGAAGAGGTTTTCGGCCCCATCTTGTCGGTTTTCAAATGGAAGGACGAAGAGCAGCTATGGCATGACGTCAACACGGTGAAGTTCGGCCTTACCGGATCGATTTGGACCAGCGATATATCCACCGCCCATCGCGCTGCCCGCAGGATGGAATCGGGCTACGTCTGGATCAACAACACCAGCCAGCACTTCATGGGCGCCCCATTTGGCGGCGTCAAGAACTCGGGAATCGGACGGGAAGAGTGCTTCGAGGAACTGCTCGAGTTCACCTACACAAAAAACGTCAATCTAAAGCTCGACTAGCGACAGACCATGGACTATGACTACATTATTGTCGGGGCGGGCTCTGCCGGGTGTACGGTGGCGTATCGCCTTGGCGCCGACCCTTCCGCCAAGATACTCGTGCTGGAAGCGGGGGGATCCGACCGTTCGCCCGTCATCCAGATACCGCTCACCTGGGGATTGATCCTGAAGAACCGGCTGTTCGACTGGAATTACTTTACTGAATCAGAGCCTGGATTCGATAACCGGCGCATTGAATGCGCGCGGGGAAAAGTCATCGGCGGCAGCTCATCCATCAACGGGATGGCCTATGGGCGCGGCGCACGACAGGATTACGATCACTGGTCCAACGAACTTGGCCTGTCAGGATGGTCCTACGACGACGTGTTGCCCTATTTCAAGCGCAGCGAAGCCTGGGAGGAAGGAAGCAACGCACTAAGGGGAGGCCAAGGCCCGCTTACCGTGCAGCGGCTGCATTATAAAGACCCCTTGGTCGACGCCTTCTTGCAGGCCGCTCAACAAGCGGGCTACCCCCTCAATGACGACTATAACGGCGCGTCGGTCGAAGGATTTGGCCCCATGCAGGCCACGATCCGCAATGGCCGGCGCTGGAGCGCCGCCTCAGCCTATCTGCGCCCTGCGGTGGCGCGTGGGAATGTGACGGTGCAGACAGGCGCCACTGTTAGCCGGGTGATCCTGAGCGGACAGAAAGCCACCGGCGTGGAGATTCTCAGGCAAGGCCGGACCGAACAGGTTTACGCCAACCGCGAAGTGATTCTGGCGGGCGGCGTTATCAACTCGCCTCAACTATTAATGTTGTCGGGCATTGGCGACCCTGCACAGCTCCAGGAGCATGGAATACCCGTACACGCGAATCTGCCAGGTGTGGGACGGAACCTTCACGACCATATTGTCTGCGACACCCAGTGGCGTCGCGCCAAGCCTGGCCCACTACATGACACCATGCGCCTGGATCGCCTGGGCGTCGATATTTTGCGAACATGGCTACTCGGCACAGGCCGTTCCAGCACCATTCCAGCGGCGGCCGTCGGATTGATTCGAAGCCGTCCCGAGCTAGCCCTGCCGGACGTCCAGCTCATACTGGCAGCCGCACCGATGACGGCGGGCCCCTATTTAAAGCCATTCATCCAACCCTACAACGATGCATTCGGCATCAAGGGGGTATTCCTGAACCCCGAGAGTCGCGGCAGCGTGCACCTGGCGAGCCGGGACCCGCAAGACGCCATGCGCATCCAGCAAAACTTTCTCGCCACCGAGGGAGACCGCCTGTCAGTACGCGAGATGGTTCGGCGTATGCGTGAGATCGGCGAACAGCCGCCGTTGCGCCCATATATAGCAGAAGAGTTGGCGCCTGGACCCATGGTAAAAAGCGATGCGGATATCGACGCCTTTATCAGGCGCACGGCAATCACGCTACACCATCCCGTCGGCACTTGCAAAATGGGAAGCGCCAACGACTCCATGGCGGTGTTGGACGAGCAAATGAGGGTTCGCGGCGTGGAGAGCCTGCGAGTCGTGGACGGATCCGCCATCCCCAGGACTATCCGCGCGGCGACCAATGGCCCAATCATCATGATGGCTGAAAAAGCATCCGACCTGATCCTGAGCAAAACGAAAAATCATAGCGAGCACCCTGCCCAGGAAATGCAGCAAGCTCAAAAGGAGACACTATGTATCTAGGCATTGACATCGGCGGCACTTTTACCGATCTGGTATTGATGGACGCCAACGGACACGTTACGACAACAAAAGCGCCCAGCACACCCGGTCAGCTTGAAGATGGGCTCTTTGAAGCCATCGACCAGGCCGCCACATCGGTTGGCATGACAAGGCAACAGTTGCTCGCCAAAATCGTGACATTCGGCCATGGCACCACGCAAGCCACGAATGCGTTGATCGAGCGCGACGGCGCCTCGACCGGACTGATCACTACCCTGGGTTTTGGCGACACGTTGGCCTTGCAGCGCCTAAAGGGATTCACCACAGGTGTGCCAACCGAGCAGTTGGGTTGGTACAGCAAGCGCCGGCACCCGCAGTCGATTGTGCCCAGGCATCTGGTCGAGGAAGTGCGCGAACGGGTGGACCACGCGGGTCGGGTAATCCTGCCTCTCGATGAGGACGGCGTTCGCGCAAGCGTCAAGCGCCTTCTGGATCAACAGGTTGAAACCTTTGCCGTTGCCCTGCTTTGGTCCTTCCGGCACCCCCACCATGAACAGCGGATCCGCGAACTGATCCATGAGCAGGCGCCTGATGCCTACGTCAGCCTGTCCTGCGAAGTCGCCCCGGTATTGGGAGAGTATGAGCGGACCGCAACCACCGCGCTGAACAGCTACCTGGCGGTCAAGGTCGTTTCCTACCTTAACAAAATTGACGCCCTGCTTCGCGAGAACGGCTTCCAGGGCAACTTCTTTGTTCTGAATAGCGCGGGCGGGGTCATGCCAACCGCCGAGGCCGGCCAAAAGCCGGTGTCCCTGGTCACCAGCGGGCCGACCGGCGGCGTGATGGGTTCTTTGGAACTGGCGCTGGCCATGGGTTATGAAAACGTCATAACCACCGATATGGGCGGCACCAGCTTTGACGTGGCCATGATCGTCAACGGCGTGCCGGTCGCCTCCGTCAGCCACGAGGCTGCGGGCTATCACCTGTGCTCTCCCATGATCGACATCCGGGCGATCGGCGCGGGCGGGGGATCAATCGCGCAAGTCGAAGACGGCCTGCTGCGCGTGGGCCCTGAAAGCGCGAGCGCCCGTCCCGGACCCGTCTGCTATGGCCGTGGTGGAACTCTGGCCACCACCACTGACGCGGATGTTGTACTGGGCATCATCGACCCCGACAACTTCCTGGGCGGCCGCATGAAGCTTGATCGGGCGGCCGCTGAAAAAGCCATTGAAGAACAGATTGCGAAACCGCTTGGCCTGACGGTTCAACAAGCAGCGGCCGGCATACGCCGGATCGTCGACGATCATATGGCCGACACCTTGCGGGAAGTCACTATTGGGCGAGGCCATGACCCACGCGACTTCGTGCTGTTCGCTTATGGCGGCGCGGGCCCGGTTCATTGCGCAGGCTTTGGCGCCGAACTGGGCGTCCGGAAAATCATCGTGCCGGCAACCAGCATGGCGCATTCCGCGTACGGCGCCTTGGCATCCGATATTCATCAATCCGTAGAGCGCAGTGCGCCCATGGCCTGCAACGCATCGGCGGCGGAGCGCATCGACACCATCTTTGCCGAACTGGAGCACGAGGCTCGTGAAGGGATCAAGCGTGCAGGCGTCAAAGAGGAAGATACTGAAATCGTGCGCAGCGCCGGCATGCTTTATCACCGGCAAGTGAATGATCTTTCGATTAACTTCCCCTCGGGAACCATCGACGCTCATGCGATCGCCAACGTCACCCAGCGATTTGAAGACGCTTACGAACGCGCTTATGGCGAAGGATCGGGGTTTAGCGACGCACGAATTGACCTAAGCGTTTTTCGCGTCAAGGCCATCGGCCGGACCCGCAAGCCCGATCTCGTCGCTCAACCCGTCACTGGAACCCCTGCTCCGAAACTGAGAGAGGTTTATGAACCACGCCAGGACACCCTCGTCTCGGCGCAAATCTGGGAATGGCTGACGCTGCCGGTAGGGCATGTGGTTACCGGCCCCGCCGTCATTGAGCACCCCGAAACCGCCGTATTCGTCGGCGCAGGGCAACAGGCCTCGCTCGACGCGGCGGGCAACCTGGCCATCGAATCAACTACGGCATGACAAGGAGCGCAACGTGAAGACTTCATCCATTGACCCAATCACCTTTGAGGTGGTCCGCAACAAGCTGCAGGCAATCACCGAAGAACAGGCGCTTACGTTGAAAGCGGTTTCAGGTTCGCCTGTCGTCACCGAGGCCAGCGACTTCAATAATGGGCTGTATCTTCCCGACGGGTCCATCGTCACCATGGGCCCGCAGGTCATTTTCCATACCGGCACGATGAGCACGGTGATCAAAAGCATCCTCGCCGACTTCAAACCCGAGGCGATACGGGAAGGCGACATGTTCATTCTGAACGATCCTTACAAAGGCGCCATCCACCAACCCGACGTATCCATTGTCGCGCCCATCTTTCACGAAGGGCGTCACGTGGCATGGGCCGGCTCCTGCTCGCATCAGCTTGACATGGGCGGCATGAACTTCGGCAGTTGGGGCATCGGCGCTACGGAGATCCAACAGGAAGCCGTCCTGATTCCAGGCGTCCGGATCGTCGAGCAGGGGGTGCTGCGTGATGATCTGTGGCGAATGATCCTGGGCATGACGCGCTTGCCCAACCTTCTTGGCCTGGACCTCAAAGCCATGATTGCCGCAAACAACGTTGCTGCGAAGCGCCTGAAAGAACTGATGACACGCTACGGCATGGAAACCGTAGAGCAGGTGATGCACAACGAGATCGACTTCAGCGAGAAGCGACTGCGTGAACGCCTTCGAACCATCCCTGATGGCGTTTACCGGGCCCGCGACTATCTGGAGCATGACGGCCATAGCAATACCTTGTACGAAGTGGTCCTGTCCATTACTAAACAGGGGGATTCACTGGTTTTCGACATGGCGGGCACATCGCCGCAGGCGCCAGGCTTCATAAACTGCACCCTGAGCGGCCTTCGAGGCGCCCTATTTACCGGCCTGCTTCCCATTCTGGCCCATGATATCCGTTGGAACGACGGTGTGATGCGTCCTATCACCATCAAGGCGGACGAAGGTCTTTTATGCAACTCCAGCCGCCCGGCGCCCACATCTTCCGGGACCATTTCAGCCGCCTGGGTGGTGCAAAACGTAGCCGTGGCCGCCTTGTCCCGGATGGTCGCCCATGCTCCGCACCTGATCAAGGAAGGCCAGGCAGTCACCAAAGGCCATATGATGGTCATGACACTGGCCGGCCGGGGCAGGGACGGAGAACCATTTGGCACCTTCCTCCTGGACTCGACCGCCGGAGGCGGCGGCGCCTACGTAGACCACGATGGCCTGGACGGATCCGGGGATTACGTCGTGCCCAGACCCACCATTGCCAACGTCGAGGCCAACGAAGCCCACGGTCCTTACCTTTATCTATACCGCTCTTTTCTGCCGGATACCGGCGGGCCGGGTGAACAACGGGGCGGTGCGGGCGTTGGGCTGGCGGTGACTCCCTACGATACCGAAGGCTTGCATGCCATGATGCTCGGCCATGGCGTCGAAGTGCCAAATGCCATCGGCCTGTTCGGCGGCATGCCCGGAGCGTGCGGCAAGAATCTTCTGCGCCGGCAAGCTGGCGATATTGCCAAGCTTGTCGGAACCTATACGGCCACCGAAGCCTTGGTCGCCGACAAGGACGTCAAGCATCTTGGCGCCAAGCCCGGCAATATCCCCCTCGCGGCGGGCGATGTGCTGGCCTACACCTTCCAAGGCGGCGGCGGCTATGGCGACCCCCTGCTGCGAGATCCCCAATTGGTCCTGATCGATGTGCGCAAAGGCCTGGTCAGCGTGCACGCTGCACGCCGGCAATACGGAGTCGTCATTGCCGACGACACGGTCGACGCCATCGCGACCGCCGCTCTCCGGGAAACACACCGGACCGAACGGCTGGAAGGGGAAACCCCCAGCAAGCCTATTCTGCAGCGCCAGGGGAAAAATCCGACTCCCGCCATCGTACCCACCGAGGCCAACCGCTTCAGCTGCCGCTGCGGCTGCGACCTGGGCCCCGTCGACCAGAACTGGAAAGATGCG
The DNA here is from genome assembly GCA_044464765.1 of Pusillimonas sp. Taxonomy (GTDB): domain Bacteria; phylum Pseudomonadota; class Gammaproteobacteria; order Burkholderiales; family Burkholderiaceae_B; genus JBIQKZ01. The sequence continues at coordinate 119,122 of JBIQKZ010000008.1, forward strand.
GCCCACAGCCGCGCGATGACGGCAAGCGAAGCGGGAGAGCACATCGCACTCCATAACGATCTCGAACTCAGAACATTCACCTGCCCTGAATGCGCAGCCCTGCTCGAACTGGAAGTGTTGCGTCGCGGCAGCCAACCTCTTCACAACGTTGCACTCATCACTTAGTCGCGCAAACCCCGTTGCAACTTTTACTTTCTTCCACACTGGAGACACGTCATGAAAATTATAAAGATCGCAGGCTCGGCACTCTTCGCCGCCGGACTGGCCTATTACCCAGCAATGGCCCAAACAGTTTCGGAAGCGGTGCAAGCCGCCAAACAACCACTCACCCAATGGCAGGAGCCGCCGCCGGCGCCAACGCCTCAGAAAGACAAAACGGTGTATGTGGTGACCTGCACTTCTCAGGGAATAGGGTGCGTACGGGCGGCTAACGGCGTCAAGGAAGCCGGAGACCACCTGGGCTGGAATGTCCGCGTGATTGATGGTAAAGGCGACCCCGGAACATGGAATGGCGCCATCCAGTCGGCCATTGCCGCCGGCGCGGATGGCATTGTCATCGATGCGGTTCCGCCCATGCTGGTGGGCGACGCCTTGTCCAGGGCCGCGCAAGCCAAGATTCCCGTGGTCTCGATCTTCAACCCCATACCGGGCGATGACAGCTCCGTATTCGCGTTTGTACGCCCCGAGCACAAGCGCCAAGGCGAATTGCTTGCCCAGTGGGTCGCGGAAGACTCGGGTGGCAAAGCCAAGATATTGATCGTCGAAGACAGGCAATTCCCGGAACTGGCTGAGCGCGTTGCAGGTTTCAAGGCCGAGATCGCCAAGTGCGCGGGCTGCGAGGTCATAGGCAATGTTGAGTCGACCATCGGCACCATGGCCCAGCGCCTGGCAAGCGCCGTTGCCACAGAGCTAACCCGCCACCCATCCGTGGACTACATCGTGGCTCCCTTCGACTCCAATGCGTTCTTTGTCACCGAGGGCGTGCGTCAAGCGGGCTTGACAGGCAAGGTCAAGGTGGCCGGTTACGAAGGCGACCCGCAAGCCTTTGACGCAATCCGGAAAGGAACACAAGCGGTCACCGTGGCCAATCCGGCAGAGTGGATGGGATGGCAGGCCGTCGACGAGCTGAACCGGGCCTTCAATAACGTTCCAGCCGTAAACATGCCGGTACCATCCAGGCTGATTGACAAAGGCAATGTGCCTGACACCAAAGGCTGGATGGGCGACCTGGACTACAAAGCACAGTACGAGGCGTTATGGAAAGGCCGCTAGCGCAAAGCGCACTCGACCAACCCAAAACGGTATTGGAAGCGCGCGGCCTAACCAAGTATTACGGAGCAGCCACCGCACTTGCCGGCGTGGATTTTGAGATTCAGGCGCGGGAAATACATGCTTTGCTGGGAGAAAATGGCGCAGGAAAGTCCACCTTGATCAAAGCCTTGGCAGGCTTGATCAAGCCTGACGCCGGTCAGATCCTTGTAGGCGACCAAGCCTGGAACAACGGCCTGACGCCCCAGGAAGCAACCGCGTCGGGGCTGCGCTTTGTCCATCAGGACCTTGGTTTGGTGGACAGCCTGAGTATTGCCGATAACATAGCCCTGGAAACAGGCTACGCCAAGGGCCGCTTCGGGTTGATCGACCATCCGACCACGGCCCGTCAGGTACGGGAACGGCTTGCCGTCCTAGGCAGCTTACTGGATCCCGAACAACTGGTGGGCGAGCTATCCCAGGCCGAGAAAGTCATTGTCGCCATGGCGCGCGCGCTGGGTGAAGGCGCTCGCGTTCTCGTACTGGATGAAGTGACAGCCAGCCTGCCCGCTCCAGAAGCACAACGCTTGCACGAGGTAATTCGCAAAACACGGGAGTCGGGCGTTTCGGTGATTTTTGTCTCCCATCGTATCGATGAAGTTCTCGCCCTTTGCGACCGTTCAACAGTCCTGGCCGATGGCAAGCATGTTGCCAGCGCCCGCCTGGACGATGTCGACCGAAACCAGATCGTACGCTGGATCGTGGGACGCGACATTACGCAGGCCACGCACGCAACGATGGCCCAAAGCACCGCGTCGCCCCGGCTGGTGATCAAAGGGCTTTGGGGGCCGGGGTTGGCCGGCCCATTGGATCTATCCGTAATGCCCGGCCAGGTTATTGGCATCACAGGCCTGGTGGGTTCGGGCTACGAGGTGGTAGCACGCTGGCTGGCCGGGCTGGAGCAGCCCTCCGGCGGAACACTCAGCCTGGATGGCCGGACGCTGCCCTTCGGAGATCCCTGCATACTGCGCACCGCAGGTTTCCAGGCAATCAGCGGTCATAGGGCAGACAGTGCCTTCCAGACTCTCTCCGTCCGCGAAAACCTGTTCCCCACTCGCGTGGCCGGCCGGGCAGGGAGCCTTCGCGCAGAGCGCGAGCACGCCCGGCAACAGGCAATCCACTATGGAGTAAAACCCGTGGACACCAGCGAGCTCCCCCTGAACGCCCTATCGGGCGGGAATCAGCAAAAAGTCTTGTTTGCCAGGGCGCTGGATACCGAACCACGCGCACTGCTAATGATCGACCCCACCGCCGGTGTTGATATTGGCGCGCGTGGAGAGCTCTATACCTTGCTGCGACGAGAAACCCAGCGCGGTCTGGCCGTCGTGCTCGCGTCCAGTGATTTTGAAGAAATCGAGTATCTGGCCGACCGTGTGCTGGTATTGGCGCAAGGCCGCCTCGCCACCATTCTGGAACGAGGCGACATTGATCAAGCCCGTCTTGTGTACGAAGCGCTAGGCACGGCACAGTCGCACGAACATAAGGAAGCATACGCATGAGCGCGCTCCAGAATCAAAAATCCAGTCCTTTACTTTCCACTGAAAAGCCGGCGCCCCCGTTGCTTGGCAAGCTTTTCTCGCACTATGGGCTGGTTCTCGTCCTGATCGCCGTCGTAGTGCTGTTCGCCTTATTGCGCCCCGAGACATTTCTTAGCGCCGCCAACGCACGCATGATCGCATCGACCAATGCCGTGCTGGCGGTATTGGCCTTGGCGGCCATTGCACCGCTTGTTGCCGGTCAATTTGACCTATCCATTGGCTTCACCTTGTCTCTGGCGCAATCCCTGGCTGTCGGCTTGGTCCTGCTGCAAGGCGTGGATCCTGTGCTCGCCATCTGTATTGCGCTGGCGGCCGGCCTATTGATCGGTTTGATCAATGGCCTGTTAGTCGCCTATGCCGGATTGAATGCGTTCATTGCCACCTTGGCCACAGGGATACTGATCCAGGGGTTCACCCAGTGGTATACCAACGGCGAGTCCATCTTCGGCACGCTGCCGGACTGGTTCGTAGGAATCGGCCGCGCCGAATGGGGCGCAATTCCAGCTCCTCTGATCTATGTCATTGCAATTGCAGCCCTGCTGTGGGTGGCTTACGAGCACACCTCGTGGGGACGCAAAAGCCTGGCGACTGGCGGCAACGAGAAAGCCGCTTTTTTCAGCGGTGTGAATGTCCGCCGCATAACCTTGAGCAGCTTCGTGCTGGCCGGTTTTCTATCCGCCGTGGCTGGTGTTCTTTCCGCCACGATTCTTGGGTCGGCCAACCCCAATGTCGGGGGCAATTATCTTCTTTCTGCGTTTGCCGCGGTCTTTCTCGGCGCAACCTGCATCCGCCCCGGCCGGTTCAATGCCCCAGGCACCGTCATAGCGGTTTACACCCTCGCTATAGGGATTGCGGGTCTTCAGCAGTTGGGCGCCAACTTTTACGTCGAGCAGCTATTCAACGGCGCGGCGCTCCTTGCCGCGCTGGGCCTCGCAAAATGGTCAGTATGGCGACGCACGGCGAAATCCAGGACCCGTTAGACGCCGTTTTTCTCCAGAGCCACCCGACGTGGCTCTATTTTCTTATGGACTTTACTTTCAGGACAAACAGAATGAACATGGAACTCTTCAACGAGCTGGCGATCGCCAACCGCATCTTGTTCAACGAAGGCGTGCTGGACGGCTTCGGGCACATTAGTGTGCGCAACCCCAACGACAGCAATCGTTTTTTCATTGCACGCTCAATGGCGCCAGCACTGGTGACCCAGGACGACATTGTCGAAGTGGATCTGGACGGCGTAGTGCACGACCCCCAAGGCAGAAGAACATACGCAGAGCGCTTTATCCACAGTGAAATTCTCCGGGCTCGTCCGGATGTGCATTCCGTCGTCCACAGTCACTCGCCGTCTGTCATTCCGTTTGGCGTAACCGGCTATCAACTTCGCCCCATCTGCCACATGAGCGGATTCCTGGGAGGGTCTACGCCTGTGTACGAAATCCGCGACTTCATCGGCGAAACGTCAGACCTGCTGGTACGCAGCCAGGAATTGGGCCGCTCGCTGGCCGACACCCTTGGCCAGGAAACGGTAGCGATAATGCGCGGCCACGGCAGTGTTGTGGTGGGGGTATCCATAAAGCAAGCGGTTTACCGCGCGATCTACACGGAGAACAATGCGCGCCTGCAACTTCAAGCCAAGCCACTGGGCAACATTAATTACTTAACGCCGGGCGAGGCACAAGCTTCTGCCGAAATGAACGATGAGCATCTGGATCGTCCCTGGCAATTATGGAAACGCCGCGTCCTTGATGCGGCTTGAACCTTGACGGCAAGGCTCAATGCAAACTCGCCGAAACATACTTTCGGCGAGTTCCTTTACCGGCCAGCACTCGCAAACTCGTGATCAGCCCATCAAACCCGGCAAGAACGTAACCAGCACGGGCAAGGCAATCAGCAAGGCGGCAACAAGCAGTCCGGCGGCAATAAAGGGAATCGATGCGCGAACCACAGCGGCCAAAGTAGTGCCCTGCGGCGCCACGCCGACCAATACAAACAATCCCATCCCAAAGGGCGGCGTTGCCAAGCCAATCTCCAGCATCAACAGCATGAGGATCGCCAGCCAGATGGGATCGAATCCCAGGCTTGCCCCCAACGGAAAGAAGATGGGCACCACCAGCATAATAATGGAGACCGATTCCATCAGCATGCCCAGCAGTAAAACAATCAACAACATGCCCAGTAGTATCCAAAGGGGATTGACCGCCAAGGATGTCGCCCAGCCGATCAGACCGCTCGATGCGCCCGACAGCGCCAGCATCTGGCTGAATGTTGAAGCACCGACAATAATAAGAAACACCATGCCGGTTACACGCACAGTGCCCTGGACCGACTTACGAATGCTTTGCCACGTCAAGGCACGAAACACCGCCGCCAGTAATAGAACGCCAAGAACACCAAACGCAGCTGCCTCCGACGGTGTTGCGATACCCAGAATAATGAAACCAACGACCATGAAAATCACACCACCCATGGGAAGAATGTTGGTCATGAGCAGCCGCAGCTTCTCGGCCCCGGAAGTTACTTCAATATCGTATTGCGGGGCCGCATCGGGTCTGCGCCAAATAGTCCAGGCAATCACAGTGACATAAGCCAGGGCAAGCACCAGCCCCGGAATAATGCCTGCGATCAGCAAGCGACCAATGTCGATCTGGGCAATACTGCCTAGTAAAACCCCCAAGGTAGAAGGCGGAACCATAATGGCCAACCCGCCGGTCACGATAATCGACCCCATAGACAGTACGGGCGCATACCGACGCCGGTTCATCTCCGGCAAGAGCGTTGAACCCAACATGGCTATGTTGGCGATGCTTGAGCCCGAAAGCGCCGCAAAAAGAGTGCCTCCCCCCACGGTTAGATAAGACAAGCGCCCCGGAATACGACCCAGGATCTTGTCTATGGCATCGAATACGCGCAACGCAATACCCGTGTGGAAGAACAGTTCGCCCATAAGCAGGAAAAGCGGTACGGGCACCAGCGTAAACGTTGTTACCGACGTCGTCGCGTTGGCAACCAACTGCATGATGGCCACTTCACCGCCAATGAACACCAAAGCGCCCACCAGATTTGCAACCAGGAAAGCAAAGGCGACGGGCATGCGCGCCCCCATCATCAGCAGGATCACTCCCACCAGGATAAGGCCCGAAAGATACCATTGCATCATATCGCCCCCGGCTCGGTTGGACCTTTGGCATACATGTCTTCTCGACGCAGCAAGAAGCGCGCGAATTCGGTCGCGCACAAACCGAACCCCAGCGCCAGGACCGCGTACAGGAACCAGCGCGGAAAAATGATCGAGCGAATGTCCACCTCGCCTCTGGCGGCGGCTTCCAGCGCCATGACGGTGGAATACCAGGCCATCACAAGTGAAGCGGCCACACACATCAAAACGACCAAAACGCTCAGCCACTGTTGAGCTCGCTGACCCGTGAAGGACTCGATAAGCTCGACCCAAACATGACGGCGCTCCCTGATGAGCAAAGGCGCCGCCCCCATCGTGGCGACCAGCATGGCGTACTCGGACAAGGCGCTCGTCCATGCCGGGGACGGCAGCCCCAGATTGCGCATGGAGACGTCCAGAATAATGGCCAGAAATGTAGCAACGAGAACCAACCCCGCCACAACAGCCAGCGCATAGATCACGGCATCGTATAGCCCAATGAAACCGTTACTTAACAACCGTCCAAATCGCTTCATAGCCCGCCCTCCCCCTGTTCGGGAATTACTCCTTGTACAGTTTGGCTTTCAACGCATCCACATTGCCTGGATCACGACTTGCCAGCCGGCTCCAGGCCAGATCATGCGCGACCTTCAGATGTAGCGCGGGATTGTCAACCTCCACCGTCTTGATGCCGGCTTCTTCCAGAATCTTTGTTTCTTTGTCGCGTATCGCGGCAAAATCCCGTTGAGTAGCTTTCTCGTGCTCTATCGCTGCCGACTCAATGATTTGCTTCGCCTGCGGCGAGAGGCCGTCCCATTTCTTGGCATTCATCATGATGACCAGATCAAGCTGCCAGACCGCCGGCGCAACCCGATACTTAAGAAACTTGTGAACACCGATATCCGTGAAACTGATTGCCGGCCATCCCAACCCACGCACTACGCCACGCTCCATTGCCGTAAAAATCTCGGACGTTTGAAGCATGACGTTATTACCGCCCAAAACCTCAAACCATTCTCGATAAGCAGGGGTGGACCGCAACTGTATGCCTGTAAGGTCGAGCACTCCTTTGTCGGACATCTTGGGCGCATCCATCAAATAGACATAGAAAGGGATGCCCCCACTTTGCCAGCCAATGAACTGTGTATTCAACTTCTTGCGCCAGATCGCGTTCAGCAACTCCGTCGCCCCATTCTCACGAGCCTCTACAGGACCCACATTTGCGCCAAATAGCGCATCGGCCTCTGGAACGATCCCGTTGTAATACGATGCCGGCCCCATCTGGATGTCGAATACGCCGTTACGCAGGGCCGTATCCTGTTGCTGTGGTGGAATGACTTCCGGCCCGCCGACCAATTGAATGCTGACGACACCTTCACCCGTCTTGTTCACTCGCTCGATGAATGCCTGGAATTGTTTCGTAAACTCCAAATTTGGCGGGAAGGCTGAAATAGCTCGTAGTGTGACGGGTTCGGCAAACGCCGAGGACATAATGGTGGCAAAGGCCACCAGTGCAAGCAGCAACTTACGCATGGTATGACTCCTCTTTCTTGTGGAATCCGGTTGACCCACCGGCTTGAGGAACATTCTAGTTAAGGCCAGCCATAAAAAATAATATATATTTCCATCATGAAACATAGCCATACCACTATGCCACGCACGCTCACTTTGTTAATGCTCAACAAGCCGTTTGGCGTGCTGACTCAATTCAGCGACGACCAAGGTCGGGCTACGTTAAAGGATTTCGTGGACGTTCCCGGCGTTTATCCCGCCGGACGGCTGGATCGCGACAGCGAAGGCCTGCTTCTGCTGACCAACGATGGGCGCCTGCAGGCTCGGATTGCCGACCCCAAATATAAAATGCCCAAAACGTATTGGGCACAGGTCGAGGGCGAGCCGGTCGATGAGCAATTACAACGCCTGCGTTCGGGCGTTCTGCTGAACGACGGCCAGACGCGACCCGCGCGAGCGCGCCGGCTGGACGAACCATCGTCGATATGGCCTCGCGATCCGCCCGTGCGCTTTCGCAAAAGCATTCCGACATCCTGGCTGGAACTGACCATAGAAGAAGGCCGCAACCGCCAGGTGCGGCGCATGACCGCTGCGGTGGGCCTGCCCACTCTGCGCCTGGTGCGTGTACGGATCGGGCCGTGGGCGCTGGACGAGCTGGAACCCGGACAATGGCGCGTTCTGAATCCTGACGATCTACTGAACTAAGCTACCCATCCCTTCAATGCAGCTACGAACTCAGCACTTCAGCGACATCCGCTACAGCGACGCCACCGCAACGCTCACTGGTATCGCCAGCCCTGTTTTCGTACTCAAATCAAGGCTTCTTCAAGCAGCTCTATCCAGTGCTTTACCGGCGTTCGGCCCGCGCTGTTCAAGTGCGTCTGACAACCTATATTGGCCGTCGCTATAACCGTGGGATGACCGCTTTCCAGAGCATCCAGCTTGTTGTCGCGCAGTTGCCGCGCCAGTGCGGGCTGGGTGATGGAATACGTTCCTGCCGAACCGCAGCACAGATGCGAGTCGGGAACGGCCGTAAGTTGAAAGCCAAGCTTTCCTAGCACGCCTTCAACCGCGCCATCCAGCTTTTGCGCATGTTGCAAGGTACAGGGACAATGAAAAGCCACTGTTGATCCTGGCGTTACGTTCAGCGTATGCAAAGGCTCTTCGCCCAGAACCTGCACCAGGTCTTTGGCCAGTTCGCTGACGCGCCGCGCTTTTTCCGCATAGGCTGGATCGTCGCGCAGCAGATCGCCGTATTCCTTTACGAACGCGCCGCAGCCGCTGGCGGTCTGCACGATGGCCTGCGCGCCACCCTCGATCGCGGGCCACCATGCATCGATATTGCGGCGCGCCCGCTCCAGACCCTTTTCCTGATCGTCCAGGTGATAGTCGGTGGCCCCGCAACAACCGGCCTGGGGAGCGGCAATAACGCTAATGCCCAGCCGGTCGAGTACACGGGCCGCCGACGCGTTGGTGTTGGGCGACAGTGACGGCAGGACGCAACCTTCCAGCATCAAGACAGTACGCGCATGCCGCGCTTCAGGCCGGGGTTTGGCCGCTGGTGCGCGCGCCGGGATTTTTTCTTGCAACGCGGCCGGCAACAATGGGCGAACCGCCTGCCCTACGCCCAACAACGCACCAAAGACAGCCTTGCGCGGCACCAGATACCGCAAGCCGCCCCGCACCAGCCTTTGCTTCATTGGCCTTTTCACGCGCTTATCCATTTCGGCGCGGCCGATGTCCAGCAAAGAATGGTAGCGGACTCCCGAGGGACAGGTCGTTTCGCAATTACGGCAGCTCAGGCAGCGATCCAGATGCAACTGGCTTTTTTCGGTGACCTCGCCGCCTTCCAGTAATGCCTTGATCAGATAGATGCGCCCTCGCGGCCCATCCAGTTCATCGCCCAGCAACTGATAGGTGGGACACGTGGCATTGCAAAAGCCACAGTGAACGCACGATCGAAGAATGGCCTCGGCCTCTTGGGCACGAGGCAATTGCTTGGCAGATTCGCTTAAATTGGTTTGCATGGTTGTTCTTCAAAGATCGGGATACATACGACCGGGATTGAATATGCCCGCCGGATCCATCTTGGCTTTCAGTTGCCGCTGATAACGCATCATGGCTTGGGGCAACGGATGAAAAGGTTCGATGTCGTCGTGGGGGGTAAAGCAGGTGGCGTGGCCGCCCGCCGAGGCCGCCAGTTCTCGCACGCGCTGGGCCGGCGCATCGCTTTTCAGCCAGCGCTGGGCGCCCCCCCAATCCAGGAGGCTGTCGCCGGGCAGGTCGATGACAGGCGTATTGGCCGGCACGGACACCCGCCATAAGGGTCGCACATCGTCGAAGAAAGCCAGTCGATGTTCACGCAGATCCGTCCAGATGTCCGAACCGGCCTCATTGCCGCCAATGCGTTCGCACGCCTCCTCGACCGAGCCCGAGCCGCCTTCAAGCCGAACGTACAGCCTATCGCCGGCATATAGGGCACCGGTAACCGGCAATGCGGCGCGATACCATTGCGACAGCGATTTCAATGCCGACGCCGCGTCGACCGGCACACTGAGCGTATGTGCTTTGCGCGCCTTGGGCAGCACCTTTAGTGAGACCTCGGTCAGCACACCCAGGCAGCCAAAGCTGCCGGCCAGCAGGCGCGACACGTCGTAGCCCGCTACATTCTTCATGACCTGGCCGCCAAACCGCAGATGCTTGGCTTGGCCTGTGATCAGTCGGCAACCAAGCACATAGTCGCGCACCGAGCCCGACCAGGGCCGGCGGGGCCCTGATAACCCGCTGGCCACCATGCCGCCCACCGTCGCGAGCCCGTCGAAATGCGCCGGTTCGCAAGGCAGCATCTGCCCTTCAGCTTCCAGGACCTGGGCCAACTGGGCCACCGGCGTGCCTGCCCGCACCGTCACAACCAATTCGGTGGGGTCATACGACACCACACCCCGATGCGAGCGCACGTCGAGTTCCTGCCCCGCCACCTTGCGGCCCAGGAACATCTTGCTATTTCCGCCGCGTATGCTTAAGGGCGTGCCGCTGTCCAGTGCCTGCCTTACCTGTTCAAGCAGATGTCCGCTGTTGTCCATTGAAGAATCGTTGTCGCTCATCAGAAACGCTCCAGCTCCGGGAATCGCTCCTGCCCTTGGTGTACGTGCATGGCGCCGAATTCGGCGCAGCGGTTCAAGGTGGGTATATTCTTGCCGGGGTTCAGAAGGCCGTCCGGATCAAACGCGGCTTTCAGAGCGTGGAAATACTCCAGCTCGTCGCTATTGAACTGCACACACATCTGATTGATTTTCTCGCGACCAACGCCGTGTTCCCCAGTGATGGTTCCACCCACCTCGACACACAGTTCAAGTATTCGGGCGCCAATCGCTTCAGCGCGCTCCATTTCCCCCGGCTGGTTGGCATCGAACAGTATCAAGGGGTGCATATTGCCGTCGCCCGCGTGAAACACATTGGCCACCCGCAGGCCATATTCCTGCGAATAGTCGGCAATCCCTTTAAGCACACGGGGCAGCTCCCTGCGCGGGATGGTGCCATCCATGCAGTAATAGTCCGGCGAAATACGGCCCACTGCAGGGAAGGCATTCTTGCGGCCTGCCCAGAAACGCTGCCGCTCGGCTTCGTTACGCGATATATGCACGTCGGTTGCGCCGGCGGCGCGCATAATGCTGTCGACCCGGGCACAGTCTTCCTGCACGTCGATCTGCGACCCGTCCAGCTCACATAACAAAATGGCTTGCGCCTCGACCGGATAGCCCGCCTGCACGAAATCTTCGGCCGCCCGGATCGCCAGGTTATCCATCATTTCAAGGCCGCCTGGAATGATGCCCGCGCCGATAATCTGCGCGACAGCGGCGCCGGCCTTTTCAACATCGTCGAAACTGGCCAGAAGCACAACCGCCGTCTGCGGCTTGGCCAATAGCTTGACCGTCACTTCGGTGACGATGCCCAACATGCCTTCCGACCCCGTAAACAGGGCAACCAAGTCGAAGCCGGGGCTGTCCAGCGCCTCGGAGCCTAACGTCAGCTCTTCCCCATCTATCGTCAACACCTTGACCTGCAGGATGTTGTGCAGTGTCAGGCCATATTTCAGGCAATGCACGCCCCCTGCGTTTTCAGCCACATTCCCCCCGATCGAACAGGCAATCTGGGAGGACGGGTCGGGCGCATAATAAAGCCCGAAGGGCGCCACGGCTTGGGAAATCGCCAAATTGCGCACCCCAGGCTGCACGCGGGCCACGCCGGCATCCGGGTCGATGGACAGGATACGATTGAAGCGGGCCATGACCAGCAAGATCCCTTTCTCGAGCGGCAGCGCGCCGCCCGAGAGCCCGGTTCCCGCACCTCGCGCCACAACAGGCACCCCGCTTGCTGATGCAAACTTCAATAGGGCTTGTACCTGCTCGATCGTTTCGGGCAAAACCACCAGCATGGGCACGGTGCGATACGCCGACAGACCATCGCACTCAAAGGGCTTAAGGTCCTCGACCTCGTGCAATACCTGGAGATCGGGCAGCAATGTTGTTAGTTCTTGCAAGACAAGCGCTTTATCGATATCCGGCAAAATGCCGTCAACGCGTTCGTCATACAGTATGCTCATTGGTGAGTACTCCTAATCCGTGCCACGACAGCGTGGCGCCATGCTAATAGACCCGATAGTCCATCAAATGTACAAGGTCTGTCCAGACCTGGTGTCCTGTTTGGTTAATTGTGCACTTATATTCGGATGCCTGGGCTTGTCAGGCAAGGCGCGAACCGCAGCGATAGCCGTAGCTATCGCGAGAATTCGCAACGTAGCATGGTGCGTCCAGGCGGCGAAAGTAAATATATCGTGTTCCGGAAAAATTCGTTGCTTATCGCAGAAACTGTCGTCTTCACGCGTCGCCAAGCGGGTCAGGTCTGGCGCGTATGCTAGAACCTGTAAAGCCTGATCGCTTGATCCATGCGCTCCGCCTACCGGCCCTCGGGATCTGCCTGCTGTGTCCGCCCTTCAGTTTAAGCGCCCAGGAAAGCACGACGCCACCCGCTGCCTCCGCCGTGACCACCCTAGCCCCTGTCACCATCAGAAGCACGCAGATTGAACGCCCAGAATTCGACCTGCCCGCCTCCGTCAGCCTGGTCGACGGCGAACTGATGCGCCTGAACCAAATGCAGGTCAACCTATCCGAAAGCCTGGGTGGCGTGCCAGGCATGCTGATCCAGAACCGGCAAAACTATGCGCAGGACTTGCAGGTTTCCATACGCGGTTTCGGCTCGCGCTCAACGTTTGGGGTGCGGGGCCTACGTCTGTATGTAGACGGCATTCCCGCCACCATGCCGGACGGGCAAGGGCAAACCTCCAATATCGACATTGCCTCGATTGATCGCGTGGAAGTGCTGCGCGGCCCATTTTCCGCGCTCTACGGAAACTCGTCGGGCGGCGTCATCCAGACCTTCACCGAAGACGGCAGCGGCCCCCTGGAATTATCATCCCGCTTTACCGCCGGCAGCGGCAATCAGCGCCGTTATGCTCTAAAAGCCAGCGGTTCCAGCGGGGAAGGCGCGGGCGCCCTGGGCTATGTACTTAGCCTCAATCGCTACACAACGGACGGCTATCGCGCTCACAGCGCCGCCCGCAAGAATCTGGCCAATGCCAAACTGGACTACACGCTGGACGACGCAAGCACCTTGACACTGGTGCTTAACAGCGTGGACGTGAAAGCGCAAGACCCTCAAGGACTGACCTACGACGAGTTCATGGATTCCCCGCGCGACGCCGCCCCCAACGCCTTAGTGTTCAACACGCGCAAAAGCGTCCGCCAATCGCAAGGCGGCCTGGTGTACGAACGGCGACTGAATGCCACCAGCGACCTGCGGCTGATGGCCTATTATGGCCAGCGCAAAACTGAACAATTCCTGGCGATACCAGTAAGCAGTCAGCTTCCCTCGACGCATTCAGGGGGCGTCATTGATCTGACGCGCAACTACGGCGGCATGGATGCCCGCTGGATCGGACACCTTGCGCTGTCAGGCCGGCCGTTCACGCTGATCGCAGGCATCGCCTACGACACCCTGAGGGAAAAGCGGCTGGGCTATGAAAATTTTATCGGCAGCCAACTGGGCATCAAAGGTGCACTGCGCCGCAGCGAAACCAACGACTTGTGGAACCTTGACCCTTATCTTCAGGCTTCCTGGGAATTCGCCGATCGGTGGACGCTGGATGCCGGCGTGCGCTACAGCACGGTCCATTTCGATTCGCACGACCACTACCTTGCTTCCGGCAATGGCGACGACAGCGGCTCCGCGCGCTACAGCAAAGCACTGCCCATGGCGTCCCTGCACTACCAGGCCACGGACGACCTAAGCCTGTATGCCGCCATCGGCCGCGGCTTCGAGACACCGACATTCAATGAAATCTCCTACCGCCCGGGTGGACAGCCGGGTTTGAATCTTGCCTTGCAACCGTCCCTGAACACCAGCGTGGAAATCGGCGCCAAAGCGCACGTGGGCGACGGGCTGCTGACCGCCGCGCTGTTTCAGGTGCGCACGGAAAACGAAATCGTGAATGCCGAGTCCGAAGGAGGCCGGACCACCTACCGCAACGCCGGGCGCACGCTTCGCAATGGGTTCGAACTGGCCTGGAACGGGGAAATCGCCCGCCACTGGCACGCGCAACTGGCGTATACCTGGCTGGACGCCACCTACCGCGACAGCTTTTACGCAGGCCAGGCCACGCCCGGCAATTTCATCCCTTCAGGCAATCGCATTCCCGGAACCGCCAGGCAATCACTGTTTGCCGCCGTATCCTGGCAGCCTCCCACAGGCTGGCGCATAGGCATTGAAGGCCGCTACCTGAGCAAGATTTACGTGAACGACCAGAACGACCAATCTGCCCCCGGATATGTTATTGCCGCCGCGCACGCGGGCTACCAATGGCGCGTCGCCGACTGGGAAATCAGTACGTTCGCACGCGTCGACAATGTCTTTAACCGGCACTATGCGGGCTCCGCCATTATCAATGCCGGCTTTGGCCGCTACTATGAACCCGCACCGGGTCGAAACTGGGTGGCGGGCATCAGCGGCGCGTACCAATTCTGATCGGGGTCACATACGCCCAGAGGGGGGCAATGGTGTCATAGTAGAGGGCTTTGCTTTGCCAGCCTTTCCACTTTAAAGTTGTCCTATGACCACCCCCACCAAACGCTCCATGCCCATCGTACTTGGCATACTGAGCGCTGCCGGCCCCCTGGGCATCGACATGTACCTGCCCAGCATTCCGGACATGGCCGTTCTTCTCAACACCAACGAAGGCGCGATCCAGCTAAGCCTGATGACGTTCTTCGTCGGCCTGATGATCGGGCAGCTTGCCTACGGCCCGCTTTCCGACAAGTTCGGCCGCAAGCCCTTGATTTATTTGGGCTTGAGCATCTTCGTGCTGGGTTCGATAGGCTGCGCCATGGCGACCACGGTGGCGCAGTTGCACTGGCTGCGTTTTATTCAGGGCCTGGGTGGTTCGATAGGCATGGTGATTGCCTTTTCAATCGTCAGGGATGCCTTCACCGGCGCGGGCATCGGCAAAATGATGTCTCTGGTCCTGGCTGTGCTCGGCCTGTGCCCCATCGTCGCTCCCATGCTGGGCAGCTTCCTGCAAGAGTTGGGGTCGTGGCGCACCATTTTCTGGGCGCTTGCCGTCTATGGCGTTCTGACCATGCTGGCCGCCGCCCTGCTGCTGCCGGAAACTCGAGACATGGCCAGCCGCCGCAACGTTGTACTGGCCCGTACCTTGCACAACTACGGCCGCATACTGGCCGACAAACGGTTCATTCCTTTTGTGCTGGCGCTTTGCATTGCGCAAGCCGGCTTTTTCGCCTACATCGCGGGGTCGGCCAGCGTGTTCATCTCGGAATACTCGCTATCGCCCACGCAATTCAGCCTGCTCTTCGGTGTCAACGCCCTGGGCTTGTTGGCCGCCGCCCTGCTGAACCCGCTGCTGCATCGCCGCGTCGGCCCGCTTAAAGCCTATCAAATGACAAACACCGGCTATTTCGTCATCTTGCTGCTGCTCTTTATCTACCTGGCCAGTGGGCAATCCAATCTTTTCGTCCTGTGCGCCGGACTCTTCATCACCGTCTCCCTCTTGGGCTTCATCATGCCCACCGGCAGTCAGTTGGCGCTCATGGAGCAAAGGGAATTGGCAGGCACCGCCTCGGCTTTGATGGGGTCCATGCAGTTCGGGGCGGGCGCTGTCGTCACGGGAATTTCCGGAGCTTTGGCTTATTGGGGCAGCTTCGGCCTGATTCTACTGATGCTGGCATGCGC
This sequence comes from Pusillimonas sp., assembly GCA_044464765.1. GTDB lineage: Bacteria > Pseudomonadota > Gammaproteobacteria > Burkholderiales > Burkholderiaceae_B > JBIQKZ01. The sequence continues at coordinate 134,935 of JBIQKZ010000008.1, forward strand.
GGCCGTTTCAGCCTTGATCTGCCTGATGGCCTTTCCGCGCAAGATCAGCGCCGAGCACTAGTATCCTGTGTCAGGTCGGGCTGGGCTAGAAGCGCTTGCTTAGCGCTAAATTCCCCTCGAACGAGCTATAGCCCGACCGCAGCTGGGTGGCAACGCCAAAACCTATCGTCAGATCGTTGCCTGCATCGTAGCGCAGCCCTGCCCGGAGGCCCAGTGAATCCCGGCCCAGAACTGTGTTCGCACTACTGAACACAGTGGCCGGGTAGCCGGCAAAACGGGCCGCTTGAACCAGGCGCTTGTCCAGCAGTTCTCTGTCCCAAGCAAGCCTGAAATCGACATTCAACACGGCGCCGTTTTGTCGTGTAAGCGCATATTCTCCGCCTACGCCGATGCTGGAACGCAGCGAATGGAAGCGGGCCGAGGAAAGCTGAAGGCGGGATGCGTCATCGCCCGACTCGGTGCTGCCTGGTCGCGACAGCCAAGTATAACTTAACGACGCCACGGGGCCTATGCTTAGTCCCTCGCCGACCTTCCATCGATAGCCGCCGCCGGCAACAACCGCGGCACTGTAACCCGTCCAGCTGACGCGATTGCCGGCCGAGTATGCACCGAAGCGAATGCGCCGTGTCATGCGGGCGTCCTCGATGCCCAGCCGGCCCTGGCCAAACAGATAGCCGCCCCACGCCTCGGGCCGGTAGTCGGCCTGCACACCAAGGTTCAAGGTGGTGGACTTGCCTTTGGCGTCATGGGCGCCGCCGGCCGACACGGTTTGCTCGCTGATGGCTCCGTGCATGCCTACTGTCCATTCGCGATTGGCCCCACGGGTTCCCTCCAGGCCGAAGACCGCGCCATAACTCGTGGCGTCATACGCCACGAGTGATCCACGCGCTTGCTGATGGAAACCTGCGCCGAAGGGAAGTGCAAAGACATTCCAGTCGCGCCCCGAGCCCACCCGCGACCGGCGATTGGCCGCCAGCATGTCGGTGATTTGATGCTCTCTGGTCAGCGAGCCGGCAAACATCGTGCTATAGGCTTCGGGCGAAAGCTGCTGCAACGCATGGGCTACCGTGCTGCCATCCGGCGCAGAAAAGTCCAGCGCCTGGAAAAGCGGCCCCATGTCGTCGCCGGCGCCGGCAACCAGGGTGTCCAACGCCTGCCCTGCTTGCCTGGCATTGTCGGTACGCGCATGGCGGCTATACGCCGTACTCGACCGCTTCATCGCGAACTGATAGGCGCCATCGCTCAGCAACCGCCCATCCAACTGCAGGGTCGGCGAGCTTAGCAGACTGTCTACCTCGCTGAAGGCGCCCGTAACGGATGCCGCCTGCACAAGATCGGTGGAGCGCAACGCCCAACTCGTGGTGTACCAGTCGGCCTCGGGCGCCACCACCAGGCTGCCGTCCAGAGCGGCTGACCCGCTGACCGACAGAACATCGTGCGCCCCACTGCCGTCGACCTCCATCAACAGTACGGCCCCCGGCTCTTGCCGATAGTCGCCTTCGATCGCAATGCGGCCGATGGAATTGCCCGGCGCCACCGTCCCCTGGTTAACGAAGGACTGGCCCGGGCGTAGGGTGTAGTGGCTGTTTCCAGAAAGCCGCGCGCCTGGCTCGACCGTCAGGTTATGCACCAGGTGGTCGCCGTTCAAGGCTGTATGCCCGCCCTGAGCGACCAACGTCAGATTGCCGCCTTGTATGTTGCCGCTGTAAACAAAGTCGAAACCCGGGTCCGGCTTGCCGGTGGCACGGCCGGTCGAATCGGCCGCCTGGCCAAAACTGAGCCGCGTGAGACGCAATTGCCCGCTGGGATCCGGTTCGTTATACAGGGAGTAAATGTCACCCAGCACATGCGCGCCCTGCATGATGTTGATGTTTTCCACCAAGGCATTGGGCGAAATATAAATGGCGGCGGCGCGCCCGGCCAAACTGCCCGTCAGGTCGAACCGGCTGACCAAGGCGCCGTTGAGCTCGTCCAGCAAAGGCGACTGAACGAAGCCCTCCACCACATGAATGTAGGAACCTCGATAATCGCCCCATCCACCATCGTTGCCCAAGGCGTTGTTGCCGAAATCAAAATTGGCGGCTATTCCGCCCGGCCCCAGAGCCTGCACTTGGCCACGCTGCACCAACTGATGACCCTTGCCATAGGTAAACATCAGGCCGCGTCCGTTCACTCCATCAGCAAACACACGCACACCGGGCTGAATCACCAGAGTATTGCCTTCGCCATCCACGCGGACTCCCGCCCCCCCGCCGCCCCGGGTCAGCAGGTCGGCCTGCTGATGCACCGTGTTGTAGCTTCCATAAATATGTAGGCCCAGGCCCAATGTGGCCGTATTGTAGCGGCCTGGGAGATAGGCCGTGCCTTGCGCATTGCGCCGGAAATAGCCATGGTTGTTCACCACATGCAGGTTGCTTCCATAAACGGAGTAGCCGAAGAAATTGCGGCGATCGATGTCGTAGCCGAAATCCTGCATCAGGGCCACCTCGGCTTCCATCATATTGGTGTAATTGCGATAGGCTTGATGGCTCATCAGGCTATTTTTCAATTCCAGATGGCTCATGAAATCGGAATCCAGTCGCCCACTTTCGTTGGTGATCTTTAGCGGTATGCCGCGCAGGCCGCCGTCAAGCGCCTCTTGAACATGCGGCCCGGTCAGGTAGGCCTGGTCCTTGCGTACGTCGAATCTTTCGGGAGAGTAGTCCACATTGCACAGGCCGGGCGGACAGACGACTTCCTGCAAAGGCCGCGCCGGGTTACCGTTGTCGTCGCGCATATGCCGGTTCCAGTCATTCAGCTCCGGCCCGAACCGATAGGCAAGGAAGCCGTCTGAACGCGCCACCTGGTACTTGTTGGCTACGCCCAACCCGTGGGCCAGCTCATGAAAAGCGACGGCCGTCAGATCCAGGCCGCTGGTGGGACGCGGCAATTGCGAAGGCACATAAGGGTCGGGATTGAAATTCAGCACACCCATCAGGAACTGGGCATGTGAATCGAACGTCAGTTCTCCCGCGGGCTTGCCCTGGAGGCTGGCCTGAGCGTTGCTGATCAGATAATCGCCATCCAGGACTGTCCCGCTGCTGCCAAACGCGTTTTCGTCGTTGCTGGTGCCCACATTGATGACTGTGGGGGCCACGCCGGGGGCCGGCCGGATGATCTGCGCCCAGTAGCGTATGGACGCCATCACATTGGCCTTTTGCACTGTGTTTAAGGTCCATGTGGAAATCGCCGGCTCGCCCCTGTTCCACATGAAAGGCCCTTCGCCCACATCGAAAAACCGAACTTCGAACACAGAACGGCCATCTGGACCAGCGGCAAAACGTTGATCAATTGCCCAAGCCGAACTGGCGCACAGCCCCAGCGCAACAGAGAGCGTAACTTTGTAAAGTGAATTCATGACGTGCCAATGGGTTGGCGGTTTACCAGGACACAGTCTTTACCCTATGTAATAAAGGTTACAAAAAAACCTATCTGCGTGCAAGGGTGGCAATACACTGGTTCGCGAGCAATTCACCGCGAAGCTCGGTGAGGATCCTGCAAAAGACGGACGCCGGCAGCGACGTTGTGGGCGCGTCGGGTCCATGCCCGGTGTCATGGATCAAGGTGTATCCGTCAGTGGCGATCAGCACTTGGCGCAAACCCGCAGATTGCTTGATGCGGGCCCGGATAGCGCGCTTGATCAGTTGGTGGTGCTCGGGCGACCCATAGGGTATGCGGACAGCCGCCCAGTAGGCCCCGCTGCGATCCGCCAGGTCGCTGAATTGCTTGGCCTCGATGCCGCTGGACTGAAAGGCCTGTGCCCTGCGCGGGTCGTCTTCCGGAAACTTGATGCCCTGGATAAACCCTTCGATTGAGGCGAACAGAACGCCGTCCAGGATGAACGGCGACAGGCCGAAGTTCGACAGCGCCACACCGCGCCAGTCGGTCGAGATCGCGGACACGTTCAAACTTGGGCGGGTTGTGCTCATGGCATTCCTTATAGCGTGATCACGTCGGCGAGGCGGCCGCCGCTTGCGGTGCTGCCTTGGGCTTCATGTCGTCCACCCAGGGCTGAACCCGGCGCAGGCGCAGCGCGTTGCCCAGTACGAACACACTGGACAGCGCCATGGCGCCAGCAGCAAACACAGGCGATAGCAGTACCCCCCAGGCAGGATACAGCACACCGGCGGCGACCGGGATCAAGGCCGTGTTGTAGACAAACGCCCAGAAAAGGTTCTGCTGAATATTTCCGAGCGTTGCCTTGGACAAGGCAATCGCATTGGGCACACCCAGCAAACTGCCCGACATCAACACCACATCAGCTGTTTCGATGGCGATATCCGTTCCCGTGCCGATCGCTAGCCCCACCTCGGCTTCCGCCAGCGCCGGCGCGTCGTTAATGCCATCGCCCACGAAAGCTACAACGCCATGCTCGGCGCGCAGCTTGCGTACGGCATCGACTTTGCCGTCGGGCAACACCTCGGCAATGACTTCATCAATACCCAGGCGGTTCGCAATGGCTTGTGCCGTGCGGGCATTGTCGCCCGTAATCATGGCCACCTTCAAGCCTAGTTCGTGCAAGGCCTTGATGGCCGGCGGGGTGCTGGACTTGATCGGGTCAGCCACGGCCACGATCGCGGCCAGACGACCGTCGATGGCGGCATACATCGGTGTTTTGCCCTCGTGCCCAAGGCGCTCGGCCGTCGCGGCGAACACGGCAGGGTCCAGGCCCAGCTCGCGCATGAAGCGGTCCGCGCCGATTTCAACCGACCGGCCATCCACCTTGGCGCGCACGCCAAAACCGGTAACCGACTCGAAACTACTGACCGCCGGGACCACAAGCTGCGCCTCTTCAGCCGCAAGCACAATGGCGCGGGCAATCGGATGCTCGGACAAGGCTTCAACCGCCGCAACCTGCGCCAGGACGCTGTCGCGCTCAAACCCCTCGGACACCTCCAGATCAGTCAGCGTGGGGCGGCCCTCGGTCAGCGTGCCGGTTTTATCCACCGCCACGACGCGCGTATCCTTGAGCAACTGCAAGGCTTCGCCCTTGCGAAACAGAATGCCCATTTCCGCCCCCCGGCCGGTGCCCACCATGATAGAAGTGGGGGTCGCCAGGCCCATGGCGCAAGGACACGCGATAATCAGCACCGCCACGGCATTGACCAAGGCAAACGTCAAAGCAGGCGACGGCCCAAAAATGAGCCAAACGACAAACGTCAACAGCGCGGCGGCCATCACCGCCGGCACAAACCACATGGTCACTTTGTCGACCATGGCCTGGATGGGCAGCTTCGAACCCTGGGCTTGTTCGACCATGCGAATGATCTGCGCCAGCACGGTGTGTCCGCCAACAGCGGTGGCTCGAAAGGCAAAGGCGCCCGTCTGGTTCACCGTACCCCCCACGACCGAACCGCCTGCCGACTTGCTGACCGGCACAGGCTCGCCGGAAATCATCGATTCGTCGACATAGCTTTCGCCTTCGATGACGTCGCCGTCGACCGGCACCCGCTCACCTGGCCTGACCTCGATGATGTCGCCCGGCACGACATCGGCAATGGGGAGGTCTGTCGTTTGCCCCTGGCGGCGCACACGAGCCGTCTTGGCCTGCAGGCTGACCAGCCGCTGGATCGCCGCGGACGTGCGCCCCTTGGCGCGCGCCTCGAGAAACCGGCCCAGCAGGATCAGCGCAATGATGACGGCAGCCGCTTCGTAATACACATTGATCGTGCTCGCCGGCAACACGGCCGGGAAGAAGGTGGCCACCAGGGAATAACCATAGGCGGCCAAGGTGCCCACGGCCACCAATGAATTCATGTCAGGCGCCAGGCGCGCCAGGGCTGGAATGCCAAACTGGTAAAAACGCAAACCGGGGCCGAACATGACCAGGGTGGTCAGTACGCATTGCAGGTACCAGCTTTGCTGCGTGCCAATGGTGCGGTCAATTAGTGCATGCGCACCAGGAATCATATGCGAGCCCATTTCCAGCACAAACACTGGCAAGGCAAGCACGGCGGCAATCCAGAAATCGCGTTTCAGCCGGCCGCGTTCAGCATCCTTTTTTGCAAGCGCCTCGTCGTTGTCCGCGACCGACCCAAGCTGTGCGGGCCTGGCGGGATAGCCGGCCGCCTCGACCGCCTTGGCCAACGTAGCCGCGTCGGCGGTGCCACGCACCGTTGCGCGTTCCGTCGCCAGATTCACTGCTGCTTCGGCGACGCCCGGAACCGCCTGCAAGGCGCGTTCCACACGCCCCACGCACGACGCGCACGTCATGCCATCCACCGCCAACTCAATCGTTGTCGCCGGAACCCGATAACCCGCTTTCTCCACCGCCTGAATCAAGCCCAGGCGGTCGAGCTCGCCATTGGGGCGCACCTCGGCCCGCTCGGTGGCCAGATTGACCGACACCTCGCCCACGCCGTCCACTTTCTTGAGCGCGGCTTCCACCCGGCCCACGCAAGACGCGCAATGCATGCCTTCAATCGGCAAGCTGATAGCCACGTCGGCCACTGCAGGGTTACGGGGCACTGAATCGTTCATGATGAAACTCCTGGATTGATGCGCTGACCTTCAATCGCATCAGAAATGGGTTGTGCTTCAAAACTGCTTTTAAGCCACTGCTCGACCCGATTGAAACGCGTTTTCTTGGACCACAGCAGATCAACGCCCACATGCCAATCGGTATGCGGGTAGGCCGCCAGCGATAGCTCCACCAAAGCCCCCCGGCTCAGCGAATTCTGGACCAATTGGCGCGGCACGGTGGCCCAGCCCATGCCCGCCCTGACCATTTCAAGCAGCGCCATATAGTTTTCCGCACGCCAGGTTTGCGCGGCGCGCAAGTATTCCGCCGTGGGCAACTTGTTGACGTGTGCGCTGAACGTCAGCCTGCGATGCCGCTCAAGTTCGGCAAAACTGATGGCCGACTGGCTTGCCAACGGGTGCCCGGCTTCCACCACATGGGTCATGACCAGGCTGCCCAGCCGTACGAACGCCAGACCCGCCGGATAATTGATCTGGGAAAAGGCAATCCCCAGCACAACGTCGCCGCGCAAGACCAGTTCGCTGACGTCGCCATAGACTGGATGGCGTATGGTCAGATCGACGTAGGGGTATTGCCGCTCGAAGCCTTTCAAAACCGGCATGACCATGTTGTACGGAACTTCGATGGCCAGATTCAGCTCGGTGGGATTGCCTTCGGCCAAGCCATCAGCTTGCGCTTCAAACGCCTGGCAGCGCTCGAGCAAAGCAGCGGCCTGCTCGTACAAAGCCCGTCCTGCGGCGGTGGGTATGGGGTTTCGGCCCGTACGGATGAACAACTCAACCGCCAGGTCGATTTCCAGCCCCGCAATGGCGCTGCTGACCGTGGACTGCGCCTTATTCAGTTGGCGAGCCGCCGCCGAGAACGAGCCGGTCTCCACCACCACTGTAAACATTCGCAGTTGCTCGAAGGAGAAACGCATCGCTGCAGCACCTGTGATATCGAAAAAACCGATGGAATCCCATTTTACTCTATCGAGGGATGAACTCAGAATACTTCCATGCCCTACAGAAGAATTCAATCGGGCAGTCCTAGGGCCTGTTAAACACTAGTTGTGCTCTTAACCCATCCTGACCAAAGGAAATCGAATGCATACGTCCTCACAGTACGATAAGAAGCACTATCGAACCCATTCTCTTCTGCGCCGCTCCCTCAAGGCGCTCTGTTTTGGCATGGTCGCCGGTTCGTTGGGCATGACTGCGCCTGCGCTGGCCGACGACCCCGTCAAAGTTGGCTTTGTCTACGTCAGCCCGATCGGCGGCGCCGGTTGGACCTACGAGCACGACCAGGGCCGCAAGCAAATGGAAGAAGCCTTGGCGGGCAAGGTCGAGACCAAGTACGTTGAAAACGTTCCCGAAGGCAACGATGCCGAGCGGGTGATTCGCGACCTGGCCAATAGCGGCCACAAAATCATCTTCACCACAGCTTTCGGCTACATGAACCCCACCATCCGGGTGGCAAAACAGTTTCCCGATGTCGTGTTCTTGCATAATTCGGGCTACAAACAGGCCAAGAACGTCGGCACCTACAACATCCGTTTCTACGAAGGCCGCTATCTCGACGGCGTCATCGCCGGCAAGATGTCCAAGTCGGGTATTGCGGGCATTGTGGCCAGCTTCCCCATTCCCGAAGTGCTGCAAAGCATCAATGCCTTCACGCAGGGAATGCGGTCCGTCGATCCAGATGCGGAAGTTCGCGTCATCTGGACGAGCTCCTGGTATGACCCGGGCAAAGAGCGCGATGCCGCCATCGCCCTGGTTTCAGAAGGCGCCGACATGCTGACGCATCACACCAACTCCACCGCCGTCATCCAGGCCGCGGAAGAACAAGGCGTGCATGCCTTCGGCCACCATTCCGACATGTCTGAGTACGGGCCCAAGGCCCAGTTGACGGCCATGATCAGCTCGTGGGGCGACTACTACACGGACACCGTCCAAGACGTGCTGAACGGCACGTGGAAACCCACGGACCTGTACGGCGGCTTCAAAGAAGACATGATCAAAGTCGCGCCGCTGAACGCGTCGGTGCCGGACGATGTGCGCGCCCTGGTCGAGAAACTGGAAGGCGAGCTTAAGAACGGAAGCCTGCATCCATTTGCCGGCCCGGTCGTCGACCAAAGCGGCAAAGAACGAGTGGCCGCAGGCGAAGTCATGAGCGACGAAGACCTGAACAAGATGGACTACTACGTCAGCGGCGTATCCAGCAAGCTCTAACCCGTTGCCTGGCCTCAACGCCCTTTGGCTCCGCCGTCAGCGGCGGCGCGAGCCCGAACCTTATTATTGAGAATAGCAAGTTATGACAGCACAACTCTTGTCCGCCGACTACGTCCTGCCCATGACGCCCGGCAACCCAGTCATTGACGACGGCGCGGTAGTGATCGCCAATGGCCGGATCAAAGACGTGGGAAGCGCGGCAGCATTGCGCGAACAATACCCAGAAGCCGCCGCCCGCCACCTGGCGGATCGCCTGCTGATGCCCGGTCTGATCAACACCCATTGCCACTCGGGGCTGTTGCGCGGCACCGCCGAAGGCCTGCCCGTTTGGGATTGGCTGCAGCAATTCATCGACCCCATGCACCGTGTGCTGAACCCGCAGGAAGCGGAAGCGGCTTCCTGGCTTTGCTACGCCGAAGCCCTGCTGTCGGGCACCACCACCATCGTCGACATGTGGAGGCATATGGCCGGCAGCGCACGCGCCGCGCAGGGCCTGGGCATACGGGCGCTGCTGGTGCCCTATGTCGGCGAGCATCCCAACCACAATTACTTCGAGACACTGGACACTAACGAAGCCCTGCTTAAAGAATGGCATGGCAAGGCCGACGGCCGCATCAACGTCTGGGTCGGCATGGAGCACATGTTCTACGTCGTGCCCGAGGCATGGAAGCGCGCGGTCGCCATGAGCCAGCACTACCAGACCGGGCTGCACACTCACAGCAATGAAAGCCACTTCGACGTCGAGGAGACCGAAAGACGCTATCAGATGCGGCCTGTGGAAGCCCTGGAGAAGTTCGGCCTGCTCGATGCCCACCGCGTCTTGCTGGCGCACTGTGTCTGGCTCTCCGAATCGGAAATTGCCATTTTGGCCAACCGCAAGGTGGGCGTGGCCCACAACCCCATCAGCAATATGAAGCTGGCCAGCGGCGCCGCGCCGGTCGAGGCCTTGCTGGCCGCCGGCGTCGCGGTGGGCCTGGGAACCGATGGCGAGAAAGAGAACAACAATCTCGATATGTTCGAGGAAATGAAAACAGCCTCGCTGCTGGCCAAGTTCTCCAAGCTGGACGCCGCCGCCCTGGATGCGTGGTCCATCTGCCATATGGCGACCTCCACGGGCGCACGCGCCCTTGGCCTGGAGCAAACCATCGGTACGCTGGAAGCCGGCAAAGCAGCCGACCTGATCGCCGTACGCACCGACACGCCGCGCCTGACCCCACTTATTTCCAGCGGCAAACTGCAGAACCTTCACCACAACCTGGTGCATGCCGTGCAAGGGGGCGATGTCGACCTGACCATGGTGGATGGGCGGATCCTGGTGGATGGGGGACAATTGCAAAGCGCCGATCTACGCGAACTGATCGACCGCGCCAACGCCTTGGTGCCCGACCTTTTCGCCCGCCGCGACGACTGGCTGCAACACCATCAGGTGGCCAACGCGCTGCAGTCCGAAAACTAGAGGAATCGGCCGGCCAGGCGGCGCCTGGCCGCGCTCAATGCTACACTCAGCTCGTTCCGGATGAACGACAGCGCGGGCTGAAAACGTATAGGCCCGCTGCTTCAAACCAATAAAAGGGGGCCCCGTGCATTACATTATCCAGATCCTCGCCGTCATACTTATCGGCATCTCCATCGGCGCGCTGCTCAGCCGACGCAATAGCGCGCTATCCATCGGTTCCATTGTCGCCATCGTACTGGGGATAACGACCATTGTTACCGGCCTGTGGGAAGTCCTGGCCGTGGGTCTCGTGGTTTACCTGGTCGTGCAACTCATGCAGCGCGACCCGGTTGCATCAAAGGCGTAATCCGGCATGCACGCTTTCCCCGCCTGCGGGGGGGTATTGATTCCAGCAGGTGTAAAAGCCGGCGGCATGGCGTAATCAAGCCGCCGCCGCTCTTGCCTTTACCTGGCCAAGCGTCACCAAGGCGACACCAATGCCGATCAGGAGCACGCTAGGCATCAGGCCTTCTGGTGGCGCTTCATTTTGCAGGAAGATCGCCACCGGCACGCCAACCACTGCGCCCACTGATCCGAACAGGCTTAAAAAAACGGGGCCGCCGATCTTTTGTTGCAGAAACAGCAACTGAAACTGTCCGGCGAAAATCACGGCCTGCACAATTATCAAAATAATCGGCAAGCCTCGATCCCAGGGGACGGTCAGCGAATAGCCGGGAAGCACTGCGACCGACAACAACATCAGCGCAGCAACGATCACCATCCCCGGTGCAAGCGCATCAGCGGAAACGCCTGCCGGCCAATACAATGTGCGGTAGATATTGCCAATGGCCAGTAGAATCGGGCCCACCAGAACCAGGAGTATCCAGAACATATTGGTATCGGGCATCACCAGTTGACTAATAGCCAGAAACGCTGCGCCTGCAAGGGCGGCCATGACCCCCACCGCCCTGACCATCTGGAAGCGTTCCATTCCAAGGGCCAACGCGCCGATATACGTCAACAGCGGCGGCAACGTGATCATCAGCGCCACATAGCTTGCACCCACATGAGGGATGGCCGAGAAAAAGATAAAGTTGGCGGCGGCCACGCCGACAAAAGCGGATACGGCGTAGTACCGCAGTGCCGGCTTGTTGATGGGCGGCAGACAGCCGCGCAGCCGGGCCAGCATCAGCAGAATCGCCGCCGCGCCGCTTGTGGACCAGGCCAGGAAAGCGAGCGGGGTCAATCCAATATCGACCGCCAGCTTCCCCACGTTGGTCGATAGACCCAGCAGTGTTCCCCCGGCCAGAAGCAGGAGCAGTGGCAGCCACCACGTATGCGGGCGATGCTGCGTATTTTGTTGCGCCGTCATGCACAACCACCTTACCCGGAAATTTAACTTGACCTCAAGTTAACCGTGCAATAACTTGAGGTCAAGATATTTAGAGGCATAATCTCCTTATGGATCATGTAGACCTCATTCTTGAGCAGTGGCATCAAGAGCGTCCAGATCTCGACGTCTCCTCGATGGGGACGCTGGGGCGCATCAAATTGCTTTGGCATCATTTGTCGCGCGACATGGATAAAACATTCGCCGCGCACGGCTTAAATGCGGCAAGCTTCGATATGCTGGCGACCTTGCGCCGCTCTGGCCCGCCTTACGCCTTGTCGCCAAGCAACCTGATGGCATCCACCCTGGTCACCTCGGGAACCATGACCAATCGCATTGACCAGCTTGAGAAAGCCGGTTTGGTCGAGAGGGTTCCCAACCCACAAGATGGCCGCAGCCTTCTGGTCTCGCTCTCGGCCAAAGGACATGCCCTCATTGAAGAAGCAGTTTCCGCTCATGTACAGACGCAACAACGATTGGTCGCATCCTTGACGGACAAGCAACGCGCGCAGTTGGACGACTTGCTGCGCAGCTTTCTAAAAGGCGTCAAACGCCAAGAAGTGGATGGCCGCTAGCAGCCGCCATCCACTTCAGCCACAACGCGCTCTGTGCCCTCGTTCTCGTATCAGATGACCTCTTCCCTATCCCTACTAAGCCGCGCTCGCCGCTATCAATCCCTCGATTTTTCGGCGCATCTGAATTCGGCCTCGGTCGTGAACAATCGAGACCAGGCCGTCCTCGCCACTTTCATCTAACCGAAGTTGTTGTGCTTCGATCATAGCTTTGTCTTCGCGAAAAGCCTTTGACACATCGTCGAACAAGTGCTGCGTCGCTTGCGGGTCATCCTGACGGTACCCATTGGAAATCGACCAGAAATAATGGCAGCTTGATTTCGTTTCAGGCGTTGCCCCGTGGAAGACACGCAACGAGAAGCCGCCCGCCCGGTTGCCATTCTCCTCGAATGCGCCCTGGCCGGCATCGACGGCACCGCTCCACTGAATAACGTGGCCTGGCGTCACGAACTCGAACTCCTGCCAGCGATCAACATTGCCTTTGAATGGAACAGCGGCCGCGTATGTCGGAGGCGGCGCGCAGTCCGGCATATGCCGCACGATTCGCACGCCTTTTTCCGTGGGAACGGTTTCCATATGGGCGGTGACATGAGTGTCCGGATCCCCGCCGATGGTCGTTTTGTGCACATAGCCCAAATGCGTCAGGTCCATCAAATTATCGACCAGCAGTTTGTAGTCGGCCTTGATGTGGTAGTAGCCGTGCTTGTGCGGCCAATTCTCGTAGTCGTTGTTGAATGGGTAATCCACGATGGCGGATTCGTCGGCCTTTTCAGGGTCGCCGATCCAAATCCAAATGAACTCGTCCTTCTCCACCACCGGATAACTGCGCACCCTTGCGCTCGCGGGGATTTTCTCTTGGCCAGGGATATGCACGCAACGACCGGAACAATCCATGACCATGCCGTGATAACCGCACTCCAGCCCACTATCCACAACCGAGCCCAGCGACAACGGCGCACCCCGATGACAGCATTTATCTTCGAGAGCCCCAACCTTGCCTTGCTTGGAGCGAAACAGCACGATGGGTTCATCGCAAATGCGCCGGGCCACAGGCTCATCCACAATGTCTTTTGCCCAGCCCGCGATGTACCAGATATTACGTATGAACATATTGCCTCCTTAAGTCTCTTCCAGGGATCAGTGCATATTATGGAAATTGAGGTAATATCGAGCAATCAAATTATCAAATTTATATAATTTAAAAAATGAATATTGGTGCGCTTGATATCACGACCCTTCGCATCTTCGACGCGCTCATGCGAACTGGCCATGTGACTAATACCGGAGCCGAGCTCGGACTTAGCCAGCCCTCGGTCAGCTTCGCGCTGAACAAGCTTCGAACGCTGGCCGATGACGCGCTATTCGTTCGCACGGCAAATGGGATGGAAGCCACGCCTAAGGCAATGAAGATGGCAGAGCCTATCCGGCAAGTTCTGTATGTCATGGAAAATGAGGTTTTCAGCCCGGATACCTTTGATCCGGAAACGACTGACCGCAGTTTCACGCTGTGCATGTCCGACATTGGTGAAATCGTATTCTTGCCCAAGCTGGTCGAGCACCTCGATCGCTTGGCGCCAAACGCGTCGATACGGACGGTTTCGCTGCCGCACCAGGAAGTTGAAGAAGCGCTGGCCAACGGCAATGCAGATCTAGCGGTCGGCTATTACCCTGACCTTACCCGCGCCAATTTTTTCCAGCAAAAACTGTACGATGACTACTTTGTGTGTCTGATGAGGACGCATCATCCATTGGCGGGCACCCGGCTCTCCATGCAGGGTTTTCAATCAAGCGCACACCTTGTGGTGAGGGCGGAGGGACGCAGCCAGGAATTGTTCGATACATTTCTTGACAAACGACGGCTAGTGCGACGCATTAAGCTGGTCATCCCGCATTTCATGAGTATTCCGCATCTTTTGCTCGACACGGATCTGATCGCCACCGTACCGCACTCATGCGCTGTTTCGCTGTTGCGACTGGGCTTTCTGAAGATGATGCCGGTACCCATGAAGGCGCCGCGCTTTGAACTTCAGCAGCACTGGCATGCACGCTACCACCGGGATGTAGCAAACCGGTGGTTGCGCAAGGCCATACATGATGCCTTCTCGGGCGCGTTTAATCCGCCTTGACGGATGCGCTTAGCGCGCAGCTGGACGAACCTCGCGACAACGAAATACTAGTGCGCGTGGTCGCTACCGGTGTTTGCCACACTGATTTGGGTATGCGCGACTCACCCTCGCGCGTGCCACGGCCCATCGTTCTGGGGCACGAGGGAGCAGGTATCGTTCTGAAAACGGGCAAGTCTGTGGCAAAGGTTCAGCAAGGCGACCACGTAGTGATGTCGTTCAATACCTGCGGCCACTGCTCAAGCTGCCATAGCGGCGATGTCGCCTACTGCGAACACCTGGGCGAAGTCAACTTTGCAGGACAGCGGCCCGACGGCACCACAGCTCTCAAGGCGTACGACGACAGCCGCATACACAGCCACTTCTTCGGACAATCGTCGTTCGCCACCCACGCCATCTGTCATGAGCGCAATGTCACCCGGGTGCGTAGCGACATCCCTCTGGAGATCCTCGACCCCTTGAGCTGCGGCTTCCAGACCGGTGCCGGCGCGGTTATCAATTCGCTCAAAGTTTCGCCGGGCAGCCGTATCGCCATTCTGGGAACCGGGGCGGTTGGACTTGCCGCCGTAATGGCTGCACGCATCTGCGGAGCGGCGACAATCATCGCCGTCGACACTCAAGAGTCGCGGCTTGAGCTGGCCTCCGAAATAGGGGCCACCCATACGATTAATGCTGCCAGCCAAGACACCTTCGCGGCGCTCCGGGCCATTGAGCCCCACGGCATGAACTTTGTGCTCGACACGACGGGCAACATCGACGTCATCAAGAAGGCAATAGAACACCTTGCGCCCCGAGGCGTATGCGGGTTGATCAATACGGCAAAGGGCGCGGATCTGAGCGCGAACATCTTAGGGTTGGTCCTGGCGGGCCGCTCGATCCGGGGAATTCACCAAGGCGACAGCATTCCCGATCTTTTCATTCCGCTGTTGATAGATTTTTACATGCAGGGCCGGTTTCCCTTTGATCGGCTTATTCGGTTTTACGAATTGGATGACATTAATAGCGCGATGGACGACATGCAGTCCGGAACAACAATCAAGCCGGTGATACGCATGCCATCTGCATCGTAGCGGGCAATTGACGTACGCATTGCCGTGGACCGAGGGGACCTCGCCTGCCCCCCGAATGCAAACCGCCAACGTGGCTTTTCAAAACTTGATCTCCAGTACTTCCTTGATCTCGCTGACCGAGTCAAGTTGCTTGCTCTCGATTCCACCATCCAAATAGTAGAACGAATATCAGATTTTTTATCGATTTTTATTGCCAGCTATTCAATAATCCATTAGGCTGTGAAGAATTTTGACATCAACACTACAAGACGGGTCAAGACGTTTCGCAATCCATGGCGTCCAATGCTTGTCGCAGGGCGGGCCGCGGGCCCCGTTCCCACGGAGATTGTTGTGCATAAAACGTTTCCCACGCTGCTTGCAGCAGGCGCAGCCGCGCTTTTACTTGCATCGTGCAACAGCAGCGATGTGGCCTCAGGCCCCGATTCCACCCAACCTTCCAACATTCTTTTCGTCATCATGGACGATGTCGGAATCGATCAAATGGCTGTGTTCGGCTATGGCGGCGAGGCGCCCCCGAACATGCCGAACATCAATGCCGTCGCCCACGCCGGGGTACGCTTTCGCAATACCTGGACCATGCCCGAATGCTCGCCCACACGCGCCGCATTCTTCGTGGGCCGCTACCCCATACGCACCAATGTGTATCAGGCGCTTGGTCCCAGCGATCTTGCCAACTCTCACCTGACCCCCTACGATCTGACCACGCCCAAACTGCTTAAAGAAGCCGGCTATGAAAACGGCCTGTTCGGCAAGTTCCATATTGGCGGGCCCGAGAACAATCAAGCAGGAAACGGCTTGCCCGGCGTCCTGGGCTGGGATTACTTCTACGGCTGGGTGGGCGGCTTGCCAGGCTCGATCGACACCACGGCCGGCGGCATCGCCGAAGAAGGCACGTATTCCTGCGGTTTCGTACCCGGCAAGCTTGCAGGCGGTACGGAAACCGGCGCCTGCTACCAGCCCGACGGCACATGCAAGCCCATCACGCGCACCGTGCTGACCGATGACGCGGCAGGCCTGCAATGCCTGGCCACGGGCGGCATTCTGGTGCCCGACGAAACCTGCGGCACCGCGCCCGACACGCTGAACTTCAGTCGCCTGAACGGCTACTACGTCTCGCCCCTGGTCATCAACGACGGCCGCAAAGTGGAAGAAGTGCCGCTCAACGACCCCCGTTCACGCGTCTATCGCACCAAGCTTGAAACCGATTCGGCCATCGAGTGGATCAAGGCGCGCCCAGCGGACAAGCCCTGGATGGCCACCGTCAGCTACACATCGGCCCACACGCCCTGGCAACAGCCGCCCAGCGCCCTGCTGGCCCACGCCGGCCCCGCGTCCGATGGCTTGGACTGCATGGCGCCTGCAACCGCGCCGCTCATACAAAACAAAATGACGGAAGCCCTGGATACTGAATTCGGACGGCTGCTGGTCGAAACAGGGCTGGCCAGTTGGGATAGCGACGGCAAGCTGGTTTACGACCCCAAAGCCTCGAACACAATTATTGCCATCATCGGCGACAACGGCTCGCTGGGCACGGCCGTCAAACCCCCGTTCATACGGACACAAGCCAAAGGCACAGCCTACCAGACCGGCGTCTGGGATCCTCTGATCATTGCCGGGCCGCAAGTCGTTCAACCTGATCGCGAAGTCGAGCATATGGTCAATGCGGTCGACCTGTTCCAGTTCTTCGGCGAAGTTGCCGGGCTGGACGCCCACAGGAAAGCGCCCCGCACCCTTGATTCAGTCGGTGTCCTGCCGTACCTGACCAATCCGGAACAACCCAGTCTGCGCACGGTCAACTTCACCATTGGCGGCAGCAACCTGCAAGCGCACAATGCCAAGAACGGACCTTGCCAGATCAGCACCAGTTGCACCCACAGCGCGCCATCCCAAAGTGTCTGCGAAGATAACCATGGCATATGGTGGGGCGAAGGCGGCGGGGGATACAAAATGTGCGCCGATGTGAACCAGGCTCTGCACATCGCAGGCAAACCCCTGCTTCACATCTTGCCCGACCCCACCATGGCGGTTCGCGACGACCACTTCAAGCTCGTGCGCAACATCACCTATAACTTCTACCCCGACACCAACAGCTTTCAAACCGATGTCGTCAACGAGCTGTATGAAATCAACCAGGCAGCGCCCGTGCCCTTGCTCGACACGCCCGACCGCAACTTGCTGGCCAACAATCCCGGCCCTGACGTACTGGCCACCCGCGACAGGCTGCTTGCCACCCTGGAAAAAATCCTGGCCTCCGAGCCCGACTGCCCCGGCGACGGCAACAAAGACGGGCTGGTCAATGCCGAAGACTTAAGCAACTGGCGCCAGATCGCCCAGTCGTGGGGGGAGTCCAGCACCTACGATTTCGTACTTGACGATGGCCGAGACGGCTTGACCAACCATCTGGACGAGGCGGTGATCCAGAAGAACCTGCTCGTAACGTGCGAAAAATCGTATGGGGTTTATTGACGCCACAATCGAGCTCGCCATAGAGCTTGGGGCTGACCGTGTGGTTATTGATGCGCGGGAGCCCCGTGCATCATTGCCATACCTGTCATCCATTCGTCAACCGTACGCGAATAATCCACCGCCGCCTGATAGCCCCCTGCTGCGCGAACCATCGCGCAAGCAGCAGCTATCCACGTACGAACTTCCCCGCCACCTCGTCCACCCTCGGCGATAATGTCCGCGTCAGTGTATGTGGAAAGTCGATCTGGATCCGCTGATAGCATAGCCTCCAAGAATTGAGTATCCCATTTGGGATTCAATGGCTTCAATTTGCTGCGCCCTTCTGCATACTCGCGGATCGCTGCGTATACCTTGGCCGTTCGTTCATCAAGCATCGTATCCGTCCATTCCACGCCTTTTATCAAACGCTTCCGGACGTCGGGGCTCATATTCTCGCTGACCGTCGGGGTCGGGGGATCGTGGGACAGGCCGCCTGAACCCATAAATACGGTGCGTAAGCCTGTATCACGAATAAACGCCCCAACAGCGTCCCCTAACGCCCTCACGCGCGAGATCGGCATACGAAACTCCGATCCGCAGTTGATGAAGACAGGCAGGATAGGATAACGATCATATCGACCGAAGATCTGTTGCAAGAGCTGGGTGAATCCATGGTCCAACTGCATTTCGTACGAGCCCGCCACATCAACACCTTGCTCATGCAACGAGCTGATGCAAGCGGAGCCCAGGCCTACGTCCGTAGACACCTTCCCTCGCGGAAGATCGTAATCGCCCAGGGCATAAGCTCGTAAGCCGACACACGCGGGCGGCATGACAGATAAGGAAAACGTACTTGCATGATCAGTGCCGAACAGTACGATAATGTCGGGATTGAACTCATGAATGCGAGTCGCAATCCGCGTGTAGCCCGCGGCGACCTCTGCTTCGATGTCGGCAGGGGCAGCTCCTTGATTATTGACAATGGGGCTATGCGAAGCACATTCCAGCAAGTAATCCATGATCAAGCCCCTCCGCGTCCCGGCAACTCTGCCTGACCACGCATAAATGCAATATGAATAGCGTTGAATTCCTCGGGACTCTCCCACTGCGGCCAATGACCACAGCGCTCCATAAGCCGATACTGGCTGCCCTGGATCACCGAGGCAATCCGCTGTCCCACCTGGGGCGGCGCAGTAGGATCGTCCGTCGTCCAGAGAACCAAAGTGGGGATCGGGATTTGCGCCCAACGCTCATCCGCCAACACATTGCGTGCGCGGATTTCAGGATCTTGGAGGCATAGAATGCGACGCGTCGCCTCGAGCATGCCGGGTTGTTGATACATATGTCGGCGACATGACACCAACTCCTCGGTAACGCTTGAGGGAT
Organism: Pusillimonas sp.; assembly: GCA_044464765.1. GTDB lineage: Bacteria > Pseudomonadota > Gammaproteobacteria > Burkholderiales > Burkholderiaceae_B > JBIQKZ01. The sequence continues at coordinate 154,086 of JBIQKZ010000008.1, forward strand.
CCGACATCAAGAACTCCAAGCGCTTGCGCACCACCTCTCGGGTAGGATTCTGTGCCGCAGCCAGCGTTTTTTCGTAGATCGATTTCATCGCTTGCGGGTTGGAGTGCGCCCCACCCGTGGTGTTAAGGCACAAGCGGGTAACCCGATCGGGGTAGCGAAGCGCAAATTCAGCCGCCACCCACCCTCCCAGGGATTGGCCTGTGATCATCACCTGTTGCAGCCCCAGAGCATCCAGGGTATCGGCCACGTGTTTGGCGTAGTCAGGTATTTCGTAGGTTTGCTCTGGCTTTCCGGTCAAGCCGTGGCCAACCATGTCGATAGCGACGCAATCAAAGTACTTCGCATGCTCGGCAAGATTACGAGCATAGGTCTCGACATGCCCGGTGGTGCCATGCAAAAAGAGCAGGGGCGGGTTGCCCCGTGCACCGGCTCGCAGGACCCGGGTAGAGACGCCGGCGGCGTCTACCCATGTCTGCTCGAGTCGGGCGTCAATCAGGCATTCCCATATTGTCGGCCTGAGAACTGGTTCCGCTGTCATTGCATTTCCCTCGTTTATTCAATGAGCTTCCATTGACCATTTTCTAACTTCACCATGACCAGGGAGTTCGCAGTCAGGCCACCGTGATCATCCGCCGTGAAGGCGTAGTTACCGGTAGCCCCTACGTAGTTGCCCCCTTCAACCGCGTCGCGCAATGCCTCCCGAAACTCGGCAGTGCCTGGCTTCGCTCCTGCCTCGAGAGCTACTTGGGCCCCATTTCGCAGCATGGTAAGCGCATCCCATGCATAGCCGGCGAACATTGAGCGCGAGTCGGGGCCGTACTTGCCTTCATAAGCATCGAGAAACTCTTTGCCTTTGGCTTTCGATGGGTTGCTATCCGGCAATTGCTCATTGACCATGATGGTTCCGACGGGCACCAGCGCCCCCTCAACATCCTGTCCGCCCACACGGATGAATTCTTTACTCGCGACGGCATTTTGATAAATCGGCCCACTATAGCTTCGCTGCTTCAATACGGCTTGCGGCAAAATGGCAGCAGCGCCTGCAGCACCAATGAAGATAGACTCTGGATTAGGCGCCAGCACGCGCAGCATCTGGGCTGTCACGGTCGTATCAGGGCGCTTGTATCGTTCTTCCGCCAGAATCTTAATGCCGGCTTTGGGCGCTTCCTCTTTCAAACCGTTGAACAGCAGGTCGCCCCAGCCGTCCGCAAAGCCAATGAACGAGGTGTTGGTTACACCATTCTTGGTCATGTCCTCGATAATCCGCTGCACAAAGAAGATAGGCGCTTGGGACGACCTGAAAACCCAGGGCGACTTGTGCGCGGTCAGGTTGATCGGCGCGATGGCTATCATCGTTACTTTGTCTTCTATGGCGGCTTGGGCCATGCCGGAGGCCGGCCCCGTAGTGTTCGATCCCACAAAACCGTCGATATGAAGCTCGTTAATCAGCTTCTTGGCATTCCTCACCCCCGTGGTTACATCGGAAGCATCATCCAGAATGTGGATGTTGAACTTCTCGCCGCCGACCTCGGGGTTCAAGCTCTGAAATAGCTCGGCCGTCCGGATGACGTCAGCGCCAATTGTCGCCCCTGGCCCCGTTGCCGAAACTGCCACACCGATATTGACATCGGCACTGGCAAACCCATGCATGCCTACGTAAATTGCGGTGGCAAGCACCACGCGCTTGAACTGTTTTTTCATCGTACTGTCTCCATTTTTATATATGCTGACACGGAAAATTGTTAAAACACCCCTGGATAATGACCACCATCCAGAAGTATGTTCTGTGCGGTTAAGTAACCCGCCTGGCTCGAACATAGAAAGGCGCAGACCTGCCCGAACTCCCGGGCAGTTCCAAACCGCTGAGCTGGTATTGCTTGCTGGTGAGCTGCGCGCACTGCCTCTGCGCTGGTTCCCTGGGCCGTACCCATCGCTGCGAAGGCATGGCCCAAGCGCTCCGTTTCAAAGAAGCCAGGCAATAAGTTGTTAATCGTGACGTTGCTTCCAGCGACCTCACGCGCAGCGCCACTGATGAATCCGGTAAGCCCGGAGCGAGCGCCGTTGGACAAACCCAGGACGGAAATAGGTGCTTTGACCGCGCCGGATGTGATGTTGACGATGCGGCCGAAACGCCGCCGCGCCATGCCATCGACTGTGGCGCGAATCATTGCTATCGGGGAAAGCATATTGGCACGCAACGCCGATATCCATTGCTCTTCATCCCACTCTCGGAAGTTTCCCGGAGGTGGTCCCGCTGCGTTTGTCACCAGGATATCGGGCTCGGGACACGCCGCCAGTAACTTGCTGCGTCCGTCTTCGGTTGTTACGTCGCATACGATCGGCGTAACCTTGGCCCCGGTATCAATGCGGAGCTGGTTCGCTGCGGCCAGTAGCCGCTCCTCGCCACGCGCAGCGAGATAAAGTTGCACGCCTTCACCAGCCAGCGCTTCAGCGCAACCATAACCGAGTCCCGCGCTTGATCCGCAGACAATCGCGTGCCTGCCTGATAGGTTCAGATCCATCAGACCTCCGTTTCGGCAGGCAGTTTTGAAAGAGCCAGGGCATTCTCTACCAGACGCTGGCATTCGTGCTTGTACTGATACGACAAATAGTTGCCTGCCACCAAGCGTACCGGGTCGCCCGCATAGTAACGTTCGTACTGCATGGCGCGCATACCAAACGCATCTCCAGCAAGATCCCACGCAAGCTTGAACAGACGCACCCGCTCAATCGCGGGAAGCCCTTGAGCACCTTGATAATAGCGATGAACATCATCGGCGACCTCGCTTTCGAAATCAGCAGCGGTGGGCATCATTAGCAGCCCCCCGGCCCCCACCGTTTGCAAAACCTCGATAATGCGCGGATACGCTTTCGACATCATTCCCCTTAGCGTTTGCAAAGGCGTGAACGCCGGCCGAAGGGTATCGCTTTCGGTGCGCTCGAACTCGACTTCCGACCGCACCACACAGCTTTTGGCCAATTCGATATAGCTGACAATTTCGCCAAGCATATGCTGGACATGCAGAAAGCCGCTGGCTTTGACTGCTTCGCTGACGGCCATGGCGGTACCCACCGCCAGTTGCATCTTTGCGATAGCACGCACACTCGTCTGGTGACTGGTATGGTTACGCAGTGCGGTTTCCACGTACATCGCGTTGCCTAGCTCAATATTTCCATAGAGGAACACACGATCCCAAGGCACCAGCACATCATCAAATATCAGAAGCGCATCGGGCTCTTCGAAATGTGTTGCCAACGGATGGTCGAATGAAGACCGCCCCCCTTCGTCGAAGGGTTCTCGGCAAATCATCTTCACTCCGGGTGTATCAAGTGGCAAGGCGAATACCATGGCATAAGCCTCGTCGCCCGGTTTCAATCCGGGCAGGTTGTACACCGCGACTTCATCAGCAATAGGACCATGCGTCGCAAGCATGCGAGCGCCACGCACAATCAGCCCCTCGTCGGTCTCTCGGACAACACCCATGTGCAAAAAGTCTTCTGCTTGGTCAAAGGAAGATTTAGTGCGGTCCGTCTGCGGCGTTACCAGAGCATGCGTGAGAAACAAATCGTTTTCGCGTACATACTCATAGTAGTTAATGACGTTCTCTTTGAACCGGGCTCCCATTCGCTCGAAGACGGCGGGAGACTCCGCCCAAGCCATCAGGGTCGTATTCAAGAAGTCGGGAGAACGACCCAGCAGACCGAAAGACGCTTCCGCCCAAAGACGAAAGGCTTCACCACGCTTTCTGAGATCGTTGATACTGCGGGCCATCATGAACGCGGTACCAACCCGGTCTCCTGTGCTGGGGCTGATATAAGTGAGGATATCTTGATACTCCGGGTCGTGCTGCATGTCATAAAGTCGTGCGACATGCTCGGCAGGCCTGCGTAGCGCTGGATGCGAAACGACATCATCCACTCGCTCACCACGTAACCACACTTCCCGTGGGCGCGCCTTCAGCCGCTCTAAATACTGCTGCCCCGTACGAATTCCCATTTTGCGCTCCTTCCTTACATACTAGAATATTAGTTGGTGTTTTGCTATCTTGCAATGCTCGATTGACTAGGCATTACCCTGATTTCATCGCTTCTTCACTTTGTGCACCGAACAGCCCGTCTGCACATGAATGTCACCTTGGAGTCCGGGTCGAATCACGTTCTCTATGGCTACATAATTCGTGCATTACGCAATCTAACATACTAGAATGTTAGTTGTATAGCATCTTATTAATTCCAAGGAGGAGACATGAAAACTTTCCCTTATCACGACGTAAAGCTCCCACGCGCCGGTATAGATCCAACGCTATTCCGAAAAGCCATGAAAGTCGTGCCCACAGGTGTAGCGGTCATTACAACTGTTGGGCTCAACGGCACGTACGTCGGCCTTACCGTGAACTCAATTGCTTCGCTTTCCCTCACACCCCCTTTGGTATCCTGGGCCCTGAAAGAATGCTCTCCAAGCCTGATAGATTTTCAACAGAGTGGTAGGTTTGCCATTAACCTGCTTGCCGCAGGGCAAGAGGAGCTTTCACGACGGTTTTCAGCTCCCATGGCCAATCGCTTTGAAGGACTTGCAGTAGAAACTACGCTCGGCGGTCTGCCCCGAATCGTTGGGTGCTCCGCCCTACTGGAATGTGCAATGTATTCCGAGGTACAAGCCGGTGACCATGTGCTGCTGATCGGCATGGTGCACGATGCGCAAATACACGGAAGCCCCGCGTTGGGCTATTGTGGCGGCCAGTATTTTCAAGCGGTGGCCTGACGAGGTGCGGCCTAGCCGCCTGGTAAAGCCATTAAGAGGAAAGTGGGGTGGTATACTTTTTGTTTCCCTAATTCTGTAATGAGCGCTCCGCCGCACTCTGTTCGCGACTTACGATGACAAAGCCTCTGGTTCCTGCGTATCCAAAATCTGCGGGTCGCCTTGGCGTACCCTTAGCCGAACAAGCTTATCAACATCTTAAGCACGCTCTTATCGATGGCGGTTTCAAGGCAGGCGAACGTATTTCAGTCGAGAAGCTGGCCAAGGAAATTGGCGCTAGTCGCCAACCTGTCATGGATGCTATCCGGCGCCTGGAAGCGGAAGGTCTATTAACGATTATCCCGCAAGTTGGCACGCTTGTTAGTACAGCCGACGTCACCGAAGTGCAAGACTTCTTTCGTTTCCTTGGCATTGCGGAAGGACACCTGGGCATGCTGGCAGCCGAACGCGGCTCGGACGAAGAGATATCCAGCCTACTTGCCTTGGTAGACTCTTACCCTGTTAGCGACGCTAGTCAACACGATCGCATTGCGCGTTACCGGTTACACAATCGTGCCTTTCATCAATTAATTCATGAGATGGCCCGCTCGCCCCTCGTCCATCAAGTTGCCGTCGGCTTATGGGATAAAACCGATTTCTACGTCAATACCTTGCATGCCGACTCTGGGTTTGTCTCGCGAGAGGATGACGGCGTAGAGGAGCACCGTCGAATCGCTCTAGCTATCCAGCGGCGCGACGGCCAAGCCGCCAATGACGAGATCCTGCGTCATATCATGGCGTTTGCCAACGATCACCAGCGGATCGGAGCGTAGCCCCTTTTGATAGGGACGTCCCCGAACCGTCAGTTAAATAGCTTAAGCGTCACAGTAATTACTTAGCAGGGTCACGCACCTGAGGGATAGTATCGAAGTTTCGATTAACCAACTTTCCATCATCCTTGACCACCTTTCTAAGATACACATCCATAATGGCATCACGAGTTTCTGGATCAATGGTCAACGTGCCGCGCGGACTGTCAATTTGCATGCCTTTAGCCAGCTCAACTATTTGTTCAGGCACGAATTTACCGTCTGCCTTCTTAATGGCTTCGTAAATGATATGCATGGCGTCGTACGTTGATACCGCCAAATAGTTTGGCGCCCGGCTACTATCGACCTTTGCATAATTAGCCAAGAACTGAACGTTCGTGGGGTTTTTGTCATCTGTCGTATAGAAACCCGTTGATATCACTCCCTCGATCGGATCACCGACGAGTTCCAGGAGTTCATCTTCTGCCCAGCCTTCCGTCGCGATAATCTTTATACCCTCGTTGGCTAGACCACGATTTGCAAACTCTTTCATGAACGCAATCGTTGGTTCGCCGGTAGGCAAGAACACAAACACTGCATCAGGCTTGCCATCCTTAAGCCGCTGCACGAACGGTCCGAAGTCCTGATTTGCCATCGGCACGCGAATTTCGCCTATAACCTCACCGCCATTCTCTTCAAACCCCTTCCTGAACCAGCGTGATGCATCCAGGCCCGGGCCATAGTCCGCCACGAAAATAAAAACCTTATTAAACTCCTTATTTTCGGCAGTCCACTGACCCATAGGCAACGCCATTTGGGGCACTGTATATGAAGTGCGGATAATATAAGGAGACTTTGTTGTGACATCTGACGTCGCCGACAACAAAGCGAACATCGGCACTTTTGCTGCAGTGGCGATTGACGCTGCAGCGTAAGCATCGGGAGTTAATGCAAACCCTCCAAGGATGTCCACTTTATCTCTCGTAACCAATTCTTGAGCCAAGCGCCTGGCCAATTCCGGATTGGGCCCGACATTATCCCGAATGATGACTTGAATCTGGCGTCCAGCAATCGTATCGCCATGCTGTTGCATATACGTCTTCACCGCATTTTCTGTCTGCTTGCCAAGGAAAGCGTAGGGGCCCGTCATGGGAACGACTAGCCCGATCTTTACCGGGTCTTGGGCCCACACCAGGCTGGATAGTGCAATGCTGCTGCAAAGGGCTAAGCCCTTAAATAGTTTTAATAACTGCATGTGGTCTCCTGTTCTTTATAAAAATTGCGTCTGAATCGGGGTAATGCAACGGTCAGGTTCAGTGCTGTGGCTATGTATGGAAACTTGTCGCTCATGCCTGGCCTGACCACTACGTGAAGCGGATTTATGAAACAACTAAGCTCATCGAACCCAAGCCAGTACACTCAGCTCTGATCACATCCCCTGATTTAATAGAGCCCACCCCTTCGGGTGTGCCCGTCAAGATCACATCCCCAGGATGTAGGGTGTACATTTTTGATGCAAGCGCTATCAAGTCGGGTATGTCGACCGTCATCAAGCCCGTTGAGCTGTGCTGGCGTCGCTCTTCGTTTAGCCACAACGATAATGTCAGTTCGTGCGGATCAGTGATTTCATCCGCGGTTACAAAAGCAGGCCCCAGAACGGTGTAAGTATCCGGCGATTTACGAAAACTACGATCCTCGCTGCCGCGAACCGTCATGTCCAGGCCGATGCAATATCCCGCCACATACGTCATGGCTTCATTGGGCTCGATGTTGCGACATTCTTTCCCAATGATGACGGCAAGCTCCACCTCGTAATCAGTACGTCGATCCGGAAAGGTAATTCGTATACCCTCAGATGGGCCTACGATTGAGGAGGCTGCTTTAAGAAACAATCCATACGTTTCGGCTGGCCGATCAATACCTTCAAGAGCCTTAGCGTGCACGCCGGCATCGACTTCTGGATCTTTAGTGTCCTGCTCGACGTGCGCCCGATAGTTGGCTGGGGCCGCCATGATCTTGCTTGGGCTTGTCAAAAAGCTCTTAAGCGATATGTCGGAAAGTTTAAACGCGGTAGATGACGACTTTCTTTCCTGACGTGCGGCCTCGCAAAGGCTTTCAATGTTCTCGATGAACGGGTCACCCGAGGGGAACGGCCAACGAACTGACGGTATCGCCCTTAGGGCTGCTGTGACGTCATACACGTTATCTTCTTCGATATAGCCGAGACGATCATCGTTGAAACGGCATAGCTTCATTTAAAACTCCAAGGCAGTGTTAGTTAATTCTGGCTTCCAGAGCCAATCCAGGCATCGGTAGAAATCCTCTGCCTCGCGCTCTTGCATCTGTTGGTCGCGCACTTCCGCGTCATCGCCTCCGCAGTGGTAAGTGTGCCAAAGCGCGCGCGACTCCAGTTGGACGCGCATCGTCCTCAGGCGACGAGCCCGAGTGAACTCCTTGAATACCTGCTCATAGTTTGTCCCGCCTTCTTTAATGAGGCTAACCAGGGTGATTGCATCTTCGATCGCCATACCCGCGCCTTGCGCAAGCGACTGAAGCGTCGCATGAGCGGAGTCGCCAAGTAACGTCACCCGGCCATCACTCCAGCGATTTAATGGATTCCGATCGGCAATTGTCCACCGTCGCTCGGTACTCACTATCGAGACGATGTCATGAACCTCGGGCCGGGCTCCTTCACACAGGTCGGCAATATATCTGCCATACAGGGAGTCATCGTCAACCACACTCTGTGAGTCCGGCAACTTGAAGACAGCAACGACATTAACTTCCGTCGCGTCCCGCAACGGATAGTAGATCACGTGAAAATTCGGCCCTGTCCACATCGTTACATCACGTTGAGCGCGCATGCTGGCTGGCGCCTCGTGCATAGGCAAAATGGTTCGATGAGCCACGTAGCCTATGCCAAACGGCACATCTTCGGGAAACATTTGCTTCCTTAAGTTGGACCGCAGCCCATCTGCAGCAACCAAAGCTGCGCCTTGCACGAGCTGTCCCGTCTCTGTGCGCGCGGCAACGCTATCGTTCGTTTGCGAATAACTTAAGACCTTGGAAGACTGGTTAAGATCTACATTCGGCAGTTTTCGGCAAGCAGCAAGAAGGATTTCATGAAGATCCACCCGATGGATTGCTATATACGGAGCTGGATAACGCCCCTCAAAAGCAGAGCCTTTCAGCGGAACTTTTGCGAGGACCGCACCGCTGAATGCGTGGTGCAAGGTCAAATTGTCAGGATAGTAGGCGGCCTCTCGTACTTGGCTCTCTAGACCAAGTTTGGCTAACATAGGCAGCACATTGGGCCCAATCTGAACCCCATACCCAATTGGCGCAATTTCTTCGGATTGCTCAAGTAGTTTCACTGAGCGCCCCAGTCGGCCCATTCCGTAGGCTGTGGACAGCCCACCAATGCCTCCACCCACGACCAAAATGGGATCGTTATCAGAACTGCTCATCGTTTTGACTCCAAATGCATATCGTCTAAGCTGAAATCAGCAGGAAATACGAGTGCGTGCTACTTTCCGGGTGTGAGCTGGTAATAACCACAATGTTTCATCAGGTTTTCATCAGACAAAGCAACCAAAACCGCATCCTCAGACGCAGTGTGTGCAATGCGTACCCCAAGTGGTGCGGCAATGACGTCGCCCAGACCCCACGCAAATGTTTGGTTCCCTATGTCACTTTGGCCACTGCCGCGCAACACGACATAAATGGTATTTGCTGTATGTATATACGGATGGTTGCTCCATCCCGCATCCCATCCATGCACCTTGATGGTGATGGTTGACATGTATGCGGAAGACAAATCAATCGTTTTCCCGAAGTATTCGTCTCCGGCATCGGCCGTCTTGAGTTGTGCTTGAGTTTGGGCCCAGGAGAGCCGCATGGGAGAGTCTTCCTCAAGCTCCATTTGAGACTCCCATTTCATGGGATGCGTTTCGATATACATCGGCTCCAGCAGATGCACCAATGGCAAATCCAAACAATCGAACCAGAAAGCCTGCTCATTTCCTTCGTGCCCGTGTCCGTGCCACATGCCGCCCGGCGTAAGCACGATATCCCCAGACTCCATCGGGTGACGTTTTCCGTTCACCACGGAGTATGAGCCGCTCGACTCTATGATCACTCGCATGGCGTGCGCCGAATGACGATGGGACCGGGCTCGTTCGCCGGGAAGAATCGACTGATACGCCCCCACCAGCGTGGAGGTCGTTGCAAAGTCGTTTCCTGGCGTGGGATTACGCAGCACAAAGTTGCGTCGCTCTGCCAGCTCCGTTCCGATCACACGCCCTGCAGCCAGTAAGGCGGGCTTGATCTTCGCATAGCTCCAATGAGCGGGTACAAACCGCGACTTGGGCTCACTCCAGAACAATGGCCGATCTCGGGAAACCCAGCCCGGTGTGCAGTTCTGCTGATCAATCAGATGAATGAGTTCATCGACGTCATTCACCCTATCAAAATCAACATCCATGGATGAGAGTAACGACATAAGTAGTACCACTCCATAAAAACAGAATGTTCTGTTTGTAAAATACTAAAAATTGACCTATTGATCCATGTCTTTATGCAATCCGATTGCGCACGATCAGTCCTAATAAGCCTCTGTCTTATTCAGCGCACGAGTCGCCCTACGCTTTTTCGGTATCCATTAAAAGGATCTCGGCAATCTCTGTCCAAGCGGACATCCAGTGCGAAATATCGTCCATCGATTCGCCGATAAGTTTTCTTATTCCAAAACCTCGAGCTGCGGCAAATGTCAGACGCACCACGTTTTCTGCTTTCTCGGCACTGAAGCCTGCTTCCACGAACGCCGCAAGCCACGCCTCTTCGGCTGGCTTGCGATACTGAAGCGCCAGCTTCTTTACCGAGGTACCCAAGGCGGACTCCGGGTCAACCATCATCAAGTCCAAAGCCAGTAAGAAATCCTCGCCAAAAAATGCGTCCACGCCATCTTTGAGCAACAGATCCATCAGTTCGGTGGGATGACCAGACGCACGCCTGATACGCGCTTCGGTAGCAGAGGCCAAATTCTGGTAAACCTCTTCCAACGCACTGAGAACCAGAGCATCTTTAGAGGGAAAGTGATGGGACTGTGCGCCTCTCGAGACTCCCGCGAGGGCAGCTACTTCAGCGGTCCGCAGCCCAACATAACGCCTCTTTTTGAGAAGCTCAATCGTCGCACCAATCAACTTCTTTCTTGTAAGCTCTGTTCTTTCCGCCTGGGTTCGTCCTTTTCTGGAGACTGCACTGGTTGTGGGGGCCATGTCGCGTACGCTTCCTCTAACTTTGACCAGCCATTCTATGCGTTAACCACCAGAAGATCACCTTCTTCGTTTAGCGGGCCTTCCGGCGCAAGCGGTACAGGCGGTACCGCGACCTTCTCGCTACTCTCTTTTTCGATTAAAGCCTGAAGAAGGCGTCTTGCACGGATGGGACCTGCATCCAATCGCGTTGCTACTTTAGGGATGTTTTCATCAGGCGACTCGTTGATCATCATCTGCTGCACTTCCAGCAGTTCTTTGTCTTCGTTGAAGGTGGCATAGACGCCCTTCTCCATAGCCGCACTAAGCTCGCTTTCTCCTTGCCGAAACTGCCGGGAAACCACCCAAAAATAGTGGCTGGCCGTCGCTGTTTCCGGGGTTATCAAATGCAAGCCGATGAACTGCCTCGCGTCTTCTCGGGGAGTTTCACAAGGATAAAAGCCGACGTTTGTCATATTTATGCTTGGAGGCAGGTGGATCGCCGACTGCCAACGATCGATTTTTCCGCCTTGCCCAAGAAGGTGCGCAAAGAACGGAGGAGCGTCAATATTCGACATTTCGCGGTGAACCCTGACAAGCCGGTCAGAAACCACCTCAGTTTTTGCCGGAAACTCGGCGATGGACTCTTCTTCGTCGTTTCCGATTGTCCGCTGGTGAATATACGACTCGTGCGACAGATCCAGCAAATTGTCGTTGATTAGCCGGTAATCACAATCGAAATGCAGATAACCTGTTATACAGTCCCATCCGTCAGAGGCGCACCAAGGCAGATGGGGCACGAGCGCCTCGTCTGCCAAAACAGGGTCGCCAACCCATACCCAAGTAATATTATATTTATCCACCACTGGGTATGTTTTGACACAGGCAGCACTGGGAATATCTGTCTGGCCCGGAACTTTCATGCAAGTTCCTTCAGGGGAGAACTGCATCCCATGGTAGGCGCACTGAAGCCTATCGCCAACCAAGCGACCTTTCGACAAAGGTACAAGCCGATGAGGGCAACTATCGTGCATAGCCACCGGATTGCCGCTCTCTGTACGGTAGAAAACCAAGCGGATCCCGCAGATAGTGCGAGCAAGTAAGCCATCACGGTTGACTTCGTTACCAAGTGCAGCCACATACCAGCAGTTTTTCATCCAAGTTGCGCTTTTCATGCCTCACTCTCTCTTTGTTTACGTTCAAGTTGTCGCTGCAAATTTGTGCGGTACAGCTGATCTATCCAGTAACTTACAAACCGACTAGCCTGTTTTTATTTTATGCCTATGCCTGGGTGGAAAAAACTGGGGTAAACCCGCAAGCCGTGGATTAAACAGCCTGTAGCTTTTTGGCCGCCAATGCATTGCCCGCCCGGCTTGCCGCACGTCGACCCAGATACTTGGCGATGAACTGCCCGGCGTCCACCACCGCCCCAAGGTCGACCCCCGTTTCAACGCCTAAACCTTGCATCAGGTACAACACGTCTTCGGTGGCCACGTTGCCGGTTGCACCCCTAGCATACGGACACCCGCCCAGACCCGCGACGGATGAATGGAAGATCGAAACGCCCACTTCCAGACACGCGTAGATATTTGCCAGTGCCTGCCCATAGGTGTCATGAAAGTGCCCGGACAACCGTTCGAGGGGAAACTCGGATGCCGCATGCAGCAGCACGGCTTGCGCCTGCCGGGGCGTTGCCACCCCGATCGTGTCGGCAATATCGATTTCGTCGCAACCCAGGTTGCGTAGCATTCGCACGACACGAGCAACGTCGTCCAGGGACACGTCCCCTTGGTAAGGGCAGCCGAAAGCGCAGCTGATACTGCCGCGCAGCCGCACGCCCTGCCCTTTGGCGGCCTGCGCCACCTCGCCAAAGCGCTCGATGGACTCCGCGATCGAACAATTAATGTTCTTTTGCGAAAAAGCTTCCGACGCGGACCCAAAAATCACCACTTCGTCGGCCTGTGCCTCCAGGGCGGCTTGAAAGCCTTTCATATTCG
>JBIQKZ010000009.1:0-150217 GCA_044464765.1 Pusillimonas sp.
ACAGCACCGTCGTGATCGCTGCCGTGAGTGTCGTTTTGCCGTGGTCAACGTGGCCTATCGTGCCTACGTTTACGTGCGGTTTGGTCCGCTCAAACTTACCTTTTGCCATGGCTGACTCCTGACTATGGATTTAGCTACTAAAATATGATGTGGTGCCCATGACGCGGATCGAACGCGTGACCTCTCCCTTACCAAGGGAGTGCTCTACCACTGAGCCACATGGGCATACTGCTATTACCGTAAAAAACCCGCCTGCTTGCAGGTTGCCCTGCAAATAGGCGAGCCTTGAAAACCTGGAGCGGGTGAAGGGAATCGAACCCTCGTCGTAAGCTTGGAAGGCTTCTGCTCTACCATTGAGCTACACCCGCAAAGGATTCCGTTCGTTCCCGGCGCTGTTGGTGGTGGGAGTTGGATTCGAACCAACGTAGACGCAAGGTCAACAGATTTACAGTCTGCCCCCTTTAACCACTCGGGCATCCCACCAACAAAAGAGAACCACGAATTATGAACGTTTTTTTTAGCGCTGTCAAATTGCTTTTGCCAGGGATACCCTGAACAAGTCAACCATCCGCATCCATGGCGGTTTCCTGTTCAGTCCGACAGCCTACCGGGTGAAAAAGTATCCCTGCAACTTGACCGGGTCTTTGACGCGTTGCAAGGCCAGCATCAGCAGGATGCGCGCCTTCTGCGGGTTCAGGTTTCCAGCGGCAATAAAGCCGTCGGCATCGTCGTCAACCTCGATATTGCGCCCCACCCAGCCGGCGGTGCAGCGGGTTGAGCGGACCACCGCCACGCCCTGGGCGGCCGCCCGGCGCAACGCCGCCAATGCCGCGTCGGTGGTGTGTCCCGCGCCGACCCCCGCCAGCACCACGCCGTCGGGATGTGCATCCAGTAGAGAATCCACGGTTCGCGCATCCAGGTCCCCATGCGAGAAAAGAATGGGCACATACAGGTCGGTTTCGTCAGTTAGCGTAAGCGGCCCATCGTTGCTTTTTTGGGTGCCTTCATTGGTATGGCCGTACAGAACAACCTGACGCCCCTGCACCCATCCCCATGGACCCATATTCGGCGATGCAAACGCTTCCAGGCCGGCGGCGGCAATCTTTTGCACGTCGCGGGCTCCATGAATCGTGTCGTTCATGACGACCATCACGTCCCGCCCGCCGGCTTCAGGTTCACTGGCCACCGCGATGCCGGCGTAAATGTTGGCGGCGCCGTCCGCGCCAAGCGCATGGGGGGGTTTCATGGCCCCGGTCAACACCACCGGAATCCGGACATTGACGGTAAGGCTCAGGTAGTAGGCCGTTTCTTCCAGGGTATCCGTGCCATGGGTAATGACAATGCCGTCCACCGTTCCACTATCGGCCAAGGCCTGTACTCGACGGGCCAGCCGACGCCACAACCCGCGACCCACGGTCTGGCTGGCGACGTTATCCACCTGTTCCACGCGGATGTCGGCCCAATCGACCGCGTCCCCCAAGATCGACAGCAAGGCATCAGCCGCCAAAGCGCCCGCCTGATAGCCTGTTGTTTCGCCCGGCCGCGCGGCAATGGTCCCGCCGGTGGCCAAAAGGGCAATGCGTGCGCGGGTCATGGACACGGCATCAAGCATCCACCGCGTCGCTCAAGCCCTGGCGTTCGAGCAGGGCATTCAAATGCTCCCAGTCATGGAAATCGATCACTAGCTGGCCGCGATTCTTCGCGCCGAATTTCAAGCTTACCCGCGTGCCCAGGCGATCCGACAAGGCTTGTTCCAGACGTTTGGCATCCCCTCCTTGCGTTACCGGTGTTTTCGCAGGAACCGGTTTTTCTTCCTGTTCGCGTATCGTGCGCCCCACCAGTTTTTCGGCTTCGCGCACCGACATTCGACGGGCAATAATTTCGTTGGCCAACAGAATCTGCTGAGCCGCGTCGATGGCCAGCAACGCACGAGCGTGCCCCATATCGATATCGCCTGCCAGCAACATGGTTTGCACTGAATCGGTAAGATTCAACAAACGCAGCAAATTGCTGGTCGCCGAACGCGAGCGGCCAATAGCTTGAGCCGCCTGCTCGTGCGTCAGGCCAAACTCGTCCAGCAACCTACGCACGCCCTGTGCCTCTTCCAGCGGGTTCAGATCTTCGCGCTGAATGTTCTCGATCAACGCCATCACAGCGGCATTTTCATCCTGCACTTCGCGCACCAAGACGGGCACTTCGGTCAAGCCCGCCAGTTGGGCCGCACGAAAACGCCGTTCTCCCGCAATGATTTCGTACTTGGCATTACGGCCGGTGGAAAGCGGCCGCACCAATATGGGCTGCATGATTCCCTGGGTGCGGATGGAATCGGCCAGATCGTTCAGCGCCCCTTCATCCATGCGGGTTCGCGGTTGGTACTTGCCCGCCACCATGGACTTCACATTCAGCACGGTTGGCGGCGCGCTGTTATCCGCTTCCGCGGGTTTACCCAGCGAGCCGATGACGTCGCTATCGGCGCCAAGCAAGGCGTCCAGGCCTCGGCCAAGTCCTTTTGGTTTTCTAGTTGCCATGTGGGATTCCTTATATATTTGCGGCACGCGGGGGACGAGCGGTGGCCCGCAGGGCATCTTTCTTGACCCGCTTGATCAGTTCATTGCCGAAGTCGACATACGCTTTGGCGCCGCGTGAATTCTTGTCGTACACCGTGCCTGGCAGACCGTGGCTTGGGGCCTCAGCCAGGCGTACATTGCGCGGGACGATGGTGTCGAATACCTTGTCGCCGAAATGGTCCTGAATCTGTTGTGAAACTTGCTGCTGCAAGGTAACCCGGGTGTCGAACATCACACGTAGCAAGCCGATAAGGCGTAGTTCCGGATTAATATTGTTGTGCACTCGTTTGATCGTATTGACCAGGTCAGACAAGCCTTCCAGGGCAAAGTACTCGCACTGCATGGGAATAATGACGCCATGCGCCGAGGCCAGGCCGTTAAGCGTCAACAAAGACAGGGTAGGCGGGCAATCGATCAGGATGAAGTCGTACTGATCCCACACCTGGACAATCGCTTGCTTAAGCTGCTGTTCCCGCTCGTCCATCTGGATCAAGTCGATTTCGGCGCCCGACAGTTCGCGGTTGGCCGGCAAGACATCGTAGCCCCCCGCCTCCGAGCGCACCGTCGCCTCGCCAATCGTCGCTTCACCGATCAACACCTGGTACAGATTGCGTTCCACCGCATTCTTATTGATGCCGCTACCCATGGTGGCATTGCCCTGCGGATCAAGATCGATAAGCAACACCTTTTTGCCCAGCGCAGCCAAGGCTGCGGCCAGATTAATGGCGGTCGTCGTTTTACCAACGCCGCCTTTTTGATTCGTGATGCAAAATACCTTTGCTATGTCAACGACGTTCTTCTGTGTCATAAGTTTCCTTGGCGGCTTATCCAAACCAAACAACGTTGAGCGTCCAAATAGGGGACATGTAGAGTCTGTACTTTTTCCACCCGCCACTGCGTACCGGCTTCCAGCGTAGTGATTTCGTCGGCGGGTAAACGACCTTTCATCGCGGCCAGTTTGCCATCATCCGCCAAGTGCCGGCCCGACAATGCCGCAAAATCAGCCAATGAGGCAAATGCCCGGGACACAATGATATCCGCCTTCAGCGAAGGCAGTTTCTCGATTCGGGCGTGGACCGCATGTAAATTGGGCAAGCGCAGGACGGACGCCATCTGCCTGACAAAGGCCGTTTTCTTTTCTACCGCATCGATGCAATGAATCTGCCAATGCGGGCACATCACGGCCAGCACCACACCAGGCAGTCCGCCACCGGAACCCACATCGGCAACCGTTCTTGCGTTAGTGCTGTCGTCGCCGCCCGACGTACCGCCCGTGCCATCCTGTAAAGGGCGCACCACCGACAGGCTGTCAATAATATGTTGCACCAGCATCTGTTCGGGATCGCGTACCGCCGTTAGATTGTAGGTCTTGTTCCATCGCTGCATCTGCCCCAGATAAGCGATGAGCGTAGTGCGTTGATCATCCGTTATGCCCAGGCCTAGCTGTTCGGCCGCATCGGCCAATTGTTGCTCCATGGTGTCCATTGTTACGCTGCCCGTTTTCCATACTGGTGCCGCTTGATATGGATGAGCAACAGCGCCACGGCCGCCGGCGTTACCCCGGATACCCTGCTGGCCTGGCCAATCGTTTCGGGTCGTGCTGTTTTCAGGCGTTGGCGAACCTCGATCGACAAACTGCTGATGGAATCGTAATCGAGGTCGGGCGGTATAGGCTGTTGTTCCTGCTGGGCCTGCTTCTGTATTTCGTCCTGCTGTCTGTTCACATAGCCCGAATACTTCACTTGGATGTTTACCTGCTCGGCCGCTATAGAATCTTCGATACCCGGCCCCGCCAATAATTTTCCGTCTTCCGTCACGAAGCGCATTAGACGTTCGTAAGAAACTTCGGGACGCTTAAGCAAATCTATAAGTGAGTACTCACGTTCAATCTTCTTACCCAGCAGGTCGATTGCTGACTTTTCCGGTAATATTTTTGGATTGATCCATGTGGAACGCAGGCGTTGCAGTTCCGTTTCCACCAGATCCCGCTTGCGGTTGAACGCGTCCCAACGGGTATCATCCACCAACCCCATTTCACGGCCAATTTCAGTCAGGCGGAAATCGGCATTATCCTCGCGTAGGCTTAAACGATATTCGGCACGCGAAGTGAACATCCGATAGGGCTCGGTTACCCCACGGGTAATTAGATCGTCTACCAAGACACCAAGATAGGCCTGGTTTCGTTGCGGCATCCAGGGTTCTTGGCCTCGTGTGCTTCTAGCGGCATTTAACCCAGCTAACAGCCCTTGAGCAGCTGCTTCTTCATAGCCCGTCGTGCCATTGATTTGCCCGGCAAAGAATAGATTCCTAATCGCCCGAGTTTCCAATGACGGCTTTAATTCACGTGGATCAAAATAATCATATTCAATAGCGTAGCCGGGGCGCATGATTACCGCATTCTCCAGACCAGGCAGGCTTCTGACCATGGCAATCTGTATATCGAATGGTAGGCTGGTTGAGACCCCGTTCGGATAGATTTCTGTCGTAGATAATCCTTCGGGTTCCAGAAATATCTGGTGGCTGGCTTTATCTGCGAAGCGATGAATTTTATCTTCAATGGACGGACAATACCGGGGCCCGATACCTTCGATCTCTCCTTGGTCGCTATACATCGGCGATCTATCCAGCCCCGAGCGGACAATATCATGAGTATGCTCGTTGGTATGGGTGATCCAACATGGCATCTGCACAGGATGCATTCCTGCGTTCCCCATGTACGAGAATATCGGCACAGGATTCGAGTCCCCTGGCTGTTCTTCCACACGTGAAAAGTCGATTGTTCTGGAATCGATTCGGGGAGGCGTCCCTGTTTTGAGTCTGCCTTGAGGCAACTTAAGCTCTTTTAGGCGTTCGCCCAAAGATATCGAAGGGGGATCACCGGCACGCCCCCCCGAGTAATGATCCAGCCCCACGTGAATCAAACCGTTCAGGAAGGTGCCTGCTGTCAGAACCACCGCCTGGGCACGAAACTCCAGCCCAATCTGCGTTACAGCTCCTACCACCTTATCTCCCTCAAGCACCAAGTCTTCCACCGATTGCTGGAAGATAGTCAAATTTTCTTGGTGCTGGAGAATCGTTCGTATAGCTTTACGGTAAAGGGAGCGGTCGGCCTGCGCTCGTGTAGCACGTACGGCTGGCCCCTTAGAGCTATTCAAGATACGGAACTGTATTCCCGCATAGTCCGTAGCCAACGCCATTGCCCCACCTAGGGCGTCGACCTCTTTTACCAAATGGCCTTTCCCAATACCCCCAATAGACGGATTGCACGACATCTGGCCCAGTGTTTCCATATTATGGGTTAACAGCAGGGTACGAGCACCGGTCCTAGCAGAAGCCAAGGCTGCCTCTGTTCCGGCGTGGCCGCCGCCTATGACGATAACGTCAAATGTATCGGGGTAAATCATGTGAGTACGGGTAAAACGTTTAAAGCAACATTATACGACGTAGAGTCTAGTGTTCCACGTGAAACATTGTCATCACTATCAAGCACCTTATTGTTTCACGTGGAGCATTAATTAACTCTACATAGACCAGGAAGCTTGCCGTCTGCTTGTTTCACGTGAAACAACAGGCAAAATAATAGTCGGTAAGACATCCCGCCAAAAGCGCCCCTCCGGCACTACTAAAGATGGAAAGCACCCCGCACCTCTAAGCCAAAGCAGAACCCCGAGTAGCGGTTCTGAACTGAAAATAAAAAGGAAGAAAGGGCACACAACTGAAAACTGCTGGGACACATTCTCCATTAAAAATAGGAGAAACACACGACAACCTAGCAACGCTAAATCGTCGCACTAGACGTCAACAACGAAATCCAAGTCATCATGGCCAACTACCTAAGGTTGGCGTTCCAAACTTGATCCATTAATTGACCCGTTTAACTACGGCGTAACAAGCCTAGAAGAATCACTGATACACGTACGCAACCATCAACAGAACGGCATAGTCCAAATTTGGAAAGCATACAGTCTAGCGATTCAGAAATAGGGGATTGGAAAACGGAACCGTATACAAGAAAGGACATCCGCAACCCGCTCGTGCATCCAGCAACAACAGAAGAAAAATACTATCTGTTCAGATACCAACAACCTTCCAGCGGTATCGTCTAACGAGTCTAACGAGTGAAGTATCCGTCAAACCAATAAACCATGGAAGAATACGTCGACAAAATAAATTCACCCTAAGCACAGAATACATCTTTGCTTAAGGTGAAATCCTGGACTGTTCTTCACCTTATGACGTGATCAGCTAATCTGGGAAACTTATTCAGAATAGAAATTCAGAATATAAAAGGAAGAACCTTTGTATTACATCAAATTTACAGTGGCCTGATCTCGGCCGCTTGAGGACCTTTGGGGCCATCTTTAACTTCGTACTCGACTTCCTGGCCTTCGTTCAGGCTACGATATCCGCGTCCTTCAATCGCAGAAAAGTGAGCGAACACATCGGTACCGCCAGCGTCTGGAGTGATGAAGCCGAATCCTTTGTCGGCGTTAAACCATTTTACTTTGCCCTTTTGAGCCATGATGTCATTAAATCCTAAAAATAAACAAGAATGCATGTGGCTGCCACAAATGCAGCCGAAAGGATACCTACCAGGTAAAGGTAGTTCAAATACTTGTTTACCCTAGGAAGATGAACAACGGATTCAATTTTCAAGCTCGAAAAACACGACAAGCACACGTACTCGCCAAAGGCCCGCGCCTGGTACAAAATAAGCACACCTAATCCAAACAAACGAACTAGCCACAACAGACTCATGACATTGCAATCCAAACTGCCCCAGGTCGGCACGAATATTTTTACCCTGATGACAAGCTTATCGCTGGAAAACCAGGCAATAAACCTGGGCCAGGGGTTTCCCGACTTCAGTCCGGATGGCAAGCTGATCGAACTTGTTCATCGCGCCATGTTGGATGGCCACAATCAGTATCCCGCCATGAGCGGGGTTCCAGCCCTACGCCAACAGATCGCTGCAAAGATCCACACCCTGTACGGGCGCAAATACGACCCAGATACGGAAATTACCGTCACTAGCGGGGCGACCCAAGCCTTGATGGCAAGCATCCTGGCGCTTGTAAAACCAGGCGACGAGGTGATTGTCATCGAGCCGTTCTACGATCTGTACCTTCCGGCCATACAGTTGGCAGGGGGCATCCCCATCATCGTCCCCATGCTGGCGCCAAGCAAGGAACACCCAAGCTACCGGGTTGACTGGCAACGGGTAAGCGACGCCATTTCGTCACTCACCCAATTAATGATTCTGAATTTCCCCCATAACCCTACCGGAATCATTATGCAGCCTTCTGATCTGGACGCATTGGAATCCATTCTGGAAAAAAGCAAATGCCTGCTGCTTTGCGATGAAGTCTATGAACACATTACGTTCGATGCCCAACCGCATCACAGCGTCAGCAGCCGACCGGCGCTTGCCCAGCGTGCCGTGGTTGTTTCTTCCTTCGGAAAAACCTATCACGTAACAGGCTGGAAAATCGGCTATTGCAGCGCGCCGGCGGCCATCATGGCCGAAATCAGGAAAGTTCATCAATTCACCGTCTTTACCGTGAGCTCCCCCATGCAAATCGCATTGGCTGAATTCATGAACGATGAATCCACCTACCAAACCTTGGCCGCCTTCTATCAAAAACGCCGCGACTTTTTGGCCACGGAACTCGCTGCCACTGCATTCAAACCACTGCCAAGCCAAGGGACCTTCTTTCTTTTGGCCGATTACAGCGATATTTCAGGAATGCCAGAAAATGAATTCGCCCGTTGGTTAACCATAGAACACAAAGTTGGCGTGATTCCCGTTTGCGCCTTCTATCAAAACCCTCAAGACCCGGCTTCAAACCACCAACTGGTTCGGTTTTGCTTTGCCAAAAAAGATCAAACCCTAAGCGATGCCCTTGAGCGTTTGAAACGCATTTGAACCGTCGTTTTCTGCGCTCAACCTTTTCGATCAATGTCTACGGACTGAAGTATACGCATTGCCGCAGGCAAGTGGGAAACGAGATAGACAGGGTGTTCCAGAGGTTTTTATCTATCTTTTATATATCAAAAGATAACTGATAATGGGTGTCTGTGGATAACTCGTATAAGTGATTTATATTCTTTAATTTCAATTGATTAGGAAGAAATTTTGCTCTGGAGAACCTCGGTTTAAACAAAGGAAGAAATCTGGACAACTTTTCCGAGCCGAAGTTATTCGTCAGTTATGCCGGATTGCTTAACAACTTATACACAGACGCTTAGTCTAGTAGTTATCCACAAGCATAAATATTGAAACTAAATGTAATTAAGTAGATAAGCGCGCTCAATTTATCGAATGCGCCAGGCAGGGCGGTGCATTCAAACGAATGTCTAATTGATCACGAAGGCTTCGCGTGCGGAATCGTGGCTAAAAGGGCTGTGGAATAGCGGCGCAACAAGCGTTGTGACATACTCCCAAGGCGACGCCCCCAACAGCGCCTAATCCTAGGCCGGGTGAACGTCGATCTCTTCCACATCGCCGGAATCGAATACCAGGCGGTTTTCGGGCCACTGAAGGGCTGCCAGCTTGAACTTTGATGCCTTGGTATCCCGGTCGGCTTTCCGATCGCGCCAGCGGGCTCCTACGGAATAATCCACGCAAAACACATTCTTCTTTTTGCCATACCACGCGGTGGGGGGGATCCCCTTGAACAATTGGGTGTAGCGTGGGCTGTTGGCGGTGGGCCGGGCCTTAAGAAGCCGCCAGTAGTGGCCAATGACGACGGGCACATCGTCGTCGTAGTCATCCCACCAATTGATCCGGTCGGAAAATCGCCACCGGTTGCCGGCAAAAAAAGGCTCGTCGGCAGGCTGTTCAACACCGGAAGCAAGCACCTTCAATGGATTGACCATCTGCTGGGTGGCTTCGTATTCGGCGATAGCATGCAGAAAGGGTGGTGGGTTGTGCTCGTCTTCGAGTTCGCGCGCCCATTGTTGTTTTTCCTGAAGATAGCGTTCGTACAAGCCGGACGCCTCTGCAGCGGATTGGGCCGCGAAATCCCACATTTTGTACTGCTCGGTGATGGTGCCCAATGTGATGGTGCTGACAGCTTCGATGGATGCGGTTGTCCAGGCGGCATGCACGATGCGAATGTCGTCGCGTACGAGCGCAATCGGCAGGCTGCCCAGAAAATCCCTTACGTCTTGGCGCTGCTCGGGCGGCGTGCATTGAAAGGGCGCGTAATTCTTCAGGTCTTTCTTATAGCGTTTGTCGAAAAACCAGCCCGAACCGTCTTTGATGTCGTCAATCAAGAGGTTGAGCTCGTGGTTGCCCAAGATGCAATACGCATTCTTTTTCTGTACCAGCGATTGGACTTTGTTGATGACTCCGGGGCTGTCGGGGCCGCGGTCGACCAGGTCGCCCACAAAGACAAGTTTGCGGCCATCGGGGTGGTTGCCCTTGGCGTCGTAGCCTAAATGGGGCAATAAAGCGTTCAGTGCGTCGATTTCGCCGTGGA
The DNA here is from genome assembly GCA_044464765.1 of Pusillimonas sp. Taxonomy (GTDB): domain Bacteria; phylum Pseudomonadota; class Gammaproteobacteria; order Burkholderiales; family Burkholderiaceae_B; genus JBIQKZ01. The sequence continues at coordinate 10,052 of JBIQKZ010000009.1, forward strand.
TGTCGCCGACGATGTCCAACGGGTTATCCGGCAAGCGTTTGACCAGATGCATAGGCGGTATAAGTGCAGGTTGGGTTTTTTCATTTCCCGTGCAATAGTTAAAAGTGCGGCTGTAAGCATAACCGCATTTGCTCTATGAAACCAAAAACACTTTTTGTAGCAGCCTTAAAAGCTCCTGGCGCTCGGTCTGGCTTAGCGCGGGGCTGTCTTCGACGCCGGCGATGGCTTTCTCGGACTTTTCGCAAAGTGTTTTGCCCTTTGCCGTTAGCACGAGAATTTGCGAGCGTTTGTCTTTTGGATTGCGCTGGCGCGTAAGCAAGGCGTCCTGTTCCAGGCGGTCGAGCAACGTGGCCAGGTTTGGGGGGGACACCTTTATGGTCTGGGCAAGCCGCTTTTGGTTGATGTCCGGGTTGGCATTGACGATAGACAGAATTGTAAAGTCGACCGGGCGCAGCCGGAACTTGGCCAGCCTGGATTTGATGGCGGGCGCCATCGTTAAATACGCCTGAAGGCAGTTGTAGCCCAGGAAGCTCAAGAGCATATCCTGGTTTACAACACCTTCATTTGGATGTTCGATCGCCGATTCAACTGTGGCGCGGGGTTTTCTTCCAGTCACGGCACAAGGCTTGAAAGAAAGGTGAACGGCTTATCGTTGGCTGTAGCGTCAAGACAGCGATCAATAACGTGCAGATGTTGCTGGGTTTCAGGCAAAACAAACGTGAAATAGTAGTTTGCCGTATCCAACTTGGCGTTATGAAAGGCGGGATCGTCATCTTTGCGACGGATGGCGATGTCGGCTGCACGCAACCACATCCAGGCCATTGCGCAATGTCCGACCAGACGCAATGCTTCGTGGGCAAGCTGGTAGGGCAATTCGGGATCCGTCTGGGCGGCCTGGCCGATGGCGCCAATTCGTGTGCGCAGGTCGTTAACCAGTTGAGTCGTGCTTTGCGCGTGGCCCGCCAGGCGAGTGTCGATGTGTTCGATCGTGTGTTCCACTTTGGCCAGGAAGCGGGCCAGTTTTGTGCCGTTATCGCCAAGAATCTTACGCATCAGTAGATCGATGGCCTGGATTTCATTGGTGCCCTCATAGATCATGGTGATGCGCGAGTCGCGAAGGTACTGGCTGATGCCTGTTTCCTCGATGAAGCCGTGGCCGCCAAAAATTTGCATGGCCTGGCTGGCGCCGGTAAAACCTTGTTCGGTCATCATGGATTTGACGACGGGTGTCAGGAGAGCCAGCAGATCGTCGCTTTCGGCGCGCACGTCGGCGTCGGGATGGTGATCGGCCAGATCCAGCAGCAAACCGCCCCAGTAGTTCAGCATGCGTCCGCCTTCCACCCAAACACGTTGGGTCAGCAACAGGCGTTGCATGGCCGGATGCAGGACAATCGGGTCGGCCGCTTGCCCTTTGCGTTCGGCGGGCCGTACGGGGGCCCGCATTTGCACGCGCTCTTGGGCATACGCAAGCGAATTTTGCCAAGCCACTTCTGCAATGCCCACGCCATTGGCGGCGACCGCCAGCCGCGCGGAATTCATCATGATGAACATGGCGGCCAGACCGCGGTTCGGTTCGCCCACCAGCCAACCCGTGGCATCGTCGAACTGCATGCTGGTGGTCGCGCTGCCATGGATGCCCATTTTGTGTTCAATGCCGGTGCAGTAGGCGTTATTGCGTTCCCCCAGGCCATCGCCATCGGGCAGGAACTTGGGCACCAGGAACAGCGATATTCCTTTGCTGCCCGCCGGCGCATCGGGAAGCCGAGCCAGCACCAGGTGGACGATGTTCTCGGTGAAGTCTTGCTCGCCGCCGGAAATGAAGATCTTGGAGCCGGTGATACGCACGCTGCCGTCATCCTGAGGTACGGCCCGGGTACGCAGCAGGCCCAGGTCGCTGCCGGCGTGGGCTTCGGTCAGGCACATGGTGGCAAGCCATTCGCCGCTGACGAGCTTAGGCAGATAGCGTTGCTTCAGGTCGTCGCTGGCGTGTTGATACAGGGAGGAATAGGCGCCATGCAGCAAGCCCGGATACATGGACCATGCATGATTGGCCGCGCTAAGCATCTCGAAAAGTACGCCATTGACCAACTGCGGCAGACCCTGGCCGCCATATTCCGGATGGCAGGGCAGGGCGGGCCAGCCCGCTTCTTTAAATTGCTTGTACGCGTCGGCGAAGCCCGCCGGGGTGGTGACGACGCCGTTTTCATAAGTGCAGCCGTCGCGGTCGCCAATGGCATTTAGGGGAAAAAGAACCTCGCTGGCGAATCGACCCCCTTCTTCGATGACCTGCAGCATCAGGTCGCCATCGATATCGGCAAAGTTGGGCAGTTGGGCCAGGGCCTGGGGCGCCTGGAGCAGGTCGGACACGACAAACTGGATATCCCGCAAGGGTGGCTGATAAGAGAACATGGCTGGCAATCCAAAAGTTAGCGCGGAGGCAGGCGCAGGGCGCCGTCCAGGCGAATGACTTCGCCGTTAAGCGACAGGTTATTGACTATGTGCAGAACAAGTTCGGCGTATTCGCTGGCTTTGCCCAGGCGTTTGGGGAAGGGTATGGACGCGCCCAGGGATTGTTGAATTTCTTCCGGCAACTGGTGCAGCAAAGGCGTAAGGAACAACCCCGGGGCAATGGTCATGAATCGCACGCCGAACTGGGCAAGATCGCGGGCAAGGGGCAGTGTCATGGACGCCAACCCGCCTTTCGAGGCCGCATAGGCGGCCTGACCGATCTGGCCGTCGTAAGCAGCCACCGAGGCCGTGGAGATGACGACGCCGCGTTCGCCGTCTTCAAGCTCGGGCAGTTGCAGCATGGGCGCCGTCGCCAGGCGAATGGCATTGAAGGTGCCGATTAGATTGACGTGAATAATGTGGCTGAAGTCTTCCAGCGGCATGGGCGTGCCATCTTTGGCGACCAGCCTTTTTGCGCCACCGATGCCGGCGGCATTCACCAGGATGCGAGCCGGGCCATGCGCCGTTGTCGCGTCGTCGATGGCGGTTTGCAGGCTGTTGGTGTCTGTGATGTCGCAGGCCAGAGCGATGCCGCCGATTTCCTTGGCCAGCGTTTCGCCCAGTTGAAGGTTGCGATCCAGAATGGCCACCTTGACGCCGGCACCCGCAAGTTGGCGGGCGGTTTCGCCGCCCAGGCCGGAAGCGCCGCCGGTGACCAGCGCAGATTGTCCTTGAAGCTTCATTTTATTGTCCTTGGGGTTTGAATTGAACTTTGTTCTTCTTGCCTTCCAGGAACTGGGCAAGTAGGTTAAGCGTGGCGGGATCTTTCTGGGCCACCGCGGCCACGAAGGATTCCGTGGCCAGGCCTTCATCCATCGATTGGTCGGCGATGCGAGGCAGCATGTGCATGACGGCGTAGTTAGTCATGGCAGCATTGGAGGCGATGTTCCTGGCGAGTTCCATGGCCTTTTCCAGCCCCTTGCCGTTTTCGATCAGATACTGCGAGATGCCTACCTGATGGCCTTCCTGGGCGCTTAGCACGCGACCCGTGAGCATCAGGTCGGACATGCGTGCAACCCCAATCAGGCGAGAAATGCGCACCGATCCGCCGCCCCCCACAAACAAGCCGCGCTTGCCTTCCGGGAGTGCATAGAAAGCGGATTCTTCCGCGATGCGGATGTGGGTGGACGACGCCAGTTCGAGCCCTCCGCCAACGACGGCGCCATGCAGGACCGCAATGACGGGCGCCCTGCCGAACTGCACTTTTCCGAAGGCGGCGTGCCAGTTGCGGGAATGCATGACGGATTCCGGCGCCGTGTTTTCGCTGATCTCGGACAAATCCAGCCCGGCGCAGAAATGGTCGCCTTCTGCATGTAGGACGATTGCCTTGATGTTCTCGGGCATTTGGCTGAAGCAGTCATTGATCGCCTGGACCAGGCGGTCGTTGATGGCGTTGCGTTTTTCAGGCCGTGTGAGTTTTACCAGTGCAATATCGTCTTGATAGGAAACGCTAAGCAAGGTGGAGGCAGTTTGGGGCATGGAAATAGGCTCGGTTAGGGATTGAAGAACTGAAGACGATGATTCAGCCCATATAGTTATAAAACATAATTGTTATTTATTATAAATAAAAAGCGGCCCAGTGCAACTAGGGAAAACGAAGGGGGCGTTACGCACAAATAATCCACAGGATATGCATAGGGATATCCACAGATGCTTAGGTGTTTCCAGGAAGGTAAAACGGACGCGCCGACCGGTTGCGCAAACAGCGGTGTATGCCGGATCAACGGCTGGCTGTTCTTGACAAATTAAAGTGTGCAGCGTTGAACAGGGAAGTGACCAGCTCGCGTAGCCATGTGTTTCTGGGGTTAGCCTGGAATTTTCGGTGCCAGAACTGTTGCAATTGGTATTCCGGGAAATCAAACGGCAGGAGGACCATCCGGTTCTGCAACTCGGGAGCGTAGCTTTGTGCAATCCAACGCGGAACCACGGCCAGAAGGTCTGATTCGGCGACGATCGAAGAAACGCTTAAGTAATGCGACGTATGTAATACGATATTGCGCCTGATTTTCTTGCGCAGCAAAAGCCCGTCGAACATCTCTTGGCTTCTGCTGCCGTCCTTCACGGACACTTGCTCGGAATGCACGAACTCGTTCATTGTCAGCCGTTCGCCCTTGATCGGGTGATCGCGTCGAACCATACCGACCAAGTCATGTGAAAACAACGGCTCAGTAACAATATCGGGATGCTGAAGGTTGGGATAGTAGCCAATGGCCAAATCGACTTCGCCCGTACGCAGCGCTTCGTAGACCTGGTTGGAAGGAAGCGTAATCGAACGCAGGTGTGCTTTTGGGGACGCCTGGCGTATATGGCGCAGCAATAACGGCAGGATGATCATTTCGCCAAGCTCGGTTATACAGCAGGAAAAGGTTCCGGTATAAGAAGCGGAGTCGTGTTCTGCTTTCTGCAGCACCTCTTGGTCTATGGCTGACAGTAATTCTTTTGTCCTGTGGATAATCGCCTCTGCCCGGGCGGTTGGCTCCATGCCGCTTGGCGAGCGGATGAACAGAAGATCGCCCATTGAATCCCGCAGGCGCGACAATGCGGCGCTGGCCGCAGGCTGGCTCATATTCAGGAGCGCGGCCGCCGCGGTGACACTGCCAGTGTCATAGATGGCGATGAACAGCCGCAATAGATTCAGATCGGTTCTGACAAACATGATCTTAATAAAAAAATCAAATAAGCGTAATTCAAATTATTTGTTTTTGTTTTCTTCACACGTATCTTACACTTTTCCCCAATCTCATTGGGACGCATGAAAAAAATAGCCTGACAGAACTGATAACGCCATGGTTAGCAAAAGTTTTTAAAGCTTCTTGCATATATGAATAAGCTTTCGGCACCTGCCTGGGGAAAGCGCTGAGTGAACAATATGGATGAGTGGTGGAGGATCAATGCTCGAACGAAAGGAGCTGGCAGTTGTTGTAGGCGCGACAGGTGCGTTTGGGGTCGTCATCGTTGAAAAATTGTTGAGCCAGGGTCTGGGTGTGCTTGCCGTGGGACGTTCCCGAGAGGAATTGAACGCTTTGTCAGACCGGCATCGTCATGTGGTGCCTTGCATAGCAGATATTTCGGAGGACGCGTCCGTCGATACCATTCGCATGGCTTTGGATCGACCAGTACGCATTGCTGTTCATGGTCCGGGCGCTCCCGTAGCCGGGGGCGTGCTTACGGCGCCGGTGGCATCATTGATGCAAGCGGTCAATACCAAGGCCGGAGGCATGTTGCGCTTGACGCGGGCTGTCGAGAGCCAGATGAAAGCTCATTCGCGCTTGGTCGCCATAGGTGGACATTATGGTTTGGAGCCAACCGCTTACGCCGCATCGGCCGGCATTGCCAACGCCGCGCTACTTAACCTGGTTCGACAAATCAGTCTGGCTTACGGCAAGCGAGGCATTACGGCACACCTTATTTCGCCAGGGCCCGCAGACACCGCACGCCTGCGCAATGTAGCGAAGGAACGCGCGGCAGAACGCAATGTAAGCATCGACCTTGTCCTGGAGGAGCTTAAAGAAGAGTCGTCAATCGGCGCACTGACGACGCCGGAACAAGTCGCATGGGCGATAGCGACTTTACTGGATCCTTGTGCAGACGCGATGAATGGGTCGACGATAATGCTGGACTCTGGCCGTCGACGTGGCTTGCCTTAATCAAAGTGGTGTTTTGGCTAAAACCAGAGAAGAAGGCGATCCATATGGATTTGTGGCAAAGGAGCAGGGATGCCGATATTGAATTTCCACTTGGTACGCGGACAGTACACCGAAACACAGCAGAAGCAGCTGCTAGTCGCGGCCAGCCACTTGTACGCCGACGTGCTCAATGCCCCGATGGATCGCATTCGTGTTTTCGTGACCTGGCATGACCCCGACTCGTTCTTGGTGGCGGGCGTGCAGGAAAGCGAAGGACATGCAAAGGCGCCGTACTTCACATTCTTGATGCTACAGGGAAGGCCGCTCGAGGAACGGCATCGGTTGCTGGAGGAAATTACAGACCTTGTAGTCCAAACACTCCAGGTTGACAAAACGTTGGTACGGGGATGGGCCCAACTGGTTGATCCGGATAGCTGGGCAATTGGTGGGGTTCCCGCCACCCGGATGCGTAAGGCAGAGATAGAACAACGAATGAAGAACGCATCACAAGGTGGTGGTTCTTAGAAATTGCTGGGAAAAATGTAGTTTGCAAAAGCCTTTCTTATAGACGGAAAAGGCGTATAACTTTTGGAGGAGTGACATGTTAAAGAAGAAACTAGCCATCATCATGGCAAGTGCCGCGCTTTTCGCACCAACGCTTGCGGGTGCACAACAAGAGCCGGTGAAAATCGGTTTCAGTACAGTGCTTTCAAGCCCCATGGGGTACATCGGTGAAGAGCAACGCAATGGCTTCATGCTGGCCATCGAGGAAGGACAAGGGAAGCTGGGTGGTTACCCCGTTGAATTGCTGGTGGCCGACGATGCGGCCAAGCCGGATATCGGCAAGCAGAACGTGGATCGCATGCTGGAAAAAGATGGGGCAAAGATTATCAGTGGCGTGGCCTTGTCGCACATCATTGCGGCGACCATGCCGGATATTGTGGCAACCGGCGCCTTCTTGGTTGGACCCAATGGCGGGCCAGACGAGCTTGCCGGCCCGCAGTGCCAGCCCAATTATTTTATTGTGTCCCATCAGGCGAGTGCGCAAAGCGAAGTGGCTGGGGAACTGGCCAATCAGCTTGGCGCCAAGCGCACCGTATTGATTGCGCCTAATTACAATGCCGGTGTGCAATCATTCCGAGCATTCAAGCATTTGTACAAAGGTGAGATCGCGGGCGAGATCCTGACCAAGTTGAACCAAACGGATTACGCGGCCGAGATCGCCCAGATCCGGGCCATGCAACCCGATTCGGTTTACTTCTTCCTTCCGGGCGGAATGGGGGTGAATTTTGTCAAACAGATCAAGCGGTCAGGCCTGGCCAATGTGCAATTGATCGCGCCCATGACCTTGGATGATCGCATGATCGAAGCATTGGGGGATCTTGCCGACGGTATATCCACGACGACGTTCTGGAATGCAGATCTTGACAACGAGTACAGCAAGAAGTTTGTACAAGCCTATGAAGCAAAATATGGGAAAACGCCGACCACCTATGCCGCTGCGGCTTACGATACGGCCAATCTAATTGGCAGTGCGCTCAAGGCCACAGGCGGCGACCCTTCCAATGAAGAACAGTTTCGTGCGGCTCTAAAAAAGGCGGACTTCAAAAGCGTGCGTGGTTCGTTCAAGTTTGCGAACAACAACCATCCGACACAAAACTGGTATCAGCGCATCGCTTATAAAGACGACCAGGGCAAGCTTAAATTCAAGCTTGTGAAACCTATCGTCGAAGGGTATTCGGATTCATTTGCGGCATCGTGTCCACTGTAGTTCGAGAAACGCCAAGGCGGTTATAAATAAGGAGGCGTTTCATGTATCTGACGCTCATTCTCGAGCAGATACTCAACGGTCTACAGTATGGTGTCACGCTGTTCCTGACAGCGGCCGGCTTGACGCTGATCTTCGGAATCGTGGGCTTGATCAACCTGGCCCACGGTTCTATTTTGATGATTGGCGCCTACATTACCAGCAGTATTGCCATCGCGACCGGGTTTCTATGGTTGGGGATGGGGGCGGCGCTGTTAGCGACGTTTCTGCTGGGGCTTCTGCTGGAGCGTTTTGTATTTCGGCGGCTGTATCGGCGTGACCATCTGGATCAAGTGCTGGCGACGTTTGCGCTTATCTTGTTCTTCAATGAGCTGATGCGCATTATCTTCGGCAGGCTGCCGCTATTGATCGAGCCGCCTGATTTCCTGTTGAACTCCGTGAATCTTTTCGGGGATCTTTATTACCCTTCCTATCGGCTGGCCATTATCGCGCTGGGCGTCGTGGTGGCGGTGGCCTTGTGGTTCATCACGGCCAAGACCAAGCTAGGCATGCTGATGAGGGCCGGCTCCACGCACCGAGAGATGCTGGGCGCCTTGGGGGTGAATGTTTCCATGTTGTTCCTGGCAATCTTCGGGCTTGGCTCATTGTTGGCAGGGCTTGCGGGCGCGGCCATTGCACCGTTGCAAGCCGTCGAGGTCGGCATGGGAGAGCATCTGATCATCCTGGCGTTTGTGATCATCGTGATCGGCGGGGTAGGTTCCATACGGGGGGCGTTGCTCGCTTCGATACTTATTGGCGTTGCCGAGGCTGTGGGCCGAACCATTGTGCCGCTGCTATTGGCGCAAGTGCTTGACACCAGCTCTGTCGCTTCCGTGAGCGGGCTATTTACGTCCATGACCGCCTACTTGATCTTGGCTGTTGTCCTTCTATGGCGTCCGCAAGGGCTTTTCGCCAAGGGTCTATGAAATGTTGAGTTATCTTAGGAAACACCGGACCGCCATTCTTGTCATCGCGGTGCTGCTGGCATTAGTGTTGCCGATCTTCGAGGCATCGGTGGGCGAGTCGTTCTATATCACTTTTGCAACGCGTATCCTGATTTTTGCGCTGTTTGCGGTCAGCCTGGATTTGATCGTAGGTTACGGGGGAATGGTTAGTCTTGGGCATGCCGCTTTTTTTGGCCTGGGAGCCTATGTTGCGGGCATTGTGTCGCATCATGCGGTCAAGAACGATATTTTTCTGTTTGGCGTGCCCTTCTATGCCGACGCATTAATGATCTGGCCGTTGGCGATTCTGGCGGCGATCGTGCTTGCGCTGGTGCTGGGCTCTCTTTCCCTGCGTACACGCGGTTTCAACTTCATCATGATTACCCTGGCTTTTGGGCAGATGGTTTTCTTCTTCTTTGTCTCTGTACAGGGCTATGGCGGCGACGATGGGCTCCGACTGGCCGAGCGCTACACCTTCGCGGGATTGAGCCTTGAAAACCCCTTGGTGCTTTATTACCTTAGCGCGCTATGCCTGGCGAGCTATCTTTTCGTTTCCAGGCGAATCGTTGAATCCCCATTTGGCTTTGCGCTGCAGGCGATCAACCAGAATGAACGCCGGGCCCGGGCCTTAGGGTACCGATCATTCAACTATAAATTGACGGCATTTGTTATTGCGGCGGCCGGCGGTGCGCTGGCCGGGGCTTTGCTGGCCAACCAGGCGCGTTTTGTCAGCCCTGATCTGCTTAGCTGGATGCGTTCCGCAGAAGTCCTTATCATGGTGATTCTGGGCGGCATGGGGACGTTGTGGGGCCCGGTGTTGGGCGCGATTGTCATGCTGCTGCTCGAAGAGGTGTTGATCGGCATTACCGAACACTGGCAAGTCATACTGGGCCCGATTCTTCTGCTTGTGGTGCTGTATACCCGCCGAGGCATATGGGGAGTGCTTTCACCCAAAACGGAGGATGAAAATGATTGACCCGGTGTTTATCTCAGTCAAAGACCTCTGCAAGTCGTATGGCGCTTTGAAGGTCACCGACACGCTTAGTTTCGATGTGATCCAGAACGACTGTCACGGCATTATCGGCCCAAATGGCGCCGGCAAAACAACATTGATTGGCCAGCTGTTCGGCGAGCTCATACCCGATTCGGGGGAAATACTGCTCGAAGGACACGACATTACCCGCTTGTCGCCTCCGGAACGCGCCGACCTTGGCATGGCGCGCTCGTTCCAGATCACCTCCGTGTTTCCGGAGTTCAGTACGGTCGATAATGTGGCTGCGGCCTGTCGGGCCAGAAGCGGGCATAGCTTCCACTTCTGGCGGCCCATGCGCGCGCAAAAAGAAATTTATGATCAGGCGCATGCCTATATCGAACGGGTGGGGTTGAAAAGCCGGGCGAATGTCCGGGCGACGCAGCTTGCCCATGGCGAGCTGCGGCAGCTTGAGCTGGCCATGGCATTGGCGCAACAGCCAAGGCTGCTATTGCTTGACGAACCCATGGCGGGCATGAGCGTTGACGAGTCGCACGTAATGGCCGACTTGCTGGCGTCGTTGAAAGGAACGGTCACCATTATTCTGGTGGAACACGACATGACGGCTGTCTTTCGCCTGGCGGATCGGCTGACGGTTCTGGTTGCCGGCCGGGCAATTGTGACCGATACGCCCGAGAAGGTCCGCGAGAACCATCAAGTTAAACAAACCTACCTGGGGGAAGCCTGACATGCTCAAGCTGGACAGTATCAGCGCGTTCTACGGCAAGAGCCAGGCGTTGCATAGCGTGTCGCTTGCCGTAGGCGAGGGCGAGGTGGTTGGCTTGCTTGGCCGTAATGGAATGGGCAAGACCACCACGGTTCGTTGTATTTTCGGTCTGATGCCAACCCCGAAAGGCCAGGTGGTCTATAAGGGGGTTGCCATGCAGGGCCAACCGTCCCACGTTATTGCGCGACAGGGGCTGGGCCTGGTGCCGGAAGGCCGGCAGGTGTTTCCCTTGCTGACCGTCGAAGAGAATCTGAAAGCGACGGCTCGCGCCCGGCCCGATGGGACGTCAACCTGGAGCCTCGAGAAAATCTACGCGTTGTTTCCCTCGCTGGCGTCACGCCGCCAACACTTGGGCTCGCGTCTGTCGGGCGGGGAACAACAGATGCTGGCCATTGGCAGGGCGCTGATGACAAACCCGGAACTTCTGGTGCTGGACGAGGCCACCGAAGGCCTTGCTCCGTTGGTTCGCGAGGAAATATGGCGCTGTATCGGTGATCTTAAAGATCAGGGGCACGCCATACTTATCATCGACAAGCATATCGAGCGCCTTGGAACGGTGGCAGACCGCTACTTCATTCTGGAAAAAGGCCGTACCGTCTGGGAAGGCACGCCCGCGACGCTGAACAACGATAAAGTGTTGCAGAAACGGTATCTGGAAGTTTGATGTTCTGGAAAGCAGGGCCTGATGCACGTCAGCACGACATGCATCAGGCCCTTTCCGCTTAGATTATTCCACGCTGGAGAGCGCGTCCGACTCAGCTTCGATCAGTCTGTTCAAGATGCGGCGAATACGCATGGCGCCGCCATCGGTGGTCAAAAGAACGGGGTTACGAGCCAGAAGGTTACTGTGTGAGCCCAGGCGCGACTGTTGCGCTTCAATCATCACCTTGTCTTCCGTGGTGAACGCGGTCAGCATCAGCCCATGCCGCTTCTCGGTTAACTGGATGTCGTCGCAGCGATAGCTGCGGGTCAGCCAGAACCAATAATGGGTGGATGTTTCAGTTTCGGGCGTGACAATATGCACGTTGCGGGTCTGGATGCCTTCGGTTTTCGCTTTCCCGGTTGGTGTGCACGCAATGTTCAGGGGCATGACACCGGGAGCTTTCCAGATCACCTCGGTATAAAGGTCGGCCCGTGTTCCGGGTTGCGGCATAAACATATCGTAGGCGGGTATGGGAACCTCGTCTTCGCAGACCCAGTTCAGGTGCACCTCGTCGCCTTGCTCCGCCACATGCCCCTTGGTGCGGGTGAACGATCCGCCACCTAGAGTCGTGGGGTGTAGGTAGTCGACATGGCTTAGATCGGCCACATTGTCGGCAATCAGTTGGTAATTGGCCTGGGTGGGCATATAGCCGCGTGACTGGGCGGTGGCGTCGGCCGAATATGGTTCGGATAGATCGGGAATCAATGTGGTGTCAGCGCGGTCGGGGTCGCCCATCCAGATCCATAAGATGCCATATCGCTCGGACACGGGATAGGCTTTTACGTTTGCGGCTTTGGGGATGGGGCCAAAGGGATTGAGGGTGCAACGGCCGTGACAGTCGAATTGCAAGCCGTGATATCCGCAGGCAATGCTATTACCGTCGATACGCCCTTTGCTTAGGGGCGCAAAACGATGAGGGCATTCGTCGTAGAGGGCGGCCACTTGGCCGTCTTGCCCGCGGTAGAACACAATGGGCTCGTCGAGCAGGACTCGGGCCAAGAGCGGGTTCTCGGTTAGCTCATCGGCCCAGGCGGCCATGTACCAGGTATTTCTTAAGTATTTCATGATTGCTCCTTGAGCGCAGTGTCGGCCCCATCGGGATATCCTTGGATCAGGTGCTGCCACATCCGCTCGAAAATTCCTCCTGCTGTGACGGCGCGCGCACGTGCCTGGTCGTTGGTCATCGTTGGAGAGTCGCCCAGGCCTGCTGCAAGCAGCTGCCATTCGATGCGCGCGGCGTCTTCCAGATACCACGACAGGACGACCGCTTGCTCTAGGGAGTCGGCCGCGACAACAACGCCGTTTCCGCGAAGCACGATGGCATTGGCTTCACCGAGGGTGTCGGCAACGCCTTCGGCCGCGTCCTCGTTTCGAATAAGCAGGGGGCTGTCCCAAAAGGGCATGCGCGCCGGGAAATAGCTGCCGAAGCCATGGCGTCGGCGCGGCGTCACGCCGGCGGTGGAGAGTGTCATTACATGGGGCGGCATGCTGCGGACCACCCCGCGCACATCAGGCCGTTTGCGGTAGATCTGCTGATGTATTCGCACTTCTCCTAACACTCCTTCGGGCAGGGAGCCGTTGATGGGCACGACGGTTCCGTTGTCGGAGGGTTGAATCAACGACATGGGCTTGGCAGCGCAGACCAGGAAGTGTTCGTCGTCCAGGCGCATGCTGCAATGCCCGTAAGCGGTCGCCAAGCCGCCCTTGACCAGGGCATAGGCGGCCAGGCGAACGATGTGCTGCGCGTTTGCGGTGCAGCCGGGGGCGTCATGAAGATTCATGCTTGTGCCAGTTGATCAGGATGGAATTCGGGAATATCCAGCTTGGATCCCCACATGCACGCGGCGCGCGGATCGTTGGGCGAGAATTGGCGCGGATGGTGTGTTGCATCTTCTTCGTCGGTGAAAATGCGCACCCCGGTCGAGTACTCGAACACCATGCCGTCGGGGCCTGTGAAGTACAGGAAAATTGCGCCGGAAGTGGCATGGCGCCCGGGGCCAAACACAATCTTGACCCCCTTCTCTTGCAGGAAGTAATAGGCGCGCATGACGTCGTCTACGCTTTCCACTTGGTGGTTGATGTGCTGTATCCCGGCGTAGGTGGACGGAAAAAGCGCGATCTTGTGATGCACGCCATCAATGCGTAATAGTGCGGCATCGCCCAGTCGGTCGCTGACACGCGCGCTTGCCAATTGGGTCCAGAAGGCCTCATCGCGCTTCGCATCGGTGGTGCGCAACCCGATGTGGCTAAAGCCGGTGATGCCGGCATCGCGTGCGGGGAAATAGCGCTGACCGGAACTATGGGGGCGCAGAACCAGGTCGATGGAATTGCCGCTCAGGTCGATGAAGTTGATGTACTGCTGTACATGCCTTTCTTCGCAATCGCTGCGAGACCCTTCGTGAACCTTGAAGCCATTATTGGCAAGCGTGTCTGCCGCAGCGGTTAGCTCTTCTTTGGTTGTCACCTCGAACCCGGCGGTGTGATCGCCGGGATTGCCAAGGAAATAACAGAGCGTGTGGTCACGGTTGTCGGAACGAAAGTAAATGCGGTCGGCCGCTTGGCGGATAACCTCAAGACCCAGTATCTCGGTGGCGTAGCGTCGCGCTTCCGCCAGATTCTGGGTTCCCAGGCGCACGTAGCGTATGTCGTGCAGATTGATCATTCTTACACCCCTCGAAAGTATCTCTGCAAGGAGTGTAAGTGACGAGTTTTAAAAAGAAAAACAAATAATTTGAATGAAGTTTATTTGTTTTATTTATTTTATAAGCTAGGTGTTCTCAAAACGCCCATAGTCCATCTCTTCCGTTGGCGCCTCGATACAGTGCTCGTAAATCTGGGCTCTTAACCATTGATTACCAGCATCTCGATGATACTTCGAGTGCCAGAACATACTGACAGATAGCTGAGGAAGCGGAACGGGATGCCCGACGTACTTCAGCCCGAAGGGTCTTAAGGAAGGTAAGGCAAGACTCTCAGGTACGGTAGCAACCAAGTTCGAATTTCGAAGAATGTGACTTAAAGCCACGTAATGCGGAAGACGTAAGCGAATTCTTCGTCTCATGCCAGCTCGGTCTAGTAACTCATCCACTTTGATATGCCCTGAGCGGGTTGGCTCACGCCAAGTGAGTCAGCGACTTTCGAGACCTGACGCTCCGTAAGTAGTTTATTAAAGATAACAAGCAGGTTCAGGTATATCTAATTAAGCTCCATGGTTTGAAGCGACGAGTGCTCTGATAAAAAACTATTAAAACGATTCAACTGGCATTGCGGTTACGAAGGATCCTCCATGAATAATGCTTTCACCCATCGAGGGTACGTGATTTAGTATGTGTTCCGCATAGAAGCGGGCAGTAGATATTTTAGCGCTCATGAAGCTATCATCGTGACCGTTCTGCAGCTGTTTATGAGCCACTAATAACGATTTCGCCATTTGCCACCCAGCCACCATCGTTCCAGTGAGCATCAAATAGGGTACGCCGCCGGCGAAGTTCAGATTTACCGTTTCTTTCGGCTGTGTTGTTAGAAAGTCGACTACCTGTAAGAAGGCCTCTCGTGCAGCTTGTAGTTTCGCTTTCAAGATCGGAGCGCTGCTGCAGCTACTCGAGTCTAGAAGATGTATGGTATCGGCAATTAAGCCCGCAATGGCTCTTGCAGTAAAGCCATTATCCCGTAGCGTCTTGCGGCTAACTAGGTCGTTCGCCTGTATTGCCGTTGTTCCTTCATAGATCGTGAGAATTCTGGCGTCCCGATAATATTGGGGTACGCCTGTCTCTTCAATGAATCCGACGCCGCCATGAACCTGTATGCTCAGAGAGCACATGCTCACGCTGGTTTCCGTACAGTATCCCTTAATGACAGGAACAAGGAATTCGTAGATGGATGACTGTTGGTGGCGCTGTTCTGGATCTGGGTGACAATAAGCTGCATCGTAGGTCGCAGCAGCTGCCATAGCTAAGGCTCGGCTTGCTTCAATGCTTGCCCGCATAGTCATCAACATACGCTTGACGTCGGGGTGACAGATGATCGCAACACTTGTCGCTGACGAACCATCGGACGGCTTACTCTGCACTCTTTCTTTCGCATAAGCCACTGCCTTTTGATAGGCTCTCTCGGCGACTGCAATGCCTTGTATGCCCACAGCAAAGCGCGCTGCGTTCATCATGATGAACATGTATTCTAAGCCGCGATTTTCTTGACCTATCAAGTAGCCTACCGCCCCCCCGTTGTCGCCGAACTGGAGGACGGCTGTGGGGCTAGCGTTGATACCCAGCTTATGCTCAAGGCTAACACAGTGAACGTCGTTGCGTTCGCCAATCGCACCTTCAGGTGAAACTAAGAATTTTGGAACCAGGAATAAACTGATGCCTTTAATTCCGGACGGTGCACCTGTTCTGCGAGCCAAGACCAAGTGGATGATATTCTCTGCCATATCATGATCACCATAAGTGATAAAGATCTTCGTACCAACGATTCTGAATGTACCGTCGGGCTGAAGTTCAGCGCGTGTCCTGACTTGGGCCAGGTCGCTCCCAGCCTGTGGCTCGGTGAGGTTCATCGTTCCCGTCCATTGTCCTGATATTAGCTTGCCGACGTAAATGTGCTTTAGCTCCTCGGAACCTGCAGTAAGCAGCGCCTCAATGGCGCCATCCGTCAACATAGAACATAGTGCAAAGCTCAGATTTGCCGAGTTCGCCATCTCAACACATGCCGCACCAATCGCCTTAGGTAAATCTTGCCCTCCAAACTCCGACGGGTGTTGTAATCCTTGCCAGCCGGCATACGAGAATTGCTGGTAGGCATCTTTGAAACCTGGAGAAGTGATGACATTGCCCTCTTGCAAGTGGGGTGGGTTTTGATCACCAACAATATTCAATGGAGCAATGACTTTTTCGTTGAAGCGGGCACACTCCTCTAGAACTGCCCGTGCAGTGTCAAGATCGGCGTGCTCGTAATCTGCCGTCGAAGAAATGTTCGGAATTTCTGCTATGTGTTCGATATTGAACAGCATATCCTTCAAGGGGGCTAAATAAGTCATTACGGGCTCAGGATATTCTTTAAATTGGCACACTGACCCTTTCGATCACATGGAAAGAGTAAGGCCGGATATAGGAGTTAACGCTTGTGGCGAATAGGCCGGGCCAGGGCGTATTCGCTTTAAGACAACATCTCAACTGTTGAAAACAGCAGCGGCAGGGAATCGGCGAAATTGATTCGGGTTTCGTCAAACCGTCATGGTAGAGCCGCTCGTATTAAAGTGCTTTTCTTTAAACAGACCTCGCTCTTTTGCCAGGGTAAGTGCGGTATCTTCGATCATGTCTTCCTGGCCGCCAATCATTTTCTTGCGTCCAAGTTCCACAAGGATGTCCCGCGCGGGTACACCGAAGCGCTGCTCGGCCCGCTTTGCGTGCAGAAGAAAGGTTGAATACACCCCTGCGTAGCCCATGGTCAATGATTCCCGGTCGACACGCACGAAATGATCCATCATGGGGACGATGATATCTTCGGCCATGTCCATTAGCTTGAACAGATCCACGCCTGTCTCGATACCCATGCGATCGCACACGGCAACAAAGACTTCGAGTGGCGTGTTGCCCGCCCCGGCACCCAGGCCGGCGACTGAACCGTCGATTCGGCTGGCGCCTTCTTCAATCGCCGCCAAAGAGTTTGCGATGCTCATGCCAAGGTTATGGTGGCCGTGAAACCCGATCTCGGTTCGGGGATCGAGAACGTCGCGCAGAGCTGCCACACGCAAGCGAACGTCGTCCGGCAGCATAAAGCCGGCGGAGTCCGTTATGTAAATGGTTTGCGCGCCGTAGGATTCCATCAGCTTGCCTTGCCGCGCAAGTCCGGCGGGGTCGTTCAAGTGCGCCATCATCAGGAAACCGGTGGCGTCCATGCCGAGCTTGCGTGCGTAGGCGATGTGCTGGGGCGAGGTGTCGGCCTCTGTGCAGTGGGTGGCGACGTGCACGCTGCGCGCGCCGCAGTCGTAGGCCGACTGTAGCTCGCGCATGGTGCCAAGGCCGGGAATAAGCAGCACCGACACTTTAGTCTGCTTCATCTTGGGTACGACGGCGAGCAGATATTCTTCGTTGCTTGCCGGGGCGAAACCATGTTGAAGCGAGTTGCCGCCCAGGCCGGCGCCGTGGGTCACCTGGATCATGGGCACGCCGGCTTCGTCAAGAGCGGTGGCAACCTTTACCATTTGCTCGACGGAAATTTGTTCGCGCTTGGCGTGCATGCCGTCTCGCAGGCACATGTCGTGCAGGATCACTTTACGTCCGCGCAGGTTCATGGTGGTCATTGGATGGTCTCCTTGGGTGTCGGTTGGCTATCGCCCGAGGCAATGGATTCGGCAAACATCTCGGCAGTGCGGCACGCGGCGGCGGTCATGATGTCCAGATTGCCGGCGTAGGTGGGAAGGAAGTCGCCCAGGCCGGCAACCTCCATGAAGACCGAGACGCGTTTGCCGTCGAATACCGGGCCATTGACCAGACGGTACCCGGGCACATACTTTTGCACTTCGTCGATCATGCGCAGCACCGAATCGGTAATGCGGTCCTCATCGGGCTCGTCGTCGGTCAGGCAGTTGATGGTGTTGCGCATGATGACGGGCGGCTCGGCCGGGTTGATGACGGCCAGCGCCTTGCCGCGCTTTGCACCGCCCACCTGCACGATGGCATCGGACGTGGTGTAGGTGAACTCGTCAAGGTTTGCACGCGTGCCCGGCCCGATGGATTTGGACGCAAGACTGGCGACGATTTCCGCGTAATCAACCGACTGTATGCGGGATACGGCATGGACGATGGGAATAGTTGCCTGGCCTGCGCAGGAAATCATGTTGACGTTTTTTTCGCCGTTGTCGGCATGGGTCTTCAGGTTCACGGGGGGAATACACAAAGGACCGATGGCTGCGGGCGTCAGGTCGATCATGAGCACGCCCAGTTCGGTAAGCTTGCGTGAGTTCTCGGCATGGACGTATGCCGATGTGGCATCGAAGGCGATCTGGATATTGTCTTCGGCAATGTGTGGCAACAAGCCATCCACACCTTCGGACGTCGCTTTCAGGCCCAGGTCTTTGGCGCGTTTCAATCCTTCGGATTCGGCGTCAATGCCCACCATCCACACCGGCTCAAGAAGCGTGCTGCGGCGTAGCTTGTAGATAAGGTCGGTACCGATATTCCCTGAGCCAATGATTGCGCAGTTGATTTTCTTCATGAGGGAAGTCCTTGAGGTTCCGAGCCAGCTTCCTGTGATCGGGAGGCCTGCTGCTTTGCAGCGATGGCCGCTTTTTCTGCTGATGTGACGCCGGCGACTGAAAAATGCTCGGGGGTAATAGTATGGATAAGAATACGTACTTGTTCGGGAGAAACGTCGAGGGTTTCGACAACACTGCGAGTGACGGCGGCGCACAGGCGCTGCTTTTGTTCGACGGTGCGGCCTTCCATAAGGTGAAATTCGATAATAGGCATGGTTGTCCTTAGCGGGTTTACGTCAGTCAAAGCGAAAGGAGATGCTTCCCATGTTCTGGAAGCGCGCGGTGATCGTGTCGCCTGCGGCCACGGAAATGGCCTCGGTGATTCCACCGGTCAGGACCAAGCTGCCGGCAGGCAGGGATTCGCCCCGGGCCGCCAGGTGCTGCAGCAGCAACACAACGGAATGGGCGGGATGATTGAGGACAGCAGCGCTTGCCCCCACGGCTTGGATCTCGCCGTTTTTTTCGATGGCCACACCTATGGTTCTAAGGTCGATGTCGCGGGGGTCCATGGACCTTCCGCCGGTGACATAGCGGGCGGACGAACCGTTGTCCGCAATGACGCTCACCAGATCAAATTTGAATTTTTCGTAGCGCGAGTCGATAACTTCCACTGCGGGGATAATAAAGTCCGTCGCCGCCAATACTTGTTCGATCGTGGTGTTGGGGTCGCGCAGTTCGTCGCGCAGCACAAAGGCGATTTCCGCTTCGACACGGGGATGAACCAGCTCTTTGATCTGGATGACGCTGTTTTCGGGGCGTGCCATTGCGTTGCTAAGAATGCCAAAGCTGGGCACATGCACGCCCATTTGCTGCATCTTGGCCTTTGATGTCAGGCCGGCTTTGAAACCCACCACACGCTCCCCGCGCTTTAACCAGCGCCGGCGCAACTCATCCTGTACCGCGTACGAATCGGTTTGATCCATGTCGGGGTACTGGTCCGTGAGCTTGCTGATGGTGTGGGCCTGATCCTGGGCGTGAATCACCTGGTCGGTCAGGGCGTCGATAATCTCGGGGGATAAGCTCATGGTCTGCCTCCGGTAAAGTGAATAGAGCAGCTGCCCAGGCCGCCGACGGTGCAGGTAAGTGTTTCACCAGAAATACACGGGACCAGCGCAGACTGCGATCCGGAAAGGATGACCTCGCCGGCCTTGAATGGAATGCCCAGACTGCCCAGGGTATTCGCCAGCCAAACCACGGCGTTGACCGGCCCGCCCTGAACGGCCGCCCCCGAGGCCGTGCCAAAGAGTTCACCGTTACGCTCCAGCACCATACCGGCAAGGCTCAGGTCAAGCTTGTTGGGACTGAGTTTTGTTGTGCCAAGAACATAGACGCCGCAAGAGGCGTTATCGGCGATCGTGTCCTCGATCTTGATGTTCCAGTCGGTAATGCGCGAATCCACGATTTCGAAGCACGGAACCACGTAATCGGTGGCGCGCAGAACATCGGTCGCTGTAATGCCGGGCCCGTTCAGGTCGTGCTTCAGCACAAAGGCGACTTCGGCTTCGGCCTTGGGTTGGATCAAGGTTTCAAGCGGGATATCTTGCCCTTCTTCATAGGCCATGCCGGAGGTCAGCTGCCCAAAATCGGGCTGATAGACGCCCAGGAAATCCTGAATGGCCTTGCTGGTTACGCCTATTTTCTTGCCAACGGATGTTTCGCCGTTCTCGATTCGCCGGGCGACGAATTCGCACTGGATTTGATAGGCATCGGAGATCGTAATGCCCGGCTCGCGTTCGCGTAGGGGCGCCAGCGTTTCTTTGTTCAAGAAGGCGTGGTGCAGCTCATTGCCGTAGCGCTTTATCGTTTGTGGAAGTAAAGACATAAGGTCAACCAACCGTAGATTTAGAGTTTGATGCAAATATTGCGAAGTTCGGTATAGAACTCCAGGGAATGAACGCCCCCCTCGCGGCCCAGACCGGATTGCTTGGCGCCGCCGAAGGGGGTGCGCAGGTCTCGCAAGAACCAAGAGTTGACCCATGTAATACCCACGTCGATCTTGGCGGCGACCCGATGGGCGCGGGACAGATCTCGTGTCCAGATGGTGGTGGATAAGCCGTAAAGCGTATCGTTGGCCAGCCGAATGGCCTCGTCTTCGTCGTCGAACGGCGTGATGTGGCAGCAAGGCCCGAAGATTTCCTCGCGGATAACGGATGCGCTTTCGGGCAGCCCGGTCCAGATCGTAGGTTCTACCCATGCGCCTTGCGCAAGGGGGCCGGTCATCGCGGGCACGCCCCCGCCGGTGACCACGGTGGCCCCTTCGGCCACGGCTTTTTGGTAGTAGGACAGCACTTTCTCGCGGTGTTCGTGGCTGATCAAGGGCCCGATGGTGGTGTCCTTGTCGTCGGGCCGTCCGGGCTTGAGCGCTTCGGCGCGCGCTTTCAACACCGATACAAAGCGATCGAAGATTGGACGTTCGACGTAGATGCGTTCCGTGCCCAGGCAAACCTGGCCGGTATTAAGGAACACAGAGCGCATGGCGCTGTCGATGGCTGCGTCGAAGTCGCAGTCGGCAAAGATCAGCCCGGCGTTCTTGCCGCCGAGCTCGAACGAGACATCCTTGATGGTGTCAGCCCCTGCCTTCATGATGGCGGCGCCCGTTCGTGTTTCCCCAGTAAAGGTCACGGCGTCGACGCCTTGATGCGTGGACAGGAACTCCCCCGCCGAGTTGGGGCCGAGTCCGTGCACGACGTTGTAGACGCCGTGGGGCACGCCAACAGCGTTCATCACTTCGCCGAGCAAGGTTGCTGTGCCGGGTGTTTCTTCCGACGGCTTGACGATGACGGTATTGCCGCAAGCCAACGCCGGCGCAATTTTCCACGTCATCAAAAGTAACGGCGCATTCCACGGACAAATGACGCCGATCACGCCTTTGGGGGAACGTATCGAGTAGTTCAGCGCCCCTGTTCCATCGGGGGTGGGTGTCATGAATGTTTCGTTGGCCACGTTCTTGACCAAGTCGGCGAATATTTTGAAGTTTGCCGCCGCCCTGGGAATGAATGCGTGTTCCATGATGCGTTTGGGCTGACCGGTATCGGCCATTTCCGCCGCGACAAAGTCGTCGAATCGTCGCTCGATTTCGTCGGCGACGCTGTAAAGAAGTCTGGACCGTTCTTCAATCGTCATGCGGCCCCAGGGGCCCTCCAGAGCGGCGCGAGCGGCATTGACGGCCGCGTCGATTTCGTCTTTCCCGCCTTCGTGTACAACGCCGATGAGCGTGTTGTCGGTTGGGCTGTTGTTGTCGAAGGTTTTCCCGCTCTGGCTGGCAAGGAATTCCCCGTTGATGAAATGCTTGAATTGCACGTTGGGTTTAGAGGATTCGGTCATACGTAGGCTTTCCTGTGGCTCCAAGGAGGCTGGTTTGTACTGAATGGAATGGTTTTAGCATCGCCACGAGTTACCGTCTAATACCTTTTATTCGTTTAAGATATACCCAACCCGTATCATTAATCCACCGCCAAGGGGGCCGTTAGATGAAGTTGAACGCTATTGAGATGAGGCATTTGCGCTACTTTGTAGGTGTGGCCGAAGCAGGGAGCTTTCGGGCGGCGGCCGAACGCCTGCACATCACGCAGCCTCCCTTGACCCGGCAAGTGCAACAACTGGAAGAGATGTTGGGTACAGATTTGTTCATGCGTCGTTCACGGGGTGTTGAGTTGACGGTTGCCGGCCAGATGTTGCTGGACGATGCCCGTAACATCTTG
Source organism: Pusillimonas sp. (assembly GCA_044464765.1). Classification (GTDB taxonomy): domain Bacteria; phylum Pseudomonadota; class Gammaproteobacteria; order Burkholderiales; family Burkholderiaceae_B; genus JBIQKZ01. Next base: position 32,353 of record JBIQKZ010000009.1, read on the forward strand.
GCATTGACAGAGCAAGCACTGACACGAAGCCGCCTCGCCGGCAAAGGGGAGCTCGGTCGTCTTGATGTGGGCGTATTCGGGTCTGCCGCATTGGGGGTTGTGCCAAGAATCATCCAGAACTTCAGGCGTCTTTATCCGCAGGTGGAAGTCGTGCTCCATAACATGGATCGAGAGGAGCAGATCAAGGCGCTTAGTCAGCGCCGTCTGACGGTGGGTTTCAACCGTTTTTTCGGTGATGAAACCGGTTTGGAATGGGAAGTGATCCTGACAGAAAGCATGCACGTCGCGGTACCGGCGTCGCACCCGTATGCCGAGCTAAAAGAAGTGGCATTTACCGCACTCCACGATCAGCCGCTGATCTTGTATCCGCGCAAGCCGCGCCCCGGCTTCATTGATCATTTAACGCGGATGTTTCATACGCAGAGCATTCTGCCCAGGATCGTTCAAGAGGTCGATGACGTCGTGACGTCTGTCGCCTTGGTTGCCGCCGGTGCGGGCTTATGCCTGGTGGTTGATTCGGCGTGCAACTTGCAACTGCCGGGGGTCGTGTACGTTCCCCTGCGTCAGCAGGACAAGACGTCGTTCAATTTGTGCTTGATCCGCCGCAGCGACGATCGCACTGCGCTGCTTGAAGCATTCATCAACGTGGCGCGCAGGACCCCTGGAAACGATTTCGATAGGCTCCCGGGCTAAGTCCCACCCGCTGGCGGAATAGCCGCGAGAACGAACTGACGTCGCCATAACCCACGTGATGAGCGATTTGCCCGATCGTCTGGTCGCCGGCCTCCAGCAGGGTCCGGGCGGTGTCGATGCGCAGGTGCTGAAGGTACGTATTCGGCGTTTGTTCCAGCGCTGCCTTGAAACGGCGGATCAAGGTGCGCTCGCTGGTTGTTAGCGCGGCGGCTACGGACGAGATGCGAACGTCCTCGGACATGTGTTTTTGAAGCCAATGCTGCGCACGATGGACCAGCGAGTCGGCATGCGTCTTGTCTGCCAGTAGAGGCAGGTAGGGCGTTTGCATGGTCTGGCTGACATCGATCAGCATGCTCTTGGCAGACAAAGACGCAATGACGGAGCCTGCAAAATATTCGATGATGCGGACAGCCTGCAAGAGATAGGAGGCCGAGGCGCCGGCGCAAAGAAGGCGGTCGGCCTCGGTCAGCACGGGTTGAAGCTTTAGGTCGACCCGCGGGAAACGGGACCGAAACTGTCGCTCGAGCCACCAAGTGGTGGTGGCGATCCGGTGATCCAGCAAACCCGACTGGGCCAGGATGAAGGTGCCCGTGCAATTTGCCGCCAGCACGGCGCCTTGCCGCCATTGGTCGATAAGCCAAGGGCACGTGCTTTTCTGCTGCTGCGCGAGGAGGCGATCAAGATGCTTGGCGCCTGTGTAATGCAAGCTGGGGATGAAGACGACATCGTAGCGCTCGCGCGCGTCGAGCTTAGCTGCCTGAATGGGCAGGCCATTGCTGGCGACGGGCATGGTGTCGGAAGGAGTGACAAAGCGCCATTCGAACACGGGGGCTGTGGCGCCTTGCTGTTTGCGCAAATGCGCGTTCGCCACCTGTAGGACATCGGCATATCCCGAGAGGCTTGAGGCATAGCAGCCTTCAAACGCAAGAATGGCAGCCTTGGGCATGTTTTGTCTGTTTCTGCATAGAACTTGTCATTTTCGCCAATGTACCACGGCGGGTGCGCGTCCTAGACTCTTAGTGTCCCTATTTGGCTAACTCGCATACTTTCATATGCTCAATTAATCAAACACGACACTAGCGTGACTTTGCGGCGTAGAGCCCCCGTACCAGGAGTGAGAAACAAATGAGAAATGTCCCCGAAGATGTGGTTTTCGTCGGCGCAACGCGGACGGCGATAGGCGCTTATGGAGGAAGCCTGAAGGACCAAACAGCGTGCGACCTTGCAACCCTTGTGGTGAAAGAGGCATTCGCCCGGGCCGGCCTGGAGGCAAACAGGGCGGGCCAGATCGTCCTGGGCAATGTGTTGCACACCGAAGCGCGTGACATGTATGTGTCACGCGTGGCGGGTTTGCAGGCAGGCATGTCGATACACTCGGCGGCCCTGACCTTGAACCGATTGTGCGGATCGGGCCTGCAGGCGATTGTTACGGCGGCGAACGCCATTCAGCTGGGCGATTGCGACGTGGCCGTCGGGGGCGGCGTCGAGACAATGAGTCGGGCGCTTTATGCGTTTCCCGCCGCTCGTTGGGGCGCCCGCATGGGGGACTCGACGGTCATCGACATGATGACAGGCGCGCTGACCGACCCGTTTGGCAACGGGCACATGGGTATTACGGCAGAGAACATCGCGGATAAGCTTGAAATCACCCGTGCAAGCCAGGATGCCTTTGCATTGGCTAGTCATCAAAAGGCGTCCGCCGCCATAAAGGAAGGGCGCTTCCGCTCACAAATTGTTCCCGTGGAGATCAAGAGCCGCAAAGGCACCGTAATTTTCGATACGGACGAGCATCCCAAGCACGACGCAAGCCTTGAGTCGATGGCCAAGCTGCGCCCGGCTTTTCGAAAAGACGCCGGTACAGTAACGGCGGGCAATGCGTCGGGCATCAACGATGGCGCGGCCGCGTGCGTTTTGATGTCCGCCGGCGCCGCGAAAAGCGCAGGGATCAAGCCGCTGGCGCGTATCAGGTCATATGCGGTCACGGGTGTCGAACCGGAGTTGATGGGATTGGGCCCGGTTTCGGCGGTACAGCGCGCCCTGGAGCGGGCGGAACTTTCGATTGATGATGTTGCCGTCATTGAGTCCAACGAGGCGTTTGCCGCCCAGTCGCTGGGCGTTTGCAAGGCCTTGGGTCTTGATCCTGCGCGTACGAATCCCAATGGCGGCGCGATCGCCTTGGGCCATCCCCTGGGTGCGACGGGCGCGATTCTGACGGTGAAGTGCATATACGAGCTACAACGCACGGAAGAGCGTTACGGCCTGATCACGATGTGCATCGGGGGTGGACAAGGAATCGCGATGGTGATCGAGCGCCTTTAGGGCGACGCGCCTGCGCCGATCATTCTTCTTCTTTTTGCATGGGCCGTTGCGTATTCAACGGCCATGCCTCGCTATGAACAGGATATTTCATGGATACCCAGCTCGACACACAACCCATTCCCGAACGCTTTCAGCCCAAGCTCTATCATGACCTGCTGACGCCGGATGAAACCTTGGCAATTCGCGAAGAGGTGCGCCGCTTTGCCGACACCCACATTGCTCCCGTCGCGTGGGAAATAGGCCATTTGCCGGAGTCTGTTGAAAACTTCCCTCGCGATTTGTTTCACAAGATGGCGGACGCTGGGTTGTTCCGGATTCCCTTCGGCGCGGAAGTGGGTGGGCGGGGCTTGTCCTACCCGGCGACCGCCACGGCAATCATGATCGAAGAGCTGGCCTATTATTCAAACTCCGTTGCCGCGATTGTTGATGTGCATTGCATCCTGGCCGGCCATGCGCTTGAGCACGCCTCGCCCGAGTTGCAGAGTCGTTACCTGGCCCCCCTGCTGGCCGGCGGAAAAATAGGCAGCTTTGCCACGACAGAGCCGGACGCCAGCACCGACTTGAGCGCCAAGGTCATGCAGACTGTAGCCGTCGCCGACGCGCAAGGCTATGTGATCAATGGCCGCAAACGGTTCATCACAAACGCCCCCGTGGCAGATTTCGTCGTGCTCTTGTGCCTCGATGGCGAGCGCATGACGGAAATCGTTGTCGATCTTGATACCCCCGGCGTGCGCGTTGGAGAGCCCGACCTCAAGCTGGGCAATCACGGGCAGTTGACCGCCGACATCTACTTTGACAATGTACGCGTTCCGGCCGAGAACGTGATTGGCGCGCCGGGCAGCGGTTTGAAAATAGCACTGCAGACCCTAACGTACGGACGCATTGGCATTGCGGCCAGTGGTGTCGGCATGGCACAGGCCTTGTTCGACCATAGTGTGCAAAGATTGAATACACGGCGTGCGTTCGGCAAGGCGGTGGCCCAGTTCCAGCATTGGCAGTTCAAAGTGGCCGAGCGCGCGACGGAAATCGAGAACGCGCGCAATTTGTATCTGAAGGCGGCGCTTCGAATGGATGCCGGAGAAGCATTTCCAGAGCCCGAAGCGGCCATGGCCAAATGGTATGCCACGAATCTTGCGGGGGAGTTTGCGCGTGACGGCGTGCAGATCTTTGGCGGCTATGGCTTCATGAAAGAGCTGGCCGCCGACAAGTCGCGCTACCGGGTTGAGGAAATTTATCGGGATTGCAAGATTGCGGAAATTTACGAGGGCACGAACGAGATTCAGAAGCTTGTCATTGCGCGAGCGGTCTTTGGCAAGGAAGTCACGGGTTGACGGCATGGTACGCCTAGGCGACATAGCCATCGTTGTCCACACTTTGCATCGATTGTAGGAAACCCCATGAACGTTCTGATCGTACACGCCCATCCCGAGCCCAAGTCCTTTTGCACGGCCCTGAAGTCAGCGGCCCTACACGAGCTTGAGCGGCAAGGGCACAGTGTTCGGGTGTCGGATCTGTATAAGATGAACTTCAATCCCGTTGCCTCGGCGTCTGATTTCCATTCAAGGCAAAACCCGGACTACTGTGTCTACGCCCTGGAGCAAAGGCATGGTGTAGCCAACAGAACGATAGCGCCAGACATACAGGACGAACTGGAAAAGCTGCTTTGGTGCGATTTGCTGATATTGAGCTTTCCGATTTTCTGGTTCTCTACGCCAGCCATCCTGAAGGGATGGATCGACCGCGTGTTCGTATCGGGGACGGTGTACGGCGGCAAGCGTTTCTACGATCGCGGAGGGTTAAAAGGCAAGCGCGCCCTGGTCTGTTTGACGCTGGGCGGTCAGGAGCACATGTTCGACGATGATGGCGTGCATGGGCCGCTGAACATGATGCTTCGTCCCTTGCTTCAAGGGACGCTGGCCTACGCCGGAATGGGGGTGCTGGATCCTTTTGTAGGATGGCACGTGCCCTACATTTCCCAGGAGTCGCGAGAGGATATCTTGCACGGTTGGCGCCAGCGCCTTCAGACGCTGGACCAGGAGCCGTTACTTGAATTTCCAAGCCTCGATGAGTTCGATGATTCCCTGCGACGACGACCGGGTTAGGTGGTGGTGTACAAGCAGCCTGCGATCAGAAACTTCCGGGGGGACCCCCGGAAGCTTTTGTTAATCGGATGTGGAGAAATCGGCGCCGGCTGAATACCCTTCGTCGGCAAGGACGAAGCTGCCGTGCATGGCGCGTGATGCGTCGGACACCAGGAATTTGACAATGCGGGCCATGTCGTCGGCGTCTGAATAGGCCTTGCCGCTGGGGGTGCGCGCGACGATGTCCGCCAGGACTTCTTTATAGGCGGGGTCGGTGCGCACGTATTCGTTCAGCGGCGTGGCGGTGTTGCCCGGCCCGATCGAGTTGATGTTGATGCCGTGCGGGGCGAGCTCGATGGCAAGCGTGCGTGTCAGCATCTGTACCGCAGCCTTGGTTGCGCAATACGTGGCGAATGAACCAAACCCCATGACGGCGCAGACCGATGCAAAGTTCACGATCTTTCCGTACTTGCGTTGCTTCATGCCGGGCGCCACGGCATTGATGGCATTCCATGTGCCTTTGAAGTTGATGTCGACCATGCGGTCGAACTCTTCCTGCGGCGTTCGGGCGACCGGCGTGGGATAGAACACGCCGGCGGCGTTGACCAGGATGTCGATCTTCCCGAAGGCTTTGGTCACGTCGTCGACCAGCGCGGCCACTTGCTGCGGGTTGCGAACATCGGCCACGAAGCCTTGGGCGCGGCCCTTCGCGGCATTCAACCGGTTGGCGACGTCGTTGGCCTTGTCCAGGCTGCTGGATGCGACGACGGCGATGGCGGCGCCTTCGGCCGCCAGGGTCGTGGCGATGGATTCCCCGATGCCCTGGGAGCCCCCGGTAATTAATGCGACTTTATCGTTAAGTTCCACGATGTCTCCTTGATGTTGAGCAAGCATTTACTTGCCTTTGGTGCTGGTGCGGCCATCGCTGCTTTCCCGATCCTGCAGAAGCTGCTGATAGATCCGCGCGAAACTTTGAATGTCTTTCACGAGCTCGTTGCGCGCTCGCTGTGAATCGCGCGCGGCAAGCGCTGCGCGGATCTTGGCATGCTGGCTGGCGCCGAAGTCGTGTTCCCGCATGTCGTCTCGACGACCCATGGATTTTTCAATGGAGGCCAGGTATGGGCCGCTTTGCTTCCATAAGCCTTCGATAATATGCAGGAGCTTGGGCGATTGCGCGGCCCGGTAGATGGCGAAGTGCACAGTCTGGTTGGCCTGCATGACGGCTGGATGATCCCTGCGCGAGGTGGCGGCAGCCAGCCGCTTATTGGCGGTGTCGAATTCCTTCAGGCCCCTTGCGTCGATTCGTTCCGCGGCCAGATAGGCGGCATGCCCTTCCACGGCAATCCGGGCTTCGATCAGGGCGCTGTACTGGACCGGGTCGATAGTGGGCACCCTTAGATGCCGGTTGGGCAGGACTTCAAGCGCGCCTTCGCTGACGAGTCGGGCGGTGGCTTCGCGCACCGGCATGGGGCTGACGTTCAGCATGGCCGCCAGCCCGCGCAAGGTAACAGCTTGCCCCAGCTGGAACTCGCCGCGCCGAAGGGCTTCGCTAAGGTGGTTATAGACCTTGTCGATCAGTGTTTCGCGTTCCAGGGGAACCAGCGAGCTGGGGCGATTGGTCATGGATTTGGCCGAGGTACGTGCACGGTTTTCCTTCACATTTATTTTGGCATGGCTTGGTGGAGTATTGCCGAGCGTTCTGTTTGGTTAATTTGCATAGGTATATAAATGCCCGAACTCACTGAACGAGGCATCAGGACATAAATGTTCTCTTCCGTTCTTCGAATTCAAATGATATAGTATTTGTGATCACAGTCAATAGCAGTCAGTAAGGCATCAGCAGATAAGGCGTGGAAACGCTCATTCACACGAAAGAGGCTTCATGAGAATCGCTGTAGATACCGGGGGCACCTTCACCGATCTCGTGGTCGAGACGGACACCGGCGAGCTCCTTATATACAAGTCGCCAACGACGCCCGGAAAGCCGCTGGAAGGCGTGGGCGCTGCCTTGCAACTGGCGGCGCAAGGCATGGGGTTAACGCGTGGCGAGCTGCTGGAACGCGCCGCCATGTTCATTTACGGCACCACGCATGCCTTGAATGCCGTGGTTACGGGGCGAACGGCAAAGACGGCGTTGCTGGTCACGCAGGGTCATCCCGATATTCTGGTCTTGCGTGAGGGCGGCAGGCCCGATGCTTTCGACTATTCCATTTCCACGCCCGACCCCTACATCCCGCGGTCGCTGACGTTCGAAGTGCCCGAACGCATTCTTGCCGATGGAACGGTGGCGCACCGCCTCGATGAACCGGAACTAAGGCAAATTGCCGCGTCGCTAAGCGCGGCGGGGGCGGAAGCAGTCGCCGTGTGCTTCTTGTGGGCCAACATCAATGCAGCGCACGAGCAACGCACGCGGGAGATCCTGCACGAAATGCTGCCGGGTATTCCGGTGTCGATTTCTTCCGATGTCAGCCCTTCGATTCGCGAATACCGCCGTGCGTCGGCCACCGCCATCGATGCTTCCCTGCGCCCGGCGGTAGAGGCGCACCTGATCGGCTTGCGCGACTTTCTGCGCAACGAGGGCCTGAACGGCGAGCTCTTTGTCATTACTTCCATCGGGGGCCTGGTGCAGCTTGATGCCGCGGCCGCCATGCCCATTCAAATGCTGAACTCGGGGCCGGCCATGGCGCCCGTGTCCGGCCGCTTCTTTGCCCAGCAAGACGCTCAAAAAGAATACGCCATCGTCGCCGACACCGGGGGCACAACCTACGATGTCAGCGTCATCCGGCGCGGCAGCATTCCCATGAGCCGGCAAACCATGGTCCAGTCGCCCACCGGCTTGCACATGACGGGGTTCCCGTCCATCGATATCAAAAGCATGGGCGCGGGCGGGGGTTCCATCGCCTGGGTCGACGGGGGCGGAATGCTGCATGTAGGGCCGCAGAGCGCAGGCGCCGATCCGGGTCCGGCTGCGTATGGCCGGGGCGCGACGGACGCCACCCTTACCGATGCCTGCCTGGTGCTTGGTTATCTGGACCCCGACTTTTTCCTGGGCGGGCTGCGGCGGCTGGATCTGCAGGCGGCCATCGATGCCGTAAAGGCCAATGTGGCGATCCCGTTGAACCTGTCTGTCGAACAGGCGGCCAGCGCCGTGGTCCGCATCGCGACGGAAAACATGGCTCTGGCCATCGAAGAGATCACTATCAACCAAGGCATCGACCCGGCAACCGCCGTACTGGTGGGCGGAGGCGGGGCGGCGGGCCTTAATTGTGCGTGGATTGCGCGGCGGATTGGCGTAGAGCAACTGGTCATCCCGCGTCTTGGGCCGGCTTTGTCGGCCGGTGGCGCCCTGATGTCCGACCTGACCGCACAATTTCGTAAAACCTGTTTCCTTCGCACAGACGCGTTCGATGCGGCTGCGGCCAACCGCACCATTGAACACCTTGTTGCACAGGCCGACGATTTCTTTAACACCGCCAAGGTCGAAGGGGTGACGGAACTGTTGATTGAAGCCCGATATCCCGACCAGGTGTGGGAAATCGATGTGCTTCTTCCAATCACTCGGTTCACGTCGGATGGCGATGTTCAAATGCTGGCAGAACGGTTTCACGCGGCACACGAAGAAATCTTCGGCATCAGCGATCTTGAATCGCCTGTCGAAATTGTGAACTGGTGCATCAGCGCCAGCGGGCGGATCCGGCAAGACGGTGCGTTGGCGGCGCCCGTGCTCGAGGCCGACGGCCAGAACCAGCGGGCGGCCAGTCGCAGACAAGCTTACTTCGATGACGCGGGGTATGTGGACACGTACATCTATCGGTTCGATAGCTTGCTGCCGGGCAAGTCTGTCCAGGGGCCCGCCATCATTGAATCTCCTTTCACAACCGTGGTAATCCCGCCCGACGGACAAGCCGTGCGTACCGAAGCGGGTAGCCTTCTTCTGACAATGGAGTAGCGGCATGGACAAGCAAACGCGGCGCCGTACCCGAGACGGAGTGCAGATGGCGCTTGTGAACAATCGCTTGCAGGGCATTGCGCGCAAGATGGCCAATACCCTGGCGCGCACAGGCAGGTCGGGCGTGTTGAATATTGCACGAGACTTTTCCTGCTGTATTGTGTCGGCAGATGACGAGCTAGTCGCCGCGGCGGAAAGTCTACCGATCCACGTGCTTTCAGGACCCGACCTGATGGCGGCATCCATGAAGCGCTTTCATCCCGATATGCGGCCCGGCGATGTCTTCCTGCACAACTCGCCCTATCATGGCTGCTCGCATCCGGCGGACCACACCCTTCTAACGCCCATCTTCGACCAGGACGGCCGGCACCGCTTCACGCTGGTGGTCAAAGCCCATCAAGCCGATTGCGGCAACTCGCAGCCCACCACTTACATGGGCACGGCCCGCGATGTCTACGAAGAAGGCGCACTGATTTTTCCCTGCATCCGCGTGCAGCGCGACGGCAAGCTGATCGACGACATTGTGCGCCTGTGCGAGATGCGGATTCGCGTGCCCGACCAATGGCGAGGCGACTTCCTGGCCATGCTCGGCGCCACGCGAATCGGCGAACGCGAATTGCTGTCGCTGGGGCAAGAGTTCGGCTGGGATGTCCTGCAAGTCAATACACAAGCCTTCCTGGATTACAGCGAAGAGCGCATGGTCGAGGCGGTCAGGAAGCTGTCGTCCGGAACGTCTACACGCTCATCCACCCACGACCCAATCCCGGGCACGCCCCCGGAGGGCATTACCGTGAATGTCACGGTCAAGGTCGATGCCGAGGCGGCCCAGATCCATGTCGACCTGACTGACAATATCGATGCCCTGCCATGCGGGTTGAATTTGTCCGAGGCATGCGCGCGCACCGCGGCCATGATAGGAATCTTCAATAGCCTGGATGCATCCGTGCCAAAGAACGCCGGGGCCTTTCGAAGGGTGCATGTGGCGTTGCGCGAAAACTGCGTGGTGGGCATTCCGATTCACCCCACGTCGTGTTCGGTGGCCACCACCAATTTGGCCGACCGTGTCACCGGCCCCGTCCAATGCGCCATGGCGGACATCTCCGAACTGTCGGGCGCGGCCGAATGCGGGCCCTTCCAGCCGCCTTCGGTGGGCGTGGTGTCGGGCACGCGGGCCGGCGGCCGCGACCCTTATGTCAACCAGGTCTTCCTGGGGTTCACCGGCGGCGGCGCCGGGCCTCGGGCCGATGCCTGGCAGCTTATGCTGCATGCCGGCAACGGGGGGCAATGCCTGCTGGACAGCATCGAGCTCGACGAGCTGCGCATGCCCATGATGGTCCGTCAACGCCGGCTCTTGCCGGACACGGAAGGGGCGGGGACATATCGGGGCGCATCCAGCCTGCTGGTCGAGTTTGGTCCGCGAGAAGGCACCATGAATGTGGCTTACGTGTGTGATGGCGCGGCCAATCCAGCGAGCGGTGCGCGTGGCGGTGGGGCGGGGGGCGCAACGGCCCAGCATAAGGTCGCCGCCGACGGTGCGCATGTCGAGATCCCGACCGCCGGAAGTATAACGCTCAAGCCGGGCGAGTTCGTCCATTCCATTTGCGCCGGGGGCGGCGGGTTCGGCGATCCCCGGCTACGCGATCGCGAAGCCGTCGGCAAGGACATTCGCGAAGGGTGGATTACCCGGGAACGGGCCGCCACGGTCTATGGCTATCGTCCCGATGAAGAAGGTCCATCCAAATGAGTTCGGGCGATGCCATGACGGCCCCGGTACACGATGTGCCGGTGGATGCCATTGCCGGTGTGCTGCGGGAGCATTACGGCGTTGAATGCCGGGCGCTGGAACGTCTGGGCGGTGAATGCGATCAGAACTACCGTGTTGCCGATCAAAAGGGCCGCAGCTTCCTGTGCAAGATCACGCACCCCTCGGAAGACCATGCGTCCACGCGGCAGCAAACCCAGGTGCTGGAAAGCCTGGAACAGGCGGCGCCTGATCTTCCGGTACAGCATGTTATACGCGCCCTGTCGGGTGAGCGCTGGTGCGAGCTTGTTTCGCCGGAAGGCGCCCGCACATACTTGCGGCTGTTAAGTTACCTGCCCGGCGTGCCTATGCATCAAGTTCCACCATCGCCAGGCCTGAACCGCTCGCTTGGGGGCGTACATGCTTCGTTATGCGCGGCGCTTCGCGATACGCACTTGAGCGTTCCTGACCGCACCCTTCTTTGGGACTTGGGCCAGGCGGGTCAACTGCCTGCCCTGCTGCCACATATCAACGACGAGCATATGCGCAACCTGGTAGCGCGCCGACTCGAGGATTTCCTGCAGAACGTCTTGCCTGTGCTTGGCGGGCTGCGCCGGCAATTGATTCACAACGATCTGAATCCCCACAATATCCTGGCGGATGCGTCTACCGGGCGCGTGACGGGAATCATTGACTTCGGCGACATGGTGGAAGCGCCATTGGTCCAGGATGTCGCCATCGCGGCTTCTTATCTGTTTTCCGGCGACGCGCCCATACAGGCTTGTGCCGAATACGTACGTGCATTCGATGTGGTGTACCCGCTTGAGCGCGACGAGATTGCCGTGCTGTTTCCCGTCATGATGGCGCGCCTTGCCATGACCGTCGTCATTACCGAGTGGCGCGCCGCCATGCATCCGGCCAACCGCAGCTACATTCTTAGAAACAATGCGCATGCGCGCGCCGGCTTGCTTCTAGGAGCCCGGCTAACCAATAGTGAAGTCCTGGCGAAGTTGCAGCCAACGGCACGCGATGCAATCGCTGGAGATTAGTAAATTGACTTCATCAGACAGTTCACTTCTAAAGCGCAGACACAAGGTTTTTGGACCAGCCTATCGCCTGTTCTACGACCCGCCGCTGCATGTTGCCAGCGCCGCCGGCGTATGGATCACGGCAAGCGATGGAAAGAGGTATCTCGACGCCTACAACAACGTGGCCTCGTTGGGACACGGGCATCCCAAAGTCGTACAAGCGCTGTCGGAACAGGCGCGCACCCTGAACACCCATACCCGCTATCTGGAACCGTTGGTGGTCGCCTATGCGGAAAAGCTGCTGGCGCGCTTTCCGGCAAGCCTTGATCAATTGATGCTGACCTGCACAGGCAGCGAAGCGAACGACCTGGCCTTGCGAATTGCGCGCGCCTGCACCGGCGGCACAGGCGTGATCGTCACCCAGAATGCGTATCACGGCGTCACCACAGCCGTTGCCGAACTCTCCCCGTCTCTTGGAAAAGGCGTGCCTCTTGGTGTGCATGTGCGTGCGATCGAGCCGCCGGGCGCGAACGGCGGCGCTGACGCCGGCAGATGTTTTGCCGAGTCAGTGCAGGCCGCCATCGATGATCTGCAACGACACGGAATCAAGCTGTCCGCCATGCTGGTCGATACGGTATTCAGCAGCGATGGGGTGCGTACGGACCCGCCGGGATTCCTGTCAGAGGCGGTTCAGGCGGTGCACAAAGCGGGGGGGCTGTTCATCGCCGACGAGGTCCAGGCGGGGTTTTGCCGAACGGGCGAGTCGTTCTGGGGCTTCCAGCGGCACCAGCTCGTGCCCGATATCGTGACGCTGGGCAAACCCATGGGCAACGGCTACCCCGTTGCCGGCGTCGTGGCGGGAGGCGCGTTGATCGATGCCTTTGCCCAGCAAAGCCGTTACTTCAACACTTTTGCGGGCAGTGCGGTGGCGGCCGCCGTGGCGAACGCCGTGATCGATGTAATCGATGAAGAAGGGCTCGGACGTAATGCGCAACAGGTAGGGCAACGGCTAAAGGAAGGCATTGCCGGCCTGGCCCGGAACACGTCTGGGCTGGGGGCGGTGCGCGGAGCGGGCTTGTTCATCGGCGCCGATGTGCTCGATGCCCATGGCGAACCCGATGCGGCGCGCGCGGCAAACATGGTCAACCACATGTACCGTCAAGGCGTGCTGATCAGCATGACCGGCCCCTATGCCAACGTGCTGAAAATACGCCCGCCCTTGGTATTTACTTCCGAACACGCCGACCTGCTGATCAAGGCGCTGGGCAACGCGCTGCGCGCCACCGACTGACTGATGCGCCGCGTTTATTTCCGCCAGGCGTTCCAGGCAACAACGGCAGAGGCCAGGCCCCAGAACACCAGGTATTCAATGCCTCCGCCCGCCCAATACCAGCCTGCGCCATTTACCACGATGACGGCATAGGCCGCCACGATCATGATGCCGACGGAAACAAGCGCGGCGTAGCGCGTAAGAACGCCGAAGGTCAGCCCGATGCCGGCCAGCAATTCGGCCACCATGGCGATGCTGACAAACACCGCGCCCGGCGCCAGGCCGGCGGCGCCAAAGAAGCCGGCAGTGCCGTCAAAGCCCACAATCTTGGAATACACATGCGGGAAATAAAACAGCCCGCACAAGATGCGGATGAAGACCATGGATTGAGCCAACGAATGATTATTTGCCGTTGTTGTCGACATAATGACCTCCGTACCTGCGTATATCGCCGGCGGATGCAGGCGAATAGTTGTATCAGGATATTATCGGGTGGCTTTGTGAAGTGAGTTTGAGAAATATCAAGATTTGGTCTTCCTCAACCCCATAATAGGGCTTCCCGGAAAACGGGTGTAAATGGGCTATTAAACGGAGGTTGTGAGACCGGTTGGAACTGCTGACAGTGGTTATTATCGTCAAGTCGGTTGCCTTGCCTGGCAACACGGAAGACGCCAATAGGCGTCCATAGAGCCCACATCACTTTCCGATGCAGAAGGCGTGGATGAGACTTATCTGTCACCACGCAGGCTGAAACGGGAGTAATCGAGGGTATTATTGCTTGCATGATTCGCGCCCTTGCCCTGGCAGGACATCGCGCTGATCGAAAACCACATCTGGCAATCGCATCGGGAACTGGGTTGTGGTGCGCTTAGTGGCCCACCCATTCACCGGTCAAGACATTTCTCCCATGATGAAAGAATCACTGCGAGACTGGAAGCCTGAATTGCGTCGAGCACTGATGAAAGTTCGACCAGAGTACTTTTCCTGGCCGCAAGAGCAGCAGGAGCGCTACGGCGTTGCGATTCCTGTGGACGACCGAAAGCGGCTGGATGTTGTGCTGATGCAGGAGCTGTTCGGAAAGACGAACATGCCGGATGAGCAGACTGAAAAGCGCGCTGATCGACTCTCCAGTGATGAGCTGAATCTCTGGAACGAAACCGTTTTGCCGTTGACGGGTATCGGTGAGGATCACTTCTTCCTCAACGAACACTTTTGCGAAGGCGACTCCATCCTTCATTATCAGACGCTGCGGGAATACGATGAGAGCGACTACCGCTGGCAGGAAGAGCAACGCCAGAAGGAATGCGCACACTACATCACTAAGCCATATCGCGGCTACCTGTATCTGGGCTGGGCGCGACTTTTCGTCGATGGGAAATTCACCTATGCCACCCTGTCTATGGCGGCAGGTTATCTGAATTCGCTTATCGACGAGTATGGCGGCGACTTGCTCGAACAGCGGATTCCGCACCGATACGTTCCTGGCCCGCATCATGGCGAACGGGTCGGCGACAACACACGATGGGACATGCGCATCAGCGCTGGCGGGCAGGAAGATTTACTGGAGGAGCTGCGCGAGCGCTTGTGGGGCTATGCGCGGGCTTGTCACGAAGCTCTGGGTGAAAGCTGGGATGCACGCGGCCTGAGCGGCGTCTATATCCTTGATGAATCTTGTGATCGCGAGCGCAACCTGCACCTGATCTTTACCGACAAGCAGGCACTTTCCCGTGTACGCTTTCGTTCCTTCATGCGCGACTGTCGCGCCATGAGCCGAAGCGTCGCTGAACTACATCAAGCAATCGATGAAGAAAAAGCGGCGCTAGCCGACTTTATTGAAGCGCAGCATGCGGAAGTTTTGCGCGATCATGATCCGAAGGTGCGACGCTTGCGAAAACGCAACAAGGTGATGATTTCTAAGAAGGTGGAAGATGGCTAATCATTACCCGAACCTCAACCCACAGAAGGCGCTGATCTGGCGCATTGTCCATCACGACAACTTGTCGTGGATTCTGGATAACGGTCTGCACAGTGGGAAAGGCGGTGTGCAGACTTCATGTTGGGTGAGCATCGGCAACCCCGAGTTGATCGATAAGCGTGCCAATCATCCTGTGCCATTGCCACCCGGTGGTTTTCTGAACGATTACGTGCCATTTTACTTCACCCCATTTTCTCCGATGCTTCGTAACATCAGTACAGGCTGGGGTGGTATTCAGCGGCGGCCCAATGAGGAGATCGTGATTCTTGTTTCCAGCCTGCACCATATCGCTACACAGGGATTGCCGTTCCTGTTCACCGACAGCCACGCCTATTATCAGTGGGCGAACTTCTACTCGGACTTGGCGGATCTGGACAAGATTGACTGGCCTTTGCTTCAGGCACGGGACTTCCGGCGTGACCCGGACGACCCGGGCAAGTTCGAGCGATATCAGGCCGAGGCGTTGGTTCACCAGCACCTGCCGGTCAATGGTTTGCGCGGTATTGTGTGTTATACAGATAAATTGAGACTGGTAATCGAACAGCAGCTTCAGGCACGCAACCTGAATTTGCCAGTTTATGCCCGTACTGGTTGGTATTTCTGATGATTACGTTTACTCAAGGCAATCTATTAGAGGCCCGCGTCGAGGTGCTGGTCAACACGGTCAACACCGTGGGTGTGATGGGCAAGGGCATCGCACTGATGTTCAAGGAGCGTTTTTCCGAAAACTTCCGTCGCTACGCCATTGCCTGCAAGGCCAAGGAAGTACGCACGGGTACGATGTTCGTCACCGAGGTGACCGAATTGGATGGCCCTCGTTGGATCGTCAATTTCCCGACCAAGCAGCATTGGCGCGGTAACTCGAAAATCGAATGGATCACCGAAGGACTGCAAGACTTGCGCCGCTTTCTGATCGAGAACAAGGTCAAATCCATCGCCATCCCTCCGCTCGGTGCAGGCAATGGCGGTCTGGACTGGTCGGAAGTGCGGCCTCAAATCGAGCAGGCGTTGGCCGGCCTGGATACTGAAATCCTCGTGTTCGAGCCAACCCAGAAGTACCAGAACGTTGCCAAGCGCGCTGGCGTGGAGAAGTTGACTCCGGCCCGTGCCCTGATTGCCGAGTTGGTGCGCCGGTATTGGGTGTTGGGCATGGAATGCAGCTTGTTGGAGATCCAGAAACTGGCGTGGTTCCTCGAACGTTCCATCGAGCGCACTGGCCTGAGGCCGCTGGATTTGCGTTTCGTGCCGCATAAATACGGCCCCTACGCTGACCGTCTGCGCCACCTGCTGGAAGGGCTAGATGGGAGTTATCTCCACTGCGATAAGCGCATCAGTGATGCCGACCCGCTGGACGTGATCTGGTTCGACGACGCCCGCAAAACCTTCGTCCAGTCTTATCTCAAGAGCGAAGCCAAGGACTATGTCTCTGCGCTGGAAGCCACGGCAGCACTGATTGATGGCTTCGAGTCACCTTACGGTCTGGAGCTACTGGCCACTGTAGACTGGCTGCTTTCTCAGGAAGGCGTTGCGCCAACGGTGCCCACGGTGCGCGCAGGACTGCACCATTGGCGTGGTGGGCCAGATTCGGTGGCTCGCAAGAACAGATTATTCGACGACCGTGCACTGGGCATCGCGTTGGAGCGGCTGGCACCAAGTGCGGCGACTGCCTGATCCCGCAACTACCTCCGAAAGCAATCCATTGTTGCACCCCTTCCCTTCATCCCTGCAATGCACGAAGGGAAGGGGTGCAACAATGGATATGCATAGTCTATAGTGCATACCATGATCCGAACCGACTCCATACAGATCACGCTGGCAATCCTCCTAGACTCGACCGCTGTCTGGAACAGCGCACGGCTTTCCTGCGACGAACGAACCCTTGGCCGGCACCAGTGCTGGATGCCGAGGATCGTCTGCTGGCAACCCAGCAGCAACAGACAACGGCGCTCTACACGCAGGCAAAGGCGACGGTATGGCTCAACAAAGCGGCTGCAGCGATGTAGCGAGCCGGATAGGAAAGGAATGCAATATGAAACGCGTAGTGGTGACAGGGATGGGGATCGTCTCTCCATTGGGATGTGGCGTGGATGCTGTCTGGCGTAGGTTCCTGGATGTAAAACGGCAGTAATGGAACTCCGCCATCTACGCCATTTCCTGGCGGTCGCTGAAGAGCTGAACTTCAGCCGTGCTGCCGAGCGGCTGCATATCGAGCAGTCGCCACTGTCGCGTTCCATTCGCCAACTGGAAGACGACCTCGGTGTCTGCCCTTGACCTCCAGTTCCTTGGCAAGGCTGTCGAGCACTGTGGCTTCGGTCTTGGTGCCGAGCAGAGCTTGAAGCTGCGCCCATTTCGTGGCCTGGCTGTCTTTCAGAAAGCTGGTCACATCACCGGGAAACAGCGCCAGCAATTCGTCATAATCGGTGGGCGGGCGTTTGACGTAGCCACCTGTGCCGATTAGTCCGGCTTCAATCGCGGTTTCAAAATCGTGTTCGGTGTGGCCTGCCATACTTCCCCTCAAACTGTATTTACAGAGTCATTTTCAAGATCATCAAGCCCGAGCGCTTCAATCTCATCATAGCGATAGTGTCTAGGTGATGACCCAGTCGCCATCCTGGATGTCGTTAACGAAGCGCCAGACCTGGGATGCGCCCGACACCACCGTCCCTTGCTTTGCCGGTGGCTCGGCAGATTGGTACAGGGCGATTAGCTGCTTGCGTCCGACACCGGGTTTGGCATGAGCTGCCAATTGATTCCAGCCTACAGCCGCCACACCGCGCTCTCGAAAGGCGTCATACAAGCTTCCGCCTTCGCCGCGCACCATCCACATCCGTGCCATTGCATTCCCCCTCTTATTCGTAGCCATCAATCCAGCACCACCAGAAACTCTGTCGCCAGCGCTGTCGGCTGAACATCTCGAACATTGCGCTGGAGCGATACCAGGCCGTAATTGGACATCAGCTTCAGGGTGCGCGACAGGTTCGGCACCTTGCGGCCGCTGAGTTCGGCAAGTTCGGTCAGGGACTTGGGTTGTTTTTCATGGATCAGGCGTAGCAGGCGACGGTTGTCGTCCGATAGCACCGCTGCCAGTGATGCCAGGGACGGAAACCAAATGCTGGGCGTTTCACTTCCTTGCGGTGACGAGCCTTCTGGCTGTCGGATACCCACAATGCAGCGCTTCATGATCGTGAACCCAATGATACGTTGATTTACAATCATATCAGTATCTGATAATCATCGTCGATTGCAAATGCCTGCCACAAAGGAAAAGGCAGAGGCAAGGGCAACCAAGAGGCACCGGCCCTGCCTAAAAAGGGAAAAGGCCACCCTCAAGCAGAAGCAGCACCGATCACCAGCCTGGGCCCCACATCACTTCCCAATACAAAAACTCGAAAAAATCTCGCCGAGCAGGTCGTCGCTGGTGAATTGGCCGGTGATGGAGCTTAGGGATTCGTGGGACAGGCGGAGCTCTTCGGCGAACAGGTCGAGCACACTGTCGTTGTGGCTGGCGTGTTCGGCCGCGAGGCTGAGGTGCTCGTTGGCCTGGTTCAGGGCGGTCAGGTGGCGCTCGCGGGCCAGCCAGGGCGATTCCATGCCTGGGCTCCAGCCGGCAATGTCCAGCAAGCGTTGACGAAGCTCGTCGAGGCCTTGACCGGTCTTGGCTGAGACCATAAGGATCGATGCCGGTTCAAGAACGGCAGGAAGGTTGTCCTGACGATTGACGTTGTCTAAGGGGGCCTTGCCATCCTGGTGGGCGGGGGTGGAAGGCGCCGGGTGGATGCCGGTTGGGCCGCCTGCCGTCAACTGGCGCGCATGGGTTTCATCGACCAGATCAATCTTGTTGAACACCTTCAGGACCGGGGTGCGCGCAGGCAGCCTTTGGGTGATTGCGCTATCCAGTTCGTCGTTGTGTGAACGGATGTCTTGAAGATGGATGATGACGTCGGCCTTTTCTATTTCAGACCAACTGCGTGCGATGCCGATGCTTTCCACGGTGTCGTCGGTGTCGCGCAGGCCGGCGGTGTCGACGATGTGCAGGGGCACGCCCTGTATGTGAATTTGCTGCACGACCTTGTCGCGGGTGGTGCCGGCAATGGGGGTGACGATGGCGACTTCATCGCCCGCCAGCGCATTAAGCAGGCTGGACTTGCCGACATTGGGCTGGCCGGCCAGCACGACGTGCAGGCCTTCGCGCAGGATCATGCCTTGGCGCGCCTGGCGGATAACATCGGCCAGATTCTGCTGAATACCTTGCAAGGCCTCGGCCGCCTGGTATTTTTCAAGGAAATCGATCTCTTCTTCGGGGAAGTCCAGCGTGGCTTCGACCAACATGCGCAGGTGTACGATGCGGTCGGCCAGGTCGTTGACCAGATTGGAAAACGTGCCGCTGAGCGAGGCCATGGCGCTGCGCGCGGCGGCTTCCGACGAGGCGTCGATCAGATCGGCAACGGCTTCAGCCTGCGCCAGGTCGAGACGATCGTTCAGAAAAGCGCGCTGGGTGAATTCGCCGGGCTGGGCATGGCGCAGACCAAAAGGTTGGCCGGCTTGCAGACAGCGTTCAAGCAAACGACGCAGCACGGCGGGGCCGCCGTGGCCTTGCAGTTCCAGCACGTCTTCGCCGGTGTACGAATGCGGCCCTTTGAAGAACAGCACGATGCCGGCATCGATGGCCTGGCCCTGCTGATCGTGGAAGGTCAGGTAGTGCGCGTGCCTGGGTGTCAGGGGTGTATCGAAGAGTTGTTCAGCGATCGGGGCCAGGTCGGCCCCGGAAATACGAACCACGCCGATACCGCCCCGCCCGGGGGCGGTGGCGATAGCGGCGATGGGTTGATGCAGCGACAGCGACACTCTATTTTTCGAGCGCCTTGATGGCGGCGGCTACGCCGGCGCCGTAGGCGGAATCGGCCTGGGAACAGTGGTCGATATGGCGCTGCTGGACTTCCTTGGTGACGCCCTGGATGGCGCGAGCCGTGTTGTCGAACAGCGCTTGCTTTTGCGTATCGTTCATCAGGCGGAACAGATTGCCGGGCTGCGAGAAGTAGTCGGTATCCACGCGATGGTCCCAACGATCGGCCGCGCCGTCAATGGCCAGGGGCGGTTCACGGAAATCGGGCTGCTCGGCCCATTCGCCTTGCGCGTTGGGTTCGTTGCCGGTGGTGCCGCCGTAGTTGCCGTCGACCCGCATGGCGCCGTCGCGGTGGAAGGCATGGAAGGGACACTTGGGCGCATTCACAGGAATCTGATGATGGTTCACGCCCAGGCGGTAGCGTTGCGCATCGCCATACGAGAACAAACGGGCCTGCAGCATGCGGTCGGGCGAGAAGCTGATGCCGGGCACCACGTTGGCCGGGGTAAAGGCGGCTTGTTCGATTTCGGCAAAGAAGTTGTCGGGGTTGCGGTTAAGCTCGAGCACGCCGTATTCGATAAGAGGGTAGTCGCCGTGCGGCCAGACTTTGGTCAGGTCGAAGGGGTTCAGGTGATAGGTTTCGGCATCCTTCTCGGGCATGATCTGGATGTAGGCCGTCCAGCGCGGGAAGTCTTTGTTCTCGATGGACTCGTACAGATCGCGATGCGAGCTTTCGCGGTCGCGGCCCACTACGTCGCATGCTTCGGCGTCGGTGTAATTCTTGATGCCTTGCTGGGTTTTGAAAGTGAACTTCACCCAAAAGCGCTCGTTATCGGCGTTGATGAAGCTGTAGGTGTGACTGCCGAACAAGTGCATATTGCGAAAGCCCACCGGAATGCCACGGTCGCTCATGACGATGGTGACTTGGTGCAGTGCTTCGGGCAGGCCTGTCCAGAATTCCCAGTTGTTCTGGGCGCTGCGCATGCCGGTGCGGGGGTCGCGCTTGACGGCGTGGTTCAGGTCGGGGAATTTAAGCGGGTCGCGAAAGAAGAACACCGGCGTGTTGTTGCCGACCAGGTCCCAGTTCCCCTCTTCGGTATAGAACTTCATGGCCACGCCGCGAATATCGCGTTCGGCGTCGGCCGCGCCGCGTTCGCCGGCAACGGTTGAAAACCGCATCAGCACGGGCGTTTGCTTGCCAACCTCGGAGAACACCTTGGCACGCGTGTACTGCGTGATGTCGTGGGTAACGGTGAAGGTGCCATGCGCGCCGGCGCCCTTGGCGTGCATGCGGCGCTCGGGAATGACTTCACGGTTGAAGTGCGCTTGTTTTTCGATGAGCCATACGTCTTGCAGCAGCACTGGCCCGCGCAGCCCGGCCGTAAGAGAGTTTTGGTTATCGGGTACGGGAGCGCCGGCGGCGGTGGTTAACTTTTTCATGAGATCTCCTTGGGTGATACGCCGCTTGACGGTGAGGCCGTAAACGGGATGAGCAGGGATCCGGGGAACCTGCTTAAGTCAGTGTATCCAGCCTTTATTAAAAAATGAAATTGATTGCTTTCAATGGTTCGATAGTTTTGAGCTATGAAAAAAGCCTCTGGTTCATGGCGAAACCAGAGGCTTGTAGTGTAGACCATTGCGCGCAGCGTGAACGGGCTGGCGCGCCGAATCGGAACCGGCGGCCGCGCGGCGGAGCCGCCGGTTCCAACGCGATAATCAGCGCTTGCTGGCGGCGGTGGCCTTGTCCAGCTTGTGCATGATGTAGCGCTGCTGGGCAATCGACACAATGTTGTTCACGCACCAGTACAGCACCAACCCGGCGGGGAAGAAGAACATCATGCCGCCAAAGACCAGTGGCATGATCATCATGATCCGTGCTTGCATGGGGTCGGGCGGCGTGGGGTTCAGCTTGATCTGCAGGAACATGGTGCCCATCATGATGGCGGGCAGGATGAACCAGGGATCGTTCGCCGCCAAGTCGTGAATCCAGAGAATCCAGGGCGCGCCGCGCATTTCAACGCTGCCCAGCAATACCCAGTACAGGGAAATGAACACGGGGATCTGCACCACCATGGGCAGGCAGCCGCCCAGCGGATTGATCTTCTCGGTGCGATACATTTCCATCATGGCGGCGTTCAGCTTGGTCTTGTCGTTGCCGACAGACTCGCGCAGCGCTTGCAGGCGGGGCGCCACTTGCTTCATCTTGGCCATCGAGCGGTAGCTGGCGGCGGACAAGGGGTAGAACACCAACTTGATGAGAAGGGTAAGCACCACGATGGTCCAGCCCCAGTTGCCGATAAAGCCGTGGATCCAGGTCATGAGCTGGAACAGGGGTTTGGCGATGATGGTCAGGAAACCGTAATCGACCACGACGTCCAGCCCCGGAGCGACCGCTTGCATGGCTTCTTGGTCTTGCGGGCCGACCCACAGGTTGGCGTCCAGCGCCTGGTGCTGGCCGGGCTGAATGGCGCCGACGCCCTGGATGGTGCGGATGGAATACAGATTGTCGGCAACGCGCAGTATTTCGTTATGGCGCGGCTTGCCTTCGACGGGCACCCAGGCGCTGGCAAAGTAGTGCTGCACCATGCCGATCCAGCCGTCGTCGGCCTGGCGGATGTACTGGCCCTTGTTTTTGTCGATGTCCGAGAACGAGACTTTCTGGTATTTGTCGATGCTCGAATAAACCGCCGGCCCGGTAAATGTGCTGTAGAAGAACGACGTATTGGGCGGGTCGTTGCCGTCGCGCGTCAGTTGCAGGTAAACCGAGGGTGAAATGGGGGCGTCGCCCAGGTTGTAGACATCGTGGCGTACGTCGATATCGTAGCGGCCGCGATGCAGGGTATAGGTTTTGACGACCTTGACGTCGCCCGACTGGGCCTCGAATACCACCGCCAGGCTGTCGCCGGTCAGGCTGCGTTCCGACGAGACCAACGCGAACGGGGTCAAGTGAGTGGGGAAGCTGACGCCTGCCTCCGCGCCGACCACGCCCGTTTGGGCCACATAGGTGGAGCCGGGAATATTGTTCAGCAGCATCATGGGCTGCGTGGAATCTTCAATGGCTTTGAATCGGGTCAGTTCCGCCTTGACGATCTGCGCGCCCAGCGTATCGAAGGTCAGGTTATAGACATCGGTGGAGATAGCGACCATTTCCGACTGGGCCGGCGGTGCGGCGGCATCTTCCACGGTGGTTGGCGGCGTACCGGCGCCGGCGGAATCCGCGGTGGCCGGAGCGGTTGGCACATGACCGTTCGCTGCGTCGGCCGGCGTGCTTGCCGTTTCTGCCGTGCTTGCTGTCTGGGTGGGGGTGCCGGAGAACAGCGATGGCTGGCCGTTATGCACTTGCCAGTTGTTCCACAGCAGCAAGAGCGAAAAAGAGAAAATCATCCAGAGGATGGTGCGTCGGATATCCATAGCGCCTGTGTTTAAATGAATGCTTCGGTTTCAAGCAGAGCAAAAGCGGGTTAGTTTAACGTAGACCGGCTGACTCGCGGATGATTCGGGCCGCGTGCGGCAAAACGAACGAATAAGCCCGGGGTGGTTCGGCGACAGCCTATTGAACCCTGGGTTTTATATCAGGAACAGGGTCGTGCCCTCCGTGCGTCCAGGGGTTGCAACGCAGGATGCGCCAAATCGCCAGGCCCAAGCCTTTGAATGCGCCATGAACCTGTATGGCTTCTATGGCATAGGCCGAACAGCTTGGGGTGAATCGGCAATTCCGCCCGATCCATGGGCTAAGAAAATACCGGTAGAAGCGAATGGGCGCGATCAGCAAGGCCTTGATCATTTTCGTGCCCGTTTAAGCAGCGCATCCGCTTCGGCGCGCGCCTGCCGTTTTAATTCGGTTAAGCTAATAGACCCAACCGGAGAATGCAGCCGGAACACAAAGTCGCAAGGGGGCAAGTCGTGGCGCACATGGCGAAACGCTTCCCGTATGACGCGTTTGAGCGCGTTGCGGGTAACCGCTTTGGCGGCAAACCGCTTGGCGATAATCATTCCAAGACGGGCGCATGCCGGTTCGGGCGGAGCTTCACGCGGCGTTGTAACAACGAACATCGCCCCTCGAGCGACACGCTTGCCTTTCAGGGCGGAAACGTATTCGGAGGGGCGGTGCAGGCGCGCCGCTGATGGTAGCGTGGCACGCATGAAACGTTGTCAGGGCGGGCGGCGGGTTAGGGGGCGGATAAAAGCGGCCTGACCCTTGCCTTGTTACCCTGTTGCGACGGGCTGGGCTTAGACAGCCAGGCGCTTGCGGCCTTTCGCGCGGCGTGCATTAATGACAGCGCGGCCGCCACGGGTTTTCATGCGTACGAGGAAACCGTGGGTGCGCTTGCGACGGGTAACGGAAGGTTGAAAAGTGCGTTTCATGATGGGTCCAAAATATAAAAGAGCTGCTTGCGGGCCAACGTTCGCTGGCCGGCTTTTCTTGGAAAAGCCCATTATTTCATCAAATTACGGGCGAAAAGTCAACTGTCTAGCATTAATACTAGGGTTATGCATGGCCCAAGCTTGTGGATAACTACCCCCTCAACGGGGTAGAATCGAGGTTTACAGAAGTGGTGAACATGAAAGATTTTTGGCAGACTTGCGTTCAGCGACTCGAGCAAGACTTCCCTCCCCAGCAAATTAGCGCATGGATACGCCCCCTGGTTCCCCTGGCCTTCGATGAAGAGCAAGCGGTGCTGCGTGTGTCTGCGCCTAATCGATTCAAGCTGGATTGGGTGCGCAAGAATTTTTCATCCCAAATCGAAACCTTGGCAACGGAATGGTTCGACCGGCCGGTGCAGGTTGCTTTCGAGCTAGCCGTCGGCCAGAGCGCCGCCGGGGCTGGCGCCGGGGCCGCCGCGCCGTTGCGCCCCGCGCCGCCGGGGCTGGTGCAAGCGCCGCAGGCGCCCCAACCTCCCGTGGGGCAGCCGGCGCCCGCAGCGGTCGCAACCGCCGACGCGGTCCACGATCGCTCGCGCCTGAACACCGACCTGACATTCGAGAACTTCGTTACCGGGAAAGCCAATCAGCTGGCGCGCGCCGCTGCCTTGCAGGTTGCCGAGAACCCCGGGGTTTCGTATAACCCCCTATTCCTGTACGGCGGCGTCGGCTTGGGCAAAACCCACCTTATCCATGCCATTGGCAATGCCCTGTTGGAAAACGGCATGGGCACCCGTATTCGTTACGTACATGCCGACCAATACGTGTCCGATGTCGTCAAGGCCTACCAGCGCAAGGCATTCGATGAATTCAAGCGGTATTACCATTCGCTCGACCTGTTGCTGATCGACGACATCCAGTTCTTTGCCGGCAAGAATCGTACCCAGGAAGAGTTTTTCTATGCGTTTGAAGCCATGGTGGCCCAGCGCAAGCAAATCATCATCACGTCGGACACCTACCCCAAGGAACTGTCGAACATCGATAGTCGCCTGATCTCCCGGTTCGATTCGGGCCTTACCGTGGCCATCGAACCGCCCGAACTCGAAATGCGCGTGGCTATTTTGCTGCGCAAGGCCGAGACCGAAGGCGTTGCCATGCCCGAAGAAGTGGCCTTCTTCATTGCCAAGCACTTGCGCAGCAACGTGCGCGAACTCGAGGGCGCCCTGCGCAAGGTGTCCGCCTACGCGCGTTTTCATGGCCGTGAAGTCCTTACCGTTGAAGTCTGCAAAGACGCGCTGAAAGACCTGTTATCGGTCTCGAACGGCCAGATAACTGTGGAAAATATCCAGAAAACCGTTGCCGATTTCTACAAGATCAAGGTGGCGGACATGTATTCGAAACGACGCCCTGCCAATATTGCGATGCCGAGGCAGGTGGCCATGTACCTGGCCAAAGAGCTCACGCAAAAAAGCCTGCCGGAAATCGGCGATCTTTTTGGCGGCAGAGACCACACAACCGTGCTGCACGCGGTTCGTAAAATATCGGACGCCCGGTCCAAGCAGTCAGAACTAAACCACGCACTACACGTACTAGAACAAACCTTAAAAGGATAACCATGCAACTCGTACAATCGACTCGCGATGCGTTGTTGAAACCGCTTTCGACGGTGGCGGGAATCGTTGAAAGAAGGCATACCATGCCCATACTGGCCAATATCTTGTTGCGCAAGACGGGCAATAACGTGGCCTTTGTCGCAACGGACCTCGAGGTGCAGATCACGACCCATGCTCAGTTCGGTGTGGGCGACGACGACGAATCGACCACAGTTGCGGCGCGCAAGCTGTTGGACATCTTGCGGGCGCTGCCCGAGGCGGGCGATGTCAAGGTGGGCCTGGCCAATGGCAAGATGTCGGTGCAGTCGGGCAAAAGCCGTTTCGCCCTGCAAACCCTGGCCGCGGCCGACTACCCCATGCTTAGCCAGCCTGAAAAATGGGACGTCTCGTTTACGCTCGAACAAAAAACGCTAAAGCATCTGTTCAACATGGTGCACTTTGCCATGGCGCAGCAAGACATCCGTTATTACCTGAACGGCCTGCTTTTCGTGTTCGAGCCGGGCTGGGTGCGCGCCGTGGCAACCGATGGGCATCGTCTGGCCCACAGCGGTACAGCGGTCGACGGCATTACCGAAAAGCACGATGTCATCGTGCCGCGCAAAACCGTATTGGAACTACAGCGCCTGCTGGGTGAAACCGACGAGCCTGTTACAATTGACGTTGCTCCCGGCCAGATTCGCTTCCGTTTCGACGATGTCGAGCTGGTGTCCAAGCTGGTGGAAGGCAAGTTCCCCGATTTCACCCGGGTCATCCCCACCAATTACACACGCCATTTCTCGGTCAATCGCGAATTGCTGCAGGGCAGCCTGCAACGTGCGGCTATTCTTACTACCGACAAGCTCAAGGGTGTGCGTATTCAGCTGTCGGACAACCAGCTCAAGATCACCTCGACCAACGCCGAGCAGGAAGAGGCGTTCGAGGAAATCGACATCGACTACACCCACGAGCCGCTGGACGTCGGTTTTAACGTCAGCTATTTGCTCGACGTGCTGTCCAACGTCAAGACCGATACGTTGCAGTGGTCCGTACAACCCGATGTCAATGCCTCTGCACTGATCACGTCGCCCGACGACGATCAGTTCAAGTATGTCGTCATGCCCATGCGTATTTAAACGGCCTGGATGGTGTCGATTGAAGCGCAGTGCGTCCCAAGTTTGCGTCTGCCCGGATAGGCAGGCGCAAACGCTCTAAAAGGTTCTAATTCAGATATGTCAGATCAAACCGCGATTACTCCGGATACCGGCTATGGCGCCGATTCCATCAGAATGCTCAAGGGGCTGGAAGCTGTTCGCAAGCGGCCTGGCATGTATATTGGCGACACATCCGATGGAACCGGCCTGCACCACATGGTGTTCGAAGTCGTTGACAACGCCATCGACGAGGCGTTGGCGGGGCATTGCGACGACATCGTCGTCACCATTCATGCCGACAACAGCATTTCGGTATCGGACAACGGGCGCGGCATACCCACCGACATCCACAAAGACGACGAATTCGGCCGCAGTGCGGCGGAAATCGTCATGACCGAGCTGCATGCCGGCGGCAAGTTCGATCACAACTCCTATAAAGTGTCGGGCGGCTTGCACGGCGTGGGCGTGTCGTGCGTGAACGCCTTGTCCGAGTGGCTGCAACTGACCATCTGGCGCAAAGGCCAGACTCACGAAATACTATTTCGTCGCGGCGAGCGCGACGAGCCGCTGAAAGTTACGGGCCCCACCGACAAGAAAGGCACGAGAGTGCGCTTCCTGGCCGACAGCACCATTTTCGAGAACATCGAATACCACTACGACATCCTGGCCAAGCGGCTGCGCGAACTGTCCTTCCTGAATAACGGCGTAAAAATCCGCCTGGTGGACGAGCGCCAGGGCAAGGAAGAAAACTTTGCCTTCCTGGGCGGCGTAAAGGGGTTTGTCGAGTACATCAATCGCGCCAAAACCGTGCTGCACCCCAATGTGTTTTCGGTTGGCACCGAATCCACCATTGGCGACACCACGGTCGGTGTCGACGTTGCCATGCAATGGAATGACAGCTATGCCGAAACCGTGCTGTGCTTCACCAATAATATTCCCCAGCGTGACGGCGGCACCCACTTAACGGGTTTGCGCGCGGCCATGACGCGGGTATTGAACAAGTACATTGCCGACAACGAACTGGCCAAGAAGGCCAAGGTCGACACCACTGGCGACGACATGCGCGAAGGCCTGGCCTGCGTTCTGTCGGTAAAGGTGCCCGAACCAAAATTCAGCAGCCAGACCAAAGACAAGCTGGTGTCCAGCGAAGTGCGCCCCGCCGTTGAAGAAGCCGTGGCGCGCACGCTTGAAACCTGGCTGCTTGAAAACCCCAACGACGCCAAGGCGCTGTGCAACAAGATTATTGAAGCTGCGCGCGCGCGCGATGCCGCCCGCAAGGCGCGCGAAATGACACGCCGCAAAAGCGTGCTGGAAGGGGCCGGCCTGCCGGGCAAGCTGGCGGACTGCCAGGAAAAAGACCCTGCATTAAGTGAAATTTATATTGTCGAGGGCGACTCGGCCGGGGGGTCCGCCAAGCAAGGCCGCGATCGCAAGTTCCAGGCCATCTTGCCGCTGCGCGGCAAGGTGCTGAACGTGGAAAAAGCCCGCTTCGACCGCCTGATCGCCAGTGAGCAGATCACGACGCTGATTACCGCGCTGGGCACCAGCATTGGGCCCGACTTCAATATCGACAAGCTGCGCTATCACCGCATTATTATCATGACGGACGCCGACGTCGACGGCGCGCACATCCGTACCTTGCTACTTACGCTGTTTTATCGCCAAATGCCCGAACTGATCGAGCGCGGCTATATATACATTGCCCAGCCGCCGCTCTACAAGGTCAAGGTCGGCCGCGAAGAGCGTTATCTGAAAGACGACCAGGAAGAGGCGCAGTTCATGATGCAACTGGCCTTGAAGGATGCCGCGCTGGTCCCGCGCGAAGGCGCGGCGCCGATTACAGGCGATGCCCTGGCCGAACTGGCCCGCCAATACATCATGGCCGATGCGGTCATCAATCGCCTGTCGCGCTATACCGATCTGGCCAGCCTTTCCGCGATGGCCGAAGGGGTGGAAATCCGCCTGGACACGGCCGAGCACGCGGCCGAATCCGCCGCCCGCCTGGAGCAAGCCATTCTTGATCCGCTGGCGCCTAATTCGGTACACGTGGAAGTAGACGAGAACGAGGCCGGCGATGCATGGCGATTGTTGGTGAAGCGCATGCATCATGGCAACGTCCGGGTCAGCGTATTTGACCGCTTGTTTGTGCTTGGGGCCGACTATGCCGTCTTGTCCAAGGCGGCCAAGACCTTCATGGGCCTGATCGGCGCAGGCGCAGTCGTTACGCGCGGCGAAGGCGACAAGCGCAAGGAAAAGCGCATCTCGGATTTCCGCGAGGCGATGCACTGGCTGCGCGGCGAGGCCGATCGCAGTATTTCCAAGCAGCGCTATAAAGGTCTGGGCGAGATGAATCCTGATCAGTTGTGGGAAACCACCATGGATCCCACCGTTCGCCGTTTGCTGCAAGTGCAGGTGGAAGACGCCATGGCGGCCGACGAGATGTTCACTACGCTAATGGGTGACGACGTTGAACCGCGCCGGGCCTTCATTGAAACGCATGCGCTGCAGGCGGGGAATATTGATACGTAGTTGTGGTTGTAGGTGAAGGCATAAGCTGAGAATCCGAGGCCCATAAGTTGAGAAACTTATGGGCCTCGTGGTTTGGATGAGCTTTGCCTATGCGTTGTGGATGCGTTATACCGCGTTATACCGGGAAGGGATAATTATCGTTTTTGGGTATAACCGTGGTGCAGAGGAGACTAACGCGGTGTGGGCCGTATTCCTCCTCAGGCCGATATTCGAAGTTCATTGGTTCGGTGGAAATTCAGGTATGAGCTGTGCGCTGGTTTGAGACCCTGAATTCTCCAGTCTGAAGACACGCCCAGAGCCAACTTTGCTGCAATGGGAAAAGCGTCGGATACAAGCAGCTCACCATGGTCCGTAAATGAAATCCAGCCATCATCGAACAAAGCGTCAATGTGGGGAGCCAGCAAGAGGCCGTTGAACACATCCAACCTTTCATCATCGCTTTGGCATTTGGCCCACGGTTTTATGTGGGATGCTCGAAGCAAGGCTGGGACTGCAAGGCCAGTGACGCAACAACGCCCTTGCCAGTAATCCATAAGCGCATTTCGAAACAGGTTTTGGCCCACTCGCTGTACAACCAGGCGCTCGGCGTCGGTGGTTTGCGGCAGGCGCAACTTCTCGCGTCGAAACTGGTCAGCCACACGGTTTGGCATGGTTCTGGCGATGGCAGATGCCCGCTGTAAGGTAGCGTAAAGCCGGTCCAGGTCAGCCACATAGATGGATGCGCTGTACGCGTCATCCAGCAGCACTGTGGTTGAGGCGGAAACTCGGAAGCCATCTTCCTTGGCATGCACAGTGACTACTTCAGGAAACTGGGCGGAACGTAGCTCTAATCCTCCGTCAGTCAATTGCACGGGAGTCCGCTCAAAACCGCAATCTGAGGCGGCTTTCTCGACGCGCAGGCGTTCTAGGGGCGTCATGCGGTGCATCCAAATAACTTGTGGCAACAGCGACCGATGCAGGTAGGGGAGCTCACGAAGGCCGCCCCTTATAACCGGCTGGTGGTGATTTAAGCTCCTTGGCGACCTTCACAGGCGTTGTGCTTTTGAACACTGAAGGGTCAATTTCGAAAACGCTCACCGCCACTTGTTGATTTCCATGGGTATGGGCAACCAATCGTTCATGTTTCGGCATGGGCACCTGCGCCGTCGACCCGCCGAACTCACCAGAGTTGGCAAGTATCACTGGCTGGTACATGTGGAAATGGAGGGCCGCCACCATATTGTCAAAAGTTTGGACGTCTTGGTTTAATGCAGCGACCAGAAATATGTCAGACCTGTCGCGCAGGTCTGACACCAAGTCCAAGTCCGTAGCATCGTAGCAAATAGCAGCAGCGATTCTCGTTCGTGTTTTTGTGCCGACCGGAAGCTCGACCAAGGTCACGTGAGGTCGGTATCCCTTTATTCCCATCTTTTGTTCGAGCTTCATTGGATGAAGCTTTCCCTGCCATGCATACTGGATGTCACGACCGTGACTCGGCGATTCGGTCCGAATTAGCCATAGACCTTGGTTTATAGGTGCTTGCAATTTATCCGAATGAAAAAAGGTCAGGCCGGTGAAAATGCTTGCTTGATGCTGGTCAGACAATCTTCGTAGAAAAGGAATATGTTCTGGATGTACGGCTAATTCTGGAAATAAAATAATGTCGACAAAGGGCTCGGCGCTCTCTTTGTCAGCATCCTTGGTTGTTTGCACCGAAGCCCAAGTTTTTAGCTTCTGAGAAGTAAGGCGACAAACCTCTGCCAAATGCCGTCGATGTTCAGCAAGCACGCCTGGTGTCCAATGCGTAGGGTCTTTGAGGTCAAATTCGTCGCTCCGGGGACGCATGGGCTGGACAATGGCAATACGTAACGGACGGTCCTGCAATGGCCCATTGTCGTCGACAGGAACTACATACATTGGTGTCTTGCTTCGGCTGCCAAACAGGGCTCGTTGCTCCGCAATGCGTTTTTCTATCAGAGTTAAGAGCTCGCCAGCCGTACGAACGGAACCGGCATCTGCGGTTCCGTTGGCCCGGAACTCGACGCCCGGCCATTGCAGCAAAGTGGAAAGGAAACCAGACAGCCAAGGAGAAACCGGACCAGGCTCATCGAGCAGGCCTCTTCCAGAGTTTAATAAACCAAATCGTCGCTTGTACCAAGTGCTTCTTAGTCCCGTATACCGACCCACTTCTTCGGTAACAAGAAAGCGTCGACTTGTGTAATCGAATTCTCCTGTGAGAGCAGACCGAAGAATCCGCCCTAACCCGTAAAGCCACGCGTGCTCATCATCAACCCAAGATGGATTGGCATAAAGAGGACTCGCACATTCGCCCAGCTCCACTGACTCAATAGACAAAAAGTTATCGGATGGAGGAAGTGCATGGATGCCAGTCCAGTCCTCGCATTTCAGAGAAATGTCTGCAACGCTCATTCCAGAGCGTAGTAGGCCTTCGATGCCTTCATGGCTTAACAGGGCCTTTGCCAACATCAGCACGCCATTTTCTTGACCGAAGATGTTGTCGGGCTCTCTTATCAGTTGCAGAAGAGGTCGGGTAGTTTTTTGCCCATTGCCATGTTGATGCCGCGCTGCTGGTTTCCGACTTGCATTTAAAATTTCACGCGGAACCAATGTTCGCCACGGCAGAGTCTTAGCTCCCCGTCTATTTAAAGCTAATATCAGAATGTCCGGGCGATTAAGAGCGATTGTATTGACAATCTCGGATTGAGTTTCTTCGCTTGTCGTACGTAGCAAGCCTTCGTTGAGCCAGACTCCGAACCGGCGAGGATTAGGATGCAGCTGCTGCGCCACCAGCGCCAAGGGTAGCCTTTCCTTCAGTTTGGAACCGTGTGCTGGCGCAAATAGAGCCGCACGCCGAAGTGTTATATACGGCTGTATCGCTGTATCGTCAGACTTATATGCAGAGAGTGAAAAATCACCGATAGAGCACAGATACAAAAGGGCCTGCTGAAGCAAGTACCACGGAGATTCTGGGCGTTCTTGTAAGATGCGGCGCGCCAGGGAACCCAAGTCTTCACGATAGCCAACAATATCAATGGATTCAGGGTACTCCTCAGCATTATGAAAACCGGTCTCTGTCGCTCCCGCGCGGAAAAGGTCTGCGAGTATATATTCGGCCACCCGAATTTCTCTCTGTCGAGCGATGTCATCTTTCGGTTCGCGTATAAAAAGCTTGGTAACGAGAGCTTCAGTCACTGGCGCCAGCAAGTGCGGATGCGGAAATAGGTCTAAGCCGCAGCGGAGCAATAATGCCAATGAGGGGTTCTCGGCCCAGCACTTGATTAACTTTCGTGCTGTTGATTCGAATTCATGGGCCAGCAGCATGCCATTAGTTACATGCTCACTGAGGGTGTTCCCAGAATTAGCACGTTCCGCCGTATCAGTCATCGCCAACCGATGGCGCATCAGCGTAGCAAAGCGAGTCGCGACAAATCGCTTCACGGTGTCATCACGTACGTCCGTGTTTGGCACAGCAATCGTTGCAAGGGCAAGGCGCGATGGTTGTGGCTCTTCCCGCTCTTCAATTTGGTCGGACATTAACAGCAAACCGTCAAGACCACCGGCTGCTTGTGTTAGCGACTCCAGGTCAAAAGTTCCACTGAGTTCTGCGTTAAGCATCTCCATCAGTCCGGGTATATGGCTCTGGGCAGACATTGAGCGGTACGGCGTGATTGCGCACTTATCGGGCGACAACTGAAGGGTTTTCTGTGCTTCAAGTATTTTGCAGTGGGAGCGAAGCACATTATTGACATAGTCCATTACTGCTTTCAGCAAAGCATTCGGGCTCGGGCCTCCTGACCGATTCTTGGCCTCGACGACAAGACGCATGTCATCTACGTAACGACAGTAATCAAGTATCTTCACACCGTCGCTAATTTCCTTCCCCCCGATTGTGGCTTGATATAGTTCGCGGTCCATACGTATGAGATATGCGTTTGCGAGAAACCCGGATGCGACAAGTCCTTGTGGCAGGCCAAGCGGCAATTGCTCATGACCTGGACCAACAACCTCTTCAGCGTGCTGATGGTCTTCGTCTCTCCATCGCCAGTCAAAAATATGTGCTGCACGCTCCCAAAATTCGTCGTCAGCAGCCAAATGGGTGGGCACACCATTCGCTTCCCGGTATTCAGCTTCGATTACACGTAGTTCATTTAGGAGTGCAGCTCGGTCTATCACATCGAAGAATGACTTGATGTCGAGCGAGACGACGAATAATTCACGCCCGGGTGCCAGTTGTGCTGCCAATTCTGCACAGACGCGGCGAGGTCGCGCTAGGAATGCGCGGTAGTCCTGAAAATATTGTCTGTACGTTCGACTATTCCCCCAGGAAAACTGCGCTCGGGCTCGGGCGTTTGGTATCTCGACCCATTTGCAGTGCAGGCGATTACCGTAGCTCACGACACCCCGTTCACGCGCTGCCAGAACATCTGCACCAGTCGTATCGCCTTGCGCCGTCTCTACGGCATCAGCCAAGCACATCATTACGGCAGTGGCGAGCGCTTGGTCTCGAATAGATATGTGTGCTAATGGACGAAGATTCTGCACAGAGTTGCTGGAATTGTCGCTGTTTTCCTGTCCGGTTTTTGTCGTGTGTACCGGACGCCAGTCATCAAACGTTGGTTCCGACCCCCAGTCGTCAATATCCAGCTCCATCAAGTCACCAAGGGGGTCGACATGAGGAGCAGGACGAAACTCCCATTTAGCATTCTTCGGTGCTGGAACAAGCAACAGGTCATTGGGGCGAAAATCTTCTTGGCTAACCTCTTCTCCCCAGCAGGTAAGTCGGTCTTCCAAATCAATGGTAGACGCGTCTAATTCAAGGACATCGGCGTACCAATTATGTCGGCGAATGAATTGGTGGGACTTTTTCCATGCCTGTGCGAGCACGACTACATCAGCTAGATTCTTCCCATGAGGGGCAAGTTCCAGATATCCTTTTTTGATTACCGACATGGTGCAGATTTTCCTCCTGAAGCAGCTCTAGCATTTTTTAGCCATGAACACGCAATGCTCTTTACTAGGCAAATCCTGGCAATTGTGGGACGAGGTCTCGTTTAAACAATAGACTGTCTTCAGAGCCCGGCTCCAGTTCCAAAACAACGCATGGTTCGCCTTGAACTTCTTTCGGCGGTGGTGAGGTCGTCGTCACGATAAACTGAAACGGAACAGCGCCATTGTTGCCGAGCTGTTCTGCAGCCTCTGCAGCCAAAAGAAAGAACTCCCGATATAAACGCTCACTCATGTCAGCCTCACGCGGGCAATCATGAACCAGGAAGCCGGGATGGCTGTTTACGTTGGAAAGAGCTGAGTCCAGCAAACAAATGATGTCGCCCAGGAGTACCTCCAAAACTTGGTATGCTTCTCCCCCACGAGCGACTTCAAATGGTCTGCGTTCATCACCTAGAACATATCTAACATGTCCCGCTGCACCAAGTAAGCGTGCAGATACGCAGGCGGTCAAAGATTTGATTGAATCGACGCGTGATGATTGCTGGGTCTGTTTGCTCAATAACGAAGTCTGTAAACCATCCAGTGCGATTTCGAGCTCATGCTGATGCTTTCGAGCTGCCACTAATTCACGGGAATCAGTTCCTTCAGCTCGTTGCGAGTGTTGCTTCTGGAGTTCTTCCCAAGATTCCAGCAGAAGGTTACGTGAGCTTTCGCTTGTTGCGATTCGAATACGTAGTCGTCGTAGTTCAGCCTTCTTCGCAGTGATATGTTGCGCTTGCTTGGATACCGCGAGCACGACCGCCTCGAATTCCGATTCCCTATAGGACAATTCTCGTGCCAACTTTGAGGCGTTTGCCTGAGTTTCTTTTCCGTCCCGCCGCCAGAACATATTGACCGTGCTTTTCCGGTTCTCGATGTATGTACATGCTGAAAACTCAACATCACCGTGCTCACATCGACCACTAAGTCCGTTCAGTGTGTCAAGGAGGGTTGTTAGCCGTTCGTAGTCAGCCTGGTTCGCATCAACGAGTGCTCTCGCAATGCCGACTTCGAGCTCTGCTCGTTGCCGGCGCTTGTCCAGCTCAGCGAGGCGAATC
The DNA here is from genome assembly GCA_044464765.1 of Pusillimonas sp. GTDB lineage: Bacteria > Pseudomonadota > Gammaproteobacteria > Burkholderiales > Burkholderiaceae_B > JBIQKZ01. The sequence continues at coordinate 67,930 of JBIQKZ010000009.1, forward strand.
TGTTCCTGTGCCAAAAGGATTTCCAACTGCTCCGTTTTATATTCGTAGTCTTCTTCTTTTTGTTTCGCTGTAGTTAGTTCAGCCCACAATCGGGACTCGACGGATGTGCCAATGATTGTTTTCTGCAGGGGCTCATTATCTTTGGCTCCTAGTTTGCTGCGAAGCTGATGTTCCGCATGGGTGAGCGCATAAATGGGGGCACGTTCCAGCTCTGCTATTTTTATTTTTCCTTGTTCTATGGCACTTTGTTTCGATTCAACCTGGCGAAGCAGCTGGTCCAAGTCTGAATCTATGAGCCCTAGCACGGAGCCAACAAATACTGGCGGGTCGCGCCGTGGTCGTGTGAAGCCAAGGCCGTCTCCATCGCGCCAGTGATAAAATTCGTCAAAGCGCGTTTTCTGGTCTCGTATGCACCAGGCTAACAGATGACGCCAATTGAGCTGTTGGTTGGTTCCCGGCAGGGACGGTGCCGGAAGACGGCCTATTGAGAATTGTTCCAACGCTTCCATGTAATCAGAAAAATCGTTGGAAATACTCCCTTGAAGCAGCGGCGCTAGTGTTTCGCATTGTTGGGTTGCCAAAGAATGGCCGTGTGCGCTGTAAGGCCGGAAGACTAGCCAAGTAGCGTCTTCAATATGAACTTTTCCTGCCACACCACCTTGGGGAAAATTTACCACTGCCTTATCGCGCAGCGTTGTGATGGAGGGGGCCTCATCCCCCAACACATAGCGCAATAGCAAACATAACGATGTTTTTCCGACCCCATGGCCAGCACTGGTTAGGCTGGGCGCCTCGTGTGAAGCCGATTCCTTAGCCCACACAATATTCAGACCCGGATGTAATGCTATGGTGCGTGTGAATAAAAGCGGGTCGCTAGACTCGACCAGCCAAAGGGTTTCGACCCAGAGCCGAGGGAACTGACGCGCCGGTACAAACCCTTCGAGCCATCGTGTCATTGTGCTTTACCTTGTTCCGGTTGCGCTGGGTGCTACGGAATGACTATCTGCTGCAGCGCTCTCTGCGGCGAGGCGCCGCGATTCCGCGTCGCAGAGTAATCGAGCAATGTCGGTGTGCTCCGCTAGCAGGCTGACGTCTCTTGGAAGAGCGCCGTCTCCGCGCTTGTAAAAAGACTCCACTCCACGACTTTCACGGACGAGTGCAGAGACAGCTACGAGACGTTGAATAATGGGTCGTACCCGCTCCAAGAGCGATAGTGTTGCAACGCCGACTTGTTCTGTCAGCGCCTTTAATCGTTGCCATTCTGCCGATTTCAGATACTCGTCGGGCCCCGTAGAACGAGCTAAGAACGCCTGTAATTCTGCTACAGAACATCCGTTTGGATGGCGTTCCACAAGTGCGATGAGGAGCCCAGCGAGCTTGGCTTCTTCTTCGTTTCGAATGTAGCCCTGCGGAGAGTACTGGACGGGGGCCGACGGAACCAGCGGTGGGTCTTGTGCCAGCATCTCACTTAGCCTGTCCCATGCTTCGAGTAAGAGGCGCTGAGTCCGATATTCCCCAAACTCGCGAATCTCGTTGTTTTTGAGTACCCGGAAGGTTTCGCTTGGGTAGTCGAGGCCCATTATCTCGGCAGGGTCCAGAATATAGCGAAGTTCATCTTTTGTCAGACTGTAGAGGCAAGCGTAATAGGCATCGAGTTCAGCGCGAAGCTGGGCGCGGCGCTCAGAATTCCACACGAAAGGCTTACCTTGTTCGGAGATTGGGCGCGGGTCATATGCAGCAAGCTCATCGGCCCAGGGGGTTAAATTATGGGCGGTATAAGTAAGCTCAAGGACTCGGGGAACGATGAAATCCAGATTCCGTTGCTGAAAATGGTCAGGAGGTAATGTCGGAAACTGCTTTACGTAGCCGAATGTCATATTTGTCCCGCCGAGTTTTTGACGGACCACATAGTCGAAAGGGAGTGAAGACTGCATTCCCAATAGCGCTGCTGCAAAATCAGGAGGTGTGTTTACGTGATACAGAGGCATCGAGTGCCCGACGCCGAGCCGTGGTACCACAGTTGCAATGAAACTGCGCTCGTCCGTGCTGCGCGCGATATTTCTGAATCCGAATAACCATTGAGGGCTTCGCGTATCCAGCCATCCATCCATTAGGTCAAGTAATTTTTCCGCCATGGGTGTCTGATGCAGCACTTGGCCTAATGTTCCGAGTTCAGCTTCAGACAGGCGTACGTTAATGTTCTGCAGAGCCCATTTCGGAAACTCAGCCAAGGCCTTCTTCGTGGTCAGACCTGTACCCAATAGCGCAGCGGAGAGAGGCTCAAAGCGGGCTTTGAGTTGGTCTTGAGTTGGGACAATATGTGGCAACGCACGCTGTTGGGGCCAGCCAGTTTGTCCATTTTCTTGCAAGACCTCAGGCTCCCCCGCTAGGCGGGCAAACAATTCGCCTGCAACCCAGGTCGCCAACCCCTGTAGCAGTTCGGCCAGAGCCTCGTTTTGGGCGGGGCTGGACGCTGCCGCCGTATGCCATGCCAGCCAGGCACGCGCTACTCGCGCCGGTACAGGTGCTATGCGGGCCAGCACCTCGCGTTCAGTCACCCAGTATCGGGGACGTACGGTATAGCCAGGCTCTGCCTTTTGCTTAACGTTTACGTCTGTAATCTCCACGCCACCTGGTTTGTCTGGCGCGCCTATATAGGTGGCCCAACGATGGTCGAACTGATGAATCATTTTGGCTTCGTATAGAGGCAAACAGTTCGCAGCATCCGGCTTGTCGAGGAATAGACCGCTGTCGTTAGACATGTGGAACATCGTTTGGAAGCGTATGCCCCATGGATTCAATTCATTTTCGAGCAGTTTGCCTTCACTATCGACTTGGCTCTCACGAATGAGTACAGGAGCAGCGCGGTAAAGCTTCTTCGTCAGTTCAGCATCGCGTTCACTGCGGAAAACAGGGCATGTACGGGTATTGGGGTTGATGAGGGAGAACTCATCTGGCGCCAACCGGAAACGACGGCGCGGGTCGTTGAGGTGTGAGACTTGCGTGGCAAAACATACAAACTCAGCTTGGGGAACCGTCCCGAGAGTAAGGAGCGAGAATTTGTAGCTGCGATGTACGGCAGGGAAGACTGCCTCGCTGTTTTCGAAGTCGTAAAGGAACGCCAGCTTGCCGTGGGAGGCTATATGTCCAAAATATGCCTTGGTCGAATCATCGGTGGCGATGCCGGTCGGTACAATGAAACCAGCGCGGCCGAAGGGCGAGGTGGCCTGCAAGAATGTCTCAGCAAAGAGGGCGTAAGTATTCACGTCGCCCACGCCTGTGAGTGGATAGCGCCTACCGTCGTGCGCAAAGAGGCTTGCTGCCTCTGCCCCGCGACGCGCGGCGATGAACGCACGATAAAGGGTCATTTCCGCCTTGTTTGGCGGTGCCAACCCCTCTGCGTGTTCCAAGTCGGGATTCAAGTTGTGCAGCAAGACGCCATCGCGCAACCATTCGATACGTTGTCCGCGCTCAGTCTTGTTTTTGGCTGTTGCCACTAACGGGCTGCGGCTGGCAAAGAACTCTTCTTCTTGGAGCTTGATACGCTCCCAGGGCGGGTTGCCCAGCATGACAGAGAAGCCGCCGTTTGCGGCCACTTGCGGAAACGCCAGCCACCAATGGAAGACGCTATAAGCTCGGCATAGATGCTGTGCTGCTTCCTCCATATCGGACTTCGGGGCTTGGTTGCTGAATATTCCCCAGAGGTATCCAGACATGGGAATCTGTTCAGCGGTGTCCGCCAGTTTCGGTGCGAGGAATGCCGCAACATAGGTATCAGCCAGGCGAGCCAAGGCAGAACGATGAGCGGCGTCTTTCGCTTCATCCCATGCTGCTTTCTTGGTTGCAATATCGTCAGGAGTATCGTCAGCGAGCATGTCAACCGCGACAGCCTTGACGACCAGGTCCGCTTTGGTGAATAGGTCGCCTGCAGCAATGGCTTTCCAGCTCTTGAGGTCTGCCTTATTTTTTTTTCTCAGTGCTGCGGCGATAGCTTTATCGTCGCCGGACAGTGCGGTGTAGGCCGCATCCGGTATACCGTGCTCCAACACCTGTGGGTCGAGTACACCTAACAGCGCATCGCCTACCCGCAGGTGATGGTCCACGAAGGACAACGGACGGTCTGGTGTATAGGCTTCGAGCCACAGTGCAGTTTTGGCCAGTTGAATGGCCATTGGGTTCTTGTCTACACCAAAGATGCAGCGGCTCACCACATCGCGAAGCGCATGTCGATAGTCAGAGGGAGTCGGCGCACCGCCTTCTCTCTCCGCTGCCGCTCGGTGCAATGCCACCTCATCTGCAAGGCGCCGTGCGGCCGCAAGAAGAAAGTGACCGCTGCCGCATGCCGGGTCGCAAACAGTCAGTTCGAGTAATGCATCGACAGGGCGTTCGGGATTGTCGCGTACCGTATCGGCAATAACTGGTTCCAGCGCAGTTTTTATTAGCTCTTGAACAAGACTGTCTGGGGTGTAATAGCTGCCCGTGAGTTTGCGAGTATTCCCCTTGGTGCTGCCTTTGCTGTCCTCGTCGCCAACAAAAGTGAGGCGTGCTGCACTTGGTTGGGACAGCATTTGCAGGTCAGGAACAAGTTCCAACAAGCTTTCATAAACGCTGCCTAGTTCCTCAGGGCCCATGTCACGGTAGTTCACCCGTGTCAGGTTGCCAGAGGCCCGGAACCAGCCGAGCTCGAATACAGCAGCCAACAACCAGCGGTTTTCCAGGTGAGCGCTGTCGAGCTGCGTGCACTGGTCAGTGGCGAAAAGGCCTCCCAAAGCAGGTAAGCCGAGTTGTGGCTCTCCCCCGGCAAGGGAACGGAAGGTAACGGTCAGTGCCTGCCAGAGGTCCGAATGTCGGTCATGTTGGCTGCGACGTATTGCCCGCTCCCGCAGCCAAGTCATAGAGTATCCGGTTAAATACCGCTGCTGGACTTCTTGTGACGCGTCTGGTGTGAAAATTAACGGCTTGCCGCCGTCGACACGGTCTTCAACAGTAGACAGGAAAATAAGCCGATAGACTAAGCGTAGCAACTCTTCGAAGAAAGCTTGGTGGATTAATGCGCCGTCTCCGTCCATCTGCTGTAGGGCTGCACGAAGTTGCCCATTGGCAGGGTGGGATAGAAATCCGGTACCCAGCGCACGCAAGGCTTCGGCAACTTGATAACGGAGGTTGGTTCTTACTGTTTCGCCAACCGCAAGGCCGGTTTCTCGCCAGCGCTCCCAAATACAATTAGTGGGTTCACCGGGAGGGTGGCTGAAACGGCTCCCATGCGCTACGAGCCAGAACGCAGTGAAGTCGGGCAGAAGCTCTTCGGTGAAGAGCGCCTCCAGGTCGATTTCGACATAGGCGGGGCGGGTGAGGCTTGGGTTATCCCGCAAAATGCGCAGCTTCAACCCATTGGTGACAATCGCCCATAAGGAGGTGTCAGTGGCATTGAGTGCTTCTTGCGCCAACATGTACGGGCTACGGCGGCGCACCTTTCCTGTATCCGGGTGCGCCTCTCCATATCGCTCTGCTGGCGTATCCAGAGGGTGGTCGTGGGCAGCAAAGACCAAGGGGACAGTCCCTTGCTCTGCGGCATGCCCGATTGCATAACTGCGGCCATTGCTTTCTATGGGGGCGCTTGGTTCAGGATTTGCAAAGTGCAGAACATCGCGCATCAGCGGCAGCAAAAATTCCCGGATTGTGACTTCATGGGCGTTGACGTCGGCGCGCATGCGCAGCACCTGAAAATCTTTCCAAAGGGTCAGGGCAATCTTGAAGTCGCGGCCTATCTCGTCACGTAGCTTCAGGCCTTTGGGAATGCGGTAGTGGTGCTCTGCCTGTTCAGTAGAACCCGGGTCAGCCAAAGTAGTGAGACGGGTGAGTTCATCGGCGGGGATGAGCCCGCCTTCAATACGAAGGGCGCGGTACGCCAGCGTGGTGATTTTCTTGCGGGTCATGATGTCAGACTGCCTCGCCTCGGCTGGCACCGTCCGGGACCAACACATACACACCCATGACATCCACGGGCAGACTCGCGGTTACTTGATAGGTACCTTTTCCGTCCGATGCCTCACGAACACGCCGATGGTCTTGCAGCAGTTCCTGAGCACGCGCCTTTGCAATGGCCTCCAGCTGCGGCTGACATGCATGGAGTCCATCCAGCGCGGACTGCAATTGGCGGTCGCGCAAAGCTGCTGGCATATTCCTGGTTGCTTCCGCCCCCAGCAGCTCTCGTGTTTGCAATGCGGAAAGTACGTCGAAATCACTTGCCCCCACACTAGCTACAGCGACAGACTCCTCGCACAGAATGAGCCGTGTCTGCGACCCATGTGTCACGGTGAGTTGATGACGCATGCGAAGCAAGAGAACGGTTGTTTTGAGCTCTACATTGCCGACAAACGCAGCGCCGGCACGTGCGACCTCGATATCATCGTTAGCGTCGACTTCCGCATCGAGTGCCCGCTCAAGCAGAATATCTGCCAATACCACTACAAGTGGGTGAGTGCGCTGAATGAACATCGCACCTGGCGCGGCAGGTTGATGGAAATCGATACGGAGAATTCCGTCGATACCTTCCGTATTCAACCGCTCACGAATTGGCGCTGGTAGATGTTTGGTCAACAGCTTGAAATACCCTCGAACAGGCTCAAGCGGAGCGCCGAGCTTTGTGAGGGCGCGGCTGACGAAACGTTCAACATCATCCTCGCTACCCAAAACGGCTGCTGATTTCCTCCATTCGGGCAGCACGTCTTCGGGTTTTAGACGACGCTGAGCGAAGATGGAGCGATTCTGCTTGGCCCTCTCCTTCGCGCTTTGCCAGACCAAGTCAATTTGCTTTGCTGGTTCGCCAAACAAATCGAGTTGGGATTGCGCATTGAGGGTTTCACCTTTGCGCAGCAACACGGCATTGAGCAGGGCTTGCGTGAGCTTGCCCTCGTCGTCCGGCATGGGGACAAGCACGCCCAGCTCTTTGCGAATGCTTTCAGCCTTACGCAAGATGACTTGCAGGACGGCGCCATCCACGGGGTTATTTTCGCCGTACAGCATGGTGCTGCGGACTTCAGGGACTTTCTGTCCGAAGCGGTCTACACGCCCCTCACGCTGTTCGTGACGCGTTGGGTTCCAGCTAAGGTCATAGTGCACGACTGCAGTGAAGAGGTTCTGTAGGTTAATCCCTTCTGATAAGCAGTCGGTTGCGACCAGAATGCGTGTTTCACTCTCGCCTAATTGCTCAACGGCTGCTTCGCGTTCTCCGGGTGTGAGCTCGCCAGTCACTGCCTCAACAGCGGCGTGCTTGAATTTGTCTTTCAGATAGGATGCCAAATAGTGCGCGGTGGCGATATAGCGGCAAAACACCACTGGTTGGAAGCCGTCTTTCAGCAAGAGCGTAAGGTGCTCTTGCAGCACGGCTAATTTGGGGTCGTTTTTGCTGCCGGCCAGCGCCTCAGCAGCGGTAATCAGCTCCTGAAGTCGTTCGGAGTCTTCAGTCTGCGATGCAGGCTCGATATCGTCGGTGGAAAGCGCATCGTCAACACCATCAAGTACGCGGTCGCTGGCCTGTAGCTCCAGCTCTTCCAAAGACACGGTTTCAGTTTCGGTACGCTCGGATTGCACGCCATGCAGCCGGGTACGTAACGAATTGACGGCCGCCGCAGGTGATGAAGATATACAGCGAAGCAAGGCAAGTGCTGCCCACCAGTTCATGCGCTGGTCGCGAAGCCCTTGACCCTCCGCACGTTCAACGAGTTCACGGGCGTAGGCTAAGACATCGTCAAAGAGCTGTCCCCATGCACCGGTCAGGCGATAGGTCTCCTCTGCAGTCTTTCGCTCTGGGAACATCGACGTGTCTTGCCATTCCGCGATGTCTGGTCGGCGCCGTTGAACGAAGTGGCGCGATAAGTCCTCTCGCAGGTCCGTTCGCTGGGTGCTGGGTAAGTCCTTGAGTTGCGTGAAGTCGCTGCGCAGCAACCCCAGCAGGTTGAAGAAAGCCTCGTCGTCGCCGCTGTGAGGGGTCGCTGTCAGTAGAACCATGTGGCGTTCATCGTCTTCCGCCAGGCTTTTGAGCAGTTGATAACGCTGCTGGCGGCCGTGCCCGCTATGCGTGCATGTATGGGCTTCGTCCACAATGACAAATTCGGGGCAGAAGCGCTGAAATGCTTCGCGTCGGCGGTCCGACTTGATGTAGTCCAGGCTGACGACGGTAAAGGGATGGGCATCAAACAAAGAGGTGCCTGGCGGGAGGTTGCGCTCCAGACGGTCGGCGGTGTTCGACCGAACCACCACCGCATGAATGTGGAAGCGTTCGGCCAACTCGCGTTGCCACTGCTCGCACAAATGTGGAGGGCAGAGCACGGCGATTCTCTCAACTTCTCCACGGTCGAGCAGCTCACGAGCAATAAGCGCCCCTTCAATCGTCTTACCGATACCAACGTCGTCAGCGATGAGCAGACGCACGGTAGGCAGCTTCAAGGCCATGAGCAAAGGGACAAGCTGGTACGCCCTGGGTTCGACTGCGATGTTGCCAAAGCTGCGGAAAGGGCCTGCACCACTACGCAGCTTCAGCTGAAGAGCGTCCAGCAGCAGCTGGCTGGCGGAATGGTTGCGCGCTTGAGCCACGGTCGGCCAAGGAAAAGTCGCCGGTCGAACTGTATCTGGGCGCTCTAAGGGCAGGTAAATCAGCGTTTCATCGTGTTCAGCGCCCCCAAGCGGACGTAGGTGCAGTGTCACTGCATCCGACTTGGGCAGCACAATCCACTCGCGGCCGCGAGCCGAGATGAGGCTGCCTGGGTGAAACTCTGGCTGGGGTGCGTTCATAACTTAGTTCCTGCCAGGACCGAAGAGGTCCACATTGTTCTTGAAGATGTCAGGCCAGGCAGCCGTAGACTTCGGGAACCGAACGACCAGATAGCCTAGCTCGTCGAGCCTTCGATTGATGTCGTTATCTATCTGCTTCTGGCTTTCTGTGTCGTGATGCGGGCCATCAATGAATACAGCCAAGTGAAGGTCATCGTAGAAAAAGTCGACGCAAGTGCTGGCTGCGGCGATGATATGTTGACCACGGTCTGGCTTGCGGTAGCCTTTCTCCGTCACGTGAGCGAGCCAGGCTTGTTCTAGGGAGCTACCGGCTGTTCGCGTGAGTTCTGCGTCGTGCTGTTCTGGTTCTCGACCTAATGAGCCTTGAGTGGTGTTTGCCGCTGACAACCTACACAGAATATCCAGCAACAAGCCGCTTGCTTCTTTGTCTTTACGGTCAATGAGTGTGTGGTCAGGTTGGTTGTAATACGAGAGCAAGCAGCGATAGCACCCGGCTTCGCAAAGCGGGTTGCCTTCATGGTCAAGTTCCTCGACTAATGACTGGCTTTGCCAAGGTTGACCTTGGGTTGGGGGCAGGAAGTGCATAACTTCCAACGCGTGTGCGGCCACCGCAGCCAGGGCGTTCGGTTCTGTCGCGATACGAGTCAGAACGCCCGCCCCGCCTTCAGCTGCTTCGAAGAACAGGATAGATTGTCGATTGTCCCGCGTGGGCAATGGCTCGGCCATCAATTCGCTTTCTTCGAGTTGATAAACCGCTTCTATGCCACGCTTGAGCGCGTATTGCAGGGTGGTCAGCGTTTCGGGCGCCAAGCCTCCCAACTGTAGGTGCGGGCGGACAATGAGAATGTTGCGCCGGTCTTCAACGTAAGGAACGATACGCTGTGGTGGAGTTCTATCGGGGGGGGCATCGGTCTCAACTTCAGGCTCGCCATTTCCGTCATCTACGCCACCAACCCAATGTCCGGTGACAGGATTCATCATGAAGCCTTGAGACTTCTTCTCCTTGCGCCGGCGCCAGCCAAAATTCATACGCCAAACGGTCGCTGCGGGGCCGTACTGCATCTCTAGCAACGGGCCATGGCCGTCTTCGACCAGTGTTGTGACCATCTGGAGCTTGCCTTCCACTTCTGCAAACTGGAGTGTGGTTTGCATCTCATAGCCTTGACGCACACGCTCTTCTTCATTGGCGGTAATGCGTTCGGCCCGCTTGGTGGAGACGTTCTCGATGCGATACAGGTTTTTCACCTCCTGCGCGTCCCCTAACGATGCGCCGCAGGAAATGCAGCGGTCGGCATCGCGCTGAGAGCGGAAATGACCGTAACCGCAGGCGGGACAAAGCCTTGCCACTTCAGTGGGCAAGCGTGCGCCGTCTGTGACTTGGTCCTGACCAGTGATGGTCAGGAGGGCTTTCGTCACCCGATACTGGCTGCCCTCATGGTAGATAAGGCTGTAAGGCCCGAATTCGCCAAGAGCGAGGAAACGTGGACGAGAAAGGAAGCTTTCTCGTCCGATATGGCCTCGACGGGCCGGTAAGTAAGCCAGCAGGGGTAAACGCGGGAAATTGTAGCCAGGCAGAAAGCCTTGGCTAGCCATATATCGGTAGGTGTAAAAGTCGCTGTTAAATGCGCTATCTCCGGCAAGTAACAGGTCGCGCTGCTTGCGCGCCTCGTTGTGCCGTTGTTGTGCCTCGCGACGCTCCCGTTCGCTCGCCGCCGGGTTGTTTTCAATCTTGAAATTCAAATCAATAGCGTGTGCGGTGGCGCTATAGAGGTCACGCCACCGTTGGAGTGCTGTATCGAACTCTACGTATGCACGGGCAAACACACTGTCCGCCCATTTGTCACTGAACCATGGGGCTTTCTGAGGAGTAAGCTCGCTCTCAAGCATGCTCAAAACCTTGAGGCCGCGTTGATGAGCACGTCGTTTAGCCTCCGGTTTATCCAGGTCTGACGCTATCTCCGGGGTGATGGGCAGCCTTTCCGGTTCATTCATATCCAAGAGGTCGCGGACACTGTTCCCCAGTTTTTTACCTGTTTCTGCAAGCCAGATAGCATGCATGTGACTCTTGATGAGTTCCAGGTTGGCCAAATCAAGCGTCGGTGCATTCACTTGACCATGCACCATGCGCACCGGGTCGCGGAAGTAGTATTGGTCGTGCGGGCTTTGTGATGCGCAATACGTAATGACCAAGGCCGGCTGGCCTGCCCGACCTGCTCGCCCACTACGCTGTGCATAGTTGGCAGGCGTTGGTGGCACATTGCGCATGTAAACCGTATTCAGCGAAGAAATATCGACGCCCAGCTCCATGGTCGGTGAACAGAACAGCACCGGCAGCCATTCCAGTTCCGTTCCTTTCTTAGCTTGCCATTCTTTCCTATCTTTTTCAGTAAAGCGGAAGCGGGCTTCGCGCTCGAGTCTATCTTCTTGCTCCACTTGGGCCGTGTGTTCGCGGGCCTCAAAATCGAAAAGTTGATGGACCGGGTTGGCGAGCAATGAAGCGATGTTCTGATAAAGACCGCGGAAGAATATGTTGTCATCCGCTTGACGGGCGCTTTGTCCCGTACCTGCCGCCCAAATCAGGGTAGAGCCATTCAGTTGCCAGCCGGTTAGGCCGACATCGGTCTCTTCCTTGCGGACGAGTCCATAGGATTCTGCTGCCTTCAGCAATGCAGCGATAAGTTCCGGATAAGTCTGGTCGTTGATTTGTTTGTAATACGGGTTGGCGCCGCCCCAGGTGCTGCCTCTGCGCAGCTCTCTGCCAAGACGGGAGCGGCTGGAGCCGACAACCAGAAAATCGTCTACGTTTTGTCTACGTCCCCTGCGGTCAGTTTCCTCGCGAGGGCGCGTGGTGACAAACCATTTGGCAGGCTGCGGGCGCTCGTCTTCGGTGAAGCCCCAGGGTTCGGACAAATTTGCGTAGCTCTGGGTGCGTAGTTGTTCAAGTTCGGTGCGGTCAAGGTAGCGTGTCGCGATACAAAGCCCTTGTCGCATAAAGTCGAACAGCGTGCGCAGTACCGCAGCACGTTCGGTCGGGGTCGCCGCCTGAAGCACAGTAGGGGCCTCTACCCATTCGTCTTTGTCTGCGGCAAGCTCATCAACGTCCTGATAGTCGATGCGTATCAGCCCCAGCTGTTCAAGATTCGGATTGTTGAATCGCCAGCCGCGGCGAAGGTCGAAGTAGCTGCGATATCCGAGAATGCCGCGCATTGCTTCCTGCACCTGGCGTCGTGTGTTGCCTTTGACCTCGGGCTGCTGCATGTATTCAGCGCGCACGCCAAGGTCATCTCGATGAAAGCCCAGGGCTTCGAATACGCTGTTGGCAATTTCCTTCTCGCTTATCTTTTTCGAAGTGGAAGCGTCAACCGCTGCAAGCAATGCCGACCGAGTGAGCAGGACTTGTAGAAAGTCGTTGAAATGGCCCGCTTGCAAAGCAGCGTCCTGCCTGTTATCGGAAAAACCAAGAACCTTTTTTGCGTCGGGAGTGAGTCGCTGGTCCTGCTCATAGAGGTAGCGCAGCGCTGACAACGTGAGCATTGTCGTGGCCGAACTTCGCCCCTCACCTGAAAGAGAAGTAAGCCGCAGCGCGTCCTTGCCTGCTGTTGTGTGCGTCGTCCCGCATACCGGGCAGAACCGGAATGCACCGGGAATAAACCATGCCGCCATTCCTTCCTGACTGGTTGCTACGCCATCGGGTCGGATGCGCACTGCTTGGGGGATGAACTTGCGCTTATCCGATTTGACGCGGATTTCACCGTCTGCACGCTCTTCGAGCCAGCCTTCGGGGTAGCGTTCTGGGTCATGAGGGTCCCAAGAGTCTGCGCCCGGGAGCAAAAAGCCGAATTTGACCTGTTCGTCGCTGTGTTGCCGCTCGTCAATGCTGCGCACATTGAAGAGGCGCCCTTCGGAGCTTTCGGCATCCCACACCGGCATGTATTCTTGGCCGCAGTCCCGGCAAAAATGGACATGGTAGTAACGCCGAACACGGGCGCTGTCACCCGATACGAACTGCTGGCCCTCCAGAGTGATGGAGCGCTGTCCAGAAGACTCTAGTGTTGCGTATACCTTGCCACCGCCTGCGATGAACTGGTGAAGCTTAAACGCGAAGAGCGATTTGCCTGCATCGTCATGGACGGCATAGGCCAGCAACATGAATTGCTGCAGGTAGTCTAGGCAGGTGTCGACCGGCTCGCCGGATGCTTCATGAAGTAGTTGAGCAGCCTGCGCTAATGTGCGTGGGCGCGCGCGTCGGGGCTTGTCATCTTCGTAGGTCAGTCCAAGTGTAAGCTCCACCCAAACTGATACTGGGTGTGCTGCGAGAGATACGAAATCAGCGGTTTTGGGGACTCCCGCCCGGATGGCTTCGCCCAACCTGGACGTAACCGTCGCAATGGTTTCTTCTTCAGGTGTGGTGCGACGCAGTGTCTCCGTAATAACGTTACGGTTTGGGATACTGGTGCCAAATAACCGTGATGCGACTTCCGCTACGATGGCATTTCTCGCCATCTGCGTCCCCTCTGTGGCCATTGTGGCCGAGGTGCCGATGCAAATGAGCTGTTCCGCCAAGGCTTCGCGCACACGTCGTACTAACAGAGCAACGTCTGCACCTTGGCGGCCCCGATACGTATGCAGCTCATCAAGAACCAAGAAGCGTAGTCCTTGAGCGTTGCGCATCACGGCCTTGTCGATGTCGTTCTGACGGGTCATCAGAAGCTCGAGCATCATGAAGTTGGTGAGCAATATATCAGGTGGATTGGCCGCCATCGCCTGGCGCTCTTCATCGGATTCCTGCCCGGTATAGCGGCCAAAAGTCACAGTCCGGTCTGCGGGGTTTGTGCCCAAAAATTTCTTCAATTCCTCCAGCTGAGAGTTTGCGAGGGCGTTCATCGGATAGATGACAATGGCCCGGGTCCTGGGGTTGGGGTCAGCGGCTTTGGCTTTGAGGCATGCGTCAACGATAGGAATGAAGTAGGCGAGGGATTTTCCGGAACCCGTGCCTGTCGTCAGCACGTAGCTTTCGCCTGCTGAAGCCAAGCCGATAGCCTCCGCCTGGTGTTTGTGTAGCTGCAAAGAAAAGCCGGCCGACGAAGCAGACTTGCCGAAGCGAAAAATGTCGGCGCACTGTCGGCTTAGTTGGCCAGCTGAGACAAATTCGTCTACCGTGCCGCCCGCCTTGAAGTTCGGGTTAATTTGGATGAGTGGCTCTGGCCAGTACCTCTGGCTCTCGTACTGCTCATTGACGTAGGCCTCAATGTCGCTCGCTCGTATGCGTGTGAAGCTGCGAGAGAATTGTTCGTATTCGGCAACAATGTGCTCGCGAAATTCGAAGACGTCCATCTACCCTCTCCCGTGCCTAACTATCTTGTGGTTTTCTAACTGGAACGACTATGTCGCGTTCGCCACAATGTTGCCGGACGAGCACCTCGATGAAATTGGCAATCGTTCGATGTTCTCGCTCCGAAGCCAGGCGAATAAGTTCCTTCAGCTCAGGCGTGACCCTAAGGTTCAAGGTGTGAGTCTTGCGTTCCATGCGTACATACCGAAGAAAAACGTACCGCAATCGTAACGCAGATGAGCGCCAAGTCGTAATAAATAATTAGAAACATTACCGTATTTAACGCGGCGCCGCTGCGATTCAGTTTGGTAGTGAAAAGAAGTACTGGGGCACTTCGGCAAACCTCGACAAAGCGGCACAGGTGGTCTGTAATGACATTACCCAGTTTCTGAAGGGCTCCGAAATGACCATTCCCGAGGACTTTCCCCGTAGAACTCTGGCGGGTGCCGTTGGGGGCGCAGCGCCGAAATTCCTTGCTCGCGAAACCGAACAGGGTCGGTACTCCGCTTACGCAAGTGATGATGAGCGTCAGCAGGCGTATGACAACGCCGAGGACCTTGCCCAGCAGCTCAGAACCTATACCCTGCGAAAAGAGCGCGAAAACCCGGACTGGACGCGCGAATTCAATCTGAATCGCATTCGGGGAGGCATCCAAAGTAAAGTCCGCAGCGCCGAGTGGGACTCCACTGCCGATGAGCAAGTTTGGATAATGGCACGATTGGCGTACCTACTGGCAGAAGCAACGCAATCCGGACCGGAGGAATGATGCCCACACTATCCGTGCATCAAGCAAAGAAGACATTTTTCCGACTGATAGACGGATTGCAAGAAGGGCGGATGAAGCGCGTCGTTATCACGAGGGGTGGACGCCCGGTCGCTCAATTGGTTCCCATGAAGGAGCCGGGTTCTAGGTTCGTTTCGGCGTACTAAAAGGGCTGATAGCAGTGAGCGATGATTTTGACAAGGCAGACGCCGAGGTGGAGCCGTTATTCACCAAAAGCAGCGGCGTTTGATTGCTTCGCGCCACGTTTTTTATCGTCTCGACTTTTGCTCGACATTTTCCTTTAAAATCCCGTTGGTCGTTTCTACGACTAAGGTGAAAGGGGTGGGCTCCCCTACTGTGGAACGGACACACGCGTCCGCTGGTGAAAAAGCCTTGCACTAACCAATCCGCACCTGACAATCGAACAGCCGGCTAGAGGCTGGTGACTTTTCGGTCACGAATCACGCATCGGCAACTTCCGCCCCGAAGCGTCCTCACTACCCCGTTTATGGGTAAGGGATGCTTTATGTCCAATTTTATATTCATAAATTACGTCCTCTTTTTTGGGGTGTGCGACGAAGCGCTGGGCGGGAGGAGAGCATGAGACCGCCTGTTCCCAAGAGTGGCTTCTATGGTTCGCGCGGGCGGCTACAGGGTGCGGATTCAGGCGCCCGGCGCGTCGCGCCGACCTTTGGTAAAGCGCTTTTCCTCACATACAGTCGTAAATGCACCGGTCCGATGGTGGTCGAATCAGACGCTGAGCGGCTGGTGGCCCACATGCTGACATTGGACCCGGGCGTGCGTTTATTCCGAACGCAACCATTCACGGTGGACCTCATTGACCGGCGCATACACAAGACCGCCCAGTCTCTGGCCGAGGCGCGCGCCAGGCACAGGGGACGCCACGGTCCGAAGTTCTATACGCCCGACTTTTTTGTCGAGTGGCATCTACACGGTCGCACCGCCATCGAGGTCAAGTTCGAGGGGTATGAGGGGGAATACGACTACGCGCAGCGGCTTGCAATGGGTCAGGATGTCATCGAATCCAGCGGCATCAAGTTTCTGCGTGTCGTATTTCCCGCCGCTCCCCGTCATCCTCTGAGAGCCAATCTTCCATTATTGACCAAGGCAGCGCAACGTCTTGACCTGTGGCCGACTAGCGAACTCGTGCGGTCTGTGGAATCCACGTTGGAGCACGGTGCGGCCACAATGAGCGAGCTGTGCACGACGCTGTCGCTCGCGCCCAACCTGATACCGGTTCTGTTGGTGAGTGGCGTGCTTTCCGCCCGACTTGGACAAGAAGCCATCAATGGCGCAATGAAGGTCGCGCCAGCCTATGGAGACCTGGAGCACTTGGCACTGCTCGGTGGGCTGGCGCGATGAGACGGTTCTTGATGATGAACGATGCGCTACGTGAGCCAGGCAAGGATGAGGCGCTCTGGCAGGTGGTCGACGCGACACCGCGAGACGGCTGGATAAAGCTATTTGTTGTGGTCAAATTTAAATGGACACTTTGATCGGGTGTTTTCCCCCCGACAAGGAACATGAAGAGATGACCGACAAGACAACCGACACAACCAAGACTCGCCGAACCTTTGACCCAGCGTTCAAGTTACAGGTGGCGCGCATGGTGCGCGAGCAAGGCGTCAGCGTCAGCCAAGTCTGCCGCGAAATGAAGCTGACCGAAAGTGTGGTCCGACGCTGGGTGCACCAACTGGATGAAGAATTGGCCGGCAGGCCCGGGATTGGCAAACCGTTAACGCCTGAGCAGCAGCGTATTCGAGAACTGGAAGCCGAAGTCCGGCGACTGAAATCGGACAACGAAATTTTAAAAAAGGCCTCGGCCTTCTTCGCACGGGAAATGAAGTGATCCACGATGTCGTCACTGAGTTAGCGAAGAAGGCACCGATCAAACAGGTCTGTCAGGCATTGGACATCCGCCGCTCTGGTTACTACGCAGCGCGTCGCAGAGCACGTACACCCGCACCCATTTGTCAGGACAGTGTACATGCCCAAGCGGTTTTTCTTGCCAGTGGCCGCACCTATGGGAGTCGTCGCTTGAGCGCAGCACTGCGTGCCCAAGGTCATGACGTTGGACGCCACCGCTGTCGAACCTTGATGAAAGCCTGCGGACTCAAGGTCTGTTGGCGTCGCAAGTTCGTTCATACCACCGATAGCAAACATCATCTGCCGGTGGCTGAGAACGTGCTCAACCGTCAGTTCGAGCCTGAAGCCCTCAATACGGCCTGGGTGTGTGATGTGACGTACATTCGTACCGACAGCGGCTGGCTGTATCTGGCCGCTGTATTGGATCTGTATTCACGTCGTATCGTGGGTTGGTCCATGGCACCTACCATGCCCGCACAGTTGGTGTGTGATGCCTTGAGCATGGCCATTTCGGTTCGCCAGCCGGCACCGGGTTTGTTGGTTCATTCCGACCGAGGCCAGTCACCGTTGGTGTCAGTCACGCCAGTGCCGGGCAGGGACACCTGACCACTTTTGCGCAAATCACCGCCGACTATCTGGGCGCGAGAATCGAAGACATCCGGGTAATAGAGGGCGATACGAGCAGCACCCCCTTTGGCACAGGCACTTTTGCCAGCCGCAGCGCGGTAACCGGCGGCGGCGCGATTATCTGCGCCGCGCAGAAGCTTGGAGACAAAATTAGCCGTATCGCTGCCGATATGCTGCAAGCCGATGTGCGGGATATCAGCCTGCGCGAAGGGAAAGCGGTGCTGAACAATGATCCCGACCGGTTCGTGAGTTTCCAGGATGTCGCAGAGGTCGCCTATTCGTTCCGTAACGGCGCGCTGCCGGAGGGCGAGGAATTCGGCCTGGAGGCGTCTGAATTCTACGACCCGCCGGTGGTTACGATTGCAAATGCCGTTCATATCGTCGAGGTTGCGGTCGACGCAAGAGACGGCCGGATTTCGATCGAAAACTATTGCATCGTCCACGATTGCGGGCGGGTCATCAATCCGATGATCGTCGATGGGCAGATTCATGGCGGCGTGGCGCAGGGCATCGGAGAAGTCTTGATGGAAGAGATGGTGTACGACGAGAACGGGCAGCTCGTCAACGCCAGCCTGCTTGACTACCTGCTGCCGACGGCAATGGACGTGCCCAACATGCAGATACACCACATGGAGTCGCCCACCATAGATACGACCGGCGGTTTCAAGGGAATAGGGGAAGGCGGTGTTATCGGCTCTGTTCCGGCAGTCGCCAATGCCATCGCAGATGCGTTGGCGGGCATCGGAGCTAATGTAAACAGTGTGCCGCTGCGCCCGGCCTATATTTTGTCCTTGATCCGGGACGCTGCCCGGAAAGACAATCGCATGCCTGTCGAAGAAACGGCTTAATAAGCGCTGCAAAGCACTAAACATTGGATGGATGAAAATTGGAACTCAAACGCGAACACACCATACAAGCAGACCAGTCGTCGGTATGGCGTGCATTGAATGACGATGACGTACTGAAAGCCTGCATACCAGGCTGTGAAAGTATCGAGCGCACCGGCGAGAATGTGCTGCGGGCGGTTGTCAAGATCAAGGTCGGCCCGATCGGGGCAAGATTCTCGGGCGTCGTCACGCTTTCGGACATAGATGCGCCGAACGGCTATCGGCTGACATTCGAAGGGCAGGGTGGGGCGGCAGGCTTCGCAAAGGGAGAGGCCCGTGTCGATTTAAAGGCCGAAAGTGATGAGGTTACGATCCTTGCGTATGAAACCCGCGCCCAGGTGGGCGGAAAGCTGGCTCAGATCGGCAGCCGTTTGATCGAAAGCGTGGCGGTGAAGATCTCTGGCGAGTTCTTCGAGGCTTTTTTGAAGCTGGTGGAAAAAGAGCGTGTCTCGGATGCCGCCGGGCAACGCTCCGCCTCGTGAGGCGTCTGGGGAAACTATGACTGAACCAGGTTGGACGTAAGTATGGAAGCACTTTTTTTAGTTGTCACAATGACCGGCACCGCCGAGATGATCGCCGAAGACGTTATTGAGGCTCATGGCGCAGGTCATGAGTTCGCCCTGAGGCTGGCGGAGCATGTCGAACCGTCCATCCTGACTCAGACCAGGCGGTTGCTGGTGATCAGCAGCACCTACGGAACGGGCGAGGTCCCCACTCCCGGAAAAGCATTTTTCGATGCGCTGAGCAAGAAGCCAATGGATTTATCGCATCTCAAGTACGGGATCATCGCCTTGGGCGACACGATATACAGCGATACTTTCGCAAACGGCGGCCGGCAGTGGGATTTGCTGCTGGCAGAATGCGGCGCACAACGGCTTGCTGATACCCTGTTGCTCGATGCGTCGGGCCAGGACGATATGTCGGACCTGGCTGTCGAATGGGCGAGGGGCTGGCTGGAGTCGGCCCTGCAGGCGGAAGAGGCTGATGTAAGGTCTCCCGCCCCAAGCAAGGCTTGAGCGCGCTTATTCCATGGCGATTGCAATTGTAGGTAGCGGTCCGGCGGGGTTCTACACGGCCGATCTTCTGTCCAGAAGTTTACCCCAGGAGCCAATTCATTTGTTCGAGCGGCTCGCATTGCCTTACGGCCTGGTCCGGTACGGTGTGGCGCCGGACCATCCAGGCACGAAGGCCGTGGCCCGCCTTTTCGCACGGGTGATGAAACGCCCGAACATGTCCTTTTTCGGCAATGTCGAGGTCGGGCGCGATGTCTGCATCGACTCGCTCGAAGAAGCATACGACTTGGTGATTGTGGCCAGCGGGGCCGGTGCCGGAAGGCAATATAAGTGCCCCGGCATCGAACAAGCCTGCAACCTTACCGGCCTGGAATTGTCGAGTTGGTTCAATGGCATGCCGTTGCCTGGTAATCGGAAGCTTCCAGCGCGTCTCGACAGTATTTGCATCATTGGAAACGGCAATGTGGCTCTCGATGCGGCGCGTCTGCTGACGAAGCCGGCTCCGGCCTTGCTTGAGGCCGGCGTGCCCGAATCCGTGATGAATTGGAGAGAGGGCCTGGGCCTCGAGGCCATTCATATTTGCGGACGGCGCAACGCGGCGCAAACGAGGTTTTCGGTGATTGAACTGGAAGAGCTCGAAGCATTGTCAGGTTTTCGCCCCGTGGTCGATGCCGTCGACCTTGAAGGGGTGAACGGGCACAATACTGAAGCGCTGCATGTGTTGCAGCGGTATTCGAGGCAGGCCGCCGATTTGCGTTCTCCGATCAGGTTTCATTTTGAGCAAGAGGTCCAGCGCTACCAAGCCGGCAAGCTGCAAACGACGAGCGGCAGTTCCCGCCAGGCTATTCCCGCCCTTTTGATCGTACATGCAATCGGTCAGCGTGCCGCGCCGATTCCTGGTTTACCATTTGACCTTGATAAAGGTTGCATTTCGAATCAAGGGGGGCTCGTCGAGGGTAAAGCGCGCACCTACGTGGTCGGGTGGGCAGCGCAGCCTGGAGGCGGGCAGATAGCCCTGAGCCGGGGCAGCGCGCAGTCGTTGGTGCCTCGTGTGCTCGAGCAGTTCGAGCGGACAGCAGCAGAGCGGCGGCGTGATCCCGCGGGGCTGTCGGCGTCCCTGAGGCGGGATGTCGTTAGCTGGCAGGATGTCTTGCAGACAGATCCATGGCATGTTGCACGAGTTTGAGACCCATGCATGAGTGACCCTGGGGCTGCATGCCGGATTGTAAATGACGTCTTCTGAGGAGCATGCACATGCGTGTTGATAGCATGGTGATCCATCAACCGGTACCCCGCTGTTTTGTACACATCTGAACGCCGGCTTCGATGGTCCGACGCGGCTTTTGCGTGCGCCACGGTCCTGAGCGGGGTGATGGTGACCGTTGTGGCGGTCGTATTTGCCCGGCTGGCCTATGGCATTGTCCTGCCCTTTATGCGCGCCGGGCTTGGCCTTGGTTACCAGGAGGCCGGAAACCTCGCCACCGTCGGTGCCTTGTTCTATCTTTGCCTCGTGATACCTGCGGGTACATTTTCCGCCCGCTATGGAGCCCGGGCGTCTGTGCTTCTGGGCCTGGGCCTGATTATGCTGGGCTTTGGGGGGCTGGGCGTCGGCTCCCGCTACGTCTGGTTGATTGTGATGATGGGCATGCTGGGTATCGGCACGGCATTTTCCTATACACCGTCGATTTCGCTTCTTGCCAACCGTTTTCCGCAGCGCCGGGGAGTCGTGATCGGCTTGCTCAACAGCGGCGTCGGTGCCGGCCTGCTGAGTGCCGGCGCGCTCGTTCCCTATCTTGCCGCCGCCTATGGGGACATGGGTTGGAGACTGGTTTGGGCCGCGTTCGGCGCCGCGGCTGCAATCACGCTGTTGCTGTCGTTTGCGTTTATGCGTGTCCCGTCTGAGCACGCCCACTCGCGGACAGTCTCTTATGCGCCCCTGGACAAGATGGCGATTTACCGGAACCGCAAGGTCGTTATTGTCGGGCTGGTATATGGTTCTATCGGCCTGAGCTATATCGTGCAGGCCGTCTTCATGTACAGTTTTGCGCTCGAATCCGGCTTATCCGCGTCGGCTGCGGGACGCATGGTGGCGCTGTCCGGTGTGCTGACCGTTATTTCAAGCCCTTGCTGGGGCTGGATTTCTGATCGTTTCAAGCGCCATCGCGCATTGAGCGCGGCCATATTGTTGACTTTCGCCAGTATCGCAATCCCGGTGATCTGGCCGACGCACGCCGCCTTTGCGGCGCATTACATCATAGCGGGATGCACCATTACCGGAATATTCGTGTCCATTCTGGCGGTAGCGGCAGAAGCGGCAACACCCAGGCTCGCACCCTTGGCCATCAGCTATGTGACGTTCTTTTTTGCTATCGGCCAGTTTATCGGCCCCGCCGCGGCAGGGCT
Source organism: Pusillimonas sp. (assembly GCA_044464765.1). Lineage (GTDB taxonomy): Bacteria > Pseudomonadota > Gammaproteobacteria > Burkholderiales > Burkholderiaceae_B > JBIQKZ01. Next base: position 89,635 of record JBIQKZ010000009.1, read on the forward strand.
GATTATCGAAAGCGCCGGGGGGTTCCGCATGCTGTTTGCACTTATCTGCCTGGTGTTGCTGTTTGGGTTGTTGCTGAGTTGCCGCTTGGCCCGTCCGGGCGGAAACGCCCAATGAGCAGCGTCCATGCAGGGAGCTTGCCAACATGTATTTCGCAAATAGTAAATTTGCGGCCTTCGTGTGATATATCGCCCTGGTCCGGCCATTTGCGTGGCTTGCCCGGGATTTGCTTTGTTCGCGGCGCGCCTGCCCTGCCGCGCCGGCTGCGGTGCTGTGGACGACCGCTATCAGGCTCCCTTTTTCCTCGGCGAAGTCGAATTGGCCGCGGGAGAAGCGGTTTCATCGTCAGGCTATTTGGACCTGTTTTCCAACTGTTCGGTCAAGGACATGCCTGGTGGGTTCGAGGCAAACCCGAGTTTTATGGAAATATCTTCGGTGGCCTGTCGCAGCTTCTCGACCAGGGTGGTAAAGCTGGGTGAGCGGGTCATGCCAGCCACGCCTATGATCGAGATGGAGGCCACAATGCCGCCTTGGTGATCGAAGATTGGCGCTGAGAAGGCGCCGAGGCCAGGTAATAGAACTTCGTCCGTCATGCCGAGGCGCGCCTGACGTACCTGTTGAATGAGCCCATCGACGTCGATCTTGGTTCTGATCGACTCGCTCGGCAAGTAGGTGTTGATTGTATTGAGTTCGCGCTCGACCATGCTATATGTGGTTGCGCGGGGCAAGTAAGCCAGAAACACCCGGCCGGCGCTGGATCGCAGCAAAGGGAGGACCGCTCCTACCCCCAGGTTGCAAATCAGCACCTGGCTGCTGTCATACCAGCCGACAATGGTGGGGCCGTGCTCGCCCCAAATGACGAGTGCCACTGTGATGTCTTCGGCTTGATTCAGTTCTATGGCTGCCCTGGTCGCATATTGCACCGCCTTCCGGCGATGCAGGGCGGCCAAGCCGATACGGAGGCACATCGGCCCGAGGTAGTATCGGCCGCTCACTGGATCTTGCTCGGCAAGCCCCGCCCGCATCAGGCTAATGAGATATCGATGTGCCTTGCTGGCCGACATATTGGAGGCCGCGGCAATATCGCGCAAGTGCATGGGACCGAGTTGCGCGGAGAGAACCTCTAGTAATCGTGAGCCGACATCGATTGATTGCACTCCACTGCGACGAATCGATGATTTTGCCTTCGCTGTGGGTTCTCCCATATCCGCTCTTGCTAATGAAAAAATGAAGTAGGGTGGTAAAGCGAGCAATCTTTCGAGGGCTTGCCAAACGAACAGAGCGTGCGCCGGTAATGCTTGCATAGCTTGTTCGACAAAGTGGCGGGAATTATACCTTCAAACCTGTTTCTTGATAGCGTATTATATCTGATATGTGAAATGCATTTCGCAATGCATAAAAATTTATGATTTTGTTGGGGTAGCCAGCCCCGCGACGCTACAGGAGAAAGAACAAAATGCCGGATCAGGATATCGCCTACCTTTCGCTTTCCCGTCTGATCGACCATTATCGTGCAAGAACATTGTCTCCCGTTGAAGTGGCGAAAAATGCATTAGAACAAATAGCAGCATTCAATGGCCCATTGAATGCTTTTGTTTCGCTCAGCTCTGAAAGGGCTCTGGAGGACGCCCGGGCGTCGGAGCAGCGCTGGGTCAGGGGCGAGCCCAAGGGTTTATTGGATGGGGTGCCGATTTCGGTCAAAGACACTTTGATGGTCAAGGGGTTCCCTTTCAGGCGGGGGTCGTGTGCCACCAGCGAAGAGCCGGTAACGGAAAGCGCCTCGTGGTCGATCATGCGTTCAATAGCGGCGCGGCGCTCCTGGGCATCACCACTACGCCCGAGTTTGGCGCGGGCCCGGTCACCATCAGTCCGCTGACCGGCATTACGCGCAACCCATGGAATCCCGAAAAAAGTTCCGGCGGGTCGAGCGGCGGGGCCGCCGCATCGATGTCCGCCGGCATGGGCTATGCAGCGCTTGCCACCGACGCCGGCGGGTCCATACGAATTCCCTCGGCTTTGTGTGGTGTTGTGGGGTTCAAGCCGACCGGCGGGCTGGTGCCCACCTATCCGGCGAACGTCGCGGGAACGATGTCTTCGCCCGGCGCTATTACGCGTAATGTCCAGGATGCTGCACTGATGTTCGACCTGCTTGCGGCCCCCGATATGCGTGATCCCGAAATGTATCTATCTCGTTCCCAGCGTTCCGCAGAGCATCTTGGCAAGCCGGTTCCGCGCGCAGTGATCGCTTTTTCGACCACGTTCGGCTATGCACGCAAGGTCGATGCCGAGGTCGCCGCTGCCGTTGAAAGGGCGGCCCGGCACTTTGAAGACTTGGGCTTTACTGTCGAAGAGGCCGACCCGGGCATCGAAAACCCGATCCAGGCCTTTCTTGCCCTGTTTCGTTCTGGCTTTGCCTACACGCTGCGTAATATGTCGGACGAGCAAATGCAGCGCATTGGGCCGGCATTGAAAGATGTGGTCGCCGAAGGCCGGCGGGTCACCGTATCCGAGTATCTCGCTGCTCAGGATGCCCGCCGGGAGCTGGGACGGAAGCTGGCGCAACTCCATTCCCGCCATGCGTTTCTACTGTCACCCACCGTGGCCGCCCCCGCCTTTACGGCCGATAGATGGATGCCGGAAAGCTTCGAGCAGTACGGCGATATGCGGGCATGGGTTCCTTTTACCTCGGTTTTCAACATGACCCAACAACCGGCGATCAGCGTGCCCTGCGGTATGACCGAAGCCGGTCTGCCCATCGGGCTGCAAATCGTTGGCCCGAGGTTTGCCGATGCCCAAGTGCTGGCGGCCGCGCATTTGTACGAGACAACGCGGCCGATCGAGCTTGGCCGGCCGGCACTGCGCAGTTGATGAGCCAGCCCGTCCATACGGGCTCAGGCATCTTGTTTGACGGGGGCTTTACACGAATCTGTGTTCACCAGCCGGGTGCCCGCAGCCCTTCATGCACGACCTTGCCGCCGTCGAGGATCTGCAAATCATCGAGCCACAGGCTGCAGCCGCGCATCGGCAGGTCCAGATGGCAGGGCGTGTCGTTGGAGCCTCCGAGTTCGACGTTGGGGCCTGTCGAGAACAGCACGTTGCCGTAGAACGCGAGCGCATTCATCACATGTTCGCTGGCCAGTTGTGTGGTGGAGGCCATGTGATACCAGTTGGCCCGCTCATTGAGCCCCCAGCCGATGTGGGAAATCGCGTAGCCGCGTTCGTCGCGGAAACTTTCGATGTAGTCGTGGATTAGCGCGGCTTCCAGGCCGGTGCCCTGTATATCCACGATTCGGCCTTCGCGGATGGTCAGTGTTACGGGCGACTGAACGTACCGCTTGAACGCGCAAAGGATGTCGCCCGGCGCCAGCACCACAGTGCCTTCGATTTCGCCGTCGTTGCCCTGGGTAAACGCGAAGCCTGACGGAAAGTGGTCCCACCGCCCCGGCTCATCTGTATAGCCGTACTCGGCGATGACCGGATATTGGCCAAGCCGGTAACGCACATTGGTGCCGTGCGGTGATGTGAACTTGAGCGCTTTGGCGCCCATGAGCAGCTCCCGGGCCAAGTCGACACGCCGGCGCAGGTCCTCATTGGGGAACATCTGGCGCAGGATGTGGAGCGGTTCCATGACGCGCAGAATGCGGGTGCCGGCCTGCTGGATCTCCGCCTGTTCGGCCGAAAACAGCAAGCCCATGAGGTCGATCACCAGATCGGCCTTCTTCAGGGCATCGATCGCCGTCTGGTTGCCGGCGAGCGGGTGACGGCCTTGCACGCCGGCCACTCGAGGCAGAGTGCCCGCGACCGAAACCTGGAAGGCGGTTGCACCGAGATTCTGGGCCGCCCTCAGGAAGGCTTCGGCATAATCGACGCGTTCCGCCGCGATGCTGAGCACCGCGACGACTTCGCCTTGATGCACCTTGCACAGCTCCAGTTCCGATGTAAAAAGCTGGAGCATCTCGGTGTTGATAGATTGAGTGGCCATTACGAATTCTCCAAATCCAGTTTGATGTTCAGCACCGATTCGATGGCTTCGAGGAAGCCCTCCAGGTCGTCGACAGGAATCTGATGGCCTGCGTTGGCGACGCGAACCGATACCATTGAAGGAGCGGCGCGGCGCAGCTCTTGTTCTTCTTCGGGGCGGATGACATCGCCTTTTCCGGCGGCGATTAATGAGACCGGCATCCGAACCTGGGGAAGGTCGGCGCACAGGTCGGTTTTGTGGAAGCCCTCGTAGCTGGCAACGACTGCCCGTTCATCGCAGGTATGCAGCCATTCCGCACGCAGCCGCAGCAGCGTTTCGGGCCAACGGGAGGCGTTGGGTGCCCGCAGCAGTGGTTCGGCTTCGCCGCGACGGGCTGCGCCCAGCAGCTTCAGCATGCCGTCGAGCGGCGAGGGATAGGGGCGGCGTCCGGGGCCGCTGACTGGCGGATCGGCAAGGACGAGCCGCTGGAATCGCTCAATTCCCGGCAGCATGCGGCACGCTGCGCGCACGGCGATCCGGGCGCCCATGGAATGCCCCAGAAGAATGCAGTTGCGCAGTTCCAGCGCTTGCGCCAGCGCTACGACGTCTTCGGCGCAGGCGTCCAGGCTGTAGTCCAGCTGCGGCCCGCTTTCGGAAAGGCCGCGGCCGCGGACATCGAGGATGTAGGTATCGAAAACGCGGCCGAGGCGTTCGCCGACAAAGCCCCAGATGGCCGCCGGCGAGATGATTCCCGGCACCAGGATCAACGGGGTGCCGCTGCCCCCGTAGCGCAGGTAATGCTGGCGAATGCCATTGGCTCGCACATGAGCGCCATATAGGAAGGCATGTTTCATATGTTTGCGCCGATTCTCAAGTCTTCGACCAGGGCAATCGCGTCCGTCGTGGATACAACGTCCGCATACTTGCTGGACATGTCGAACAGGTTGGCATTGTGCGCGAAGGCGGAGCGGTCGAATACGGCGTCCTCCAGCACAAGCCCGCGATAGTTGAGCTGGCACGCGTCGACCACGGACGCGCGTACACAGCCGCTGGTGGTGCAGCCGGCGAAAAGCAAGGAGTCCACCCCGAGCTTCACCAGCTGGCTGGCGAGGGTGGTGCCGAAGAATGAGCTGGCATGCCGCTTGGGCAGCAGAATGTCGCCGGGGCGCGGAGCCACTTCCTGCACGAACGCGTATGCCTCGTTGGGAACTTGCATCAGCGCGGGCATTTTCCCGGTGAACGCGCCTTGGTCGGACGCGTTCTTGGGCGCAATGTGAGGGTAGAGAACGGGCAAGTCGAGGCGGCGAAAACAATCAATGATCCGGGCGATGTTCGGCAGGGCCGCCCAGCCCGCTTCTCCGCAACTCGTGCTGCATTCCTGGATTGCTTCGAAAATGGGCTTCGGCCTGCGGCCGATCGTACGGTATTGCACGTCGATGACCAGAAGCGCGGGGCGGCGGCCGATGCCTCCGGAAGCGCCCAACCCGGCACGCCGATAGATTTCTCGGTCTTCCTGGGGGATGGCGCTGCGCCAGTTCGCTCGGTGTGTTTCAGTGTTCATGAGTCGGGTGCCTTGTGACGGCGAGCAGACGCTGCTTCGGATTCGGATGCAGCCTGGGTGGTTTGAATGATAAAAAATAGAATTCGATTCTAAATTCTACAGATGCTTGGGGCGAAACGTCAAGCTGAGCGACACGGCATTCAAGAGGCCGCGCCACGAAACTGGCGAAGGGCGTTGCTTGCGTTCAGGGATTCAGGGCGAGCTTATGCCGGGCCGGCCGGCCCTTGATGCGGCTGAGGTTACTGCGAGGGAAAATGCGCCGGCCCGACGTGGACTCGAGACACGTCAATGATGGTTCCGTCGTATTGATGAAGGCGCGATGCATCGCCGCCGAGCCGTATGGTCAGGTCCGTTCCGGCGGAGACGAGCGACCGGGCAATGAGTGGGATCACCTTGCTGGTGAACCGTGAAACGGGCCCGGAGACCGTCAGGGAGCCCTCTAGTGTGTCGCCCGGGCCGAAGATGGGAATGGCCAGGGCGGCGATGTCCGGTTCGCGGTCGCCGAAGGTCGCGATGACCGGTGATCGGGGCATTTTGGGCTCTGCGGGGTCAAAGAGTTCCAGGACTCTTCCGCCGGCGCCCGAGGCGAGGGGGAGGAGGTCGCCAGCGTGGAGGTGAATGCGCATCGCCTGGGGCGAGGGCTCGTTGAAGAGGCAAACCCGCGAATCGCCTACGCGCCTGAAGAACGAAACGTCTTCGCCGGTTTCGGCCACGATGCGCCGCATGATTGGTTTGACGTGCTCGTCGACCCGCAGCGACGCCTGGTAGAGGCTTCCCCAGCGGAAAAGCATCGACCCGAGCTGGTAGCTGCCGTCTTCGAGCTGGACAACGCATCCGTTGCGGATCAATGATTCCAGCAGGCGCAGAATGGTGCTTTTATACAGGCCGGTGCGCTGGGCCAGTTCATGTAGCGTCTGGGACGGGCTGTCCAGTGTGAAAGCCCGAAGGATGGATAGCGCCCGATCTACTGCGGTTACGCCCCTTTTCGTGTTCTGCATCTATCGCTGAAAGTCTTTTGATCGATAAGGGATTCTACACGAACTTCCGCCGATTTACAGGGGGGGGGGGAGGGCGTGCCCGCCGGGGCCGAGACAAATTTGGCTGAGGAAACCAGCGGCCTGCACAGCGGGAGGCAGAGGATTAGGGAAACCACTATTGCGAATGTGTACGAACGCGTGTAAATTAGAATTAAATTCTGTTTTTTAAGGCTGCATATCAATTGAACGGCGCACTGTGCGTCCGGTCTGATGGCCACCGCAATTTTTCTCTAGGTAAGGAGTCTTTATGAATGCCCCAATGAGCATGTCGTCCCAAGATCGGGAAGAAACTCTTGTTCCCGCCGAGGCGCGCGCCCGAACGTTCGCGAGCTTGGATCACGCCACTCATACGCCGGGAAGCGTCTATGCCTCGCCCGAGGTGTTCGAACTCGAAAAAGAGCGGATGTTCATGAAAGACTGGCTCTTTGTCGGGCGGGTGGAAGAGTTCTCCAAACCGGGGGACTACCTTACCCACAACATCATGGGCGAGCCTATTGTCATCACCCTTGGGGCCGACAACAAGCTGCATGCTTTCTATAACCAGTGTGCGCACCGTGGCGTCGAGGTCGTCGAGGGCAGCGGAAACGCGAAGCGTTTCAAGTGTCCATACCACAACTGGACCTACGACCTCCAGGGTCAACTGATCGCGGCCCCGTTCATGCGGGAAACGGCCGATTTCGATATCAAGAACTGTCGCCTGAAGCCGGTGCAGCTCGATACCTGGGCCGGCAATATATTCATCAGCTTCAATCCGGACGTCGAGCCTCTGGAGACGTTCCTGTCGTTTTTCCGTGAAGAGTTCGGCTTCCTGCAGATGGAAGACTGTGCGCTGGGCTACAAGCTGGAAATGGAATTCGACTGCAACTGGAAGTTCGTTTACGAAAACCTGCTGGATATCTATCACGTCGGGACGACCCATGCCAACACGATTGCCCGGTTCCACGATGAAGAAAGCTACAAATTCAAGCGCGGGCCGGCCGGCGGCCTGAGCATCAGCTATCAAACGCAAACCATGACCCGGGATGGCCAGTCCCGCTTCGGCAAGATGCCCTGGCTGGTCAACGAGAACGAACGCTTCGCCCGGATCGGCTTCCTCTCTCCCAACACGACCTTGCTGGCACGCTTCGACTTCGTGCGTCCGTTTGCGCACTGGCCGATCAGCATCAATAAGACCCGGTCGGTCGCCTACTATCTGTTCCCCAAGGAGCACGTCGCCGATCCCCAGTTCCAGGAGAAGGTCGAGCCTTATATCGAATGGGTCAAGCAGGTTCTCAACGAGGACCGCGGCATGATCCTGTCGCTTCAGCGCGCCATGGCGTCAAAAGGCTTTGTCCCGGGGCGCATGTCCACGATGGAAGATTCGCTGCACCATGTGATCTGCAACCACCTCGAGCGGGTGTTCGGCCCCGCTGGAGCCTGATCCCGATGCGAGGAATGATCAATATGCACAGGACGCCTTCATGACCACCGAGCATTCCTGTCCGCCGGATGGCGCAGCGGGCGCGGCTGAAGTCCTGGATGTCCGCATCCGCAGCCGCGAAGTGGTCGCTGACGACGTCATCACGCTCGAACTGGTTCCGATTCAAGGGGGGGAGTTGCCGCCGTTCGAGGCGGGGTCGCACGTCGATGTCTATATACGCGATGGCCTGGTGCGCCAATACTCGTTGTGCAACGACCCCGCCGAACATGGCCGATACGTTATCGCTGTCCTTAAAGAGGCCAGATCCCGCGGGGGTTCCGCGGCAATCCACGACGACTTTCGCGTTGGCCAGTCGCTGCGCATAGGCGCTCCCCGCAACGCTTTTCCGTTGCAGGGCGATGCAAGCCATTCTATCTTGTTCGCCGGCGGTATCGGAATCACGCCGATCTTATCGATGGCTCATCGGCTGCTTGCGACCGATGCCGCGTTCGAGATGCACTATTGCGTCAGGTCGCGTTCCCGCGCGGCCTTTGGCGAGCTGTTGTCGCAAGGCCCGCTGGCCTCGCACGCTCAAATCCATATTGACGACGAACCCGATACCAGGCCGTTTGATCCACAGGTTTTCATCCCCCAGCCGCTTGCCGGGCATCACATGTATGTCTGCGGGCCTCAGGGGTTCATCGATGCGATCCGCACCCGTGCGCTCGATCTCGGGTGGAGCGAAGACAGTTTCCACTCCGAGACATTCACCGCCGCCGCGCCGGAAGGCGACGAATTCATCGTTCATGCGGCACTCAGCGATGTCACCGTGAACGTGCCTTCGGGCCAGTCCATCGCCCAGGTATTGATGGATGCCGGTGTCGATGTGCTTACTTCGTGCGAGCAGGGTGTTTGCGGCGCATGCCTGACGCGGGTCATCGAGGGTATTCCCGAGCATCGCGATGCCTACCAGACCCGCGAGGAACGCGCCGCCAATACACACATGACGGTATGCTGCTCGCGGGCCAAGACAAAAAAAATCGTGCTGGAAATCTGAACCAGCTTCCTACCGCTTCACGAAAGTTTTTCAGGAGAGTCCAAGATGGGTCATCCATGGGATGGGATTGTCCCTGCAGAGACCGTCGAGCATTATCGGCGGGCCGGCTTCGGCCGGAAGACGGCGCCAGGGCGCAGGGCGGCCCTGCTCGTCATCGATGTGCAGTACCACGCGCTGGGCGATGCGCCCGCGCCGTTGCCCCAGGCGCTTGACGAGCATCCTATGAGCTGCGGCGAGGCCGGATGGCGGGCGGTGCCGAAGATCGCCGAGCTGGCGGGCGAGTTCAGGGCGGCGGGCTGGCCGGTGATCTATCCCTATGTGGCATGGACGCCGGATCTCGACCGGGTGAAATTCGGACGGATGCCGCGCTTCGGCAACGGGGGAGCCCGCGCCTACGAAATCGTCAAGGAAGTCGGCCCCGAAGAGGGCGACGTCCTGTTGCCCAAGTATTACCCGAGTGCCTTCTTCGGCACGGCGCTAATCAGCCGGTTGAACCGGCTGGAGGTGGATACCTTGTTCATCACCGGGTGTACCACCAGCGGCTGTATCCGCGCCACTGCGGTGGACGCCTATTCCCTGAACTACAAGGTGGTCGTGCCTCATGACGGTGTCTTCGACCGCTCCGAGATATCCCACGCCGTCAATCTTTTCGATATGGCCAGCAAGTACGCCGAGGTGCTCGACACTTCGGAGGCCATTTCGCTTCTACGGGGTATGCACGCAAGCAGCTGTACGCCCCAGTTTCAATCTTGAATGTCTTTGAGTTTCTTTTTTTTAACCACACCGCTTCGAGACCGAAGCAATGGAGGCCGTAATGCGCAAGTTATTGATGACGATTGGAGTCTGTCTCACTGTGGGTACCTCTGCGGCGTATGCCCAGAAGGTCAAGGTGGGCGTCATTGTAAGTACGACGGGGGCGCTTGCTTCGCTTGGCGTTCCTATGAAAAACGCCATTTTGCTGATGCCCAAGAACGTAGAGGGTACGGAAATCCAGTACATTGTCCTGGACGATGCGAGCGATACGACGACCACGCGCAAGCATGCGGAGAAGCTCATCTCCGAGGACAAGGTCGATGCCATCATCGGTCCCAGCGCCACGCCCGCGACGCTATCGATCATTGATCTGGTGGCGCGCAATCAGACGCCCATGATCAGCCTTGGCGCCGGACTGGTCATTGTGGAGCCCATGGACGACAAGAAACGGTGGGTCTTCAAGACGCCGTTCAGTGATTCGACGCACGCGTTGTCCACGGCCAGGCACATGCAAAAGTCCGGCGTCAAGAAAGTCGCCATGATTGCCATCAACGATGCCTATGGCGAAAGCTGGATGAACGAATTCATCAAGGCTGCCAAGTCCATCGACCTGCCGGTAGAGGTGGTAGAACGCTATGACCGCAATGACACATCGCTCTTCGCGCAGGCGCTCAAAGTGATGGCGGTCAAGCCGGACGCGGTGCTGATCGCCGCAGCGGGGACCCCGGGGATACTGCCTCAATCGACGCTGCGCGAGCGGGGCTATAAGGGCCCGATCTACCAGACCACGGGAATCACCAACAATGAATTCACCCGCGTGGGCGGCTCGAGTGTAGAGGGAACTTTGGTCTCCAGCGGCCCGTTCATGGTCGCCGACGATCTGCCCGCCGATCATCCGGCAAAGGAGGCGGCCCAGGCCCTGAAGAAACAGTTCGAGGAAGCCTACGGCGATGGCACGGCTACCGCGTTCACGGGCATTGCCTGGAATGCCGGGCTGCTTCTGCAAAATGCGATTCCCAAGGCGCTGTCCAGCGGCGAACCCGGCACTGCCGAGTTCCGCAGTGCGCTTCGCGAGACGATCGAGAACGCCGGGCCCGTCGCCACGGTGGACGGCATCAACGAGATGTCGCCGACCGATCACAGCGGCTATGGCATCGATTCGGCCGTCTTCGTGACCGTCAAGGACGGCCGCTGGAGACTGGCTCAGTAAGCCCTTAATTTCAACCAGGCACTAGTTATTATTATGGAACCGGAAATTGTGCTGCTTCTGCTTCAGGACGGCGTTGCCAATGGCGCGATTTATGCGCTGATTGCCATCGCCATTGTCCTGGTCTACGCGGTCACCCGAATCGTCTTCATACCACAGGGAACCCTGGTGGCCTATGCTGCCCTGACCTACGTTAGCTTGCAGAGCGGCGCATTTCCGACGCTGGTGTGGCTGTTGCTTGCAATGGGAGCCATCGTGTTCATACTGGAGCTCGCCGGAATCGGCCGTTCGGCCGATGGCAAGCGGCCGGTTCGCGCGCTCGTTCTCTATGTGCTGCTGCCCGCTGCATTGTGGGCGGTGATGCGGGGGCTGGCCGGGCATACTCTGCCGCTGTTGCTGCAGATCGCGATCACTGTCATCACCTCGGCGTTGCTGGGCTGCCAGATCTATCGGCTGTCGTTCGCCTCTATCGCGGGGCGTGCCTCGATCCTGTCGATGCTCATTGTGGCGGTCGCGGTCGATCTGGTGCTCGTCGGGCTGGGGCTATTGGTTTTCGGTTCCGAAGGCTTCAGGGCCAAGCCTCTTTCGGACGCGGGTTTCGAATTGGGGGCGGTAGTGGTTACAGTCCAGAGCCTATACATTCTCTTTGCCAGTGCAGCGCTGATGGCGGGGCTGTACTACATATTCAACCGCACGATACTCGGCAAGGCCTTGCGCGCGACCTCGGTCAACCGGCTGGGCTCGCGCCTGGTCGGCATCCGCACGGCGAATACGGGGGAACTGGCCTTTGCGCTGGCCGGAATGATTGCGGCGATCTCCGGTGTGCTGATCTCGTCGGGTACCACGGTCTATTACGATCTGGGGTTCCTGATTGGCCTGAAAGCCCTGGTGGCGGCGATCATCGGGGCGCTTGCAAGCTATCCCATGTCGGTCGGCGCGGCGCTGCTGGTCGGAGTCATCGAGTCTTTTGCATCGTTCTCCGCCAGTACTTACAAAGAGGCGATTCTGTTCGCGCTGGTTCTGCCATTTTTGCTATGGCGGTCGATCGGGAGTGTCAGCTATGAAGATGAGGATGACGAATGAAGCGCGCAATCTATCTTTCCGTGCTTTGCGCCGCTGTGTTGCTGGCCGCCGGGCTGTGGCTGCTGCCGCATTTCTATGTGACGTTGCTGGCCTACTGTGGCCTGTCCGGTATGGTGGCGCTGGGCCTGGTACTGCTTACCGGCGTGGGGGGCATGACCTCGTTCGGCCAGGCCGCGTTCGCCGGGATGGGCGCCTACGCCACCGCTTATCTGACCACGGTCTATGCCGCCTCGCCCTGGCTGGGACTGGTGGCCGGCCTGGGGATGACCGTAATTATTGCACTGGTCGTCGGGTTTGTGACGCTCAGGTTGTCCGGTCATTATCTGCCCCTGAGCACGATCGCCTGGGGGCTTAGCCTGTATTATCTGATGGGCAACATTCCAGGCCTGGGAGGCCATACCGGCCTGACCGGGATTCCGCCCCTGTCCATCGCCGGCATTGAGTTCGACAGTTCGCGCAAGTTCGCGGCCTTGATATGGGCGCTGACGCTTTTGACGATGCTGGCCGTAACGAATCTGTTGCAGTCTCGCCCGGGACGCGCAATCCGGGCGCTCAACGGCGCCTCCCTGATGGCGGAAAGTTTCGGCGTCGACGTTCCCCGGCTCAAGACCGTCGTGTTCATCTATTCGGTGACGCTGGCGTGCGTGTCCGGCTGGCTCTACGCCCACTTGGTCGGTTTTGTGAATCCCACCCCGTTCAGCGCCCATGCCAGCATCGAGTATTTGTTCATGGTGGTCCTGGGGGGCGCAAGCTATGTCTGGGGGGCCATCGTTGGGGCGGGCGTGTTCACGTTCGTCAAACGCTGGCTGCAAGACTATCTGCCTTTATTGGTGGGCAACGCCGGCAACTTCGAACAGGTGGTGTTCGGTACGCTCATCATCGTGCTGATGCAGGTGACAAAGGGGCGGGGCATCATGGACGGGCTGGACCGCCTGTTCCAGCGCCTGCGCCCGGCTCCGTTGCGAAAGGCCGCGGCCGTGCCGGAGGCGAACCTGCCTCAGGCCCCGCTTCCGGTGCGCGAGAAGGCCAAGGCACAAGAATTGTTGCTGCAGCTGTCGCATGTCAGAAAGCGATTCGGCGGGCTGATTGCCGTTCAGGACTTCTCGTTCGAGGTGCGCCAAGGAGAGATCATGGCCCTGCTGGGCCCCAATGGCGCGGGAAAGAGTACGGTATTCAATATGATCAGCGGAGCCTTGCCCCTGACCGGAGGCGAGGTCCGGTTCCGCGGCCAACTCATCAGCAACCAGGCGATGCACGATATTGTCGCGCTCGGTATTGCGCGCACGTTCCAGCATCCCATCTTCTTGAAGCGCATGTCGGCGCTCGACAATGTCATGCTTGGGGCCTATCTGCGTACTCGCGGTGGCGTGACCAAGGCATCGCTGGGGTTGAACCGGCAGGAAGAGGCGCAATTGCGTTCTCTCGCGCTCACCCAGCTCGAAAGGGTGGGGTTGGCTGAACATGCGCAACGGCCCGCGAGCATGCTGTCCCTCGGGCAGCAACGCTTGCTGGAGATCGCCCGGGCGCTGTGTGCTGATCCCACACTGCTTTTACTGGACGAGCCGGCGGCCGGCTTGCGTTATGCCGAAAAATCCGCGCTTGCGCAATTGCTTGCCAAGCTGCGCGAGGAGGGAGTCAGCGTCTTGCTGGTGGAACATGATATGGGTTTCGTGATGAACTTGGTCGACCGGATCGTGGTGTTGAATTTTGGAAACAAGCTCGCCGAAGGAACGCCTGAGGAAATTCGTACCGATCCGAAAGTGCTCGAGGCCTACTTGGGAGCAGCCACATGACGGCGCAGCTTGAAATTGACGGTCTCTCTGTGGCATACGGCCAGAGCCGCGCGGTGACAGGCCTGTCCCTGAATGTGCCGCAAGGCGGCATCGTATCGCTGTTGGGCCCTAATGGGGCCGGCAAGAGCACGACACTCAATGCGGTGATTGGCCTGCTCGAGTATGACGGGCATGTGCGCTTCAACGGACAGGAAATTGACGCCTTGTCGGTCGAAAGCCGGGTCGAGGCCGGCTTGTGCCTGGTGCCCGAGACCCGCGAACTGTTTTCATCGATGTCGGTCGAGGACAATCTGATCCTTGGGGCGTATATCTTGCGCCGGTCGGGCCTCAAGTCGATTCGTGCGCGGCTGGATGAAATTTACGGGCTGTTTCCCCGCCTGGCCGAGCGACGCGCGCAGATCGCGGGCACCTTGTCCGGAGGCGAGCGCCAGATGCTTGCGCTGGGCCGCGCGTTGATGCTTCGCCCCAGCCTGCTGATGCTGGATGAACCCAGTCTTGGCCTGGCTCCGGCTATCGTCCGTGATGTGTTCCAGTCGATCGCGAGCCTACGTGACGAAGGGGTTTCCGTGCTGGTGGTGGAGCAGAATGCCCGGATTGCACTAGAGGTATCAGACTACGCGTACGTGCTGGAAAATGGAGAGCTGACGCTTGAAGGCAGCAGTCAGGAGCTGGCTGGCGATGGACGCCTGGTCGCTACCTACTTGGGCGGCTCGACCTTGGAATCGAAGTAACGCTGCGCTTGCCTGGTTGAGCGATACCATGGCGTTTGCCGCGTCGCACGCGGGCGGCGCGGCCCAGCCTTTCGCCGCTATCTCTATGCCGCAGTATGTCGGGACGGCCTAGAGCCGATCCCGCCTGTCGCCGCTGGTGAACCCCATGAGGGGCACGTCCAGACTGCGGCCCACGGCCATGACCTTGAAAAGCTCGCCCATTTCGGCTTCGGAGAGCAGCTTCTGCACAGGGCCCACCACTTTGGCGTAGCCGGCGGCGTCATGCGGGTCGAGTCCGGTCAGAATCTCGATCAGTCCGGCATTCATCAGGAAACGCGCCTGCGAGGTGTAGCCCAGGATATCCAGCCCGCCTTCCAGCGCGGCGTCGGCTATGGCGGTGAAGTCGACGTGCGTGGTGATGTCTTGCAGGCCGGGATAAAGCAGGGGGTCGGCATGCGCGTGATGGCGGAAGTGGCACATCAGCGTACCTTCGGCGCGCTGCGGGTGGTAGAACTCGCGCTGCGGAAAGCCGTACCCGTTGTGAATAGAAAGAATCGGAGGTTGCATACGCTACGACCGTCACGCTTATACCGTGCGAGCCAGATACGAACTGATTTCCAGAAGTCTACTGAGAGATCAGCAAGGCGGTCACCAATAGCTTTGTGCTTGAGAGAAGCCAGCGACTTGCCCCGGTCGCTGTCTAGGAAGTCTAGGTCGTCATCCTTTTCGAAACACACGGCAGTGTCCTCGGGTAGCTGCAATAAGTGAAGCAGGGCAAGGCGTGCTTGGTAGATGTATCCCAAGCCTTGCTCCCCGGCGGCGTACTTGTCTGTAGGGGCCTTCGCCATGCCCATCTCCCGTCATAGTTGTGTTGGCAGGGCTCCGAACGCAATGGAACGGGGCATCGCTCCTGCCGCACAATGTGGAATTAGAATGTCCCCCGTTACTGTGGCTGCAGACTCGACACTCGCTTGCCTATGGAAAAAGATAGTAACAAATAAAACTCTATCCACTCGTTTTGGGGGCGGCAAACGTCATCTGGCAATGAACGCTGCAGCGCCCATGATCTGCGGTAGCCGCTGGTGATCGATCTTAGGGCTTCCAGATTCTGGCAAGAAACCTCATGTGCACGCATCAAATTCACCCTCGTTCACCCTCGAAATCTGAGCGATACCCTTTAGAATAAGGACTTCACCCCAAGGAACGTCGGGATGCGGAGGACTTGTTCTGCTGATGTGCGCCCCTTAGATGGGTGCTTTTCAGGCAGGGATCGAGACAAGCTTGGGAGAGGATTCTCACCTTATGAGCGCAACGGCATCTGCTCATGGTTCTCGGAATCCTGTAAGTCATTGTTTTTAAAGGGTGAGAATTCTCACCTTATGTTGACACCTACATTTGTTGGCTTTCATAATTAGCTGAAAAATCCGCAGGAATGCGGGACATGCAAAACGGGCTCCAGTTTTTAGCTGGAGCCCGTTTTGTTTGGGTTGCTCAGTCAGACTCTCCAATTTATTGAGTCATGCTTACAACGTATTTGTTGTACTCTGCATTTACACCGATTATCGCGTATTTTGCACTTACATCTTATTTGATGTATCATGTATTTACGCCTTATTTTATGTATTTCGCAAAACATCTTTTATGATGTATTCATCCTTATTCGAGTCGAAACATGACAATGAGATCGGTGCTTTTATCAAAAGTGGAGCAACTTTCACCGCTTATCCGTTCTTTGAGAGAAGAAAAAGGATGGAGCCAGGCTAAGCTCGCTCGTGAGCTGAACACCACTCAGCAAGCCGTTTCCCGTATGGAAAAGGATGCCTCCGGTGTTGCCTTCGCGAGAGTTTATGAGGCGCTTTCCGTCCTTGATGCCCAGCTGGTTGCCGAGCCTCGACGACCTTTCAGGGATTCTATAGAGGGCTGGTAATGGGCGTTCTTGATATTTGGATGAATGGCGTCTTTGTAGGACAGTGGCATCAAAAAGGCAGAACAGCTTCCCGCCTGGTGTACGACCCATCCTGGGTAGACCATCCGCAAGGTAGACCGCTGTCGCTTTCACTGCCGATGACGGGTGCGGGCGATGGTCTGCGTGATGCTCCGGTCGACAATTATTTTGACAACCTCCTGCCTGACAATGAAGCGATACGCCGTCGTATAGGCGCCCGATTCAAAGTCTCATCTCTGGATGCTTTTACCCTGCTACAGAACATTGGCCGCGATGCCGCGGGCGCCGTACAGCTGCTTCCAGCGGGCTCTCCGCCTCCGGATGTGAAATCCATTGACGGCAGAGCCTTAACCGAAGCGGGAGTTGCAGAGCACCTAAGAGGGACGATAATGTCGACAGGAGATGACTCCCGTGACGACTTCCGTTTCTCATTAGCCGGTGCACAAGAGAAAACAGCCCTTCTTTGGCACGATGGCTCTTGGCACGTGCCTTACGGTGCAACGCCAACGACTCACATCTTCAAGCTACCGCTCGGCTTGGCTGGGAACACGCGCTACGACCTACAGCACTCCGTAGAGAATGAATGGCTTTCGATGGAGTTATTAAGGGCCATGGGGCTGCCCATTGCGAAAACGCAGATGGCTCAGTTCGAAGACCAGCAAGTGCTCATCGTTGAACGATTTGATCGCGCTATTCATCCAGATGGTTGGGTTGTTCGCATCCCTCATGAGGATCTGCTGCAGGCGCAAGGATTGCCATCGCATCTCAAGTATGAGTCGGATGGCGGACCCGGTGTGTCGCGCGTGATGGACCTTCTTCGCGGTTCTGCGAACGCGAGGGATGACCGACAGACCTTCTTCAAGGCGCTGTTGTACTTTTGGCTTCTTGCGGCTACTGACGGCCACGCCAAGAACTTCAGCTTAGCGATTGCTCCGGGTGGTGCGTTCAAGCTCGCTCCGCTCTACGATGTACTGTCCGCCTGGCCTTGGGTGGGAAGCAGCGCCAATCAGATGCATCTGCGAAATGTCAAAATGGCCATGGCTTTACGCACTAAAAATGCTCACTACCGTATGCGCGAAATCTACCGGAGGCATTGGCTTGCTGTGGGCGAACGGTATATCGGCGTAGAGCCCACAGCGGCCATCCTGGAAGAGTTGCCGGATATTGTGGAAGGCGCAATCACCCTTGTGCAAGAAAAAATTCCGGAAGAATTCCCCGCTCATGTAGTGGACGCAATCGTTAACGGCATCAGGGGCAATCTGGCACACCTTGCGCTGTAGTTCAGATCGTCGCCTTTGAGGTAGCTATATATTAATGGATTTTGTACGATATTTTTTAGCAAATTCTTAGGAGGCGATGATGACAGTGCTTGTGCGGGACATCGTGCCCATTAGTGAAGCCCGGGCACGCTTGACGGAGTTAGCCGAAGAGGTTGTTGAGCGCGGCATCGAGAAAGTGTTGACAAAAAATGGCCACGGCTACGTTGCCTTGGTGGATGCGCGAAAACTGGACCAGGCGCTCTCCACAGTGTTGGTCAGGCCTAGTAGCAGGCCCTGACCGACCATGTCTTTGCCTGCCAATGCGCAGATACATGCTGCCCAGTCCTTTATTATCTCCGTACGAAATGCCTATGGGTTCTTGCAGAAGCAGGACGCTTCCCACGCTGAGGAGCACTTTCAAGAATTGCTTGCGCAACTTGCCAAGGCACGCGAGCGTTTACGATGGAATCCCGCCTCAGGTCGGCCGGCTCGGTTTCTGAATTTAAAATCGGCGCAGGGTAGAGCCTTGGCTTCTCGTGCCAAAGCGCACGCTGCCTCGATGGGGGCGCCTGAACTACGAGAGCTCATTATCAGGCCGTATGTTTTGCTTTATCCCCACGGCGAAAAGCAGGTTTTTCTACTGTCATTAAGGCACGAACGGCAATTGCACGCGGACGTGGGCTAGCAGGTACGGCGTTCAGCATATCCAGCGGATGCTGCTGCCAAGGCATATGCCTTGATTTATGCGGCTGGGGCGACCCAGTCTTCAATTCTTAAACCGGGTACCCGGTCGAACTCGCGGCGGTTGTTGGTAACAACGATAAGCCCCTGGGAGCGGGCATGGCCTGCAATCATCTGGTCATAGGGGCCAATCTGCCTGCCTGCGCGGACGAGTTCGGCGCGAAGCTGCCCGGTGTGAGCAGCAGCTTGCGTGTCGTACCTGAGCACTTCCAGACGAGCCGCGAAACCTTCCACGTCGGCTAAGTTCCGCTCGGGATTCGAGGATTTCTCCGCGCCGTAGAACAACTCCATCAAGGTGACCGTGCTGATACACATTTGACCGGAATGCCGCTTGAAAGCTTCTCGAACCTCTTGAGGGCGGTTCTTGATAGTGAAGATGCAGATGTTGGTGTCGAGCATGAACTTAAGCATCAGAACGCCTCGCGCTCCTGCTCGGCGGGCTGATCGCGCTGCGTCATGAAGTCGTCTGTCACCCCCACGTCGTCGAACCAGCTATCCCACGATTCGCCAACAGGGGTGATGATCCGGGTTCGGCCAAGCACCGTAATATCGACCCGCTTTACGTCTGCAGGAAGCGCGGCGGCCTTAGGCAGTCTTATGGCCTGACTACGATTGCTGATAAAAACTCCACCTTGTTCCATGGCAGCCCCTTGGGATATGAATAATGGATATCCCATGGTAGGCTTGCTCGAAGGATATGTCAATGGGATATACGATTGGCATGTCACCTTCGTTTTGAAGGCCGTGAAGCCCACCAATAATGCTTTCACTTCTTGACGTGTAGAATCTGCCGCATTAACGAAGTCTTACGCTAGATCCATGACCACCGAAACCGCCGCTCTTAAGTCCGCAAGCCCTCACGCAAAGGGGGCCGCCGCCTCTTCCCAGGAAAAATTCGTCGGCGGCATCGTGATGGCGGCTGCGTTTGCGCATCTTTTGAATGATTTGATTCAGGCGGTGCTGCCGGCCATTTTTCCAATGCTCAAGGCGCAGTTCGAGCTTAGTTTCGGCCAGATTGGCATGATTGCGCTTGTCTATCAGGTAACGGCCTCCTTGTTGCAGCCCTGGATAGGGCTATATACCGACAAGCATCCCATGCCCTACCTGCTTCCAGCGGGGATGTTCGTTACCCTGCTGGGTATTGCGCTGTTGGCCATGGCGGGCAGCTATCCCATGTTGTTGCTTGGCTCGGCCGTGATTGGGGTTGGCTCGGCGACGTTTCACCCGGAAGCGTCGCGTGTTGCACGCATGGCCTCGGGCGGGCGGTTCGGGACTGCACAGTCCACCTTCCAGGTGGGTGGGAACACCGGGTCGGCCATCGGCCCTTTGCTGGCTGCCGCTATTATCATTCCTTATGGGCAACCCGCCATTGCCTGGCTTATGGTCGCGGCTGTGGCTGCGATTGGCGTCTTATATTGGCTAACACGCTGGACAGTCGAACATGGCCAAGCGCAGTTGAAGGGGTTGGCGCATTATGAACAAGAAGGCCTGGGTCGTTCCAAGCTGGTCCAGGCAATAACCGTCATTTGCGTTTTAATGTTTGCGAAGTTTGTCTACATAGCGCTGTTCGCGAACTACTTCACGTTTTATCTGATCGAGCGCTTCGATCTAAGTGTCCAGAGTAGCCAACTTTTTCTGTTTATTTTCCTGGGGTCCGTTGCACTGGGAACCTTTGCGGGCGGCCCGGTGGGAGATCGCATCGGCCGCAAGGCGGTGATCTGGGTTTCATTTCTTGGGGTTGCGCCCTTTGCCCTAGCCCTGCCGTACGCCAATTTGTTCTGGACGGGAGCTTTTGCGTGCGTGATCGGGCTGGTCATGTCTTCCGCGTTTGCCGCCTTGGTGGTTTACGCGCAGGAAGCGGCGCCGGGCCGAATCGGCCTGGTCTCCGGCTTGATGTTTGGTCTGATGTTCGGCATAGGCGGAGTGGGCGCCGCCGGCCTGGGGGTGATGGCGGATCGGCACGGGATCGAGTGGGTCTACAGCTTGGCGTCTTTTCTGCCTTTGCTTGGGTTCGCAACCGCCTTGTTGCCCAGTACGCCTAACCATGACACCCTAAGAAAAAATTCAAGAACTCGGGCTAACTGAACATCTAGGGCGTAGTTACTTTATCTTACATACCCACACGACTTTAAAAGCCTTGCGCCGCCCACAGTGGTACGATTCTAGGGTTAACCCTAGTCGACAGGCGCTGCCTGTCAATTTTTTGATCCGCATCCTATTTGTGCTGGACCCTTCCATGACGCCGGATGCCATGGACCGATGACATTTAAAAACTCTTTATCCGCCCTTCTAATCTCATTCCGCAGTACCGCAGCTAATTCTATTCCCCGTCTTACCCTCAGCGTCATTGTGCTGGCGGGTTGTTTGTCGGTGCCTTATAGCGCCCTTGCCAGCAAGCTGCTGGGCAAGTGGGACCCCATGGCAACTATCTCGATGCAGGTTGCGCTGCAGCAGTGGTCAAACCCGATTGAACGGATCCGCATTACCCCCGACGTGCGTGATGAACAGTCGTTGCCCACAGTGGCCGAAGAGGCCAGCAAGCAAGCGCAGGTGAAGTACTTGTCGGAAAAGTGGAAGAAGCCGTCGGCCACGGTGCGCAAGTATGTGGACCTGGTCTGGGCGGAGGCGGAAAAGCGCGAGAAGCTTGAGCCCGAACTGTTGCTTGCCATTATGCAAAAGGAAAGCTCCTTGCGCCCCAAGGTGCAAAGCAGCTATGGCGCGCAAGGCCTGATGCAGGTGGTGCCCCGTTGGCACCGGGAAAAGCTGCATCCGTCCGAATCGCTGTTCGATCCAGCAGTGAATATTCGCGTGGGCGCCGAGATTCTTGAAGAATACCTGGAGCTGGCCGGTGGGAGCATCACGGCTGCCCTGGCAAAGTATTCGGGCAATGCGCGAAACTACGCCAGCGCTATTCTTAAAGAAACACGCAAGCTGGCCCAGGTGTCCAACCAGGCGATTGCGCAAGCGGAAGTCTCGCAAGGCTAATATTGGTCGCAGGACTGACACAGGTCGTGCGGCCAACCTGTTTTGTGAGCGGTACGCTCGGTGTTGGAGCAGCTTCGGCGGCTTTTACCAGCTTAGTGTCATGTTCATGAACAGGCCTTTGGATCGATCTTTCGCTCCGCCTCCCACATTCATTCGATATTGGATCGTCCAATCGACATCAGAGCGTGCGGCGCCATAGTGATCCGAGCGGAACCAATAGCGCACGCCCAAGCCCGGCCCCACACCGGCGGACCATGATCGTCCATTGCCCTGCATTGAAAAACTGCCCACGCCGTCGATCTGCGCCCGGCTGTTTTCCTTTTGCCAATCGAGGGCGGCCACAATGTGCGGGTACATGATCAGATTGGAATGAATGGAGTCCAAGCGCATGCTACGTCCGATCCGAACTTCGGTGGATGCAAAATGGTACCGTCGTTTGACCGACCCGGTTTGATCAAACGCTGGTGCTCCACTGTCGCGGAATTTCGCGTTGGTATCGTTCCATAAATAGCCGGCTTGCGCATACGCTTCAACTCGCCACCAACTCGGCGCGCCGCGCCGAAGCTCGGTGCCTTTATAGTATGCATAGGTGACATAGGCCAGCCAGTCGCCATCAGAGCCTTTGGTTTGAAACTCTTTCCCGGGGATGCCCAACGAGCAATCCGAGGGTGTTGCACTGCCTAAGCGGGTGCGGCTGCCCAGGTTAAACCGCCGCTCCAATCCAAAGGTCAGACCCACACTCGAGGAAGGTGTAAAGCGTAAACCCAGGGCTCCGATCGTACTTGGAAAGCCGCGGACACTGCGATAGTTATCCGCCGGATAGCGGTTGCCGCAATCGTCGAATAACTCGTCCACGTTAGTGCCTTGGTCATGCAAGGTGTTGGACACTCGGCCGTAAGCCTCAAACACACGCGTTGACGAGTTCAGGAAATTGGAGGGCCGCCAGAAAACCTCCGCGGTGCTGAAGACGGCGTCGCCCAGCGCGGCGGTTGGGCTGCCCCCCAGTCCGGACGTGGCCGCGCGTGCCCCTCGGTAGCCGGCTGAAACATAGGCGCCCCATTCACGCTCCAGATTGGATATGTTCTGGCGCAGGTTCAGGCGCTGGTCGGGGGAAAGGTCCAGCGTGCCGCGATCCGCCTGATCAATGGCATCTTTCAGTAAAGCGCTGCCCTGGCGCTTGTCGCCCGCTGCGGCAGCGGCAAAGCCTTCGTCAAGCATCGCTCGTTCAGGCGCTTTCCCCGTGGCCCGTGCCCGGGAAAAGTCGGCAACAGCTTTCGCGGGATCGCCCAAACGCTGGTAAACGTAAGCCCGCTGGGTTAGCCAATCGGCATTGCCTGGCTGGCCCGATAGGGCGCGATCAAGTCGTGTCAGCGCTTCAAGATTCTCTTGCCGGTTTCCTGCCGCCAGCGTGGTGGTCAACAGCTGTTCGGTTTCAGCATTGCCCGGGTCCGCCGCAACGGCCTGCCGGGCGTTGCTAATTGCCGCGCTGTAATCGCCGGCTGCGTAGGCCGTATAGGCGTTCTGCGCAAGCTGCCTTGCTTGCGCTTCGCGGGCCTGCTTCAGTTGTTGCTTTTGAAGGGCCTCAAGATCAATGCGTCGGGCCACAAGCGCCGGGCGATTAGGCGCTCCGGCGCGAATGGCTGCGTCAATCGCCTTATTCACAGCCTCGGGCTGCTGGTTGGCTGCCAAGGCATCCAGCCACAATAATGCCCAGTTCCCCTGGCGTGGATCAAGGAAGAATGCCTGCTCTGCCAGTTGGCTTGCCCGTGCATATTCCTTTGCCGCATGCGCCTTATACGCCTGTTCGGCGATGGCGTAGCCGCGCTTGAGAGCCTGCTCCCTGGCCGAAGGCCGGGGCGTGGGTGGTGGCGCGGGTGTGGGCGTTGTGGTAGCCGGTTTGGTATCGAATTCGGGCCTGCTCAACCCCCTGGCTTGCGCCTGCCGAGCCACTTGGGCGGCTTCCGATGCCAGCGCTTGCTGCTGCAGTGCGTAGATGCGCAGCAAATACAGTTGGGGCGCCAGGGGCGCCAGTTCGATGGCTTGTGCAGCCAAGCGGTCCGCTAATGCGTAATCGTTCCGCGCATAAGCTTTATACGCCTGATCTGCCAGCTGCCAGGCTTGTCCCGATAGAGGTAGGTCGGCAGACTGCGACTGTTGTTGCGAAGCGGCTGGCGGGGTTTGGGCGGTAGCCGTGGGGGCTGCAATAATTCCGCCAATAATCAGAAAAGCCAGAAAAGGGCGCAAAGCGAAGGGCTTCATCCTGTGATGACCTTTGGATCTTTCCGGGGCTCATGGGTATCAGGCCCAACGGGATTCGATTGCTGCTGGAAGCTGAGCGCCTCGTGTAATACCACGTCGGTGATCAATTGGTTTTCGATCAGGATGGCGGCCAGAGGCTGATGCTTTTCGCGTTGAAGGGCCAGCGCTTTATCCAGATTCTCCTGACTAATGGCATGCCATGCTACCAGTATTTCTCCCAAGCCCTGGTGTCTGTTTGTCAGCAGATCGCCCGAAGGAAAGTCATGCATGGTTTTATCCCAGACCAGGGGAGCGCCAAAGATATAGTTGTTCAGAAACAATCGCCAGGCTCGCGCCGCCGCCATGGCATTGATGAGGTTTCCGACCACCATGCGTGGCAGTGTCAGGAACCCATGCATCCAGCCATACAACTGGCTTACAAAGTAAAACCGGTGGCCGACCCGGATAGCGAAGAAAAAAAGATTCAACTTGAGCGCGTCCACCTGCCACGAGCCCGGCGCAAAGATGGTCGGATAGAAAACCGTCCACCAGCCCAAGGCTCCCGCGATCTGGAACAACACGAAATTGATGACGAGAAAATACGCCAGGATGGCGATGAACGACGTGACCAGGCCTTTGCGGTCACGAAAGTAGAAATACTTTTCTATGAAACTGCCTTTCCATCCCACCTGCTTCCAGCCCTGAAGGCTGATACCGAGCGTCCAGCGGGACTTCTGCCGATACGCCGTGCGAAATGTACTTGGAAAATACTCGCGCACACTCATCACGTCGTAGATCACGTGGGTCTTTTCTTTACCCAATCCAAACCAGCTCCGGCTGGTGCGTGCATACTGAACATGAAACTTGCCAAAGATCTGCTTCATGTCCTTGCGTGCCAGCCTTGCCCCAATATCGTAGTCTTCGGTCAATGTGCTGGTGTTGAACGGTTGATTCTGCGTTTCGTCGCAAAGCTCTTTAATGGCACGCCCCGAAAAACAGGTGCCGACACCCGCCGAAGGAACCATGCCCGACAGGAACTCGCGCACGATCAAGTCTTTCGTGTGCGACTCGGCAAATTCGTCCATATAGGTGCCCGCGACGAATTCGTGCCATTGACGTTCCAATGACCTTACCGGCAGCTGTATGAAATCTATTCTGGGCAACAGGTAATTGAAGTACTTTAGCTCCAACGGGTGTAATACATCTTCGCAATCATGCAGAATCATGCCCGCATACGGCGTGGGCATGTGGGCCTGGTCAGCGAGTATTTGCTGAACGATCCAGTTCAGACAGTCGGCCTTGCAGGTGGGCCCCGGGTGCGGCACCTCGACGCGCACCAAGACCTTGTAACGACGGCGCATGCGCTCGACTTCTGCAATCGTGCGTTCGTCGTTGCAATAGGTCCCAACGTAAATGCGGTACGAACGGTAATCCAGGGTAGCGATCATGGCTTCCAGCATGGGCGCGATCACGTCGTACTCATGCCATGCCGGCACCATGATGGCCAAGGGTTGCTCGGGCTTACCGACCAAATCGCTTTCGCTTAGGCGTTGGTGGTCGGGGCCGAGCTTGAAACGCCGGTGAATTCGACGCGTCCAGTAATACACATCGATCAAGGTATCGTCGATGCTGGAAATAATAATAACGATCGCCACGGCCACAGCCAAGTATTCCAGCGCCTGGAAGTAGTCGGCAATAAAGTACATGGCTGTTGAACCTGACATGGCAATCGTGCTATGAGTTGTTGCGACGGCGTCCCGCGCGATAGGCCATGGCAATCAGAATAAGAAATACAAACAGCCCTCCAATCATGGCCGGAATTCCCCAGGAGAAGACGCGTCGCCATTCGTAGAAGACCGAGTTGATTCGCTCGGGCACCGTTGAAAACGTTGGGTCGCTCGCGTCCAGCCAGGCCACGATCCCGCTTGGCGCGACCAGTGCAATGTCGCCTCGGTCTAAGGTGTATGGCACAAACTCGTCGCCGCCGAAGGGTTGGTTGGCCGCGCTGAACTGGAGGCCGGTCCAGTAAAGACCTTGGTAAGGCCCCGAGCGCATGACTTCGACACTGCTCAGGTCGCGTAACCCGGCAATGTCCAGCAGTGGGGCTTCTTCGCCTTCGATAAGCAGACGCTGACCGTCGATGACCTGAACCTTGGGTTTGGCGGAGGCGACCGGAACGCCCATGGCGATGAATGTGCTTTCAGGCGTATAGGCTTGATTTGCCGCGATGAGTTCAAAGCCGGCCCGATGGGGCGATAAGCCACTGGCGGCTGCAAGTCGAATAACGCGTTGAAGATGGTGAGGTGCGTTATCCAGCCACGCCTCGGGAACCACCAGTTGGGCTTTGTTGGCCAGGAACGGCATGATTCCGACAAATGAAGGGTCTGCGTAAGCTTCTTGTGTTGCGATATAGCTGGTGGGGAGCACGTTGAACGGAAAACCGACTTGCGCTTCGGTACACCCATTGGCAGACGGCAGACGCTGGAGCGAAATGCGGATGCTATTGGTTTGGCCCACGGCATGTAGGGGAATGCGCGCACTGATGTGCTCTTTCCCGCCGTCGGCGCGTAGCCGGGCAGCCGTCAGCAAGATCCCGTTCCAGGTAACGGACAGCACCGGCGGCGTATCCGAAGTATCGGGTGCGACAGCGACATCCAGGAGTAAACGGTGGGGAACCCGGCCGTTGAATTCAATCGACCTGTACGAGAAGTCCGTCTGCCAGGTCGCATGATTAACCACATCAAAGCTTTGGGTCATGGCGCCCAGGCGTCGCAGGCGAATGGCCTGTGCCGAATTCAATGGCCGAGTTTGGGCGTTTTCGACGGCCACCCTTTCCGTGGTTAGCAAGCCGGTCCAGAGAGGTGAAAAAAGCGCGGCGGCATCCCGGCTCGCGTTGGGGCGGACCGCAATGACGCGACTGGGCGCCGTCCCCACCAGGAAAATGTTATCAGCCTGATCGGCGTGCCCAAGGTCGAAGTTGGCGGCCTTGACGGCCTGAGCAAACCAGTGTTTTTCCGCTGGAGAGTCCAGCATCCGCTCAAGCGCGTCCAGAGCCGACATGATCTGCGTGGCGATTGAGTCGTCGAACACGACGACATTGCCCAGCACGGCTTCAGTTCGCAACAGCAGCAGCGCGCCAATCTGAGCCTGGGACGTCACCTGCATCGAGGGTAAGCGGGTGTTCGCCAGAGATGCCATCACGGGGTGGTCAAGCAGGCTTTCGGGGAACGCAAGGTCTTTCAGCGCAATCGTGTCGCCAACAGCGAGCATGGCCTTGGGACGCACGTTTTTTCCGCCCAGCTGAAAGGCGGTGCCAATGCGCCAGGCTGCATCAAAGCTCTGCGCAGCGATCGTGCCAAGAGCAAGGGAAAGAATGCTTTGCGCGGGCGCCAGATGCCAGGCCGAAGCAATATCCAGAGGCTCAGCGGCGGAAACAGAATAACTGATGCCGGTTGATGGGCTGATGACCAGACTGTTTGCGCTTGGTGGAGCGATTTCGCAGGCCTGCAATACTTTGTTGGATATCCACTTGACACCAAGCCGAAGAAAATTCGCGGGCGAGCGTTGCTGGGGCAGGGGCAGATCAAGGTCGATGTCGCCTCCCTTGCCGGCATAGGTACGGGAATACACGGGTTCATCGTCCACCAGCAACTGGAGTGTGCCGCCCAGGTCGTCAGCCCCAAGATAGTGGGCATGAAAATGGATCCGGGCATTCTGGACGGGGGCGCTGCGCGGCAACGCCATATAGAACTCGCGCGATTGGCCGGGCTGGTCGAGAACCACGGGCCGCGATATTCCCGTGCTGTTCAGCGTCTGCTGCAGCACAACCTGTCTTTCAGCGCGTTCCAGCAAGCTGACATTTGGTTCGCTTTGAGCGACTGCAGGAGATGGCAAGAGGCCGAATGCGGCGAATACAAGCGGCGCCCAAACCAAGCGTCCAGGCAGTAAACGAAGTGGGATAGAAAAAAACATCAGTCGGTCTCGGGATTAAAGGTCGGATGCAAGCGGCGTATCCAGCACGAACTCATCGACAGGCTCGCCCAACAAGGCTGCCACGATTCGTTCGGACGCTTGACCATCGCCGTAGGGATTCACGCCGGAGCAAAAGCTGTCGTAGCTGTCTTGGTTGGTCAGCAAGGTGCGAACATGATGCACGATGCGCACAGGGTCGGTGCCGACCAGCTTGGCATTTCCGTTGGCAATGGCCTCAGGTCGTTCCGTGACGTCACGCATGACAAGTACCGGTTTCTTCAAGTAAGGAGCCTCTTCCTGGATGCCGCCCGAATCCGTCAGAATGATGAAGGATCGACGCATCAGCCAGATAAATGCCAAGTAGTCGGCGGGAGGCACTAAATGTATGTTTGATATGCCTCCCAAAAGCCGCTGCACGGGCTCTTTTACCTGTGGATTCAGGTGGACCGGGTAGATGATCTCGACATTCGGTTCGCGTGCCAGCTCCAGCAGCGCGCTACAGATGTTGGCCATTCCATCGCCAAAGTTTTCGCGACGATGACCGGTCACCAGGATGAGGCGGCTGCCTTGCCGCAGCATGTCGAATTGCTTCTGGATCTGCCCTGCCATCTCCGGGCGGGTATCCAGCAATTCGCAGGCTTTCGCCAAGGCATCGATGACGGTGTTGCCGGTCACCCAGCAACGCCCCGACAGATTTTCGAGCATCAAGTTGTCTTTGGCCGACTGAGTGGGAGCGAACAGAAGATCACTGACAGAATCGATGACACGCCGATTCATTTCCTCCGGAAAAGGTTGCGAAAGATTACCCGTGCGCAGCCCCGCTTCGATGTGGCCCACCGAAACCCGGGCGTGAAACGCCGCCAACCCCGCCGACATGGCCGTCGTGGTGTCCCCGTGGACAAACACGTGATCCGGGCGCACTGTGTCGAGCACGGCATCCATGTTGTGGATGATTCGGCTTGTCAGTGTGTTGAGTGTTTGACCTTGATGCATCACTTCCAGATTGATACTTGGGACGAGGCCGAAAAGGGAAAGGATGGGGGTCAGCATCTGAGTGTGCTGGCCGGAAACACAAAGCGTATGTTGTATATCTGGGTGTTGTTCGAGCGCCAGAATCAGGGGCGCCATTTTGATGGCCTCGGGGCGAGTGCCAATAATGGACAGGACGTTTTTGATGACGGACTCCGACAGAAAAATGCCCCGATTCTCGGGAGCCTTATGTGAATTTTCGTAATAATACTCGCATCCGGATACAGATCGTCGGAATACCAGGCGATTATCCATGTGATCGCCCAGGCGTGGGGTTAAGGTCCGGGGGCTGACTAGCCAGCGTGCCGGTGAGTGCAATAATGGCGGGTTGGAAGAATGGCTTTAGTCGCCAGCTCGCATGGAAGCCGTTGGTGTGGCCACTTGCGCTTAGTCAGTTAACACGGCGGCGTTCGGGTTCCAGTCGCGCTCGCGGGAAAAGAGCCGCAGTTCTTGCGCGGTGTTTATGCCGAACGGCGCCAGGGTGTCGGCCAACGCGGCGGCATTCCGGGCAAGGGTTTCGTCGCTGGGTAGCGGGCCCCGGCCGGCAATCAGCACTCGATTGCCGTCGCGTAGGTTAAAGAAGTCGCCGAACACGGCGGCGTAGGTCGCGGACTCTTGATCGTACATGAGGCTGGTGGTAAAGGTGTTGGCCACCAGCACGCCGTCGGGGGAAAGAATGGCGCGCACGTGCTGCAAGAATTCCAGGGTCAGCAGATGGGCGGGGATATAGTCCACGTCGAACGCATCGAGCATGATCATGTCGTATTTCCGCCCCTCCCGATGCGCTCGTCCCACAAATGCGCGGCCATCCTCAACAAACACGCGCTGACGCGGTCCTTGCCGATAACCAAAGTAGCGCTCGGCAACCCTCACGACCGCCGGGTCGATCTCTACCGTCTCAATCATGACGTCGGGTAGTATTTTCTCGAAGGCTTGTGCAATGGTCGCGCCGCCAAGGCCAATGATCAATACAGTGCGGGGTCTGGGCATGACGAAAAGCGCACTGGTCATCATGCGGGTGTATTCAAACACCATCTTGTCCGGATCGCTCAGGTCGTAACAGCTCTGCCGCCCCGTATCGTCAATGTCGGTGAAGCTCATGCATCGCAGGCCGTTTTCCTCGATGACGAGCACGGGAGCAAATTCCGATGGTTCGGTATGGATAATTTGGGGCCCCGAGGCCGACAACAAGGCGTAGGTGGCAAGAATAGCGAAGCACGCGGAAAAGGCCAGAGTGAAAGTCTGTAGTCGAGACAAAGGGCACCTGCGCAGGGGGCATTTTTGGTTGGGTTGGCAAGGCGTGAGTCAGGTAAGCCGGATGCGGGCCCCGCGAAAACGCACCTTATTCTTCCTGTAGGCTGTTGCTGCAGCATAACAAAGGATAATACCGCTCATGTGGATAGTAGTTGTGTTGGCCTTTGCATTCCAACCCATGGATTCGAACGACATAGACTGTTACCATGTTACCAAGGGTGCCGATTACATCGGCACCCTTTTTTTATTTTTCACTAAGGAGGCGTGCGCGTGGAGGTGCGAACTTTTAGGCGGGGCAGCATAGGTTTGGTGGCGGCAGGGCTGTTATGCGGTGCACTGGCCGCTCCCGCTTGGTCGGACACGATTGTTCTTTCCAATGGGGATCGGCTTAGCGGCAAGGTGCAGTTGATGGACGGTGGCAAGCTTGTCTTGAAAACGGAGTACGCGGGCGAGATTCACATCGACTGGGATAAGGTCGCCCAGCTGCAAACGGATGATCCCATGCTGTTGCGGGGGAAGAGCCTGCCGGCGGACTATCAGGCGCGGTTGGTGGCGTCCACGCAGCCGGGCACGGTTGCAGCGGTGTCTGCTGGCGATACGGAGCCGGCATCGTCAAGCGAGGTGCCATTGGCCGATATCCAGCGAATTGTGCGTCCGCACGCGTTTCTTCGGGATTGGAGTTTCGACGGTGGGGTGGATGTAGCGATGGATGCGACGCACGCGTCCAGCAGCAACCAGAACTGGAGTGCGGCGGTGCGTTTGTCGGCGCGGCGCGATTGGTGGCGTCATGCCCTGGATCTGGACTTTGCGCGCAAGACTCAAGACAGCGTGGTGGGCACGTATAACTATAACGGGGTCTATACGGCCGACCGCTTCTTGTCGGAGAAGCTGTTTTTACGGGGCCGGTTGCGTTATGGGCGCGACCATGTTGATAATCCGGCGAGTCAGCTCGTTTTTTCCGCCGGCCCAGGTTATCAGTTTTGGGATACCGAGTTAGGTGCGTTTTCGATGTCGGCGCTGTTGGCGCATGCGCGCTATAAGTACCAGGACGAGTCGCGCGACAATTTCCAGATGGCCGGTATCGGCTGGGATTTCAGGCGCTATCTGGGCGGCAAGCAGTGGCAGGTGTTTACAACGGGCGAAGTGTATCGTGCGTTAAGAAGCGAGGTTAACTACAGCCTTAAGTCGGAGCTTGGGTTGCGCTATAGCGTGACGCAGTGGATGTCGTTGTATGCGAAGGTGGGCTATAACCGGGTAGAGGTGGCGGGGCAGCCGGCGACGAACGAGCGACGCTATTCCTTGGGGTTGGGTGTGCACTGGTAGTGCTATTCATTTCTGCCGCCTCGTAAGTGGTTTGGCCGTGAATGATTACTGTCATCCATGCTGTCGCTGTCGTTGCCGCAGTTGCGCGGGGCGGGGTCTGGGGGCTGGCGTAAGGCGTGCGCCGTGGCTGCGTCGTTTCGCCGGGGGAAGTCGGCGGGAGCTGTGTGAGCACCGCAGCCGCCAACGGCGGCAAGGGCGAGTTCTCCCGACGCCCGGCGAAACGACGTAGACGCGGATCAAGCACGCCGTGCCAGCCCCCAGACCCCGCCCCGCGCAACGTCATAAGAAAGAAGGCCGCGCCCCAAGCAACGTCTCAAGGAGAAAGACTGTTTTCAAAGCAACGAGTCAGAAGGGACGTGTCCATGAGCGCAGTGTTGGGACTCTGTTCACGGAACAGGACTTTGCTCAGGACAAAATCAACCAAACACCGCCCGATTCAAACGCGGCATGACCTCCTTGGCCATCAGCTCCATCGACCGCTTCGACAGCCTCGGATCCACCCAATCGTGACAGCTATACAGCAAAGTGCCAAAATCGCCCACCTGATCGCGGAACGCCAATAACTGCTCAACCACCTGATCCACCGTGCCGACTATCACCAACTCGTCAAGAATACGTTCAAGCGTAATCGACGAATCCGGCAGATCGGGATCCGACTTGAACAGATTCCCGCGCCCGCCGCCCACCAGCTTATTCACCAACTGACTGAAGTAAAAAGAATAAGGCCCGTCAGGCCCCCGGCCATAGTCCAGCGCCGTACGCTCATCATCAGCCACGAAAATGCTTTTCGCCACCCGCCACTCGGCCGGCTGCGGCGTGGCGCCCACCGCCTCGCGCCCTTCAACATACTTCGGCCAGTGCGTGGCTACCCACTGAGGCAAAAGGAAGTTCGCCGAAATAGGCATCCAGCCCCGCTTAGCCATCTCTGTGACCCCTTTCGAAAAAGGAGCGACCGCCGTGCCCACAATAGGCGGATACGGCTTCTGATACGGCTTGGCGATAAACCCCTGGCCGATCTCTGGCTTCATGGTGCGTTGCGTGGTCACCGACCAATGCTTGCCCACCAGGTTATACGGCGGATCGTTCGCCCAGATGTCCAGAATCATATTGATCGATTCCACAAACATCTCGTTCCGGTTCTTGTCCAGATTGCCAAAGACCTCGGCGTCCGACATCAACCCGCCCGGGCTGATGCCGAAAATGAAGCGGCCTTCAAGCATGTGGTCCAGCATGGCAACCTGCGCAGCCACCGTGGCAGGATGCGCATTGGGCAGATTGACCGTGCCGGTGCCAAGAACAATATTCTTTGTGGCGTGCGCCACGCTGGCCAGGAACGCCACGCAGGACGTAACGGTTTCGGCGGCATCGGTAACGTGCTCGCCGACGAAAGCTTCCGCGTAGCCCAGCTCATCGGCCAGCAGAATGGCCTCGCGGTCTTCCTTGAGGGTTTCGTGCAAATGGCGCGCCGGCGGGTGCAGCGGCATCATGAACATTCCCAGCTTAATCATTGTGAGTCACCGTTCTGGTTGCAAATCGTGGATGGCGGCTACTGCCGAACTGGCCCGGCCCGCCAAAAAACCAAGTAAGTTGAACCGGCCAAATCTGCCAAGAAGCGAGCCAGATTCGCCAAAAAGCAAAGTAATCAAGTGATCATATTATTGATTAAGAATTAGCACGTCAATAAATAATTTACTAGTTTTCCCCTAGTAAATTTATTTTGACGTAGTGATCAATTGATCGTATTCTTTATAAAAAGAGTCCGATTGGAGGGGTGCAATGCTTAATGTTGCCGTGGTGGGCCTGGGGTGGTGGGGCCGGATCATTGTCAAGACGCTGGCCGACAGCACGCGCCTGAAGGTCGTGGCCGGGGTCGAGTCAAACGAAACCGAAGGAAGGGCCTTCTGCGAACAGAATCGGTTGCGCTATGTCCCCACGCTTGAACAAGCCTTGGCGCAAAGTGACATCCACGCCGTCATCCTCACCACGCCCAACACCTTGCACGAGCCGCAAGTCATTATGTCAGCGCAGGCGGGCAAGCACGTTTTCTGCGAAAAGCCGCTGGCGTTCTCCGTGGGTTCCGCCGCCCGGTCCATCGATGCCTGCGTAGCCAACAACGTGCGCCTTGGGCTGGGCCACGAACGCCGGTTCGATCCGCCCACCTTGCAGATCCTGCAAATGATCCAGCGCGGCGACCTTGGCCGGCTGATCCAGATCGAAGCAAATTTCAGCCAGAACAAATTTCTGGGCATGAGTCCCGATAATTGGCGTCTTTCAAAGCGCGAAGCGGGTTGCGGCCCCATGACGGCAACCGGCATTCATTTATTGAACCTGGCGGTCTGCCTGGCGGGCCCCGTCCAGCGGGTGCATGCCTGGAACTTCAACGGCGTGACAGGGTTCGAATCGGGCGATAGCGCATCCGCAAAGCTCTTGTTCAACGACGGCGTCATCGGGTCCATCAACGCCATGCTGTCCACACCGTTCTTTTCGCGCTTTGCGGTGTTCGGAAGCAACGGCTGGGTCGAAGTGCACGACAACTCGCATGTCGAAGCTCCCACGGGCTGGACACTGAAGCGCTCGACCAAAGGCGGGGAAATCAGCTCGGTGGCCATCCCGGTCGCAACACCGGTCAAAGACAACCTTGAAGCGTTCGCCGCCTCGGTCGAGGCAGGCCAAAGCGCCTATCCCATCAGCCTGCAAGAAATGTTGGACACCGCCGCCGTGCTGGAAGCCGTGCAGCGCTCGTCGGAAAGCGACGGCGCCGCGATTACGCCCGCGCGCATCGTACGGGCCACGCTGGGGGCCTCCAATGAACACTAATCCTGCGACACCGTCAATGTTGTACGGCAGCCGCTGGCTGAAGCGTTAAGGCCAAGCGTCAAGGCGCGGTTTGACCCAATGAAGCGCGCCCGGCGAACGGTGTAGGGCGCTGTCGCGGCAATCGGCTTCATGCCGCGCGGGCCGGTACAATAAGCGTCTTGGATGGCCGGCGAGCGCCAGGCGCGGCGCCTGAGGCGCGGCGCGGCCACGACGCATTGCCTGCTGTCCTGTGGAATTCAAGAGTTCATGACAACGAACACCGAGAAACGAAAGAAGCTGAAAGGCGAAGAGCGCGAGCGACTGATCGCCCAAGAGGCGGTTCGTTTTTTTGCTGAAGTGGGCTTTGGCGGCGATACGCGCCAACTGGCGCGGCGGCTGGGTATTACCCAGTCCCTCATCTACCGTTATTTTCCCACCAAGGCCGCCCTGATCGACCGCGTGTACAACGAGGTCTACATGGGGCGCTGGAACCATTACTGGGAAACGGTGCTGGCCGACCGGTCCGTGCCCTTGGAAGACCGCCTGGTGCGCCATTACACCGACTACGCCAAGGCCGCGCTTAATCACGACTGGGTGCGTATTTTTATGTTTTCCGGCCTGGCCGGCGAAGACATCAACCTGCGCTACCTGCAATTCCTGCGCAACCGGGTGCTTGAACCCATCTGTACCGAGCTGCGCGCCGAACTTAACTTGCCGTCGGTCGACGAAGTGGCGCTGACGGAAGCCGAGGTCGAACTGGTGTGGGGCATCAATGCCCGGCTATTCTATTTTGGCCAGCGCCGCTGGATTTTCAACCTGCCGCTGGATGAAGACCTGGACACCATGATCCAACACACCATCGAGCAATTCATGGCGGGCGCCAAGGTGGTTGTACCGAAGATTGTCGCGGCGGCAGGGGGCGATGTTCCGACCGCACCCGTGCGCCGCACGGCACGGAAGTAGTTACTGTCTAGCTTAGAGGGAAAGAACATGCCACTTGAAACCAAGATCGATCCCAGGGAGCTTCGCGATGTGCTTGGCTCGTTCGTGACGGGCGTCACCATTATTACCACGCTCGATGAAGACGGCACCCCGCATGGCCTGACCGCCAATTCCTTCAGCTCGGTCTCGCTCGACCCGCCGCTGGTGCTGTGGAGCCAGGCGGTCAGCGCGCCCAGCCATCCGGTGTTTCGCAATTCCGACCGCTTCTCCGTATCGATTCTGGCTCAGGACCAGATCGACTTATCCAACAAGTTCGCCCGTAGCGCCGCTGGGCCGGGGCAGTCGAAGTTCGATGGCGTGAAGCTAAGGAAGGGGCTGGGCGGCGTGCCGCTGATCGAAGACTGCGCCGCCAGCCTGGAATGCCGGTTGATTGCGGTGTACCCGGGGGGCGACCACGTGGTCTACCTGGGCCAGGTAGATCGTATCGAACGCTCGAACCGGCCGCCGCTGGGGTTTTACGGGGGGCGCTATGTGGTGCCGTTTCCGCACGACCAATCCACCGCGCCCGACGCGTCGGTGGCGGCCAGCCTGGCGGCGTTGCAGGCGCAGCGCATTGCCACAAAGGGCATTATCGAACTTTCCGACCAGTTCGACCGCACCATCGGCATTGGCGTCTGGGGGAATTACGGCCCGACCATCGTCCGCTGGGAAGAGTCCAGAAGCCCGGTCACCATCAACTTCCGAACCGGCTATGTCCTGCCTACATTGAAGTCGGCCACCGGCTTACTGTTCTCGGCCTTCCTGCCCAAGAACCTGGTGGTCGAGTCGCTGCAGAAAGAGTTCGCCTTGCTGGATCTTCCGGGCGAGGCCGCACTTTCGGCGCTGGAACAGGTAGAGCCCATGCTGGCGACCATACGCAAGGAAGAAATGGTGTTCCTGGCAAACACCACCGATTTCCAGGATGCCTATGGCACGAAGATTTCGGCGGTGGCCTGCCCCGTGTTCGACCGCGAAGGGCAGATGCTGCTGGCGGTGACCAGCGTGGGCCCGCCGGCGTCCAGCGAGGCCGATGAGCAAGAGTTCCACGAAGCCATGAAGGCGCTCGCGCGCGGGGTTTCCGCCGCGTTGGCGGCGTAGGCCACGGCAGCATCGAAAGCGCTCCACCATGTGGCGGAGCGTTTCAAACCAGGGGTCGGCGACGCGATAACGGAGACGTTAACGGTTAACGTCTAGGCGCGTTAGCCGGCTTGAGCACAACAAATCGGACGGGGTTTTGAATGGCAGACAGCATTGGCGTGATTGGTTTGGGCATTATGGGCAGCGCGATGTCGCGCAACCTGATCCAGAATGGCATGAAGGTAGTGGGCTACGATATTTCGGCGCCTGCGGCGGATCGCTTGCGCGAGATGGGTGGACAGCCGTTGGCCTCGATTGCAGAGGTGGTGAACGAATCGTCGATCATCCTGACGTCGCTGCCGACGGTGGACGCCTTTGCGTCGGCCACGCAGGCGATCGCGCAGGCGGGGGCGGCGGGGAAAATCGTGATCGAGCTTAGCGTGATGCCGCTGGCGCCGCGCCTGCAGGCCCACGAACAGTTGAAGCAGGCTGATTGCATTTTGCTGGACTGCCCGGTCAGCGGAACCGGTGCGCAGGCTATTACACGTGACCTGGTGGTGTTCGCCAGTGGCGACCCGCAGGCCTATGAAAAGATCCGGCCTGTTCTTGACGCCATTGCGCGCAAGCAGGTGTACCTGGGTGAGTTTGGCAATGGCACGAAGATGAAGTTCATCGCCAACCATTTGGTGACCATACACAATGTGGCGGCGGCCGAGGCGTTTACGCTGGCCGACAAGGCGGGCATGGATCGCCAGGCCGTGTACGAGGCGCTGGAAGACAGCGCGGCCACGTCGCGGATGTTCCAGGTGCGCGGGCCACTGATGGTGAAAGACGACTATTCCGACGCTACCGCCCGCATCTCTATGTTCCTGAAAGATGTGCGCATTATCGGCGATTTCGCTGCCGACATGCATTGCCCCACCCCGCTTTTCAGCGCAAGCACCCAGGTGTATTACGCGGCGGACAACCAAGGCCTGGGCGACCTGGACACCGCCGCCGTATGCAAAGTTCTGGAAGGCGGCGCCGGGCTGGACGGAAAGCAGTAGATATATAAAAGGCACAGCCGAATTGGGCGGGGAAGCGGCAGGAATAGGTACATACCTGTTCAGGAACCGTGGTTACGACCGTGGGGGCCGCTGCATGATGACTTCCCCGCACACGTCTGCATGAATGGTAAAACCTGCACGGCTACCAAAGCTTGTGTGAGTAATAAAACCCGCACAATCAACAGTAGTAAAGCCTGTGCGAATAATGAAAACGGGCCTTCACGTGGGAATGGAAGCTACGAAAGCGTCGGTGAATGCGCCCATCAGTTCCGCGGGAGCGCGCCCGCGCTTGGTAAGCTGGTAGAAATCCATGGCAACGACGGGTTCGGTCAGGATGGCGGTTTGCACGCCGTGGCGCCGGCATGCGCCCACGGCATAGGAAGGCAGAATGGC
The DNA here is from genome assembly GCA_044464765.1 of Pusillimonas sp. Lineage (GTDB taxonomy): Bacteria > Pseudomonadota > Gammaproteobacteria > Burkholderiales > Burkholderiaceae_B > JBIQKZ01. The sequence goes on from JBIQKZ010000009.1 coordinate 127,233, forward strand.
CGTGCCCGCGCCCGACGACACCATGGCGATCAGCAATTCGAAGTTATTGAAGGTGTGGTGCTCTTTGTCGTTGCGGCCAATGCCATGCAGGTGGGTTTCAATGACCTGCTGGATGTGATTGTCGCTGGGCAGCCGATACAGCACCGCATCTTTCACCGCTGTCCATGGCACGGTGCTCATTCCTGCGCCAACACCGGTGCCAGCGGTAGAACCGCCTACACTAGCCCCGCCCGCCCCAACAGCTCCAGCAGACCCAGCAGACCCAGCAGACCCAGCAGCCAGACCGGTTCCGCCCGCCCCGGCAGCCCCGACACCAGCCCCCGTCCCTTTCGCCTCGCCATCCACCGCCCCCGGTGTAACCCACATTAACTGGTACTTGAACAGCGGCTGCAACTGCACGCCCGGCACGGCGTTGAAGTGGGCGCCTAGCCCGAAGTCGATTTCGCCGGCTTCGACCAAAGCCTGAATCTGATCATGGTTGGTGGCCACGACATTGATCTTTGCCTGCGGGTAGGCAATGGCAAGCGCCGTACACGCGGCGGGCACCACGTTGGCCGACACCAGCGGGGTGACGCCGATCACCAGCTTGTTCCTGGCCTCGGCGGTCAAGTGGGCCAGCTCTTCGGCGGCGTTGTCCATGGAATCGACGATCTTGCGCGCAATCGGTAGAAAATACTCGCCGGCGGCGGTTAGCGAGACCAGGCGCGTGGTGCGATCAAACAGGCGGCAGTTCAGCTGCGATTCCAGCTGACGCATCATAAAACTTAGCCCCGCCTGGGTAAGGTGCAGCTCTTCCGAGGCGCGCGTGAAATTTAGCAACTGGGCCGCCTTCAGGAAGGCTTTCAGCTGCCGATAAGAAACATTCATAACGTTTACTTTTTAATTCACTAGCGATCCATGTTTCCATATTACTGCACGATCCGATCTAATAGGAGCAACACCCTAGGTGGACCATGTCTTTAGTTGGGGAAATCGATGTCCAAGGATTGTGAAGTTATTATTATCGGCGCAGGGATCGGCGGGCTGACCCTGGCCTTAAGTTTGCATGGCGCAGGTATTTCTTGCCGGCTGTATGAAGCCGTGCCTGAAATCAAACCCTTGGGCGCGGGGGTGAATCTGCTGCCGCACTCGGTTCGCGTGCTGGATGGCCTGGGCCTGGTCGACCAACTGGCGGCCGTGGCGGTCACCACCAAAGAATCGGTATTCTTCGATAAATTCGGCAAGTTTGTCTTAAGCGAGCCCGCTGGCCTTGACGCCGGCTATGGCTGGCCGCAGTTTTCCATTCACCGTGGCGACTTGCAAAACATTCTGCTTCGCGCGGTACGCGAACGGCTGGGCGACGACGCCGTAGTGCTGGACAAGCGCTGCGTGCGCGTGGACGACAACGGCGATGGGGTCACCGCTCACTTCGAAAGCGAAGGCGGCCCCGCAACGACGGTCAAGGCGTCCATCGCCATCGGCTGCGACGGCATCCATTCGGTGGTGCGCAAGCAGCTGTACCCGAACGAAGGCGAGCCCCGGTTCTCGGGCGTGAACATGTGGCGCGGCGTCACACCAATGAAGCCTTTCCTGACCGGCGCCAGCATGGTGCGGGTGGGGTGGATCCCCGTGGGCAAGATGGTGATCTACCCCATACGCAACAATATCGACGCCGAGGGAAACCAATTGATCAACTGGGTGGCGGAAACCGAATCCACCGTGCCGGTCGAGCGCGACTGGACGCGGCCCGGGCGTTTGGAAGACTTCTTTTCGTACTTTGACGACCGGCATTTCGACTGGCTGGACGTGGCCGGCATGATCCAGAAAACCGAACTCATTCTCGAATACCCCATGGTCGACCAAGACCCTGTCCCGCAGTGGACATTCGGGCGCATTACCTTGCTGGGCGATGCGGCGCACCCCATGCTGCCGCGCGGCTCGAACGGGGCCGGCCAGGCCATACTCGACGTTGCCTGCATCACGGAAAAATTCAAGGAATTTGGCGTGTCGGAACGCGCCCTGAAGGAATACGACCAGCAACGCGTGAAGGCCACCTCCGAGGTCGTGCTGCTGAACCGCGTGGCGCCGCCCGACACGGTTCTGAAAGAAGTGCACGAACGCACCGGGGGCGCGCCCTTTGATCGCATTGAAGACGTGATCAGCCGCGACGAGCTGCTGGAAATCACCAATCGGTATAAAAGCGTGGCGGGCTTCAAGATCGAAGACCTGCAACGCGCACATTCATAAGTGAATACAACATGACTCTAGCAAAACACTATATTGATGGCCGTTGGGTGGAAGCGGCGCAAGGCAAAGGCATTGTCAAAGACAATATCAACCCCGCCACGTCGGAAGTCGTGGCCCAGTTCTGCGACGGCGGCACGGCTGAAGCCGCCGCTGCTGTCTCGGCCGCGCACAAGGCATTCAACCACACCGCCTGGCGCCAAAGCGCCAAGGTGCGCTCGGAAGTCCTTTACGCGTTCGCGGCGGAACTCGACCGGCGTAAAGAAGAAATCGCCGACTGGCTGGTCACGCTGAACGGCAAGCTTAGGCGCGAGGCGCTGGGTGAAATCCATGCCGGTATTTCCGAACTGAAATATTACGCCGGCCTGGCCCGCAATCTGTTTGGCCGCATTATTGAAATCGAGCCCGGTTGCTATTCCTCGCTGGATCGCGAGCCGGCCGGCGTGGCCGCCATCATCCTGCCGTGGAATGCGCCGGTTACCCTGCTGGTGCGGTCGTTGGCGCCCGCCCTGGCAGCCGGCTGCACCGTGGTGATCAAGCCCGCGCACCAAACGGCGCTGGTGAACAATATGGTGCTGGAGTGCCTGCTGGGCGACGAGCGCGTGCCGGCGGGCGTGGTGAACTCGGTGATCGAATCGGGCGCAGACGCAGCCCAATATCTGTGCACCACGCCGGATGTCGACGTTATCAGCTTTACCGGCTCGTCGCGCGTGGGCAAACTTATTGCCCAGGCCAGCGCCGGCACATTGAAGCGCCTGTCGCTGGAGCTGGGCGGCAAAGTGCCCGCCGTCATCTTCGACGATTGCGATATCGACAAGGCGGTGGCGGGCGTGGTGGCCGGCAGCATGGTCATGGCCGGCCAGCAATGCACGGGCATCGAACGTGTGGTCGTGGCCGACGGCATTTACGACGAATTCGGCAGCCGCCTGGCGCAGGCGCTTAAGAACCTGAAGGTGGGCTTCGGCACCGACCCTGATTCGCAAATGGGCAGCCTGATCAATATCGCCAGCCGGGATCGCGTAGCCGCCCTGGTCGATGGCGCGGAACGCACCGGCGACATCCTGCATAAGGGCGCGATACCCGACGGCGCACTGGCCAAGGGCGCTTTTCTGCAGCCCAGCCTGATCGCCCTGCAAGACTTGTCGTCCCCACTGATCCAGGAAGAAATCTTTGGCCCCGTGCTGGTCATGGAACGCTTCACCGACGAGGCCCAGGCGATTGAGCGCAGCAATGCAACGCGCTACAGCCTGGCCGCCAGCGTCTGGACCAGCGACGGCCTGAAGGCGCGCCGCGTGGCCTCGAAGCTGAAATTCGGCACCGTATGGTTGAACGCGCACAACCGTCTGTTCGCCGAAATCGAAACAGGCGGCTACGGCGACAGCGGTTACGGCAAGCTGCATGGCGTGGAAGGCTTGAACGATTTCATGCAAACCAAGCACTTCTACTTCGAGGCGCGTTAAGCGCAACGAGTGCAGCGTGATTGAAGCAATAGTGAATGTATTAACGGCGAACGTAAGGCCATGAAGATCCAGGCAGCAGTCAGTCGCACCACAGGCGGTCCCCTGTCCATCGAGATGTTGGACTTGGGTGAGCCGCGCGACGACGAAATTCTGGTGCGGGTCGCGGCCTCGGGCATTTGCCACACCGACATCGGCATGCGCGATTCGCCCACCCGGGTGCCCAAGCCGATTGTGCTGGGCCATGAAGGCTCGGGCGTTGTCGAGAAAGTAGGCAAGCAGGTGTCCAAGGTCAAGCCGGGCGACCACGTGGTCATGACATTCAATACCTGTGGACACTGCCCCAGTTGCTATCGCGGCGACGTGGCCTATTGCCACGAGCTAAACGCCAGCAACTTCCCCGGCAAGCGCAAAGACGGCAGCACCGCGTTCGCCAATGGCGATGAAGTCATTCATAGCCACTTCTTCAATCAGTCCGCCTTTGCCACCCATGCGCTGTGCTCGGAACGCAACGTCGTCCCTGTGCCCAAAGACATTCCGCTGGAGCTTCTGGGCCCGCTGGGCTGCGGGTTCCAGACAGGCGCGGGCGCAGTGATCAATTCGTTTCGCGTCGCCGCCGGCAGCGCCATCGGCATCTTCGGCGCGGGGTCGGTCGGACTGGCGGCGGTGATGGCCGCCAAGGTGTGCGGGGCGGCGGTCATTATCGCGGTGGACACCAAGGCGTCCCGGCTCGACAAGGCGCTGGAACTGGGCGCCACCCACGTCATCAACCCGCTGGAGCAGGACACGTTCGCGGTTGTGCGTTCGATTGCGCCCCAGGGCATGGATTACGCCCTGGACACCTCCGGCAATTTGCAAAGTATCCACGATGCCGTCCACCACCTTGCAGCGCGCGGGGTCTGCGGCCTGATCAATACCGCCAAGGGGGCGGACCTGAACGCCAACATCCTGCAAATGGTCTTGGGCGGCCGTTCTGTGCGGGGCATACACCAGGGCGATAGCGTGCCCGATATTTTTATTCCGCAAATGATTGAGATGTATAGGCAGGGGCGCTTTCCCTTCGACAGGCTGGTGACGTTCTACCCGCTGTCGCAGATCAATGACGCCATTGCCGATATGCAACGCGGCGAAACCATTAAGCCAATTATTCAAATGCCACACGCGGCTTAAGGCTTTGTCACTTTTTACAAGCGCCGTCATTACGGCTGCTTATTCATATAAAAAACAGGAGATAAACAATGCTGCTAAACAGTAAGGTATTGGCCGTCGCGATCGCCATGGGATTGTCGGCAGGCGCAGCGCAGGCGGCCGACCCGATCAAGATCGGGCTGGTCCTACCGCTGACCGGGCACTTTTCCACGGTGGGCAAGCAGATTCTGGATGGCGTGAACTTGTACATCGACACGCACGGCGACACGATCGGCGATCGCAAGGTCGAGCTGTTCATTCGCGACGACACCGGCATTGCGCCCGACATCAGCAAGCGTGCCGCCCAAGAGCTGATCGTGAAAGACAAGGTGGACGTCCTGGCGGGCTTTGGCTTCACGCCGGCCGCGTTTGCGGTCGCGCCGCTGTCGGCCTCGGCAAAAATGCCCATGGTGGTCATGAATGCGGCCACGTCCTCGATTACCGAGAAGTCGCCTTACATTGTCCGCACGTCGTCAACCATGGGGCAGTTCACTGCGCCAATGGCGATGTGGGCCGCCAAGAATAACTTGAAGAACGTTTATACCCTGGTGGCGGACTATGGCCCTGGCCACGATTCGGAAAAGCAATTCATCAAGACCTTGGGTGAAGAAGGCGGCACCGTCGTCGACAACGTGCGCATGCCGGTTCAGAACCCCGACTTCTCGCCCTTCCTGCAACGCGTGAAAGACGTCAAGCCCGACGCGGTGTTCCTGTTCGTGCCTGCGGGCGAACAGGGCGTGTCGTTTATCAAGGGCTATCGCGAGCGCGGGCTGGACAAAGAAGGCATTCAGTTGATCTCCACCGGCGACATCACCACCGAAGACCAACTGGCCGCCGTGGGCGATCTTGCCTTGGGCCTGATCACATCGTTCACTTATTCGGAGGCGCACGACTCCAAGGTCAACAAGGCGTTCATCGAGGCCTACTACAAGAAGTTCCCCGACCAACGCCCCACGTTCCTTACCGTGGGCGGGTATGACGGCATGCATTTGATTTATGAAGTGCTGAAGGAAACCAAGGGCGATGCCAGTGGCGATGCCTTCATTGCCGCCGCCAAGGGGATGGCCTGGGAAAGCCCGCGTGGCCCGATTTCCATCGATCCGGAAACGCGCGACATTATCCAGAACGTGTATATCCGCAAAGTCGAAAAGGTCGACGGCCGTTTGTACAACGTTGAGTTCGATGTGATCCCGGACTTCAAGGATCCGGGCAAGGAAGAATAGTCGTCGCTTGTCTTTATTGGTTTTGCCGGGGCGATCGCGCCCTGGCGCAAGTATTAGGGAGAAGAGAAAATGTTTCTGATGAATGCCTGGTATGTGGCAGCCAAATCGGGTGAAGTGGCTGACCAGCCTTTGGGCCGCACGATTTGCGGCGAACACGTAGCCTTCTTCAGGGATGCGCAAGGCGTGATTGCCGCCGTGGAAGACTACTGTCCCCATCGGGGCGCGGCCATGTCGCTGGGCCGGGTGTGCGAAGGCAATCTAGTCTGTGGTTACCATGGCCTGGTCATGAACCGGGATGGCAAAACGGTTGCCATGCCCATGCAGCGTGTTGGCGGCTTCCCCACCGTTAAAAGCTATGCCGTGCAAGAACGCTATGGCCTGATCTGGCTGTGGCCGGGCGACCGGGCCATGGCCGACACCAACCTGCTGCCCACCTACACCTGGGCCGATTCGCCCAATTGGGCGTATGACGTGGGCGTATTCCATGTGAAATGCGATTACCGCCTGATGATCGATAACCTCATGGATTTGACCCACGAGGCCTATGTTCATTCGGACAGCATCGGGCAGGAAGAAATCGACCTGTCGCCGGTGAACACGCGGGTTGAAGGCGAAGTGGTGATCACCAGCCGTTATATGAACGACATCCCCGCGCCGCCCTTCTGGGCGGCTGCCTTGCGCAACAATGGGCTGGCCGACGACATACCGGTGGACCGCTGGCAGCAATCGCACTTTACCTTGCCGGGCAATGTGCACATTGACGTGGGGGTTGCGCATGCCGGCCATGGCGGCTTCGAGGCCGACGAGAAGTACAAGGCGGCCGGGGTGGCGGTTGATTTCATGACGCCTGAAACCGAAGGCACGCATTGGTATTTCGGCGGCCTGGCGCGCAACTTCAAAGCCGATGATCCCGAGCTGACCGAAACCATCCTGAATCGGCAACGCAAGATCTTCGCCCAGGACTTCACCGTGCTGGAAGCCCAGCAGCGGAACAAGGACCTGTATCCGGATCGGCGTTGGCTGATGCTGAACATCGATTCCGGCGGCGTACAAGCCCGCCGCATTCTCGAGCGAAAAATCAAGGAAGAGCAGCAGGCGGGGGCAGCGGTAGAGGCCTAGCTCGTGCGCGAACATGTGGCGGGGTGTCCGCCGCATGGGCTGTTTGGCTGGAGCCGAGGGTGTCAGCGGTTTAAGGCCTTATAGAATGCCCTGACGGAAACCGGTTTACTTCCTTGCAGGTTAGCGGCCTTTACGACGTTGGGGAGCTTGAAGCGTGCCGCGCCGGCGCCCCCTGTCGGCTACAATCCGGCGATGTTTACTTGCTTTATTTCGGGCGTTTGGCGTTACCGGCGGCTTTTGTTTGTATTGTGCCTGCTGGTGTTCTGCTATGGCGTTTTTCGGCCCGAGCCGCCGCCCGATCTGTTCCAGGATTCCGATAAATTCCTGCATGTGCTGGGTTTTGGCGGCTTAAGCTTTTCGGCACGCCTGGCGTTCGACCGCGTGCCGGCCTGGCTGATATGGCCGGCGCTGGTGGCCATGGCGCCGCTAATAGAATGGCTGCAACACGTGGCGCAGCCCCTGCGCCATTTCAATTCCGGCGACATCCAGGCCAACCTGATCGGCGTCGCATTGGGCTGCCTGGCCTGGCTGACATTCACCCACCTGCTCGCCGCGCGTGATCCATAAGCTGTCTGGCTGGAGCCGCGGTGAGGGTGTCAGCGGTTTAAGGCCTTATAGAATTCCCTGACGGAGACTCCCGCTTGGGACGCCATGGATTTGACCAGGAAGTCAGTGAAAGGCTGCTTCGGGCAGTCCACCGTTACCTTCCAGCGCCGCCCGTTTTCGTCTTTAACCCAGTTTTCATGCGAACCTTCGGTATTTCGATAGTGAAAGCCGAGGTTTTGCAATATGCGTTTTACTTCCTTGCAGGTTAGCGGTCTTTTCCACCGGCTCATGCGCCAGCTGGAATCATTGGAAGGGGATCAGAGATGGCTATGCGGTTGCCTTCGTTTCCGTTCTTTCCACGAATGCGGGATAGAACAGAGAACACGTAATATTTGATCCAAAATACCAGGGGAGCACGTCGACGAAGCAAGTGCTTGGCATGAGCCCTATCGGGGCCGTCCTCGGAGAGGACATCTGCAATGTAGGACTTGATCATCTGATGAAGCTTTTTTTGTGCTTCATCCAGGGTGTCGGCCTGGGCTGCAAGATTGAAATCGAGACAGATCATGGACCATTGCCCTTGATATCTTTCGCCGTATAGTCGCAAAATTAATGATGCGGTTCTCATGATCCCACCCTCCGTTGCGTGCTTGGTGCTGTGCAACACGTATATTGCCTATTGTATGCTGTGCCCAGCCGGTCTGGGGAAAAGCGGTGGCAAAAGGGTCCACCTATAGGCCGTCAACTCGCACGAAATTGGGGAGCATGAAGCGTGCCGGGCCTACACCCCTGTCGGCTACAAGCTGGCGACATCCAGGCCAACCTGATCGGCTATCGTGGACTTCTTGGGCACGACATATCCTTTGGCACGAAACTGCTTCTTCCAGTTGTACAAAGTCGCCTCTGAGACCCCGATTTCCTGGCTTAGGCTGGCCACCGTCCGATTATGCGGCGGCATCAATTTCCTGACTGTCTGTTCTTTGAATTCCGGGCTGTAGCTGGGCACTTCTTCACTCCGATCGCTCCCTCAAATATTAACGAAAAACGAGCGGACATCTATTGTGACAGAGGGGGCCTGGTTGCGAAGTTGCTTCATTCAGGCTTGATGACAAAAGGCACACGTCGACGTATACTATCCCAATGAAACCATTCCGGTGGAGTTCCCAGAAAGGGGAGATACTTAAGGCTAAACGTGGAGTATCGTTCGAAGCCATGGTGGTCGCCATTGAAACAGGTGGGTTACTCGATATCTTGGCACACCCGAACTCGGCCCGGTACCCCGGGCAACAGATTCTGGTTGTCGGCTATGACAATTATGTTTATCTCGTGCCTTATGTCGAAGAGGACGACTACTTGTTTCTTAAAACGATCATCCCCAGTCGTAAAGCCACCCGGGATTATTTGAAGCGAGGTGAATCTGATGACACAACCTGATCCCTTCGAGCAGGATATTCTGAGCGCTTACGATAAGGGTGATCTTAAATCGATTGCCACCGCAAGCGAGCTGGCTCGCATTCGTGCGGCGGCACGTGCAACTGCCATCAAGGACAAACGCGTGAATATCCGCCTTTCCGCGGGCGATCTTAACGATATTCAGATTAAAGCGCTAGAGGAAGGCGTTCCCTATCAAACGCTTATTGCCAGCGTGCTGCATAAATACGTTACAGGCCGCTTGCAAGAGCGTTAACCACCCCCTACTTATACGAATAATAATAGTTGTACGACGCTCCGTAGCCGATGCGGTGGCGGCGGACGCCGTTGAAGATGATGCCTTTTACGGGGGTGTCCACGCCCGAATTGTGCAGTTTGGCCATGGCGTCGCGCAGTTCGCTGACGGTGCTTTGCTCGGCGCGGGCGACGATGAAGGCGGCGGCGGCGTGTTGCATAATGGCCAGCACGTCGGCCACGGGCAAGATCGGCGGGGTGTCCAGCACCACCAGGTCGTACGACTGCTGAACGGTGTCCAGCAATTGGCCGAATTGCGGGCTTAGCAGCAGTTCGCCGGGGTTGGGCGGGATGGTGCCCGAGGGCAGGATGCTTAGCCCGGGCAGCACGTCGGGCCGCACGACGGACGCCAGGTCGCCGGTGCCGGCCAGCACGTTCGACAGGCCGGGCGCTTTCTTGTCGTAATTGAAGTATTCACCCAGGCGCGGGCGGCGCATGTCGGTGTCGATCAGCAGCACGCGCTGGCCGCCGGTGGCCAGCAGCGCGGCAAAGTTCGACGACACAAAGCTTTTACCCACGCCGCTGGTGGCCCCGGTCACGGCAATAATCTTGCCCGGCGACCCCATCAGTGCAAAGGTCAGCCCGGTGCGCAGGGAGCGCAGGCTTTCAATGGCGGGGTCGTCGGGTTTAGCCGACGCCAAAATCCCCTTCAGCCCGGGCTGCGTGCCGGTAAGCCGCTTGGAACGCAAGAACAGGCGCTGGTTGGGCGACTGCGGCACGGTCACGTAGGTGCTTAAGCCCGTGGCGTTCTCGATCTGCTCGGCGCGTTGCACCGCAGGCCGCAGGAAGTGAGCCAGGAAGGCCGCCAGCACGCCCAGGAAGGCGCCCAGCAGGCCCGCCACTCCCACGATCACGGCCCGGCGCGGCTCGACCGGTTTCTCGTTGAAGATGGCGTAGTCAATAATACGCACGTTGCCAATGGCGCCGGCCTCGGCCACGCGGAAGGTCTGGGCGTTGTTCAGCAGCGAAAGATACAGCTCGTTGCTGACGCGCACATCGCGCTCGAAGGGCAGCAGGTCGCGCTGGGCCTGGGGCAGCTGGTCGATGCTTTTGTTCAGTTCCTTCACTGCTTCATCAATGGCCTTCAGTTGCTGGTCTACGGCCTTCACTTCCGGGTGCTGGGGTTTGAAGCGCTGCAGCATTTCGTCGCGCTTCATGGTCAGTTCCAGGCGGTTGTTTTCCAGCTTGGTGGCTTGCTCCAGCAGGCCTTCGGCTTCCTTGTCGATGGCAATGGTGCTGCTGGTGGAGCGGTATTCCGACAAGGCGTTTTCGGCCTCGGCCACCTTGGTCTTGATGTCGGGCAACTGCTCTTCCAGGAAGGTCAGGCTGCTGCGCGCCTCGGCGCTGCGGCGTTCCACGTTCTGGCTAAGGTAGGCGCCGGCAATGGCGTTGACCAGGTCGGTGGCGAACTGGCCGTCCGGGTGCTTCAGCGTCATGCGGATAATGCTGCTTTGCTTGCCCGCTTCGGAAACGTTCAACTCTTCGCGAATACCCGCAATGGCCTGAATGGGCGACTTTTGCACGAACCGGAAACGGGTGCCGGGGCGGCCCGCCAAGGTTTTCACCACCATGACAGCCGGCGCGCCCTTGATGTTGAACGCCGTGCGTTGGCCCACCACGCCGTCGGCCAGCGGCTGCTCGTCTTCATCCAGCACGGTATAGCCGGAATCGGTTACCACCAAGAAGAACTCGTTGCCCCACTGGCGCGCCGGCAGATCAAGTTCGGCAAACTCCAGCTGCTCGCCGCCCCAGGCATAGCCCGACAGCCCCCATAGGGGATCGGCCAGGCCGCCGTTAGCCGCTTCGTTGCGGCGGGCCAGCCAGGCGCCCACCAGGGGGAAGTAATTGTCCACCTCGACCACCACATTGGCCTGGGTGGCGTCCATGGCTTTCATCAGCACTTCGCGCGAACGCAGGATCTCCAGCTCGCCGGCCACCGGGCTTTGCTGCATGCCCAGGGTTTCCGACAACTGGGACAAGCCGCCCAGGGCCACACCCTTCTGGTCTTCGACCTGGATCAGGGCATCGGCCTGGTAAATGGGCCGCGCCAAAATCGCATAGGCCAGGCCCAGCACCAGCACCACCACAAACACCCCCGCCACCAGCCAGATGCGTTGAACAATAATATTAAGCAGCTCGCCCAGGCTGGTCTCGTCTTGCAGGTCGAGATCGTTATGTTGTGGTTCTTGCATGGTTTACCTGTTGCTAAATGTACTGATATCTATGTCTTAACGAATTAAACGCCCAACCGTTAGCGGGTTACGCTGCGCAGCGTGCCTACGCCTGTTACGCCGGGCAGAATCTGGTTCAGCACCCGCGACCAGCGCGTTACCGATGCCGCATCCACAAACACCACGTCGCGGGCCTGCAGGGTAAAGCCATCGGCCAGCACCAGGGCGTCGGGGCTGTTGGCGTTCAGGTGCCACACTTGGGGGCGCCCGCTGTCGGCGGCGCGCATCACGTAGATCTGGCCGCCGTTGGAGGTTACGGGGTCCAGGCCGCCCGCATCGCTAAGCGCTTCCGACAGGCTGTAGTCGCCGTAGGGCAGCAGCAGGGATTGCGGCTCCATCACCTCGCCCAGCACAAACACCTTGTTGTAGCGTTTTTCGGGCACGTTCAGCACATCGCCCTCGCGCAGCAGCACGTTTTGCGACATGTCGCCGTTGTGATACAGGGCATACAGGTCGATGGGGCGGGCCAGGCCTTCGCGGTTGGTCAACACGGCCTCGCGCTGGTCGGCTTTTTCGGTCAGGCCACCCGACCGGGTGACCAGGTCGGTAATGCGCAAAGGCACGTCGGAAATCGGCTGCGGGCCGGGCTTCTGGAATTCGCCCACGGCAAAAGCCGTACGCCCGCGATACTGCAATACAGACACATCCACCTGGGGTTCGGCCAAGTATTGGGTAAGCCGTTGCGTCAGTTCCTGGCGGATGGCGGTTACTGTGCGCCCCGCCGCCTTCACGCGGCCGGCATAGGGGTAGAAGAAATAGCCGTCGGTGGTCACGGTGCGTCCGGCCAGGTCGCTGGACAATTGCCCCGCCGGGTTGTTCAGTTCGGGGTGGTTCCACACCGTAATATTCAGCACATCGTGCGGCGCCACCAGGTATTGGTAGTCCACCGGGGGAGCGGCCAGAACCTGCGATTCGCGGCGCGCCTGGCGCAGCTCGGTAGCGGCCTGGCGCTCGGACCGCATGCGGAACACGGCTTCCGGCGTAATGGTGTGGATGTCCGCCCGCGCGGTAATGTCTTCATCCAGGGCGCCGCTGCTGGTGGGGCGCTCGCCTTGCGCGCCCAGGTACATGCCGGTGCAACCCGCCAGCAACAGGGCGGGCGCCAAAAGCAGGCCGCCCAACCAGCGGCGCAGGCCGGCCCTGCGGCCCGTCGGCGGCGTGTGCGCTTCTTGGGGCTGTGCAGCCTTCAATTCGTTGGATGTGTGCAGTTTCATGTGTGGAGCCATGGTGGTGTAGGGGTGTGGCGAAATTGTTTAATTCAAGCGCTGGGCGCGGGCAGCAGGCCCGCACGCAGCAAGTGGTCGATCCAGCTTGCGCAGCCTTGGTCGATCAGGGGCCATTGCTGCATGAAGACGTCTTCGGGCTCATGCAGCGGGTCGGGAATGTCGTGGCCATCCAGCCAATGCCGTAGCAAAAAGGTTTTACCACCTGCGGCGGGGTAGCGCCGCTGCACCTCGCGGCGGTGGCCGGTGTCCATTACCAATACCACCGCAGCTACGCGCAAGTCTACCGGATTCACCTGGGCGGCGCGTTTGTCGGCAGCCAGGGGCACCCCAAAATGCGCTGCGGTGGCGGCGGCGAAGGGGTGGGGCGCACGCCCGGCGGGCGCCGCCAGGCCGCGCGACAGCACCCGCGCCGGCACGCCCCGCTGGGCCAGGTGATGGCGCATCAGCGCTTCGGCCATGGGGCTGCGGCACACGTTGCCGGTGCACAGCACAAGGATCAAGGGCTCTTGGGGCATAGCATCCATTCGGTCAGTACTTCCCAGCGCGGGTTCAAGGCCGGGTCGGGCGAATGCGCCAATACATCGGCGGTGTCGATGTGCACCAGCAGGCGGTCGGACAGCACATCGACCACCCGCCCATGGGCCACCCGCTGCGGGCCCGCCCCCTGGGTGGTCACCGAACATACCGCCAGGCCTACGTGGCCCAGCACCGGCGCCAGGACTTCAAACGCCTGCTTGCGCCGGGTAACCGTGGTGGTGCCCTCGTCTTTTGTTTGCCCGTTCACCCAGTGGGCCGTAAAGCGGTCGCCCGAGGGGAAGAAAATATACGTGCCTTCGCCGTTGCGCTGATCGGCTTGCCAGCCGCCCTGGTAGACGTCGCCGCGCCAGGGCGAGTGCGCCCCGTATTCGTAGCGCCCCTGGCCCTCGCGCTGGCCGTTCAACCAGTCGCCCGCATAGCCGTCGCCGTTGGCGTATAGCTTTACCCCATAGCCCGACTTGCGCCCGTGTTCAAAGCCGCCCCGGTACCACGCGCCATCCGCCCCGCGCGCAATGCCCTGCCCATGCGCCCAGCCGTCCAGACAGTCGCCAGCGTAGCTTAGCTGAAGCTCGGCGTCGTGCACCCGGCAGGCGGGCTGGGCGACGGCCGCTGACGCCAGGCCCAGCAAAAAGTATGTGCCGAAGCTTACAACCAGGCCCGCACAAAGGCCTGCCGCCCGTCCATAAACGAAGCCAAGCACACGCCGTGTCGCACCCACCCACCATGCTGTTCGCAAGTTCATCATGGGCTGTCCTCGGTGGGAATGTCGCCAAAGCCGCGCAGGCCGTCGTTATCCAGCGCATTGTTCAGCCAGCCGTGTTCCGCCAGGTTGTACAGGTTGGCGGGCGAAGCCACCATCTGGCCCACGTCGCGGTTCCAGGGCGCCAGCGAGAAGAAGGCCGACGCATTGGTGTCGCGCGTTAGCACGGTGCCCAGCGGGATGCGCACAAACAGGCCCTTGTCGAAATAAGGGGAATCCGGCGAACCCGGCGAGGTAATATCGCGGCCATTGGTGCGGGTGTACCACAGGCCGATTTCCACGCCTGACTTGAAGGTGCGCTTCAGCTCGAAGCGCGCGCCCAGGTCGCCTGCCAGAAAGCGCCCCGCGCGCACCGTGGCCGTCGTGCCTTCCAGCCAGGGCAGGCGGTAATGGGCCGCCGCCAGCACGGTGTGCGTGCGGTACGACAAAAAGCCTGTGCCCTTGTAGTCGCGCTGGCGCAAAACGTCGACCGATGCATCAAAGGCCCAGCGCCCGCCGGGCGCCAGGTACAGCGCCTGGCCGCCCACGCCGGCGAACATTTCCTCGTATAGCCCACCCGAAGCACGCATATACACGCGCTCGGCCGGCTGCCAGAACTTGTTCACCAGCAGCCGTTCCAGCTTTACCTTGGACGCCTTGCGGTACAGGGCCAGGTCGGACCGCACATGCGGCAGGGTGGAATTGGATGGCTGGGTAATGTCGCTTACGTTTTCCAGCACCGCGCCCCGCACCGTGCCCTGCAGCCACAGGCCGCGCGCCAGATTGACGTTGGCCGAAGCCTCTAGCCCCAGGTCGTATTTGAAGATGCCGCTGGGGTCGTTCAGCACGGTGCGCAGGGTGGGCATGATGCCGAACGAGGTCTGTGAATGGGTTTCCGTGCTGAAGCGCGCCAGCCCCCAGCGCAGTTGTGTGCCCCCGGCGGCGCGTTCCAGCGCAATACTATCCAGGGCCATGTCCAGGTCGTTGGCGCGGCTGGCGGCCGTGCGGCCCGCCGGGTCGGCATAGCTAATGGTGACCGACTGGGCCAGGTCGGAACGGGTGGCCGTGCCCGCAAAATAGCGCTGCAGCGTGGCGGTATCAAAAAAAGTCCAGGTCATGCCGGCCAGGCCGGATACTTCCCAGGTAATTTCCAGGGTATGGGTTTCCAGCGGCGCATAGGCCATGGCCAGGCGCGCCACCCGTCCCACGCCGCGCGAAGGATAGCGGTAGCGGCCGCTGGACACCGACAAAGACATTACCCCCTGCACCCAGGCCATGCGCACACTGCGCAGCCCTTCGGTGTGCAGGCCGGAAAGCAGTTCCTGGCGATAGCTGCGGTCGGCCTCCCACATGGCTGCCGTAGGGCGCGGCACAGCGCTGACCCAGGCCCCTCCGGCAAACGGCCCCACTTCGTCAACCTTGGGAACGAATTCGCGCTTTTCCAGGGGGATGGCTACAGCAACGTTGAACGAAGAGTTGTCCCGATGGCGCGCCACCTGAAAACTGAAAGGACCCCAGGTGTATTCCAGGCCTACGTTCAGACCCCCCGGCCTGCGCTGGCTGACGCCGGTTTCCACAGCCCGGAAGTCGGCTGGATAATTAGTGCGGTCGTATTCGGCCACCAGTGCCCACGAAGGCAGGGCCTGGGGGGTAAAGCGCAGGCCGCCATACAGACCGTCGATGCGCTTGCGCCCATAGCCCACGGTGGCGTCAAGCGTACCGATTCCATTGATATTGAAGCCCTTGGTGGCTGCAATGAATTCACTGCGGAACAGGGACGTGCCCAGAATGTCGTCGGCGCCCACTGAGACCTCGGGCACCCAGCTCAGGCCCAGGGCGTTTTCTTCCAGCAGGCGCAGCTTGAAGCCGGCGGCTTTGTCCTTATACGAGCCATAGGCAGTATTGGGATTCGTAAACCCCTGAAGACCCGAAATACGGATATAACGACCACTCAGCTGTACACTGGGCAAAACCTGCAGTGTGGCGTAAGTAGCCCCATAGGGCTGGTCGTGGCTATAGCCCATGTACAGCGTGCCATCGGGCGCCGCCCGGCCCGAGGGCATGTTGATCAGCCCGGTCAGCCCCAGGCTGGTAGGCGTTTCGGCCCTGGCTGCCGCACACGCCAGGGCACACATCAACAGCAAAAAGCCAAGAACACACAGGCTGGCCCAACGGGCAGGTGCCTGCCCGCCCGTTATTACACTATGCATGCAAATTCAGTTGGAGCCGGACAAGACAACGCGCAGGCCAGGCCTGCGCGTTGCAAAAGCCAAAAGCCAGGGTTTATTAGTGATGAGAGGTTGGCGTATGGCTGGAAGGGGTATCACTGCCGCCGCTGGAGCTGGCCACTGCCGCCCCAACCGCTGCGGCCACCGCCACGCCCGCCACAATGGCTGCTGTGGAAACACCGGCAATGGCGCCAGCGCCCACACCGGCTGCCGTACCACCCGCGCCTGCACCGGCCCCCGCACCCGCTGTGCCGCCAGTCGTACCGCTACTGCCGCCTGTGCCCGCGCCGGTTGTGGTACCTGTTGTACCGCCGCCAGTGCCGCCACTAGCGCCCGCCGCACCCTCGGTAGCGGTTTGAGCAGCCAGTGCACCCGAAAAGGCCATAGCGGCCAGAAGCAGCGACGCTTGCTTGAACGTAACCATTTTATGACCCCTTGCTATTAGTAATCAGTTATGGCATTAGAGTCGAACTGCAACGCACTGTCAACCCGGAAACAGCCAAGCGCGTGGACGGATGGCCAGAGAGGGTGACGATCCACTGTACAATGCCAAAGGATTTTATTGCAAAAGCAAAGTAGCGTTACAGCTTAGGAACTAGAGAACCCAGTGTCAACTCCCAATGTTGTACCCTGCACACGTTCGCGTAGCGCCCATTTACGCGCCACTGTCCCCTTTGTGCAAATAGCAGTCGATTTGGCAGCCTTTAATTTGGGTTTGTGGGTAGCGGTGGGCCTGGTCTTTCTGTTCCGGGCCAATCCCGAAGCTTCTTTTCCGGCCGATCAGTTCGAGGCCAGGCTTAATCTGCATCTGGCCTTGTCAGTTGCTTGCATAGGCTGGTTTTGGGTGCAGTTGCGTCATTACAACTATCGCCGGCCCTTCTGGTCCGAACTTCGCCAGATACTGCTGGCTATCATGGTGTTTGCGTTCATCGACCTAGCGTTCAGCGCTTTGATGAAGTGGCAAATATCGCGTTATGCCTGGGGGTTAACTTGGTTGGCTGCGTTGATCCTGTTGCCTGTAGCGCGTTTTGGTTTAAAACGCCTGCTTACCCACCTGGGTTTATGGCGCAGGCAGTGCGTTATTATTGGTACGGGGAAGAACGCGCTGGATGCCTATGCCGCTTTGCTGCAAGAGCGTTCCTTAGGCCTTGATGTCCAATACTTCTATCATCCCCATCAAGAAGCGGCACCCAGCAGCATGCATGGTCTTCAGGTCATCAAAGCCGAAGACGACCTTTGGGCCCGAACCGACCCCAATGACACACATTATTTTATTGCAGTTGAATTTGAGCAGACGCGGGAACGCGACCATTGGATCAGGCTGACCACCATGAACCATTGCCGGGCGGTGTCGGTGATACCCAGTACTCGTGGGGTTCCACTTAACAGTACGGACATGTCGTTTATCTTCAGCCACGACATCCTGATCCTGCGCATTCACGAAAACTTGCGTAAACGGTCCGCACGTATCGTGAAGCGCGCCTTTGATATCGTGGGTTCGCTAAGCCTGCTGATTGTGCTTTCACCGCTATTTGCCTGCTTGTTGGTGCGTATCCGCCAGGATGGGGGCTCACCCTTGTATGGGCATGAGCGCATCGGGCGTGGGGGGCGCCGTTTTCAATGCCTGAAGTTCAGATCCATGGTGTTGAATTCCGAAGAGCGGCTGAAAGAGCTGCTGGCCGCAGACGCCACCGCACGAGCCGAATGGGAAGCAAGTTATAAGCTTAAGAATGACCCGCGCATTACCCCAGTTGGACGCTTTTTGCGACGCACTAGCTTAGACGAACTACCGCAACTATGGAATGTTTTGCGTGGAGACATGAGCTTGGTCGGCCCACGCCCGGTGGTGAAAGATGAACTAAAACGCTACGGCGAACAGGCAGACTACTACTTAATGATTAAGCCGGGAATGACCGGCCTTTGGCAAGTGAGCGGTCGCAGTGATGTAGATTATGAGACCCGGGTTTATTTCGATACCTGGTATGTAAAGAACTGGTCACTGTGGCACGATATCGCCATCTTATTCAAGACTATAAATGTTGTCTTTGGAAAAAATGGGGCATATTAAGGTCCCACCCATCACGCTCGACCGTACTGATCCTTAAAGCGCACAATATCATCTTCCCCCAAATAGGAACCTGACTGCACTTCTATCAGTTCCAGCGGAATCACGCCGGGGTTTTCCAGCGAATGGGTTTGCCCAATAGGAATGTAAGACGACTGGTTTTCAGTGATGATATAGGTCTTGTCGCCATTCGTGACCTTAGCCGTACCGCTAACTACCACCCAATGTTCGGCGCGATGGTGGTGCATCTGCACCGATAACTTGGCACCTGGCTTAACCGTAATGCGCTTCACCTGATAACGGTGGCCTTGGTCGATGGAATCGTAAAGTCCCCAGGGGCGATAGACCTCACGGTGATTAATATGTTCGGTACGCTGAGTATCGCGCAGGCGCTGGACGATCTGCCGAACATCTTGTACGCGGTCTTTGTGTGCCACCAGTACGGCATCTTTGGTTTCCACCACTACCAGATCCTGCACCCCCACGGTCGCGACCAAACGGCTATCGGCACGGACCAGCGTGTTTGCAGTTTGTTCGGCTAAAACATCGCCACGCAGGGCGTTGCCGTTTTCATCCTTTTCAAGTACATCGAGTAAGGCACTCCATGCGCCCACGTCATTCCAGCCAGCATCCAGGGCGACCATGGCGGCTGCATCGGTGTGTTCCATGACGGCATAGTCGATAGAGTCCGACGGGCAAGCTTCGAACGCTGCCTTGTCGATGCGGACGAAATCCATATCGCAAGTAGCGGCTGTAAGGGCTTGATGGCACGCTGCCAGCATGACGGGCTGATATTTCTCCAGCTCCTGCAAATAAACACTGGCCCGGAACATAAACATGCCGCTGTTCCAGAAATGTTGTTCTGACGCCATATATTCCGCCGCGTGTTTCGCATCGGGTTTTTCGACAAAACGGTGGACGCTTGCGCCGAACTCTCCGATGGGATCTCCGCACTCGATGTAGCCGTAACCCGTTTCGGCTCGGACTGGGACAATGCCAAAGGTTACCAGCTTGCCCTGCCCCGCCAAAATGGCCGCCTGCAAGACCGCTTGATGAAAGGCAGGTACATTTTGAATGATGTGGTCGGCAGCCAGCACTAGCAATAACGGATCATTATCATCCACCATTGCATGTAATGCTGCTAAAGCAAGTGCGGGCGCAGTATTGCGCCCGCAAGGCTCAAGCAAGATGCTGGCATCCTCGGTACCGATCTGACGCAATTGCTCTGCAGCCAGAAAGCGATGCTGTTCGTTGCAGATGATAAGGGGTGATTGGCAACTCAGGCCATCTAGCCGCTGCAAGGTTTGTTGCAGCATGGATGCTTCACCCGACAAAGGCAGAAACTGCTTGGGCTTGTGCTCGCGCGAAAGCGGCCAAAGGCGTGTGCCGGAACCACCAGCAAGGACTACTGGTTGCAGAATAGGTGCGACCACTTAAGGTTTCCTTAGTTGCTCATTTGTGCGCGAGAATAAAAACCATCTGCACATTATGGAGTTGACCGAATGTTGACGTACGGTAGGACGTCTCACGTTAGTTACGAAGTTAGCGCGGATGACGTGCAATTGCCGCTTCATACTCGGATGTCAACGACTTAACAATAGTCGGCCAAATATAACGCTTTTGAACCAAATCACGCCCCATATTTCCCATAGCACTACGTTGCTCAGGGTTACGCAATAAGGTTTCAAGTGCAGTAGCCACCTCTGTCACGTCGCAACGGGTAATAAGCCCGGCTCCGGCGCGCTTAACCTCGCCATGAATCTTCACTTGATCAGAAATCACTACTGGAAGTTTGCAGGCCATAGCTTCAGCGATCACCATACCAAAATTTTCGGAATAAGACGGTAGTGCGAATACATCTGCATCTACATAGGCCTGCACCACGTCTGCTCCTTGCAGGGAGCCTACAAAATGTACCGTAGACTCGAGGCCGCGCTCTTGCACCCAACTACGTACCTCTTTCCCATAATCGTCGTTCTCAGGGCCTGCAATTATAAGCTGCACCTCGGGCAGTTTATGCCTAAGCGCATCAAACGCGGGGATCAGAATATCTAGCCCTTTTATAAAATGCAGGCGCCCCAAGAATAGCACTACTGGGGCTTCTCCTAAGCCAAAACGGGCGCGTAGTGCGCCACGCCTAGGCAATACTTGATAATCGCGCCAATTCAAACCATTCGGTACTACAAATGATGGGGCTTGCAGACAAAGGAACGAAGCTCGATCACGCTCATCCTCGGCTGTGTAATGAATGGCATTAGCATTATGTAGGTTAGGCAGGTCGAACCAGCGCTCATATAAACGTTTAAGTCTTAGGGGGCCCGTACTTCTGCTGTAAAGATATGGATCAAGCGAGCCATGTGGGGAAATGATGTAGGGCACGTTTTGCTTACGTGCTTGGTAAGCCGTGTAAGTAGGAGGAAAACGATAAAGACCATGAACATGAGCAATATCAAAATTTTTCAGCTCTTTTCTTAAATAGAGTGCCATTCCCAATGAGATATTTAGTGCGCTAAATTGCACTGCACAAAAACGTATTTGAACGTAGCTATTATCCAAAGTCGCTCTACCACTTCCTCGATACGTACCGCGCGGGTAGTCTGCGTTACTCGTCAGGATGTGTACATCGTGCCCTGCTTCCGCTTGCGCACGGGCTAACTGTGGCAAAAGAATAGCTGGCCCCCCGTAACGGGGTGACATTGTTTGCTGCACGTGTAGAATTTTCAACACAAAGTATCCTTATGAGTAGTCGTCGCTATTTTATTCATTTTCAAGCAGCCGCACGTACGGGCGCAGGCCGGTTTAACGTAAGCTAACCCTCAGTAGGGTGGTGACAATCTTTGCGAAACGTGGAGTAGCTGCAACTTAGGCTCCAATGTAATGACCCAGCGGAACCCACTCAGCTCATGCAGCAAATGCTCGCGCCGGGTTTCTCATAGTCTACGTCTGATGTGGGACCAGTGGTTATAAGGCCTATCCTGTCGCGTAAGGTCTCAGTGCTAATGTAGTCTGAATCTTTGCCACTCAGGAGAGACGTCATCAACTAGATTTCCAACTAGCTTTAAGCAGGCTATTATCTTTACTTCCATGTGCGATCTGGTTAATAGAAAACAAAGAAACCAAGAACAACATAAAATTTGGTGAGAAATAGCCTACACCTCTAAAGAAAAATTCAACCAACGATGCAAACGCGATAGTCATTAGGCACCTTAATTTCTGTATCTCGTTCGTATCAAAATTTTTATAACCAATATTTTTTACGTCATTAATATTTTTAAAATACCAGAATAAATAATATAAATACCATATGGTAAAGATCAAACCAATTATTCCAAACTCCGATATTATTTTTGCCGCCATAAATCCACCGTCTTCTAAATTAAGATAATTACTATTCGTTAGCTTTAAGATTTCTGATGACACAGTAGCTAGGGTCGTTGTACTTTGTCCAAGCATTTGATACCCAAGGCCAAACAATTGAGCGATATTAAAATTTTCATACGCCAATTGCCACCCCTGAATATAAACTAAAGTGGTCAAGTTTTGAGAGTCAGAGAATGATAATCGATCAGAAAAATAAGAGATATCACGAATTAAATAGAAGATAGCCACCAAAGACGAGCAACTCATAAGAGCAAAAGCTATATAAATGCTTCGCTTTCTAAGCCGCACCGTAGCAATAATTATTGCCAATAAAGAAAAAACCAATAAAGTAAGGCTTGGAAACAAGAAGCTAAGCAATAATAATATTACTATTAACCAGAAAGAACGCTGCAGTCGACAATTTACTACATAGGCACAGACAAAGACCCCTAGCGCCAAGGAAAAATGGCTCTGCTCACTAAATGGAAATACCGATTTATGCACGTCGGAATATCCAAGAATAGAAGGTTTCCATATTAGACTAATGTAGCCTACAAAAAATAATACAAAAATGCTATTTTTAATAGCAGTATTTAATGCTTGATAATTTAAAGAGACCATCAAAGATGAAAAAACGAGCGCAGCCAAAATCACAAAAATAAAGGCTGTAGAATATATAGGTTTTAGTTCGCCGTAGACGAAAAAAGAATTTGCTGATGATATTATTAAGAGTAAAAATACAAACAGAACATACTTTATGTTTGAATTTGAAAAACACAATCTATTGATTCCGAAACGCAAAGGTAAGGAAACAAGTAACAGGGCGGAGAACATCAATATCCCAGGCGCTACTGACTCAGCACTGAGCATATTATTTATTAATGGGGGCAACATCATCATTAACAAAAAGTAAAAAGAAAGTTCTAACGGTCGAATTCGCATACTACTCTCGATAAATATATAGCAATATCGTTGGAAAGTTTTACTTGGCCAGCTCAAAATAAATCAGGTTTTAATAAGACGTCGCGATAGTCACACGGTACCACGTTGTTGTTTACTACCGAGTTGTTCCTGATTTATTCATTTTCACCTACCGCCGCTGTCCGCTGAGCGGTTTT
>JBIQKZ010000010.1:0-148055 GCA_044464765.1 Pusillimonas sp.
GCCTTGCGGCGGGGGATTTTGAGTCCCCTGCGTCTACCAATTTCACCACCCGGGCTTAAGCAGATCGTTCTGTCGAATGACGTGGAACGTGGCAGAAAGGCGTAATTATACGCAGGCTTCAAAGTTTTTGCATACGGGCCGCCTTGCCTTCCGCTCAATCCCCTCCACCCAACCCGTCCCACTAACCAACCGCCAACCGCCGCATCCAGTCCAGCAGCACAGTGGGCAGGGCCTCTGGCTTGCCTAACAATGCGTATTGCCGGGCGCCGAATACCTTGGGCAGGTAGCCGGCGGCTTGGCGGTCTATGGTCAGGCAGAAGGGGAAGACGCCCTGGGCCTTGGCTTCTTCGACGGCGCGGCGCATGTCTTCAATACCGTAGCGGCCTTCGTATTCGTCGACGTCGTTGGGTTTGCCGTCGGACAGCAGGATCAGCAGGCGGTGCTGGGCGGGTTGCTGCATCAGCAGGGCGGTGGCGTGGCGCAGGGCGGCGCCGGCGCGGGTGTGGTGCTGGGGCTCCAGGGCGGCGATGCGCTGGGCGATGGTATTGCTATAGGGTTCAGTGAAAGGCTTGATGGGCGTTAGGGTAACGTTCTGGGGGCCTTCGCCCGAGAACGCCTGTATGGACCAGGGCTGGCCGGTGTGCTCCAGGGCAACGCCCACCAGCAGCAGGGCTTCGCGTTCTACGTCGATGATGCGTTGGGCGCCGCTTAGCCACGAGTCGGTGGAGCCGCTGATGTCGATCAGCAGCATGATGGCGGTGTTGCGGGTTTCGGGGCGTTGCTGGCGGTACAGGGCCTGTGGCATGGGCAGGCCAGCGCGCACGTCGGCAATGCCTTCTATATAGGCCTGCAGGTCGATTTCGTCGCCGTCCAGTTGGCGGCGCAGCCAGACGCGTTCGGCGCGCAGCATTTCGAAGCGTTTGCGGATCAGGTTCAGCATGCCGCGGTGTTTGGTCAGGGTGCGGTCGATCCAGGCCTGCGGCCCCAGGCTGGGTTCCAGCAGGCGCACAGTGGCGCCGGGGTGGCGGTAGCCGGGGATGCGGTAGTCCCATTCGGGGTAGCGTAGTTCGGTGATGGCTTTCTGGTCCGCGGCGGTGCGCAGGGCGCTGCGTTTGTCGGGTGGGTCGTCCGATAGCAGCACTTCGCGCGGTTTGCCGGGGGATGACACCAGTCTGGCTTCGGGCAGTTCGGACAGTGCGTCGGCGAATTCGTCGGGTGGGGTGTCTTCGTCCATGTCGGCGGGCCGTTGCAGGCCCAGGGGGTCTTCGGCTTTTTCCAGAGGGGCGTTGGTTTGCACCATCCAGGTGCCTTGCTTGTCCTGGTCTTCGTTGTCCAGGGCGTCGCGCTCGCGGGGCCGGCGCTGCATGCGGGCGCTGCGTGGGGCGGCGGCGTTTTCTTCCTCTGGCGTCTCCGCTTCATTTTGGGCGTCGGTAACGTCAAGCGGGCGGTGAAGGGGCGCAATCAGTTCGCCGGTCCAGAAGTCTTTGACCAGGGCGTGGGTGTGGGGCGGCTTGGCGTGTGGTTCTTGCCGGGCCCACTGCTCGACCATGTCGGCCGCGCAGGTCAGCGCGTCGCGGGGGTGGCGGCATGGCGGCAGGTTTGGCGCGTCCTGGTCGGGTGGGGTGCGCAAAATGGCTAGCGTCAGTTCTTCCAGGGGCCGGCAGGCGGGTGGCAGCAGCGCAATGCTTGGCCGGTTGACCAGGGAATGTCGGCGCAGGGCGGCCACTGCGTCGGTCATGCCGGGCAGCAGTTTCACCAGCTCGCGGTCGCCGGCCTGGGCCTCCAGCAGCAGGTAGGCGGCCCGGGTGCGCGGGCAATGGGTGCTTGGCCCAGCTAATGCATACGTTTCAGCGCTGCCGCGTTGGGCTCGCATGGCTTGCAGTAACGCCAGGGTGCGAAAGGCTTCGACGGTGTTCTGGGTCGAACGCATTGGAACGCCGGTATCCGCCTCGGCGTGCGTATCGGGCCGCCCGTTGGGGCGCGGTTCGGTCTGCAGGTGGTTGGGCAGCCAGATGGCCCGGCCGTCGGTGGCGGGCAGGCTTTGGGGGCCGGGGCGCACGTCGTGGCGTCGGAAAAGCCGGGTCAAGAGGGTGGGAATGGCCGGCGGCTGGGCGATGCGCAGGGGAAAGCCTTGGCCGAAGATGGCGGTAATCAATAAGTCCAGGCGGGGCGCGACGTCGGCCAGGGTAATGGGCGCGGGGCGGTCGCGCTGGCTGCGGTTGCGTTGCCACAGATCGCGGGCATAAATAGTGGCGTGTCTGGCCGCATCGGTGATGACGTCTTCGGCTTCGGCCATGGCAAGCGTGCGGGCTTAGGGCAGGCCCTAGGCGCCGCTAAAGGTAATGGCGACCAGGTCGCGCATGGCGTCGAGCATCGAGGGCTCGTCGGACAGCGGTGAAATCAGGCCCACTTGGCAGGCGCGCGCTGCTGGGATTCCCCGGGTGATCAGGCGGGCGGTGGCGACCAGCAGCCGGGTGCTGGGAACTTCGGCAAGGCCGTGGTCGCGCAGGGCGCGCAGGCGGTGGGCCAGCGCCACCAGGGAATGCGCCGTAGCGGTGTCGATGCCGGTTTCCTGAACGACGATTTCGGCTTCGCGCTCGGCGGGGGGGAAGTCGAAATCCAGTGCGACAAAGCGTTGGCGTGTGCTGGGCTTAAGGTCTTTCAGCATGCGCTGGTAGCCGGGGTTGTAGGACACCACCATCTGGAAGCCGGGGGCGGCGGCCAGAGTTTCGCCGGTTTTTTCTATGGACAGCGTACGCCGGTAGTCGGTAAGCGAATGCAGGACGACAATGGTGTCCTGGCGTGCCTCGACGACTTCATCCAGGTAGCAGATGGCGCCGGTGCGTACGGCCGTGGTTAGCGGGCCGTCTTGCCAGACGGTGCGGTCGTGCTGGATCAGGTAGCGGCCGATCAGGTCGCTGGCGCTAAGATCGTCGTGGCAGGCAATGGTGACCAGCGGTCGTTGCAGCCGCCAAGCCATGTATTCCACAAACCGTGTTTTCCCGCAGCCTGTGGGGCCCTTCAGCATGACCGCCAGTTCGTTCTGGTGGCATTGCTCGAAGACGTCGATTTCGTCGCTGGAGGCCAGGTAGTAAGGCGGGTCGCCGCGGACGGCGGCGACTTCGCCTGGGTGCAGGGCGGGCGTTGCCTTAGCCTGCATCGGTTGGGGCGCGCGCCGTTGCAGGCGCGGTGACGATGGTGGGCGCCGGCGCCAGCGAGGTGGTCAGTTCGCCTTCTTCTTCGGCCGACAGGCGTGGCGCGTAGCGGAAGAAGTCGTAGATGAACAGGCCGACCCCCGTGGTGAACATGGACGCCGTGGCCACCAGCATCAGGAAGTGCACCTGGATCTTGAGTTGGACATCAAGATAACCGATGCCCAGCACGCGTTCCAGGTAGACCTGGCCGATGCCTGCGGTGGCAAAGGACAAGGTCATGCCGAACATGCCGGCCAGCTGCAGCCAGAATGCCCAGTAGCCGATGCTGGTGCCTTTTTCCTTGCGGCCGACGGTTAGCGAGGGCAGCGCATAGGTGATGACGGCCAGCACGATCATGACGTAGGCGCCGTAGAAGGCGGCATGGCCGTGCATGGCGGTGATCAGCGTGCCGTGCGTCCATTTGTTGATGTCGGGGAAGGTGTGGGCCAGGCCCAGCAGGCCGGCGCCGAACAGGGTGAAGACGGCGCTGCCGACGGTCCAGTGCAGGGCCAGGCCGTTGGGATGGCGCACGCCGCTGCGGCGAATGGCCGAATAGGCGTACACGGCCATGCCGACCAGGGCCACGGGTTCAAGCGCGCTGAAGAAGCCGCCCAGCGGCAGCCAGTAATAAGGCACGCCCACCCAGTAATAGTGGTGCGCCGTGCCCAAAATACCGGCAATGAACACCAGGCCCACAATGACATACAGCCATTTCTCGAGCACTTCGCGGTCGGCGCCGGAAAGCCGGATCAGCAGGTAGGCCAGGAAGGAACCCTGGATCATTTCCCATACGCCTTCTACCCACAGGTGGATGGTCCACCAGCGGTAGTAGATGGAAACGACGTAGTTTTCGTAATGCAGCAGGGCGGGCAGGTACAGCACGGCTGAACTGCCCAGCCCCAGCAGCAGCACCCCTTCGGTGGTGGTGAAACGGCCCGACTGCTTGATGGTCATGCCGATGTTGTACAGGAAGATCAGCATGCACACGACAATGGCGATCTTGTGCGGCAAGGGCTGTTCAAGCAGCTTGTTGCCGGTGCCGTAGCCGAAGAAGTAGCCGATGACGGCGGTAACGCCCATGATGGCCCAAATGACAAGCTGGATGTAGGCCAGCTTGACGCTGTACAGCTCGCTGCGCGATTCGTCGGAGACAATCCAGTAGGTTGCTCCCATGAAGCCGGTCAGCACCCAGACGATTAGCAGGTTGGTGTGGATGGTCTTGGTGACATCGAACGGCATGATGTTCAGCAAGGGGTCGGGGCCAAGGTACTTGGCGGCCGACATCAGGCCGAACACCATTTGCAGGCCGAATAAAATAAGCGCAAGCGCAAAGTACCAGTAAGCGACCGATTGGGTTCTGTAGCGCATGGTGACTCCTTCTTGGGATGCAGCCGTCTGGCGGTTCCGGGTTATGTACTTACTTGAACGTCGCCAGGTACGCGACTAGCTGGTCTATTTCTTCGGGCTTCAGGTCGTTGCCGTAGGACGGCGGCATGAAGGACACCCCGTTGGCCGAATACATGGGGCCCGGATGCAGGTAGGCGCTGGGCTCGACAATGGATTCGCGAATGAACTCTTCCACTGTCTTGGCATTGCCTTTGTAATCGGGCGAGGCAAGGGCTTCTTCTGCCATGGTGGTCATGTGGGCCAGCGAAGGGCCGGCCAGGTTGACGCCCGGCGCCATGGAGTGACAGGCCGCACAGGTGGGCACAGCCGACTGGAACAGGGCTTCGCCCAGGGCGATGGGGTCGTTGCTGCTGCTGACGGGGCGGGCGCCCGGAGGCTGCTCGCCGGCCCGAGCTTCGCCGCCTGCTTGTTGGGCAATGCTAAGGTTGGTGCCGGGGATGGACCCGCCGGTTACCAGGATGGGGCGCGGCGGCCAGCCCTGGTTATCGATCTTGCTGACCCAGTCCATGAATGCGATGACGTCCGCGATTTCCTGGTCCGACAAATTGGGCTGCGGCATCAGACGGCGATGCGTTTGTTCGTTGTAGAACTGCGATGGGTCTTTCAGGAAGGCGGTAAGGTAGGGCACGCCGCGATGCTGGGTGATCTTGGTAAGGTCGGGGGCGTAATAAGCGCCCTCCCCCAAGATGGTGTGGCAGTTGATACAGTTATTGGCGTGCCAGACATCCTGGCCGCGCACGACGCTGTCGGTGATGTTTTCCGAATTGGTCAGTTTGGGAAACTGCCGATGGCTGTCCACCGTAAGGATCAGGAAAATCAGTGATGCAATGGCGGTGGAGGCGATTGCAAAGATGCGGGTTTGGCGTTTATTCATGTTGGCCGCCTGTTAAACGCCGATGCCGGACCAGTAGCCCAGCCCAATGACGCTGGCATAGCCTATGGCAACGACCATCAGGAACAGAACCAGGAAACTGACCGCTTTTACCAAGCCGAAGAGCGCTTGTGCTTGCATGATTTCACTCCTTTTAAATCGTGCCGCAACACTAGGGCGATTGTACCTGCCTGTATCGGCGATACGGTCGCTCTTGTGGCTTGCCGAACGTGGACAAAACACAACGGTTAAGAGTGTAAGAGAAGCCGGCGCGCTTGGCTACCGTTGTCGTGTGAAAGTTCAGCTTTGGTTTGCGCTGGATCAATACTCTTGAAATCTGCCAAGCCGCCCCCACGTTGGAAAAGTTGTCAACCACTCTACGCTATTCAATCATGACTCAAACTGATTCGACTGTTTCTTCGTCAGAAACGCTAGGCTTCCAGGCGGAAGTCAAGCAATTGCTGCACTTGATGATTCATTCTCTGTACAGCAACAAAGAAATCTTCCTGCGTGAATTGGTCAGCAATGCGTCCGACGCGTGCGACAAGCTGCGGTTCGAGGCCATCGATAACCCGGACCTATTACAGGGCGACACCGACCTGCGGGTTCGGGTTGAGTACGATGCCGGCCAGCGCACCATCACCATTTCCGACAATGGGATCGGGTTGTCGCGCGACGAGGCAATTGCCAACCTGGGCACCATTGCACGTTCGGGCACGAAAGAATTCTTTTCCCGCCTTACCGGCGACAAGCAAAAAGACGCTCACCTGATCGGCCAGTTTGGGGTCGGGTTCTATTCGTCCTTTATTGTGGCCGAGAAAGTATCGGTGCTAAGCCGCCGCGCCGGCACAGAGGCAACCGACGCTGTCCTGTGGGAATCCGACGGTCAGGGCGAGTTTTCCGTGACCCAGGTGGAAAAGGCCGATCGCGGCACGTCGGTCACCCTGTACTTGCGCGAAGGCGAAGATGATTTCCTGAGCGGCTGGAAGCTGCGTGAAGTGTTGCGCCGCTATTCCGACCACATTTCCCTGCCCGTGCAGATGCTGAAAGAAGAGTGGGATCAGGAAAAGTCCGAACAGGTCAAGACGGCCGAGTGGGAAACGGTCAACCAGGCCAATGCCCTGTGGACGCGGTCCAAATCGGACATCGACGACGAGCAGTATGCCGAGTTCTACAAGCACGTGGCGCATGATTTCGACGACCCCCTTACCTGGACGCATAATCGCGTTGAAGGCCGCAGCGAATACATACAGCTGCTGTATATCCCCAAGCGCGCGCCCATGGACTTATGGGATCGCGAGGGCCGGCGCGGCGTCAAGCTGTATGTGAAACGCGTGTTCATCATGGACGACGCAGAACAACTGCTGCCCAACTACCTGCGTTTTGTGCGCGGGGTGATCGATTCGTCGGACCTGCCGCTGAATGTGTCGCGCGAGATTCTTCAAGAAAGCCGCGATGTGCGCGTCATTCGCGAAGGTTCGGCCAAGCGGATTCTGTCGTTGCTCGATGACATGGCCGAGAACAAGCCCGAGCAGTACGCTCAGTTCTGGGAACAGTTCGGCCAGGTGCTGAAGGAAGGCACGGGCGAAGACATGGCCAATAAGGATCGTATCGCCGGTCTGCTGCGCTTTGCCAGCACGCATGCCGATACGCCGGCGCAAACCGTGTCTCTTGCTGACTATGTGGGCCGCCTTAAGGAAGGTCAGGACAAGATCTACTACGTGACCGCCGAATCGTACGCGGCGGCCAGCAACAGCCCGCACCTGGAGATCTTCCGCAAAAAGGGGCTGGAGGTGTTGCTGTTGTCCGACCGGGTCGACGAGTGGATGCTGTCCTATCTGCGCGACTTCGACGGAAAGCCGCTGGTCTCCGTGGCCAAGGGCGGTCTGGACCTGGATCAACTGGCCGACGAAGAGGAAAAGAAACATCAGTCGGAAGTGGCCGAAACCTTCAAGCCGCTGGTCGAGCGTCTTCAAACGACGCTGGGCGACAAGGTCAAGGAAGTCCGCGTGACGGCACGCCTGGTGGATTCGCCCGCCTGCGTGGTGGTGGACGCCAACGAGCTTAGCCCGCACTTGCTGCGCATGTTGCAGGCGGCCGGTCAGGAAGCGCCCGAGGTCAAGCCCATTCTTGAAATCAACCCCGAGCATGCCTTGATCGCCCGGGTGCAGGCGGCCAACGAGGCGGATTTCGAGGAATGGGCCTTGCTGCTACTGGATCAGGCCATGCTGGCCGAAGGCGCGCAGTTGGCCGATTCGGCGTCGTTTGTGCGGCGGGTGAATCGCCTGTTGCTGAAGAGCTAAGGCTTTACGGGTGAAGCGGGGGCAACTGCCTTAATAACCAGCCCGCTTCGCGCCCGTAGCGACGCCACTTGAAGGCAGGCCCCGGGTCGGTTTTCCGGCCTGGGGCGATATGTTCGTGGCCCTGTACCGCACGCAGCGGATGGTGGTTGCGCAGGCACAGGGTCAACTGCTTCAGGGCGTGGTATTGCTCGTCGGCATAGGGCAGGGTGTCCGTGCCTTCCAGTTCGATACCGATGGAAAAGTCATTGCAGCGCTCGTGGTCACGGTAGCGCGATACCCCTGCGTGCCAGGCGCGGTCTAGCGTGGAAACGAACTGGGTTACGCTGCCGCAGCGTTGAACCAGGAAGTGCGCTGATACCTTCAGGCCGCGCACGTTTTCATACCAGGGATGGGCGTTGAGGTCCAGGCGATTAAGGAACAGGTCTTTGACCGCCTCGCCGCCGAACTCGCCGGGTGGCAGGCTGATGTTGTGGATCACCAGCAGATAAGGGCTAATACCGGCCGGCCGGCGGTCGTGGTTGGGGGAAGGCAGCAGCTGTACGCCGGGCAGAGGTTTCAGCCAGCCGCGGCGATCCAGGGCCAGCACGCTCATTTCACCCCCAGCGACGCATGTTCTTGGCTGCACCAGGTCTGGCCGTTCATCAGCACCGCTTCAGAGCGCGGCAAGTGGATGCCGCAATGGGCGCAGCGCACCATGGATTCGGGCGCGGGCATGGCCTGAGGGCGCTGGCCTTGGGCGCGTGGCTGCGGGTTGTCGGCATGTCGGCCCGCTTGGCGTGCAAGCACCCGGGCTGCGACCAGCAGACCGATGATAATAACGGCCCAGAACAATAATTTGCCCACGATTAGCCCCGTTTAAGAATGACGTCGATGACGAATTGGCTGCCGGTATACGACAGCAGCACAAAGGCAAAGCCCACCAGGGTCCAGCGCAGGGCGATGCGGCCGCGCCAGCCGCGCAGGTAGCGGCCGGTGAGCAAACCCGCAAACGTCAGCCACGACAGCAAGGTGAAAACGGTTTTGTGGTCCAGGGGGAACATGACGCCGATCAGGCGCATGGACACCAGGGCGCCCGAGAACACGGTGAGGGTCAGCATCAGGAAGCTGATCCATATCAGGCGGAACAGCAGTTGTTCCTGGACCAGCAGCGGCGGCATGGCGTCAAGGGCGCGGCTGACGGCGCTGCGGGCGCCGGCTTGTTCGACCGGGCGGTGCAGGTAGCGGTCGAGCGTGGCCATCAGCATGGCTTGCAAGGCCGCCACGGTGGTCAGCCCATACGCCATCAGGGCGATTACCAGATGGCCGCGCAACCAGGCATCGCCGGCATTGGCTACCAAATGGACGTGGGGGAACACGGCCGCCAGCGCGGCGACAAAGGCCGCAGCGGGGAGTAAAATGAGCAGTAGCCCGTCGATACGGATGAACAGGCTTTCAAGCCAGAAGACGATCATTCCCAACCAGATGGCGGCCGATAACGCCAACGCCCAGCCCAAGTGCAAGCTGTAACCCATTAATATCGACTGATATAAAGCAATGCCATGCAGCACGATGGCGCCCAGCAGGCACACGCGCCCGGTGGCGCCTGCCTTTACCTGCGGGCTGCCATGCATCAGCGGCCGCCACAACAGGCCGGCCAGAATGGCGTAGGCCAATGCGGCCAGCGAGTGAAATACAATGCCTGCGGACATAGTTCCTGAATGGTTGGGCGACGGTAGGGCATAATGCCCTGTCGGCGTCAGTTTAATTCGACTTCCCGGATACCAACTAGTTTAAGCGAAACCATCGTTATGCTCGAAAACCTCACCCAGCGTCTTTCCCGCGCCGTCAAAACCATGCGCGGCGAGGCCCGTCTTACCGAGGCCAACACCCAAGACATGTTGCGCGAAGTGCGCATGGCCCTGCTGGAGGCCGACGTCTCCCTGCCAGTCGTGCGCGATTTCATTGCTCGGGTAAAAGAGCGGGCCATGGGGCAAGATGTCGTAGGCAGCCTGAACCCCGGCCAGGCGCTGGTGGGCGTGGTGCACAAAGAACTCACCGCACTGATGGGCGGCGACCTGGGCCCCGAGGCCGGCGAGCTTTCGCTGGCCACCCAGCCCCCTGCGGTTATCCTGATGGCGGGCCTGCAGGGCGCGGGGAAAACCACCACCACCGGTAAGCTGGCCAAGTGGCTCAGCGAAGGCAGCCACATGCACCAGGGCCGCAAAACCGGCAAGAAAAAGGTGCTGGTGGTCAGTGGCGACGTCTATCGCCCGGCGGCGATTGAGCAGTTGAAGACCGTGGCGGCGCAGGTGAATGTCGACTTCTTACCGTCCGATACCAGTCAGAAGCCCGAAGACATCGCCCGGGGCGCGTTGGATCATGCCAAGCGCCACCACTATGAAGTTCTGATCGTCGATACGGCCGGCCGGCTGGGCATCGATCAGGAAATGATGCGCGAGATCCGTGCGCTGCACGATTTGCTGCGTCCCATTGAAACCTTGTTCGTAGTTGACGCTATGCAGGGTCAGGATGCGGTCAATACCGCCAAGGCGTTTGCCGAGGCCCTGCCGCTTACCGGCATTGTGCTGACCAAGCTGGATGGCGACGCCCGTGGCGGCGCGGCGTTGTCGGTACGCCATATTACCGGCAAGCCGCTGAAATTCGTGGGGGTGTCCGAAAAGCTCGACGGGCTGGAACCCTTCCACCCGGAACGCATGGCGCAGCGCGTGCTTGGCATGGGCGACATCGTGTCGTTGGTCGAGCAGGCGCAGAAGAACATCGATATCGCCGAAGCCCAGAAGCTGGCCAGCAAGATCAAATCGGGCAACAAGTTCGACCTGAACGATTTTCGCGATCAGTTGCAGCAGGTCAAGAAAATGGGCGACATGGGCTCCATGCTCGAAAAGTTGCCGGCGCAGTTTGCGCAGGCGGCCAGCCAGTTGCAAAGCGGCCAGGCGGAAAAACAGTTGCGTCGCACCGAAGGCATCCTGAATTCCATGACGCCTGGCGAACGCGCCAAGCCCGAGCTTTTGAAAGCGTCGCGCAAGCGCCGCATTGCCGCCGGGGCCGGTGTGCCGGTGCAGGAAGTAAACCGCCTGCTGACCCAGTTCGAGCAAATGCAGGGCATGATGAAGCAAATGAAGAAAGGCGGCATGGCCAAGATGATGCGCGCCATGGGCGGCATGAAAGGCATGGGCAAGGGGGGATTCGGCGGCTTTGGCCGCTAGCCTGCGCCCCCGGCGACAGACCTTCGCGCCAACACACAGGTAGAAGAGGGCACACGAATGGAGTTGCGCCAGATCCGGTATTTCCAGTGCGTGGCTGAAGAGCTTAGCTTTACCAAGGCGGCTCAACGGCTTCATATCGCGCAGCCGCCTTTAAGCCGCCAGATCCGCCAGCTTGAAGAAGAGCTCGGCGCCGATTTATTCGAGCGCCTGGGCCGCTCGATTCGGTTGACCGATGCCGGGAAGTTCTTTTTCGATCAGACCATGTATTTTTCCAGCCGGCTCGACGACATTGTGGCCGGTACCCGACGCATTGCTGAAAAGCGCAAGCAGTGGTTTGGCATCGGTTTCGTGCCGTCCATGCTTTATGGATTTGGCCCGGCGTTCATTCGCAATCTTTCCGGTCTGAACGATCGCGCGGAAATTGGCCTGGCCGAGATGACGACGCTTCAGCAGTTCAAGGCGCTTAAGGCCGGTCGCATCGAAATCGGAATCGGGCGTCTGCTTCTGGACGACCCGGATATCGAGCGCCTGGTTCTGGTCCAGGAAGAACTGGTCGTGGTCGTGCCCAAGAATCACGCCCTGTCGGGGCGCGCAAGCGTGGGAGTCGACGACATTCTTCTTGAACCCTTCGTACTGTATCCGGCTACGCCGCGCCCCAGCTATGCCGACCATATAATCGGCTTGTTCGAGCGCTTCGGCTACAGCTTGAATATTGCCTTTGAAGCCAACGAGATGCAGACGGCCATTGGCCTGGTTGCGGCGGGTCTGGGCATTACCCTGGTGCCCGCGTCGGTCCAATGCATGCAGCGCAGCGATATAGAGTTCATTGCACTGAGCGCCCCCGACTTCACCTCGTCGGTGATGATGAGCTGGATCAAGGATAGTGATTCGCCGCTCTTGCGCGAAGTCATCGAGATGGCCAAGAAAACCGCTCTGCAGTACTACAGTACGGCGGCTTAAGCGCGCGCGGCCCAATTGCTTTTCTGCGCTGATGGCCCATGGGGTATGCATGTTTATCCATACCTATAAGGTATGAATTCTGCTGAAAATGATATTGGACGCGTAAGATAATTGACACATATACTTTCCAGGTCATAGACCTGAAGAAGAATGAGATGGAGCCAATTATCAGGGATGTCACGACCGTAATCGTGGATATCCCCACCATACGTCCCCACAGAATGTCGGTAGCCACCATGGGTGCACAGTCCATGGTCATCGTACGCATCCAGGCGTCGGATGACGTGGAAGGTATCGGTGAGGCGACCACGATCGGCGGCTTGAACTACGGCGGCGAAAGCCCTGAAAGCATCAAGACGAATATCGATGCCTATTTTCGGCCTTTGCTGATTGGCAAGCCGGCCAATGGCATTGCCGCGCTGCGCCAGCAAATTAACCGGGCCATCAAAGACAATCATTTCGCCAAGTCGGCGATTGAAACCGCGTTGTACGATGCGCGTGCCAAGCGGTTGGGAGTATCGCTCAGTGAGTTGTTCGGCGGCCGGGTACGCGACGCGATTCCTGTGGCGTGGACCCTGGCCAGCGGTGATACGCAGTTCGACATTGCGGAAGCCCGTCAGATGCTTGACCAGCGGCGGCACAATGTGTTCAAACTGAAGATCGGCATGCAGTCGGTCAAGGACGACCTGAAGCACATTGAAAGCATCAAGAAGGCGCTGGGCGACGACGTCAGCCTACGGGTCGACGTTAACCAGGGCTGGACCGAAACACAGGCCGTATCCAGCCTGCAGGTCTTGTCGGATGTGGGTGTGGAGCTGCTTGAGCAGCCCATACACTACAAGAACCTTGCCGGGATGGCTCGATTGACCGCGTTGGGGCGGGTGCCCATTATGGCGGATGAAGCCTTGCGTGGGCCGCACGATGGCTTCGTGCTGGCGGCGGGGCGCTGCGCCAACGTGTTTGCCATCAAGATCGAGCAGGCGGGCGGCTTGCAGGGCGCCCGCGACTTGATATCGATTGCCGAGGCGGCCGATGTCTCGTTATATGGCGGCACCATGCTTGAAGGGTCGATTTCCACCATTGCCGCGGCGCATCTGTTTTCAACCATCAATTCGTTGGAGTGGGGCAGTGAAATGTTCGGCCCGCTGCTCTTGAAGGATGAAATTCTAACGACGCCGCTGGATTACAGCGAATTTTCGTTGAAGTTGCCCAAAGGCCCTGGCCTGGGCATCGAGCTGGACGAAGACAAGCTGGCTTTCTATACGCGTCAAACTTAGCATGCTATTTGGTGAATTTGCATGCTCGGCAAGCCCAGGCTTACGAAGTTGACCGCGTGAATTCACCAAAAGTACTCAGCGGGCCACGGCCTGATCAAGGGAGATCCTATGTTATTCAAAGTTGAAATGAACGTGAATATTCCGCTCGATGCCGATCCGGACGCTATCGATGCCCTGAAGAAG
Source organism: Pusillimonas sp. (assembly GCA_044464765.1). GTDB lineage: Bacteria > Pseudomonadota > Gammaproteobacteria > Burkholderiales > Burkholderiaceae_B > JBIQKZ01. The sequence goes on from JBIQKZ010000010.1 coordinate 13,402, forward strand.
AAGGAAAAGGAATACTCGCAAACGCTGCAGCGCGATGGTAAGTGGCGTCATATCTGGCGCGTGGCCGGCCAATACGCCAATATCAGCATCTTCGATATTGAGAGCAACCAAGAGCTGCACGACCTGTTGATGGCTTTGCCCTTGTATCCGTACATGGATCTTAAGGTCGAAGCGCTGTGCCGGCACCCGTCGTCGATTCGTGATGACGACCGCTGAATTTTAAACCCTAATTCTTGAAAGTCCTTTGGAGACGAAGATGAGCAAGCAGTCCGTTGAAAATTTATTGAAACAGATCGCGGCGACTGAAGGCGAGGTTGCCGACGAGCGGATCAAGGCGATCATTAATCGCATTGTGAGCGACCTTTTCCACACTATCGACGAGTTCGATATATCTCCCAGCGAATTCTGGACGGCCTTGAACTTCCTGGGCGCGAGCGGTAAAGAGTACGGCCTGATCGCGGCCGGTCTGGGCTTCGAGCGCCTGCTGGATGTGCGCATGGACGAGGCCGAGGCGGCAGCCGGCCTGGCGGGCAACACGACGCCGCGCACCATTGAGGGCCCGCTGTATGTGTCCGGCGCACCCGAGTCGACCGGCTTTGCCAAGATGTGCGGCGACGACGAAGTGGGCGAGCCGCTGGTGATGGAAGGGCAAGTGTTCTCGGAGGACGGCACGCCCTTGCGCAATGCGCTGGTCGAGGTATGGCATGCCAATCACTTGGGCAATTACTCGTACTTTGATCCTTCGCAGCCCGACTTCAACCTGCGCCGCAGTATCCGTACGGACGATAACGGCCGTTACTGTTTCCAAAGCGTCATGCCTTTGGGCTATAGCGTGCCGCCCAATGGCGCCACCGATACCATCCTGAAAAAACTGGGACGGCATGGCTCGCGCCCTGCGCATATTCATTTCTTTGTAACTGCCGATGGTCATCGCAAGCTGACCACGCAAATCAATATTGATGGCGACCCCTATTTGTGGGACGACTTTGCGTTCGCAACCCGCGAAGGCTTGGTGCCGCCGGTCAATAAAGTAAATGATGACGCTCAGGCCGCCAAATATGGACTGAAGGGCGAGTTCTCGCACATTGTGTTCAACTTTACGCTGCACCAGGAAAAGGCACAGTTGTTCAGCACGGATGTGACTCGGACACGCGCCGCAGCCTGAGGTAGGTGATAGTGCAGGGGGGAGCTTAACCCCCGCCCACGGCAACGACGATTTCGATTTCGTCGTTGTCGGCCAGTTGCACACGCGTGTGCTGGCTGCGGGGAACGATATCCCCATTGCGTTCGATGGCGACGCGCCGCCCCGCATAACCCAGAACACGAATCAGATCGGCCACGGTGCTGATGTTCTGGAACTGTTGGGCGGAGCCATTAATCAGAAGGTTCATACGGGTAGTCACAAAAATAAGTCGCCGTTACCGGATGTATTGCCTGGTGGCGGCTGATCGTTGCTGAAGTATGCCTGGCATTGTGGAGTGCGTAGCCGGCGTCGCTGATACGATGGCATATGCTCGAAGCCAAACAGGGTATGTGCCTGGATCCGAGTGAATTTGCATCGTGATTCAACGTATTATAACACCACCAAATTCGTTTAACTTACGTTCATCTTTCTGTAATTTGCTTTCTTTTTGCGAGTTTTCAGTGCGCCGCGCGTGCATGCAAACAAGTGCCTATTGCCGCCTTCCGAGCATCCACTTGAAGCGGGCACCTAGTGAGTGGGTGCCTTGGGCTGTCCGTTTGCAACCTTAGGCTTTCCGTTTGAAGATAAGGTCCCAGACACCATGGCCAAGACGCAGGCCGCGGGTTTCGAACTTGGTCTGCGGACGAAAATCGGGGCGCGGCGCATAACTCTCGCATGTATTGACCAGCAAAGGTTCCGCGCTTAACACCTGAAGCATCTGGTGTGCGTAGTGCTCCCAGTCGGTCGCGCAGTGGATATAGCCCCCCGGAGCGATCCGGCTGGCCAGCAAGGCGATGAAGGGCGGCTGGATCAGGCGGCGCTTGTGGTGACGCTTCTTTGGCCAAGGGTCGGGGAAATAGATATGCACGCCGGCCAGCGAGTCGGGCGCAATCATGTCGCGCGCCACCTCGACGGCATCGTGCTGGATGATGCGTACGTTTTGTATCTGCGCTTCGTCGATACGCCGCAGCATGGCCCCTACACCCGCATTAAAGACCTCGACTCCCAGGAAATTGTCCTCGGGCCGGGCCAGCGCGATCTTTGCGGTAGTTTCCCCCATGCCAAAGCCAATTTCCAGCACGGTGGGCGCCTGCCTTCCGAAGGTTTGCTCCATTGATAACAGCGCGGGCTTGTACGAAACGGCCCACTGGGGCATTAGCCGTTCCAATGCCTCTTGCTGGCCGGGCGTGATGTGGCTGCGCCGGTGCACGAAACTGCGAATATGTGCCGGCGTGTGCGGCTTGCCGGAGGCGATGGGATCGGCGCCGGATGGGACGGCGTCCTGGCTGCCGCCATCCGAAGGCGCAGTGCTGGCCGGATCGTCGACGCCCGCAGGCCCTGCGCCGGCAAGCTCGGCGGCTGCGTTGTTATGGATGGTGCTGGATTGGGATTGCGAACTCATGGGCGAATTATAATGTGCCGGCCCCGGGCGTGCGCCCATGACATTTGGGGCCGTTTCCGACTAGCGCTCGAACTGGCGTTATAATTTGCGCGCCGTATCGTGGCGGGTGTAGCTCAATGGTAGAGCAGAAGCTTCCCAAGCTTAAGACGAGGGTTCGATTCCCTTCACCCGCTCCACTGGCGATCTTGCTTGAAAAATAGAACAAAAACCAATCAAGCCCTTGATTTTTCTCAACCCCTGTGCGAGCGGCAACCATAAAATAGGAATAGGCTTCGGGCCAGCGACTGGCGGCTCAAGGCGTCGTCTATGCGGCTGCGATAGGCTTTGCAGGCGGTGAAATGCGCCTGCTGGATTTCTACAAAGGATAAACATGAAGTATGTAAAGAAACTAGGTATTGCACTGGTCTTGTCGTCCTCAACTGCGCTGGTCCAGGCGCAAGAGCCCGTGAAGATTGGTTTCATCGGCACATTGTCGACGCCCGCAGGGTATATCGGCGAAGACGAACGCGATGGTTTTGCGCTGGCGATCCGGGAAGAGGGCGGCAAGCTGGGTGGGGTTCCTGTCGAATTGGTGGTCGAAGATGACGGCCTCAAGCCCAGCACCGGCAAGCAATCGGCCGAGAAAATGCTCCAGGAGGGCATCCGCCTGTTTACTGGAATCAACTTTTCCAACGTTATGGCGGCGGTCGTGCCTTCGGTGGTCAAGGAAGGCGGTTTCTATGTCAGTCTGAACGCGGGGCCCTCCAATTTTGCAGGCAAGGCGTGCAACAAGAATCTGTTCGGCGTAGCGTTCCAGAACGACTCGCATAGCGATACGGCGGCCATGGTGGCCAACGAGATCGGCGCGAAAAAGATTGTGCTGATCGCATCGGCCTATCAGGCGGGCCGCGATTCCGTCAATGGGTTCAAGAGCGCCTATGATGGCGAAGTCCTGGCGGAAATCTATACCAAGCTGGATCAGTCGGACTTCTCCGTTGAGCTGGCCCGTATTCGCTCGCTCAAGCCCGATGCAATTTTCCAATTTCTGCCCGGCGGGCCCGGCATTAACTTTTCCAAACAGTTCCATAATTCCGGTTTGGGTGATTCGGTCAAAATGGTCACGACCTTGGGGCTCGATGACCGCATGATTGCGGCGACGGGCGAGGCCACCGAAGGCTACTACCTTAGTTCACCCTGGACGGCATTAACGGACAATGCGGCAAGCAAGGCTTTTGTCGAAAGATTCCAGAAAGAATATGGACGCATGCCCACTTCGTATGCGGCAACCTCGTACGATACCGCGTTGCTGGTGGCATCGGCGCTTAAGGCTGTCGATGGCGACATTACCGGCAAGGCCGTCCAGTTCCGCGAGGCCCTGCGCAAAGCAGACTTCACCAGCGTCCGCGGCAAGTTCAAGTTTGGGCCTAACCAGTTCCCGATCCAGGACTGGTACTTGGTGCAGGTACAGCGCGACGACCAGGGCAACCTGGCCTTCAAGCCGCTGAGCACCGTTGCCACGGATCACAGCGACCCGTATGCCAAGCTTTGCAAGATGGACGGCTAGCCCGAACATCCTGTCAGGCCGCTGTCGTGTGCTGAATTGCACTGAGGTTGAAAGCGGCCTGAAAATCGGGCCTAATTCGGGTGACCGAATCTTAGAAAGCTTATTTTTAATTATGAATTGGTTGCGGGGTTCGATTCCCTTCACCCGCTCCAAAAGAATCAAGGAAGCATTATGAAGCCCACCATGGAACAACTACGCCAGACGCCTCCGGGTTACTTCGGGGTCCGGTTTGGGTTGCCCGAGTACACCGATTGGATGGACGAGAACCTGTCCTGGAAGCAGACGGTTTCGCTAGGCGACTGGTCGTTCCTTTGGCAGCGGCGTGTCATTGGGCCCGATGCCCTCAAGCTTCTGTCGGATCTGTCGGTCAACAGCATGGCCAACTTCGCTATCGGCCAGGCCAAGCATCTGATCCATTGCAACCACGACGGCAAGGTCATTCACGAAGGCGTGCTAAGCCGCCTGGCCGACCAAGAGTTCATGTTGCATGGTCGTGGCGGGTTCTGGGTTGACTATCACCTAAGGCATGGCAAGTACGACGCCCACACCGTGACTGACGATTGGTTCATGTTCCAAGTGGCCGGCCCCAATTCCCTGGCATTGCTCGAGAGCATCGCCAAGGGCGACCTGCGCAACATCAAGTTCATGCATCATGGCGAGATCGAGATCGCGGGACACAAGATGCTGGCATTGCGGCAGGGCATGTCCGGCGAGATCGGCTTCGAACTGCAGGGGCCGATTGCCCATGGTCCGGAAGTCTACGACGCCATTGTTAAGGCTGGCGAGGCCTTTGGCTTGCGCAGGCTCGGTTCGCGCGGCATCACCATGAACCACCTCGAGGCCTGCTTTCCCACGATCGTGGCCGACTACCTGCCGGCCATATTTGGCGATGAGCTGGCCGACTATCGGGTCGAGTTCGAGGCAGCCATGCCGACGTTCGCCAAGACGTTCAATGTGGCCGGCAGTTTCGACGGCAAGGATGTCAGCGATTACTATCGCAGTCCGGTCGAGTTGGGCTGGGGGCGCAACGTCAAGTTCGATCACGACTTCATCGGGCGCGACGCGCTTGAAAAAGAAGTTGCATCGCCGCGCCGCACGATTCGCACGCTTGAATGGAATGCCGACGACGTGCTGGACGTGCAGGCATCGTTGTTCCGCCCCGGCGAAGTCTATCCCTTTATGGATTTACCGCGCGAGCAGCGGGGTTGCATGTGGTCCGACAAGGTTCTGAAAGGCGACAAGCTCGTTGGCGTGGCCACGTCGCGCGGGTACAGCTATTTTTTCCGAAAAATGATTTCGTTGTGCACCATCGATGTCGACCAGGCGGATATCGACAACGAAGTGACGGTCTACTGGGGCCTGCCCAATGGCCCCCAGAAGGCGATCCGGGCCATCGTGAAGCCCGCGCCCTACAAGACCGACAACCGGCGCGCCGACCTTAAGCAGGCTTGACGCCCCTACACCCCGCGTTCGCGCGGGGTGTCACAGAGCGGCGAGGCGTCAAAGAGCGAATGCTAAAGGCGTTTCACCACGTAAGGATAGATCGCGCAACTGGAACGAGGGCACGGTAGTGCTTGGGGGCGACCCCGCCTTAAATACCGGCCAGCGCCAGGTATTTCAGTTCGGTGTAGTCGTCCAGCCCGTGTCGCGACCCTTCACGGCCCAGGCCTGAACTTTTGATGCCGCCGAAAGGTGCCACTTCCGTTGAAATCAGGCCGGTGTTGATCCCCACCATTCCGTATTCCAGGCCTTCGGAGACGCGCCAGATACGGGCCAGATCCTTGGTGTAGAAGTAGGATGCCAGACCGAACTCGGTGTCGTTGGCCATTTCCACCGCCTGCTCTTCAGTGTGAAAGCGGGTAAGCGCGGAGACCGGGCCGAAAATTTCCTGGCTGAAAATGCTCATGTCGCGGGTGACCTGGGTGATGACCGTGGGTTCGAACCAACTGCCTCCCAGGACATGGCGTTTCCCACCCTGGATGACTTTTCCGCCTTTATCGACGGCATCCGCTAGAAGCTTCTCCACTTTCTCCACGGCGGCTTCGTCAATCAGGGGGCCTTGCACCACTTCGCCTTCCAGTCCATTGCCCACTTTAAGCTTGGCGACGGCAGCCTGCAGTTTTTCGGCAAAGGCATCGTAGATCCCGTCCTGGATGAGGAAACGGTTGGTGCACACGCAAGTCTGGCCCGAGTTGCGGTACTTGGAAGCGATGGCGCCCTGAACGGCGGCATCCAGATCGGCGTCGTCGAACACAATGAAAGGCGCGTTTCCGCCCAGTTCGAGCGACATTTTCTTGATGTCGGGAGCGCATTGTTCCATGAGCAGTCGGCCGACCTCGGTGGAGCCGGTGAACGACAGCTTGCGTACGATGGGGTTGGAAGTCATTTCCCCGCCAATGGCGCGTGCGTCGCCGGTAACGATGTTAAGCACGCCCGGCGGCATGCCGGCGCGCTCGGCCAGCTCGGCCAGGGCCAGGGCCGACAGCGGGGTGGCTTCGGCAGGCTTGACGACCAGGGTGCAGCCTGCCGCCAGCGCGGGGCCGGCTTTGCGGGTGATCATGGCGGAAGGAAAATTCCAGGGCGTGATGGCAGCGCACACGCCAACCGGTTGGCGCAACACCATCAGGCGGCGGTCGGTGGCCGGCGAGGGAATGATTTCTCCGTAGGCGCGCTTGCCTTCTTCGGCGAACCATTCAAGAAACGAGGCGGCGTAGACAATTTCACCTCGGGACTCGGCCAGTGGCTTGCCTTGCTCCAGCGTCATCAGGCGAGCCAGGTCATCCTTGTGCTCAAGAAGCAGTTCGAACCATTTTCGCAGTATGCGGGAGCGGGCGGCGGCGGTCAGGGCTTTCCAGCCCGGTAAGGCCAGGTTGGCGGCGTCGATGGCGCGGCGCGTTTCCGTCGCGCCTGCGTCTGGTACGCAGGCAAGCGTTTGCCCCGTTGCGGGGTTGGCGACATCCATGCGTTGTTTTGAGTCTGCATCGACCCATTGGCCATTGATATAGCATTGTTGGCGTAAAAGCGCGGCGTCGGTAAGTTGCAGATCGTTGGCGGACATGGAAAGCCTTCTAAAGGTGATGTTGTCAGGTAGCCGACGCCACGCTGGCGCGTCGGTGTCGTGTTAACTAGCATACGTCTTCAAACCGGGTTGCGACAACCTTGCCGAGTGAAAAGATTGGACGCCAAGCTGGGGTTATTTGTTGGGTTGCGCGACGACAGGGTCGAAATGGGTCATGACATCCAGGACGGCCTCGTTGTCCATGACCCGCTGGCGCGCTGCGACGGCGATGGCGTGGCCTTGTGCGATCGTCAGGCCGGCGTCCATTTCCAGGTCGACTTCGACCCAGATCATGTCACCCAGCTTACGAGTCTTCAGGTCGTGCAGTCCAAGCACGCCGGGGGTGGCGAGCAAATGGTCGCGAATCCGGTTTTCGGTTTCATCGTCGACGGCGCGGTCCATGAGGTCGCTGAATGAGTTCCAGAAGAATTTCCAGCCCATTCGCCCAACGAATATCCCGACGATGAGCGCGGCCAGGGGGTCGGCCATGGGAAAGCCCGCCAGGTTGGCGATAATGCCGATGGCAACCACCAGGGAAGAGGCGGCATCGGATCGCGCGTGCCAGGCATTTGCCACCAGCATCGAGGAACGCACCCGCCGTCCGACGCGAAGCATATAGCGAAACAACGATTCCTTGGCGACCAGGGTGAACACCGCGACCACCAGCGCCGCATAATGCACGCGTGGTATGTCGGCCGGGTTTTGAAGCCGTGTAAAGGCGGTCCAGAGCATGCCGGCGCCTACGATCAGCAGCAATACGCCCAATATCATGGACGCGGCGGTTTCGAAGCGCAGGTGCCCGTAGGGGTGGTCGGCGTCGGGTGCTTTCTGGCCTTTTGCGTTGGCGACCAGCACCACGGCGTCGGCGACAAGGTCCGAGAACGAATGCACGGCATCGGCCACCAGGGCCTGGGATTGGGCCAGGATGCCGACCACCGCTTGAAGTGCCGTCAGTATGATGTTGACGGCGACACTGACCAGGGTGCTGGTTCGGCCCGCAGCCTGGCGGATGGGATCCAGACCTCGTTCCACTGACGGCCCTAGGTAATGCGCAGGCCTGGCTGGGCGCCGGGCCAGGGTTGCAGGATGTAGATGCCTGAATCGACAGACGCATCTTCGTGGCCGGCGGCCAGGACCATGCCTTCCGACACGCCAAAGCGCATTTTGCGCGGCGCCAGGTTGGCGACCATGACAGTGAGCTTGCCGACCAGGTCGGCGGGCTCGTAAGCCGACTTGATGCCTGAAAACACTTGGCGGTGGCGTCCTTCGCCGACGTCGAGCATTAGGCGCAGAAGCTTGTCGGAGCCTTCGACGGGCTCGCAACTGACGATCTGGGCAATGCGCAGGTCGACCTTGGCGAAATCCTTGATGTCGATGACATCGGCAATGGGCAGGCCGCCGGGAGCGGGCACGGTGGCGGCAGGCGGTTCGAACAGATCGTCGAGCTGCTGTGGGTCGACGCGTTGCATAAGGTGTTTGAACTTTTGCACGTGGGCGGGCAATACGGCGGCGTCGGCCCAGGTATAGGGCGAGGCTTCGCTAAAAAGCTCGCGGGCGACTTTGTCAGTCAGCATGGGCAGCACAGGCGTCAACATGACGGACAGCGCTTTGAAGCCGGCCAGTGCCCGTGAGCAAATGTCTTGCAGCAGTAGTTTTTGCTCGTCGCCCGCCTGTGCCAGGCCTTTGGCCAGCACCCAGGGCTGAGCGGCATCAAAGGCCTGGTTGATCTGGTCGGCGAAAGCCATGGTGCGGCGAATGGCGCGGCCGTACTCGCGCGCTTCGAAATCGGCCTGCACCTGGGCCGCGGTTTGCGTAATTTCGGCGACAAACGACTGGGTGTCTCCGGAATACGCCAGTTTGCCGTCGAAATGCTTGCTGATGAAGTTGGCGGCCCGGCTGGCAATATTTGCGTACTTGCCGATCAGGTCGCTGTTCACGCGTGCAATGAAGTCGTCTGGATTGAAATCCAGGTCTTCGACGTGGGCATTCAGTTTGGCCGCAATGTAATAGCGCAGCCATTCGGCATCCATGCCGATTTCCAGGTAGCGCAGTGGGGAGATCCCGGTGCCCCGGCTCTTGGACATTTTCTCGCCGCTGACGGTAATGAACCCGTGCACATGCAGGCCGTCCGGCGTTTTACGCCCGGCGAATTTCAGCATGGCGGGCCAGAACAGCGCATGAAAATAGACGATGTCCTTGCCGATGAAGTGCACCTGCTCGGTGGGCCCTTCGGGGTCCAGCAGGGCGTCGAAATCGATGTCTTGTTGCTTGCAATAGGCTTTAAGGGCAGCCAGGTAACCGACGGGGGCGTCCAGCCAGACATAGAAGTATTTACCCGGCGCGTCGGGGATCTCGATGCCAAAATAGGGTGCATCGCGCGAAATATCCCAGTCGGCCAGGTTGGCCTGGCTGCCTTCTTCGCCCGTGCCCAGCCATTCGCGGGTTTTCGCCAGAACCTCGCTTTGCAGGCGCTTGTTTCCGTTGCGATTGCTGCCAGTGGTCCATTCTTGCAGAAACTCCACGCAGCGCGGGTCGGAAAGCTGGAAGAAAAAGTGCTCGGATGACTTCAGCAGCGGCCGGGCCTTGGTTAGGGTGGAGTAAGGCTCGATCAGGTCGGTGGGCGTATAGACTGCACCGCACGATTCGCAGGAGTCGCCGTATTGATCCTTGGCGTGACAGGTGGGGCATTCGCCCTTGATATAGCGATCGGGCAGGAACATGCCCTTGACTGGATCGTAGAACTGCTCGACCGAACGGCTGGTGATGAAGCCGGCTTTCTTCAAGCGGCGATAAATGTCCTGGGACAGCTCAATGTTTTCGGCCGAATCCGTCGAGTGCCAATGGTCGAATTTGATGTGAAACCCGTTCAGGTAGCGGGGCCGCTCGCTGGCGTAACGGGCAACCAGGGCTTGCGGCGTGATGTTTTCGCTTTCCGCTTTCAGCATGATGGGCGCGCCGTGGGCGTCGTCGGCGCCTACGAAATGTACGGTATGGCCGGCCATGCGCATGGTTCGCACCCAGATGTCGGCCTGGATGTATTCCATGATGTGGCCAATATGAAACGAACCATTGGCGTAGGGCAGGGCGGTGGTAACGAATATCGTGCGCGACATGAATTAATTATGCGTATATGACAAAGGTTGGTGGCGGGAGCGGACGGCGCAAAGCCAAAAGGCCGGCGTGAAACGGGCTACGCTGGCCGTAATGGCGTATTGTAATGAATCGCGCTGATCAGTGCGTCTTGTGTGTTGGCGGCAGGCGGACAGGGATGTTGATGCCCACCTCGCAGACTACATGCTGTTCGGATTCGCCAGGCACAAAATAGCCCGCAGAGGCTGCTTTTGTGTCAGGGCTCATCCTGATCCGCAACGCCTGCTTTCCGCTTGGGCTGTGCAGCGGATTTTTAGGGAATTTCGCGCATTTCGACGTCGACGACGTCTTTCTTGTTGAAGCCCGGCGAGCTGGTTCCCGGCTTGCGGCGTTCCTCCCAGTAGGCTCGTACGCCGAAGGGCCGGCCTTTGATCTTTGCAACGACGTACAGCACGCCTACGGCAATGGCCGTGGACAGCATGAAGACAAACGCCATTGCCATGCCGAATATGGCAAGGATCAGAAAAAGGATGCCGCGGATAATTTGATTAAATGTATTCATGTAGTCGGTTTGACACCGTAGGCAGAAAATAATTCCCCGATCCGCTATTCTTGAGGCTTAGGCAATTGTTGTTTTCTACAAAGGCATGGATATGAGCACGAACACTGAGCAGGTCGGCGCAGCGCTGGCCGAGGTTATTGACCCCATTACCAATAAAAAACTGGGCGCGCCGCTAATAAAAGACAGTGTACTGCGGTTAACGGAAAACGATCTAAACCTTACTTTAGCGCTTGGTTACCCTTTATACAATGGTAATCCACAATTGCAGCAACGGATTGAAACTGCTTTGGCGCCCCTGGGCGTCCGGTTATCGAGCTTGACGTTCACGACAAATATTGCAACACATGCTGTGCAGCCCGGGCGCAAGCCGTTGGTGGGCGTGCGCAACATCATCGCCGTGGCCTCGGGCAAAGGTGGGGTCGGAAAAAGTACCACGTCGGTTAATGTGGCGCTGGCGCTACGGGCCCAGGGCGCGCGCGTCGGCTTGCTGGACGCCGATATCTACGGCCCCAGCGTTCCCATCATGCTGGGCGTGACGGGCAAGCCCAAAAGCCTGGATGGCAAAACCATGGAGCCACTGGAAGGGCATGGCCTGAAGGCCAACTCCATTGGTTTTCTTATCGATGAAGACGCGCCTGCGATCTGGCGCGGGCCCATGGTCAGCCAGGCGCTGGAGCAATTGCTGAACCAGACCAACTGGGGCGAACTCGACTATCTGATCGTCGACATGCCTCCCGGAACCGGCGATATCGCCCTGACCCTGTCGCAAAAGGTGCCGCTGACCGGCGCCGTCATCGTCACCACCCCCCAAGACCTTGCGCTGGCCGATGCGCGTAAAGGGTTACGTATGTTTCAAAAAGTTGATGTTCCCGTGCTCGGAATCATCGAGAATATGTCCATGCATATTTGTTCCAACTGCGGGCATGCGGAACCGATTTTCGGTGAGCATGGCGGGCGGAACATGGCGGCCGAGTACAACTTGCCCTGGCTGGGCGCTTTGCCGCTGGCTCTCGATATTCGCACTCAAACCGACTCCGGCAGGCCCACCGTCATGGCAGACCCACAAGGCGCTTACGCCAACCTGTATCAAGAAATCGCTCATAAGATCGCGGCCCAGGTGGCCTCGCTGCCGCGCGATATGTCTGGCAAGATGCCGGGCGTTGTGGTGCGCAAGTCTGCCAGTTAATGCGGATCGCCGTTGCGGTTTTGGCCTGCATATTGTGTCTGAAGGCTTACGCTCAGGCGGAGCCACAGACCGGGCCGCAGGTGATTATCGATCCGGGCGGTGTGCCGCCCCAGGCGCTGCAATCCATTATTGGCGCGGTCGATGTCATTACCCGCCTCGTCCAGGATCAGGATGGCGGGGAAATCTCGCGCTTGCGTCGTCGCGCGCGCGACGCCACGATGTCTGCCCTGGAAACCCAGGGCTATTTTTCTGCCAAGGTCGACCTGGAGGTCGGACGGGATATCGGCGGCGAGACCTGGGACATTATTATCGATCCCGGCCCCCTTACGCGGGTCAACCGCGTCGACCTTGAGTTTTCGGGGCAGATCGCCACGCCGCAGTTTGCCGATCGGGTGCACCGCCTGAAAGAAGGCTGGCCGCTTACTAAGGACATGCCTTTCATCAACGAGCAGTGGCACGACGCCAAGGCCGAGCTGATCGATGGTATCAGCCGCAAGGATTTTTACCTTGCAAGGACGCAGGCTTCGCAAGCGACCGTCATGGCCGAAGACGCCCAGGCCGATTTGCGCGTGGCCGTGGACAGCGGCCCGGTGGTGCGCATGGGTGAACTGAAAGTCTACGGCTTGAAGCGGGTGCCGCAAACCTTGATCGAGCGTTACGTGCGCTATGAGCCCGGCGAACCCTACGACCAGGACAAGCTGGACGACTGGCAGCAGGCGCTGCAAAGCACCACCTTCTTTCGCGGCGCATTCGTGATGCTGGAAGACGACGCGGCCACCCGGGAAACCCGGCCCGATGGCGAGGTGGTGATGCCGCTTGCGGTGCGGGTAACCGAAGCGCCCGCAAAACGCCTCAGCGGATCGCTGGGGGTGGATAGCGACAACGGTGTTCGCGTCGAGGGTTTGTATCGCCAGAATGTCGTGTTTGGCCAACCGGTCTGGATCGAAACAGGGGCCGGCGCCGACAAGAATCGGCAGCGCGCGTACTTCGATGTGCATTTGGCGCCCACAATCAACGGCTATCGCGATAGCTTTGGTGTGCTGGCCAGCCATTCCGACATCCAGGGTCTGGACACCACCCGCTATGGCCTGGGCTGGAAACGCTCCCAGGCACGTAAGGCCGCCGGGGACAGTCGGGTGGAATATGAAACCCAATGGGGCCTTATTGCTGCGCACGACCTGACCCGTATCGATGGCGCGGAGTCTTACCGCGTGCCGTCGCTGGTGGGAACCTGGCAGTGGCTGCGCAGGGATGTCAATGACAAGTATGATCCACGCGAAGGCAACCTGATCGATTTCGGTTTAGGCGCCGGCGTTACGCTGGATCGTGGCGAGGGCTTTTATCGCTCCAGCGTGCGGGTTCAGCAGTGGTGGCCCATTGGTAAATGGGATGTGTTGACGATACGCGGCGAAGTGGGGAAAGTATGGTCTAAAACCGATCGCCTGCCCGAGGACTTTGGATACCGCATCGGGGGCGGCCGTACGATTCGAGGTTATAAGTACCAGAGCATTGGCGTGCACCGTGGCGATGCTGTGATTGGCGCGCCGGCGATGGCGGTCGCGAGTATCGAATACACACGCTACTTTACCCAGCAGTTCGGCATGGCGGTTTTCGTCGATGTGGGGGACGCCGCTGAGTCGTTCGGCGCCATGGAGCCCTATTGGGGTTACGGTGTCGGGGGTCGTGTGCGTACACCGGCCGGCCCGTTTGGCCTTGACCTGGCTTATGGTCAGCGTGACCGCCGCCTGCGCATTCATTTTTCTCTGGGGATTGCGTTTTGAAGTGGCTGCTGCGCCTGTTGCGGCGTTTCCTGATCTGGCTGGGGCCGGCGCTGGTGCTATTGCTGGCCGTGATCCTGGGCTTTGCTGCCTGGGTCGTGGCCAGCGAACCGGGAACGCGCTGGGCGCTTGGCACGGCTGTGCATTATGCGAAAGGGTCAGTGGGCGGAATCGAGGGGTCTCTTTGGCATGGCCTGAAAATAGGCAATCTAAGCATTGACGTCCCGAATGCCTCGATACGGATTCACGACCTTGAGCTGGAGGTCGAATGGCGCGAGTTGCTGGACCGGCGGCTGCATGCACGCACACTGTCGGCGGGTCTGCTCGATATCGACATTCTGCGTCCCGACCAGGAGCCCGAGGACGACGCGCCGTTTTCATTGCCGGCCCTGCCGGTGCGAGTGGCGCTTGACCGTTTCTACGTCGGCGAGCTTGGCATGAAGATCGACGGCGAACCCTTGCTGCTAAATGTGCAGAACCTGGAAACGTCCCTGGCCATTACCGAGAACCAGGCCCAGTTGTTGTTCAGGAGCCTGCATTTGGGGCACGACCAGATAGACGCTGATATCGAAGGCGAGTTGCGGCTGGAGGCCCTGGAGGCGCCATGGCCCTTGAAGGTGCATCTACAGACCCAGGCGCATTCCAGCACACCCGATTCACCCTTATGCCTGCGGCACTTCCTTCCCGATCTGCCGACCGTGGCAGCAGTGGCGGGCAGCACAGAGGCGGAGCCTTCGGACCATCCCCTGACCGAGATCAGCGAGCTGAGCGCGGCCTGCGCCCTGGATGTCGACGTGTTGATGCACGGCACGCTGGACGATCTGGACGTGGCGGTGAAGGGGGATGGCCAGGACGTGGACTTCAGCGCGAACGCAAAGTTGGCGCCGCAGGCAGGATTCATCGTGCGTCAGGCGGATCTCGATGTACGCCTGGCGGATGGTTCTTCGCTGACGGGCAATCTGAACTGGAGCCTTTTGGAAGAAGGCGCGGGGGTTTACGATCATGTGGTTGGCAGCCTACAGGCTGATCGCCTGAACCTGCGGCTGGCGGCGGGCGACGCCCTGCCACCCGGCGCGGTGACGGCCGGGGTGGATTTCGACGCGCGTTTGCGGGACCACCGTGATTTGATCGCCGCGCGTATCGACGTAACGATTGATCCCGCCTCGCGCTGGAACCAGCACGAGGCGTCGGGCACGCTGCATGTGCAGATCGACAACACGCTGGCGGCCACGCACAGCACCGCGCCGGGCGCCGTGTCGAGTCACGCGTCCGTGGGTGCGGATGCCTACGTGCTCGCCGATTCACCAGCTGCTGCGCCGCCTCTCTGGCAGGGCTTGCGCTTGAGCCGTCTGGATACCGACATCCGTATTGGCAACGCGCACCTAAAGACCCAAGGCTCCCTCGGGGTTTCCGACAGCAAGCTCCAGATCGATGTGAGCGCGGCGCGGCTGGCCGATCTGTGGCCGGACACGCCGGGCGGGGTGGCGCTGGCGGCGCAGCTCGAGGGCTCGCTGGCCAAGCATCGCGTGGAGCTCAAAGGCAACGTTGTTCCCGATGTCGAAGCACCGAAAGACCAGGCGGGTTTGGGTAAGGCGCCGATCGACATGCATATCGCGTTGGCAGGCGGGTGGGAAGACGAACCGGGCATTCAGCCCGGCGTTTGGTCGGGCGCCGTATCCACCTTGCAGGCCACGCATGCCGCCCTGGGTCTGGACCTGCAAAGGCCCGTTTCGCTGACGGTGACGCCGCAGGCCATTCAACCCGCCTGGCAGTGGCAGGTGGGCGAGACGGCCCTGGCGGTTAAGTTGTCTGCACGCGAAAGCACGGTCATTCGACATGACGGCTCGCGTGGCGGCCAGGGGCGTTGGCAGACGCAGGGCCGAATAGAAAAAATGGTGGTTTCAGCCCAAACCATTGGCGACCTGAAGGCCTTGGTGGCAAGCGTCGAGGGCCGTCCAGCGGATCGAGGGCGGGTCACCATCGCCAACGAGACGGCAAATGCCGACGTAGAAATTGTTTTCGCCGCCGATTGGAAGCTGGCATTCGACCGCGCGCTGTCCGGCGATGTGAATGTTAAGCGCTTGTCGGGTGACTTTATTGTGCCCGCCGAGCCGTCTTTCCCGCTTGGATTGGAAACCATGGATGTGCATATTGCCGCACGGCCTGCCGATCAGGGAAGCAGTCGCGTGACGGCTGAGTTGACCGTGGCGACCAAAGAGATGGGCCGCGCCACTGCCAAGGCCTCGACATTGCTGCATGCAAGCCCGGAAGGGGGCTTCGACGTGCGCGATAGCGACGTTAAAACAGTGGAGGTGCATGCGGATATCGGGAATCTGGCCTGGCTGAGCCTGTTTGTGGGCGACGCGATGGACATCGGCGGTTCATTGCATGCCGACGTTAGCGCGCGCAGCCGGCCGGACGGCACGTGGGCCACCTCCGGCACGGTCACAGGCGAGCAGATTCGCGTGGTTCGCGTCGATGACGGGGTTCGCTTGCTGGATGGCGAGCTAAGAGGCCATTTCGAGAACGATCAGTTCATTCTGGATCGACTGTACTTTCCGGCCCGGCTGAGGGTGACGCCACAGGAATGGCGCACGGCTGAGTGGGTGTCCGAGAACCCGGACGCCAAGGATGGCGGCCTGACACTGACGGGCAGTTGGAGCCTGTACGAATCCACCGGGTTGATCAACATCGACCTGTATCGCTATCCCCTGCTTCAGCGCTCCGACCGTTACGCGATGGTGACGGGCAAGCTGGCGGTGGACGCGCCGGGCGAGAAATTCGCCATTTCCGGAAACATCATGGTGGATGCGGGATGGGTCGATATGGACATGCTGGCCAGCGTGCCCAGCCTGGATAGTGATGTGGTCGTTATCCGGGCGGGGGAAACGGTGGGCCAGGCCAGTGCGCCCGTGGACATAGAACTGGATATCATCGTCGATCTGGGACCGCGTTTCTACATTACCGGCTATGGTGTCAACTCCGGCCTGGTCGGGCAAATGCGCATCATGATGTCCGGGGGGCGATTAACGGCCGAGGGCGCGCTGCGTACTCGTGGCGGGGCGATTGAAATCTATGGGCAACGTTTGCAGCTTAGGCGCGGAACCATTACGTTTCAGGGTGATATCACCAATCCGGTGCTCAATATCGAGGCCTTGCGCACCGGGCTGGCCGTGGAGGCCGGCGTGAGGGTGGCGGGTACGGCCAAACGGCCCCGCATCGATCTGGTATCTTATCCCGATGTCAGTGATGTGCAGAAGCTGTCCTGGCTATTGCTGGGCCGGGGGCCGGATGATTCCGGCGGCGACGCCGCGCTGCTGTTTTCGGTGGGAACCTCGTTTCTTGCCGGCGGCGAACCCTTCTATCGTAAGTTCGGCATCGATGAACTCAGTCTGCGCTCAGGTGAGCTGGGCAGTACAGGCAGCTTGCTGCCGGTGGAAAGCGTGGTGCGTGATCTGGACAGCGGCACCAGCGATATCGAACGCCGATTCCTGGTGGCCAGCAAGAATATCGCGGCGGGCTTTACGCTTAGCCTCGAGCAGGCATTGTCAGACACGGGCACCGTGGGTCGCATCAGTTACCGCCTGGCGCGCGGTCTGAGCGCCGAATTGAGTGTCGGCACAGTGAATGGAATTGCACTGATTTACCGGACCATTTTCACCGATTAAGCGACGCCTGCGGGAAAGGCATACATTCGTCATGGGTAAGCGATAAAATAGGCGCCCATTGAACAGGGTTAGGCTATGACAATCAAAAGTGATCGTTGGATTCGGCGGATCGCCGAGGCGCAGGGCATGATAGAGCCATTCGAGCCGGGCCAGGTGCGTACCGGCCCCGATGGGGGCCGCATCGTCAGCTACGGCACCAGCAGTTACGGCTACGACGTGCGTTGCGCCGACGAATTCAAGATATTCACCAATATCAATTCCACCATCGTCGACCCCAAGGCCTTCGACGAGAAGTCTTTTGTGGATTTCAAGGGCGATGTATGCATTATTCCGCCCAACTCCTTTGCGCTGGCGCGCACGGTGGAATATTTTCGTATCCCTCGCAGCGTCCTGACGGTCTGCCTGGGGAAGAGCACCTATGCTCGTTGCGGCATCATCGTCAATGTCACGCCGCTTGAGCCCGAGTGGGAAGGCCATGTGACACTGGAGTTTTCCAACACCACGCCGCTGCCGGCCAAAATCTATGCCGGCGAGGGGTGTGCCCAAATGTTGTTTTTTGAGAGCGACGAGGTCTGCGAAACCTCGTATCGCGATCGTGGCGGTAAATATCAGGGTCAGCAAGGCGTGACCCTACCCCGCACCTAGGGAGTTATCCGCATGAAATTTCGTTTTCCCATTGTCATTATCGATGAAGATTACCGTTCCGAGAACGCGTCCGGATTCGGGATTCGTGCGCTGGCCACAGCGTTGCAGGCCGAAGGTGTCGAGGTTTTGGGGGTGACCAGCTATGGCGATCTCAGTTCCTTCGCTCAGCAGCAAAGCCGCGCCAGTGCATTCATCTTGTCGATCGACGATGAGGAGTTCGACGTCGACTCGCCTGAAGATGTGGCCAATGCCATCAAGAACTTGCGCTCTTTTATCGGCGAATTGCGGTTTCGCAATGAAGAGATTCCCATTTATCTCTATGGTGAAACGCGTACGTCGCAGCATATTCCCAATGATATCCTGCGCGAGTTGCACGGCTTCATTCATATGTTCGAGGATACGCCCGAATTTGTCGCGCGGCATATTATCCGCGAAGCGCGTGCCTATCTCGATGGGTTGGCGCCGCCGTTTTTCCGCGAATTGGTCAAGTATGCCTCGGACGGCTCATACTCCTGGCATTGTCCAGGGCACTCGGGCGGCGTGGCATTCCTGAAGAGCCCTGTGGGGCAGATGTTTCACCAGTTCTTTGGCGAAAACATGTTGCGCGCCGATGTCTGTAATGCGGTGGACGAACTTGGGCAGTTGCTCGACCATACCGGTCCTGTGGCCGAGTCCGAGCTGAACGCGGCGCGTATTTTCAATGCCGATCACTGCTTCTTCGTGACCAATGGCACGTCGACGTCCAACAAGATTGTGTGGCATGCGCACGTGGCCGCCGACGATGTGGTGGTGGTCGACCGCAATTGCCACAAGTCCATCCTGCATGCGATCACCATGACGGGGGCCATCCCGGTGTTTTTGCGCCCCACGCGCAACCACCTGGGAATTATCGGGCCGATTCCGCTCGAAGAGTTCGAGCCTGACAACATCCAGAAGAAAATCGAGGCCAACCCCTTCGCGCGCAATCTGAAAGACAAGCGGCCGCGCATCATGACGCTGACGCAAAGCACCTATGACGGTGTCAGCTACAACGTCGAGATGATCAAGGAAAAGCTGGGCTCCGAGGTCGACACCCTGCATTTCGATGAAGCCTGGATACCGCACGCGGCCTTCCACGATTTCTACAAGGACATGCACGCCATCGGCAAGAACCGCCCGCGCAGCGAGAATGCCATGGTGTTTGCCACGCACTCCATTCACAAGCTTCTGGCGGGGCTGTCGCAGGCGTCCCAGATTACCGTGCAAGATTCCAAGACACGGCAACTGGATCGCAATGTGTTCAATGAAGCGTATCTCATGCACACATCCACCTCGCCGCAGTACGCGATTATTGCGTCTTGCGACGTGGCTGCTGCCATGATGGAGCCCCCGGGCGGTACGGCGCTGGTAGAGGAAAGCATTAGCGAAGCGCTTGATTTTCGCCGCGCCATGCGCAAGGTCGAATCAGAGTACGGCAAGAATGATTGGTGGTTCAAGGTCTGGGGGCCTAATCGCCTGGTGGCCGACGGAATTGGCGAGCGCGAGGACTGGCTGCTGAAGGCCGATGACGAATGGCATGGTTTCGGGCCGTTGGCTGAAGGCTTCAACATGCTGGATCCCATCAAGGCAACCATTGTCACCCCGGGGCTGGATATCTCGGGCACCTTTGCCGACACGGGCATCCCCGCCGCTCTGGTGTCCAAGTACTTGGCCGAGCACGGGGTGGTGATCGAGAAAACCGGGTTGTATTCCTTCTTCATCATGTTCACTATCGGCATCACCAAGGGCCGCTGGAACACGTTGTTGACGGCGCTGCAGCAGTTCAAGGACGACTACGATCGCAACCATCCCATGTGGCGCATCTTGCCCGACTTCTGCAAAGAGCACCCGCGCTACGAGAAAATGGGTTTGCGCGATTTGTGCCAGCAGATTCACGAGGCTTACCGTGCTCACGATGTGGCGCGGCTAACGACGGAAATGTATCTTAGCGACATGGTGCCGGCGATGAAACCCTCGGATGCCTATGCCAAGATGGCGCACCGCGAAATCGAGCGCGTGCTGGTCGATGAACTCGAAGGGCGCGTGACCGGCGTGCTGCTTACGCCGTATCCGCCGGGCATTCCCTTGTTGATTCCAGGCGAACGCTTCAATAGCCGTATCGTGCATTACCTTCGGTTCGTGCGCGAGTTCAATCAACGCTTCCCGGGTTTCGAAACCTATGTGCATGGCCTGGCGGAAGACGTCGACAAGGACGGTTTGCCGCGGTTGTATGTAGATTGCATACGCGAAGACTAAGTCGGTGGCCAGTGAATACGATGTCGCGGTAGTTGGCGCGGGCGCGGCCGGCATGATGGCGGCGTCGGTGGCCGGCCAGCGCGGGCTGAGCGTCGTGCTGATTGACCATGCGCAACGATTGGCCGAGAAGATCCGCATCTCGGGGGGCGGGCGCTGTAACTTCACCAACCTGGGAACCACGCCCGCAAACTTCATTTCGCAGAACCCGAACTTCTGCCGCTCGGCCCTGGCAGCCTATACGCCGGCCGATTTTATTGCGATGGTCGATCGCTATCGTATTGCCTGGCACGAGAAACATCGTGGACAGCTCTTTTGCGATGGCAGCAGCGAAGAGATCATCGATCTGCTTAAACAGGAATGCGACCGGGGCAGGGTGGCCTGGCGCATGCCGTGTGCGGTGCATGGCATTGCAGGGCAGGATAACGGTTTTGTGCTGCAAACAGAGTCAGAGGCAGTGCGGGCACGCCAGGTGGTGCTGGCTACGGGCGGCATGGCAATCCCACAATTGGGCGCGACTGATTTCGCGCTCAAGGTGGCCCGGCAGTTTGGGCTGAAGGTTGTGGAGCCCCGGCCCGCGCTGGTCCCGCTGACCTTTGACGGTGAGTTCTGGAAACCTTACAGCGCGCTTAGCGGGGTGGCGCTGGAAGCAACGGTTGCGTGCGGACAGGGCAAGCAACGCACCCGCTTCCTGGAAGACCTGCTGTTCACTCATAAGGGCTTGTCGGGCCCCGCCATATTGCAGATTTCTTCGTTCTGGAACCCGGGCGAATCCATTTCTCTTGACCTGGCCCCGGGACAGAACCTGGAACGTGAAATGCTGGACGCCAAGCCCGGAAGCCGTCGGCAACTGGGCTCGGTGCTTGCGGGCTTGTGGCCCAAGCGGCTGGCGGAGCAATGGCTAAGCCATGCACAGGGCCTCGCATCCACTCACGACAGCCTTGCGGTCATGCGTTTGGCCGATGCCCCCGACAAGCTCTTGCGTCGGCTGGCGCAACGCATACACGATTGGACGCTTATTCCCACAGGGACGGCGGGGTATAAAAAGGCCGAGGTCATGCGAGGGGGTGTGGACACCCGCGGGCTGGATCAGAAATCCCTGCAAGCCAAGGCGGTGCCGGGCCTGTATTTTATTGGCGAGGCGGTAGATGTCACCGGCTGGCTGGGGGGCTACAATTTTCAGTGGGCTTGGGCGTCCGGCGCGGCATGCGGGCGGGCGCTTCAACCCAGGTAAGATAGCAGTGGAATTATGTTTACTATTGGCCGAAATGGCCGGACAACTATTACTTTCAAGAGGACAACAATGATTCTTCCGAACGATCGCAAATACACCGCTTCACACGAATGGGTCAAAGCCGACGGCGACACCTATCTCGTGGGCATTACCGATAATGCCCAGGACCAGTTGGGCGATTTGGTGTTTGTGGGCGACTTCAAGGTGGGCAGTCAGTTGAAAGCGGGAGAAACGGCGGGGGTGGTTGAGTCCGTCAAGGCGGCCTCGGACATCTATGCGCCAGTCGATGGCCAACTGATTGAATTCAATGACGCCGTTGGCAGCGATCCAGCGAAGGTCAACGAGGCGGCGTTCGACGCCTGGCTATTCAAGTTCAAGCCCGACAACCCGGCCGACGTCGATGCCTTGCTGGATGGCGCAGGCTATGAGTCGTTGGTGGACGAAGGCAACTGATCGCACAGCGGCGCACGCGCCGCTTCACGGCGCCGGTAGGTTACGAAATCGAAATCCAGCCCATTCTCGGCGGGCTGCGGCAGGCGTTCGGTTTCGTGCCATTCGGTGCTTGGCAGCGCCGGAAAGAACACATCGCCTTCGATGTTTGCGCGGATCTCCGTCGCGATGATTTCGTCGGCGATTGGCAGGGCATCCGTAAAAATCTGGGCGCCGCCAATAACGCATACCGAAGCTTGGCCCTGGCAGGCTGCCAGCGCATCTTCCAGTGTCGGAAAGACCTGGGCGCCTTCGGCGACATACGTGGGATCGCGACTGATCACCAGATTTGGCCGGCCCGGCAGCGGCCTGCCCAGCGACTCCCAGGTCTTGCGTCCCATAAGTATCGGCTGACCCATGGTGCGGCGCTTGAAATGCGCCAGATCGCTGGGAAGACGCCAGGGTAGCTGGTTACCCCGGCCAATGGCGCGATTGGCCGAATAGGCCACGACAAAGCGTACATAAGGTTGAGACATGGCGGCTGCTTGATGAGTGTGAACAGGCCCTAAACCGCGATGGGTGCGGCGATATGCGGATGCGGGTCGTAGTCTGCTATCTCGAAATCGTCGAATGTATAGTCGAAGATAGAGGCGGGCTTGCGCTTGATGATCAGGCGCGGCGCATTGCGTGGCTCGCGTTGCAGCTGTTGCCTGGCTTGCTCGAGATGGTTCGAATACAGGTGCAGGTCGCCGAACGAGTGGACGATTTCGCCGGGCAGCAGGTTGCATTGCTGGGCGATCATGTGGGTCAGGAAGCCCAGTGATGCCGCATTGTAGGGAACGCCCAGGAAGCAATCCGCCGAGCGTTGCGTCATCATGCAGCTTAGCCGGCCATTGGCTACATAAAATTGATACAACACATGGCAGGGGGGCAAGGCCATCCTGCCTGCCTCGGCGTTCGCGCGCGGGCTAAGCGATTCGTCGGGCAAATAAGCTACATTCCAGCCCGAGATAATATGCCGGCGGCTATTCGGATTGCGCTGCAAACCGCTGATCAGAGCGGCGACCTGATCGTAGCTTTGGCCGTTGTCGCCTTGCCAGTTACGCCACTGGGCGCCATACACCGGGCCCAGATTGCCATTGGCGTCGGCCCATTCGTCCCAGATGGTGACCCCGTTGTCATTCAGGTACTTTATGTTGGTGTCGCCTTGCAGAAACCACAGCAATTCGTGCAGGATAGAGCGAATATGCAGCTTCTTGGTCGTGAGTAGCGGAAAGCCCTGGCCAAGGTCGTGGCGGTACATGCGCCCAAAGACCGAAAGCGTGCCGGTGCCCGTGCGGTCGCCTTTTTCCGTACCATTGTCGAGAATGTCTTGAAGAAGGCCCAAGTATTGCGTGTCCATGCTGATTCCAGTTGATGCGCCGATTCAGGCGGCTTGCCGTGTATTGACCACCGTGGTCGAAAACGTGATGTTGGCGGTTTTTGCCAGCATGGCGGTTGCCGAGCAGTATTTGTCGTGCGAAAGCGCAACGGCTCGTTCAACCGCAGCTTGCGGCAGGTCTGTTCCGGTTACGGTGAAGGCAAAGTGTATCTTGGTAAAGACTTTTGGGTCGGTGTCGGCGCGCTCGGCGGTAAGCTTTGCCTGGCAGCCGCTTACCTGGTGCCGGCCACGCTTTAGAATAAGCACCACATCGTAGGCGGCGCATCCGCCGGCGCCTGTCAGAAGCATTTCCATTGGCCGGGGGGCCAGATTGTTCCCGCCGCCATCCGGGGCGCCATCCATCGCCGTCACATGGCCGCTGCCCGTACGTGCCACGAACAACATTCCTTCCGGGCCGCCCCAGTCAATTGTGCATTCCATCGTCGCCTCGTTGATTACGTCAGAATAAAAAATCGTTGTCGTAAAATAGTAACTCGTATCCGCCATTGTTTCCCCAGAACAAGGTTTCGGCTTATGGTTGGCTCTGCAGATACGTAGTTCATCCGTCTTGGCCGAATTGGAAATAGGGGTTATGACGGGTGGTCAGTGCGCTTTTTTAAAGGTAAGTCATGCTGGATAGAACATTGGAGAATCCTGTATTTGTGCGCCGTCAAAGCCGGCTGGATCGTGTGATCACCGAAGCGGGGCGCTCCATCCAGGTGTTAAGCGGATCGGCGCATGCCGCGCGTGCAAACCCGGCCGGCAAGGCGCCGCTTGCGGGCGAAAGTCTTTCCGCCGCAGATCAAGCCCACGCCGCCGGCCTGATGCGCGTCAACCACGTGGGCGAAGTATGTGCCCAGGCCTTGTACCGGGGCCAAGCGCTGTTCAGTCGCGATGCGGCCAGCCGCCAGGTATTCCTGGACGCCGCTGCCGAAGAAGTCGATCATCTGGCCTGGTGCGCTGATCGACTGAAAGAATTGCAAAGCCGGCCCAGTTATTTGAATCCCTTGTGGTATGCCGGTTCGTTCGCATTGGGGGTGGCGGCCAGCTGCGCCGGCCCGGCCCGCAACCTGGGCTTCATGGCCGAAACCGAAGCACAGGTTGAACAGCATCTGGATCGACACTTAACGCAATTGCCAACCACCGACGAGCGGTCGCGCCGCATTGTCGAGCAAATGCGTGTCGACGAGATTTCCCACCGCACTACGGCTGAAAAGCAGGGCGCTCAGCGCTTGCCGCTACCAGTTCGTCTGGTCATGCGGGCTATGTCCAAGGTCATGACGACCACGGCTTATCGTATTTAAACTGCGTCTTTATGTAACTTTTGGGCCTTGGGAATAAAAAAAGCGTGCATTCGGGTTTCCCCTAGGTTATACTTTGCTTGTGGTCGCAGCAAACTCTTTTCAGATCCACCGAAAAGTGCGGAAAAACTACAGAATTCAGTTTTTTTTAAGTTTTACCTTGCATTGCACCATTTGTTGGTTATATACTTTAGTTATCGGATGTCGAAACGTGATTGTGCGAAGAATCCCTAATAGGGAAAACCCCGGTCACAAGGCTCAGGTCTAACGCCTTAGCAGCCCGGCATGCCACGATTGTCTCCTCCACCCTCCTCCTTTGGTGGATTTAGCCCAAGATCGCAAGATCTTGGGCTTTTTTTTACCTGTTTGGGCTGCGTCGCTGCAAATTTCCCTATGGAATCAAGCCTCTGATGCCTGCGTTTCGGTAACATCTTTAGTTGCATATTTTTCTTGCCGTGAGTCGAAATTGTTACGGAAGCAGCCCATAATGGTGCATATTCAATTGTGCAAGGAGGCTGCGTGAGCGCGCCTCAGATGTGGGATAACTTGACCTGGCTATATATCTGTATTGTGGCGTTCGTCGTGGGCGGGCTGATTGTTGCTTCCGAGCGCTGGCACGGCGCATTCACCGGCGATTCCGACTTGAACAAACCTCAAGCTTCGCATTCGCGTGCGACGCCTCGCGTAGGGGGCTTGGCCGTGGTGGCCGGCAGCCTGGCGGGGCTGCTGGTGCTGGGGCCCAGCAATATGACCCTTACCTGGCTGTGGCCGGTGCTGTTTATCGCCGCCATGCCGGTTTTTGTGGCCGGCCTGCTGGAAGACATCACGAAAGAGGTGGGAGCGGGTAAACGCCTGATCGCCGCGTTTGCCTCGGCGGCCATTGCATGGTGGCTGCTGGGTGGTGTGTCGCGCGTGGGTCTTCCCTGGGCGGATGCGCTATTGGCGTACTGGCCTGTGTCGCTGCTGTTCACCATGGTGGCGGTGGGCGGCTGTACCCATGCACTGAACATTGTAGATGGCATGAATGGGCTGGCAGGCATGGTGGCTACCCTGATGGCGCTGTCCATTGCTCTGGTCGCCTTTCAGGTGCAGGATATCCCTATTTTCCTGATCGCTGCCGCGCTGGCTTCGGCCACCCTGGGCTTTCTGGTCTGGAACTTCCCTTTTGGCCGTGTGTTCCTGGGCGACGGGGGAGCCTATTTCCTTGGGTTCATGCTGGCCGAACTGGCGGTGCAGTTAGTGGTGCGCAATCCCGGCGTTTCACCTTTTTATGCGCTGGCAGCGGTATTCTATCCAGTATTTGAAACGCTTTTCTCGATTTGGCGCCGCCGATTCAAGCGTGGCACCCCGATGGATCAGCCCGATGCGCTGCATTTGCATCAGTTGGTGTTCCGTCGTTTGGTGCGCGTGACGTTCAGTCGTGACAGTCGACACGCCGTACCTTCGCTGTGCAATGCCATGACGTCGCCGTATCTGTGGGTGCTCACCCTTATCGGCCTGGTGCCGGCCACCATCTGGTGGGATAACGCGCTGGTGTTGTGCGCCAGCCTGGCGGTTTTTGCGGCGGTGTATATCTGGTTGTACTCGCGGCTGGTGTCGTGGCGGCGTCCGGCCTGGCTTTTATTGCCGTCGCTGGGGCGGCATAATCGATCCAACAAGTAATTTCATATCAATCGTTGTTTACCGTGGCATGGACAAACGGGCAGGAGAATCAAGTTGCAATTGGAAGACGTGAAACTGGCGGTCGTGGGACTGGGCTATGTGGGCTTGCCGTTGGCTGTGGAGTTCGGCAAGAAAAGGCCGGTGCTGGGTTTCGATATCAACGAAAAGCGAATCGCCGAACTGAAAGAGGGCAGGGATCATACGCTTGAGGTGGACGCCGACGAGTTGGCCCAAGCCAGGCTTTTGCGCTTTGCGCACGACAATGTGCAGCTTGCCGAGGCCAATGTATTTGTCGTGACGGTGCCCACGCCCATCGATGAGTTCAAGCAACCCGACCTGACGCCTCTGGTGCGAGCCAGCGAAACCATCGGCAAGGTGCTAAAACGTGGCGACATTGTGATTTACGAATCCACCGTTTACCCCGGCGCCACCGAAGAGGTCTGCGTACCCGTGCTGGAAAGCATATCGGGCCTGCGCTTCAATCAGGATTTCTACGCAGGCTACAGCCCGGAGCGCATCAACCCCGGCGACAAATTGCACCGTGTCTCGACCATCAAGAAGGTAACCTCCGGGTCGACGCCCGAAGTGGCCGATCTGGTGGATGCCCTATACGGCGAAATTATCGTGGCCGGTACGCACAAAGCGCCGTCGATCCGTGTGGCCGAAGCGGCAAAGGTTATCGAAAACACGCAGCGCGACGTCAATATTGCGCTGATCAACGAGCTGGCCCTGATCTTCAATCGTTTGGGCATCGACACCCAGGCCGTGCTCGAGGCGGCGGGCACCAAATGGAATTTCCTTCCTTTTCGACCAGGCCTGGTGGGCGGCCATTGTATTGGCGTCGACCCCTACTACCTGACGCATAAGGCGCAATCCATTGGCTACCACCCTGAAATCATTCTTGCGGGCCGCCGATTGAATGATTCCATGGGCGGCTATGTGGTGTCGCAACTGGTCAAGGCCATGACCAAGCAGCGCATCCAGGTACAGGGCTCCCGGGTTCTGGTCATGGGCTTGACGTTCAAAGAGAACTGCCCCGATCTGCGCAACACCCGTGTCGTGGATATCGTGACGGAGCTGGGCGAATACAACATTGAGGTCGATGTCTACGACCCTTGGGTGGAGCCCACGGAAGCCATACATGAATATGGCATTACGCCTGTAAGCGAACCTCAGGCAGGCACCTATGACGGCATTATTGTGGCGGTGGCCCACCAACAGTTTGTTCAAATGGGGGCCAAAGCCATTCGCGCGCTGGGCAAACCCGAGCATATTCTCTACGATCTTAAATATATTCTGGATCAGGGCGAGTCTGATCTGCGCCTATAGTTTTTACAGGGGTTTGCCATGAGCACTCGTTATCAGGAAGTCATAGCATCGCTGCGCGAAGAACCCAAGCGCTGGCTGGTGACCGGCTGCGCAGGATTTATCGGTTCGAATCTGGTCGAGACCTTGCTGGCATTGGGCCAGAAAGTGGTAGGGCTGGATAATTTTTCAACCGGCTATCAGCACAATCTGGACGAAGTCCAAAAAACCGTGGGCCCCGACCGCTGGGCCAATTTCACGTTGATCACAGGCGATATTCGCGATGCCGAGGTGTGCCGTCGGGCGGTGCGGGATGTCGATTACGTACTGCATCAGGCCGCGCTGGGATCCGTGCCCCGATCGCTGCAAGACCCTGTCACGACCAACGACGTGAATATTTCGGGCTTCCTGAACATGCTCGTGGCCGGCATGGATGCCAAGGTCAAAGCGTTTGTTTATGCGGCGTCCAGTTCCACGTATGGCGACCACGAAGCATTGCCCAAGGTTGAAGAGCGTATTGGCCGCCCCTTGTCGCCTTATGCGGTTACTAAATACGTCAACGAGCTGTATGCCGATGTATTCGCCCGCTCGTACGGTTTTGGAAGCATCGGCCTGCGCTATTTCAATGTGTTCGGCAAGCGGCAGGACCCCAATGGCGCCTATGCAGCGGTTATCCCCAAGTGGGTGGCGGCCATGATACGGGGTGAAGACGTCATTGTGAATGGCGACGGTGAAACCAGCCGCGACTTCTGCTATGTGGAAAACGCCGTGCAGGCCAATATTTTGGCCGCGCTGGCCCAGCCGGATGGGGTCAACCAGGTGTATAACGTGGCGGTCAATGCACGCACCAGCCTGAACGAGCTGTTTCAGTACCTGGCGCAGTCCTTGGGCAATAACGGGATTGTGTACGACAAGCAGCCCGTTTATGCCGATTTTCGCCCCGGCGATGTGCGGCACTCTCAGGCAGACATTGCCAAAGCCAAGCAATTGCTGGGCTACGAGCCGGTGCACAATGTCGTGCAAGGCCTGGAAGTTTCTATGCCGTGGTACACACAGTTCCTGAGCTAATTTGAAGTCCTTTACCCAGCGTCTCGCCGGCCTGCACGCTGACCATCGGCGTATTGCCCTGGGCGCGGCCAGGGTGGCTTTCTTCCTGTTGCTGGGGAAAATTGCAGGCGCGCTCAAGGAAGTGGCGGTGGCTTACCGCTACGGGGTCAGCGAGGCTACTGACGCTTATCAATTCACCATGACGATGGCCAACTGGCTGCCCATTACGCTGGTGGGCGTGTTATCGGTGGTGTTGATTCCTGTGTTGGTACGCAGCCGTACAGAAAGCCGCGCCGCGCGCGCCCGTTTCCTGGGCGAGCTGCAGGCCTGGGGCATCGCTGTAGGCGTGATCCTGGCTGTTTTCATCTATGCGGCCTGGCCCTACCTGCTGCAGTGGGCGGGGCAAGGGTTGACGGCGCAGGCGCGCGAGATGAGCATGCAACTGACCCTGGCCTTTGCGCCGGCGGCCTTGCTCACCTTGATGACAGGCATCAGCGCCGCCCGATTGCGAGCCCACGAGCGCCATATCAATACCTTGTTGGACAGCGTGCCGGCGGTCGTCATCCTTGTTTGGGTGTTGCTTGCCGCCACGGTCACCGACGTCGGCCCGCTAATGTGGGGAACGCTGGTTGGCTACCTGATCCAGTCCATCTGGCTGCTGTGGCTGGCCGCTCGGGCCGACGCCATGTGGGGGCGGCCACGCTTTGGTTTTACGGCGCACCAGTGGCCCGATCTGGTGAAGGCGGCGGGCGTCATGCTGATTGGCCAGATCGCCATGAGTTTTGTGGGGCCTATCGACCAATACACAGCGGCCAATCTTGGAAACAACGCGAATGCAACGCTAGGTTATGCCGTCCGGCTGCTTTCGCTGCTGCTGGGTATCGGCGCGGCGTCGGTTGGCCGGGCGGCTCTGCCCGTGCTGGCCGACATCCATAGCCGAGGCGATCGGCAGCGCGCTCGCTCGATGGCCTTGAAATGGTCAGTAGTGATGCTGGCGGCGGGCGCAGCGGCAACCCTGGTGGCGTGGCTGCTGGCGCCCTGGGGCGTTGCGTTGCTGTTCGAGCGCGGCGAGTTCACCGCCCAGGATACCGTGCAGGTTGCCCATGTGTTGCGCTGGGGGCTGTTGCAGATGCCGTTCTATTTTGGCGTGCTGATACTGGTGCAACTGCTGGCCAGCCAGAATCGGTATCGCATCATGGCGGCCATTGCTGTTGCCAATTTCGCCCTGAAGGCGATCATGAATTATCTGCTGGCTCCGGCGATGGGTGCAGCAGGTATCATGCTGGCCACCAGCATCATGTACGCGCTTTCGTATAGTTGTTATGTGCTGGTGGCGCTTAAGGCGGTCCACCCGCCTCCTTCTCCTTCTTTGTCTTCTTGATCTACGGGTATTGTCTTGTTTCGTTCCGATCCTTCCGAGCCGTCGGCCCATTTAATGATTGTCATTCACTCGCTTGGCGGCGGTGGCGCAGAGCGTGTCACGGCCGACCTGAGCGCTTACTGGTCTGATCGGGGGGTGAAAGTTACCGTCGTGACCCAGGCGGATGCACAGTCAGATGCCTATCCGCTGGCGCCAAAGGTGGCCCGACTCGTTCTGGGAACGGAAGGCGCCAGTTCCAGTGGTTTGTCGGGCCTGGCCGCCAACGTAAAGCGCATCTGGAAGCTGCGGCGCATCATACGCCGCGAGAAGCCCGATCTTGTCCTGGGCATGATGACCACGGCTTCCATACTGTCTGTGATTGCCGCGCGCGGGCTTGGTTGCTCGGTGATGGGAACCGAGCATACCCACCCCCCCTCGCAGTCGCTGTCGCCCGCGTGGCTGCGCATGCGCGGCTGGGCATATCCCAGGGCTGATTGTGTGGTGGCGCTGACGTCGGGCACGGCCGCCTGGCTTGAACAGAATATTCCCGGCACGCGAGTGCAGATCATTCCCAACGCGGTGCAGTGGCCCTTGCGCGATGACGAACCGTTGGTGGCGCCGCCCGAACGAGCAGGGCGGTTCCGCTTGTTGGCGGCCGGTCGTTTGCATGAGCATAAAGGCTTCGATCTATTGATCCGGGCGTTTCAGTCCATCGCTGATTATTTTCCCGATTGGGACCTGGTGATTCTCGGTGAAGGCGCAGAGCGGGATAATTTACAGGCTCAAATTGATGCGGCGGGCTTAAGCAATCGCATCTTGATGCCGGGGCGTGTGGGCAATATTGGCGATTGGTACGCCCAGTCGGATCTCTACGTGCTCAGTTCGCGGGTCGAAGGTTTGTCCAATACCTTGCTCGAATCCATGGCCAGTGGCTTGGCGCCCGTGGCATTCGATTGCGAAACCGGGCCGCGGGAGATTATTCGGGACGGCATTGACGGGGTATTGGTTACTCCCGTCGAGGACGCGGATGCGCTGGCCGCCCATTTGTCCGATTTGATGGCGCATCCGGAGAAGCGCGGCGCCTATGCGAAACGGGCGGTGGATGTCCTGGATCGATTTTCTATTGTTCGTGTGATGGCATTGTGGAGACAGGTTTTTGAGCGCTATTGATCACGCAGTGCCGGTGCGCCGGCTTGCACGTAAAGGTCGCTGACGATGTGCGGCATTGTTGGCGTGTGGGGGCCTATGCCCGACCCGCAAGCGGTCGTACGGCAAGCCTGCCAACGTATCGCTCATCGTGGTCCGGATAGCAATGGCTATTGGGAAGATAGCCAGGTGCAGCTTGCGTTGGGCCATGTCCGATTGGCGATTCAAGACCTTAGCGCGGCAGGCCATCAGCCCATGGTATCGGCGTGTGGGCGCTATGTGCTGGTGTTGAATGGCGAGATCTACAATCATATGGACTTGCGGACCCGGCTGGAGCACGAGGCAAACGCGCCGGCTTGGCGGGGACATTCGGATACCGAGACGTTATTGGCGGCCATCGCGGCATGGGGGCTCGAGACAGCCCTGGATCGAACCGTCGGGATGTTCGCGCTGGCCGTGTGGGATCGCGAAAAGCGTTGTCTGATGCTGGCGCGCGACCGTCTGGGTGAAAAGCCCCTGTATCTGGGTTATGTCCAAGGCGCCTTTGTGTTTGCGTCTGAACTGAAGGCGTTGGCCTGTATGCCAGGCTTCGATGCCGAGCCCGACCGGCGCGCCTTGGCGTTATTGATGCGCCATAACTATATCCCCGCGCCGTTGTCCATTTATCGGTCCATCCAGAAGCTGATGCCGGGCACCTACGTATGTTTGGCCGATGCCGACCGGGCGCGAGGCGGCCTGCCCGAGGCGCGGTCGTATTGGTCGGCCGCAGAGGCGGCCCAACAGGGCCATCGCGAGCCCTTGTCATTCGGTTCGGATGACGCCGCCGTGGATGCCTTGCAGGACGTCTTGTCGCTCGCCGTGAAGGGCCAGATGCTGGCCGATGTGCCGCTGGGAGCATTCCTGTCGGGAGGTATCGATTCGTCGATTGTGGTCGCCCTGATGCAAAGGCAGAGCGCGCAGCCCGTCAATACGTTTTCGATTGGCTTTTCCGAACCCGCATTCAACGAGGCGGAGCATGCCAGGCAGGTTGCGCACCATCTGGGCACCCACCATACCGAGCTCTATGTCAGCGCTCAAGATGCCTTGGACGAGGTGCCCCGCCTGGCGTCGATCTACGATGAGCCGTTCGCGGACTCGTCGCAGATTCCAACGCTTTTGGTCACGCGCATGGCACGACAGCACGTCGCTGTTGCCTTGTCCGGTGACGGCGGCGACGAGCTGTTCGGCGGCTACTCCCGATACTTCCGCGCTTTGCGCTGGTGGACGCGGCGCGAATCCTTGCCGCCGGCCTTCAGGCGTGTCGCCGGACAGCTGGTGCGCGCTTCGTCGCTTATTGCGCCTGACGGGGCGACGCGCGATCAGTTGCACAAGCTTGAGCACGCTTTGCTGACCGAAGGCCAAGGCCGCTTTTATCAGCAGTTTGTGTCCTATTGGAAGGATCCCGCACTGGTCGTGGTGGGCGGCACAGAACCGGCCACGACGGCGTTCGACCACGCGGCTTCGCTACCGTTCTTCGCGCATATGGGCTTGCTGGATGCCACGACCTACTTACCGGACGATATTCTCGTCAAGGTGGACCGGGCGGCGATGTCGGTCAGCCTGGAAACCCGGGTGCCGATGCTGGATCATCGGGTGTTCGAGTTCGCGCAGAGTTTGCCGATGAACTACAAAGTCCGTGGTGACCAGGGCAAATGGCTGCTGCGCGAACTGTTGTATCGCCATGTGCCCCGTCAAATGGTGGACAGGCCCAAGAAGGGGTTTGGCGTACCGCTGGGTTCCTGGCTGCGGGGGCCGCTGAAGGATTGGGCTGAAGCCTTGCTTGATCCTGCCCGCTTGCGCAGCGAAAGTTTGTTTCATGCCGATCCTGTGTTGAGCAAATGGCGCGAGCATCAAAGCGGCCGTCGCGACTGGAGTGCGCATCTCTGGAGCGTGTTGATGGTCCAGGCCTGGCTGCAGGAACAGGCCGGAGCTAAATCGGCGGAGACAACATGAAAATCTTGTTCCTGGTCAGCTCCATGAATGCCGGTGGCGCCGAGCGCGTCGCCGCAACCTTGGCCAATGCGTGGTCGGAAGGCGGCGCGCACGTAACGCTGATGCCGACCTATCCGCATAAACAGGCGTCTTTCTACGCGTTGTCGCCGGCCGTCGAACGGGTGTGGCTGGCCGATCTTTACCCGCCTTCGCGCAACCGGTTGCGGGTAACGGTGCGCAAGATCCAGGCCTTGCGCGACTGGGTGGTTCAGCAGCAGCCTGACATCATCATCTCGTTCCTGACCAATGTGAATGTGATGGCCTTGTTGGCGACGCGTGGCCTGGATGTCCCGATTATTGTTTGTGAACGCAGCAATCCGGCGGTCAGCCGCAGCAGTGGACCGATTCTGAAAGGGCTGCGTCGACTGACGTATCCCTGGGCGGATGCCGTGACCGTGCAGGCTGGCGCCAGCGTCGAACCCTTCCGGAAAATGGTGCCGGGTTTGCAGTCGCTGGCTGTCCTGCCCAATCCGTTGCCGCCTGAACTCGCTCTTGCCGACCGTGCGCCTTGTGTAGCGGACAACTCCGGACGCCGCCGTTTGATGGCCATGGGCCGACTGGTGCCGCAGAAGCAATTCGATGTGCTGATACGCAGCTTTTCAGAGGTGGCGGCGCGTTATCCGGATTGGGATCTGGTGGTGTGGGGTGAAGGCCCCGAACGTGAGGTATTGACAGAGCAGATTCGGCAGGCGGGGCTTGCCGGAAGGATCTTTCTGCCAGGCAGTACTGAGGCCCCCTGGACCGAGCTGATTCATGCCAATGGGTTTGCTTTGACGTCGGCGGTCGAAGGGTTTCCCAATGCCCTGCTGGAAGCCATGGCGCTGGGGCTGCCCTGCATTGCCTTCGATTGCCCCAGTGGTCCGCGCGAGATGACGCAGGACGGAAGGGACGCCCTGCTGATCGAGGCCGGCGACGACAAGGCGTTTACACAGGGTCTGGCTGATTTAATGGGCGACGAAGCATTGCGCGCGGCGCTGGCTGATAAAGCAGCCTATTCTGTGCGAGAGCGCTATGCGTTGCCGGTGGTGTTGCGCCAGTGGGATGATCTGATCGCCGAGGCCCGGGCGAGTCGCCTGGCGCGGAATTCAGGAATCGACGCATGAGCCGGCCACCGCCTTTGCGGGTCGTGCATGTTATTTCCGGGCTGGGTCTCGGGGGTGCGGAGACCGTGCTGTATCGCTTGATCACGGCTTCCCAGCCTTTGGTCAGTCATACCGTGGTCTCCATGACGGACGACGGTGTTTTCGGCGAGCGGTTACGCGCCGCAGGCGCTCAGGTGGTGTGTCTGGGTATGCCGCCGGGTCGTCTGACATGGGCGGGCCTGAAGCGCCTGTATCGGTATTTGCGTGCCGAGCGGCCGGATGTGGTGCAAACCTGGATGTATCACGCTGACTTGATCGGCGGCGTTGTGGCCCGCTTGGCAGGCATCAAAGCTGTGGCCTGGGGCATACGCAATTCGGGCGTCAACTTGGCGAAATCCAGCCGTGTTGCGCGGGCGTTGGCCTGGGTTTGCGGTCGCGTGTCGGGCTGGGTGCCCGCGCTTATCGTCTCGTGCGCCCAGGATGCCGCCCGGCGGCATCAATCCTGGGGGTATCGCGCGGATCGCATGCGAGTGATACCCAATGGCTATGACATGGCCAGGTGGGTTCCAAATGAGGCCGCGCGACAACGCTTGCGCAAAGAATGGGGCTTCGCTGAACGGACACGGGTGATCGGTGCGGTGGCGCGCTGGAATCCCCTGAAAGATCATGCGAATTTGCTAAGCGCATTCGCCATTTGCGCCAGTGGCGACAAGTCCCTGCGCTGCGTGCTTGTGGGCCATGGAATCGATTCGGACAACAAAAAGCTGATGGCGCTGATCGATAGTTATCAGTTGCACGAGCAGGTGCTTTTGCTGGGCCCTCGTGACGATGTGCCCGACATCATGAGCGCGCTGGATGTCCATGTGCTGTCCAGTTGCGCCGAGGGTTTTCCCAATGTGGTGGCGGAAGCCATGGCCACCGGCGTAGCCAATGTCGTCACTGATGTTGGCGATGCGGCGTCGATTGTCGGGGCGGATGGCTGGGTGGTGCCGCCCGAGAACGCGCCGGCTCTGGGCATTGCCATTGGGCAGGCGCTGGCCGAGCTGGATACGCCCGAGATGGCGCTTCGGCGCGACCGGGGCAGGGAGCGCATGGGCCGCTTGTACAGCTTGCAGGCGATGGTTGTTGCTTACGAACGTACGTGGCGGGAACTGGCGAATCCGGCGCCGCGACTCTTGTTCGTGGTGAATAATCCAGCGTTCTTTCTATCTCATCGTCTGCCCATCGCGCTGGCGGCAAGCGAAGATGGTTTCGATGTGCATGTAGCTACGATGCCGGGGCCGGCCGCTGGGCAAATAGAACAGCTCGGCCTGACGCATCATGCCTTGCCCATGACGCGCAGCGGCAAGAATCCGGTTAGCGAGATTTATACGCTGTTTGCCTTGTGGAGGCTTTTTCGTCGGCTGCGTCCGGATGTCGTGCATGGCGTCACGATCAAGCCGGTGCTGTACGGGGGGATTGCCGCGCGCCTGGCGGGCGTGCCGGGCTATGTGGCGGCGATTTCAGGCTTGGGCTTTGTTTTCATGCAGCAAGGGGGGCGGGCGCGCGTGTTGCGTGCGGTGGCGACCTGGCTGTATCGCTTGGCATTGGGCCATCGGAATAGCCGGGTTATCTTTCAGAACGGCAATGATCGTGATTTGCTGCTGAAGGCTGGGGCCGTGCGGGCCGAGCACGTTGTTCTGATCCGTGGTTCCGGGGTTGACCTGGATGTGTTCAAGGCTCTGCCGGAGCCTTCGGATCCGCCTGTGGCGTTGATGGCGTCGCGGCTGTTGGTGGATAAAGGGGTGCGCGAATTCGTCGAGGCCGCACGGCTGGCCGCAGGACAAGGCGGCGGTTTAAGGTGGGTGCTGGCAGGGGGCGTGGATCCAGGCAATCCGACAGGCATAAGCGCCGACGAAGTGGCGCAATGGCAGGCCGAGGGGGTAATTGAGTATGTGGGCGAGCGCACGGACATGGCGCAGTTATATGAACAATGTCACATTGCTGTTCTGCCTTCTTATCGGGAAGGGCTGCCCAAGTCGTTGATCGAAGCGGCTGCGTGTGGGCGGGCCGTGGTAACGACGGATGTGCCGGGCTGCCGTGATGCGATCACCCCCGACGTAACCGGCTTGCTGGTGCCGGCGCAAGACGCCAAAGCGCTATGTGCCGCTGTGCTGTGCCTGGCGAATGATGCGGCTTTGCGTCAACGGATGGGCGCGGCGGGCCGCGCCTTGGCTGAGCAGGCGTTTGATGTGCGCCAGGTTGTGAGCCGGCACCTGGAGATTTATCGGGACCTTCTGAAGGGCCTAGAACGGTAGCTCGGCGTCTTTGGCCAGCGCCAGCAAGGCCGTGCGGAACTCATCCTGTATACGGGCCAGGGCCTCGGGCGTGTCGCCTTCAAAGCGCAGCACCACCACAGGCGTCGTGTTCGACGCTCGGGCCAGGCCGAAGCCATCGGTGTATTCCGCCCGCACGCCATCAATGGTATTGATGCTTAGCGCGGAAGGGAATTTGCCTTCGGCCTGCAAGCGTTCGATCAAGGCGTGCGGCTGGCCTTCGCGCATGGGCAGCTTCAGCTCAGGCGTAGAAATGCCTTGGGGCAGGGCTTCCAGGACGGCAGATGGATCGGCATGCCGGGAGACGATTTCCAGCAGACGGGCGCCTGTGTACAGGCCGTCGTCGAAGCCAAACCAGCGCTCCTTGAAGAAGGTGTGGCCGCTCATCTCGCCGGCCAGGGGGGCGCCGGTTTCCGCCAGCTTGGCCTTGATCATCGAGTGGCCTGTTTGCCACATCAAGGGTTGTCCACCCGCAGCCTGTATAGCGGCTGCCACATGGCGGCTGCATTTCACATCAAAAATAATCTGGGCGCCCGGAACACGTTCCAGCACATCGCGAGCGTACAGGATAAGCTGACGGTCCGGCCAGATGATCTGACCGGTTTTCGTGACCACCCCCAGTCGATCCGCGTCGCCGTCGAAAGCCAGGCCCAGCTCGCAATCGTGTTCTTGCACCGCCCGGATCAGGTCCTGCAGGTTGGCGGGGTCGGCGGGGTCGGGATGGTGGTTGGGGAAGCGGCCGTCCACGTCGCAGAACAGTTCGATCACTTCGCAGCCCAGGTCGCGGAATAATTGGGGCGCTACCGCGCCGCCAACGCCGTTGCCGCAGTCGATCGCAATTTTCATGGGCCGGGCAAGATGGATGTGGGAGGTGATGCTCTGTATATAGCTGCCGATGAGGTCCAGCTCGCGCAGCGAGCCGCGTTTCTCCACCGTGGGGTGGTCGGTAACGGCCATGTCGTGCTTAAGGGCCTGCACGCCTGCTCCGTACAGCGTAGCGCCTGCCATCATCATCTTGAAGCCGTTGTATTCCGGCGGATTGTGGCTGCCGGTAATGGCCACGCCGGAGCCCGTTTTTTGGGTATGCGCGGCAAAGTAGACCAGCGGAGTGGGCGCCATGCCGATGTCGATGGCGTCGATCCCGCCATCCATAATGCCATTGAGCAGTGCGCTTGCCAGCTCGGGGCTGCTGATGCGGCCATCGTATCCTACGACAAGGGCATCCACGTGCTGTGCATGCGCGGAGCGCGCCAGTGATTGACCAAGTCGCCGGGCAAACGCCGCGTCGATCTGTTCCGGCACAGTGCCGCGAATATCGTAGGCTTTGAAAACAGCATCGGGCAGGGGCTGCAAGGTTGTCACGGCGTTCCTTTTGTGTTGTGCATGAAACCGATGAAACGGTTTGATTCCAGTCGGTATTGTATAGGCCCGGGGGCGGGTGCAAAATGAATGCGCCGCCCGGCTAGAATAGAGGGGTGCGGTGTGTTCGGCCAGCCATGGCCGAAGCCGCTGGTCAGGCATATTCACAAACACGCAGGAACACGGGCAGCGCAGCCTTGCTGCGCTGCCAGGAAAGACAGGTAATGATAAAGCTCAATGAACTCGCCCAAATCGTCGGGCCGTCCCATGTACTGACGGGCGACGACGCGCAGTCTTATTTGGTGGATTGGCGCGGCCGCTATACCGGAGCGGCACTGGCCGTCGTCCGGCCGGGCTCGGTCGACGACGTGGCCGCCGTCGTGAAATGGTGTGCGGCCAACAGCGTTCCCATTGTTCCGCAAGGGGGCAATACGGGACTGTGCGGGGGCGCCACGCCGGATGGCCGTGGGGATGTCATTGTGTTGTCCCTGGCGCGCCTTAACCGTATCCGTTCCATCGATACCGACAACGATACCATCGAGGTCGACGCGGGCTGCATCCTGCAGGCGGTGCAACAGGCCGCGCGCGATGCGGATCGGCTGTTTCCCTTAAGCCTGGCGGCGGAAGGCAGCTGCACCATAGGCGGCAACCTGGCCACTAACGCCGGGGGCACGCAAGTGCTGCGCTACGGCAATGCGCGTGACCTGGCCCTGGGGCTCGAGGTCGTGACGCCTCAGGGCGAAATCTGGCGCGGCCTGCGGGGCTTGCGCAAAGACAATACCGGCTACGATCTTCGGGATCTGTACATCGGCAGTGAAGGCACCCTGGGCATTATTACCGGCGCTACCCTGAAGCTGTATCCGTTGCCTGTGGCGCAGTGCACAGCCATGTTGGCCCTGAACTCCATCCAGGATGCGGTCGCCTTGCTGTCCGTGGCGCGCAAGGGTTTTGGTGCATCGCTGACCGGTTTCGAACTGATCGCGGGCAATTGCCTGGCTGAAGTCAATCATTTCTTCCCGCAGCAACGCCTGCCCTTCGAGGGCGAGTCCGCCGTTCTGCCTTGGTATGCCCTGCTGGAGCTGTCGGATAGCGAAAGCGCCGAGCACGCGCGAGAACGCTTCGAGACGATTGTGGGCGAAGCGCTGGAGGGCGGCCTGGTGATCGATGCGGTCATTGCCGAGAACATTGCGCAAAGCAAGGCCTTGTGGCATTTGCGCGAAAGCATACCCCTGGCTGAAAAAGAGCGCGGCAAAAGCATCAAGCACGATGTCTCGGTGCCGGTGTCGAAAATCGCGGAATTCATTGAAACCACCGATGGCTTGCTGCAAACCCGTTTCCCGGGGATCGGCCATATTACGTTTGGCCATCTGGGCGATGGCAACCTGCACTACAACATTACCCGCGGCGAGGCGTATTCCGAAAGCCAGTTGCTGGCGCAGCAGGACGCCATCTATGAAACCGTGCACGACAGCGTATACCGCCTGGGCGGCTCGATCAGCGCTGAACATGGGGTGGGGCAGTTAAAGCGCGACGTTCTGCCGCGCTATAAAGACCCGGTGGAAATGACCCTGATGCACAGGATCAAGCTGGCGCTGGACCCGCAGCGGCTCATGAACCCCGGCAAGGTGCTAACGCGCGGCCGATAGCATCGGGCGCTCGTGCCGGCCTTGAAGAAGCTCGAGAAGCCGCCGGGCCTTATCGCGCCGGCAGGACGGTTGCCTGGCATTCACCGAAGCTGATGTCCGGGTAGCCGTCTTTGTGGCACGAAGCCCGCATGATGATGCGGTCATTGTCCAGCAGGAATGTGCGCTCTTCGCCATTGGCCAGCCGGATGGGTTTCTTCCCGCCCTGGCTTATTTCAAGCAGTGATCCTTCCTGGCCTGCTTCCGGACCCGAAAGCGTGCCGGTGCCCAGCAGGTCGCCGGGCTGCAGGTTGCAGCCGTTCACTGTGTGATGGGTGAGTAGTTGGGCAATTGTCCAGTAGGCATGCTGAAAGTTGCTGCGGGCGAGCAAATCGGGTTGGCCGCCCTCGTTGCGCGATTGCTGTGTGCTGATCAACACTTCAAGGTCGATGTCCAGCGCGCCGGCCTCGCTGTTCTCTTGTGACGACAAGTACGGTAAAGGTTGAGGGTCGGCCGGATTGCGCGTGAAGGGCGCCCGAAAGGGCGCAAGCGCTTCGTGTGTGACGATCCAGGGTGAAATCGTTGAGGCAAAGTTCTTGGCAAGAAATGGGCCAAGCGGCTGGTATTCCCACGCTTGCAGGTCGCGGGCCGACCAGTCGTTCAGAATGCACAGGCCAAAGACGTGGTCCTGGGCGTTTTGGATGGAAACGGCCTGCCCCTGCGAGTTGCCCTGGCCGATGAAAACGCCCAGCTCAAGCTCGAAATCAAGACGTCGACAAGGGCCGAAATGCGGCACGTGGCCGTCGGTAGGGGGACGCGTCTGGCCGCTGGGGCGGACAAAATCCGTACCCGATACGCCGATGCTGGACGCCCGGCCATGGTAGCCGATGGGAACCCATTTATAGTTGGGGAGCAAAGGATTGTCGGGGCGGAACAGACTGC
Organism: Pusillimonas sp.; assembly: GCA_044464765.1. Lineage (GTDB taxonomy): Bacteria > Pseudomonadota > Gammaproteobacteria > Burkholderiales > Burkholderiaceae_B > JBIQKZ01. The sequence goes on from JBIQKZ010000010.1 coordinate 54,043, forward strand.
CCACGGCAGTGGCGTGGTGGATGGAAATATAGAAATCCGTGTAATCGCCGATACGGGCGGGAACGGTGTATTGCGCCTTGCTGCGGGCTGTCAGCATGGGTTCCAGCAGGCCTTGCAGGCTGGATCCGGTGCGCAGAGCCCGGGAAAGCGCCAGGCGCAGTGCCGACCAGTGGGCCGGGTCGAGCGCCATCAGGTCATTCAACTGCGAGGCATCGCATGCTGCCAGCGCGACCGCAGCCTTGTCCTGGAAGGGGTTGGCGCGTGCCAGGGCCTGTAAGTCCAGAATGTGGTCGCCGATGGCCACGCCCGGCCGCCATGGCTGGTCCGTGTTCGCCACCCGGAAGACCGCGAACGGCAAGTTTTGCAGAGGGAAGCCGTTGCCGGCCGGATTGGCTGATTCCACCCAGCTTTGCAGGGCTGGGTCGTGGGTTTCGTTCAATTGAGTGCTTGGATTCATGGGGCCTCGGTGAAGTGAGCGATCAGGGCTTGGCGGGGTTGAAGTTCTTCTTCAAGCCGTTCCAGCATTGAGGGTAATCGAGTTGGCGCAGCGGTGACGTGAGCGCGGCCTGTGTGGGCAGGATAACGCGTCGTGTTTCGAACATGAAGGCCATGGTGTTTCGGATGTGATCGGCCTGGGTCGTATCCAGCGTGGATGCCTTCTGGAAGGTTGCCGCATCGGGACCGTGCGGCGTCATGCAATTATGCAGGCTGGCGCCGCCAGGCAGGAAGCCTTCCGCCTTGGCGTCGTAAACGCCTTGGATCAGCCCCATGAACTCGCTGGCGACATTGCGGTGGAACCATGGAGGACGAAAGGTGTTTTCCATGACCAGTGTGCGGGGTGGGAAAACGACGAAATCCAGATTGGCCGTACCCGGCGTGTCGGATGGCGAGGTAAGCACGGTAAAAATGCTGGGGTCGGGGTGGTCGTAGCTGATGGAACCAATGGCGTTGAAGTCGCGCAGATCGTATTTGCAGGGGGCGTGCGTACCGTGCCAGGCGACCACGTCCAGGGGGGAGTGCCCGATGGCGGCCCGCCACAAACGCCCATTGAATTTCGTGATCAATTCAAAATCGCCCTCGACGTCTTCGAACCAGGCCACGGGCGTCTTGAAGTCGCGCGCGTTCGCCAGGCCATTGGAACCAATGGGCCCCAGTTCGGGCAAGCGCAGTGGTGCGCCGTAGTTTTCCAGTGCATAGCCGCGAGCCGGTCCGTCGAGAAGTTCTACGCGAAAGCGTACACCGCGTGGAACGACTGCGATTTCGCAAGGTTCAAGGTCGATCAGGCCAAGCTCGGTGGCCAGGCGCAGGCGGCCTTGCTGCGGCAGGATCAGCATTTCGGCATCGGCGTTGTAGAAAAAGCGGCCTTGCATGTCGCGATTGGCCGCAAACAACAAGATACCGACGCCGGCTTGTTCACTGCTGCCGCCGTTGCCTGCCCAGGTGGTCAAACCGTCGATGAAGTCGGTGCGTTCTTCGGGCAGGGCGGGCGGGCTCCAGCGCAGTACATCCGGAGGCACGGGAACATGGCCGAAGGCCTCGGTCCAGCCCGCGTGAACATAGGGTTCGAAAGGTGTTTGCCCCGACGCGGCCGGGCGAATGCGGTACAGCCATGAGCGCCGGTTGGCGTCGCGCGGCGCGGTGAAGGCAGTGCCTGAGAACTGTTCGGCATACAGGCCATAGGCGCAGACTTGCGGCGAATTACGCCCTTCCGGCAGGGCGCCGGGCAGGGCCTCGCTGGCGTGGTGGTTTCCAAAGCCAGTTTGGTAATGCAAGGTGCTCATGGCGCGTCTCCTAGATTCGTTACTCTCCACTATAGGTAATTATTCGTTTATATACAATCAATTTGTTATGTGTGAATTCAGCGGCGCTGGCAGGCTGGACAGTAGTAGGTGGCGCGCTGACCCTGCACAATACGCCGTATCGGGGTGGAGCAGGTGCGGCAGGGCTGGTTCTCCCGATCGTAGACGGCAGCGTGGATCTCGAAATAGGCGCCGGGCTGGCCGCTGGAGTTGACATAGTCGCGCAGGGTGCTGCCGCCGGATGTCAGTGCGTCGTTGAGTGTGTCCTGAATGGTCTGGCATAACCGGGCGCAGCGTTGCAGCGACAAGCGCCCTGCACTTGCGCGCGGGTTGATGCGTGCCCTGAACAACGCTTCAGACGCATAGATATTGCCCACGCCCACGACAATGTCGCCTGCCAGGAGCGCTTGCTTTATGGCGACGGTCTTGCCCTTGAGTCGGGCGTGCAGGTAGGCCGGGGTCAGTTGCCCGTTCAGGGGTTCGATGCCCAACCTCGCCAGCAGGGGGTGTTCAAGCACCGGCCCGGTGGCGGTATCGTGCCACAGGACCGCACCGAAGCGGCGTGGGTCATGCAGCAGGAAGCGGGCGTGGCTAAAAACCCATTCCACGTGGTCATGCTTGCGGCGGGGCTCAGCGTGGTCAACCCGGCGCAACGAGCCCGACATTCCGAGGTGGACAATCATGCTGCCATGGTCAAAGTTGATCAATAGGTATTTGCCGCGCCGTTCGCAGCTGCGTACGGTCCGGCCTTCGGTCAGCGCCGCAAGGTCGCCCGGTACAGGCCAGCGCATGCGAGGCTCGTGCACCAGCACTCGCTCCAGGACATGGCCCGGCATAATCGTCGCAATTCCGCGACGTGTGGTTTCAACTTCTGGCAGTTCAGGCATGGCGGGGTGATAACATCCTTAAATCTCTATATTAATTTGCCATAGTGCGTTTACCGATCGGCATGACGGCGATGGTTCTAATGAATGAAACTTCCAATTCCTTTGCTTTTGGCTGCGTTGGCAACAAGTGTCTGCCTACAGTTTCCTGCCACCGCATTCGCGGCGCAAGCTGATCCCGAGCCAGATGTCGAGCAGATCCGTTTACGGGCGGGCGAGCCGCCCGCCGTTAATCTTACCGGGGAACTCCTGTATCGGATACTCGCCTCGGAAATAGCGGCGCATCGCGGCCAATACGAGGCAGCCAGCCAGGGTTTTCTGGACCTTGCCACCGATACGCTGGATCCCCGCCTGGCCAAGAAAGCCTTCCAGGCGGCGGTGATCCAGCGCAATATGCCGCTGGCGCTGAAGGCTGCTCAGCAATGGGCGTTTCTGGCGCCCGACGATCCAGAAGCGGTTGCCAGCGCGTTGGCGCTGGCCGCGTCCAACGGGCAGACGGCGGGTCTGGCCACGACACTGGCCCAGCGCATCGCAAAGGCCGACGATAAAAACGAGGCTATTGGTCAGGCGGCCAGCATTGTCTCCAAGCTGAACGACAAGAATGCCGCGCTAAAGGTTCTGGACAACGCCCTGACGGATGCCGGGGTGTCGACGCCCCTGGCGCACCTAGCCTTGTCGGACGCTGCCTGGGAGGCGGGCGATGCGGCGCGCGCCGTGGCTGAGGCGGAAAAGGCTTTGGCGATGGACAGCAGCCAAGAGACGGCGGCCCAACGCATGCTGGAATATGGAATGAGGGTTGATCCCGCCGCCGCGATCGCGGGTGCCCGGGATTATCTTCAGAAGCATCCCAATGCCAGTAAGCTGTCGCTGTTGCTGGCCAACCATCTTGTACGGCGCCAGGACTTCGAAGGCGCCTTGAGCCTGGTGCAGGATATGCGCCAGAACAACCCCGAGGATTTCGACCTGGCCTACACCGAAGCCGAGATCAATTTTCATGCTCAGCGCTATGATCGCGCCAAGGCGTTGCTGAATGAGTATATTGCGGTGCAAACGCAGCGGCGCCAGTCCATTCACGACAAAGCCAGCAATGCAGTAGCTGATGCCTCGGATGCGCGTCTGCTGCTCGTCAAGATCGCCGAAAAGCAGAACGACCTTACCGAGGCTATCCGGCAATTGGGCTTGATCGACGATCCTGCCCTGACGTTCCAGGCGCGCATGCACCAGGCCGTTCTGTATGGCCGCCAGGGCAATCTGGCCGAGGCGCGCAAAACTATCGACGCGCTTGAACCGCAGGATGACCGCGAGGCGGCGGTCAAGGCTCTGACGATGGCCACCATCTATCGCGATGCGGGCCGCACCGAGCAGGCGATAGACGTATTGGTCAAAGCCGATGAGCAGCAGCCCGATACGCCCGAAATCAAATACGACCTGGCCATGCTTTATGAAAGACAAGGTCGTTTCGACGACTTCGAAGCGTTAATGAGCCGCGTCATCGAATTGGATCCAGATAACGCCAACGCGTATAACTCGTTGGGCTATACCTATGCGGATCGCAGCGAGAACCTGGACGAAGCGGGCGAACTGCTGGCCCGGGCCATCGAGCTTGAGCCCAACAGCCCATATATTCTGGACAGCCTGGGGTGGTATTACTATCGCATTGGCGATTATGGCTCGGCCTTGCGTTATCTTCAGCGCGCGTATCAATTGATGCCCTCGGCCGAAGTGGCGGCGCATCTAGGCGAGGTATTGTGGGTTAGCAAGCGCCAAACACAAGCACGGGAAATCTGGAAGGAAGGGTTGGCCGACGACGCGAACAACGAGGTCTTGCTGAAAACGCTCAAACGCTTCGGGGTACAGCAGTAATGCGGCGTATGGTTTGGCCTGGCTATCGGCTGTTTGCCGCGCTTTGTCTTGGCGCAGCCCTTTTGGCAGGGTGTGCCACGCCACAACGAATTGCCGGGCAGGCCGACGAAAACGCTTTCGATCGAACAGGACGGTTTGCCCTCACGGTCGAGCAGCGCAACGAGGCGCCGGAGGCGGTGCAGGGTGGCTTTGCCTGGCACGATGCCGGCGATGTCTTGTTGCTGGATCTGGCCAACCCCCTGGGAAGCACGCTGGCTCGCGTTGAAGTACGACCGGGCCATGCCGTGCTTCAGCGCAGCAACGGCGCCACGGAAGCGGCGTCGAGCCCGGATGCGCTGGTCGAGCAGGTTCTGGGCAGCCCAATTCCCGTCGCCGGATTACGCCACTGGTTGAAGGGGCGGACAGGGCCGGGGGCGCAGCAACTGCAAACCGACGAGCAGGGGCGTCCGGCCCAATTCATCCAGGGTGGCTGGCGGGTTGTTTTGTCGCGTTATGATGCGCAGGGTCCGCGTTTGCTCCAATTAAGCCGCAACGAAGCACAGCGCGATATTCGTGTGCGCCTGGCGGTCGACAGTCAGTAGGGGAACGATGATTCTCTACGACCTACCGGCCCCGGCGAAACTGAATCTTTTCCTGCATGTCGTAGGGCGGCGCGCCGATGGCTACCATCTGCTCCAGACCGTTTTTTGCTTCATCGACATGTGCGATACCCTGACGTTCGAGCGCCGCTCCGATGGCCGGGTGGCCTGCGACACCTCGGTGCCGGGGTTGGCCCAGCAGGACGACCTGGTGGTGCGCGCAGCGCGGGCCCTGCAAAAAGCCACCGGCACGCCTTATGGCGCGCAGATTGCCTATAAGAAGCATATCCCTTCCGGTGGCGGCCTGGGTGGTGGGTCCAGCGATGCGGCGACCACGCTGATCGCGCTGAATCGCTTGTGGAATACGGGGTTGGGGCGCGACGAGCTGATGCGTCTGGGCAGATCGCTGGGCGCCGATGTACCTGTTTTTATCTTTGGCCGGCCTGCCTTTGCCCAGGGCATAGGCGACGAGCTGGAAGCTGTTCAGGTGCCAGATTGCGCGTATCTTGTTGTCCAGCCCACTCAGAACGTGCCTACAAAAGACATCTTTTGCGCCCCCGATTTGACAAGAGATTCTCCTTCCCTCAAAATATCGGTCTTTGCTGATTGGCAAAACATTCAGGCCGGTGGTTTTTTTGGCCGAAATGATTTGCAACCGGTTGTTTTTGATCGGTATCCGAGAGTTTTCCAGGCGCAGTCATGGCTTGGGGGCCAGGGGATAACGGCCAGGATGACAGGGTCGGGCGCCTGCTTGTTTGCGCCGTATTCAACCCTGGACCAGGCCTTGATGCTCAGGCAGGAAATTCTCGGTAAAATAGCCAATGAAGCAAATGGTCCGCAACGGGGCCAGCCAGGTCAGGAAAGGGTCATCAACAATGCGTGGGCTTGCCCAAGTCTGGTTGAACATCCGTTGCGACACTGGTTGCACAGTTAATTGGGGAATCGCCAAGCTGGTTAAGGCACTGGATTTTGATTCCAGCATGCGAAGGTTCGAATCCTTCTTCCCCAGCCACTTTTCAAGCCTTTAACAGGCTTTGCAGTTAAAACAAGCTGTTGAGTCGGCATCCGAACGGGTGTGCTGGTCAACAGCTTTGTTTTTTAACGCGGACTCCTAACCATTTATCATGGCACACGACAGATTCATGATTTTTACCGGCACCGCCAATCCACGCCTGGCGGTCGATGTGGTCAATCACCTTGACATGTCGCTCGGCAAAATGACCGTAGGGCGTTTCTCCGACGGCGAAGTCATGGTCGAGATCAATGAAAATGTTCGCGGCAAGGATGTTTTCGTCCTGCAGCCCACATGCGCTCCCACCAACGACAACCTCATGGAAGTCATGGTCATGGTCGATGCGCTGCGCAGGGCGTCGGCGGGTCGCATTACAGCGGCCATTCCGTATTTTGGCTATGCGCGCCAAGACCGCCGGCCTCGATCGGCACGGGTGTCGATTTCCGCCAAGGTGGTTGCCAATATGCTTCAGGTCGTGGGCGTGGATCGCGTCATGACCATGGATCTGCATGCCGACCAGATTCAAGGCTTTTTCGATATTCCCGTCGACAATATCTATGCCGGCCCCATTTTGCTTAGCGATATCTGGCGGCGTAATTACAAGGATGTCGTCGTTGTATCGCCCGACATCGGTGGTGTCGTGCGGGCCCGCGCGCTGGCCAAGCAATTGGAAGCCGACCTGGCCATCATCGACAAACGCCGACCGCGCGCTAATGTGTCTGAAGTCATGAACATCATCGGCGACATCGATGGGCGCACCTGCATCATCATGGACGACATGGTCGATACGGCCGGCACCTTGTGCAAGGCGGCCCAGGCGCTAAAAGAGCGGGGCGCGCAAGGCGTGTATGCGTACTGTACGCACCCGGTCCTGTCGGGCGGGGCGGTCAATCGCATTGTCGATTCCGAGCTCGACGAGCTCGTGGTAACCGACTCGATCCCGCTGTCTGAAACCGCGCACGCGTGCGGCAAGATCCGTCAGCTTTCATGCGCGTCCTTGCTGGGTGAAACCATGTTGCGCATTTCGAACGCCGAATCGGTCAGTTCGCTGTTCGTCGAATAAGTTGTTTTACCGTTGCCGCTGGTCGCGGCGGCAACAAACGTTCGCGGCGCGTATGCGCTGCGATTTTTTAACCGGGCAAACTGCCCGACTGTTTGGAGTTATCCATGAAATTCAACGCCACAACGCGTAGCGTCCAAGGTACGAGTGCGAGCCGCCGCCTGCGCCACGCTGGCCGGGTTCCCGCCATTGTTTACGGCGGTACGTCGCAACCCGCCAATATCGAACTCGATCACAACGAGATCTACCACGCACTGCGTAAGGAAGCCTTCCACTCGTCGATCCTGGACATGAATCTGGATGGCAAGACCGAGCCGGTCCTGCTGCGCGCCGTGCAATGGCACCCCTACAAGCAATTGGTGCTTCACGTTGATTTTCAGCGCGTGCAGGCCAAGCAGCGCATTACGACCAAGGTGCCCTTGCACTTCATCAACGGCGAAACCTCGCCTGCGGTCAAGCTGCACAGCGCCGTTATCAGCCATGTGCTGACCGAGCTTGAAATCAGCTGCCTTCCCGCCGACCTGCCCACGGCCATCCAGGTTGACCTGGCCAACCTGGACGCCGGCGCCAGTGTTCACTTTGTCGACATCACGTTGCCCAATGGCGTTGAAGTCCCCGCAGCGGTCAGCGAGACCAATCCGGTCCTGGCGACAGCCCTGGTCAAGGGCGGCGGATCGGCCGCGGCCGACGATGCGGCTGAAGACGAAGCCGCCGGCGACGAAAAGCCTGCTGACGAGTAAGTACCGCGAACGCCACCATGGTTGCCGGGGTCCTGCGACCCTGGCGCCCAAGGCAAAACCCCTGTCGGCAAGTGCGGGCAGGGGTTTTGCTTTACCATGATCCGCAGTGCGCGCAGGCTTGATGCCCAACGTTATGGCGGGCGTCGCCACGCCTTATCCATGGTTGCGTTTTCTTGACACGACCTTAAGACAGTAGACATGAAACCACCGATTCGTTTAATCATCGGGCTGGGTAATCCGGGCCCTGAGTACGAAGCCACGCGTCACAACGCCGGTTTCTGGGTGGCCGACCACCTGGCCGATGACCTGCATGCCAACTTTACCCTGGAAAAGGCATTCTCGGCCTGGGTTGCAAAAGGCAGGTTCGACGGTGAAGCCGTTGTGCTGGCCAAGCCAACCACCTTCATGAACCGGTCGGGCCAGGCCGCCGGCGCGCTTATGCGCTTCTACAAGCTGACGCCGCAGCAGGTTCTGGTCATCCACGATGAACTGGACCTTATGCCCGGCCAAGCCAAGTTGAAGAAGGGCGGTGGGCATGCAGGCCATAATGGGCTGCGCGACATACAGTCGGTTTTTGGCAGCCCCGACTTCTGGCGTCTGCGCATCGGTATCGGCCATCCGCGCACGCTGGGCCTGGCCCAGGAGGTGGTGGGTTTCGTGCTGAATCCACCGCGCCGCGACGAGCTGTCCGAGATAGAAAAAGTAATCGACCGCTGTCGGGCCATTACGCCGTCCTTGCTGCAGGGGCAGTACGATCGGGCCACCGAGCAACTGCACGGGGGGAATAGTGGCTAAGGCAGCGGTGGGCGCACGTTTTGGCGTCGAGCTCAAGGACTTTCTGCGCTTCGTACGCGCACCCGGGCTGAATCCGCGCTTGCCTGGCCGGGAGGCTGCCAATGGATGGTGGCAAGACTGGTTCCCGACGCTATCGCTTGGCCGGTTGCTGCAATGGGCTTTCCTGTTGTGGGCGATCAACCTGGTGTTTCTGGGGCCTATCGCCGTTGCGGCCGCCGGAGCCGGCGGCGCCGTGCATCGTCTGGATATCCATAACATCCCCTGGCTGCAGGCCTTGTTATGGGCGCCGGTGGTTGAAGAACTTGTTTTCCGCCATGGCTTGAGAAAGCCGGGTATGGTTTGGTGGCTGGCGCCTTTGACGGCGGTGGCGCTGGTCAGCGGGCCGCAATGGTGGGCTGTGGCGCTGGTGGGCCTGGTCCTGCTCTTCGGCTGGTATCTGGGGTCAGTGTCGCGTACACCCGTCCGCTGGCGCTGGCGGCGGATCTACGTGGGCAATTTTCCATGGGTGCTGCATTTCTCGTGTTTGTTGTTTGCCGCCATGCACCTGTATAACTTCTCGTTGAATCAGATGCCTTACTGGTTGATGCCATTATTGGTCCTGCCGCAGTGGGTTACGGGGTTGGTGCTGGCGTGGCTGAGGGTGCGGCGCGGCATTGGCGCCGCCATCCTGTTGCACGGAATTTTCAATGGCGGGCCGCTCTTGGTGGTGTGGCTGGTGCTGAACACCGTAGGCGATTTGCCCGGAGCGCTGTAGTTCCGTTGTTTGAAAATGGAATACCATAGCTTTCTTCTTTATTTTTATTGTGCTGTAGCTTAATTTTCAGGATAGACATGGCTTTGCAATGCGGCATCGTTGGCCTTCCCAACGTCGGTAAATCTACTCTTTTCAATGCGCTGACCAAAGCGGGCATTGCGGCGGAAAACTACCCCTTCTGCACGATTGAACCTAACGTGGGCGTGGTCGAGGTTCCCGATCCCCGCCTTGCCGCGCTGGCGCAAATCGTCAAGCCCGAACGCGTGCTGCCCGCCGTGGTCGAGTTCGTGGACATCGCCGGCCTGGTGGCCGGGGCCTCCAAGGGCGAAGGCCTGGGCAACCAGTTCCTGGCCAATATCCGCGAAACCGATGCTATTGTCCACGTCGTGCGCTGCTTCGACGACGAAAACGTCGTTCACGTGGCGGGTCGCATCGATCCTGTTTCTGACATTGAAGTCATCAACACCGAGCTGGCCTTGGCGGACCTTGCCAGCGCCGAGAAAGCTCTGCAGCGCAATCAAAAGACCGCACGCGCTGGCGACAAGGAAGCCATCAAGATGGTGGCATTGCTTGAAAAAATCATTCCCGTCCTTAACGAGGCGCGACCGATCCGCTCGCTTTCACTCGACGATGACGAGCTGGCCTTGTTGAAACCGTTCTGCTTCATCACGGCCAAGCGCAGCATGTATATCGCCAACGTCATGGAAGGCGGTTTCACCGACAACCCGCACCTGCAGGCTGTGCAGGACTACGCCAAGGCCGAGAACGCGCCGGTGGTGGCCGTTTGCGCCGCTGTCGAATCGGAAATCGCCGAACTTGACGACGAAGATAAAAGCGTCTTCCTGGCCGATATGGGCATGGACGAACCCGGCCTGGATCGGGTGATCCGGGCGGCCTATTCCCTGTTGGGCCTGCAAACCTACTTTACCGCTGGCGTCAAGGAAGTGCGCGCCTGGACCATCCGCATCGGCGACACCGCGCCCCAGGCCGCCGGCGTCATCCACACCGATTTCGAACGCGGCTTCATTCGCGCCCAAACCATCGCCTACGACGACTTCATCGCCTGCAAAGGCGAGCAGGGCGCCAAGGAGGCGGGAAAAATGCGGGCTGAAGGCAAGGAGTACGTGGTGAAAGACGGGGATGTACTGAACTTTTTGTTTAACGTCTAACGAATTTTGCTGGATCTCGGTGGCGTTCAGTAGCGCTTGGTGGACGGATTGACCCTTTTTAAATCAATGGGTTGCAGAAACAATACGGTCTGCTGAGCGTTCCTATTGTTCATCGAGGTCTGAAGAATTCGGGGGTAGCGTTGGGGGTACTCGTGTTCAACCGTGGGGGTACTTTCCCCGCAGTGGAGTCCAACGATGCCCGAAAACCTACTCACCGACCTCAAGGTCAGGTCGGCCAAATCGACTGATCGAGATTGGAAACTTTCAGACGGCGGGGGCTTGTTCCTGCTGGTCAAGCCCGCCGGCGGCAAGCTCTGGCGGTGGAAGTACCGCCTGCAAGGCAAGGAGAACCTCTTTGCCATTGGCGGCTTTCCCCAAGTAAGCCTTGCAGAGGCGCGCGCGGCCCGGGAGAAGGCCCGCGCCCTGGTCAAGCAAGGCATCCATCCTGCCCATGAGCGGCAGCAGGTCAAGCAGCGCAACCTGGAAGCGCTGGAGGAGCGCAAGCGCGCCCGCGAAAGCTCGTTCGCCAAGGTGGCGCAGGCTTACCTGGCGGAGATCAAGCCTGTCTTTGCGCTCAGTTCCTACCGCACGAAAGAATCCCGCATCAGGAAGTACCTGTCGCCTAAGTTCGACGGGATGCCGATGTGCGATATCGGCGTGAAGCAGATTCGCCCGCTGCTGGAGGAATGCAAGGCTCATGGCGCGTGGGCGGCCATCCATGTCAAAGGTGATCTTTCGGCGATCTTTGAGTTTGCGGTGGTGCGGGGGCTGGTCGAGGCAAATCCAATTCCCAGCCTGCGCGGGCTGCTGCGCGTGCCGTTCAGCGAGAGCAAGGCGGCGATGACGCGAGAGCAAATCCAGAAGTTCTATCAGGAGTTGCGCGGCTACCGGGGCTATCCGGAAACTTCGTTGTGCCTGCGGCTGATTGCGCTGACCGCCTGCCGTCCAGGGGAAGCGGCGGATGCCGAATGGGACGAGTTCGACTTTGAGGATGCGCTGTGGCGTCGGCCTGCGGCGAAGATGAAAGCGCGACGTGACCATGTCAGCCCGTTGTCCACGCAGGCCATAGCGGTGCTGAAGGATTTGCAGTGCATCACGGGCGGTGGCCGCTATCTGTTCCCACACCGGAGCGGCAAGGGCTTCACTACGCCCAACCGGCTCACCTACGCAATGCGTGACATGAACCTGGGCCGGGGCACGACGCCGCATTGCTGGCGGACAACCTTTTCGACCTGGGCCAATGAGAACGGATACCGGCCTGATGCAATCGAGCGGCAGCTGGCCCACGTGGAAAGCAACAAGGCTCGGGCGACCTACAACAAGGCGCTGCTGCTGGATCAGAGAAGGACGCTGTTGCAGGACTGGGCGGACTACCTGAGTGCTGCGGAGGGCAGCGGCACCGCATAGAGACGATTTGGCCGGTTGTTACAGAGCGAGTGAGCAAGGGTGGGTGGCCTTTTCCTTTTCTGGATAGGGCCGTTGCCCCTTGGGTGTCGTTCCCTTGCCATTTGCCTGTGCCTAAGGATGGGCGCAGGAAATGGGGTAGTCACTTTGGGGTATTGAGGTAATTTTTATTGGATTACCCCATTTTGTGTCGCCGTATCAAGGTTTCCCTCGTTGTTCGGTAATGCTTATCAGTGGGTGATATTATTGTAAGTCAACGTGTCTTTGGACTTATGCGTATGAAACGCTGCATTGTCGGTGTTCGGCAACTGGATCGTCCGCCCCAGCAGGGCGGCGAGGTTCCCAGCATCTGGTTCCCATCCTTGGCGTCGCTGGCCGCCGTGCTATCGGATGACAACCGCCGTCTGCTGCACCTGATCCACAACAAGCAGCCTAAGTCTTTGACGGAACTGGCTGAGCTCAGCGGCCGCAAGGTGCCAAACCTGTCTCGCACTCTGAAGACGATGGCCGATTACGGACTGGTTTCACTGCAACGCAATGTTCGCGATGTTCAGCCGACTGCGTTAGCAACCGAATTTCTGGTTGTGTTGGATTGAGTGTCATGGACGAAGAGGATGACGTCGCTACACAGCTACAAGATCGCGCGTCGAACACCGAACGACAGGCAGGAATAATGGGGAAAAGCAGCATGGAAGGAACTACATCCTATGAATAAGCAGGCGCTCAGCGAACGCGACATCTGCACCAAGTTCATCACGCCGGCTCTGGAAAAATCCGGATGGGATGTTCTGACCCAGGTGCGAGAAGAGTTCCTGCTGACCAAGGGGCGCATCATCGTGCGCGGCAAACTGCACACACGTGGTCAGCACAAGCGCGCCGACTATGTGCTGTTCCACAAGCCCAACCTGCCCATTGCCGTCATCGAAGCCAAGGACAACAAGCATGCCATCGGCTCGGGCATGCAACAGGCCCTCGGCTATGCCGAAATGCTGCAAGTGCCTTTCGTATTCAGCAGCAATGGAGATGGCTTCCTGTTCCACAACAAGATCGCCAAGGACGGTGTGATCGAGCGCGAACTGAGCCTGGATGAGTTCCCCAGTGCCGATACGCTGTGGCAATGGTGGGCAGAGCATCAGGGGTTGAGCACGCAGCAACAGGCCCTAGTCGCCCAGGACTACTACAGCGATGGCGGCAACAAGACTCCCCGTTACTACCAGTTGCTCGCCATCAACAAGACCATCGAGGCGATTGCCAAAGAGCAGAAGCGCATTCTGCTGGTGATGGCCACGGGCACAGGCAAGACTTATACCGCCTTCCAGATCATCTGGCGGTTGTGGAAGTCGCGTGCCAAGAAACGCATTCTGTTCCTTGCGGACCGCAACATCCTGGTCGATCAGACCATGACCAACGACTTCAAGCCGTTCGGCGCAGCGATGACCAAGATCCAGAAGCGGCAGGCCAACAAGTCGTATGAGATCTATCTGTCGCTTTACCAGGCCGTCACCGGTAACGAAGAAGAACGGAATATCTACAAGCAGTTCAGCCCGGAATTCTTCGATCTGATCGTGATCGACGAATGCCACCGAGGCAGCGCTGCCGAAGATTCGGCCTGGCGCGAGATCCTGACATATTTCCATTCCGCCACACAGATTGGCCTGACCGCTACGCCCAAGGAAACCAAGGACGTTTCCAACATCGACTACTTCGGCGAGCCCATCTACACCTACTCGCTACGCCAGGGCATAGACGATGGCTTTCTCGCACCCTACAAGGTGGTGCGCATCGACCTGGACAAAGACCTGACCGGCTGGCGTCCCGACAAGGGCATGCTCGACAAGCACGGCAACGAGATCGAAGACCGCATCTACAACCAGCGTGATTTTGACAAGACGCTGGTACTGGAACAGCGTACGCACGTGGTGGCGCGCAAGATCAGTGAATACCTGAAAGCCAGCAACCGCTTCGACAAGACCATCGTCTTCTGCGACAACATCGACCATGCCGAACGCATGCGCCAGGCGCTGGTCAACGAAAACGCCGACCTGGTGGCGCAGAACCACCGCTATGTCGTGCGCATCACCGGCGACAACGAAGAAGGCAAGATGGAGTTGGACAACTTCATCTTCCCGGAAAGCAAATACCCCGTCATCGCGACCACTTCCAAGCTGATGACCACGGGCGTCGATGCCCAGACCTGCAAGCTCATCGTGCTGGATCAGCGCATCCAGTCCATGACTGAATTCAAGCAGATCATCGGTCGCGGAACGCGCATCAACGAAGACTTCGACAAGTACTGGTTCACCATCCTCGATTTCAAGAAAGCGACCGAGCTTTTTGCTGATCCGGCTTTCGACGGCGATCCCGTGCAAATTTATGAGCCAGGCCCCGGCGAGCCACCGCTTCCTCCAGATGAAGAAGATGGGGAGGCGTCGCCTGACGATGAATTCACCTATCCCACGCCGGACGACAACCCCACGTCCCCCGAACCGCTGCCAGGCGAGGAGGGCAGCAACGTGCGCCGTTACGTTGTCGCCAACGTCGAGATCAAGGTGGTGGCCGAGCGGGTGCAGTACTTCGACGCCAACGGCAAACTGATCACCGAGTCCCTGAAGGACTACACCCGCAACACCCTGGCCAAGGAGTTCGCGTCGCTCGACGATTTCCTGCGCCATTGGAGCAAGGTCGAGAAGAAGCAGGCCATCATCGACGAGCTGGCCCATCAAGGCATCTTCTTCGAGGCTTTGGCCGACGAGGTGGACAAGCAAGCCGGCAAGGATTTCGACCCTTTCGATCTGCTGTGCCACGTGGCCTGGGATCAACCCCCACTCACGCGCAAGGAGCGGGCCGAGCAGGTCAAGAAGCGCCATTACTTCGCCAAGTACGGCGAGCAGGCGCAGAAGGTGCTCGAAGCCCTGCTCGACAAGTATGCCGACGAAGGCGTGGCAGCCATCGAGGAAACGCAAATCCTCGCCATCGCCCCCTTCAACCGCCTGGGCACACCGATCGAACTGGTGCGTGCCTTTGGCGGCAAGACCCAATACCAACAGGCCGTGGGCGAGCTCGAACGAGAGCTCTACCGTGCCTGACCAGAACTAGACCCAGGAATTATTCATGTCACTTGCAACTCTCATCAAAGCCATCCAGGACATCATGCGCAAGGATGTCGGCGTCGACGGCGATGCCCAGCGCATCAGCCAGATCTGCTGGCTGTTGTTCCTGAAGATCTTCGACGACAAGGAACAGGAGTGGGAACTGACCCAGTCCAGCTACCGTTCGCCACTGCAAAGCCGCTTTCGCTGGAGCAGCTGGGCCAAAGATCCGGAAGGCATGACCGGCGAAGAGCTGATCGACTTCGTCAACAACGACCTCTTTCCTTCCTTGAAACAGCTTGCCACCAAGGCGGGCGTGTCCGCGCAAGGCCGGGTGATCGGCTCGGTGTTCGAGGATGCCTACAACTACATGAAGTCCGGCACGCTGCTGCGCCAGGTGATCAACACCATCGAAGAAGACGTGGATTTCAACTCGTCCAGTGACCGGCACCTGTTCAACGATATCTACGAGAAAATCCTCGCCGACCTGCAGTCGGCCGGCAACGCGGGCGAGTACTACACGCCGCGTGCGGTCACGCAGTTCATGGTCGATATCCTCGACCCGAAACTCGGCGAGAGCATCCTCGACCCGGCCTGCGGCACGGGCGGCTTCCTGACTTGCGCCATCGAGCACCTCAGAAAGCAGGTCAAGACGCCAGATGACAACCGGCTGCTGCAAGAGAACATCCACGGCGTCGAGAAGAAGCCCCTGCCGCACATGCTGGCCATGACCAACATGATGCTGCACGGCATCGACGTGCCTACCCGGATCCGCCACGACAACACGCTTTCCCGCCCCTTCAAGGACTATGGCCCACGCGACCGGGTGGACATCATCATCACCAACCCGCCATTCGGTGGCATGGAAGAGGATGGCATCGAGAAGAATTTCCTCGCCAAGCACCAGACCCGTGAGACCGCCGATCTGTTCATGGCGTTGATCATGCACCTGCTCAGGCACGACACGGGCCGCGCCGCGGTGGTGCTGCCGGATGGCTTCCTGTTCGGCGAGGGGGTGAAAACCACGCTCAAGCGCGAACTGCTGGATGAGTTCAACCTGCACACCATCGTGCGCCTGCCCAAAGGCGTGTTCGCCCCCTACACCAGCATCGCCACCAACATCCTGTTCTTCGAGAAGGGCGGCCCGACAAAGGACGTATGGTTCTTCGAGCATCCCTACCCGGCAGGCTACAAGAGCTACTCGCGCTCCAAGCCCTTGACCATTGAGGAATTCGATCTTGAGAAAACCTGGTGGGGCGGCCCGCAGCGTAAGGGGCGCAAGACCACCGAGCATGCCTGGAAGGTCTCTGCCAAGGATCTGGCTGCTCGCAACTACAACCTGGACTGCAAGAACCCGCACGAGGTGGCTGTCGAACTGGGTGATCCGGACGAACTGATGGCCGAATACCAGGACATCACCCGCCAGTTGCAGGCTGCCCAGCAAGCGCTGAAAACCGAACTGATGGCCGCGCTCAAGGCGACCAGCGGGGGGGCGGAATGAGCGACAATCCCGTCTCCCTCGTGCCAGCTCCGGAAGGTTACGCCAATTGGTTGGGCGAGCTGAAGAACCGCATCCATGGTGCCCAGCAGCGGGCCGCGCTGGCCGTCAACCGCGAGCTGGTACAGCTCTACTGGCAAATCGGCCGTGACATCCTGCAGCGGCAGGCCGAGCAAGGCTGGGGGGCCAAGGTCATCGAGCGGCTGGCGCACGATCTCAGGACAGCCTTTCCCGAGATGAAGGGCTTTTCTCGCGCCAACCTGATGTACATGCGCTCCTTCGCCGACGCCTGGCCGGACGCGGCAATTGTCCAACAGGCTGTTGGACAATTGCCTTGGGGGCACAACCTGGTGCTGCTGGCCAGGCTGAAGCAGCCAGAACAACGCCTGGCCTATGCCCAGCGCGCCGTGGAACACGGCTGGTCACGCGCCACACTGGAAATCCATATCGAATCCCGCCTGCTGGAGCGGGAAGGCCAGGCAATCACCAACTTCGCTGACCGTCTCCCAGCGCCGGGAACCGATCTGGCCCGGCAAGCCCTCAAGGATCCCTACCTGTTCGACTTCCTGGATGTTGGCCAGGAAGCCAACGAGCGGGAAATCGAGTCAGCGCTGGTCAAGCACATCACCCAGTTCCTGCTGGAACTGGGTGCGGGCTTCGCCTTCGTCGGCCGCCAGGTTCATCTGGAAGTGGGCGGTGACGACTTCTACATCGACCTGCTGTTCTACCACCTCAAGCTGCGCTGCTACGTGGTCATCGAGCTGAAAGCGGAGAAGTTCAAACCGGAACACCTCGGCCAATTGAGCTTCTACCTCACCGCCGTGGATATGCAGGTCAAGGCCGAACAGGACAACCCCACCATCGGCCTGTTGCTCTGCAAGAGCAAGAACACCGTGGTGGCCGAATACGCATTGCGCGACAAGACCCAGCCTATCGGCGTGGCGGAATACCAATTGATTGAATCCCTGCCTGAAGAACTGCAAACCAGCCTGCCCAGCATCGAACAGATCGAGCGCGAACTGGGAGGCGAGCATGAATAAACACACCGCCGAACTACTGGAAAAGCATTTCGATACCGCCTTTGCCGCACCCGATGGCATCAAGAAACTGCGCGAGTTGATACTGACGCTGGCCATACAGGGCAAGCTGGTGCCGCAAGATCCGAATGACCAACCCGCCAGCGAGCTGCTGCACGAAATTGAAGCCGAGAAACAGCGGCTGGTGAAGGCGGGCGAGATAAAAAATCCTAAGTCTTTGCCGCAGATAACGAAAGAAGAACAGGCTTATTCGCTGCCGCAGGGGTGGGAGTGGGTCAGATTGGGAAACATCGGCCTTATCAACCCTCGTAACAATGCTGATGATGACATGTCGGCGGGATTTGTGCCCATGCCGCTTATTCAGGAGGGCTATTCGGTATTTCACTCCTTTGAGGAGCGTCCGTGGGGAGAGATAAAAAAAGGCTATACGCACTTCGCGGATGGCGATGTCGGGATGGCCAAAATTACCCCATGCTTTGAGAATGCGAAGTCTTGTGTATTTTCCAATCTCCCCAGTGGAATCGGTGCCGGAACAACCGAGCTCCATATATTTCGCAACGCCTTTCACGCAGTTGACCCGCGTTACCTTCTCTTTTTCTTGAAGAACCCAAAGTTCATTTCCGCAACAGCGGCAAGAATGACAGGTTCGGCGGGTCAGAAGCGTGTGCCAACGCCTTTGTTTGCGGAATTGGAATTTCCTTTGCCTCCTATCTCCGAACAGTACCGCATCGTCGCTAAAATTGACGAATTGATGGCTCGCAGTAATGAAGTGGAAAGGCTGCGCACTGCGCAGAAGGAAACATGCCTGACCGTTCATGCCGCAGCCATCAAGCAACTGCTGAACATCGCCGAACCCGACCAACACCAGTACGCCCAGGCTTTCCTCGCCGAACACTTCGGCGAGCTCTACACCGTCAAGGAAAACGTTGCCGAACTGCGCAAGGCCATCCTGCAACTGGCGGTGATGGGCAAACTCGTCCCGCAAAACCCGGACGATCAGCCCGCCAGCGAACTATTGAGGAAAATAAATACTGTAAAGAGAACGCTAGAAGAAAAAGAAGGACTACGCACCTCAGCGGCACCGTTTGTTAGTCAGTCAGAAGAGCTCTACGGAAAGCCTGAAGGATGGTCCTATTGCAGGCTTGGCAATATCGGGAAATTTATCGACTATCGAGGGAAAACACCGACGAAGGTCGAGGCCGGAGTTCCTCTAATAACAGCTAAGAATGTGCGATTCGGCTACATAAATCGAGAGCCAAAAGAATACGTCACTCCCGAAGAATATATTCGATGGATGACCAGAGGATTTCCGAGAGTTGGAGACATACTGTTTACAACAGAAGCTCCGCTCGGAAATGTCGCAATAATTGACATTGAAGAAAAATTTGCACTTGCCCAGCGAGTAATTTGCCTCCAGCTTCACATGCCAGGGATTGCCACATGGCTTAAAAACTTCATGATGTCGGATTCGTTTCAAGAAAGGCTTCTGTTGGAAGCAACAGGTATGACTGCGACCGGGATTAAGGCGTCGAAGCTTAAGGAAATGCCTGTTCCGATTCCCCCGTTAGAAGAGCAATATCGCATCGTCGCCAAAGTGGACCAAGTAATGGCATTGTGCGATTCACTAGATCATCAGATTGATGCCGCCACCACCAAGCAAGCCGAACTGCTGGGCGCAGTGATAGCGCAGGTGTAGGGAAATGCTATGCGTCTGACATCGCTCACTATCAGCCAATACAAAAACCTCCTGGATTTTTCCCTGAGCTTCGACAGCAGCAGCTTTATTGACGTCTTCGTTGGCAAGAACGGCAGCGGCAAGTCGAATCTTTTCGAGGCACTGGTTGAAATCTTCCGCCACATCTACGAGTTCGATAGGGAGAACGGCGACATCAGTTTCGACTACTCCATCAAATACGAAATCGACAGCAAAGAAACTGAAATCGCTTGGAGGGCAGGTAAGCTCAGCATCAACGGCAAGGAGCGCGCCACTATCGGCAGGACGCCATTGCCAGACAATGTGCTGATCTACTATTCTGGTCACAACATCACCGTGGCCGATCTGGTGCATCGGTACGAGGGTGGCTTCCGTAAGCGCATTAAAGGCGCAAATCTCGATGAAAGTCGCCGCTTTATCGGCGTTGGCCAGGAGTACAAGGCACTTCTGCTATCCGTTTTGCTGACACAACCAGCGAATAACCGGGCGCGGCATTTTGTTTCCCAGAAGCTGGGAATAGAAAGTATTGGCACTGACTTGGAGCTGGTGTTGCAGCGGCCATCATTTGCCGCTGGCGCACTCAAGGCACTTGGCGCGGACAGCATCGAGAACTTTGATCCTCGTACCCACTATTGGGGTGCGGACGGCATCACGCGTGACTTTCTGGAGAAATTGGTCACCTGTGTCAAGGGTGAGTTTAATCATGGCGACGTGTTTGATGCAGACAAAGACAGCTATCAGATACCCGTCAACATCGAGCTGTTTCAACAGCGCTTTGCCGATGAGTCGATGTCTGACATCTTCCGCCAATTCGATAATTTAAAGACACTGGGCATGCTGGCGGATATCTCGATCCCGCTCACGCTGACCAGCGGATTGAACGCCACTATTACTCATTTCAGCGACGGCCAGTTTCAGTCTATCTACATCTATTCGATCGTTGAGTTATTCAAAGACCGCAATTGCCTGATCCTACTGGATGAGCCGGATGCTTTTCTTCACCCAGAATGGCAGTTTGATTTTCTGCGGCAAGTTTTCGATATCACGGATGCAGCAGCAAAAACCAGCCATGTCTTGATGAGCAGTCACAGTGCTGTAACGCTCATTCCTCACGACAAGAAAAAGATCAAATTTTTCGACGTCAAGGACAGTCAGACGAACTGCTATGACTTGCCGAAAGCAATTGCAATCAAAAAACTGAGCGCAGATTTAATCAAGTATTCCGAGCAAGAGCAGCTGCTAAGTATCATCAATGCGATTCAGATAGAACGAAAGCCTGTGCTATTTACCGAGGGTAGCACTGATCCGATCATCCTCAAGGAAGCTTGGTACAAGCTATACGAAGAGGAGATGCCCTTCATTCCTTTCTATGCGTTCAGCTGCACATACATCAACCAACTGCTAACCGATAACCGTATTCACGGCGAAATGGGTGGCTTGCCAATATTTGCGCTATTTGACTTCGACAAGGCCTATAACCAATGGAATGGTTTGGATGGCGAGGTGCTGATAACTGATCCAACACAAGGTTTGATCAAAAAGTGGAAAAATGGTGAATCCTACGCACTCATGCTACCCGTTCCGCCACATGTAGATATTCAGAGGCAGGTCATCAAAAACGCGGCAACAGGTGAGACCTTTGGTGGTGAATCGTGTTGCGAGATCGAGCATCTTTTCTATGGACATGATATTGCTGCGGATTATTACCACCAAGAGCCGTGCCCTGGAGGTAGCAAAGTGGCATTCAAGTCGGACAAAGATAAGACCATTTTTGCAAAAACGGTCGTGCCGCAGTTGCCTGTAGCATTTTTTGAGCCACTTAGACCCGTCTTCGATTTCGTCGCCAGAAAATGTCGAGCATAAGAGAGCTGGCATTGCCAATCTAAGCTATCCAGGAGGGAATGGTGCCATGATACTGACGGACAACGAAACCAAAGTCGATCTGCTCAATAACGAGGCTATTGCCTCGACGATCATTGAGTTGCTTCGCGCCAGACCTGACCACCCAGTAACGATTGGCGTTCATGGTGATTGGGGCGCAGGCAAATCCAGTGTTCTCGAAATGATCGAGTCCGGGCTGGACGGAAAGGATGATGTGCTATGCCTCAAATTCAACGGTTGGCGGTTCCAGGGCTTCGAGGATGCCAAAATCGCCCTGATCGAAGGCATCGTGACCGCGCTGATCGAGAAGCGCCCTGCGCTGACGAAGGCCGCAGGTGCGGTAAAGAACGTGTTTCGCCGCATCGATTGGTTGAAGGTCGCCAAACGAGCCGGTGGTTTGGCTGTCACCGCTTTCACTGGGATTCCAACACCTGATCAGGTGCAGTCCATTGTCGGCTCTCTTGAAGCCGTATTGGCTGACCCTGCCAAGCTCGCCACGAAAGAGAATCTCTCGGCAGCAGTGGAGGAAGTGAAAGGGATACTGAAGCCGAGCGAAGCAACGAATGTCCCCGAGGAGGTAGAGGCATTTCGCAAAGCCTTCGACAAACTGCTCGAAGAGGCTGGCGTCAAGCAGCTTATCGTATTGATCGACGACCTTGATCGCTGCTTGCCGGATACCGCCATCGAGACACTTGAGGCGATTCGGTTGTTCGTCTTCACCGCGCGTACTGCTTTTGTGGTGGCGGCTGATGAGGCCATGATCGAGTATGCGGTGCGCAAGCATTTTCCCGATCTGCCAGATAGTACCGGCCCGAGAGACTATGCACGCAACTACTTGGAAAAGCTTATCCAGGTGCCGTTCCGCATTCCGGCGCTAGGTGAAGCCGAAACGCGAATTTACGTGACCTTGCTGCTGGCAGGGGTCGAATTCGACGAGACGGATGCAGGATATGCAAGGCTCATCCAAGCTGCACGCGAGAAACTCAAACGCCCTTGGATGAGTGGTGGCCTGGACGCGGCAACCTTCAGGGCCGCACTGGGCGAGCAGGCTGAAAAAGCCAATAACGCACTTGTATTGAGCGACCAGATTGGCCCTATTCTGGCCAGTGGAACGAAAGGAAACCCAAGGCAGATCAAGCGCTTCCTCAATACCCTGTTGCTACGCGAGCGCACGGCAACGGCCAGAGGCTTCGGTGAAGACATCCAACTGCCGACGCTCGCAAAGCTCATGCTCGCAGAACGCTTCCTCCCGAAGCTGTTCGAGCAGATTGCCTATGTGGCTGCAGTTCATCCGCAAGGGCAGTGCGAAGCTCTTCGGCTCTTGGAAGAGAACCTGAATACCGCTTTGCCCAGCGATTCGCCTGATGATGAAGACAAGAAGCAGGCGAAAGAATCATCACCGGCATCAGAAACCGTCATGCTCACAGAATGGAAGGCATCGGATGTGGTGTGCGACTGGGCTCGGCTGACACCTGCGCTCGCAGGTGTCGACTTGAGACCCTATCTCTTCGTCGCCAAGGATAAGAAGGACTACTTCGGACCGGTTTCCGTCTTGGGACATTTGGCGGGCGTGGTGGATAAGCTGTTCGGCGGCAAGATGACCGTACAAGGCTATGAGGCAGAGTTGAAGCAATTGGCTCAGCCTGAAGCTGACAAGGTATTTGAGGCCGTGCGCAGTCGAATCACGAGTACCGGCGCTTTTGATACCAAGCCGGACGGCATTGACGGGCTTATCGTGCTCGTGAAGGCTCAACCGAGCCTGCAAGGACCTTTGCTGGATTTTCTGGAAGCACTGCCTCGAGAAAAATGCGGAGCCTGGGTAGTTGGGGGCTGGCAAGGAGTCGTCAAGGATACAGAGTGCAGTGCTCGTTTGCTCAAGCTATTGGGTGAATGGAGCAAGGTGACGAAGAATCCTTTCTTGAAGGCCGCAGCAGAGAATGCACTGAAACCACCGAAGGGAGTCCGATAATGGGGACGTCAACAGCATATGGTGGCCCGGGTGGAGACACTCCATTGGTTCCTTCGTGGTTGGGGGACCCACCAGCATCACCGCCAGCGAATCCCGATGGAGCCCCAGACGGAACGCCACCACCTGATGCAGCCAACCCACCCTCGCCTCCGGAAAAGCCCCCAATACCAAAGGTTGCGGATCCGCAGCGTTTTTCAGGCGCACGCAACAACCTTACGAGATTCGCAGGATCTGGCGGTAGTGATCGAACCAATCTTGGCCGAGCCATCTCGCGGTATGTCTCCACATCCTCTGGCGGCGCTCGCCAAGCAGCACAACGGATGGGCGCATCACGCAGTGCCGGCGCCAGACTGCTTGGATTCCTTACCGATGCGAATGCGCGAGGGATGCGTGAAGCGCTGCGTGAGTTCAATCTCGACTCCATGGCGGGACGCCCCGTCTCAGAAGTGTTCATTGCGCTGGCCGATCACATCTGTCCGGGAGCGGGTACCGTCGATGAAGGCATTGCGCGCGAAGCGTATATCGAAACAATCATCGATCTGGCGAACGAAGGATTGGCCAATCTGACGGCCTTCACGCCGGAGCAGATGGATACGGTTTTTGAGTTGTACGCCACCCATGCGATCGAGGCGCGTATTTGCAATGACATTGGCACGAAGGTGGTCACGATGCCATCGGATGCACAGGCCGCACATCGAGTTGAAAAGCAATTGAGGGACTTCATACGTGGAGGCGTGAGCGATGCTTTGGCGCGGGCGCGGGAGCACTCGCCAAATCTTTCTCATGATCGTATTCAGTCATTCGTAGACAGCGTTTACGAGTCCGCATTTGCCATTCTGCAGTCTCTGGGAGAAGTGGAGGCCGACCAATGAAGCGACAACTGTTGGCTGGCCGCTTCGGCCCAGATGACCAATTGGATATTCCTGTAGGCAGGGATGAACAGCGCACCTATCTTCAGCTCGTGGCTGGAGAGAAATCGCTGGATTATGGCATTGCTGGCGCGTTGAGCAGTCTGAAAAAGCTTGGCGTTACGCCATCTGAAATCGGTGTGGATTTGCTGGTGTTGGCAGCCCATGTACATGCCGCAGATACCCGTATTTCTCGTGCCGAACAGTCTCAAGACTCTTGGACACGAGAGATCCGCCTGGTCGTACCGGTCAGCGATGCGCCTCAATGGATGGCCGCTGCACCCATACTGGAAAGCCTGCTGAATTTCTTAACGGGAGATCGGTGGGAACTAGGCTTCAGGGTTCGCCCTTCTCGATTTAAATCAGTTGTCGAGCCAGCAGCCCCCAGCCTGATTGCCCATCCCTTCGACACTCTAAGTCTATTCTCAGGTGGTCTGGATAGTCTGATTGGCGCAATAGACCTGCTGCATAGCGGGAAGACTCCTTTGCTGATCAGCCATTCAGGAGATGGTGCAGCCAGTGATGCCCAGAACAAACTATTCTCAGGCTTGAAAGCACACTATAAGCAGTCGTCGTTTGAACGGCTGCGTGTGGGGATGGCCTTTAAGCAGGAATTGATAAAAGGCGTTGGCCCAGAAGACAGCACGCGGGGAAGATCCTTTCTCTTCTTCGCAATCGGGGTCTTTGCCGGAACCGGGTTGGGACGAAGCTTCACCCTACGCGTACCAGAAAATGGATTGATTGCCTTAAATGTACCGTTGGATCCGTTACGCCTCGGATCCAACAGCACACGGACGACTCATCCTTACTACATGGCACGCTGGAATGACTTGCTAAGCGCGCTTGGCATAGACGGAAAAGTGTGGAATCCGTTCTGGGACAAGACGAAAGGAGAAATGGCGTCCGGCTGTCTTAATCCCGGCTTGCTGAAGCAATTGGCCGAGGACTCGTTATCTTGTTCATCACCCACCAAAGGTCGCTGGCAAGGCTTGGGTATTGAGCATTGCGGCTACTGCCTACCCTGTCTCATCCGGCGTGCAGCGTTGGAAGCCGCATGGGGGGCAGGGAACGATGGCACTCGGTATACGGTTTCCGATCTGCACGCACAGATTCTGGATACTCGCAAAGCTGAAGGCGTTCAGATCAGGTCGTTCCAATATGCAATTGAGCGACTCAAGAAGCAGCCCCAGCTTGCAGCCCTGTTGATCCATAAACCTGGTTCTCTCGCCGATGAGACTGCACATCTCGATCAGCTCGCCGATGTCTATAAACGTGGGCTTGCGGAGGTCGGAAAGTTAGTCGCGGGCGTGAAAACCAAACCGAGTTGATGTGGAGAGATGTGAGCGTGACGGCAGGATTGGTGGACTTCCATTGCCATCTGGATCTTTATCCAGACCATGAAACGGCTGTCCGTGAGGCCGACGAGGCTGGCGTTTTCACACTTGCGGTAACTACAACCCCAAGGGCATGGCCTCGCAATCATGAGTTGGCACAACGCACGAAACATGTACGCGCGGCACTAGGGCTGCATCCTCAACTGGTGGCAGAGCGTGAGGCAGAAATCGCGCTGTGGGATGACTACCTATCCGAAACCCGCTATGTGGGCGAGGTTGGCCTGGATGCTGGGCCGCGTTATTACAAGTCAATGGAGGCCCAACAGCGCGTTTTTCAGCATGTCCTCCGACGCTGTGCGGGAGCAGGCGACAAGATCATTACGGTTCACAGCGTGAGAGCTGTAAGAGCCGTTCTGGAGCATGTCGAAGCGTTCCTGCCTCGCAACAGGGGTAAAGTAGTCATGCACTGGTTCACCGGTACGAAAAGCGAAGCTAGGCGAGCCATGGAGTTAGGATGCTACTTTTCCATCAACGCAGCTATGCTGGCCAGTGAGCGGCATCTGACCATGGTTCAGGCGATTCCGTTGGATAGGCTACTGACAGAGACAGACGGGCCATTCACTCGAACAGAGGACAGGCCATCCAAGCCGTCCGATGTAGCGTCGGTCGTGGAGGAACTTGGCCGGCTACATCGGCTACCTGCAGCGCAGGTTGCTAAGATCGTTCGCGACAACCTGCGGAATCTTGTCAGCTGAAACGCTGTTCTCAAAATCCCAGGTAAATCGACGTTACCGCCATGCGCTCGTGCCCAAGCTCACGGCTAATCTGCTGCCGGGCTTGCTGATCCAGCAGGCGTTGGGACGAATCCAATTGCACCGTACTGAGGCCACCCGTCGCCGACGCCTGCCACCCCGTCAACACCTCATACCGCATCTGAGCATACCGATGCCGCAGGCCGTGCATATTGCTCAACCCTGCCGCCTTGCACTGCCCGTCGTAAACATGCCGCTGCTGGATGTAAGTCTTGTGCGACGGAATCAATGATCCTAAGCCTGCCAGGCGATGGGCCTTATCCAGTATCGCACGCTGTTCCGGCGTCGAGATTGGCACCGTCCGATCACGCCCGCCCTTTGCCCATGATCCCTTGATGGCGATATAGTCGCCATGGTCCGCATAGCGGGGCTGGAACTTGATGGACTCTTCCCGCCGCAAGCCGAAGGCAGCCTGCAAACGCAGACTCATGCGGACATGAGGATCAGTGATCCTGTCCAACCTATCACCCAGTTCCTTGGCCTTGTTTTCATTGGTCACATAACGCCGTTCAGGAATGCCCAGCTTGGTGTTGTCTGCCGGCAAGATGCCTGCCTTGCCAACCTTCTCGGCCCACCAGCGCAGATGCGCCATACGGTTCTTCAACGTACCGGCGGACAGGCCTTCGGCTTGCCAGCGTTGCAGCAGGGCTTCGACATGCTTGCCCTTGAGCGAGTTGGCGCGCATTTGGCGGAAGCCCGCCTCGCGCAGTTGGCGAGCGGCCAGGCTCAGCGAGCGCTGCCTGTCAGCCTGGGTGGCGTGGCTACCGTCACGGTTGCGCTGGCAAAGCTGCCGCAGGGTGTAGGTCAAGTCGTCCATCTTCCGGCCTCCAAGCAAAGCGCCGTACTGCGTTGTCCTGAAACTCAATGGTTAGTGTTGGTGCCAACTCGCCGAGGCGAGATCCCGTGAGGGCAAGGGCATGGTGTTCAGGAGACACCAGAGCCTCGAATGAGGCGTCCGTCTTGCTCCCTGCTGGAAGCCCGGACGGAGGTACTACAAGACGAAAGTGCTGTGAACGTGGACGAGTCCTCCTATGAAGTTGAAGTGAGTGGGATGAGAAATGCAGCGGGAGCCCTGTGCGTTGCACACAGGGAATTGCCGCAAAGGACAGCGCGCCAGGCGGCGCGGTAGGGATGAGTTCAAACAGACGAAGAGGGCTCCGCCCTTGGGTAGGGCCGGTATGCGGTCGGAGCCTGGGCATACCTGGGGTGGTTCCGCCCTGACGGGCCAGCGCTTGCAGGAATCTGCGCTGTTGTGGGTGCCGATGTACAAAGCCCATCGGTCTTGGCAACTGTCCGGCCAGTGTAGGGAGGCCATCATCATGTCTGCCGCACGCAATAGGATTTGGCATTCGCCCGCATTGTTGCTGGCGTGGGCGGGGTCGTCACTGCGGCGTGCAGTGACGACCCGTTTCGCGGCAGCATTTGCTACGCAGGATGCGGCTGCCATCCCCTGGCCTGCATTGCCTGTGCTGCGATGTCCCCAGCGTTCGTCGAGGCGTTCAGCATCTTGCGGATGTTGGCGATGTGCGCCAGGGCGGTTTCACGCGATGCCGGTTGCGCGGTGGGTTCTGGGTGGTGTTCGGTGCGTGGCACACCTGCAGGCCGATTTTCGGCAGGCCGCGGGGCGGCAGACGTCCCCTTGCGACCTGCCCACAGACGGAATTTGCCAGAAAATACGCGCTTCACCAAGGCGAAGAAGTAGGCCACGACATTGCGCACGGTGCCGCTCTGGCTGCGCGCCTGCAGCTCGTTGAGTACTTCCTGGCGATGCTGCGGCGGCAGCCGCCGCAAGGCGGCCTGCACGTCCTTTTGCTGATCTGCCTGGGCATTGCTCAGGCAAGGCGGCAAGCTCACCGACTGAGATGCCGAATCGCCGTCGCCTTCGCGCGCGCGGTACGTACGTTCTTTTTTATACATATACGTCTTATACGTACTGTCCTGCTCAGCCGTCATGTGGCGAGCGTGTTCGGTCTGTTGCGGAACAAGCGTGCTGCCAGCGGAATCACGGGACGATGACAGTTGGCCTGCCGCCTGGTGCACTTGTGGCGGCGGCGTAGGGGGTAAATCATCGTCACTGTGGTGCTGATCGTGGGGCGCAATGGAAGTGGCTTCAGGTGCCTGCGCCAGCGTTGCCTGAATGTGAATGGCCACCCGATCCACCTGGTTGTTTTCGTGGCCGATGGAAGATTGCAGAAGCGCGGGCAGGCTGGCATCGAGCGTGCAAGCCTGTTGGAAGTCAAGGGCGCTTTCGTGAACCTGATACAGCTCGCTGAGCACATGGCCGGTCAGAGGATCGCGCTGCTGGCCCACCAGACTGATCCACCCCGTCAGCCGAAGCACGACGAGAACGCGCCGGGCCGTCTCGTACCCGGCCCTCTGCCCCAGCGGGGTAGAGGTGAGATAGCGGCGCAACTGCCCCAGATTCGCCAGCGGACTGATGCCCTCGGCAGAGCGCAGCATGCGCAGAACCTGCCAGCCATTGCGCTCCAGCGGCGTGAGGCGGGCATCGAGCATAAGCGAGGCCGGCGTAGTGAACAGGGCGTCTTGCCCCAGCGGATTGTGGCGGTTGTGATGGTCTGCCATGGGAGTTCTCCAAGGTCTGGGCCACAGCGGCCCGTTCCCCTGCATCTCATCGCGTACCGTTCAAGGCGTCAGCCAACAATGCGGTCTGCGCCATAGCCGATTTATCCGGCTGGGCGCGGCGCTGGCACCGGTAGCCGGACTGATCTATCATCCCGATACCCCCATGGGGGTACAACTGGGGGTACTTCCAGCGATTCCCGCAAAGGCCGTGGCCCGATTTCCCCGCGAAACCTAGCATTCACGGCCCTTTGCCGACCGATCAACGTTTAAACGTGTGATCAACGTCTGACGAGTTTGTCGGAACGCAGAAGCGTTCGGTCGCGCTTCTGCTCTGCTGCCGGCAGGGGCCGCCAAATCCGAACAGGTTGATATCACGCAAACATCATGTACGATGCAGGAAGCCTGGCGGAACAAAAGCCCACTTCGCCACTGTAGTTCTCTGCAGTTCTAATTGTTACATCTAAGGACATCACATGATAGGAATCGATGCGGGAGACACAACCTTTGTGCTGATTTGCACGGCGCTTGTATGCATGATGACGCCCGCGCTTGCCTTGTTTTACGGCGGGCTGGTCAAAGAGCGCGACATGCTGTCCATCATGATCCAGAATTTTGTCTGTATGGGCGTGATTGGCATTATCTGGGTCTTCGGCGGCTTCAGTCTTGTCTTCGGCCCCGATATCGGCGGTATTATCGGCGATATCCGGCCCTACTTTGGCATGTATCACGTTGGCATTTCACCTAATCCGGCCTATTCAGCCAAGGTGCCGTTCATACTGATCTTCGCTTACCAGATGATGTTCGCGATTATTGCCCCCGCGCTCATGACCGGCGCTTTCGTGGGGCGTCTGCGGTTTGGCGCCTATCTGTTCTTCATCACTTTCTGGACGATACTCATCTACCTGCCGGTTGCTCACTGGATCTGGGGTGGCGGCTTTCTAGCCAAGCTGGGGGTCGTGGATTTCGCCGGCGGTATCGTGATTCATACGGCGGCTGGTTTTTCGGCGCTGGCGACGGTGAAATACCTCGGTGCGCGCAAGTTCGAGGCTGGTGAGAAAAGGTCCGAGCCGGCAGCCATGCCGCTTGTCGCTCTGGGAGCCGGCCTGTTGTGGTTTGGCTGGTTCGGGTTTAACGCAGGCGGCGCCTATGCGGCAGACGCTCTTGCCGCATATGCTTTCACCAACACCATGCTGGCCGGCTCCGTGGCGATGCTGGTCTGGATGATTCTGGAATGGCGCAAAAGCGGGCGGCCATCCTTTTCCGGCGTCCTGGTTGGCGCAGTGGCCGGGCTGGCGACGATCACGCCCGCAGCGGGCTATGTCGAACCCATGGCTGCCATCGTGATTGGCGTGGTGGGCGCCACCGCGTGCTTTTACGCCAAGCACGTGCAAACCCTGCTGAAGGTTGACGATACTCTGGAGGTCTGGCGTGCCCACGGCGTGGGCGGCATGACCGGCGCACTGCTGATTGGGGTGCTGGCCAGCTCCCATATCAATGAGGTGTCGGCTGGTCTTCACCAACTGGGCGTGCAGGCGCTTGCCGTTGTAGTCGTTGCGGTGTATGCCTGGCTCGTGACCACGGTGATTCTCATGGTGATTGACCGCACCGGCAAGCTGCGGGTGCCCGATGCGATCCAGGAAGAAGGTCTCGACACCGCGACAGGCGAGCACGCCTACAATCTTTGGGGCATGAACAACAAGAGCAATTTTTAAGCGGTTCAGGCCGCTGCGCCGCGAGGCGGCCTCGGCCTTGCCGAATCCAAGTCATACACGGGAAAAAGTCACGCTTCATGCAGAAACCGGATCCTTTGACCATTCGCCTCATGAGCCGCCGGCAGCTTGATCACGGTGTGGATTGGGCTGCCGCCGAGGGGTGGAATCCGGGCTTGCACGACGCCGACAGCTTTTATGCGTCCGATCCAGAAGGGTTCCTGGTTGGAAGCCTGGGCGACGAGCCCGTGGGTATGATTTCCGCCGTCAAATATGGCGCCGATTTTGGTTTCACCGGACCTGCCGGAAGTGAATGCCACGGCCGTAGCGCTGGCCCGCGCCCATGGCATGGAGCCGGTATTCGAGACCGCACGGATGTACACGGGGCCGGCTCCCGCACTGGCGGTCGATCGCATGTTTGGAATCACCACCTTCGAGCTGGGTTAGCGCGCTGTCCGGCCCTCCCTTGTCGGTGTCTTTCCTGGCTCAATCGCTTGGTGCCCCTTGCGTCAAATGTCTGCACGACCGACAATGAAATAGAGCAATGGTCGGGAGGGCATCATGCGGGTACTGGTCATCGGTGGAACGGGTTTTATCGGGCGGCACTTGCTGGAAAGGCTGGTTCGGGCCGGGCACACTGTGTACGTGCCCACCCGCCGTTATCAGAATGGCCGCGACCTGCTGGTTTTTCCGCCGCTTAATCTTATCCAGGCCGATGTCCACGACGACCAGGCTCTTGCCTCGTTGGTCGGTGAAGCTGATGCGGTCATTAATCTGGCGGGCATATTGCACAGCAAGGGGGGCGACCCGTACGGGCCCGACTTCCAGCGCGTCCATGTCGACCTGCCAAAACGTATCGCCCAAGCCTGCCGCAAGCTTGGCGTCAGGCGTTTTATCCATGTCAGCGCCCTGGGGGCCAGCAGCACGGGAGCCAGCGGCTACCAGCGCTCCAAGGCCGCCGGCGAGGCCGCCATCATCAACGAATTCCAGCATTACCCCGATGGGGCCTACACTATTTTCCGCCCGTCGGTGGTTTTTGGGCCTGACGACAATTTCATGAACTTGTTTGCGCGGCTGGCGCGTTGGCTGCCTATCATCCCGCTGGCCGGCGCGAAGTCGCGCCTGCAGCCCGTGTATGTGGGCGACGTGGCCAAGATCATTTCGGGCGCGTTGGGGAATTCGCAGACCTATGGCCGTACCTATGAAGTGGCGGGCTTCACCCCGTATACCCTGGGCCAGCTCGTCAGTCTGGCGGCCCGCTGGAGCGGGCACCCTCGGCGTGTTCTGCCCATGCCCATGTTCGTGGGGCGTATGCAGGCGTGGTTCTTTGAGTGCTTGCCCGGGCAGCCCATTATGTCGCGCGATAACCTGGATTCGCTGAAAACCGATAATGTCAGCAGCAAACCGATGGCGCCCGAGCTGAATATCGTGCCCACGCCCCTGGAGTCAAAAGCCCCTTTCTATCTGGGCGCAAAAGGCGTGGGCCGGGATCGCTAGTTAATCGACTGCCTTCACCATGTCTTCGATGACTTTCTTGGCGTCGCCGAAGACCATCATGGTTTTATCCATATAGAACAGTTCGTTGTCCAGGCCGGCGTAGCCGGCGGCCATGGAACGCTTGTTGACGATGACGGTGCGGGCCTTATAGGCTTCAAGAATGGGCATGCCGGCAATGGGTGATTGCGGGTCCGTCTTGGCGGCGGGATTGACCACGTCGTTCGCGCCCAGCACCAGCACGACGTCGGTTTGCGAAAATTCGCTGTTGATGTCGTCCATTTCGAATACCTGGTCGTAGGGCACTTCCGCCTCGGCCAGCAGCACGTTCATGTGGCCCGGCATGCGCCCCGCGACGGGGTGAATGGCATATTTCACCGTAACACCGTTTTCGGTCAGTTTTTCGGCAAGTTCCTTAAGTGCGTGCTGCGCCCGTGCCACGGCAAGCCCGTAACCGGGCACGATGGTGACGGACTCGGCGTTGCTCATCAAGAAGGCCGCGTCGTCGGGGCTGCCCGACTTGACGTTGCGCTGTTCCTGGCTGCCCGCTTGCGCAGAACCGCCCTCTGCACCAAACCCGCCCAGAATCACATTGAAGAACGACCGGTTCATCGCCTTGCACATGATGTAGGACAGAATGGCGCCGGATGAACCAACCAGCGATCCGGCAATGATCAGCATGGGGTTGTTCAGCGAAAAGCCGATACCGGCCGCCGCCCAGCCCGAATAGCTGTTCAGCATGGACACGACAACCGGCATGTCGGCCCCGCCAATGGGAATAATGATCAGCACGCCCAGGATGAATGCCAGGATGGTCATGATGATGAAGGGCAGCCATAGCTGGGTGGCCATGAACCACAGGCCGCAGGCCACCATGATCAACGCGATGATCAGGTTCACCATGTGCTGGCCCTTGAAGACGACGGGTGCGCCCTGGAACAGCCGGAATTTGTACTTGCCCGACAATTTGCCAAAGGCAATGACGGAGCCCGAGAACGTGATGGCGCCGACAAACGTGCCAATGAACAGTTCCAGCCGGTTGCCAATGGGCAGGGCGGCGCCCGCATCGGCAATGCCGAAGGCCTGAGGCTCGGCCACGATGGCAATGGCGATGGCCACGGCGGCCAAACCGATCATGCTGTGCATGAAGGCGACAAGCTCGGGCATTTTCGTCATTTCCACGCGCTGGGCCATGACTGTGCCGATGCCGCCGCCGATGACCAGGCCCAGCAGGATCCAGCCCAAACCGATGGCCACGGTGCCTTCGGTGGCCAGGCCGACGATCAGTGCGGCCGTGGTCAGTACGGCGATTGCCATGCCGACCATGCCGAAGACGTTGCCGCGTCGCGACGTGGTGGGATGCGACAGACCTTTAAGAGCCTGGATGAAGCAGACCGACGCAATCAGGTAGCAAAGAGTAACGATGTTGACTGAAATCACGATTTGCCTCCTGCTTTTTTCTCTTTCTTCTTGAACATCTCCAGCATGCGGCGGGTGACCAGGAAGCCGCCGAACACGTTCACTGCAGCCAAGGCCACCGCGAATACGCCCATGAAGCGGGCCAGGTTGCCTTCAGTGAGACCGGCGGCCAACATGGCGCCGACAATGACGATGGCGGAGATGGCGTTGGTGACCGCCATCAATGGAGTATGCAGGGCCGGCGTGACATTCCATACGACATGGAAGCCAACGTAAATGGCCAATACGAAAATAATCAGGTTGATCAGGGTGGGGTTGACCACTTCCATCATGCGCTCCTTAGTACGGCGCCGTCCATGCACATCAGGCAGGCTTCGACAATATCGTCTTCACGCTGAATGGCGAGTGAGCCATCCGCGTCGATGATCAATTTGAGAAAATCGAGTACGTTGCGTGCATAAAGGGCCGAAGCGTCCATGGGTATCATGGCGGGGATATTGCTGTGGCCGATCAAGGTAACGCCATGTTTTTCGACCACTTGATCTTTTTCCGACAAGGGGCAATTGCCGCCTCGCTCGACCGCCAGGTCCACGATCACCGAGCCCGGTTTCATGGATTGAACGGTTTCCTCGGATATGAGGATGGGGGCCGGCCGGCCGGGAATCAGGGCGGTGGTGATGACAATATCGGCTTGCCGGCAACGCTCGGAAACCTGGGCGGCCTGGCGTGCCATCCAGGCGGCCGGCATCGGGCGGGCATAGCCGCCCACGCCTTGAGCGATTTCGCGTTCCTCGTCGGTTTCGAAGGGGACTTCGATGAACTTCGCCCCCAGTGATTCCACCTGTTCTTTGGCGGCGGGCCGTACGTCGGAGGCCTCGACCACGGCGCCCAGACGGCGTGCGGTTGCGATGGCCTGCAGGCCGGCCACACCGGCGCCAAGTACGACCACGCGCGCGGCTTTCAGGGTGCCTGCCGCCGTCATCATCATGGGGAAGAGGCGCCCGTATGCATTGGCTGCCAACAGCACGGCCTTATAGCCCGCCAGGTTGGTTTGCGATGAAAGAACATCCAGGCTTTGGGCGCGGGTGGTGCGTGGCGCGGCCTCGAGCGCAAAAGCGGTAATGCCGGTTTGCGCCATGGCGGCCAGGTTGTCGGCATTGAACGGATCGAGCATGCCGACCAGAACCGCGCCACGTTTCAGGTGCTCGCGCTCGGCGGCATCGGGGGCGCGTACCTTCAGGACCAGGTCTGAGCCGAGCGCCTGTTGAGCGGTGCCCAGGGTGGCGCCGGCCTCTGCGTAGGCCTCGTCGGGATAATGAGCGGCCGCACCGGCGCCGCGTTCAATAATGACGTCATGCTTTGCCGCAATGTACTTCTTGACGGTTTCAGGCGTGGCCGCCACTCGCGACTCGCCCGGCAGGGTTTCGCGGGGTATACCGATTTGCATTTGTTCCTCCGGTACTGCGCTATTTTTTTGAGCTTTGTACTATAACCGAAGTTCTTGGCGTTATTGTTTTTGAACTTCGGTTATTTGAGCCTAAGCTTTCACCATTTTGATGGATCTTACGCTTGGCTGGCGTCCAGAGCCTGGCTGATGTCGGCAAGGATATCGTCGATGTGCTCAATGCCGATAGACAGCCTGATCAGGTCTTGGCTGACGCCAGCCCGAGCCAGTTCGTCGGAACTAAGCTGGCGGTGGGTAGTCGAAGCAGGGTGGCAAGCCAACGACTTGGCATCGCCGATATTGACCAGGCGCACCAAAAGCTGCAAGGCGTCGATAAACTTGGCGCCGGCGGCGCTGCCGCCCTTGATGCCAAACGACAGAATGCTGGCGGGTTTGCCGTTCATGTATTTTTTTGCCAGGGCGTGCTCGGGGTGGTTGGGCAGGCCCGCGTACTGCACCCACTCGACACTGGCGTGCTGATCCAGGAATTCCGCAACCTTCTGGGCGTTTTCCACATGGCGTTCCATGCGCAGCGACAGGGTTTCGATGCCTTGCAGAATAAGGAAGGCGTTGAAGGGGGACATGGCGGCGCCGGTATTGCGCAGAGGCACCACGCGGCAACGCCCGATGAAGGCCGCCGGGCCGAACGCTTCGGTGTAGACCACACCGTGGTACGAGGGATCGGGCTCGTTAAGCATGGGGAATCGTTCTTTATGTTCCGCCCAGGGGAATTTGCCCGAATCGACGATGGCCCCGGCAATGGTGGTGCCGTGGCCGCCCATGTATTTGGTAAGCGCATGTACCACGATGTCAGCGCCATGTTCGATGGGGCGGCACAGGGCGGGCGATGGTACGGTGTTGTCGACGATCAGGGGCACGCCATGACGGTGCGCCGCGTCGGCAATGGCCTGGATGTCGGCGACGTTGCCTGCCGGGTTGCCCACGGTCTCGCAAAAGACGGCCTTGGTGTTTTCGTCGATCAGTGCTTCAAGCGCTGCGACATCGTCATGAGGAGCGAACTTGACTGTAATGCCTTGCCGGGGAAACGTATGGGCGAACAGATTGTAGGTGCCGCCATACAGTTTGCTGACCGATATGATGTTGTCGCCTGCCTGGGCGATGGTCTGGATGGCATAGGTGATGGCGGCCATGCCCGAAGCCAGCGCAAGGGCGGCAACCCCGCCTTCCATGGCGGCGACCCGCTCTTCCAGGACCGCGTTGGTCGGATTCATTATGCGGGTGTAGATGTTACCGGGTACTTTCAAATCGAACAGATCGGCGCCATGCTGGGTGTTGTCAAAGGCGTACGATGTTGTTTGATAGATGGGCACGGCAACCGATTTTGTCGTGGGATCCGGCTTGAATCCGGCGTGAATGGCAAGGGTTTCCAGTTTCATGGGTTTGACTCTTAAATAGTTAGAATAGTCGATGGTTGTGCAAAGACAGTTAGGTTAGCATTCACACTAGCGCTTGTGTAACGCTTTTATAGGGTATTTCCTTATAAGCTATTCCAGGATTTTGAAGGCCGCAAATGAAAGTTTGGTTTAAGAGGGTATTGATTGGCTTGGCCGTCATCGTGGTTGTGGGTCTGTTGGGCCTGGCCGCGTTCTTGCTGACGTTCGATCCGAATGCCTATAAAAGCAAGGTGCAGGAAATCGTGTACGAGCGCTACCATCGTACCCTGTCCATTAATGGCGATATCCAGTTGTCGCTTTTCCCGCGCATTGGCTTGTCCGTACAGAACGTTCAGCTGTCGCAGCGCGACAGCACCGACACCTTTGCCTCGCTGGACAGCGCACGCTTCGCCGTGGCGATCTGGCCCTTGCTTCGGGACCGCCTGGTGGTCGACCATGTTTCCGTCACAGGCTTCAAGGCGTGGGTTGTTCGCGACAGCGAAGGGCGTTTCAATTTCGACGATCTCTTGGGGGGCAGCGCCTCTACGCAGGAATCCCTGGCGTTCGCGCCCGCCGGGCTGCTGGTGAAATCGGCACAGGCCGAGCCTCTTCCGGCGGGCGATGCCACGGTCGAACCTTCGCAATCCCAGGCCGCCTTGCAGATTGATATTGCCGGCCTTGATCTCAAGGGCGGCGAAGTTCATCTGGTTGATGCCAAAAGCGGCTACGTCGCCCGCCTTGAAGATGTGCAGCTAAATACCGGGCGCATGACCTTCGACCAACCTTTCGATGTTTCGTGGCGTGCCAGGCTGATCGGCGAATACCCGCAAGCCAATGCTGCGCTGGAAGGGCAGGCGTTGGTCAAGATGGATCCGGACCGCAAGGCGTATTCGGCGCAAAAGCTCAGTTTTCAATTGGTGGGCCAGGTCGGCTCGCTGGACGCGACAACGGCCACCCTGCGCGGCAATTTTGTGTACGACGGCTATTCGCACTTGCTGGATGCCAGCGGGGTGGAACTGGCTGTCCAGGGAGCGACAACAGGTTTGCAGCCTATTGCCGACCTTGCCGCGACGCTAAGCCTGCCAAAACTGAAGGTAGACCGCAGCCGGCTGGAATTTAATCTCGACAGGCTTGCATTGCGTGCCACGGGCAAGCTGCCCGATCGCAGCTTTGAAGTCGCCTTCGATGCGCCCAGATTGTCGATTTCTCCGGAGGCGGCTAATGGCGAACCTGTCTCCGGTACGATCAAGTTCAGTGGCGACGAAGTCTTGGGTGTTTCCTTGGGCATGAAGGGCCTGGGCGGCAATGCGGTCAACCTGACCTTGAAAGAGCTCCATATTGAAAGCAGCCACAAGGCGGGTGATCGCCTGGTGCAGGTTAATGT
The DNA here is from genome assembly GCA_044464765.1 of Pusillimonas sp. Taxonomy (GTDB): domain Bacteria; phylum Pseudomonadota; class Gammaproteobacteria; order Burkholderiales; family Burkholderiaceae_B; genus JBIQKZ01. The sequence goes on from JBIQKZ010000010.1 coordinate 91,770, forward strand.
ATCGTCGCCTGCCCAATGGGACGTGTTCGCCCGGCGTGGTTCGCTGTCGGCCATGAAAGGCGACGTCAAGATCAGCGATGCCGTTCTGGCTCCGGAAGGCGTTGTACTGCCCTTGATCGGAACGCTGCATGCTGATTTGATCAAGGACGAGATCGCCAGCGAGATCAATGCGGTTTTCAATGGTTCCCCCATCAATTTGAATGTAAAGGCGCAAGGTCTGGCTCAGCCTAAAGTCGTGTTTGCCATGAAGGCGGATGCCCTTGACTACGACAAGCTGTTTCCCGCTCCCGCTTCCGTCCCGAAGCAGCAAACCGCATCAGCGGCTCCGGCTCCCGCAGCGGACAATGCATCGGAACAGCCCCCCGTACAGCCGCAGGCTGACGATACGCCCGGCCGGCCCGAGCTCCACGACGACACGCTGGACCTCAGCGTCCTGAATACCCTTGATATCTCTGGGTCGATTAACGTCGGCGACTTGAAAATGCGCGAATTGGCGCTACAGGATGTCAGTCTCGATGTCGCGGCTGGTGAGGGCAAGTTGAAGGTTTCCGATATTTCCGGCGCTTTGTATGGCGGCAAGCTATCGGGTGACCTGACGGCGAATGCCGACAACCAGTTTACGCTCAAGCTGAACCTTGACGGCGTCTCGGCCGCACCGCTGACGCAAGCCCTGGCCAAGCAAGACCGTCTTAGCGGTATTGGTACGCTCAAGCTGGATCTGGCCACCCAGGGGGGGACGCCGGCAGCGCTCAAGAGCGGGCTGTCGGGTACGGCACGGCTGCAGTTGCGAGAAGGGGCGGTTCGCGGGATTGATCTCGACCAATTGCTGGGCCAGGTTGCCAATGTATTGCATACGGTGTTGGACGGGCAGGGGCCGGACATTGCCGCCGGGTTTGATCTGGGTGCTCGCACGGCTTTCAAGACCATGGATTTCAATGCGACTCTCGATAAAGGTGTAGCTACGGTCAAGAAGCTTGCCCTGGCCACCAATACGTTAACTGTTACCCAGGGGTCTCCGGCAACGATCAACTTGGTAGGCAACACGATCGACCTGGTCGCCAAGGTCCGGCTCGTGAATCCGGCGGGTGAAGATGCCAAACGCCTGGCCGGTCTTAAGGGCGTGACGGTGCCTGTGCACATCCTGGGCCCGCTGGATAATCCAGGCTATGGAATTCTGTGGAAGGACATGGGCGGCAAGCTGGTGCGCAATGCTGTCCAGCGCGGGCTGCTTGATCTGATCACCGATAAAGCGGGTGGAGACACGTTGGAACTGGCGCCCGACATAAAGGGTTCCGAGGCCGATAGCAAACCGGCTGACCCGGTCAAGAGCCTGGGCAACGCTCTGAAAGGCTTGCTGGGCAGATAAGAAGTAGGTACTACGCGGGTTGGCCGGTTAGCTTCAGATATTTGGCCAACAGCGTAGGCTGGTCTTCTTGCCATTCGGGATCCACTTCGATGCATTCCACCGGGCAGACCACCTGGCATTGCGGTTCGCCATGATGGCCGACGCACTCGGTACAGCAATTGGGATCAATAATATAGATTTCCGGCCCCATCGAGATGGCATCGTTGGGGCATTGGGGCTCACAGACATCGCAGTTGATGCATTCGTCGGTAATGCGCAATGCCATGCTAGACCTCCTTAATCGTCTTGGCTGGGCTCCGCCTCGCGGCGCGCCTTGGCTTTGGCATGCAGCCAGCGCTCGACCGAGGGGAAGACGAACTTGCTGACGTCGCCGCCCAGAATGGCGATTTCGCGCACGATCGTGCCCGAAATGAACTGGTACTGGTCGGAGGGCGTCATGAACAGTGTTTCTACTTCGGGCAACAGATGGCGGTTCATGCCCGCCATCTGAAACTCGTATTCAAAGTCGGAGACGGCACGTAATCCGCGCACGATGACCCGAGCGTCTTGTTCGCGCACGAAGTCCTTGAGCAGGCCCGCAAAGCTTTTTACCTCGACGTTGGGGTAATGCCCAAGCACCTCTTGGGCAATCTCGACACGTTCGTCGACGGTGAAGAAGGGACGTTTGGCCTGGCTGTGCGCAACACCCACCACAAGGTGGTCGAACAGGCTCGCGGCGCGGCGCACCAGATCTTCGTGGCCGCGCGTTAAAGGATCGAACGTTCCGGGATAAACGGCAGTAATCATGTGTGTTCCAGGTTGAAAGCCGAGCTGCAAGACGCAACGCCTTGAGCCAGGACCTTCCCGCTTTGCTAGTTAAGACTCCAATTCTAGATTATTGACTGTTTTTTGCGTTGCAGCAAATCGAACCAGGCAATAATGCACATTCCCTGCCTTGTCTTGACGCAGCACCTCGAACGCCTCTGGGATGACAGGGGGGCTTTCCGATTCGACATACACCAGCCCATCGGGCGTAAGAATATGCGGGACTCGTTCCCACAGCGCGTCCAGCCAGCCCAGTCCGAAGGGTGGGTCAAGCAGCACCAGGTCGAAACGCGAGGCATCCATGCGCTGAATCACGACATTGGCGTCGCCAGCATGAATGCGGATCTGCTTGGCTTGCAGTTTGTCGCGCAATACACGCAAGGCGGCAATCACGCTAGGGTTGCGTTCGACCATCTGCACATGAGCGGCGCCGCGTGAAGCGGCTTCAAATCCCAGAGCGCCCGTACCGGCGAAGAGGTCCAGCACGCTTTTGTCATGGAAGTTGCTGTCCCAGAAATAGCGCAGCCAATTGAAGAGGGTCTCCCGGACGCGATCCGGAGTGGGCCTGAGCCCCTGGGCGTCTACCACGGGAATTGGAGTGCGCTTGTATTCACCGCCTACAATACGAATATTATGTGTTTTCAAAATGCGTGGGTGGTCCTGGGCGAGGTCTTGGGTTCCAGACAGCTTAATTTTATAGTGTAAAGCCTATGTTTCGCTTTTTTAAGAAGAACAAGCCTGCTTCGGGGCAGGCGCCTGCCGACACGGCCGGCATCAACGATGTCGACGAGTTGCCCGCTGCCGATGGGCCGGAAGAGCCGGGCGAGCCACAGGACGCTACGCCCGAGGCGGGTACGGCGTCTTCTCTTGGCACGAGCGAGACAGCGCGCGACGGAGCGATCCCAGAGGTTGATGATGGACGCGCCGACAGGCCGGCGCCTGAAGTAGATATACCGGTGCCTGAAGTATCGACGACCCCTATTCCAGTCGACTCGCCTGAACCCGACTCCGTGCCCGAGCTTGTGGACGAGCCGCCTGCGACGGCGCCCAAGAAGTCCTGGTTGGCGCGTCTTAGCCAGGGCCTGTCCCGCACGGGGCAAAGCATCAGCGGCTTGTTTGTGGGCGTCAAGGTCGACGAGGATTTGTTCGACGAGTTGGAAACGGTGCTGATCATGGCGGATGCGGGCGTCGAGGCCACCGAGAAACTCCTGACGGCGCTCAGGGCCCGGGTGCGCAAGGAAAGGCTGGATGAGGGCGGCCAGGTCAAGGCGGCGCTGGCCGAGATTCTGGCGGAGCACCTGGCTCCGTTGGAAAAGTCGTTTCCGCTTGGCCGAGCAACGCCATGCGTCGTCATGATTGCCGGTGTGAATGGCGCGGGAAAAACCACTTCCATCGGCAAGCTTGCGTTTGATTTCCAGCGCCAGGGGCATAGTGTTTTACTGGCGGCGGGTGATACGTTCCGGGCGGCGGCTCGTGAACAATTGGTGGAATGGGGCGCGCGCAATAATGTCTCCGTCATTGCTCAGGATGGCGGCGATCCCGCCGCCGTAGCTTTCGACGCCGTCAATGCGGGTAGGGCGCGCGGCTCCAGCATTGTCATGATTGATACCGCCGGGCGCCTGCCCACGCAGTTGCACCTTATGGAAGAGCTGAAGAAGATCAAGCGTGTGATCGGCAAGGCGGATGGCGCGGCCCCCCACGAGGTCTTACTGGTGGTCGACGGCAACACGGGGCAGAATGCCATCTCGCAGATACGAGCCTTCGACGCCGCCATTGGTCTTACAGGGCTGGTCGTCACCAAGCTGGATGGGACGGCAAAAGGCGGCACGCTGGCCGCGGTGGCTGCAGGCAGCCAGGGCGTGCGTCCGGTACCGGTTTACTGGATTGGAGTGGGTGAAGGGATCGAGGATTTGCAGCCGTTTGTGGCGCGCGAATTCGCGAATGCCGTCGTCGGCGTTGCCTAGTGTCCTGTTTGCTAATTATAAGTAGCACGCAACTAACCACACAGGACACTAGGCATTTACAGCCGGGCTGGAACCACACGTAGCAGTTGTTCGACTTGTTCTTGTTTTTGCTGTTGCATGGCGCGTAGCCACCCGATGGCGAACCAGGCTTGCGGGTAGCGGTCGACCAGCGTGGTGTAGTGTTCCTGCGCCACATAGTAATCGTTCAGATCGCCCAGGGCGTGCTGCACGTCGCCCAGGCTGGCGAGCATGGGCTCCAGGCGTTTGGCAGGCAGCACATTCTGGCAGAACTCCATGCAGTAGCGCATTGTCTTTACTTTTTTGCGCAGATCGTGCTGGGCCCCGATAGGCAAGTCGGTAAATTGGGCTCCCTCGGCGGCCAGTGTTTGTAACCATGTCTTAAAACGCGGGCGCAGGTGTTTCAGGAGCGCTTCGTTATCGGCGTTTAAAGCGGCCTTGCCTGCCTTGCGCTTGCTTTTCGATTTTTGCTGCCGGTCGCTCAGCAAGACCAGATGGTGCAGAAGGTCGAGCAAGGCGCTTTGCAACTCGGGGCTTGCAGCGATGTCGCATGCTTGCCGGGCGGGTTCGGGCAAAGGCGTGTCGGGTACACAGTCGGGCATGCCCGCTAGCAACAATTGCGGTTTGACGGTCAGCCGGACGGTGTCATGATCGCGGCTTATGCCCAGTTGCATGAACGCATTGCGTAGCCCAGTCTCGATGTCGGGCGGCAGTTTTGCATGCAAATGCTTGAACAGCTTCCAGCATGAGCGGAGGCGCCGCAGGCCGACCCGCAGTTGATGGGTATAAGGCACCAGCTTGTCGTTGGATGGCTCTTGTGCATTTCTTTGCGGTTGTGCGGTTTGTTGCGCGGCCACGGTGGCGTTCAGGATGACCTGGGTCAGGCATTCGGTTGAACAGGCCAGGTAGGCTGACAACGCTGACATATTGGGTGTCAGTTGCACCGGCTGGGCGCGCCGTGCCTTGAATAGCCGGCTCGGGGTGACGGTGGGGGCGTCCGCCGACTGGGTGGAGCGGGCCGCGATCAATGCCAGTTGATCGCCCCGTGCGGATTTGCTGCGCAATGTAATGACCAGGCTGTATGTGTTCAGCCATTCGCGGCCTACTTCGAAGACCGCGCTGACCTCGCCCTGGATGAGCTCGACCTCGAGTTCGTGAACCGGCAGCTCAAGCGCTCCGGCGACGATAGTGCCTTGGTCGTAGGCCAGCTCGACCACCGAGCCCTGGTGCGTTAAGCGGAATAGCTGGCGCTGAATGCGGGTTTCATAGCTGGGCCGCAGCGGCTCGCGCAACGTGGCAAACACCTTGGCGAACGGCGTGTTGTCGTAGATGCTTAGATCCAGGCGTGGTTCGGGCCGAGCTTCATTCAGCTCGACGCGGGACAAGGCGTCGTGTCCGGGCGCTTTCAGGGTCTGGATCCATTGCTCGCCTTCCAGTCGCAGACGCAGTGCGATGCGCGCATCAGCAAGTTCGCGGGAGAGAGTATCGAAATAGATGGCTTGCAGGCTGATCGTTTGCGCCTTGCGCTTCTTCATGGCCTTGGACAGGGCGGCCTGCGAACAGGCCGGGACCTGCAGGGTAAGTTCCCGCTCCAAATCAATCTCCTTCTACCGCAGGGGCGGCCGTATGACCAGGCTGCTTAAAGCCTAAAGACAGCGAAATGGATGCCGTGCATTCCCGCAAGGCGTTCGCAATCGGACTTTCCCAGCGTGAGTCAAAAAGCGAACTGGGACCAAGACAGGTAAGCGCCAGGGCCAGATCGCCCGAATGATTGAAGACCGGGGCGGAAAACGCGTCGATGCCGGGCAGTGGGTTGCCTTGCGCACGCGCCATGCCATGTTCGCGCACTTCGTTCAGTACGGCTTGCCAGGCGTGCCTGGACGGGGCCTGCTGCCCGATGGAGGTGACGACCGAGGCGTCCCCCGTTTCGCGCTGAATATAATGCTGGGCCAATGCGTCGGGCAACCAGGCGGCGAAGACGTGGCCCGTGGCGGTATGCAGCATGGACATCACCGTTCCTTGACGCATATTCACGTGCACCGGCCGGCTGGCTTCGCAGATGTGAATCATGGTTGGGCCGTGGGAGCCCAGGATGGCCAAGCCAACGGTGTGGCCGATTTGAACGGCTAATTGGTTGGCATGCGGCAGGGCGATCCGTACGGGATCCAGCCGGCGCAGGCTGACCAGGCCCATTTGCAGCGCGAATGCGCCCAGTTCGTACTGACCGGTGACAGGGTCCTGCTGAACCAGGCCTACCCGGATGAAACTGACCAGGTAGGGGTGGGCTTTGGCGGAGGTCATGCCCGCCCGGGAAGCCAGGTCGCGCAACGCCAGCGGAATGGCGGCCTCGACCAAGGCGGCAAGAAGTGGAAAGCCGGTTTCCACGGACTGAATGCTGCGGCGACCGTCGCCTGCGGGAGTATCTGGTTTAGTCACGGCCATGGGCGGGGCGCCAAGAGAGGTTCATTCAATAGAATAGTCTAAAATGGATCAACTTAAACTGAGTTTCATATTATGAGCAATCTTAAAGCTGCCGACCCCGTCGCGCAGGAAAGCTACGATATTTCCCCAGTCCCGGAGATCATCGCAGAATTGCGGGCCGGTCGCATGGTCATTCTGGTCGACGAAGAAGACCGCGAGAACGAAGGCGATCTGGTTCTTGCCGCTGAATACGTCACCCCCGAGGCCATCAATTTCATGGTCACGCATGCGCGTGGCCTAGTGTGCCTTACGGTAACCGAAGAGCGCTGCCGCCAACTCGATCTGCCTCTGATGGCCAGCCGCAACGGCGCGCGTTTTGGCACGAATTTTACGCAATCCATCGAAGCGGCCGAAGGTGTGGAAACCGGCATTTCGGCGGCGGATCGCGCCCGTACTATCCAGGTTGCCGTCGCCCGCGACGCCAAGCCTTCCGATCTGGTCCAGCCAGGCCATATCTTTCCCGTTCAGGCTGTGCGTGGCGGCGTGCTGGTGCGTGCCGGGCATACCGAGGCAGGTTGCGACCTGACGGCGCTGGCGGGGCTTACCCCGGCCGCAGTCATTTGCGAAATCCTGAAGCCTGATGGCACTATGGCGCGGCTGCCCGACCTCAAGGTTTTCGCTAGCGAACACGGTCTGAAAATAGGCACGATCGCCGATCTCATCCAGTATCGCAGCGAAACCGAGTCCATGGTCGAGCGGGTTGGCTCGCGTCTCATGCAAACACCCTGGGGCGAATTCACGGCGGTGGCCTATCGGGATCTGGCCTCTGGCGCCGCTCATCTGGCGCTTTCGCACGGCAACATCACCCCTGAAGCGGAAACCCTGGTGCGGGTGCACGAACCCACCACCATGCTGGATATCCTGTCGGCGGATGCGACCGAGCATAGCTGGAGCGTTGCGCGGGCCATGCAGGCCATTGCGGCAGCGCCTTGTGGTGTCATGGTCATGTTGAACTGCCAGGCGTCGGCCGAGCTGCTGTTCGACCAGTTCGCAGCCTGGGGGCAACCGCACAGCCAACCGGCCAGCGGTGGCGAGAGCCGGTACGGGCTGCGCACGTTCGGCATCGGCGCGCAAATCCTGCGTGATCTGAATGTCGGCCATGCACGCCTGCTGGCGCGTCCGCGAAAAATGCCCAGCATGACAGGGTTTTCCTTGACCGTAACGGGTTACGATAGCGAACCACCTTCCAACGCCTAAAAGGATGACTGACATGAACCCTTATACTTTATCGCCTGACCTGAACGGCGAAGGCCTGCATGTGGGCATTGTCCGCGCTCGCTTCAACGAGGAAATCGGCGTGGCCCAGTTGGAGGCTTGCCTGGCCGAATTGGCCGAGCTGGGTGTCGACGAACGTGATGTCATGGTTGTGACCGTGCCCGGTGCGCTCGAACTTGGCGTTACGCTGGCGCAAATGGCGGAAACATTCGAGTTCGATGCCCTGATCGCCTTGGGTGCCGTGATTCGCGGCGAAACCTACCACTTCGAAATCGTCAGCAACGAAAGCGCCGCCGCCATCAGTCGTGTGGCCCTGGAAACAGGTATTCCGGTTGCGAATGGGGTGCTCACCACCGAAGACGAAGAGCAAGCGCAGGTGCGTTCCGCCGAGAAAGGCCGGGATTGCGCACGCGCTGCCGTCGAGATGGCCAATCTGGTCGCGGCGCTCGAACCCGAGATCGACGACGAAGACTACGACGAGGACGAGGACGACGATCTTGACGAAGATTAAGTCTCAAGGCGGGGCCCGCCCAAATACACGCAGCGCCCGCCGCCGCGCGCGCGAATTCGCCCTGCAGGGTGTCTACGCCTGGTTGCTCCGTGGCGATGAAGGCCTGCAGGAGGCCGGCTCCATCGACGCGCATATCCGCGACGACGAAGAGTTCGCCGAAGCGGATGCCCTGTGGTTCAACACGCTGTTGCATGGCGTTTTGCGCGAGGCCCCCAATTTGCGGGAGCTGTTCGCCGTGCATCTGGATCGCCCGGTTCAAGAGCTTTCGCCCATCGAGCACGGTATCTTGCTGATCGGAAGCTTCGAGTTGGTTCACCACATCGAGGTTCCCTACAAGGTCGCCATCAACGAGGCCGTTGAATTGGCCAAGTCCTTCGGCGGTACAGATGGGTACAAGTTCGTCAATGGTGTCCTCGACAAAATGGCGGCCGATGTGCGGCCCGAGGAAGTCAAGGCTGCGGCCCGCCGCTAGCCGGTCGGCCGAGCGCTTTGTTACCGAGCGTCTTTTGGATAACGAATTCGATCTCATCGCACGTTATTTCTCCCGGCCGGCGCCTGCGGGCATGCTGGGCGTAGGCGACGATTGCGCCTTGCTGCCCATCGCGCCTGGCAAACAGTTGGCCACTAGTACCGACATGCTGCTTGAAGGGCGGCATTTTTTTTCCGATGCCGATGCCCAGGCGCTGGGACATAAGGCGCTGGCGGTCAACCTGTCGGACCTCGCCGCCATGGGCGCACGGCCTGTTGCCTGTGTGCTTGGGCTGGCCTTGCCGCGTGTCGATCACGACTGGCTGGCTGCTTTTTCCGATGGCTTCTACGCGCTTGCCGAGGCCTCGGGCTGCGTCCTGGTCGGGGGCGATACCACCCGCGGTTTGGGTGGCATTTCCATCAGCGTAACGGTATTTGGCGAAGTGGCTGCCGCCCAGGCGTTGCGCCGCGATGCCGCCCAGGCAGGCGATGATATTTGGGTGACGGGCTGCTTGGGTGCCGCAGCCATTGCATTGCAACTGCTGGACGGTACGCTGGAGCCGCAACCATCGTTGCTGGCGGCGACACGCCATGCGCTGGAGCGGCCCGAGCCGCCCATGGCATTCGCCCAGAGCCTGGCCGGGCTAGCGCATGCTGCCGTGGATATTTCCGACGGACTGGTGCAAGACCTGGGGCATATACTGAAAGCCAGCCATTGTGCCGCCGAGCTGGATTATGCCGCCTTGCCCGTTTGCGCCGATCTGGCCGGTTTGCCGGCCAAGGTGCTGCAAACGGCTGTGCTTGCGGGTGGCGATGTATACCAACTGTGTTTTACCGCCCCTGCGAAGCAGCGCGAAGCGATTTCCCAGCGCGCCCGCCGGCATGGCGTATCGGTTTCACGGGTTGGATGTATCGTCGCTGGGTCGTCGATTGTGATTCGTGATGCCGATGGAAAGCCCATGGTGGCTGAGCAAACCGGCTTTAACCACTTTTCCTGACTTTGCGCGACTCAGCGTTCGCGCACCAACACGTATTGTTATGTCGAACAGCGAGCCAAGCACGCCCACTTCATCTTCCGAAAGCAATCCGCCGGTGCGCGCTACGGCATCGTGGATCTTCCGCGCGCCCACCCGGATGGTCGCCTTTGGTTTTGGCGCCGGGTTGCTGAAACCCGCTCCGGGCACCTGGGGCACCTTGCTGGGTTGGCTGTTATGGGTTGCCGTGGTGTCCCGCCTATCGGATGACGGTATTGCGCTCGTCTTGGCGGCATCCTTTGCCTATGGTTGCTGGGCTTGCCACAGAACGGGCCGCGAACTGGGCCGGGCGGATGATGGCGGCATGGTGTGGGACGAAATCGTGGCCATTTGGCTGGTGCTGTGGTTCATGCCCGACAGCCTGATAGCACAGGCGGTTGCCTTTGTGGTGTTCCGTTTCTTCGATATCATCAAACCGCCTCCCATTGCCTATTTCGATGCGCGCCTGAAGAACGGCTTTGGGGTCATGTGGGATGACATTCTGGCGGCAGGCTACAGCCTGCTTGTTCTTGCAATTCTTGTCAGGCTGGGGGTGTTCAATTGACCGCAACGAAAATACAAACGGCCTCGGAAGCCTTGGGCGATGTGCTGCTCGACCTGGGGTGGATGATGGGCTGCGCCGAATCCTGCACTGGCGGCTTGCTGGCCGGCGCCATCACCAGCATCGCGGGATCCAGCCAGTGGTTCGAGCGCGGTTTCGTCACGTATAGCAACGCTGCAAAAGTCCAGAACCTACGCGTCAACGAGGCAACCCTCGAGCGATTTGGCGCGGTCAGCGAAGAAACCGCCATGGAAATGGCTGCTGGAGTCCTCATGGCAGCGCGTGATGCCCAGTTTGCTATTTCAACGACCGGTATCGCCGGCCCGGGCGGCGCCACTGCAGGCAAGACTGTGGGCATGGTGTGCTTCGGCTTTGCCCAGCGCGTGGACGATGGCTTCAGCACACGCGCTGTCACACGTATTTTCGAAGGTGATCGCGGTCAGGTGCGTGAGAGCTCGGTGCTGTTTGCCCTGATCAACGCGATTGAAATCATCCGGCCGCGTTGATGGCGTCACGCGTGGCGATGGCCGCTTCGGCGGCTGCCTCACGCCAGTTGTCGCCGTTGCTGGCATACAAGATAGCACGCGACGAGTTAATCATCATGCCCGTGCCTTTGCTGTTGCGCCCCGCCTGGACGGTTGCCGGAATGTCCCCGCCCTGAGCGCCAATGCCGGGGATCAGTAGCGGCATGTCTCCGACGCGGGCGCGCACCTTGGCAATTTCCTCGGGGAAGGTAGCACCCACGACCAGTGCGCATTGCCCGTTGCCATTCCATTGATTGGCGACCAGGTCTGCGACTCGTAGATACAGTGGTTGCCCGTCTTGTACTTGCAGGAATTGCAGATCGGACCCGCCTTTGTTCGACGTGCGGCACAGCACAACAATGCCGCGTTCTTCCCAGGCAAGGTAGGGTTGCACCGAATCAAAACCCAGGTACGGATTGACGGTTACTGCGTCGGCATCATAGCGCTCGAAGGCCTCCCGGGCATAATGCTCTGCGGTTGAGCCGATATCGCCGCGCTTGGCGTCCAGCACCAGGGGTAGGTGAGGGTAGCGCTGCTTGACGTAGGCGCACAGCGCTTCCAGTTGCTCTTCAGCGCGCGCTGACGCGAAATAAGCGATTTGCGGCTTGATGCCGCAGACATGGGGCGCGGTTGCATCGATGATGGCTTTGCAGAATTCATAGAGCGCATCGGGCCGACCACGCAGTTCGTCGGGGAAGCGTGTTGGATCGGGATCCAGCCCCACCATCAGCATGGAGCCCGAATGGCGCCAGGCGTGTTCAAGTTTGTCGGTAAATTTCATGGCGATCCATAAGTAGAATAAGGCGCTGGAGCGGGTGCGACGCGGCGAGATACAGTGGGTGCTGGCCGGCCTAAAGCGTGATTCCCCGCACGATAATTGCGATCCACACAATAACGGCACAAACAATGGACAGCATCACGGCTGCGCTGCCCAGATCTTTGGCTTGCCCGATCAGGGGGCGGTGTTCGAGGGTAGTGCTGTCGGCCAGGGCTTCCAGCGCGGAATTCAATAGCTCGACGATCAGGACGAAAAAGAGGACTGCGATCAGCACCAGTGTTTCAGAGAGCGACTGTCCGATCAGGAACGCCAAGGGAACCAGGACAACGCAAAGCAGCAGTTCCTGGCGAAAAGCGGCTTCGTGCCGAAAGGCCGCTGCAAAGCCCTGGCGGGAATAACGCAACGCGTTGATCAGTCGACCCAGGCCGCCGCGGCTTTTATAAGGGGAGTTATCGTGAGTCATGATGTCTTGGGAAGATACGGTTACCCGGCTGGCTTCATTGAATGGAAGCGCATGTGCGCTCGCCAGGCCGCGGCGAACGCGTCTGGGGTTGAATGCGAGCATTGTAGTAAAAGATAGGGGCTTCAGATACCGGGTCGCCTTCTCCGGCAATGCGCGAGGGATCAAAAAAAGCCCCCGATATAAATCGGGGGCTTTGTCGGCCGGGTGCCGCCGACGGGCTTCGGCTTTGCAAGCCTTGCTGGGTCGACGGCGTGTGGCGCGGGTTGACGGGCTTAGAAGCCGCCCATACCGCCCATGCCACCCATACCGCCCATGTCGGGCATACCGCCGCCGGCAGCAGGCTTGTCTTCAACGATTTCGGCCACAGCAGCTTCCGTCGTCAGCAACAAGGCGGCAACCGAAGCTGCGTTTTGCAGTGCAGTGCGGGTAACCTTGGTGGGGTCCAGAACACCTTGCTCGACCAGATCACCGTACTCGCCGGTGGCAGCGTTGTAACCGTAGTTGCCGGTGCCGTTCGCCACATTGTTGACCACGACGCTGGGCTCGTCGCCTGCGTTGGCCACGATGGTGCGCAGGGGAGCTTCGATCGCGCGCAGGATCAGCTTGATGCCGGCTTCCTGGTCGATGTTGTCGCCCTTGACCTTGGCAATGGCAGCCTTGGCGCGGATCAGCGCAACGCCGCCGCCGGGAACAATGCCTTCTTCAACGGCAGCGCGCGTAGCGTGCAGCGCGTCTTCGACACGAGCCTTCTTTTCCTTCATTTCGACTTCGGTGGCTGCGCCAACGCGAATCACGGCAACGCCGCCGGCCAGCTTGGCCACGCGTTCTTGCAGTTTTTCACGATCGTAGTCGGACGTGGACTCTTCGATCTGGGTGCGGATCTGTTTGACACGCGCCTCGATCGATTTGCCGTCGCCGGCGCCGTCGATGATGATGGTGTTTTCTTTGCCGACTTCAATGCGCTTGGCTTGACCCAGCTCTTCCAGAGAGGCCTTTTCAAGCGAACCGCCGGTTTCTTCGGAAATGACCGTGCCGCCGGTAAGGATGGCGATGTCTTCCAGCATGGCTTTACGACGGTCGCCGAAACCAGGTGCCTTGACAGCGGTGGTCTTGAGGATGCCGCGGATGTTGTTCACAACCAAAGTAGCCAGGGCTTCGCCTTCAACGTCTTCGGCAACGATCAGCAAAGGACGGCTGGATTTGGCCACTTGCTCGAGGATGGGCAGAAGATCACGGATGTTGCTGATTTTCTTGTCGTAGATCAGAACATAGGGATCGTCCAGAACCGAAACCTGCTTGTCCTGGTTGTTGATGAAGTAGGGCGACAGGTAGCCGCGGTCGAATTGCATGCCTTCCACGACATCCAGTTCGTTGTCCAGCGACTTGCCGTCTTCGACGGTGATGACGCCTTCCTTACCGACCTTATCCATTGCGTTGGCAATGATTTCGCCGATCGAGGCATCGCTATTGGCCGAAATGGAACCAACCTGTGCGATTTCCTTGCTGGTGGTGCAAGGCTTGGAGATTTTTTGCAGTTCGCTGGTGGCAACGGCAACAGCCTTGTCGATGCCGCGCTTGAGGTCCATGGGGTTGATGCCCGCTGCGACGTACTTCAAGCCTTCTTCAACGATGGACTGGGCCAGCACGGTAGCCGTGGTGGTGCCGTCGCCGGCGTTGTCGGAGGTTTTGGAGGCAACTTCCTTGACCAGTTGCGCGCCGATGTTTTCGAACTTGTCTTTAAGTTCGATTTCCTTGGCAACGGAAACACCGTCTTTGGTGACGGTGGGGGCGCCGAACGAGCGCTCAAGCACAACGTTGCGGCCTTTGGGGCCCAAGGTGGTTTTAACAGCGTTGGCCAGTGTGTTCACACCGCGAACGATACGCGTACGTGCGTCGTCGCCAAATAATACTTGCTTAGAAGCCATTGTAAATTCCTTGCTTGATTCGTTTCAGGTTTATTGGATCACGGCGAGGATTTCGTCCTCGCGGATGACGAGAAGCTCTTCGCCATCGACCTTGACAGCCTGGCCAGCGTATTTACCAAACAAAACCTTGTCGCCAGCTTTCAGGTCAACCGGAAGTACTTTGCCGTCTTCGGTTTTCTTGCCGGGACCAACGGCGATGACTTCGCCTTGATCAGGCTTTTCGGCGGCGCTTTCAGGGATGACGATACCCGAGGCGGTGGTACGCTCGTTGTCCAGACGTTTGACGATCACGCGATCGTGCAAAGGACGCAGTGCCATGAAGGAACTCCTGTTCAAAAAATTAGTAAGAATTAACTGACGAGGGCCGGGTGTTAGCACTCAACCCCTTCGAGTGCTAATTATAGGGACGAAGTGAAATACTTCAAGTGGGCGGGGGTGTTTTGTTACATTTTGCCGGGTCTTGCCGATTCCATTTAGATTAGTCAGGGGCAAATCTGGGTTGTAATATACTTTGACGCATGCACCCCGATAGACAACGCTTTACGCACAGAAACATAAGAGTCTGGCAGCTGCTGTTTGGCCTGACTCTTATGTCGTTTCTGTGTCGGGCGGTCATCCCCGTGGGGTATATGCCGGATGCGTCGAGCGTACAAGACGGCAAGTTTGCGATTACTTTGTGCGCCGTCGGTGGGGCCAGCACGATAATAGTAGGATTGGACGGCCAAGCTGATCCGGCCACGACTACTGACTCTTTCGATCAGCAAGATTGCCCGTTCGGGCTTGTCGCGGCGCAGGCGTTCATGCTCGACCAAGAACCGCCGACAGTAGCCGGCAATGTTGCATATCATCCTGCTTTCCTTCCGTACGGGAACCACGCGCAGCCTGCAGTGCCCGCCTTGGGCCCGCCGCTGGGTTCCCGCGCACCCCCTTCAACCTTCGGTTGATTTCTCGTCTGTGACCATGCTGGTAATGGTCTGGTGTTAGCGATACTTATCCCGAGGTTTCTTATGTTTATTTTCCGCAGCCGTGCCCGCGTTCTTGTTGCGCTGGCCAGTGTTCTTTTAGCTCCTTCCGCCTATTCCCACGTCACGCTGCAAGTCAAGCAAGCGCCTGTAAACGGCAGCTATAAAGCCGTTTTCAGTGTGCCGCACGGCTGCAAGGGCTCGCCCACGACAAAAATCCGCATCCGCATCCCGGAAGGGGTCGTGGGCGTCAAGCCGCAACCCAAGGCCGGATGGTCGGTGGAGACCATCAAAGGCGACTATGCCAAGGCCTATATGCACTATGGCGCCACGGTCGCTTCCGGCGTGAAAGAGGTGGTATGGACAGGTGGTCCGCTGCTGGATGAACACTACGACGAGTTTGTGTTTGCAAGCTATCTGAGCAGCGAGTTGGCGCCCGGCAGCACACTGTACTTTCCCGTCGTGCAAGAATGCGTCGAGGGTGTGGCGCGTTGGATCGACCTTCCGTTCGCCGACAACACGGCTGCTGATCCGCATGCGGGTTCGCCTGCCCCGGGGCTTAAGTTGCTGCCCAAGCAGTAAGTATAGGGACACGGGAACGCAGATCCGTCATTCAGGGCGCATCAGCCGGGGAGAATGGCCATGCAAACGCATCTCAAGCGTCGTGTCGACGCGGGCGCATCGTTACCAGCTTCGCTGCGAGCGTTGCTGATGCTGCTGGTCGCCTTGGCGATGCTGGCTTGCGCGCCAAACGCACTGGCCCATGCTTCGCTCATCGCCAGCACGCCCACGGCTGGCGCTGTCTTGGCGCAAGCCCCGGCGACTGCGCGCTTGACGTTCAACGAGCCTGTTTCGCCACTGGTGCTCAAGCTTCTTCAGCCGGATGGCTCGGTGAAGGACATTGAACACTTTCGGGTGTTGCCGGCAGGGCTCGAGATGCCGTTGCCTGCCCTGGACCAGCAGGGCTCCTATGGCCTGAGCTGGCGTGTCGTGTCGGCCGACGGCCACCCTATAGGCGGCACCGTGATGTTTTCCGTAGGGGTCAAGGGAACGAGCAACGGCCAGGCCGTGTCGACAGCGCCGGGCAGGAACGCGCTTATCTGGCTAGCTCGTCTGGGCGGATACGTGGGTCTGTTTTTCGGTATCGGGATGGCGGTGTGTCATGCGTTGGTTCCCATGCGCCGCGGCAAGCGCCGATTCGCCGTGGGGCTGTTGGCCTTGGGCGCGGCAGCCGTGCTGTTGAGCGTGGGAATGCTGGGTGTTGACGCTATGGATAAGCCTGTCGGGGCGTTGTTCAGTCTTGCCCCCTGGAGCACGGCGCTCTCGACGTCATTCGGGCTTTCTGCAGTACTTGCGTGGATCGCGCTAGCTTGCGCTGCGATGGTCTGGTGCACGACTGCATTCATTCTACGAAGGCTGCTGGCGGCGATGGCGCTCCTGATGCTGGGCTTTTCCCTGGCGGTAAGCGGCCATGCAGGTAGCGCGCTACCCGTCTGGCTGGCCCGGCCCGCCGTCTGGGTGCATGTTGTCGCCATCACGTTGTGGGTCGGGTCGCTCCTGCCTCTGGCGTATTCCCTGAAAGACCCCATGGATCTCGGCCTGCTCACGCGGTTTTCCAGGCATATTCCCGCCGTACTGCTGGTGTTATTTCTTAGCGGCGGTGTCCTGGTCTATGTGCAGTTCGACGCGCCGTCGTCATTGTGGCGCACTGCTTATGGGCAGGTTCTGGCGCTGAAGCTTGCTTTGTTGGCCTTGCTTTTGGGGTTGGGCGCCTATAACCGCTATCGCCTGACTCGCCCCACGCTCGATGCGCAACCACTCGCACGACGCGCAATGCGGCGCGTTGTTTACGTGGAATGCGTAGTGGCCGTCGCCATTCTGGCTGTTGTGGCCCTGTGGCGCTTCACCCCGCCGCCGCGCGCACTGAGCCACACGCTTGCGGCCTCCACGTCTGTTTTCGCCCATATGGCTTCCGCTGCCGCCATGGCGGACCTTGTGCTGGAGTCCGCCGCGCCCGGCCAGCCCGCGACACTGTCGTTGTCCCTATCCAAAGCAGATCTGACGCCATTGCTTGCCCAAGAGGTCGAAATTGTATTTTCGAACGTCCAGGCTGGCGTCGAACCCATTGTTCTTCCAGCCAGGCTAAAACAGGGCGGCATGTGGCAGGTAAGTGATATTGAACTACCCCGATTGCCAACCTGGCATATACGCATTGATGCGTTGATTACCGACTTTGAGCGCATTCGGTTGGAGACCACGTTGAGTCTTGAATAACAATTAAACTAAAACCATGCTGAACGACTCAAAACCATCTCGTTCCAGGTGTGTGCGCTGCTTGAGGCCTACTGGCTATTGCTTGTGCGCCCATCTATCCAGCATAAGCAACCGTACACGGCTGCTGGTGCTGCAGCATCCCGATGAAGCCAAGCACCCCTTGAATACGGCTCGGCTTGCGGTGCTGGGGCTGAAGCATGCCGATCTATGGGTGGGCGAATCGTTCCCACAGTTGAGCGAAAGGATAGCGTCGGCGAAGCAGACGTTGCTGCTCTTTCCTGCGGATAGCCATGATCAGCATCCGCATCCGCATCCGCACCAGCACCAGGACATGCGCCGGACTGGGGACTCGGTGTTGCTGATCGTGCCCGACGGCACGTGGCGCAAGGCCCGCAAGATCATCTACGCGAATCCGGTGCTTGGTACGCTGCCCCGCTTTAGTCTGCCGCCAGGCGAGCCCTCGAACTATCGCGTGCGCAAAGCGCGCGAGCCCGCCGCAGTCGCCACCATTGAAGCAATTGCGCGCGCACTATCAATATTAGAACCGGAACAGAACTTCCAACCGTTGCTGAAGCCATTTGGCGTGTTGGTCGAGCAGCAGATTCAGGCCATGGGCGAAGACGTGTATCGAAGAAATTACGTACGGTCTTAAGTGATCGGCCCGTCCTTTATGGATGGAAGCTCGCCCTGGCTTACCTCATTTGTGCTCGATGGTCGATGACATTTCCTTCAGCGCGAGCGATCTTGTCAGTGTGAGACCGTGTCCTGCGCAGTCGCGGGGCCGAAGCCTTCCGTCAGTGTCGCGCTCGGGCCATCCTTCAAAAGCATCCTCAAGGATGGGAAACTCTTCCAGCAGAAGTTCACCTTCAAAGGTGCCCGAGAGCTGAACGAACAAGCCCGGTAGAAAGTGGGGCGCCACGATTACCCCCTTTGAGGCCGCCATGCGCGCCACTTGAAGGCAAGGCGTCAAGCCGCCGGCCATCGCCAGGTCGGGCTGTATCACATCGGCGATGCCATCCTCCAGGCAAACTGCAAAACGATCAAGGCCCTGCAAATGTTCTCCCATTGCAATAGCCGTTTGGCCGCTTTGTGCGGCAAGCTTGCGATAGCCCAGGATGTCATCGAAAGGCAGGGGTTCCTCGATGAAACCTAGCCCATAGTCAGCAGCCAGGTCGAGCAATCTTGATGCGGTGTCGAAATTGCCCTTTTCATTGGCATCGGCCATCAATTGTGCGTCAGCCCCAATCGCGTCGCGAACGGCGCGCAAAACGGCTTCGTCGCCACTGTTGGCATTCACCCGAGGTTTCACACCCGCATAGCCGGCTTCGATATACGTGGCCGCCAATTCTGCGCTTTGCTCGGGCGGATCGTTGGGGCTGAAGCCGCCACTTGCATAAAGGGGCACAGGCAGGGCATTTCCGCCCATGGTGCGCGATAGCGGCTCGTTTTCCCGACGCGCGGTTAAGTCCCACAGCGCGACATCGAGTGCGGCCAGGGCTAGAACGTTTGGACCGTCGCCCGTTCTATTGAAGCTTCGCTTGATCTGTGCCCAATGGTCAACTGGCGTCCGTAATGCGGTTCCGTTCAGAAATCGCTCGGCTTGCACTTGAGCGAGTTGCGCGACCATTGCGCCACCGCCGCCGATTACGTAAGAAAACCCAAGGCCTTGGGCGCCATCGGTATCGCGTAGGGTCGCCACGACAATATCGATGCCGCTAACACCCGAGCCGCCAATGGGCTGGGCAAATTTCTTCTCGATAAGCTGGATGGTCGTCGATACGATTTGCGTCATTGTGAGCGGCGTCTCCATGAAATGCGGTCGTCAGCAAGCATTATGACGTGGCATGCCAATTCTGTGGGTTCGGTCCATGTTGACGCAGGTCGTGGATTGCGTTTGCCCCAATTGGCATGAACGCCAAAGAATCCCATTTTTAAAATTTTTTGTTGTGTATGTAGAAGTTTAGGTTTACTCTTTTTTATCGAAATGTAAGTAAACTAATCTGCAGCTTTATTTACTTGCCGACTCGAAAAATAAATAACAGAGGTTTAGCACATGCAAGTAAAAGGTAGTTTTTATCCTGGGCAATCGCGGTGGGGTGTCACCGGACTCACCTATGATTTACTAGGGAAGCTTTTTTTTGCAGGTGCCTTGTGCTGGACACCCACCCTCTATGCGGCTCCCATGGGCGGGCAGATTACGGCAGGCTCGGGCTCGGTTAGCCAAACAGCCGGCCTCACGACGGTTAGTCAGGCCAGTCAGAACCTATCGTTGAACTGGCACAGTTTTAATGTGGGCGCGCACGAGTCGGTGAACTTCGTGCAGCCCAATGCCGCAGCCATCGCGGTGAACCGCATCGCTGATACAAGCGCCAGCCAAATCCTGGGAAACCTGAACGCGAACGGCCAGATATTTCTCATCAATCCCAATGGCATTGTGTTTGGCGCAGGGGCTCAGGTGAATGTAGGCGGGCTGGTGGCCTCGACCTTGAACATCAGCGATAGTGCCTTAGCTTCTGCAACGCGGCACTTTAGCGGCAGCGGCGCAGGCGCAGTCATTAATCACGGAACGATTACTTCCGCGCCTGGCGGCTATGTGGCCTTGCTCGGCCGGCAAGTATCGAACCAAGGCACAATCAGTGCGCCTGGCGGCACGGCAGCGTTGGGAGCGGGCAGTGCGGTAAGCCTGAGCTTCGATGCCAGTCGCCTGCTCTCGATGCGGGTCGATCAAAGCACGTTCACTACGCTGGCCGAAAACAAGCAACTGATTGTGGCCGATGGCGGACAGGTGTTGATGAGTGCGGGAGCCAAGAATAGTCTGCTGGCCAGTGTGGTGAATAACACCGGAGTGGTTCAGGCGCAGACCGTGGCCAATCGCAATGGTCAGATTGTGCTGTTGGCAGGGATGGCGGCGGGCACAACGGACGTGGACGGCACGCTGGATGCGTCGGCTCCTAACGGAGGCGATGGCGGTTTCATCGAAACCTCGGCGGCGCATGTTCGCGTAAACGATGCAGCGCTTATCACGACCCAGGCGGTTGCGGGCGGCAAGACGGGCACGTGGCTAATTGACCCACAAGACTACACCATTGCGGCCAGTGGCGGTGACATTACAGGCAGCGTGCTTAGCCGCAATCTGGGCAGCAACAGCGTTACGATTCTGTCCAGCAATGGCGGCGCTGAGGGCAGCGGCAATATCAATGTAAACGATGCGGTGAGCTGGAGTGCAAACACGCTGACCCTCACCGCCGCCAACAACATCAATGTCAATGCGGTAATGACAGCCGGCGGCAGCGCCGGTCTGGTGCTGAACACAGCCACCGCCAACGGCGCTGATGCGGCTGTCGCCGGCGGCGCTGTCAATGTCATGCCAGGCGTGGGTCGGGTGGATTTTCCTGGCCGTTCCGGTACGGGTTTTTTGACGATTAACGGGAATGGCTACACAGTTCTGAATAGTGTCGGAGCACAAGGGGATGCGACGAGCGGAGCGGCCACTTTGCAGGGCATGGCCGCCACCGCCAATCTTGACGGCTACTACGCTCTGGGGGCGGATATTGATGCCAGCGCCACCAGCGGCTGGAACACGAGTGGGGGTGTCAGTGCAGGCTTTACACCGATCGGCGATAGCGCCACGTCGTTCAGTGGTAGCTTTAATGGCCTCGGACACACGATTAATGGGGTGGCCATCAACCGGCCAGGGCTTGATCGAGTCGGCTTGTTTGGTTCTACCGTCGACCCCGAAATTCGTAATGTCGGTTTAGTCAGTGCCAATGTTACCGGCAAAGATTTGGTCGGTGGTTTGGCCGGATACAAATACGGCGGGAGCGTCAGCAACAGCTACGTCACCGGCCAAGTAGTTGGGGGGCTCTATACCGGTGGCCTGGTAGGGGCGAATATGGGCAGCATCAGCCACAGTTACTCCGCCGCCATGGTCAATGGCAACTTTGGCACCGGCGGCTTGGCAGGCTACAACGCCGGTAGCATTAACAACAGCTATGCTACCGGCCAAGTGACTGGCAGCGACTGGTACACCGGCGGCCTGTTGGGGGGCAATGCTGGCAACGGCAGCGTCAACAATAGTTACGCCACCGGCGAAGTCATTGGTCGCAACAGCGCCGCCGGCGGCCTTGTGGGGGGGAGCGTTGACAACAGCAGCATCAGCAACAGCTACGCAACCGGCAATGTCAGTAGTGACGCCAATGATGCCGGAGGCCTAGTGGGGGGTAGTTATGCCAACATCAGCAACAGCTACGCCACCGGCCAGGTCAGCGGTAATGCCGTAAATGTCGGCGGCCTGGTCGGCATCCAATACACTGGTTCGATCAGTCAAAGCTATGCCACCGGCGCGGTCACCGGACCCAACGCCGGTGGCACCGTCGGCGGTCTGGTCGGTAGGCAGGACGGTGGCACGGTCAGCGACAGCTACTGGAACAAGGAAACCACCGGCCAAGATCACAGCACCGGCAGCGCCGACGCCTTTGGCCTGACGTCCGCCGAAATGCTGAACGCCGGCAGCTTCGCCGGCTGGGATGTCGCCACCGCCGGGGGCAGTAGCTCAGTCTGGCGCATTTACGAAGGCCATACCGCACCGCTGTTGCGTGCATTCATGGCTGACCTGGCAGTCACCGCCGATGTCGCTACCACCTATAACGGCACCGCCTTCGCGGGTACCAACGCTTATACCTTCGGCACACTCACACCGAACTTCTGGCACCCATCGACCAACGTCGATACGAGCTTGCTGGTGGGCAACGTCAATACTGACGCCCCGGCCATCAATGCGGGCGTATATACGTTGAATGGTGCGCCGTACTCCAGCCAAATGGGCTATGACATCGCTTTTACCGCAGGTAAGCTAACGATCAACCCAGCCACGCTGTTGTTCACGGCGAACGCGGCCAACCGCCTTTATGGTGCGGCCAATCCCGCTTTTACCGGCAGCGTGACGGGCTTTGTCGGAACCGATACGCTGGCCAATGCCACCACCGGCACGACAGCATTTAGCAGCGCTGCAGGTGCGACCAGCAACGTCGGTGTCTATGCTGTGAATGGCTCGGGATTGTCCGCCAACAACGGCAACTATGTCTTCACTCAAGCACCCGGCAATGCCACAGCGCTGACGATCAGCCCGGCGCCCCTTACCGTTACTGCCAACTATATCAGTACAACTTACGATGGCATGGCTTACAACGGAGGCAACGGCGTGAGCTATAGCGGCTTCCGCAACGGTGAAGGGGTCGACGTGTTGGGCGGCGCCCTGACCTATGGCGGTGCGTCGCAGGGTGCGAAAAACGTGGGTCGCTACGCCATTACCCCCAACGGTCTGACCAGTGGCAATTACACCTTTAGCTATGTCAACGGCGCATTAACGATCAATCCCGCGACACTGATGTTCTCTGCGAACGCGGCCAGCCGGCCCTACGGCGTGGCCAATTCGGACTTCAATGGCAGCGTGACGGGCTTTGTCGGAACCGATACGCTCGCCAATGCCACCACTGGCACGCTCTTCTGGACGAGTCCGGCGAACGCGAATAGCCTGGCCGGCTCGTACGCCATCGATGGTAGCGGCCTGACGGCCATGAATTATGTGTTTGCCCAGGCGCTGAGCAACGCAACGGCCTTGACGGTTCAGGCGAATCCTTTGGCCACCGTGACGATGGCGATCGCAGGATTAACGCAGAGTCTTGGTCAACAAAGCTCGGAACAAGGCGATTTGGGCTCGTCAGATTCAGGGCAGTTCGCCACAGGCTACACGCAGTTCGCGTTGCCAGGCCAACAAGGCTACGTCGAGCCCAAGCTGTTGACGATCGTAGGCTCCGGTGTGCGGCTGCCGTGATCGGAGAGCCTGTCCGACCCGTTGCGATGATTTCTGCCTCTTTTCTTAACACCTTTCGTTTACTTTGGAACGCTCCGTGATTGAGTCTGTTCGTATTCGCTTTTCTCCACTCCCCCGTAGCTTGGCGCTTATGGGTTTAGTGTTCGCAGTCTCGCCGCAGCCATCTCTGGCGCAAGTCTATCCGGGCAGCGGCGCGCTCCTGCAAGAGGTGCAGCCAGCTGCGCCCGAGTCTGCTCCCAACGCGCAACCTGGCTTGACGATACAACCACAAATTGCGCCGAGCGTGAACGACACCACGCCGCTGCCTGTCACCAAGATTACGGTGAGCGGCAACACAAGCTTTGATACCGACACATTACATGGGCTAGTGGCCAATGGAGAAGGGCGCACGCTGACGCTTGCGCAACTGAACGCCCTGGCCCAGACGATTACCGACTACTACCACGCCCATGGCTATCCACTGGCTCGCGCCTACCTGCCCCCCCAGGCCATCGAGCACGGCACGGTGCGAATCGCGGTGCTCGAAGCCCGTTACGGCGACGTGAAGATAATGAATGACAGTCGCGTCGCGGACGGACCGCTCGCTGCCGTGTTGGCCCCCTTGCGTCCGGGGGATCTTATCACTCAGGATGTGTTGGATTCGCGTCTGCTGCTGTTGGGCGACTTGCCTGGCGTGATTCCGCGCGCGACCTTGAGTCCGGGCGCAACGGTGGGTACGGCCGATCTGGCGGTACAGGCTGATGCGGGGGCCCTTGTCTCGGGAAGCGTCACCGCCGACGATCTGGGCAATCGCTACACGGGGCGTGCGCGTCTGGGCGCGAATCTGAATATCAATAGTCCCTTGCGCCTGGGCGATCTGTTGAGCGTGAATGTCCTGTCTTCAGGACGGGGCCTGAACTATGGACGACTGGCTTACCAACTGCCGATTACCGGTTCGGGCACGAGGATCGGGGCGGCATACTCGGCCTTGACTTACCGGCTGTCGGGCGATTTGGACGACTTGGAGGCCCACGGCACGGCGAGCGCGGCGAGCGTCTGGTTATCGCACCCCTTTGTCCGCAGCCAAAATGTGAATATCACGGGAAGCCTGCAGTTCAATCACAAGAGGTTTGATGATCGGATCGATGTGGCGGGTCTCGTGAACAAACGCCATACCGACAGCGCCACGTTCAGCCTGGACGCGACGCGCCGTGATGGGTTTGGGGGAGGCGGCATCACATTGGCGAGGGTCAGTGTCACCCCAGGTCGTCTAAGTTTTACGAATGCTCAGGCGGAGGCGAACGATGCAGCCACAGTCAAGACGGCGGGTTCGTACGCGCGCTGGAACGCGACTCTCGCGCGACTTCAAACCCTCACTACTACTACGCGCTTGTATGCGAGTCTCAGCGGCCAGTACAGTCCAGATAATCTGGATCCATCCGAGCAATTTTTGCTAGGTGGTGCAAATAGCGTACGCGGCTACGAGATTGCAACGCTGGGCGGCGCTTCGGGTTACTTGGCGACGATCGAATTGCGCCATGATTTGCGCCTGCCATTGCCGGGACAGTGGCAGGGCACGCTCTTTGCCGACACTGGCGCAGTGCGTCGCAACGCGCATCCGGTCGGGACTGATCCGAATGTGGCGCATATTAGCGATGTGGGGTTGGCGTTGGACTGGAGTGGGCCGGATCAGTGGGTGGGGCGGGTGCAGGTGGCGATCCCTGTGGGAGCCACACCCGTTATTGCCGGTGAGCGCCCCTCGGCGCGAGCTTGGCTCCAGTTGACCAAGGGGTTCTAGGGCGGGCTCTGTGCGTTGCGTAAAAATAAAGGGGCTCCGGCAGGATGCTGGCGTTGGACTGCCGAACCCGCTAGTATTCGTGAGGTCATCACTGCTTGCTTAACCGACGGAGATCAAGGCATGAAGAAAGTGTCTAGTCTTTTATTTGCTCTTTTCTGCTCACTCGGAGCCAGCCCCGGTCTGGCGGCCGAAGCGTCTGCCGAGCAGGGCGCATACATTGGACTGTTCGGGGGGCTGGGTTCGGCTTCCTCAACCAGCTTGCGACAAGAAGGTGGGTTTTACCTTCCCGGGCCTTTTAATCGCCGCATCGGTGTCGATGCAAAGGGCGATACGGGCAGTAAACATGTGGCATTGGGCGGCATCCAAGCCGGTTACGAATGGAGCCGTGTAAACCTCGGGCAGTCCAAATGGGCGTTCAAGCCCGCTGTTGAGCTCGAAGGCATCTACATTGGAAAGCATTCGCCGGTTGGCGATATGCCCATCCAGCCGCGCATTTTAGGAACCCAGTACGTGACTGTGCCCATGACGGCCGGCGTGCTTCTTGCCAACGCGGTCTTCACGGTTCAAACGCCGTATTCCAACAAAATCTTTCCCTATCTGGGCGTGGGGGCAGGCGTGGCGCGTGTGTCTATAAAAGGCGCCGACTCTGCGAATCCCAACGAGCCCGGCATCAACCACTTCGACTCGAATCCTGATGCGTCCGACTCCGCCTTCGCCATGCAGTTCAAGGCGGGCCTGAAAGGAGAAGTAGCCAGGAATCTGTTCTTGTTCGCCGAGTATCGATACCTTTCCATCGACTCCACCCGCTACACATTCGGTGAAACGCTTCCCCCTCATCTGCCGACCGACGACTGGAAGCTGAGCATGGGGCGCCAGGCCTACAACTTGTTCGTGGCGGGTCTGCAATATAAATTCTGACCCCTTAACTGCGGCCCCATTTCCAGGCAATCACCGCGACCGGCACGCCAAGCGCCGCCCACGACAAGACATCGTGCCAGCCGTCGCCCACCAGTGCGGCGATCAGCCCCACCAGGGTAATCAGCGCGATAAGCGTTGGCGTTTGCCACATTTGACGCAGATTGACGGCGGTTTCGTAGCGCTCGCCGTTTACGGACGATCGTTTTGTGCGTTGGCCTGCACCGCTACCATTGGGTTGGGCCGACCCGTTGCGGCCTCGGGCCAGCCACAGGTATAGGCCGCTGCCCAGCACGATAATGGTGATGATGTCCAGTACGGCCCAGAGCGCCTTCATGGGCAGGCCGCCGTAGTCGCCAAAATGCAGCGGCTCTGAAATCAGCAGGGCAGTCATGTACCAGGGCAAAGGCCGGTTGTCGGTGATCTGCAGGGTTTTTGCATCGACCAGGACAGGCTTGAGCAAGCGCGAGGTTAAAGGTTCGGTGCCCCGCATGAAAACGGCATAGTGATGCGGGCTGGCCATGAACGTTCCTGGATACGCTACGAATCCCAGTTGCATATTGGGTTCCAGGCCCTGGGCGGCTTGCACGGCCTGTCCCAGCGACCCGGGTTGCGTCACGGGCGGCTGGCCCGCATAGGGGGCGGTCATCTCAGCCATTTGATCGGCCCGCCAGGTGCTGATAATCAGTTCGGCCCAGGTATTGATCATGCCCGTACCGCCAACGGCAAAGACCCAAACCAGTGTCACAATGCCCAGCAGATTGTGCAGATCCAGCCATTTCAGGCGGGTGGTGCGCTGACGACGCACTTCGCCAAACCGCAATCGTCGCATGAAGGGTGCATACAGCACCACGCCCGAAACAAGTGCCACCAGCAGAAGCAGCGCCATCAGGCCCAGGAAAAGCTTGCCGGGCAAGCCGGCGAACAGGTCCGTATGCAACTGCAGCATGAAGGCCATGAACGGGCTGCGCTTGGCCTCGGCGTCGAGCACCTTGGCCGTGTAGTAATCGACGGTGACGGTGACAGGCGTGCCTTCGCCCGTAATGGTGTCGGCCATGTTCACGTACCAGAAGCCGTCGTCGGTAATGTCGCCGACATACATCACTTCTTTGCCAGGCGCTTGCGCTTTGGCCGACGCGATGACCGCATCCATATCAGCCATGGGCAGACCGGCGGCGGCCGTCGTGTAATGGTTGCCGTCTTCCAGCATATGCTCGATCTCGTGCTCGAAGATAAGCGGCAGGCCGGTAATACACAACATCAGCATGAAAACCGTACACACCAGGCTGGTCCATTTGTGCACGAAAGACCAACCGCGCAGGGTACTGGAGGAAAGCATGATCAGATCCTGTTGGCCAATGTGCGCTGTTCTGGGCTTTTAGTAGGGCGAACGAACAAGGCGGCAAAGCAAGCGATTGGGCGGCAATCCATGGAACTCCTGATGTAAAAGTTAGTAACTGCTTAGTTGGTCTTGGATTAGTAATGATACCAATAACTATTCCTATCCTTATTGAGATAAATTATACATAGCGCCAGGATGGTTGAAAAATATTATATAAATAATGATTCTGATAATTGTTTCTATTTAAAAATGTAGATATACTTTTTCGTTATTCAGTTGACTGACCCTGCAATGGGGTGTGAAGGCTGTGTCTTTTTATCCTTAAAACTTCCCTTTCAAGAGCCCATTTATGCCCAATCGCCCTTTGCGTCATCCTCCTTTTCTAATGCACCGCTTGACCATTGCCAGTCTCTTGGCGTTCTCAGGCGGCGCCATCGCGCAAACGGCGGCACCCACTACGTTGTTGCCCGCCGTGACGGTTAAAGGCGATCAGAGCCTGGGCGAATTGCCGCCCCCCTATGCGGGCGGCAAGGTGGCGCAGGGTGGAAGCCTCGGTTTGCTTGGAACCCAAAATGTTCTGGATACGCCGTTCAGCACCGTCAACTACACGTCGGCCATGATCGAAGACATACAGGCACAGACATTGGCCGATCTCATAACCACCGACGCCTCGGTGCGCACCACAACCTCCACGGGCGGGTTCGGAGAAGATTTCCAGATCCGGGGCTTTAACGTCAGTTCGGGCGACGTGGGGTTGAATGGGTTGTATGGCCTGTTGAATGCCAATCGCATCCCTTTGGAAATGGTGGAGCGTGTCGAGTTGCTGAAGGGCCCAGGTACGCTCATGCGAGGGATTCCGCCTAATGGCGGAATTGGCGGAAGCGTCAATGTAGTGACCAAGCGGGCTGGCGATACGCCGCTTACACGCGTTACCACGACGTACACCAGCCAGGCGAACGTAGGCGCCCATGTCGATATCGGACGGCGCTTTGGGAAAGATGGCGCATGGGGCGCGCGGTTCAATGGTGTATTGCGCGGCGGAGAAGCGTCTATCCGTGACGGGAAGCAGAATCTTGGCCTGGGCGCGCTTGCGCTGGACTATCGCGGAGAGCGTCTGCGCTGGACGCTGGATGCCATTTACCAGGACGAGAAAATTGATGACTTTCGTTCGCAGATCAGCTTCCAGCCAGGGGAAATACCGGCGGCTCCCGATGGGCGTATTGCGTTCTATCCGGGCACCGAGCTTACGCAGCGCGACTCGACGATTGCCTCGCGCCTTGAGTATGACCTGACTGATTTCCTGACGGCCCATGTCGCCGTGGGTTATCGGGACAACACCATCAAGCAGGTGTTCCCACTTTCTGTGAATCCCGTCACTGGCCGACGCGAAGGCGTGGATTCGCAAGGAAATTTTGGCGTCATGAACTCGTATTATGATTCCTATTCGAAAACCACCAGCGGCGATATCGGGTTGCAGGCGCGCTTCAACACAGGCGGCGTAGGCCACACTCTTAGTTTGGTGGCCACTCGCTTGAGCCAGGAAGCGGGCAATGGCTACTCGCCGGGTACGGCGATTGCAACATCCAATATTTACAATCCCTCGCCGCTGCCACCTAATGCGGCGGTGCGTGTAGGGATGGAAAAGGCGTCTGAAACTACGTTGGACAGCATTGCGATTGCCGATACCTTGTCCTTTGCGGACGACCGGGTCTTGCTTACGCTAGGAGCGCGTAAGCAAACGGTGGATGTCGACAGCTTCAGCACGGCCACCGGCGACAAGATCGGAGGCTACAAAGCCGATGCGATTTCTCCCGCCGTGGGGCTGGTGGTCAAGCCGCTGAGCAATGTGGCCGTGTATGGAAACTTCACCGAAGGCCTGACACGCGGTACCGTCGTTGGCGCTACGTATGCAAATCGGGGCGACGTGTTGGCTCCGTACAAATCCAAGCAGTATGAAGCAGGGGTCAAGGTGGACTGGGGCAGTGTGACGACCACTGCGGCCGTCTACCAGTTGGCGCGGCCAGCAGGTCAGGCGGATGCCAATAATGTCTACGGCTACAACGGTGAACAGCGTAATCGCGGGCTGGAATTGTCGGCTTATGGAGAGTTGCAGCCTGGCTTGCGCTTGATGGCTAGCGCCGCGTTTGTCCAGGCCAAGCTGACCAAGACCGCGGGCGGCGTGAATGAAGGCAATACTGCAGCGGGTGTGCCCAAGAACATAGTCAACGTTGGACTGGATTGGGATACGCCTTGGGTGGACGGCCTGAGCCTGAACGGACGGGTCTCCTACGTTTCGTCCTCGTATGTCGATGATGCCAACGAATACAGCTTGCCGGCCGTCACCACGCTTGGCGTGGGTGCGCGCTATAGCACGACCGTGGCCGGGAAATCGGTGGTGTTTCGTGCCAACGTCGACAACCTGACTGACAAAAAATATTGGCTTGCAAGCGGCAGCTTTGCGACCAATGCGGCAGGGCGCACCTTCATGTTGTCTGCTTCTGTCGATTTCTAAAAAGGGCAGGTGGGGCGTCAGTTGAAGTTGTCTTTGCGTAAGGTGCGCCAAGCCGCGCCTCTAGTTTCGCGCATCCTGGCCGCACTGTTCGGCGGCTATGCGTTGGCGGCCTTGGCCAGCGTTGTCGCGCTGGTCTTGCCCATCAGTAAACTCCAGGCCGTGCTTACGGGAATGCTGGCCAGCTTTGTGGTTTACGCGGTCGTGGTCATTTGGGTGTTCGCGGCGCGCAGCAACGCTTCTGGCTTGCGTCAGAGCATGTCCAGCTTGCATACCTGGGTGGGATTGATGCTTGGTTGGGTGCTCTACGCCATGTTCCTGACGGGCACGGTCTCGTATTTCAAAGATGAGCTTTCGCAATGGATGCGGCCAGAGCTTGCGCATCAGGTACACGTGGTTGATCCGGCGCTGACGGTTCAACGAGTCGCTGACGAGATCAAATCCATCGCTCCTGAAAGCACGCAATGGAGCGTGCGTTTGCCCGGCGAACGCAGCAATAGCGTGTATGCGTTCTGGCGTACCCCTGATGGCGCTCGCCGGGGCTTTGCAGAAGGACAGTTCGATCCGGAAAGCGGGAAACGCATTAGCGCGCGGGAAACCATGGGGGGCGATTTCTTCTACCGTTTCCATTTCCAGTTTCACTATATCCCTGTGGTATGGGGGCGATGGTTGGCGGGCCTGGCCGCCATGTTCATGCTTGTCGCCATTCTTAGCGGCATCATTACCCATAAGAAAATCTTCGTCGACTTCTTTACCTTTCGACCACGTAAAGGGCAGCGCTCCTGGCTGGACGCTCACAATGCGTTGTCGGTTTTCGGCCTGCCATTCCACCTTATGATCACGTACACCGGCCTCGTGACACTGATGGCGTTGTATATGCCCTGGGGGCAGCAGCTTGCAATCAAGACTCCCGCAGAGCGGCAGCAGCTTAGCGCTGAACTCAGCTCCTTCCTGCGGTCCGGGAAAGCCAGCGGGCAGCCCCAGGCTTTAGCGTCTGTCGAAGACATGGTGCAGCAGGCTCAGGCACGATGGGGGCAGGGAAATATTGGTAATGTTTCTGTAGTGAATCCGGGCGATGCAGCTTCGCGGGTAAGCATTTCGCGTGGCGAATCGGGGCGCGTTTCCATGAGTCCGCAATACATGTTGTTTGAGGGCAGCACGGGCAAATTACTTGAAACCCACGAGCAGGTGGGCGCGGCGGCCGAGACGCGAGGCGTGCTTTATGCCCTGCATTTAGGGCGATTCAGCGATACGGTGTTGCGTTGGCTTTACTTTCTGGTAAGCCTGGCCGGCACCGCCATGGTGGGTACCGGTTTAGTGTTGTGGACGGTCAAGCGGCGGCAGAAATTGTCGGATTCGCAGAAGCCTTCCTTGGGGCTGCGCCTGGTGGAGCGGCTGAACATTGCGGGTATTGCGGGCCTGTCGGTGGCTATGACTTCTTTCTTATGGGCTAACCGGATTCTGCCGTACGATTGGCCCGCACGAGCCGCTGGTGAAATCCAGGTGTTTTTCATCGTGTGGGCGTTGTCGCTCGTACACGCCGTGTTGCGCCCGGCCAAAACGGCATGGCTTGAACAACTATGGGCGGCAGCGGCTTTATTGGCGCTGTTGCCCATCGTGAATGCTTTGACGACGTCGCGCTCCTTGTGGCAGAGCGTGATCGCGGGCGATTGGGTTTATGCCGGGGTGGATCTGACGTGCTGGGCCTTGGCCGCGCTGCATGGGTTGCTGGCCTGGCGTCTGGCCCGAAAGCTGCAGGTTCGGCCCAGGCACGCGAACACAGCACCGGCCGCCTCAGCGGTGGATGCCGCATGAACCATCTTTTACCGTTGCTTTCGTGCCTGGCCGGCTTTACTGCGCTAGCCTGCGCCATGGACCGTCAGCAGGAAGAACTGTTCGGAAGGGCTTTGTCCGCCGCCATCACGCTTGGCCTCAGGCTGTTGGGCGCTGGCCTGCTGCTACTGGCTTTGGCTGTTGCTGTGACTGGGCAAGGGTGGGGGTTGGGGCTTGTTCTGTACAGCGGCTACACCAGTTTGGCTGCCGGTCTGGTTTATCTGGCGATAAATCGAATCGTGTTGTAGACACGGTTTGTAAAAAGCGGCTCTATAAAAGACGGTTCGGCAAAAGACCGTCCTGTAAAAGATGATTTCTGCAAAGGGCAGTTCTGTAAAAGGCGGTTTTGCAAAGGACGGTTCTGCAAAGGACGATGCTGCAAAGAAAAAGGCAGCCGTGGCCTTGGAGGCCCGGCCGCCCTAGGGTACCGATACAGTCGCCCTAGCGGGGATTGCTTAACAACAGGCTTGCATGGCGGTTTACATCTTTGTAAAGTAGGTAGCGGAATCGCCCTGGGCCGCCGGCATAGCAGGCTTGGGGGCAAAACGCACGTAGCCACATGAAATCGCCGGCCTCTACTTCGACCCAATCCTGATTCAGGCGATATACGGCTTTGCCTTCCAGCACATACAGGCCATGTTCCATGACGTGGGTTTCGGCAAATGGAATAATGCCGCCGGGTTCAAAGGTAACGATGTTGACATGCATGTCGTGCCGCATGTCGCTCATGTCGACAAACCGTGTAGTCGACCAGCAGCCGTTGGTGCCCGGCATTTCTCCCGGAGTGATGTCCTGCTCGTTCGTGACGAAGGCGTCGGGCAGTGGAACACCTTCCACCGCTTGATAGTGCTTGCGAATCCAGTGGAATCGGGCCGCCTCGCTGCTGGTGTTGCGCAAGCTCCAGTCCAGACCGGGGGGAATGAAGGCGTAGCCGCCTGGCTTGAGCGTGTGCGTGGTGCCCAGCATGGTTAACTTGAGTTCGCCTTCGACGACGAAAAGCACGGCCTCCGCATTTGGGTCCTGCTCGGGCTTGTCGCTGCCGCCTTCGGGGCTGACCTCGACAATGTACTGCGAAAAGGTTTCGGCAAAGCCGGATAAAGGACGCGCCAGAACCCAAAGGCGTGTTTTTTCCCAAAAGGGCAGGTGGCTGGTCACGATGTCACGCATCACGCCCTTGGGAATCACGGCGTAAGCCTCGGTGAACATGGCCCGATCCGTCAGCATATCGGTTTGCGGTGGATGCCCGCCGTGCGGTGCGTAATAGCTAGGTTGTGTCATGGAGCCTCTTGTCGATGAATAAAGATGTCGCGATGAAGATCACCGCATACGATATCGGACAATTATGATACCGACAAATTAATTATTATGATTGATTGTTTTATTTGTCGGATACTTGGCCACGCCACGCCACGCCACGCCACGCCACGCGCCAGCAGCGCGGCGCGGCGCGAAATATCAGCGCACCGATAGCGGCAGCGGTCAGGCGTGGATGAAAGCCAGGAGCGCTTATGCGCCGGACACACACCGCATAATCTGTTCCTCGTAAGCCTTTGGATTCAATAGATGGGGATAATGTCCGCCGTGCGGCAGCGATACGTGGTGCGCATCGGGATAGCGTTCGCGCAGGCGGGATCGTGCCGCCGCGGGAATCAGCGGGTCGTCGTCGCAGTCCAGAATCGTGATGGACGATGGGTTCAGGGAAAGTGGCGGGCATGCTTTCGATTGCACGACGCCTAGGAACCTTGCGTGCAGGTTGTCCGGGCTTTGACGACGCGCCAGCATGGTTTCCTGAAGTTGCTGAAGGTCGGATGCGGGCGCGCTGCGTACGCGCCCCAGCCATTCGGCATGCAGCGCGGCGCTGTCGATGCTTTCAACATAGGCGCGGTTGAATAGTGGATTGTCGGCAAGGTCGCTGCCATCGGTGAAGCCATTGCCGATCACTAGCGATTGAACTTGCGCTGGATAGTGCAGGGCGAAGAACTGGATCCAGTAGGCGGCGAAAGAGCTGCCCACAATGGTCGCGCGGTCAAGCTGCAAGTGCTGCATGACCTGGGCCAGCCCCCGGGCCAACGCCACTGGATCGGAGATAGCCGGATACGTCATTGCGATAAGGCGAACACGTTCGCCCAAGGCCTGAAGCGTTGCCACGAACATGGCGCCATCGCCTACTGATCCGGGCAGCAGGATCGCGGCGGGGCCGTTCGAGGCGGTGTCCAGCCATCGCCATTCATGGCCGTCCACTTCCAGGGTGTTCCAGGAGTAGCGCGATTCCAGCTGCGCGAGCGCGTCGAGAAATGTAGTGCTCATCAGGATGCATCCGCCGCAACGTAGCCCTTGGCTTTAAGCTCGTTCATGGATTCGGCCGAGAACTCTGCCTTTGGGCCGTTGCCGCTGACAACAACCAGAAGCCAGTGGGTTGAGTCGGGCTCTTCATGCGTAATGTTCTCGAACCGTCGATTGACGCCTGGCGGGAATGAGATCGTGTCGCGTGGACCTAGCTCGAATGACTCGACATGCCCGTCGACTTCCCAGGAACAGCGCCAGCGGCCGGAAAACGGCATGAAGGTTTCGTTGGTGTCGTGGTTGTGCATCATGGGCCCTTTGCCCGGGGCGGCCTCGACAAACCCCATATTGAAGCCTTCGTTGATCTTGATGGCGGCGTTCTGGGCGGCCAGGTCGCCCAGGGGCGAGGTTACGGCAGTGGCTTCAGACTTGGGCGGCTGGAAACCAATAACGTTATAAAGCGTGCGTTTCGCACTGGGGTAGTCGCTGTCGGGCAACCCGCCATCGAAACCCTTAAGTTCGCTGAACAAGGCTACCCGCTTGCGCATTTCTTCGCGGTTGACGTTGATGACTGGAATGCTCATGGAAGCTCCCCTTGATGGACAGTTGAACAGAAAGCGTTCTAATGATTAAACAGTATGATGGGGCTTGCTACAATTCGCTGAATCAATAGTCGATATTGATGCCTCGTTGGTGCGTCGCACAACAGCAGGCTCTTTACGATTCCTCGGTTAGTTACTAATGGAGCGGCGCAGTGAGTCTTCGGGATATCGACCTGAACCTGCTCGTGGCGTTTGATGCCTTGATGCGTGAATGCCATGTCACGCGGGCAGCCTATCGAATGGATGTCAGCCAGTCGTCCATGAGTCTGGCCTTGTCGAAGCTGCGAGTCATGTTCCATGATCCGTTGCTTGTGAAATCGGGCAAGGGGCTGGTGCCCACGGAACGGGCGCGTTTCCTGATGCCGCAGGTCGAGGACATACTGCGCGGCGTGGATGTCCTGATACACGAGGAGCAACCGTTTGATCCTTCGCAGGCCAGCGCAGTGATCACCATGATCGTCATCGACTACATCGACTTTGTCGTCGTTCCCCACCTGATGGACGAACTGCAGCGGTCGGCGCCTAATATATCGCTGCGCATTGTGGGCCCAAACCCCAGGCAACTCGGCGAGGCCATGAGCAGCGGCGAGATCGACATGGCGCTTACGTATTTTCCAACGCCGCCGGGCAATGTGCGCACTCGGCCGTTATTCAAGGACAGAATGGTGGGCATCGCCCGGTCGGGCCATCCGCTGTTCGAGCGACCGCTTTCCCTTGAAGGGTATTGCGATTATGCGCATGTGGCGATCAAGCCCGCTGAAGGCGCCGAAATGTACAACGCCCTGATCGACGGCGCGCTGGGCAGCGAGGGGCGTCAACGCCGCATTGCCGTGTCCAAGCCAACGTTCATGGGCGTGCCTTTCCTGATTTCCCAGTCCGACTTGATCTCGACCATACCCGAGCGGATTGCGCAGCGATTCACCGATCTTGCCGCCATCCGAATCTTTGAGCCGCCGCTGAAGCTCGCTCCCATCAATGTGGTTCTTATGTGGCACGATCGAACCCATAACAACCCCTTGTATCGCTGGCTGCGCGACCTGATCGCCGATGTCTGTTTACACAAGATCGGCAAGCCGATGGTCCGGCCGGGCTAGTGTTCTGTTTGGCTAATCGATCCAGGTGTCACGTGGCATTGTCATGGCGCCCATGACAAAAGCCAGGTTGGCCGCAGCCGTCTGGGACGCCGTTCGCGCTTCCATGCGGGCCTGCCGGGCGTCCAGCAACGCGTTGGTGGCTTCTGACGCCGCAGTCAAGGTGCCGGCGCCATAACGATAGGCCTCCAGC
This sequence comes from Pusillimonas sp., assembly GCA_044464765.1. Taxonomy (GTDB): domain Bacteria; phylum Pseudomonadota; class Gammaproteobacteria; order Burkholderiales; family Burkholderiaceae_B; genus JBIQKZ01. The sequence goes on from JBIQKZ010000010.1 coordinate 127,476, forward strand.
GTAGCGTCATACACGGTGGTGGCGGTTCTGACCAATTCCGCGGCGGCATGATAGCTGGCCAGCGCGGATCGCAACATATCGGATGCCGCAATCATTTCGCGCATGGCGCTTTGTTGCAGTTGTCGAAGGGTGTCGGTGGCCTTGTCGGCCTGGATCTGCGCGTCTTTCAAGCGCGCCGAACGCAGTCCGCCATCAAATATCGGGATGGTGAGCCCCAGCAGCACGCTGGACGAACCAGTTTGCTGATTCAGGCTTGGCAAACCATTGGCGGCGAAATTCGTATGGCTTCGGGCAGCGACGGCGCCCAGGTAAACCTTGGGCAGGAACTCGGCTTCGGCCGCGGTAATGCCTGCTTGGGCCGCCTTGGTGGCGGCGTAGCTGGCCAGCACATCCGGGCGCCTGGATAACGCAAGTTGTATGGCTTCATCTGTGAGGGCTGTGTTGGTGTCGGGCAATGGCCGATCAGGCGGGGGGCTGACCTTGATGCGTGTGGCAGGCGGCAAGCCCACCGAGGCCAGCAGGGCCTGGTAGGCCGTATGCTCCAGGCCCTGTGCATTGACCTGGCGCAGCTTGGCCTGAGCCACCAATTGATTGGCCTGTGCTGTTTCCACCACGGTGGCCAGGCCCGCGTTGCGACGCTCCTGGACAGCTTGGGCGATGAAGCGGCTGTTCTTCAATGTTTGTGCGGCGATGTCTATTTGAGAACGCGCCGCACCGTACTGATAGTAGGCATGCGTGACATCGTGGATGATTTTCTGGTGGGCGCCATTGAATAATACATTGGCTGCATACGAAACTTCACGGGCGCCATCGGCAATGGCCCTGCGTTGGCCAAAATCGAAAATCAGCCACTCCAGCGCCAGGGCGGGTACGACACCATGCAGTTCGGTGTCGATACTTTGGTTGCCGGGAAGCAGGGGGAGCGGAGTGTGTGTTTTCTGCCAGCCGCCGATGACGTTGGCCGAAAGCATGGGAAGGAATGTGGCTTCGGCAATGCCGATCGCAAGCGCTGCTTGTCGAGCGCGATTCCAGGCCAGCCGTGTTTCCGGGTTCTCGCGCTGGGCGAGGTCGATCAGCTCCGGCAGGCTATACACATGCTGGCCGTCAATAGCCGGTGCGGTGGGCAATATCGACGCTTCGGGCTGCGACGGTACCGAAAAGCCCTTGGGGGCGAAAGCCGCTGGTTGGGGCTCGTGCGAGGCGACGACATCTTGCAACTGGGGTTGCCACGGTTCGTCGGGCGAGGCTGGCGCATGGGTCAGAGCATCTGTGGCGCAGCCTGTCAACGCGAGGCAGAGCGTTCCCAGCAGAGGGCGGACCCATTGGAGTGGCACAATAGCAAGCGGCCTGGGTTTCAGCATGGTCATGGTGTGGCCTGAATCAGTGATTTCTGCATTTGATCGATTTCACTCAAGGCGTCGGCATGTACCGATGGCTGTGTCGTGCTGGCAAGGGCAACGGTAATACACAGGCTCTCCGCCCGGGCGATCAAATTCTTCAAGTGGGATATCTCGCTCTCCTGTGGGCGTAGATTTCGAGGTTCGAACAGAGCCAGCCCCAGGCCTTCCCTGGCCTCTCGAAGCGTCGTAATGACTTTGGCGATTTCGTCGGTCGACGCAGGCGTGGCTCGCTTCGGCTGAGTAAACAGCGCCAGGCTCTGCAACGCATCGCCAACCTTCTGCTGCGCCATGCTGACGATGCTGCGCGGCCAGATGCGGGTGAAGATCAGATACATCACCAAATTGCCCACCAGGATGCCCATGACCCGGTCGGAGGCGGCCGACAGGCTGATGTCCGGACCAAAGCCTTGCAGTATGGTCAGTAAGAAAGCCAGGCCGATCTGGATGCCGGCATAGGCGATCCGTTCGCTGCCCGACGATACCCAGCCAGCCACCAAGATGCCGGCGAACACCAACGCCATCAAGGAGCCTATGCCTGTCATGTGAGGGATCAGGAAAAGAATGGAGCCTACCCCCATGGCGGCGCCGATCAGGCAGCCAATAATGCGCAGTGTCAACTTGTGCAGGGTCTCGGCGGTTGTGCCCAGGGCGGCGACATAGCAGGTGATCATCGCGGTGTGGATGCCTTGCCAATCGATTGCGGTGTAGATCAGGTAGCTGATGGTGGCGGCTGCAGTAGTTTTCAGGGCAAACCGTGGATAGTCGGGGTTAGTCAACGCGTCTTTGAAAAAGAAAGGCGTGGCGGCGGGCTTCTCCGCTGGCTTTGGATGTTGGTCCAACAGCGCGGACAGCGCCCGTCGGGCTTCGTTCAAGGCTTGGTCGTTGCTGGGCTTTATATCGGCGCAGGACGGCGACGCAGGGCCCGACGTGTCGACCGCGCTTGGGCTCATTAGCATCTGGGCGGCCAGCCGGGCGTCCGAGGCAAGCTCCTGGCGCAGGGCTTCAGGCACGTCGGAAGGCAGTGCCGAAATCGCCAGAAGCAAGCGGTAGGAATCGTCGACCGAGCGATTCAGATACTGGGTTTCGGCTGAAGACGCCAGATGGAGCAGGCGAATGAATCCCACACGCTTCTTGAGTTCTTCGTTGCCGGACAGCAGCAGGTTTTGGGCGTCGCCAACCAAGGCGGGTTGCGCCAACGCCCGCGCTGCCGTGTGGAGTCGTTCCGCCAACTCGGTCTTTAGCAGACGCAGCGGAGAGCGCCCCAGGAACAAGTTGAATACGACGATGATGCCCATGGGCGCCGTTGCCATCAGCCAGGCATACAGCAGAGCGCGCGTGGCAGCTTCGCCGACAGGAACATCGCTGAGCAGTGTCATGGCAAAGCCTACGACCAAGCCCAGGATATTGCCGATCGGCCCCAAGAGGCTGGCCGCGCCAATGTATATAAAGATAAAGGATCCGACCCCAATGACGACCATGCGCCACATGGGGTCGTCGATCGTCCAGCGGGCGAGATACAGAAGCAATACGACCACTAGCGACACAAGGAAAGCCACGCCGATCGCCATAAGCGCGCTTTCGGCGCCGTCCGGCTTCATGAGGAACAGGATCAGATAGCAGCCTATAGGCGCCAGTGGAATGCCGTACGTCATGAACACCAGCGCCGCCAGCGAACACTGAGCCGCCACCCGCCAGGCCATTTCAAGGCGCCCGTCGAATGGGCGCAGGTCGTTGCGCGCCGTGTGTAAAACCGCCGGTAGAAATCGATTAGCAGTTGTCGCCATGCCGCATTACCACGGTTGCCGAGGCACCGGTTCTCAATAGCCTTTCGGGGGCCTCTTCAAGACGCACCCGCACTGGAAAACGTTGTGCCACGCGCACCCAGTTCAATGACTTCTGAACGATGGGCAGGACGCGCGGCAAATCGATCATGTCAGCGGAACTGACACCCCATCCAATGCTGTCCACAGTGCCGTTGATGGCGACGGATGGGTCGGCCATTGCGTACACCAGTGCGCACGCTCCGGGTTTGATGTCCATCAGCTCTGTTTCGCGAAAGAAGGCGACGGCATACCATTGCTCGGTATTGATCAGGGTGAACAGGGACTGATCAGGCGCGACATATTCGCCCGATGACACGGACAGTCCGACAACCAAACCGTCGTGCGGCGCGCGCACCTCGGTATCGGCCAGCGCGCGCTTGGCGATGGCCAGCGCGCTGCGGCTGACTTGCACCAGCGCTTCAGCCGCCTCTAGGGTGCCGACCAGGCTTTCGGCGGCCTTCGCCTGCGCCTGCGCCTGCTTCAGGCTGACCTGGGCATCGTGGTTGAGCGTTCTTGCATCATCGACTTGCTGGGTGGTGACATAGCCTTTCTGGGCAAGTGGGACGAGCCGTTCCAGCGTCTTTTCGGTCAGTTGCAAATTAGCGCGCGCTCGCTCTATCTGTTCATTAGCGACGGCGGCGTTGGCGCTTTCCGCGCGGATCTGACGTTGCTTGGCGTCCAGTGCGGCTTGCGCGACCTTAAGCTCCGCCTCGGCTTGCTCAACGCGCAGGCGGTAGGTTGTGGGGTCCAGTGTAAATAGCAGGTCGCCGCGTTTTACCCGGGCGTTTTCAGCGACATGGAAGGTCTCGACCCGGCCGGGCACGGGCGTGCTGATGTTCACGACGTTCGCCTGCAAGATGGCATCTTCCGACAGTGGGGCGGATAGCCAGCGATACGCCAGGATCAGAATAATGGCGCCGAGAATGATGAAGGCCGCGACGGCTCGAGCCAGCACGCGTTTCTTGGGTGGGGAGGCGGTTTGGCTCATGATTCAGGTCGCGAAAAAAAGCAGCGATGTGGCGATGGCGATGATCAGCGCTACGCATATGTAGACAAGGAGGCGGACGGGCAGGAAGTCGTCCAGGCCCAGACGAATAAAAAATACACGCACCAGAACGGCGCCAACAATGCCAACAATGGCGCAAAACAGCCAGGAGGGGAAATAAGAGCCGAACGCATAAATGGATGGTGCATTGGTCGTGGTGCAACCTGCCAATACAATTGCAGAAACCCATGACGTCAGAATACGCAACACGAGAAAACCCTTTTTTGGAGCGAGCTCTTGGCAGCGCGCCCTGATTGTTGGCGAAGTTCGAGCAGATCGCCGTCAATTTAACATCTTACGTGCGTGATTGAGTCGCCCTGTGCTTATATACTTGGCTGCAGGAAGTACACATGGACTGACATCAATCTGGGCTGCGGTGGCGCAGCTTGGTAAGTTACACGAGAGCAAGGGGGCGGCATGGGGCAACGCGATGATGACACTGAAGAACCGCAACGCTATGTGCCTTTCAGGCATGTGCATTCGGCGACGTGCGGATGCAAGTGCGCGAGTCCCGTCGTCAAAGCGGTGCATCGGCGCGTCACGGCAGACCTGACCCGCAGGATGTTCCTGGGCGGGATGGCAGCGGCGGCATTGCCTTTTCTTGGCATCAGGCCTAATAGCGCGTTTGCGCAGGAAGCAAGAACCGCAGGGCGTCCGATACTGTTAACGAACCTGCGTTTGTTCGATGGCATTTCCGCCACCGTCCAGGAAGGCAGGAATATCCGGATCGAAGGCAACAAGGTCGTGGACCTGCCTGCCGTGGGCGATGCGTCGGGCGAGGTGGAAATCATTGATTGTGGCGGGCGACTGGTCATGCCGGGTTTGATTGATGCGCATTGGCACTCGACATTGTGTGGGCTGACGCAAGTGAAGGCCATGACTTCCGACGTGCCCTATATCCATCTGGTTGCGGGTCACGAAGCGCAGCGCACGCTGATGCGCGGTTTCACCACGACACGTGATGCCGGCGGCCCCAGTTTCGCGCTGAAACGAGCCATCGACGAAGGCATTATTCAGGGGCCACGGATCTATCCTAGCGGCGCCATGATTACGCAGACGTCAGGCCATGGCGATTTCCGGATGCGCTATGAACTGCCGCGCGCGGATGGTGTTCTTACCTACACGATGCGCGCAGGCGTATCGTCGATCGCCGACGGTGAGTCAGAGGTTTTGCGGCGCGCTCGCGAAGAGCTTATGCTTGGCGCGTCGCAGTTGAAGCTGATGGGTGGGGGCGGGGTCACATCGCCCTATGATCCGCTGGACAGCGTGCAGTTTACCGAGGCGGAGCTGCGGGCGGGCGTGGCCGCAGCAAGCGACTGGGGCACCTACGTCATGGTGCATGTCTATACCGCCAAAGGCATACAGCGTGCGGTGCGCGCCGGTGTGGGCTGCATCGAGCATGGACAGCTTGCCGACGAGGAAGTCGTGCGCATGATGGCCGATAAGGGCATTTGGTGGAGCTTGCAGCCCTTCCTGGCGGATGTGGATTCCAACAAGCTGGCGGACCCAGCCGCACGGGCGTTGCAAGTGCGCGTGTCCGAGGGAACCGTCAAGGCTTACGAAATGGCGCAGAAGTTCAATGTCCAGACAGCTTGGGGAACGGATATTTTATTCACCCCCGAGAACTTGCCGAACCAGGGCCGCATGCTGGCCAAGCTAACGCGCTTCTATCAGCCGCTTGAACTTTTGCGCATGGCCACCGGCCAGAATGGGCGGCTCCTGATGATGTCAGGTCTGCGCAACCCCTACCAGGGCGACTTGGGGACCATCGCGCCGGGCTCGCTTGCCGATATCCTGGTAGCCGATGGCGATCCATCCGTGAGTCTGGATTTCCTTGCTGATCCCGACACCAATTTGCGCCTGATCATGAAGGACGGCAAGATTTACAAAAGCACGCTCGGTTGATCCTTAAGGGGAGCGGAATCGGGGCCGCACGATGCTGTGCGGCCGCCGGTCGTATTTCAAGGCGAGGTAACAGGCTGGACACAAGCCGCTGCTTGCCGTGCGCGCTCGCGTGCGTTGTCGACGTTGTCGTCGTAGGCCAATGCCACTCCCATTCGGCGTTTAACGTGGCTTTCGGGTTTTCCAAACAGGCGCAAGTCGGTCTGCCCAATGCGTAGGGCCTGACCAATACCCTGGAAGCGCATGCCCTTGGCGTCCAGTCCGCCATAAATGACAGCGCTGGCGCCCGGGCTTTTTAATGTGGTGTCGACTGGCAGGCCGAGAATGGCCCGGGCATGAAGCTCGAATTCGCTTTGCCATTGAGAAATCATGGTGACCATGCCGGTATCATGGGGGCGAGGGCTGACTTCGCTGAACCAGACCTCGTCGCCTTTGACGAAAAGCTCGACACCGAAAACCCCTAGCCCACCCAAGTCGTCAGTAATGGCCTGGGCGGTTTTTTGGGCTTTGTGCAGTGCCGACGGGTGCATGGCGTGGGGCTGCCAGCTTTCGATATAGTCGCCGGCAGCCTGGGTGTGACCGATGGGTTCGCAAAAATGGGTGGAGATGCTTCCCGCGGAGTCCATGGCGCGCACCGTCAGCAAGGTGATTTCATAATCGAAATCGATAAAACCTTCCACAATGACCCGGCCATGGCTGACGCGTCCTCCAGCCATGGCGTATTCCCAGGCCGCTGCAACGTCGGCGGGCTCCGAGATCTTGCTCTGCCCTTTGCCCGAGCTGCTCATGACGGGCTTGACGACACAGGGATAGCCCACATGCTCGTCGATGGCCGCTTGCAGTTCTTGTTGAGTGTCGCAAAAGCGGAATGGACTGGTGGGCAAGCTCAGCGTTTCGGCTGCCAGGCGACGGATGCCTTCGCGGTCCATGGTCAACCGGGCGGCTCGGGCTGTGGGGATAACGCGGGCCAGGCCGGCGGCTTCCAGTTCCTCCAGCGCCTGGGTGGCGATGGCTTCTATTTCAGGCACCACCAGATCCGGCTTTTCAGCGGTAATCAGGGCCTTGAGTTGTTCAGGGTCGGCCATGTTGATGGTGTGTGCGTGATGCGCCACTTGCTGCCCGGGTGAGTCGTCGTAGCGATCGACGGCGATGGTTTCAACCCCCAGCCGTTGCAAAGCGATAAGAACCTCTTTGCCCAGCTCGCCGGAGCCCAGCAGCATGACACGGGTGGCCAAAGGGGATAGAGGTGTGCCCAGGGTGATCATGATGGCGATACTAAAAGGAAGTGAATAAGGAGGGAAATTGTACTTCTTGTCCAGATGGCCTAAAGGCATTACCATGGTTTAACACCCACCAACCGATAGAGGTACCTATGAGCAATCATGTCTACAAACAAATCGAACTGACCGGTTCATCGCCAAAAAGTGTCGAAGATGCAGTCAATACCGCCATTGCCAAGGCAGCCGAAACCGTGCGTAATATCCAATGGTTCAAGGTTATCGAAACGCGTGGGCATGTTGTCGACGGCAAGGTCGCGCACTGGCAGGTCACCGTCAATATCGGCTTCACAATGGAATAATCCCTGAAATCACATGGCCGCATCCGCATTAACACCGTCCGACACATCCGCAATTACCTTGGGCTACTACAACCGGAATGCGGCCGGTTTTCGTTCAGGCACCCAAGACCACGACGTCAGCCAGAATATCGACGCGCTCTTGCGTCATTTGCAAGGCGTCGGGCCGTTCACCATTCTGGATTTCGGTTGCGGCCCGGGTCGGGACTTGAAAACATTTACATCGCTTGGCCATCGGCCCATTGGGTTGGATGGCTCAAGCGAATTTGCCGTCATGGCGCGCCAGGAGTCGGGCTCCGAGGTCTGGCATCAGGATTTCCTGGCCCTCGATCTTCCCTCCCATTATTTCGACGGCGTTTTCGCTAATGCTTCGCTATTCCATGTGCCCGGTGCACACTTGCCTCGCGTTTTGACGCAATTGCATGCCACACTGAAAACCGGCGGCGTCCTGTTCAGTTCGAACCCCCGGGGCGATAACCAGGAAGGCTGGAATGGCGAACGCTATGGCGTATACCACGATCTTGCGTCTTGGCGAGCCATCGTTACAGCGGCGGGCTTTAGCGAACTCGAGCATTATTATCGACCCGCTGGCTTGCCGCGCGATCAGCAGCCCTGGCTGGCCACCGTCTGGCGAAAAGTCGCCTAAGCAACAGTTTGCCGCCTGGCTTGCTCGTCCGCGCAAGCCTTTTTAATTTCTAGAGTGCTGCCGCACCGTTGAGGGGCGGTTGCACTGTTTATGTGCGTCGCGGCAATGCCTAAGCCGTGGCCGCTTTCCCTTTGTCGTGTGTGGCTCCGTAGTCGGATGGGTGCTCGCTGTACGCTTCCCTGCCTTGCGGAGAATGCCGCTGCTCATCGTGATTTGTTTGGGTCTGTGCAGGCATGTTCAATGCTTATGAAGTTGGCATGGATATTGCGTAAGAGTCTGTTGTTCAGTTTCTTCGTAGACCTAAAGGGAGCACCACCATGCAGCATGTCAATCGTCTCGCGGCCTTCATACTTTGTGCGGCCGGTCCGTTTTGCGCAACGGCGCAAACCGACCCCACGCACGAGTCGGACTTCACCTTCAATGCCAATGTGGCGGTCGTCAGCCAGTACCGATATCGTGGCATCATGCAAAGCAATAATAAGCCGGCGATTCAGGGTGGCTTCGGCGTCGAGCATTCCAGCGGCTTCTATGCGGGCAATTGGAATTCCAGCATCAGCTGGCTCGGTGATTCAGATCCCGATGTTTCCGCGCCTGTGGAAATGGATTTCTTCGCCGGCTATGCAGGAAAGCTTTGGGGAGATGTCGCCATTGATGGCGGCATTCTGTATTACTACTATCCAGGAGACTATCCCGGTGGCTACACTCGGCCAAACACCGCCGAGTTGTTCCTCGGGCTGGGCTATGGTCCGGTAACATTCAAATACTCGCATGCCGTAACGAATTTGTTTGGCGTGCCCGACAGCAAGAACAGCCAGTACTACGAATTGAATGGCAGTTTCAGCACCGGCGTCTGGGGGATGGATCTGAATGCCCACCTTGGTTACCAGAAGGTGCGCAATCTGGATGACGGCTCTTATGCCGACTGGTCGGTGGGGCTGAGCAAATCGTGGGGCGGCACGACGGTGTCGGTGGCCTATATCGACACAAACGCCAAGCGCGACGCCTACACCAATCGTTCAGGCCGTTACACAGGCCGCTCCGCCGCCGTGCTTTCGCTGGCGCATAGCTTCTGAACACTGGGCATCAGGATGGCGCAGCGCGATGCAGCGCTCTGGGGCGTGTTGCCGGGCGCCAGAGCCCCAACACCGCTAAATCGGCGGCTTGCCGCCATTGACCGGGGTGTCCTGGGAGTCGGCCTGGGTAATGTGGCTATTGGGCGGCACGTCGTGGGTAAGCCAGACATTGCCGCCAATGACACAGCCTTGGCCGAGCGTCACTCGGCCCAGAATGGTGGCGCCGGCATAAATGACCACATCGTCTTCGACGAGCGGGTGGCGGGGCAGGCCTTTTTGCAGCGTGCCGTCGGTATCGGTTGGGAAGCGCTTGGCCCCCAGGGTGACGGCCTGGTAGATGCGGACACGCTCGCCAATAATGGTGGTTTCCCCGATTACGACGCCTGTGCCGTGGTCAATGAAGAAACTGGCCCCGATTTGCGCCCCTGGATGAATGTCGATGCCGGTTTGCCCATGGGCCAGTTCGGCTGCCAGGCGCGCCAGCATGGGCAGGTCGCGCACGTAGAGCTCGTGCGCGATTCGATGGTAGATCATGGCCTGGACACCGGGATAGCACAGCAGGACTTCGTCTACGCTGCGCGCCGCCGGATCGCCATGGTAGGCGGCCAGGACATCGCTGTCCAGCAGGCAGCGCAAGCGCGGCAACTGCTGTGAGAAGCTGGTGATGGCCTCGGTGGCGCGTGCGTCGATATCCTGGTGCTGCGTGTTGTCGTGCCGCGCTGCATAGCGAAGCTCCAGGCGCGCCTGCGCCAAAAGGGCGTGCAGCGTGGCGTCCAGCGTGTAGCCCACGAAATAGTCTTCCCCTTCATGGCGAAGGTCGGTAGGGCCCAGTCGCATGGGAAACAATGCGGCCTTCAGGTCATCCATGATCTGGGATACCGCCTCGCGTGAGGGGAACTCGCGACCGTCGGGTTCGCGCGCTCGCTTTTGCGCGTCACGCCAATCCTGGCGAAGGCCGCGAAGCGATTTAACGATGGGGCCAATATCAAAAGCAGCCATGAGTTTGTGTTATTTAACCAAGGGAAAAGGACAAGCTTGAAATCTTACCACTCGCCTACGCGTGGCGTCGCCGGAAGCAATCGGGGTGGTGGTCGTCGACCAGGCCGCAGGCTTGCATCCAGGCGTACACGATGGTTGGCCCTACAAATTTGAAGCCGCGCTTTTTCAACTGGCTGGAAATGGATTGCGATAGCTCGGTTTGTGCCGGCGCCGGCGTGGTTGAGCCCACGATGGGGGCTCCGCCGACCATGGCCCAGACGAACTGGGAAAAATCTTCGCCATCGGCTTGCATGGAAAGATAGGCTTTTGCATTGCCGATGACGGCCAGGATTTTTTGCCGGGATCGCACGATGCCCGCATCGTTGAGTAGTCGTTCGACATCGGCGTCGTCGAAGCGCGCCACAACTTGAGGGTCAAAGTCGTGGAAAGCCCGGCGAAAGGCCTCGCGCTTGTGCAGGATGGTGCGCCATGACAGGCCGGCCTGGAAGCCATCGAGCATCAGCTTGGCCCACAGGCGGCGGCTGTCGTACTCGGGCACCCCCCATTCGTTGTCGTGGTAGGCGCACATCAGTGGGTCGTTGCCGGCCCAGATGCAGCGCACTTGCAAGCCAGGAGCGGTGGGCGGGTTTGTCATGGACGGATAGCCTTTGCCAGCACAAAGTGGCCGGTTTGTAAAGGGTGGAGCAGGCAGGCAACCCTAACATTGAGCTAGGTGTTACCGCTATGTTGGCAGATGACCGCCAGATCTTTATAGTAGGCATTCTTTAGACTTAAAACAAGATATGACGATTCGATTAGCCCTTCAACAAATTACAAAGAGGTATCCCAGCGTCGTCGCAAACGACGGCGTCGATCTTACGGTCCAGCCAGGCGAAATTCATGCGGTTCTCGGCGAGAACGGTGCGGGCAAGTCCACACTCATGAAAATCATCTACGGTGCGGTGAAGCCCGACTCTGGCACCATGCTCTGGAATGGCGAGCCCGTCAGCATTGCCAATCCTGCATTGGCCAGGCAATTGGGTATTGCCATGGTATTCCAGCATTTCTCGCTGTTCGACACCCTTACCGTTGCGGAAAACATCGCCCTGGGCCTGCCCCCCGACACAAAGATCAGCGAGCTGGAAACCCGTATCACCGAAACCGCCCGTCAGTATGGTCTGGATCTCGAGCCACAGCGACACGTTCACACCTTGTCGGTTGGTGAATGCCAGCGGGTCGAAATCGTGCGTGCGCTGCTTACCAAGCCCCAATTGCTGATTCTCGATGAGCCGACCTCGGTGCTTACACCGCAGGCCGTCGAACGACTCTTTGAAGTCTTGCGGCAGTTGGCGGCGGAAGGGTGCAGTATTCTGTATATCAGTCACAAGCTGGACGAGATCCGTGCTCTGTGCCATACCTGCACCGTCATGCGTGCAGGCAAGGTCACCGGGGTTTGCGATCCGTCGCAGGAAACTGCCGCAAGCCTTTCCCGACTCATGATCGGCGCAGAACCTCCGGCCATGCGCCACCAAGAGCGCGAACCGGGTGCCCGGGTGTTCTCCGTGCGCAATCTGTCCATCGCCAAAAGCCATCCCTTTGCCGTTGAACTTTCCGGTATCGAATTCGATTTGCACGAAGGCGAAATCCTTGGTGTGGCGGGTGTTTCGGGCAATGGCCAGCAGGAACTGCTGGGCGCGCTTTCAGGCGAAGACCCACGAGGCGGTGCCCAGGCCGTTGCATTGCGCGACCAACCCATTGGCAATCGCAGCGCTGCGTGGCGGCGAGCCCATGGCGTGGGTTTCGTGCCCGAAGAACGCTTGGGGCGTGGTGCGGTGCCGGAACTTTCCCTGGCGCAGAACATGCTGTTGTCGCACCAGACATCGGCGACCATCCGTTATGGCCTGGTGCGCACCGGCGCGATACGCAGCTTGGCCCAAGGCATTATCAAGCGTTTCAACGTCAAGGCGTCGGGGCCGGGAGCCATCGCGTCCAGTTTATCGGGTGGTAATTTGCAGAAGTACATTATCGGGCGCGAAGTTACCCGCAACCCCGCTGTCTTGCTAGTGGCCCAGCCCACCTGGGGAGTCGATGTCGGCGCCGCCGCCCAGATACGCGGCGAGCTCCTGGCCCTGCGGGATGCGGGCTGCGCCATCCTGGTTGTCTCCGAAGAGATCGACGAGCTTTTCGAAATTTCGGATCGGCTCATCGTTATCGCCAAGGGGCGGGTGTCCCCTTCTATTCCTATTGCCCAGGCTTCCCTAGACCTTGTGGGGCAGTGGATGAGCGGCCTTTGGACCACCGGAGGCGCGCATGCTCAAGCTTGAACCTCGCGCTGCGCCATCCACATGGATGTCCTGGCTATCGCCTTTGTTGGCCGTTGCGCTTACTGCGGTGTGCGGTTTCATCCTGTTTGTCGGCGTAGGCAAAGATCCCTTGGCGGGCCTGGCGGTTTTCTTCTTCGAACCAATTAAAGACCTGCGCGGCTGGTCCGAGGTCGGCGTCAAGGTGGCGCCGCTGCTCATGATCTCCGTCGGCCTGGCCGCTTGCTTTCGTGCCAATATTTTCAATATCGGTGCGGAAGGCCAGTTGGTCATGGGCGCCATTACCGCAGGCTGGGTAATTCTGTATCTGGACGACGGCAGTGGTACAGGCGGCGGCTGGCTGCTGATCCTGATCGCTCTATTGGCGGGGGTGGTGGGTGGGGCCTTCTGGGCTGCCATCACAGCCTGGCTGCGTGATAGTTTCAACGCCAACGAAATTCTGGTGTCCCTGATGCTGGTGTATGTGGCCGAGTTGCTGCTCAGCTACTTGGTGCACGGGATCCTGATCGACCCCGATGGTTTCGGCTTCCCGCAATCCAGGCTGTTTTCCGACGGCTTTTTACTGCCCATTCTGTTGCCGGGAACTCGCTTGCACCTGGGCTTATTGCTGGCCCTGATCGCGGCGGTGGCCGGTTGGGTCTTCCTCTCGCGCAGCTTTAGCGGTTTCAAGCTGCAGGTAGGTGGTCTGGCGCCCCGCGCTGCGCGCTACGGTGGTTTCTCTGCGCGTGGCACCCTATGGATATCCATGTTGATGTCCGGCGGGCTTGCCGGCCTGGCGGGCGCCAGCGAGATCATGGGGCCGATTGGACAGCTAACGCCATCCATTTCCCCGGGTTACGGATTCGCCGCCATTATCGTTGCCTTTGTTGGCCGCTTGCACCCTATCGGGGTGATTTTCTCAAGCTTCATCATGGCGCTCTTCTATATTGGCGGAGAGCTGTCTCAGTCGCGGCTGGGCATGCCCAGCGCGATTACGGGCGTGTTCCAGGGCATCTTGCTGTTCTCGCTGCTGGCGTGCGACGTGCTCATCTATAACAAATTGCGCTGGAGAAAATAATGGAAGGATTCGCTTCCCTGATCGCCGCTTCGATCAACTCCGGCACGCCTTTGATGCTGGCTGCGCTTGGCCTGTTGATCAATGAGCGGTCGGGTGTTATTAATCTTGGCTCCGAGGGCATGATGCTCATGGCGGCCGTATTGGGTTTTGCCGTCACCGTTGATACGCAAAGCGCGCCGCTGGGTTTTCTTGCCGGCGCCGGCATTGGTATGTTGCTGGCGGGCTTTTTTGCCTGGATCACCGTTTGGCTGGGCGCCAACCAAGTGGCCACCGGTTTGGCGCTCTCGCTGTTCGGCGCAGGCGCATCCGCCTATATCGGCATCGATTATGTCGGCAAGACCCTGGTGGTTTCGCGGTATGGCATTCCGTTCCTCGAAGACATCCCATTCCTGGGGCCGGCGTTATTCCGCCAGCACCCCGTGGTGTATTTATCGTTGCTGTTGTGCGTGGGCATTGCCTGGTTTTTGTATCGCACCCGTGGCGGGCTGGTGCTGCGCTCGGTTGGCGAATCCCCCTCTTCGGCGCACGCGCTTGGCTATAACGTACGCCTTATCCGTCTTTATGCCTTGCTGTTCGGCGGTGCATGCTGCGGCATGGCAGGCGCCTTCATGTCGCTGGTCTATACGCCTATGTGGGTTGAAAACATGGTGGCCGGCCGTGGCTGGATCGCGCTTGCACTGACCACGTTTGCCACCTGGCGCCCCGCGCGTGTTCTCGTTGGCGCGTATTTGTTCGGTGGGATTACTATCTTTACGTATTACATGCAGGCGCGCGGCGTGGCCATTGCCTCGCAATTGCTTTCCATGCTGCCCTATCTGGCCACCGTCCTGGTGCTTGTGCTGATATCGCGCAACGCAGGGTGGATCCGATTGAATATGCCCGCTTCGCTGGGGAAAAACTTCAATCCCAATGGCTAGCATGCCGGCCGTCTCGCGCGAATGCGCAAGACGGCCAACCAGCACAACAGTGTTTTACTTGGAAGTGTCGTAATGGCCCAGGCCAATTGTATCCAACCAGAGAGAGATCTTATGACTAAAAAACTTATGCGTCGTACATTGTGCGCCCTGGCAGTCTTGCCCGCCCTGGCGCTTGCGGCTCCCGCGCAGGCCGCTGATGAGCCACTGAAGGTTGGCTTTGTGTATGTCAGCCCGATTGGCGAAGCCGGCTGGACGTGGCAGCAGGATATCGGCCGCAAGGAAATGGAGAAGAACCTGGCTGGCAAGGTCACATCCACCTACGTTGAAGACGTACCCGAAGGCGCCGACGCCGAACGCGTCATCCGCGATCTTGCGCAGCAGGGCAACAAGCTCATTTTCACCACGTCGTTCGGCTATATGAACCCAACGATCAAGGTGGCCAAGCAGTTCCCCGACGTAAAGTTCGTACACTCCACTGGGTACAAGACGGCGCCCAACGTGGCGACCACCAACTCGCGCTTTTACGAAGCGCGTTACCTGGCCGGTATTATTGCGGGCAAAATGACCAAGTCCAATGTCGCCGGCTATGTGGGGGCATTCCCGATTCCCGAGGTCCTGCAGGGCATCAATGCGTTCACCCGCGGCATGCGCAGCGTCAACCCCGATGCCGAAGTACGCGTTATTTGGGTTAATAGTTGGTTTGATCCAGGCAAAGAGCGTGATGCCGCACTTGCGTTGCTCGGGCAGGGCGCCGATATCGTTACGCACCACACCGACTCGACGGCATCCGTGCAGGCAGCCCAGGAACAAGGCAAGTATGCCATCGCCTATCATTCCGACATGAAGAAATTCGGCCCCGATGCGCAATTGGCCGCAGTTACCCACCATTGGGGCGACTACTTCACCAAAGCCGCTCAGCAGGTGCTTGATGGCACCTGGAAGTCCGAGAGCACGTGGGGCGGTCTGAAAGAAGGCATGGCCGCGCTTGAAGCGCTGAATCCGGCCTTGCCCGACGACGTCAGGCAGTTGGTCAAAGAGAAGGAAGCCGCCATCATTGCCGGCACCCTTACACCGTTCGATGCTCCCGTGGTCACCAACGAGGGCAAGGTTGTTGTGGAAAGCGGCTCCATGAACGACGATGGTCTGAACAGCATGAACTATTACGTGGAAGGCGTAGCCGGCAAGCTGCCCACCCAGTAAGCTGTCTTTGCTTCGCCTACCCGTGGATCCCGTGTAGGCGAAGCATCACGCGCAAGTGACGCAACGGTTAGCCGTTGCGTCACTTGCGCGGTACACTCACAGGCGAAACTTTTTCTCGCCTGGAGTCCACATGATAGTAAATCGATTTTCGCGCATCGCCCTGTGGGGTGCGGCAGTCCTCGTGTCATCCACCGCCCTGGCTCACCCGGGCCACGAACATAAGGCGCAGACGCCGAATGCATCGGTTGCCGAGGCGGTATCGGTCAGCCACTGCTGGATTCGCCTGATGCCGTCTCCCGCGCCATCAGCGGGCTATTTCCTGATCGATAACGCGGGCAGCCAAGACATCACCTTGCAAGGGGCTCAAACAGATGCCTTCGGTATGATGATGCTGCACCAGACCACCCACAAGGACGGAACCAGCCGCATGTCCGAAGTGCCCGAAGTGGTGGTTCCGGCCGGCAAGTCGCTGGAGTTCAAGCCAGGCAGCTACCATGCCATGCTCGAAGATCCTGTGGAGTCAGTCAAGGTAGGCTCCACGATTGACGTGAACTTTCTTTTTTCTTCAGGCAAGAACGCCGTGGCCAGTTGCGAGGTGAAAGCACCCAGCACGCTGCCGGCTAGCCATGGTCATCAACACCACTGACAAATGCAATCACGCGGGCATTGAAGGCCTTGGCATTGGCCAGGTTCATTCCATGCGCCGCACGAGGAATGACATCGCGCTCGGCGCGTTGTAAGTGCATTTGCAGAATGTCCATAATCTGCCCATAGCGCGGCGGGCTGTCTTGTCCGCCGAGCAGCAGCGTGGCGCAGCTTATGTTGCGCGCCCGCTGGGGGTCGAAGCCGGCGTCGGGGGCAAGCGCTTCGGCCGCTTGCCAGGGCAGGGTCTGGGCGTTATCGCGGACCATGGTCTTGAACCAACCCACCATCTGTCTCCAGGTGCCGGCGCCGTTCACTGTGTCGATGAATTCGGCCAGCGCCCCGTCGATGTCTCCCTGGGCAAGCCTGGAGGCCACTTCTCTCTGGAAGGCATGCGAGCCGGAGCCGGAGCCGGCGCCGGCGCTAGTCTGGAACCCCGGGTCGGCCAGGATCAGCGAGCGGACCAGTTCGGGCGCCTGACAGGCGAGTTCGAGGGCGACGTGCGCACCGCGTGAGTGCCCCAGCACATGAACGCCTTCTGGAGCGTTCTGGCGTGCAAGCAATGCAGCCAGGTCAGATGCGTGACGTTGTACGCTGAAGTCGTCTGCCAGGCTCGGTGCGTTGGATGGCCAGTAACCCCGCAAGCTGGGCGCCAACACACGGTAATTTTCCGATAGGGCGGGAACCTGCCAGCGCCAGTATCGGTAGTCGCACAGTGACCCATGAATCAATATCAGCGGGCGACCCGAGCCCCTTTGGATATAACTAAGGGGATAACCCTGGATATCCAGTTGGAGGGTTGAATCGGGTCGTGCGTCTGCGAGAACGGGTTCCGGCATTATTGCAGCAGCTGGAGGCGGCTCTTCGCGGTTTCCGCAGCAGTGGTCTGAGGGTAATCGGCGACAATTTTCTGCAAACTGGCCTTGGCGCCGTTCATATCGTTGAGCTCGATCTGGCTTGCAGCGATGATCAGCAGGGCGTCGGCTGCCCGGGGGTCTTGGGGAGCGTTCTGGATCAGTGCTTGCAACTGCTGTATCGAGCCTTTGAAGTCTTTATTGGCGTACATGCTGCTGCCTTGGTAAAAACGCGCTTCAGACACCAGTTTGCTGTTGGGGTAGTTCGTAAGAAAGGTCGTGAATCCTGCGGAGGCTTCCTGGTACTTGCCGCTGCGAAATAACCCCATGGGGCTGTCAAAGGCCATTTGTTCCTGGGGATTGTCTACCCGGACGGAAGGCTCGCCCAACTGGCCTTGGGCGCCTCGGCTCAGGTCCAGTTCCCAGCGCATTTTTTCAAGTTGGCCTCGCATGGTGGCCACTTGATGCTGCAGGCTTTCGATCTGGTCGGCCAGGAGCAGCCGGCCTTGTTGATTTCGGTCTTGCATTTGTTTGACTTGCTCGCGCAGCTCGAGGATGGCCCGTCGGGCATCGTCGTCGGCAAACGCATGGGCCGGTGCAGCCACGGCGGACAGTGCAAGCGAGGCCGCCAGCAGCGCGGGGCGCAAGGAAGAGGAAAAGGCGCTCATGTAGGTTCCTGTTCAAAAAAAACGCCGCGGCGGATAGCCGCCACGGCGCTGTATCGACTAGTCAGTTAGATATTAACGTTGATAGACGATATCTGCACGACGGTTTTCAGCGTAGTCGGCTTCGGTGTTGCCCAAAGCCTTGGGCCTTTCTTTACCAAAGCTGATGGCTTCGATCTGGTCGGAGCGTACACCCATCAGGGTCATCATGCGGGCCACCGCGTCCGAACGGCGCTGGCCCAGGGCCAGGTTGTACTCGGAGCCGCCGCGTGCGTCGGCATTGCCTTCAACACGCACTTTCTGCGGGCTGTGCGCGGCCAGGTACGACGAGTGCATCTCAACGACGTTACGGTACTGATCGGGCACCACATAGCTGTCGAACTCGAAATAGACCGAGCGCTGCTGAGCAAGCGGGCTTTGAGGGTTGAAGGGATCCATCACCTGGCCGGCGGAGGCGCCGTCGGTTCCTCCGCTGCCGGCTTGCGAGCTTTCGTCCAGGGGGACGGAGCTGCAAGCCGCCAGGGTGGCGGCCAATGCGGCAATACTTAGGCTTCTTGCAATACGCGTGCTCATTTAATTTCCTTTGAAAAGAGTCACACCGAAAATTATTAATTAGTAAAAGGTCCCCAAGTGGGTTCGCGTACTTTGCCATCCAGTGCGGACAGAGTCTGGTGCACCCTGCCATCGACGGAGACTACGGCCAAGACGCCGCGCCCACCCTGCATAGAGCTATAAAGGATCTGCATTCCGTTCGGTGCGAAGCTCGGGGACTCGTCGTCCGGTCCCGCCGTCAGCAATTGCTCGGAACCGGTACCCATATTTTGCAGAGCAATACGAAATGCGCCATCCCTACGTGTAACGTACACCAGGTTATTGCCATCTGGCGAGAGGGCTGGTGAGATGTTGTAACTGCCATTAAATGTAACGCGACGTGCTTCTCCGCCACTGACAGGTACACGGTAAATCTGGGGATTTCCGCCCCGATCGCTGGTGAAAACCAAGGATCCGCCATCTTGTGTGAACTGTGGCTCGGTGTCGATGAGGGGCGAGCGCATGATGCGGCGCAGGCCCGATCCATCGGCATTGATGATGTAGATCTGCGAGATTCCATCGCGTGAAAGCACGATGGCCAGTTGCTGCCCGTCGGGTGACCAGGCGGGCGCGCTATTGTTGCCTTTGAAATTTGCGATGGGGAAACGCTGACCGGTGGCCAAGGTTTGTACGTAGACGACGGGCTTGCCGGTTTCAAAACTGACATAGGCCAGCTTGCTGCCATCGGGCGACCAGGCGGGAGAGATGATGGAATGTTTGGAACGTAACATTACCTGCGGATTCTGGCCGTCGGCGTCAGCAACTTGTAACTCGTAGGTGTTGGATTTTTGCACGACATAGGCGATGCGTGTAGAGAACACGCCCCTGACGCCGGTAATTTTTTCGTAGATGCGATCGGCAATCTGATGGGCAATTCGACGTAGTTCCTTTTCGGTGCCGGTAAACGCGACACCGTCGATCTGGCTTTTGCGCACGTTGTCGACGAGACGGTAGCTGACGGTAAATTGGCCGCTTGTCTGGGAAATAGAACCGTAGGCAAGATAATCGGCGCCGCGCGTGCGCCATTCGTCGTAGGAGATGGTGCTTTCTGTACCCAGCGAAGCACCCGTGGCGTTGATCAGGCGGAACAGCCCCGACCGGGTAAGGTCGGCCCGGACGACTTCACCAATAAGCTGGCCTTCAGGCGCCCCGGAAAAGTCGGCGATGGCGATTGGGTACTGGGTGGCCCCAACCCCCGACATATCGACGCGCAGTTGGGCCTGGGCAGGACCAACGAAGGCCAGGCAAAGCCCCAGCACGACAAGAGCCTGTACCCAAAGCCGGTGGAAGAGCCGCAGGGCAAGACCGGTGGAAACACGCGCTACGCCCCGCGCGATGGCGGGCCGGGAAGCATTGTGGCCTTGATCGGAAGACTTCGCCGCTTCTTGAAGAGGGGCAGCCCGGCTAACGCGGTCCGAGCGGACGGTGTTCGCGCTTTGGCAGTTGGTCATATCAACGATCTCCTTGGTCGTACATCAGGTAGTTTCCATCAATGTACGACGGATACTTGCCTGTCGGTGGTTTAGGGAAGGGGTTGCAAGCTTTCAGGCCGGCCTCGACGGCACGGTCAAATCCGGGAATGCCCGATGAGCGCAAAATTCGCACCCCTGTCACCTGCCCACTGTCATTAAGGTTGACCCTATATTGTACCGTCGGGTTAGGTCCGGAACGAGGGGGGATGGGGTAAATTACGCGTGGCTGTACGCAAGCCCGGACTTTGGCCGCATAGCCGCCGTCGCCACCCCCGCCGCCGGCCTGATTGCGGTTGGCGGTGCCGCCTGCAATGCCGGCTGCGCCAAGGGCGTCACCACGCATGGCTGCACGGATAGCTTCACGCTTGGCCGCTTCGGCCTTCTCGGCTGCGGCTTTCGCCGCGGCTGCCTTGGCTTT
>JBIQKZ010000011.1:0-143046 GCA_044464765.1 Pusillimonas sp.
AACCCCTGTACCCACCGTGAAAGGGTGGTGTCCTAGGCCTCTAGACGAAGGGGACGTAGGATAAAACAACGAAGCAGTATAACACGTTTGAAACATTGCTTAACTGCCTTCTTGCCAGAACTGGTGGAGGTAAGCGGGATCGAACCGCTGACCTCTTGCATGCCATGCAAGCGCTCTCCCAGCTGAGCTATACCCCCAAATCTGTTTGGCAACCAATTTGTTGTCAAACGGTGTCTAGCAAAGAAGCGAAATTATGCACCATTTTTTTGTTGTGCGCAAGTCGGCCTCCGGGCCTGGTTGATGGCGCTGGAAGAATGCCGGGCCTGGGCACCGGCTTTCAGTGTGAGGTGCTGCTTTCCTGGCGGCTGAACGGGCGGGCGCGATAAAGGCCCAGTCCAAGCAAAAGCACGCTAATGAGCAGCACGGGTACATTGCCCCAACGCACATAGGGCGTCAGGCCTTCGGTGCCTTGCACTTCGACGTCCAGGACGCCTTTGATGTGGGGCGGCAAAACGGCGCGCACGGCGCCATCTGGATCGATGGCTGCTGTCATGCCGGTGTTTGTCGCTCGTAGCATGGGGCGGGCCGTTTCCAGGCTGCGCATGCGGGAAATCTGCAAGTGTTGGCTTAGCGCCCACGAGTTTCCGAACCAGCCCAGATTGCTTAGGTTGACCAGTATAGAGGCCCCCGGTCCGTGTTGTTCGCTGGCTCGCACCGACTGAATGATTTCTTCACCAAACACATCTTCGTAGCAGATATTGGGTGCGATGACTTGGCCATCCAGTTGGAATAGGCTTTGTCGTTTGCTACCCCGGTTAAAGTCGCCCAGGGGGATGGCGATGGCGTCGACGAACCAGCGGAATCCGGTGGGAATGAATTCGCCGAAGGGTACAAGATGGTGTTTGTCGTAGTGCATGTCGGGTGTGCCCGACAGTAGTTGATCAAGCGGCGTGTCGCCGTTGAAGGCGATGGCGCTGTTGGTGAAGCGATCCTGGCCGTCCACGATGCCGTGCAGGGGCGCGCCCATAAGAATAGTGGCGTTTTGCCGGCTGGCGATCCATCGCCAGTGGTCCCAGACCTGCGGGGCATAGCTGTCCTGGAAAAGCGTCATGATGGTTTCAGGCAGGACGATGATGGAAGGTGTGGCGCCTTCCTGTTTGGCCGGCAGGGCGGCCAATTGCATATAGGTCTCAATGCCTTGCTGCATCAGTGCCGGGTCGAATTTTTCGGACTGGGGAATGTTGCCCTGGGCCAGCCGCACCAGTGTGGGTTGGCCATGAGGCCGCGACCAATTGATGTAGCTTAAGGCCATGCCGGCCAAGGCCAGCACAATGCCGGTGGCAACAGCGGTTGCTGCCGGTGTGTCGTTGGGGCTGCCTTGTGCGCGGGCCAGAAGGGCAATGGCCGCAGAAATGAAAGCGGCCAGCCACGCCATGCCGTATACGCCGAACACAGGGGCCCAGCCGGCCAGGAAGCCATCGACATGAGCGTAGCCGATGTTCAACCAGGGCAGGCCGGTGAACAGGGTGCCGCGCAGCCATTCAGCCAGCGCGAAGCAGGAGGCCCAGACCGAGGCGATCAGAAGTTGGCCTCCCATGCCTGTGATGCGATGCAGGGCGGCGGCGGTCAGGCGGTAGCTGACGGCGCAGGCCAGGGTAAGGTACAGGGCCATGCCGGCGGCCAGGACCACGACAGAGGCCACGGCCAAGGGTGCCGCCAAGCCGCCATAGGTGTGCAGGCTGATGAAAATCCAGTACAGGCCGACGGTGAAGTAGCCCAGGCCAAAGGCAAAGCCGCGCCAGGCCGCCCGGCCGGTGGATGGCGAGACAAAAACGTGCCAGAACAAGAAGGCCAGGCACACAAGCTGGACAAATGGCAGGGACCAGCCGGGCAGCGGATCCGGGGCAAAGCCTAGCGCATGAATGCCGCCCAGCCCCAGAAGGATGGCGTAGCGAAACCAGGGTGGCGCCGCTGGCATCAGGATTCGGCCTGCACCAGTGGGCTTTGGTCTTCGTGCTGGATGTGGATCCAGAGGACGCGTTTGGCGTCGGCTCCCACGACGGTGAGATTCAGGCCTTCGAAATTGAGTGTATCGCCCCGGCTGGGGATGCGTCCGAACTCGCTGGTGAACCAGCCGCCCAAGGTGTCGTATTCGTGGTCCGGCAGATTGGTATTGAAGGCCTGGTTGAAGATGTCGATGTCGGTCGTGCCCATGGCTCGCCAACTATTAGTGCCGGTTTGAAAGATGGTCTTTTCGGCATCTTCGTCGTATTCGTCTTCGATGTCGCCGACGATTTGTTCCAGCACGTCTTCCATGGTGACCAGCCCGCACATGCCGCCGTGCTCGTCGATGACAATGGCAATGTGATTGCGGCTGCTGCGGAATTCGTGCAGCAGGACATTAAGGCGTTTGGTTTCGGGGATGAATACGGCCGGCCTGACCAGCGGGCGCAGGTCGATCGATGGGTTGGTGATGGTGAGCAACAGGTCCTTGGCCAACAGGATGCCGACAATATTGTCCCTATCGTTCTCGTAGACGGGAAAGCGCGAATGGCCGCTGTCGATGATCTCGGGCAGCAACTGAGCCAGAGGCAGGGAAATGTCCAGCATATCCATGCGTGAACGGGGCACCATGATGTCTTCAGCCGTCTGGTTGGCAACATCCAGTGCGCCGGAAATCATGGCGTAGGCGTCGCCGTCAAGCACTTGCCGGTCGTGGGCGGCTTCCAGGACGGCCTTGATGCCTTCATGGTCTTCGGGTTCAGGGCGAATCAGGGTGGCGAGCTTGGCAAATAAGGAACGGTTGACGGACTTCGCCGATGGGGGTTCCGGGTCGATTGGATTAGGGTCTGACATTGTCCACAGGACTGGTTACAAGGAGTTTTAGCATAACCGAAATCAGGAATTCGGGTTATGCATCATGGCGGCGCGCGCAACGTTTTCCCGATAGGGATCAGCGATCTTCATGGCGGCCAGGATGCGGGTTTCCAGTGCCTCCATGTGCGCTGCTTCGTCGGGTTCGAGGTGATCGTACCCCAGGGCATGCAGGACACCGTGCACCGTCAGGTGGGCGGCGTGGGCAGACAGGGTCTTGCCCTGTTCGGTGGCTTCTCGGTGCAAAACGGGCACGCACAATACGATGTCGCCTGCGACGACGTTTTGTTCATCCCGGCCGTACTCGAAGGTAAGCACGTTGGTGGCGTAATCGCGGTCGCGAAATTGCTGGTTAAGGCTTTGGCCCTCGGCGGCGTCCACCAACCTTAGGGTAAGGACGGCATGGCTGGGCGGCGTGTGGTCGAGCGCAGCGGCATGGTTCAAGGCGCGCTGCACCCACCGACGCAGGCGCCAGCGTGGCAGTTCGGGCGCTTGCGTGCCGTACTGCACAGCCAAGGCAAGCTTAACTGGCATGGGTTCCCGCGCGCTCGTAGGCGTCGACGATACGCGCGACCAATGGATGGCGCACCACGTCGCGGCTGGTGAAGCGGGTGGTGGCAATGCCTTGCACCGAATCCAGCACATCCAGCGCATGGGTCAGCCCGCTGGGCTGTCCGCGCGGCAAGTCGACCTGGGAGGGGTCGCCGTTGATGACGGCCTTGCTGCCGAAGCCGATGCGGGTCAGGAACATCTTCATCTGCTCGGGCGTTGTATTTTGCGCCTCATCAAGGATGACGAAAGCGTGGTTCAAGGTGCGTCCGCGCATATAGGCCAGAGGAGCGATTTCGATGGTCTGTTTCTCGAACAGGCGCTGTACTTTTTCGAAGCCCATGAGGTCGTACAGGGCATCGTACAGGGGGCGTAGATAGGGGTCGACTTTCTGGGCCAGGTCGCCGGGCAGAAAACCCAGGCGCTCACCGGCTTCGACGGCAGGGCGGGTGAGGACCAGGCGCTGTACGGATTCCCGCTCCAGTGCGTCAATGGCGCACGCCACGGCCAGCCAGGTCTTACCTGTGCCGGCGGGGCCGACGCCAAACGTGATGTCGTGCTTGAGGATATTGTTCAGGTAGTCGCGTTGGCGCGGTGTACGAGGGCGCAAGTCGTTGCGCCGCGTGCGCAACGCAATATCGCCGCTGTGGTCGTCGATGGGCGGCAATTCCGGCAACGGGGTGGCGACGGGTTCGTCGGGTTCCCGGCTGCGGCCGGCGCCAAGTTCGACCAGGCCTAGCTGGATGTCGTCGATGGACAGGGCCTTGTGCACGGCACGGGTATGAAACCACTGAAGCGCTTTTGCGGCGGCGTCGGCTTGTTCCCCATCGATCGCGATGCGATTTCCGCGCCGGCTAATATGCACGTTCCAGCCATCCGCGATCTGTCGCAGATTTTCGTCCAGGGGGCCGTACAGGTTGGCCAGGTGGGTGTTGTCGCCATCCAGGTTGACGACTACAGGCTTGAGCCGCTTTGCTTTGCTCATGCGCTGCGCTCGGCGTCAGACCCGGAACCCACGACTTCGCCTCGCAGGGTATTGGTGTTGGTCTGCAGGATGCGCACGTCGACCATTTGCCCGATCAGGCGGGCGGGTGCGGGGAAATTGACAATGCGATTGTTTTCCGTACGGCCCATCAGTTCGTTGGGGTCGCGCTTGGACGGTTTTTCAGCAAGTACGCGCTCGATGCCGCCTACCATGGATGCGCTGATCGCAGCCGCCTGTGCGTTGACCTGGGCTTGCAAGCGGTGCAGGCGCGCCAGTTTTTGTTCCTTGGTGGTGTTGTCTGCAAGGTCGGCTGCCGGCGTGCCCGGGCGTCGCGAATAGATGAACGAAAACGACTGGTCGAAGCCGACGTCGCGGATCAGGTCCAGGGTTTTTTCGAAGTCGTCATCGGTTTCGCCGGGAAACCCAACAATGAAATCCGACGACATCGTCAGACCGGGCCTTGCAGCGCGCAGACGGCGCACAATGGATTTGAATTCCAGCGTGGTATAGCCGCGCTTCATGGCGGCCAGGACGCGGTCGCTGCCGGCTTGCACAGGCAGGTGCAGGAAGGGCGCCAGCTTGGGCAGCGTGCCGTGGGCTTCGATAAGCCGCGTCGTCATTTCCTTGGGGTGCGAGGTCGTGTAGCGGATGCGTTCGATGCCGGGGATTTCGTGCACGTATTCCAGCAGCATGGCGAAATCGGCAATGTCGCCGGTGTCGCCCATGGGGCCCCGGTAGGCGTTGACATTCTGGCCAAGCAAGGTGATTTCCTTCACGCCCTGGTCGGCCAGGTCGGCCACTTCGACCAGAACGTCGTCGAAGGGGCGGGAGACTTCTTCGCCGCGCGTATAGGGCACCACACAGAAACTGCAGTACTTGCTGCACCCTTCCATGATCGATACAAAAGCCGCGGGGCCGTCTATGCGTGCCGGGGGCAGTGCGTCGAACTTCTCGATTTCGGGAAAGCTGATATCCACCTGGGCCTGGCCAGTGGCCTTGCGTTGCGCGATGAGGTCGGGCAGGCGATGCAGCGTTTGAGGGCCGAATACGACGTCTACGTAAGGGGCGCGCTGAACGATGGCCTGGCCTTCCTGGCTGGCGACACAGCCCCCCACGCCGATGACGAGGTTTGGGTTGCTTTGTTTCAGGTGCTGAACTCGGCCGAGGTCGGAAAAGACTTTCTCCTGGGCTTTTTCGCGTACCGAACAGGTGTTGAACAGAATGACATCCGCTTCTTCGGGGTTCTGGGTCAGTTCCAGGCCCTGGTCGCTGTTCAGGACATCGGCCATTTTGTCGGAGTCGTACTCGTTCATTTGGCAGCCGAAGGTTTTGATGAACAGCTTGCGGATTTTGCGGGAAGGGCTGGCGTCGGCTGTTCCGACGCGCTTGATGGGCGTTTCGTGCATGATGGTCGCCGTGACGGGTGTCGATCCCGGGGGCAATAAAGGAAAGCCGCCATTGTACCGTGAACTAAATTCTTGCTGCGGTTTCATGCTAACGTTATAAGCAAGTACCCAAAAGGAATATAGGGTTTCAACCGCAGTTATTTTTGGAGGCTATATGGACACCACAACAGATCTGGGACGCCGTCGTTTATTGGTGGGCGCAAGTGGGGCGGTCGCATGGGCAGGGCTTGCAGGCGCCGGACTGGCGCACGCCGACTCGACTACGCCAGCTGCGCAGTCGAATCCGGGTCCGGTTTCGGCGGCCAAGCCACTACCGGCTTATGCCAATTGGAAACACGCCGACAGCTTGATCGTACATAGCGCCAACACGATTGAAACCCGTCGTTCTGCGTTTGGAAATGGGGTGGTTACGCCTCTGGACCGACTGTTCATACGCAATAATATTAGTCCTCCTCCCGAAACCATTACCAAGGACCCAGATGCCTGGACGGTCGAGATTGCGGGGGTTGAAAAGCCGCGCAGCTTCACCATTGCCGAGCTGAAAACCCTGGGCTTGGAAGCGGTGCCCATGGTCTTGCAGTGCTCGGGCAACGGGCGCGGCTTCTTCCCGCATAAGCCCAGCGGTACGCAATGGACGGTTGGGGCGATTGGCTGCGTTGTGTTTACCGGCGTTCCCGTCAAAGACCTAGTCAAGGCGGCGGGCGGGGTAGTCGACGGCATGGTCTACATGACCGGCACCGGTGGCGAGGAAATTCCCGCCGGCCTGGACCCTAATACCGTGATGGTCGAGCGCTCTGTGCCCTTGTCGGTGCTGGATGACGCCATTCTGGCTTGGGAGGTCAACGGCGTGCCGCTGCCACTGGCGCACGGTGGTCCTTTGCGAATGATTGTACCGGGCTACGCCGGGGTGAATAATGTCAAGTACATAAAGAAGCTTGCATTCACCAAAGAGCAATCCCCTGCCAATATCCAGCAAAACAGCTATCGGTTCTCGCCAGTGGGCGTCAAAGGCAAGCCCACCGACGATTCCATCTGGGAAATGCCGCCCAAGTCGTGGATTACTTACCCCTCTGATCCCGACCAGCCTGTGAAGGCCGGCAAGGTGCAAATCAGCGGCTTGGCGATGGGCGGCATGAGCGAGCCGGACGAGATCCAGGTTTCCATCAATGGCGGCAAGGATTGGAAGGAGGCGGAGTTCTTCGGACCCGATCTGGGTAAATACGCCTGGCGCGAGTTTGTTTTTTCTGCCGACCTGGCTCCCGGCGAGTATCAACTGGCGTGCCGCACCACGAATGAAGATGGTCAATCCCAGCCCGAGAATCGCATCGAAAATAATCGCGGCTATTTAAACAATAGTTGGCGTGATCATATGGTGACGATCAAAGTCGTTTAAGCAACGCTAAGAAAGGTTGTCGAGGGGTGGCGTAATATCTGGGGGGCTGTGTGTACGATGCACCCTGTCAACGCCATCCCGTTTTGTCATAGCAAGGACGGTAGATGAAGAACGTAGTAGTTTTGATGGCGACGGCGCTGGCGCTTACCATCTCGACCCAGGTTGGGGCCGAAGGCGGGGGCGATCCTGTTCCGACGGCTGTCCTGGAACACGGTAAAGAGCTGTTCATGAACAAAGCGGTGCCTGCCTGTGCCATTTGCCATGCGCTGGCGGATGCCGATGCCACGGGCGCGATCGGGCCCGACCTGGATGAATTGAAACCCGACCTTTCCCGTGTGAAGAAAGCGTTGCAAGAGGGGATGGGCACCATGCCTTCTTTCAGTGCCTCAATGAGCGACGAGGACATGGACGCGGTGGCACAGTATGTTGTGCACGCCACCGGCGGCCCCAAATAGGCGGCCACGCGGTCGCCCGCATCCACCACTTACCCCCGGCTGTGAGTCCAGCGCAAATACAGTTTTTGCGCCAGGCCGTCGAGCATGAAGCCCAGCGCGCCGATCAGCAATATGACGGCGGTCAGTTCGGAATAGGCCAGGCGGTCGCGCGTGTCCAGGATGAAGTAGCCTAGGCCGGAGCTGACCCCCAGCATTTCGCACGGCACCAGTACGATCCAGATAATGCCGATCGCAAGGCGCACGCCGGTTAGGATATTTCCCAGTATTCCGGGCACGATGATGCGCAACAGGACTTCGCTGCGCGTGGCGCTAAGGCTTTTGGCTAGCATTAGCCATTTGGGATCAAGTTGGCGAACGCCGGCGGCTGTATTCAGGATGATGGGCCAGACGGCGGCGAACGTCAGCAGGAAGTAGATGGGCGCATCGCCGATGCCGAAAATCATCACGGCAATCGGCATCCACGACAAGGGCGAGATCATGCGAAGGAATTGGAAAGCGCTGCTGGTGCTGTTCTCAAGGGCGCGCGAGCTGCCGATCGCCAGGCCGATAGGGATGCCGATCAACATGGCCAGCCCCAGGCCCACCACGACGCGTTTCATGCTCATCAGCGTGTGCAAGGTCAGCTGGTTCTGCACCAGCAGTTCGTACAGGCTTTCAAAGGCAAGGCGCGGGCCCAACAAGGACGCCATGCCGATATTGCCTTGCAGCCAAAGGGTGCCGAGGCTCCAAAGCATAACCAGGATAGCAAGCCCGCCCAGGCTTTGCGCTAGGCGGGTGCTGAATCGAGCGGAAGAGATGCTTGTGTTCATAAGTCGTTCGCAGGGTCGGCAGCCTGCCCAGTGGCGGAACAGGCCGGTGTTTAGCTGGTGATGGTTTCCGTGCGGGTGAAGGAATCGGGCAGGCCGAAAGCCGCCGGGCCGCCGTTGTCCATGATGGCTTTCTTGACGAAACGATCATCGACGAGGTCGGTGGCCACAAAGGCAGGGTCCAGATCGGCCAGGAACTCGTTGCGCCCTGAAACCAAGGTGGTTTTCAGCTTGCGGATCAGTTCTTCGGTGTAGCTGGGGAAAGGGTAGGGTTGGAAATCGATGCGTTTTTCATTCCAGTCGGTATTGACGATGGCGCCGTTGGCTTCGTACAGCGTCGTGTTCAGCAGTTCAGGCTGCAGCACTTGAGCCAAGGCCTCGTAGGAATGAGGCGTATAACGCTGGGGGTTGTCCCTGGACAGTATTCTTGCGGTTTCTTCGCGGTTGTCCTGAATCCAGGCCTGAGCCTTGACCAGGCTGTTCACTACCTTCTGCGTCCACTCGGGGCGTTCCTGGGTGTCTTCTTCGTGCATCAGCACGACACAGCAGGCGTGATCTTTCCAGACGTCGCCGGTGAAGCGAAGAATCTTGCCGATCCTGAGGACCTCGGCGGACGCATTGAACGGTTCTGCGACGATGTAGCCCGAGATTTGCTTGTTGGCCAGCGCGGGGACCATGTCGGAAGGCGCCATGACCACCAGCTTGACTTGGTTTTCCATGGGTTCACCATCGGCAATGGATTCCAGGCCTTTGCTTTTCAACAAGTGTTGAAGCACCACATTGTGCAGGGAATACCAGAACGGGATCGCCACCGTAGTGCCGCCAAGTTCGGTGAGGTCGTTGACGTCGTTTTGAACGGTCAGGCCCGAGCCTGACATATGGTTCCAGGCGACAACCTTGGCCTTGGATTGGCTGCCATAGCGGGCCCAGACGGTCATGGGCGATAACAGGTGCACGGCATTGACCTGGCCGGCCAGGAAAGCCTCGACAATTTGAGCCCAACTGCGAAAGAGACGTGGCTTTTCGACTTCGATGCCTTGGTCCTGGAAGTAGCCGTTATGGTGGGCAACCAGCAAAGGGGTGGCGTCGGTGATGGGCAGGTAGCCGATGCGCAGGGGCGCGTTGGGTTCGGCGGCGCGGGCCTGGTTATGCATTTGCAACAACGGCAGAGCGCCCATGGCGGTGAACATCCCCGACAGCTTGATGAATTGGCGGCGGCTATCCAAGGTTGCGTGTTGTTCGGCTTGGTGGCTCATGAATACTCCAGGTGGGTTGCGGCAAGCCGCTTAGTGATCTTTGGATGCGGACCGCGCGTCGCGCAGTG
The DNA here is from genome assembly GCA_044464765.1 of Pusillimonas sp. Taxonomy (GTDB): domain Bacteria; phylum Pseudomonadota; class Gammaproteobacteria; order Burkholderiales; family Burkholderiaceae_B; genus JBIQKZ01. The sequence continues at coordinate 9,793 of JBIQKZ010000011.1, forward strand.
CCTGCATGATTTCAATGCGAATGGCGGTAAGGGCGGGTTCCACTGTGTCGCGGGGATGCGCGGCCTGAATGGACCATTCGCCGATCAGGCGGCCGGGCTTGCGGCCGATCAGCAGAATGCGGTCGGCCACCGTCAAGGCCTCGTCGATGTCGTGGGTGACCAGGACGGCCGAGGAGCCGTATTTCGAGGTGACACGCAGCAGCAGTTCCTGCATGTCGCCGCGAGTGACTTCATCCAGCGCGCTGAAGGGCTCGTCGAGCAGCAGAATTTCGGGCTGGCGAGCCAGGCTTCGCGCAAGCGAGGTGCGCTGGGCCATGCCGCCCGAGAGTTCAGATGGATAGCGTTCGGCGGCGTCGGCAAGGTCGACATCGGCAATGGCGGCGGCGACACGCGCTTTGATCTCTTCTTTGCTGATGTTGGGCTGATGCTTGAAGTCCAGGCCGAAGCCCACGTTTTCCTGCAAGCTGAGCCAAGGCAACAGGCTGGCGTCCTGGAATACGAAGCTAAGGCGCGGATGCGGTCCTTGCAGGCGTTCGCCATTGAGCTCTACCTGGCCTTGGCTGGCGCTTTGCAAGCCGGCCAATACACGCAGGAGCGACGATTTGCCCACGCCGCTTGGACCCAGCACCGCTACGATTTCGCCGCGCGCAAGGTCCATTGAAAAATCCTGCAGGACGGTGTTGGGCGGCTGGTTGGCGCGACTGTAGCGCAGTTGCACTCCGTAGGCGCTGAGCACTGTGTTCGATGGCGAAGCGTCTTCAGGCTTATGGGAGGAATCAGTGGGTAACGGGGTTGTGTTCATTGTCGACCGGAAGGTTCCGTGCGGCCGCTTCGGCCTGCTCGATATCGTGAATTTCTTTGCGCAAATGCTTGAGTGCCGGCGTGACGATGGCGACGAACACGGCTTCGCGTTGGCGGCGTTGCGCAGGATGAACCATAAGGTAGCCCTTGGCGCCGGCATGCAGCACGGCGGAGTTGGCTGCCTTGAGGGTCAGCTCAGACACCGCCAGCCTTAGCTTGAGCACGTCCAGGGCGCGGGCAGTCCCGCCTTGCGCAGCAGTGGCCAGGGCGGCGGCCTCGGCTCGTAGCGCGGCGTATTCTGTTGCCAAAGTGGATTCCTGGTCGTCCAGGAACTGGTTGACGTGAAACGAGCCGACATTGCTGTCGCGCATTGTTTCCAGGCTGGCTTCGATGATGCCGAAGCCCATGCCGGTCTGGCCCAGGACGAAACCGGGCTTGATGCTTTTGACGTAGCCGGCGAACTGGCTGGGCTGGGCGACCACGTCGGACGATGGGATCTGGACATTGGTGAAGCGCAAGCCCAGTGTTTGGGTGCCTTCCAGGCCGGCGAATTCCAGGCAGGCGCGCAGTTCGAGCCCGGATGCTGTTCCGGGCACCGCGAACATGATGTAGCCTTCATTCTCGACCGAAGCCGCAACAATGATGAGGTGGTCTTGCCCGACGTTGGACACCCAGGGCAAGGACCCGCTGACGACGTAGCCGTCGCCTTCGCGCTTGGCGCGCAGATGAATTTTCTCGATGCCCGCCAGGTGCTTGACGGTATTGGACATGCCGGTGCCGGCCAGCAGGCGGCCGGTGGCCACGTCTTTCAGGTAGCGTTCTTGTACGACGGGATTGGGCGAATGGGCGAGATACCACGCGCAGGTGGATTGGCACCAGGCCAGGAAGGCTGTGGAACCACACGCTTTCCCCACTTCGGTGATGGCGGCGATCTGGTCGGCGATACCCAGCCCGCTACCCCCTTGTTGTACGGGCAGCGCTGCGCCGAATCCACCGACGGCGCCCAACTGATGCATGAAGTCGCGGGGAAAGAAGCCTTTTTGGTCGATGTCCTGCACCAGCGGCGCCAGCGTTGACTTCACGAGGGCGGCAATGGGAGCAATGAATGCGTTGGACGATTCGGCTTGGTTCACAGCAGGCTTCCTTATTGGGTATTGGTTCTTCAGGCGAAGGGTTGCAGTTCCGGATTGATGGGGGTTTGCGCCAGGTTGTTGGCGTAGTTGCACAGGGTGGCCAGGCTGACGCCCAGCACAGCGTCCAGTGCGTTCTGTTGGTTGTAGCCGGCGGCCAGGAAGGTGTTCAGGTCTTCGTCGGACACCTTGCCGTGGTTTTCCATGACGGCCAGGGTGAACAGGGCCAGGGCGTTCTGCTTGGGATCGCTAAGCGCCTGTGTGCCACGCAATGCCTCGATGATGTCCTCGGGCATATTCAGTTTCTTGCGTGCGATGGCCGTGTGGCCGGCAACGCAAAAGCCGCAGCCGTTGCGGGTAGCGGCAGTGATTTGCACCACTTCGCGTTCGGCCGGCGTGAGCGAATTTCGGTTGTTGATGGCGCCCACGACTTGATAGGTTTCGAGTGCGGTGGGGGCGTTGGCCAGCACGCCGATCAGGTTGGGGATAAAGCCATTTGCATTCTTGACATTGGTCAAGCGCTCTTTGGACTCTTCGGCGACGGTGTCGAGGGATTGAATAGTAAGACGGCTCATGGGTGCTCTTGAGAAATTGAATGCAGAAAAAGGGGAATGTACGAAAGCCGCTGGGGTTTGTGCGGCGCGTCATATTTGTATTTATTCTATAGAACCGCCAATAAATACAAAAATAATATAACGGCATTAGGTTATGAGTTTTCTGTATATGCTTCTGCCTTTTTCCAGGGAAGCATCCCGTCGCAGCGGCGCTGAACGGCTCATTAAAAAAGCCGGCGGGCGCCGGCTTTTTTAAGAAAATGACAGGGGGCTGGGGCTAGCCCATAAGCTCTGCGGCCGGGTCGTCGTCTTTTTTTACAGGCTTGAGCAGGTCTTCGCGCTTGACGCCCAGCCACATGGCAAGGGCGGCGGCTACGAAGACCGACGAGTAGATGCCGAACCAGATCCCGATGGTCAGCGCCAGGGCAAAATAATGCAGGGTGGGGCCGCCAAAGAAGAACATGGACAGCACCATCATCTGGGTGGAGCCGTGCGTAATGATGGTGCGGGAAATGGTCTGTGTAATGGCGCTGTTAATGGTTTCCTGCACCGAAGTCTTGCGCTGCTTTCGGAAGTTTTCCCGGATGCGGTCCATGATGACGACTGATTCGTTGACTGAGTAGCCCAGCACCGCCAGTACCCCCGCCAGCACCGCCAGCGAGAACTCCCATTGGAAGAAAGCGAAAAACCCTAGAATAATGATGACGTCGTGCAAGTTGGCTACCACACCCGCGACCGCGAACTTCCATTCGAAGCGGAAGCCCAGATAGATCATGATGCCGATAATTACGCAGGCCAGCGCCTTCAACCCGTTAACCACCAGCTCCTGGCCCACCTGCGGCCCGACAAATTCAACACGCCGCAGCTCGACCTCGGCCGTCTTTGCTTGAAGGGCTTGCAAGACCGTGTCGCTTTGCGCGGCCGAACTTTCGCCCTCGCGAACGGGCAGGCGGATCATGACGTCTTGGGAGGTGCCGAAATTCTGTACCTGGAAATCGGTGTAGCCCAGCGATGACAGCGCATCGCGGACTTCTTCGACCTGGGCCGGCTGGGCGTAATGCACTTCCATGACGGTGCCGCCGGTGAATTCGATCGACAGATGGAAGCCACGCGTTGCTATGAAGAACACCGCCAGAAGGAAGGTGATCAGGCTGATCAAGTTAAGCACCAGCGCATGGCGCATGAACGGGATGGTGCGATGAATGCGGAAAAATTCCATGTCTGTATCTTGCCTGGTGAGAGGGATTTGGCCGTGCGTTGGTTGGGGCGCGGCTTGGCCTTAGTCTTTGGGTTTCCAGATCTGTCCGATGGACACGCTTTGCAGTTTGCGACGGCGGCCATACCAAAGGTTGGCCAGGGCGCGAACACCCACGACCGACGAGAACATTGAGGTCAGGATGCCGATGCAGTGCACCACCGCAAAGCCGCGTATGGGGCCCGTGCCAAAGGCCAGCAGCGAAAGACCTACGATGAGGGTGGTGAGGTTGGAGTCGAGAATGGTGCCCCAGGCACGTTCGAACCCAAGGTGTATCGCCTGCTGCGGCGGTAGGCCCGCCCGAAGCTCTTCGCGTATGCGCTCGTTGATCAGTACGTTGGCGTCGATGGCCATGCCCAGGGTCAGGGCAATGGCGGCAATGCCCGGCAAGGTAAGCGTGGCCTGCAGCATGGACAGGATGGCCAGCAGCAGCAACACGTTAAACGCCAGGCCCACGGTCGAAAACACACCAAAAAGACGGTAATAGACAATGATGAATAAGGCGATGGCGATAAAGCCGTACAGGGTGGAATCGAAGCCTTTCTCGATATTCTCGGCGCCCAGGCTGGGGCCGATGGTGCGTTCTTCGATGATGCTCATGGGGGCGGCCAGCGCGCCCGCCCGCAGCAGCAAGGACACATCGGCTGCTTCCTGGGCCGTCATGCTGCCGGTGATCTGAACCTGTCCGCCTGGGATTTCGCTGCGAATCACGGGGGCGGTTACCACGGTGCCCTTGCCATTCTCGAACAGCAGGATGGCCATGCGCTTGTTGATGTTTTCCCGGGTGACATCGCGGAAGATGCGGGCGCCCTTGGCGTCGAGCGTGAGGTTCACCGATGGCTGCTGGGTTTGCTGGTCGCGACCGGGCTGGGCGTCTTGCAGGTTTTCGCCCGTCAGGATGACTTGGCGACGCAGCAGCAGGGGGCGCCCGCTTTCGTCGGTATAGCGCTCAAGGCCGAAGGGCACGGTGCCGCTGGACAAGGCAGCCGTGGCAGACGGCGAGTCGTCGACCATGCGGATTTCAAGCGTGGCCGTGCGACCAAGGATTTCCTTGGCCTTGGCAACGTCTTGCACGCCGGGCAGCTGGACGACGATGCGATCGGCCCCTTGTTGCTGGATGATGGGTTCGGCCACGCCCAGCTCGTTGATGCGGTTGTGCAGGGTGGTGATGTTCTGTCTTAGCGCATTGCCCTGGACTTGCGTGACGGCGGCCTCGGTGAGGCTTCCCGACAGTGACCAGGCCCCGCCAATGCTGTCGGCGGTGAAGACCATGTCGGGCATGCTGCGGCGCAGGTCGGACAAGGCATTGTCGCGGGCGTCGGCGCTGCTGAACTTGGCTTCGATGGATAAATCATTGCGTTCAACGCCCGAGACGGGAATCTTGGCTTCGCGCAGTGTGGTGCGAACGTCGTTCGCCAGCGAGTCGTAACGGCCGGTCAGGGCGCCGCGCATGTCTACCTGCAGTAGAAAGTGGACGCCTCCGCGCAGATCCAGCCCCAGGTACATGGGGTTCGCGCCAATGGCCGAGAGCCAGTTGGGGGACGCAGGCAGCAGGTTTAGCGCAATGGTGTAGTCGGGATCGTTTGGATTGGGGTTGAATGCCTTTTCCAGGATATCCTTGGCCTTCAGCTGGATGTCCGGGGTTTCAAACCGCACCCTGACCGCGCCCACTGGGCCGGACATTTCGAAATAGGCGCCGGTGTACGGGATGGACTGTTGCTTCAGGATATCTTCGGCCCGCGTCAGCACGTTGTTGTCGATCTTGACGGCCGTTTTTGCCCCCGCAATCTGGACAGCGGGAGATTCTCCAAAGAAGTTGGGGAGCGTGTAGAGCAGCCCGATAATCAGGGCGGCCAGGACGGTCAGGTATTTCCAGAGTGGGTAACGGTTCATCGTCGATCAGCTAGGGCCGGTTAACACTAAAAGAAAAATTGCGTGGCCCGGCAATCGGCAGGCAGGCCACCAAGCGCGGGCGACGCCCTTTGGGGTTCACAGCGCCTTGATCGTGCCTTTGGGCAGAACCGTGGTTACAGCGGTGCGTTGCAGAACCGTTTCGACCGGCTTGTCGGCCAGGCTGGCCACTTCCAGTGTGATGTAGCTATCGCCGACTTTGGTCACTTTGCCCAGCATGCCGCCCGACGTAATGACTTCATCGCCCTTAGCCAGCGCGGCGACCATGTTGCGGTGCTCTTTCTGACGCTTCATCTGAGGACGGATCATCAGGAAGTACAAAATGACGAACATCAGAATGATGGGCAGCATGCCCATCAGTGCATTGCCGTCGGTGCCGCCAAGCTGAGCGGAAGTCAGGTTTATTACGTCGAACGAAAGCATTCGTGGCTCCAGGAGTTTTTTAGGTAATTTTCTATTGTAGCGATATCTTGCCTATTCGATGCCGCGCGCCCGGTCTTTTTGGAATTGAGCGCGCCATTTCACGAATGTGCCGGCGGCAATGGCATCACGCATTTCCTGCATGATCGCCAGATAGAAGTGCAGATTGTGCATGGTATTCAGTCGGGAACCCGTAATTTCATTGGCACGCTGGAGATGATGCAGATAGGCGCGCGAAAAGTGCGCACAGGTATGGCAGGCGCAGCTAGGGTCCAGCGGTTGCGTGTCGTCCTTGTAGCGTGCGTTGCGGATCTTGATATCGCCGTAACGGGTAAATAGCCAGCCGTTGCGCGCGTTGCGCGTGGGCATGACGCAGTCGAACATGTCGACACCCTGGCTGACTCCCTCGACCAGGTCTTCGGGCGTGCCCACGCCCATCAAATACCTGGGAGCGTCCGCCGGCATGCGCGGGGCGACATGGGACAGGACGCGCATCATTTCGTCTTTGGGTTCGCCGACCGACAAGCCGCCGATGGCGTAGCCGTGAAACCCGATATCCACCAGCCCGGCCAGTGATTCGTCGCGCAGGTTCTCGTACATTCCACCCTGCACAATCCCGAACAGGGCGTTGGGGTTGTCCAAGGCTTGGAAAGCTTCTTTGGAGCGGCGCGCCCAGCGTAGCGACATGCGCATGGATTTGGCGGCTTCTTCAGCCGTTGCCGGCAGGCCATCAATCATATAGGGGGTGCATTCATCGAAGACCATGACGATGTCGGAATTTAGCCCACGCTGTATGCGCATGGATTCCTCGGGAGTCAGAAACAGCCTCGAGCCGTCGATTGGCGAGGCGAATTTCACGCCTTCTTCGGTAATCTTTCGCAAGCCGTCAAGGCTGAAAACCTGAAATCCCCCCGAATCGGTCAGTATTGGCTTTTCCCAACGCATGAATCCATGCAGGCCGCTGTGTTTTTCAATGACATCCACTCCGGGGCGCAACCATAGATGAAAGGTATTGCCCAGCACGATTTGCGCGCCGATTTCCGTGAGTTCGTGGGGCAGCATTGCCTTGACGCTGCCGTAGGTGCCCACGGGCATGAAGATGGGTGTTTCCACCACGCCGTGGTTCAGGGTCATGCGGCCTCGGCGTGCACCGCCGTCGGTGGCCAGAAGTTCGAAATTCAATCCGGTCATGGGGTAGTGGGTGACTCTATGAACATGGCGTCGCCATAGCTGAAAAAGCGATACCTGGACTCGACAGCATGCGCGTACGCCCGCTGAATCGGCTCCATGCCCGCAAGCGCTGAAACCAGCATGAGCAGGGTGGATCGGGGAAGGTGAAAGTTGGTGATCAGGGCGTCCACCAGGGAAAACCGATACCCAGGCGTAATGAACAAGCGGGTGTCGCCTTCCAGGGGGTCGCCGGCGCCGTCCTGCTTGGCCACCGATTCAAGCGCCCTGACGCTTGTGGTGCCCACGGCAATCACGCGCCCGCCGTGTTCGCGCGCGGCACGGATCCTGGCCAGGGCGGCCTGGGAAACCACATAGTGCTCCGCATGCATTTCGTGCTCATCCAGGTTTTCCACCCGTACCGGCTGGAACGTTCCCGCGCCTACGTGCAGGGTGACAAAAGCTTGCTGGATGCCGCGCTGCGCCAGTTCGGCGAGCATGTCTTCGTCAAAATGCAGGCCCGCTGTCGGCGCAGCAACCGCGCCCGGTTGCCTGGCGTAGACGGTTTGGTAACGCTCGTCGTCCAGTGGGTCGGCGGCGTGGGTAATGTAGGGGGGCAATGGGGTGGCGCCGTGCTTGTCGAGCAGGTCCAGGACCCGGTCGGGGAACTCCAGCTCGAACAGCTCACCTTGGCGGCCAAGGACAGTGGCGCGGAATGCGTCTGCAATAACCAGGGCGGAGCCGGGTTTGGGAGATTTGCTTGCCTTGACATGGGCCAGCGCTGTCGTGCTGGATGTAATGCGTTCGATCAGGATTTCCACCTTGCCGCCGGTATCCTTGTGGCCGCGCAGCCTTGCCTTGATGACGCGGGTGTTGTTGAAGACCAGGATGTCATGTTCGCGCAGCAGCGAAGGCAGATCGGAGAAGTGTCGGTCGTGCAGCGCCGACCCGGCGTCCAGATGCAACAGTCGGCTGGCGCGGCGGCTGGCGGCAGGGGTTTGGGCGATGAGTTCCGGTGGAAGCTGGTAGTCGAACTGGGAAATTTGAAGCGAGGGATTCACGCGTAGAATAATCAATAAGCGGCGCACCCGCAGGCGCTGGTAAGAAGAATGTGACGTATTTTAAGCTGTTGCGGTTTTTTTTTGTCGTTCGGTATCCTGATGCTTTATTTACTTGGGTGCGGTGGCTGATCATGGCGTGTTTCTTGCAGCGAATATCCGATGCTTTTTTCAGGCGGCTTTGCTGCGCCTTTTTCTGGTTCCTGGCGTCAGCCCTGGGTGCGGGTGCCCCCGCCCTGGCGCAACCAGCGGTGTCGTCGGGTTCCATCGTTTCTGTGCAGGACTTGCCGCCTGAACTCGGCAAGGCATGGCGCGCCACGCGCCTGCCGCCGTCTGCGGTGTCGCTAATCGTTCAGGAAATTGGCGGGCCCCGGCTCATCGAGATCAATGGGCAGCACGCCCGTAATCCTGCGTCGGTCATGAAAATGGTCACAACTTGGGCGGGCCTGGCGGGCCTGGGGCCCGAATACCGTTGGCGCACCGAATTGCTCGCTGACGCCAGGGCGGGCGTTGACGAGCAGGGTACTCTCAGGGGGCCGTTATACATTCGGGCGGGCGGCGATCCTTTCCTTACGACAGGCGAGTTATGGCGTTTATTGCGCGAATTGCGCCTGCGCGGCGTCAAGAACCTGACCCAAGTCGTCGTGGATCGTTCCATTTTCGGTGAAGTGGCGATCAACCCGGGCGATTTCGACAACGCGCCCGATCGCCCCTATAACGCCAGTCCCGATGCCATGATGGTCGAGTTGGGAGCGGTGCGCCTTTCATTCCAGCCCGACCAGGCGGGGCGCAAGTGGATACCCGTTCTTGATCCCCCGGTGCGCGGGGTGCGTATCGAGGGCGAGATCCAATGGAGCGATGCCCGCTGCCCGGGTTCGCCTGCGGTATCCATCCAGCCCGTGCCCAACGGAGAGGGGGTCGGTCTTAGAGTCAGCGGGACCGCAGCCGGGTCGTGCGGCGAATTTTCCGTGTACCGGCTGGCGCAGTCCCAATCCCAATTCTTCACCGCCTTATTCCAGTCCTTATGGAAGGAGTTGGGCGGCACCTTGGGCAAGGGCGTGGTTTCGGGGCGTGTGCCGGCCGGCGCCCAGTTACTTGCCAGCACTGAATCCGAAACCCTGGCGGACACGATCAGGCAGATCAACAAACAAAGCAATAATGTCATGGCGCGCACCTTGCTGCTCACGCTCGGCGCCGAGAAAAACGGCCGGGGGGCAACGACGGCCAGCGGCGCCAGCGTGATCCAGGGCATTCTGGCCGAGCAGGGTGTGAACACCCGGGGCTGGGTTCTGGACAATGGCGCGGGCTTATCGCGCGATGGCCGGCTGACCGCCGACGGGCTGGTGCGCATGCTCGATGTGGCCTGGCATTCGCCCCTGATGCCCGAGTTCGTTTCATCACTGGCCATTTCGGGCGTGGACGGCACGCTGCGGCGTCGCCTGCGCACCGACGAGGTGCGCGGCATGGCGCATCTGAAGACCGGAACGCTACGCGATGCCCGCGCCGTGGCCGGCTATGTGTTGGGAGCCAGCGGCAAGCGTTACATTATTGTCAGCTTGGCCAACGACGATCGGGCAACCGCAATACGCCCCTTCGATGATGCGCTGATACGCTGGCTGGCCGACCGCTGATCCACGTTGTCCCAGCCGCTGGATTCAGTCTTGCATTTCCGCCTACACTTCATACGTTTTACTACGAGACACAACATGCCTGTTCACGAGATCCGCCATCCTCTTATACGCCACAAGCTAAGCCTGATGCGGCGCGCCGATCTAAGCACCAAGAACTTTCGCGAGATGTCGCAAGAGGTTGCGGCGTTGCTTACGTACGAGGCCACCCAGGATCTCCCGCTGGAGGATTGCACCATCGAAGGCTGGTGTGGGCCGATCCCAGGCGAGAAGCTGGCGGGTAAGAAAGTCACGGTGGTGCCGATTCTACGTGCAGGAATCGGCATGCTCGAAGGGGTTCTTACGTTGATCCCGGGCGCCAAGGTAAGCGCGGTGGGCATTGCCCGCAACGAAGAAACCTTGCAGGCCCATACCTACCTTGAACGTTTGGTGGGCGAACTGGACCAGCGTCTGGCGTTGATCATCGATCCCATGCTGGCGACCGGCGGTTCCATGGTGGCGACCATCGACCTGCTGAAGAAGGCAGGCTGCCGGAATGTGCGCGCGCTGGTGCTGGTGGCGGCCCCCGAAGGGATTCGAGCGGTTCAGGACAAGCATCCCGACGTCCATCTGTATACGGCGTCTATCGACAGCCATCTGAATGAGGACGGCTATATCATCCCCGGCTTGGGCGACGCCGGCGATCGCATCTTCGGAACCCGCCAGAAGGAGCATTAACGCTTTAATGAAAGCAATAAGCCTCAATGGAAGCACCGAGCTTCAACGGGGGCGCTAAAGCTTCAGCATTAAGCGCGTTAGTGTTCTGTTTGGTTAAGTGCACAATTAGCCAAACAGGACACTGATGCTTGAAAGGTTTTGCAACGCGATGGCCGGCACAAACAAGGTAGGATAAGGCATTAGCCAGAACGAAGGTGAACAAATGCGTATGCGCTATCTTGTTTTTGCTGCGGTCATAACGGCCTTTCCCGCACTGTCCGCCGTGGCGGGCGTCTGTGATGCGCCATTCATGCACGATAACGGCCGTACGACGCTAACCGGCTCGGGCGCCTTGCAATTGGGCGCCGACCTTAGCTTTTCAGAGGTCAAGAAAAGCGGCCCGGATCAATGCCAGGCCCGGGTGCAAGGCGTCGCCACTTACGGGCTGATGGGCTTGCCGCCTAAACAGAGCGAGCTCGATTACTTCATGACCGTGCGCAACGGCACGACGGGGTTCGAACGGATCGACGCATCCGGTAAGCGTGAACCGGTCGAGGGCAAATTCGATCTTCGGATGCTGGGTCTGTTCGCATACGGTGAACCTATTCGTGCCGAAGGGCAAACCTTCCCGGCGCAGAAGTTTCAGATCACTATCGACCGCAAGGCGGGCGACGCAGCGCCCCTGGTCATCAGCACGGGGCGGAAAACCGTGGGGCCTCGGGCCACCATCGACACCGCTTCGGGCTCGCAGTCGTGCTGGCCTGTGCGTTATTCGCGGGTGATCGATCCGACCAAAGCTTCGTTCAATGGCATCGTCTTGCGTGTGCCGGGTATCACGTCCAGCGTGACGGATTGGTTTTGCCCCGACGTAAACATGGTTATGCGGCAGGAAAGCAAGCAGGGCGGGGTGACCTCAACCGTGGAAGTCACCGAGTTGAAGTAGATTGGTTTAACTTGATTTATATTAAGCAAATTAGCAATAAGTTACAGGTGCTCCCGTTTTTTTCGGCGTAATCCGCTAGTATTGGAGTTGTTACAGTCGTTTATTCATTTACAACGCACAAGGAGTTTAACCATGGCAGCGAATGACAAGAATGATCTTCAGTCGAAAGAAGAGCAATTCATCGATAGTGTTAAAGATAGCCTTGACGATGCCGAGAAACTTCTGCGCGAAGCGGCTAGTGCGGGTGGCGACAAAGCCGCTGAACTGCGCGAGCGTGCCATGGAGTCATTGCGCCGTACCCGCCTGTCTTTGTATGAAACCCAAGACGCCCTGCTCAAGAAGGGGCGTGAAGCTGCGCGGGTCACCGACGATTACGTGCACGATAATCCCTGGCAAGCCATTGGCATTGCGGGCCTGACGGGTTTGCTGGTGGGCATGCTGATCAGCCGGCGCTAACTGGCGATGGCGTTGGGTAATTCTGTTGGCGATCTGGCCAGCACTCTGGTTTCGATGGCGCGTACGCGCCTCGAGCTTTTCGCGCTGGAATTGTCAGAGCAGAAGTCGCGGCTGTTGACCCTGGTGGCTATGCTGTTCGGCGGCCTGGTATTCCTTATCCTGGCGCTGCTGGTGTTCTCCATCATGGTGGCCTTGTACTTCTGGCCGACCGAACATCGCTATTTGGCGCTTGGTGTCCTGGTGGTCATCTATGCCGTGGCCGGATGCGGGTTGTTATTGGGCGTGCGCAATTGGCTGAAGTCCGACGATCTGCCGTTCTCGAATACCCTGGATGAACTGCAGCGCGACCTTGCCTTGGTCGATCGTTTGCGCGACCGGGCAACCGACGACAGCAAGGCCCAGGAGAGATCCCGATGAAAGGGGTGCACAACAGCCGCGACCGGCAGCTTCGTATTGAATTGCTCAGGGCCCGGGCGGCTATCGAACGCCAGACGCTGGGTCGCAGCGCCTGTGATCTGGCTAACTCGCTAACGCCTTCGGCAATGGTCAAAGGTTTTCTGTCGCGGTCGGGCCTGCGGCGCGGGCCGTCCGACCTGTTGGTGCAGGGCCTGGGGCTACTGCGACAATACCCATTCCTGCTATCCAGCCTGTCCACCGTGGCTTCTGGCTTGGGTCGCCGCCGCCGATGGTGGCGTTTGGCGGCAGGCGTTTTGCTTAGCTTGCAAGTGGCCCGAACCTTCAGCGAAAGAAAATAAGCGCCTCAGGCATGCCTGATCCCCAAGGTTGGATGAGCATCCAACTGAAGCCGTGCTTTACAACCCCAGTTCGTTCCACATGGCGTCCACGCGCGCCTTGACATCGGGGTCCATGGTGATGGGGCGGCCCCATTCCCGACTGGTTTCCCCCGGCCATTTATTGGTGGCATCCAAGCCCATCTTTCCCCCCAGGCCTGAAACCGGCGATGCGAAGTCGAGATAGTCGATGGGCGTGTTCTCGACCAGGAGCGTGTCGCGCACCGGATCCATGCGCGTCGTCATGACCCAAACCACTTCCTTCCAGTCGCGCGGATTGATGTCTTCGTCGACCACGATAATGAACTTGGTGTACATGAATTGCCGCAGTATGCTCCACAGCCCGAACATGACTCGCTTGGGATGGCCTGCGTATTGCTTGCGCATGGAGACAACGGCCAGGCGATAGCTACAGCCTTCCGGAGGTAGATGGAAATCGACGATTTCCGGTAATTGGCGCTTGAGCAATGGCACGAAGACCTCGTTCAAGGCCACCCCAAGCACGGCGGGTTCGTCGGGCGGCTTACCGGTGTAGGTGCTGTGATACAGCGGGTTGCGGCGCATGGTGATGCGATCCACGGTAAACACGGGAAACCAGTCTTGCTCGTTGTAATAACCGGTGTGATCGCCATACGGCCCTTCCAGGGCCATTTCCCATGCGGTGTTGGCCGGCCCGGGGACGCCGGGTGGAATATCCGGCGCTATGGCCCTGGGGTCCGAGGCGGGCAGGATATGGCCTTCGAGCACAATTTCGGCAAATGCGGGCACTGAAAGATCGCTGCCAATCGCCTTGCTTACTTCGGTGCGTGACCCGCGCAGCAGGCCAGCGAACTGGTATTCGGACAGGCTGTCGGGAATGGGGGTGACGGCGCCCAGTATGGTCGCTGGATCGGTTCCCAGGGCTACGGCAATGGGGAAGGGCTTGCCCGGATGCGCCAGGCTGTGATCGCGGAAGTCCAGCGCGCCGCCGCGGTGCGACAACCAGCGCATGATCAGTTTGTTTCGGCCGATCTGCTGCTGTCGGTAGATGCCCAGGTTTTGTCGTCGCGCGTTGGGCCCTTGTGTAATGACCAGGCCCCATGTCAGCAGGGGGGCGATATCGCCCGGCCAGCAGGTTTGTAAAGGAATGGCGTCGAGGTCGACGTCGTTGCCTTCAAGCACGATGTCTTGGCAGGCGGGGCTGCGGATGGTTTTGGGGCTCATGTCCCATAAGGCTGCCTTAAGCATGGACACCTTGGCAAAGGCGTCGCGCAGGCCGCGCGGCGCTTCGGGTTCGCGCAGCGAAGCCAGTAGCTCGCCAATATCGCGCAGAGCGGATACGTCGGATGCGCCCATGCCCTGGGCCACGCGATCCGGCGTGCCGAACAGATTGGTCAGGACCGGTATGGGCGAGGGGCTGCCACGATGCATGGCCTGCTCGAACAGCAAGGCGGGGCCTTGCGCACGCAACACCCGGTCGCTGATTTCAGTCATTTCCAGCGTGGTCGACACTGGGTGGGCGATGCGCTTCAGTTCGCCAGCGCGCTCGAGTTGCGCTATAAAGTCGCGAAGGTCACGGTATTTCAAGAAGAGTCTCTCGCAGGCTACAAGTTTTCGATGGGCTAAGATTAACATCGACTATCGCATTTTATTGGGCGGGATGGATGGCCGGTACGTATTCGAACACACTGGTTTTTCGGGCGGCGCGTCGGGCCAGGCACCACGTTGCCGAGCTTTTGCATGTGGCGGCGGTGTACCTGGGCATTGCCGTGCTGGTCACGATTGTGCTGGGCTTTACCGTACCGTCGTTGCGGGACCAGTCGCACCAAATGTATGCTGCGCTTCAGGTCAGCCTTCGACCGGCGGCTATGGATGAGCTGGCCTATGGGCAGAGTGCGGCATCCATGCGTCGCGATTCCATGTTGAACGCTCCGCCCCTGCAAGCCGCCGCCCAGCCGCTGGACGAACCTTCCGCCACCTTTGTCGAGGCCCTGCAGGCCGCCGATTCATTTGGCATTCCGGGAGTCAGCAAGGCCCAGGCGCAGGCGCTGCGAAGCTATATTGCCCGCAAGTACAAAATTGCGCATAGTGTTGCCGGTGTGCTAATACAAACGGTGTTCGAAGTGGCGCGTGAAAAGAAGCTGGACCCTCAACTGGTGCTGGCCGTGATCGCCATCGAATCCCGCTACAACCCGTTTGCCGAAAGCCACGTGGGGGCACAGGGCCTGATGCAGGTCATGACGAAAGTGCATCGCGATAAATTCGAGGATTTTTCCACGGGCACTGCGGCGGCCATCAACCCCATCGCGAATATTCGCGTGGGCTCCCAGATACTGCACGACTGCATCAAGCGCCGTAAATCGGTGACGGGCGGGCTGGCCTGCTATGTCGGAGCGACCGGGCCAGGCGATGGAGGGTACGGGTCCAAGGTATTGGCCGAACGGCGGCGCATTGCGCTGGCTTCGGGCATCCCGATTGGAAACTAGCGCCCTGCTTGGCTGATGCGCCTATTGCCGGTTCAGGAATTGTTCTATTCTGTGCACGGCTTCCTGCAGTCGATCCAGGCCGGTGGCGTACGAGAAGCGCATGGACCGGGCGGCATGCGCCGGCCCGAAATCGCGGCCGGGCACCGCCGCCACGCCGGCTTCGTGCAACAGTCGGTGCGAGAAATCATCGCTGTTCTTGCTGTGCCGGCTGATATCTGCGTAGATATAGAATGCGCCGTCGGGTGGTACGGGCACCGACAAGCCAATGCGCTCGAACTCTGGCAAAAGATAGTCGCGCCGCTGCTTGAAGGAGAGCCGGCGGGTTTCGTAGACGCGCATCACGTCGGGTTCGAAGCACGTTAGGGCGGCATGCTGGGCCAGGGCGGGCGCGCAAATCGCCATGCTGGCAGCCAGCTTTTCGAGCGCCGGCATCATGCTCGCCGGTGCGATCATCCAGCCCAGCCGCCAGCCAGTCATGTGAAAATACTTGGAGAAGCTGTTGATGATGATGACGTTGTCGTCGAGGGTCAGTGCGCTTTGCGGTGTGTCGCCGTAATACAGGCCAAGGTAGATTTCATCCATGATGACGAAGCCGTCACGCTGGCGCACTTCGGCAATCAGGGCCTTGAGGTCGTCGCGGGCGATGCTGGTGCCTGTTGGGTTGCTGGGCGAAGCGATCAGCACACCGCGAGTGGCCGGGCCCCAGTGGCGTCGTACATCGTCGGCCGACAACTGGAAGCGTTGCTCGGGGCTGGACGGAATCAGACGGGGAATGCCTCCCGCTCCCATGATGAAATTCTGGTTGGCTGGATAGGAGGGATCGGGCAACAACACTTCGTCGCCGGGGTTGATCAGCGCCATGGCGGCCAGCAGCAAGGCGCCCGAGGCGCCCGACGTGACCAGAATGCGCGAGGGGTCAACCGTGGCGCCGAAAGCCTGCTGGTAGTAGAGCGCCAGCGACTCGCGCAGGGGCGCCAGGCCGGCGGGAGACGTATAGCCGCTTAGCCCCGCCGCTGCCGCCCGGTTCAAGGTTTCGACCACTTGCGCGGGCGCGGTGAAGTCGGGTTCGCCAATTCCCAGGCTGATGATGTCTTTGCCTTGCGCCTTAAGCTCGTTGGCTTGTTTGAATACTTCCACGGCGTAAAATGGCATCACTTGTTCAGTGCGCTTGGCAAGGTGTGGCATACGGCTGACTCATTGAAAATGCCAATTGTAGAGCCTGGCTGTAATTCGACAAGCCACCTCTGCCCGAGCTACAGGAATCTCATACCATGTCGTCAAATCCTCGCCGTAATTTTCTGATGGGGCGTCGGCCTGTGCGCAGCCCCTGGGAAACGTTTTGCCGCGACCTTAAACGGCGCGCCGCCGGCGAACTGTTCGACTTCGGCTTTCGGGATGGATCGGGAAGTGCGCGCCTGATCCCCGCAAATGGGGCCGATGTGCGTCATGCCCGCGCCCTGTGCGCCGAGCATCGCGTAACACT
This sequence comes from Pusillimonas sp., assembly GCA_044464765.1. Lineage (GTDB taxonomy): Bacteria > Pseudomonadota > Gammaproteobacteria > Burkholderiales > Burkholderiaceae_B > JBIQKZ01. The sequence continues at coordinate 26,551 of JBIQKZ010000011.1, forward strand.
GGCGCTCGATGGCGTTCCTGGCGCCGACCCCTTGTACGATCATTCTGTATTGTGGGTCGACCCTGCGCCGGGTCTGGGGGGGTGCGAGGCCATGCCGGACGAACACGGGAAATGGTTTGTCCGGCCCGGCTGCCTGCTCAGCGAGCTGGCCGAGGCCGGCCTGGAGCAGTTCCAGTCTATGCCGGGCTACCTGACGGTAGCCGCATGGCTGGCGGATCGAAGCTTATGCAACTGGCCGTCGGGCCAGACCAGACATTCGGGCCTGCTGCATGCGGCGGTGCTGCTGGCCGATGGCAGCCTGGCCACCTTGGGTCCATTCGGGCAGGGCAATCGGCAGGCGCTCAACACCCTGACACTGCAAACCATGATCCCAGGCCTTTTCAACCTGATTCACGGCGCGGCGGGCCAATCGTGCCGCTCACGACACGACTGGCCCGCCCGCTACCGCCTGGATGCGTTGGCCCCCGTGTCCGAGGGGGATGCAAATCTGGCGCATTTGATGCTGGGGCATGGCGGCGACCTGGCTTGGGTGGAGTGGCTGGTGTTTGCCAACGTGGCCCCGGCCGATGCTCCCGACTGGCAAGCGCATGCGTTCTCCACGCGCAATGCCTCCGACACTGATCCCGGCTGGATCAGCGCCATGGATCTGGATGCACATGTGAAGTCGCTGTTTGATCCTGCGGGGCTGTTTCCCCATCCGGGGCAGGACCTTTGATCGGCCTCAGTGCGTGTGTACGGAAGGGGGGTGCTGATTCCGCCTGAATTCCACTTTTAGGCGTTCCCTAAAGTGGTGATCTAAAGGATAGAATGAATACCTGTCCTATTCACCGGTAGAAGATTGAACATCATGGAAGATACTTTTCGCAAAGCGGCGCTTGAATATCACGAACAGGGACGGCCCGGCAAAATCGAGGTCGCGCCAACCAAGCAACTATCCAATCAGCGTGATCTGGCCCTGGCGTATTCCCCCGGTGTCGCAGCCGCCTGCGAAGAGATCGTTGCCGATGCCAAGAACGTGTTTCGCTATACGGGCCGGGGCAACCTGGTTGGGGTGATCACCAATGGCACGGCCGTCCTGGGCCTGGGCAATATCGGTGCGCTGGCGTCCAAGCCCGTGATGGAAGGCAAGGCGGTCCTGTTCAAGAAGTTCGCGGGCATCGATGTGTTCGACATCGAAATCAATGAAACCGACCCCGAAAAGCTGATCACCATCATCGCCGGCCTGGAACCCACCTTCGGTGGGATCAATCTGGAAGACATCAAGGCGCCTGAATGTTTTACCGTCGAGCGTGAACTGCGCAAGCGCATGAATATCCCGGTATTCCACGACGATCAGCACGGCACCGCCATTTGCGTTGCCTCGGCATTTATCAGCGGTTTGAAGGTAGTGGAAAAAGACATCCGGTCCGTCAAACTGGTGGTGTCGGGGGCGGGCGCTGCGGCGTTGGCCTGCTTGAACCTGTTGGTCGACTTTGGCCTCCCGGTGGAAAACATTTGGGTGTCGGATATCGAAGGCGTGGTGTACAAAGGTCGAACCGCTTTAATGGATCCAGACAAAGAAGCGTTCGCCCAAGACACCTCGGCCCGCAAGCTGGACGAGATCATCGAAGGCGCCGACGTATTCCTGGGCTTGTCCGCAGGCGGCGTGCTGAAGCCCGACATGGTGGCCAGGATGGCGCCCCGGCCGGTCATTCTGGCGCTGGCCAATCCCGATCCCGAGATCCTGCCGGAAGACGCCCACGCCGTTCGCGACGACATCGTGATGGCGACGGGTCGATCCGACTACCCCAACCAGGTCAATAACGTATTGTGCTTTCCCTATATTTTCCGGGGGGCGCTCGATGTCGGGGCAACCACCATCACGCGGGGCATGGAGAAAGCCGCCGTGCAGGCCATTTCTCAATTGGCCCAGGAAGAGCAAAACGACCTGGTGGCGGCAGCCTACGGCACCTATGGCGTGTCGTTCGGGCCCGAGTACCTGATACCCAAGCCGTTCGATCCGCGCCTTATCGTCCGGGTGGCGCCGGCCGTGGCGCGGGCGGCCATGGAGGATGGCGTCGCTACCCGGCCCATCGCTGATTTCGACGGTTATATCGACCAATTGCAGCAGTTCATGTATCGCTCGGGTTCCTTCATGAAACCCTTGTTCTCCACGGCAAAAAGCATGGTGCGCGATGGCGGCAAGTCACGCATTGTATTCAGCGAGGGTGAAGACGAACGTGTCTTGCGCGCGGTTCAGATCGTGGTCGACGAAAAGCTGGCCAAGCCCATTCTCATTGGCCGTCCGGCGGTGCTCGAGGCCCGCATCAAGAAATTTGGTCTGCGCTTGCGCCTGGGCGAAGATGTCGAGGTCACCAACCCCGAGTTCGATGACCGTTTCCACCGCTACTGGACCACGTATTGGGAAATGATGTGCCGGCAGGGCATCAGCAAGGAAATGGCGCGGGTCGAAATGCGCCGTCGCCTGACGCTGATTGGCGCCATGATGGTTCATCTGGGCGATGCCGACGGCATGGTATGCGGCACCGTGGGTTCTTACGCCAATCATTTGCGCTTCATTGACGAAGTCATTGGCAAGGCGCCGGGCGCCCAAACGTACGCCGCCATGAATATCCTGCTGTTGGCCGAACGCACCCTGGCGCTGGCGGATACACACGTCAATGATGACCCCAACGCCGAGCAGATCGCCGAGATCACATTGGCGGCAGCCACCGAAATGCGGCGTCTTAATATGGTGCCCAAGGCCGCCTTGTTGTCGCGTTCCAATTTCGGGACGGGCAGCTCGGCATCCGGCGCGAAGATGCGCGAAGCCCTGGCCATTATTCGACAGATGGATCCCGAGCTGGAAGTTGACGGCGAGATGCATGGCGATTGCGCTCTGGATGAAAGCCTGCGCAACCGTGTCCTGCCTTCCACCACCCTTAAAGGCGCGGCCAATCTGCTGATCTGCCCAAGCGTCGATGCCGGCAACATCGCGTACAACCTGCTCAAGACGGCAGCCGGCGGCAATGTGGCGGTTGGGCCGTTCTTGCTTGGCGCGAATGCCCCGGTGCACATCCTGACGTCCAGTTCCACGGTCAGGCGCATTGTCAACATGGCTGCCCTGACCGTGCTCGATGCCAATACCCCCCGCATTACCTGATCCTTTATGGCGAGCTGTCCGTACAATCCGTCAATAGGTCTGGTTCTGACAGGCGGCGGCGCCCGGGCGGCTTATCAGGTTGGGGTGCTGGCGGGTGTGTTGAAAATCCTCGACCCCGATCGCCGGCCGGATTTCCCCAATCCCTTCCCCATTATCTGCGGCACGTCGGCAGGGGCGATCAATGCCGCCGCCCTGGCGTGCCGGGCGCACGAACCTCATCTGGCCATTGACCGTTTGCGCTTCTTATGGGAAAGCCTGAACACCCGGGACGTCTACCATTCGGATCCGGCCGGGCTGTTCTGGACGGGGTTTCGCTGGCTGTCCATGCTGGCGGTGGGATGGGTGGTGCCCGAGCTACGCGGCACACATCCGCAGTCGCTGCTGGACAACCAGCCGTTGGGCAAGTTGCTGGAAGACGCGCTGGATTTCGAACAACTGGCGGCCAACCTGGACCAGGGCCACCTTGAGGCCCTGGCGATCACCGCCACTGCCTACACCAGCGGCGAACATTTAACGTTCTATCAGGCCGAACGCGGGATCGAGCCCTGGACGCGCTCCTTGCGCCGCGCTGTGCCCGGGCCCATCGGCGTGGATCATTTGCTGGCGTCCAGTTCCATCCCCTTTGTCTTTCCCGCCCAGGCCATCCTGATGCAGGGCAAGACTGAATGGTGCGGCGATGGTTCCATGCGGCAACTGGCGCCCATGAGTCCGGCGATTCATCTGGGCGCCAAGAAAATATTCGTCATTGGAACCGGGCACCGCGACGATACCCACACGGAAGACCGCAAGGTGGATTCCAGCTACCCCTCGCTGGCGCAAATCAGCGGCCATGCCTTGTCCAGCATCTTCCTGGATGGGGTTTCCACCGATGTGGAGCGCTTGGAGCGGATCAACGGGCTGCTGGCAAGAATGTCTCCCGAGCAGCGGTCAGGCCAGCCGTTGCGGCTGGTGAATACCTTTTCCATCACGCCCAGCCGGTCGCTGGATACTGTTGCAATGGAGCACATTGATCAAATGCCTCGCGCGGTACGTACACTTTTTCGCGTTCTCGGTGTATCGTCGGGTTCGAGCGCTTCAAATGGAGGCGCTTTGGTGTCCTACCTGCTATTCGAAGCGGCGTATACGCGGGAGCTGGTCAAGCTGGGATACGCCGATAGTATGCATCGTATTGATGAAGTCCAAGCGTTTTTCAAGGAGACGCCGTCATGACCCGGGCAAAAACGTTATTGAAACAATTTACCAAGAGCAGTTTGCTCGATGCTTCTTCCATTACGCAAGATGACGCGGTTGCGCAGGCACGCGAACAGGGGTTGGCGGCATTTGTCGTCGATTGCGACCGGGCGCGCAGCCGCTCCGCCGTTCTGCGCGCTGTCGTGAAGGCGGTAGATTTTCCCGAATTTTTTGGCGGCAATCTCGACGCGCTGTACGACTGCTTGTGCGACACAGTGCTTGACCAGAAAACCGGAATGCTGTTGTGGTTCCACAATTTGCATTCCGGAGACCCTGCGCTGGCCGACGATGCAAATGCCATTTTGGACGTCTGTGCCGACGCCATGGAGTTCGCCAACAGCAATGGCCGTGTGCTGGTTTATGCCGTACAGCATGCAGGCAAGCATCCCGATCCCGAACCGGGCATTGCACCCACGCCGTATTCAGGGGGCGGTTAACACCTGCTTGGTGTGCCGCCGGGCGAATGAATCCGGATGCGCGAATGAGCCGGGCAGCACACTAGTGCCAGTCCAGCAGGGCGCTGACGGCCGCGATCAGGGCGGTGCCCGCCGTTTCGGTGCGCAGTATGCGCCGACCGAACTGTACGGGAATCAGCGCATGTCGCGCGGCTTCGCTTAGCTCTTCCGGCGCCCAACCCCCCTCCGGGCCGATAATCAGAATGATGTCCGATGCGTCGCGCGGCAACGATTGCTGCAATGTCTGTGTGGCGTCGGGGTCGCAGAAAAGAATCGTGGCGTTTTGATCGCATGTCGCCAGGAAGTCCGCCAGATTGATCGGCCGGTCAACAGTCATCAGGCGATTGCGCCCACATTGTTCGCTGGCGGCCTGTGCTACTCGCACCCAATGGCGCAGGCGTTTTTCAAGGCGTTCGCCGCTTAGCTGCAAGACACTGCGCCGCGCCGCCAGGGGAACGACCCGGCCGGCCCCCATCTCGACCGCCTTTTCGATGACCCAATCCATTTTGTCGCCGGAGGCAATGCCCTGGACGAGCACAATGTTTCCCGGCAGCTCGGCCTCGATAGCTTCATGGGCGCCGATCTGCGCAAAGGCTTTCTTTCCCTCGGCTTGCAGGACGGCGGTGTAGTGTCCGCCCCGGCCGTCGAACAGGATAATGTCGGCGCCCGGTTTCAGCCGCAGCACGCGCAAGGCGTAGTGTGCCAGTTCGGCGGGCAGTTCGATGGTGGATTGAGGTCGAAGGGCGGTGGGGCAGTAGAAGCGGGGTGTGGGCATCGGGCCTGGCAGCGCATGAGGGTGGGTAACGCATCTTAGTTTAAGTCTTTTGCGGTCCAGAGGCTGGGTAAGCTGGTGTAACAGGACATATGCGGCACGGATGTTAAAATCATGAGCTTTGCTACCTTGTTGCCAGGCCGTCTTGATTTAGCTTGACGGCCCTTCTTGTGAGTTTTCAATGAGCACCTCGCCCGTCCAGGATTCTTCCCTGGCCAATGCCATTCGCGCCCTTTCGATGGACGCTGTCCAAAAAGCCAATTCGGGTCATCCGGGGGCGCCAATGGGCATGGCGGATATCGCCGAAGCTTTATGGACGCGCCATTTGCGTCATAACCCCGCGGATCCTGCGTGGGCTGATCGCGATCGGTTCGTCTTGTCCAATGGGCACGGGTCCATGCTCATCTATTCGTTGCTGCATCTAACGGGTTACGACCTGCCGATTGAAGAGCTGCAGAACTTTCGCCAGTTGCATTCGCGTACACCGGGCCACCCCGAAGTGGGGATTACCGCCGGAGTGGAAACCACCACGGGTCCGCTGGGACAAGGTTTGTCCAACGCCGTCGGGATGGCCCTTTCCGAAGCGTTGCTGGCTAAAGAGTTCAATCGCGAAGGACACGAGATCGTCGATCATTACACCTATGCATTCGTAGGCGACGGTTGTCTTATGGAAGGGATCTCCCACGAGGTCTGCTCATTGGCGGGCACGCTCAAACTGTCCAAGCTTATTGTCTTCTATGATGACAATGGCATATCCATCGACGGAAAAGTCCAGGACTGGTTTGCCGACGATACCGCCAAGCGCTTCGAAAGCTATGGCTGGAATGTGCTGCGCGACGTCGACGGGCACAGTGTTGCAGCGGTCGATGCCGCCATCGCGCAGGCCAAAGCGGCGGCGGCTGAAAACAATGGCCCCACCTTGATTTGCTGCCGCACCATTATCGGCAAGGGTTCGCCGGCCATGGCGGGCACCGCGAAAGTGCATGGCGCCCCACTGGGCGCCGACGAGATCCTGGCCACGCGCGAAGCCATTGAGTGGCCGCACGAGCCGTTTGTGGTGCCGGCCGATGTCTATACGCGCTGGGATACGCGGATCAAGGGCCAGCAGTGGCAAGCCAATTGGCAGACGCGTTTCGATGCTTACGCCAAGGCTTATCCCGCCCAGGCCGCCGAGTTTTCGCGGCGTATGGCCGGCCAGTTGCCGGCCGACTTTGACGCCAAGGCCGGCCAGTTCATCGAGCAAACGGTCCAAAAGGCCGAAACAGTCGCCACGCGCAAGGCGTCGCAGTTCGCCATCACCGCGTTCGCGGAGTTCCTGCCCGAATTTCTGGGCGGTTCGGCCGACCTCACCGGCTCCAACTTTACCGACTGGAAGGGCGTAACTCCTGTGCGCTGTACCGAACAAGGCCTGCAGGCCGGCGGGCACATCAACTATGGCGTGCGCGAGTTCGGCATGGCGGCTATCATGAACGGGGTGGCCTTGCACGGAGGCTATCTGCCGTTCGGCGGCACTTTCCTGACCTTTTCAGATTACTCACGCAATGCAGTGCGCATGGCGGCGCTGATGAAGCAGCGGGTCGTGCATGTCTTTACGCACGATTCCATCGGCTTGGGAGAAGACGGCCCCACCCATCAGTCAATCGAGCACGCAGCCAGTTTGCGCTTGATTCCCAATCTTCATGTTTGGCGGCCTTGCGACACGACGGAAACCGCGGTGGCCTGGCGGCAAGCCGTTCAGCGGCCCGCCAGCATCGGCATGCAGGTGAACGATGGCGGCCCCAGTGCGCTTCTGTTGTCGCGCCAGAACCTGCCTTTTGTCCAGCGCGATGCCCAGACACTCGCAGCGATTGAGCGTGGCGGTTATGTGTTGCGCGATGCGGCAAAGCCAAAAGCGGTCATCATCGCCACCGGCTCCGAGGTTGCCTTGGCCTTGCAGGCACAAGAGCAACTGGCCGGGAAAGGCGTGGCAGTGCGTGTGGTGTCCATGCCCTGCACCAATGTTTTCGATCAGCAGGATGCGCAATGGCGCGAATCGGTATTGCCCAAGGGCTTGCCGCGCGTGGCGGTCGAGGCAGGGGTTACCGCCGGTTGGTACAAGTATGTTGGCCTGGAGGGCGCGGTCGTGGGCATTGATACCTACGGCGAATCGGCGCCCGCCGGCGTGTTGTTCAAGCATTTTGGCCTGACCGCCGACAAGGTTGCGGCGGCAGTCGAGCAGGTTTTATAAAACAGGAGAGTAATCATGGCAATTCGCGTAGCGATCAACGGATACGGTCGTATTGGCCGCAATATTTTGCGCGCCCACTACGAAGGCGGCAAGAAGCACGATATTGAAATCGTGGCGATCAATGACTTGGGTGATCCGACAACCAATGCCCATCTGACCCGCTACGATACGGCCCATGGCCGCTTCCCCGGCACGGTCGAAGTCGACGGCGATCACATGATCGTCAATGGCGACCGCATCCGTGTGCTGGCCAATCGCAATCCTGCGGAACTGCCCTGGGGCGACTTGAAGGTTGATGTCGTGCTCGAATGCACCGGTTTCTTCACGACCAAGGAAAAGGCCGGCGCGCATATCAAGGGCGGAGCCAAGAAGGTCATTATTTCGGCGCCGGGCGGCAAAGACGTTGACGCCACTATTGTTTACGGCGTGAACCATCAGGTGCTGAAGGCCAGCGATACGGTCATTTCGAATGCGTCGTGCACGACCAACTGCCTGGCGCCGCTGGTTCAGCCCTTGCACCAGAAAATCGGCCTGGTCAACGGCTTGATGACGACCATCCACGCCTACACCAACGACCAGGTTCTGACCGACGTCTATCACAGCGACCTGCGTCGTGCACGGTCGGCGACGTCCAGCATGATCCCCACCAAGACGGGAGCCGCATCGGCGGTCGGTCTGGTGTTGCCCGAATTGAACGGGCGCCTGGATGGCTATGCCATTCGTGTCCCGACTATTAATGTGTCGATGGTCGATCTTTCGTTTATTGCGGCGCGTGAAACGTCGGTTGAAGAAGTCAACAGCATTCTCAAGCAAGCGGCCGCCGAAGGCCCGCTCAAGGGGATTCTGGAATACAGCAACGAGCCGCTCGTATCTGCCGACTATAACCACACCGCCGCATCCAGCACGGTCGATGAAGGGCTTACCAAGGTTTCCGGCAATCTGGTCAAGGTGGGCTCGTGGTATGACAACGAGTGGGGCTTCTCGAACCGCATGCTGGACACCACGGTTGCCTTGGTTGCTGCCAAGTAAGCTGTTGTTTCCTTAAACCAAGGGGCGGGTCTTTCCCGCCCCTGGTTCTATTGCACCCCGTTTTCTTTCCACTATGACATCCATCACTACACTTACCGCCCTGGCCCGGTCTGATGCGCTGGCAGGCAAGCGCGTTTTTATCCGGTCCGACCTTAACGTCCCGCTCGACGACGCGGGCAAGATTACTGAAGACACCCGTGTGCGCGCGTCGGTGCCGGCTATCCGCCTGGCGCTGGATGCGGGCGCTGCCGTCATGGTCACCTCCCATCTGGGGAGGCCTGTCGAAGGCGCGGTTTCGCCGGGAGACTCTTTGCAACCGGTCGCGGATCGCCTTTCGCAGCTGTTGGGGCAGTCGGTGCGCCTGGTCGAGAACTGGCTGGATGGCGTTGCCGTTGAGCCAGGGCAGGTCGTGCTACTGCAGAACTGCCGTTGCAACGTGGGTGAGAAATGCAACGATGAAGCTTTATCCAGGAAGATGGCGGCCTTGTGCGACGTCTATGTGAACGACGCCTTCGGTACGGCGCATCGCGCTGAAGCCACCACGCATGGTATTGCCCGTTTTGCGCCCGTTGCATGCGCGGGGCCTTTGCTTGAAGCCGAGCTTGACGCGTTGGGTCGGGCTCTCGAAAACCCCCGTCGTCCCATGGTGGCCATTGTCGGCGGCTCCAAGGTGTCGACCAAGCTTTCCATTTTGCGCTCACTGGCCGACAAAGTGGATCAGTTGGTGGTTGGCGGCGGCATCGCCAATACCTTTATGTTGGCCAAGGGGCTCAATATCGGCAAGTCGCTGGCAGAACCCGATCAAGTCGACCAGGCGCGCGAAGTAATCGATCTGATGGAAAAGCGCGGCGCCGGCGTGCCCATTCCGGTCGATGTCGTGTGCGCAAAATCCTTCGGTGCGGATGTGCCGGGAGTCGTCAAGAACGCCGCTGATGTTGCCGACGATGACATGATTCTGGACATCGGCCCGGCGACAGCCGCCCAATTGGCGGCTATCCTGAAGAAGGCCGGAACCATCGTCTGGAATGGGCCGGTGGGTGTTTTCGAGTTCGACGCCTTTGCCGGCGGAACCCGGGTCATCGCCCAGGCCATTGCCGACTCATCGGGGTTTTCCATTGCTGGTGGCGGAGACACCCTGGCGGCGATTTCCAAGTATGAAATTGCCGACAAGGTGGGGTATATCTCTACAGGTGGCGGGGCATTCCTTGAGTTCCTCGAAGGTCGGGTCCTGCCCGCAGTCGAGGTGCTCCAGCAGCGCGCCTTGAACGGGACCGATAAGCGCGGGTGAGCCCAAGATAGAGCACTACGGAGGTTTTATGTCTGAGAATTTGCGCATGAGTCGTCGCCATCCCGACGATCTTCTGGTGGGTCTGATTTCGGTATCCGATCGGGCCTCGACCGGCGTGTACGAGGATCAGGGCATTCCCGCCTTGCAAGCCTGGCTTGATGCCGCGCTGGCGCAGCCCGCGCAGTTCGCCACCCGGCTCATCGCCGACGATGCCTCGAGCATTTCAGCGGCCATCACCGAGCTGGTGGACCAGGCGGGCTGCGACCTGGTATTGACAACGGGTGGTACGGGCCCGGCGCGGCGCGACCTTACGCCGGAAGCCACACTGGCTGTCGCCACCAAGGAAATGCCGGGGTTCGGCGAACAAATGCGGCAGATCAGCCTTCAGTTCGTGCCAACCGCCATCCTCTCGCGCCAAGTGGCCGTAATCCGCGAAATGGCCGACCACGCCGCCTTGATCATCAATTTGCCGGGGCAGCCCAAAGCCATCAAGGAAACCCTCGAGGGTTTGAAAGATGCGGATGGCAAAACACTGGTTCCAGGCATTTTCGCAGCCGTTCCTTACTGCATCGACCTGATCGGCGGGCCCTATATCGAAACCCGCGAAGACGTCGTCAAGGCGTTCAGGCCGAAATCCGCGATCAGGCCGCCCCGTTTATGAACGCTTTCCGGCTGCGCAAGCCTTTACGATCAAGGCATTACGCGCATTCGGGTAAAATTGCAGCAATCCTTTTATTCTTTGATTTGGAGGTCTTGTCATGGCCCTAGTTTCCATGCGCCAGTTGCTCGATCACGCAGCCGAGCACGGTTATGGTATCCCTGCATTTAACGTTAACAACCTCGAGCAGGTGCAGGCCATTATGGAGGCCGCGCACGAAACCAACAGCCCGGTCATCATGCAGGCTTCCGCCGGCGCGCGCAAGTACGCGGGCGAAGGTTTCCTTAAGCTCCTGATCCAGGCGGCGGTCGACAGCTATCCCCACCTGCCGGTCGTCATGCACCAGGATCATGGGCAGTCGCCCGATATCTGCAAAGGCGCCATCGACCTTGGATTCACCAGCGTCATGATGGACGGCTCGCTCGAGGCCGACGGCAAGACCATCGCCGACTATGAATACAATCTGGACGTCACCAAGAAGGTCGTTGCCATGGCGCATAAGCTGGGCATCACGGTGGAAGGCGAGCTGGGTTGCCTGGGTTCGCTGGAAACCATGAAGGGCGACAAGGAAGACGGCCACGGCGCGGAAGGTACGCTGACCATGGATCAGTTGCTGACCGATCCCGAGCAGGCCGCCGACTTCGTGCGCCAAACCCAGCTCGACGCCCTGGCCATCGCCATTGGCACCAGCCACGGCGCCTACAAGTTCACCCGCAAGCCCACTGGCGACATTCTGTCGATCTCCCGCATCAAGGAAATCCACGCCCGCCTGCCCAACACGCACTTGGTTATGCATGGCAGCTCCAGCGTGCCGCAAGACCTATTGGCTGAAATCCGCAAGTATGGCGGCGACATGAAGGAAACCTACGGCGTGCCGGTGGAAGAAGTACAAACCGCCATCAAGTTTGGCGTGCGTAAAGTGAATATTGATACCGATATCCGTCTGGCCATGACGGCTGCGATCCGCCGCTTCATGCACGAGAACCCCTCCAAGTTCGACCCGCGTGAATACCTGAAGCCGGCGCGGCTGGCCGCCAAGGAAATCTGCGTGCAGCGTTATCAGCAGTTTGGCACGGCCGGCAATGCCGACAAGATCAAGGCCATTCCGCTGGACGAAATGGCCCGTCGCTATGCGGCCGGCGAGCTGGCCCAGGTGGTGCAGTAAATGCCGGCGTTGCATCAGTCGACGCTTCAGTCCTTGCCGCTGCTCGCGCGCGGCAAGGTGCGCGATATGTATGCCGTAGGCAACGACAAGCTTCTCATCGTCGCCTCCGACCGCATTTCAGCCTTCGACGTCATTCTCGACGATCCCATTCCGGGCAAGGGGCGGGTACTGACCGAACTTACGGAGTTCTGGTTGAAAAAGCTGGCGCATATCGTACCTAATCACTCGACGGGTGTGCGCCCCGAGGACGTTGTCGCCGCCGACGAACGCGAACAGGTGAAAGGGCGGGCCGTGGTGGTAAAGCGTTTGCAGCCGATACTGGTCGAGGCAGTGGCGCGCGGCTATTTAATCGGTTCCGGCTACAAAGATTATCTGGCCGGCGGTGCGGTGTGCGGCATTGCCTTGCCTGCCGGGCTGAAACAAGCCGCCAGGCTGCCGCAAGCCATTTTTACGCCCGCCGCCAAAGCCGAGATCGGTGCGCACGACGAGAACGTGGATTTTGCCTACGTTGTCGAGCAAGTAGGCAGCGACCTGGCCGAACGCATCCGACGCATTACCCTGGCGCTTTATACCGAGGCTTCGGCTTTTGCGGCAAGCAAAGGCATTATTATTGCGGACACCAAATTCGAGTTTGGGCTGGATGGCGATGGCGTGCTGCATCTGATGGATGAAGTCCTTACGCCCGACTCATCCCGTTTCTGGCCCGCCGCCGATTACGTGGAAGGCAGCAGCCCCCCGTCGTTCGACAAGCAATTTGTGCGCGATTGGCTGGAAACCCAAGATTGGAACAAGACTGCGCCTGCGCCGCGCCTGCCTGCTGATATCCTGCAGAAAACGGCCGACAAATACCGCGAAGCCCTTACACGCCTCACGAGCTGACCATGACGGAAATCACCAAGCCCTCCAGCGCAGCATCGCCCGTGGCGGGCATTATCATGGGTTCGTCCAGCGATTGGAACATCATGCAGCATGCAGTGGCCGTGCTTGACGAGTTCGAGCTTGCCTACGAGGTTCGTGTGGTGTCTGCCCATCGCATGCCACAGGACATGGCCGATTACGGTGAGGCGGCGTTGCAGCGTGGCTTGAAGGGCATTATTGCCGGTGCGGGCGGGGCGGCTCATCTGCCTGGCATGATGGCGGCACTGACCCCGGTGCCCGTCTATGGGGTGCCCGTGCCATCCCGATATTTGCAGGGCGAAGATTCGCTCTTGTCCATCGTGCAGATGCCCAAAGGCGTGCCGGTTGCCACGTTTGCCATTGGCGAGGCGGGGGCGGCCAATGCCGCATTGCACTTTGTCGCCTGCCTTGCGGTGCACGATGCGGCTTTGCGCCACAGGCTCGAGGCCTTTCGCACGCGCCAGACTCAGGCGGCGCGCGCCATGGTCGTGCCGCCGCCGTCCGTTGCATCATGACATCAGCTAATTCTTCTTCCATCGTGGCTCCCGGCCAATGGCTGGGCATTGTGGGCGGTGGCCAGTTGGGCCGCATGTTCTGCCATGCCGCGCAAAGCCTGGGGTTTAAAGTGGCAGTGCTGGATCCTGCCGCCCAGTGCCCCGCCGGCGACGTTGCCGATCAACATATACAGGCGGCCTACGACGACGCGGCCGCGCTGGCGCAATTAGGCGCACTGTGCCCGGCGGTGACCACCGAGTTCGAGAATGTGCCGGCGGCCAGTCTGCGCCTGCTTGCACAACATAGCCGGGTCAGTCCGTCGGCGGACGCGGTGGCCCTTGTCCAGGACCGCATCCTTGAGAAAGCCTTTATCGCGGGCGCGGGCGTTCCCGTTGCCCCTTACACCGTGGTGGCGAAGCCTTCCGACCTCGACGGCCTGCCCGACACGCTGTTTCCGGGCATTCTCAAGGCCGCGCGCCTTGGCTACGATGGCAAGGGTCAGGCTCGGGTCGCCTCGCATCAAGAAGCGCTTGCCGCCTGGCAGGCGCTGGGCAGCATGGATTGCGTCCTTGAGGCCTGGCAGCCCCTGGCGTTCGAGATTTCTGTTGTTTTGGCGCGAGGTGCTGACGGGCAAACGGTGGTGTATCCGCCGGCGGTCAACGAGCACAGGAACGGGATTCTTGCTGTTTCCGCAGTCGGCGAAGGTGCGCTCGAGGCCGCGATTGCCGCTGGCATGGAGCCCGCCTTGCGTCAGGCCGAACTGACCGGCATGTTGCTTGGCCGGGCGGCTGAAGCGGCGCTAGGACTGGCTCAGGCGCTGGACTATGTCGGGGTCATGTGTGTGGAGTTCTTCGTATTGGCCGACGGCACCCTGATTGCCAACGAGATCGCTCCCAGGCCCCACAATAGCGGCCACTATTCCATGGATGCCTGCGTCGCGGGCCAATTCGAGCAGCAAGCCAGGGCGATGGCGGGGCTGCCGTTGGGTGTGCCCAACTTGCTGTGTCCCAGTTTCATGCTGAATATCCTGGGCGATGTCTGGTTCGACGCCGATTCGCAGCAGCGCGAGCCCGACTGGGCCGCTGTTTTACGCGTGCCTGGCGCCCGCTTGCATCTTTATGGAAAGGCCGAGGCGCGTCCGGGACGAAAAATGGGGCATGTCAATGTGTTGGGCGCCACGTTGGCCGATGCGCAGCGCAGCGCGGCGGCGGTGGCCCAGGCGTTGGGCATTGCATTCAAGGCTGCGCCATAACGCGTATGCCGGATACCGACGCCGCCACCGACGCCGCTCTGGCGACTGCGATAGATCGCCTGCTTCAGGGGCGCCTGGTGGCGTTTCCGACCGAAACGGTTTATGGCCTGGGGGCCGATGCCGAGAACCCGGATGCCATCGCCCGTATCTATGCAGCCAAAGGCCGGCCCTCCAATCATCCCGTCATTGTGCACCTGGCGCCGGACGCCGATCTCGACTACTGGGCCGGCTCGGTTCCGGCAAGCGCCCAGGCGTTGATCAAGGCGTTCTGGCCTGGCCCGCTTACGCTGATTCTGCCGCGCGCCGCGCATATTCCCGCCGCCGTCAGCGGGGGGCAGGACAGTGTTGGTTTGCGCTGTCCTTCGGACCCCGTTGCCAAACGGCTATTGGCAGGTTTTGCTCAGGCAAGGCCTGGTAGTCAGGGTGGGCTGGCTGCCCCTTCGGCCAACAAATTCGGCCAGGTGTCGCCTACGCGGGCGGAACATGTGCGCAGCGAGTTTTCCGACCTGGGTGATGAGCTCCTGGTTCTGGAAGGGGGCGCGTCGCAGGTCGGCATAGAGTCCACCATTGTCGATTTGTCCCGTGTGAGCCAGGGCAGGCCGCCGGCCCTATTGCGCCCTGGGCATATCAGTGCTGAACAAGTGGCGCAGGTGCTGGGTGTGGAACCTGTGCGACCCGATGCCGATGCGCCGCGAGTGTCCGGCTCATTGAAAGCGCATTACGCGCCGCACACGCCCTTGCATTTGCTGTCCACGAGGCAGTTGGAACAGTATGTGCTTGGCCTGGGTAAAGAAACCACGGCGACAGCGATCGTGGCGTTTGGCGAGCCGCCGGCTGATTTGCCCGCCCTGGTCCGCTGGGTGAGGGCGGCCGACAGGGCAAGCGAATACGCGCGCGATCTGTACGCGCTGCTGCGCGGTTTGGACGATGGCTCGGTTCAGCGCATCGTGATGGAGCAACCGCCCGGCACGGCTGAATGGCAGGCGGTCAACGATCGCATTGGCCGTGCTGCGGCTGCCTTTGAGGCTAAACGCCCAGATATTGGGTAAGCAGCTCGGTTTGGGCGGTGAGTTCGGCGCTGTTGCGTTGTTCGACGACGCGGCCCTTTTGCAGCACGACGCAGCGATCGGTATGGGCCAGCACCTTGCGGTAGTTGCGGTCGACGATCAGGGTAGCCACGCCGGTTTCGCGGATGGCGCTGATGATGCGCCAGATCTCGGCGATGATCAGCGGCGCCAGCCCTTCGGTAGCTTCGTCCAGGATCAGCAGGTCGGGGTTGGTCATCAGGGCGCGCCCGATGGCCAGCATCTGCTGCTCGCCCCCCGACAATTGCTGGCCGCCGTGTCCCAAGCGCTCGGTGAGCCTGGGGAAGGTTTCCAGCACCCGTTCGTAGGTCCAGTCGGTGCGGCCATTATGGCCGGGACGCGCCGCCACCATCAGGTTTTCGCGCACATCCAGATTGGGGAAGATGCCCCGGCCTTCAGGCACGTAGGCCACGCCCATCTTGGCCACCTGGAACGGCTTGGCGCGGGTGCTGTCTTTACCCCGGATGGCGATGCTGCCCTGGGTGGGCTGGACGTGGCCCATGACGGTGCGGATCAGGGTGGTTTTACCCATGCCGTTGCGCCCCAGCAAGCCCACCGCTTCGCCCGGCTGGATCTCGAGTGCGACGCCGTGCAGGATGTGGCTGGCTCCGTAGTAGGTGTGCAGGTTCTCGGCCTTGATCAGGGCGGTCATTCTTCGTCTCCGAGATAGGCGGTCTGGACGTCGGGATTGGCGCGGATGGCGATGGGATCGCCGTGGGCAATGACGGCGCCGTTGACCATGACGGTGATGACATCGGCGATGCGGAACACAGCGTCCATGTCGTGCTCCACCAACAAGATGGCGTGTTCGGACTTGAGCGATTGCAGCAGGTCGAGCATGCGGTCGGTTTCCTCGGGCCCCATGCCCGCCAGGGGCTCGTCCAGCAGAAGCACATTGGGGTGGGTGGCCAGGCTCATGGCGATTTCCAGCTGGCGCTTGCCGCCGTGCGAGAGCAGGCCGGCGATGCGCTTGCCGTCGGCGTCCAGGCCGGCCAGTGCCAGCGCCCGATCGGCCGCCTCGTTGCTTAGCGCGCAATGCTGGGCGGGGCTGGCCCAGCTCCAGAACTTCTGGTGCCGGGCCTGGGCGGTGATGCGGCAGTTCTCGTGCACGCTCAGGCTGGGGAAAATGGTGGTGCGCTGGTAGCTGCGGCCCATGCCTGCGCGGGCACGGCGCGGTTGCGGCCAACTGGTGATGTCCTGGTCGTTCAGGAAGATGCTGCCTTCATTGGGCGCGAGCTCGCCGGCCAGTACGCTGACCAGGGTGGACTTGCCCGCGCCGTTGGTGCCGATGACGGCGTGGACCGTGCCACGGTCCAGGTTGAGCGAGACATTGTCGATGGCCGTCAGGCCTCCGAAACGGCGGGTAATATTCTTGGCGGAAAGTAAGGTGGTCATGTCAGTGCCCTTACGCCGTGGTGGGCGATGGTTTGGCTTTCTTGGCGGCGTGCCGGCGCGCGCGCAGCTGTTCGGGCAGCCCGGCCAGACCCTGAGGCAAAATGGCGACCAGGATGATGATGGCCAGGCCGAAGGTCAGGTGCCAGTTCTTGGACAGCTCGCCAAACAGAGCTTGCGATTGGAAGCCTTCTTGCAGCAGGGTGAGCACCACGGCGCCGATGATCGCCCCCCATAGGCGGCCGCTGCCGCCCAGGATGACCATCAGCAGCACCAGGCCCGATTGCTCCCAGGCCAGCAGCTCGGGGTTGACGTAGCCGTCTTTGGCGGCGTACAGAAACCCGGCCACGCCGGCCAGCCCGCCGGCCACGACATAGGCGACCAGCTTGTACTTGAAGGTGGAATAGCCCGCCGAGCGCATGCGCGGCTCGTTCACGCGAATGCCGGTGATGGCCGCGCCAAAGCGCGAGCGCATCAGCATGGCCAGGAAGGCCCAGGTCAGCAGCATGCAGCCCAGCGTGAACAGGTAAAAGACGTACTGGTCGTCCAGATTGAGCAGGACCCAGTCGCCGATGCGCAGTTCAGGGCGGAAATACAGGTAGATGCCATCGGTGCCCCCGCCTACGGCCGTGTCGTGAAAGACGTAATAGGCCATCTGGGCGAAGGCCAGGGTGACCATGATGAAGTAGATGCCCTTGGTGCGCAGCGACAGCGCGCCCGTGACCAGGGCATAGGCCATGGCGGCCAGCACGGCGCTGGGCAGCAGGATGAACAGATTGCCCGGGCCGCTTTCGGGCGAGAGCAGCGTGACGTAATAGGCGGCAATGCCGAAGAAGGCCGCGTGGCCCAGGCTGACCAGCCCGGCGCAGCCCACCAGCAGTTGCAGGCTCAGGGCGAACAGCGCGTAGATGAGGATCTTGACGACCAGGCCGGTGTAGTAGCCGGTGGTGACCATGGGCAAGAGCGCCACGGCGCAAATCAGCGCCAGTATGAAAATAGCGCGTACAGTGGATCGCATAAGGTGTCAGCCTTGCTTGAAGAGCCCTTCGGGCTTGAACAGGAGAATCGCGGCCATGAGCACGTAGACCAGCACGCCGGCGGCGGCCGGAAAGAAGATCTGCCCAAAGGTGTCGACAAAACCCACCAGCATGGCGGCAAGGAAAGCGCCCTTGATGGAACCGATGCCGCCGATCACGACGACCACGAAACAAATGATGAGGATGGCATTGCCCATGCCCGGGTAGACCGAGGAGACCGGGGCGGCGATGGCGCCGGCAAAGGCGGCCAGGGCCACGCCAATGGCGAACACGATGCGGTACAGGCGATTGATGTTGATGCCCAGCGAGCCGATCATTTCGCGGTTGCTGGCGCCGGCGCGAATCATCATGCCCAGGCGGGTGCGGCTAAGCACCCAGTACAGTAGCCCGGCCACCAGCAGGCAGACCAGGGAAATGAACAGCCGGTAGACGGGATAGGTCATGACGTCGCCCAGCGGCACCGAACCGGCCAGCCACGCGGGCGCGGCCACGCCATGCACGTCGTTATCGATAATGATGCTGCGAAGCTCTTCGAAGACCAGGATCAGACCGTAGGTCATGAGCACCTGTTGAAGATGATCGCGTGTGTACAGATAGCTGTAGAACACCCATTCCAGGAAGTAGCCCAGGATGGTGGCCAGCAGCACACACGCGATCAAGGTAACCACGAATCCGCCGCCCAGGTACTGGGCGACGAGGGGTTGTAAGGCAAAGGCCATGTAGGCCCCGATCATGTAAAAGCTGCCGTGGGCCAGATTGATGATGCCCATGATGCCGAAGATGAGCGTCAGCCCGCTGGCCACCAGGAACAGCAGCAATCCGTACTGCACGGCGTTCAAACATTGGATCAGAAAAATGATCGGGTCCACAATGGTTCCTTACTGGGTTACAGCTTGCAGCCGCGGGCCGGGTCGGCCAGGTCCTTGACGGCGATGCCGATGTCTTTGTTCTGGTCGCCTTGAACTTCACGCAGATAGAAGTCCTGGACGGGGTTGCCGGCCTTGGATAGCGTGAACGTGCCGCGTGGGCTGTCGATGGTGGCGTTGCTGATGGCTTCGCGCATGGCGTCTTTCTTGCTGACGTCGCCATTGACGGCCTTCAAGCCCGCAGCCAGCATTTGCGCGGCATCGTAGCCTTGAACCGCGTAGACATCAGGCGGCAGGTTGGGGAAGTTCTTTGTGTAGGCTTCACGGAAGGCGTTGTCGCGCGGGGTATCCAGGCCATCGGCGTAATGCAGCGTGGTCAGCAGGCCCTGGGCGGATTCACCCTGGGCTTTCAGCGTGCCGTCGGTCAGGAAGCCGCTGCCCACCAGTGGGATGGAGTCCCGCAGGCCGGCTGCCGCGTAGTCTTGCACGAACTTGACTGCACCGCCGCCCGCAAAGAAAGTGAAGACCACATCGGGTTTAAGCGACGCGATTTCAGTGAGCAGTGGCTGGAACTCCACGTTGGGGAAGGGCAGGGTCAGATGCTTGATGACCTTGCCGCCATTCTTTTCAAACGATTCCTTGAAGCCATCGGTGGATTCTTTGCCGGCGGCATAGTTCCAGGAAATGGTGACTGCGGTTTTGTAGCCTTTTTCTGCAGCCACAGGGCCCATGGCATAGCCGGGCTGCCAGTTCGAGAAGGACGAGCGGAACACGCCCTTGCTGCACAGCGGGCCAGTAATGGCGTCGGCGCCGGCGTTGGGAATGATGAGGGTGGTGTCGGAGTCTTTGGCGGCTTTGGCCAGGGCCATGGCCACGCCCGAGTGCACGGTGCCGACCAGGATGTCGACCTCGTCGCGCTTGATCAGACGGTTGGCGTTCTCAGGGCCCTTCGCGGGGTTGGATTCATCGTCTACCTTGAAGTATTCGATGTCCTGGCCTGCGAGCTTGCCGCCTTGTTCTTGCACATACAGCTTGAAGCCGTTTTCGATGGCTTCGCCCAGTGCTGCGTAGGTGCCGCTGTAGGGCAGCATGAAACCGACCTTGACGGTGGCCATTGCGCTGCCTGCGCTGAATGCAAGCACCGCGGCGAGTGCGGTGCGGGAGAGTGTGTGTTTCATTGCCTGCTCCTGGTTCTTGATTAAGGTACTGCGAGTGATGCGCAAAAAAAGCGCGAATTAATCGAGGCTGCTGATGAAGTCGGCAACCGCGCTATTGACTTGCTGAGGTTGATCTTTGTGCGGCGAATGGCGGCAGTCGTTTATGATACATAGCATTGCATCTGTTGCAATCCGTTTAACCCCTTGTATTTGTTCGAGGGTTCCGTATTCGTCGTCGACGCCCTGGATGGCCAGGATAGGGCAACGGATGGCCGGCAAGAATTCGCGGATGTCCCAGCGGCGAAACTCGGGGTTCAGCCAGATATCGTTCCAGCCCCAGAAGGCCGAGTCGGGATCCTGATGGTAGCGTCCGAGGCGTTGGGGCAAATCAGTTTCCAGATAGGCCTGGCGCGCCTTGGTGATGCTGGCGATGGCAACATCTTCGACGAAGATATGCGGCGCGGCCACGCAAATGGCCTTCACCTGGTCGGGATACATGGCGGCGTAAAGCAGCGCAATCGAACCGCCGTCGCTATGGCCGAACAGAATCGGCTTTTCGTCTTCCAGGTGAAGTGCGCGCAACAACGCGGGAAGGTCATGGCGTGCCTGGTCATGCATGAACTGAACGGACCATTTTTCGTCGGCAGGCTTGGGCGTACTGGCTCCGTAGCCATAGCGAGAATACACCAGCCCTCGGCAGCCGGTGGCCGCACAGAGCTGATCGGGCCAGTCGCGCCACATGCGGGTTGAACCCAGGCCTTCGTGCAGGAAGATCAGCAGATCGGCATCGGGCCGATCTGCATCGATCAAACGGTATTCAATGTCGAACGAACGTCCGCGCGCCGTGATGGCGATCAGGTCAGGCGAATTATCCGAGAGGGATGCTGAACGTGAGGTCGTCATTGCTCTTTCTGGCGCAGGCGAAAGCGCTGGATTTTGCCAGTGGCCGTTTTGGGCAGTTCGTCGATAAAGTGGATGGTGCGTGGGTACTTGAACGGCGCAAGGTTGGCTTTGACAAAAGCTTTCAGCTCTTCGTAGAGCGCATTGCTGCCGGTTTGTCCAGGGCGCAGCACGACGTAGGCCGTTGTTTTCACCAAGCCTTGCTGATCGGTTACCCCAATCACGGCTGCCTCAAGCACAGCGGCGTGCTGGATCAGGGTGTTCTCGACTTCGATGGGCGAAACATACTGGCCGCTGACCTTGATCATGTCATCGCTGCGACCCGCATACGTGTAATAGCCATCTTCGTCGCAGACGTATTTATCGCCGCTTTTGGTCCAGACCCCTTGGAACGTGGCCTGGGACCGATGGCGGTCGTTCCAGTACATCAGGGCCGAGCTTGGGCCTTTGATGTACAGGTCGCCGATTGACCCCTGGGGAACGGGATCCCCGTTCTCATCGCGCAGTTCGACGTCATACCCAGGCACGGGCTTGCCGGTGGTGCCGTAACGCACATCGCCGGATTGGTTTGACAGGAAAATATGCAGCATTTCGGTGGAGCCGATGCCATCCAGAATCTCGCAACCGAACTGTTGCGTGAAACGGTCGCCGAGATCTTTGGGCAGCGCTTCGCCGGCCGACGCGCAAACACGCAGGGAAACTTGATCTTTGGTTGGCATGTCTGACGATGCCAGCATGCTGGCGTAGAGCGTGGGCACACCATAGAAGATGGTGGGTTGATGTTCGGTCAGACGCTTGAACACGGCTGCCGGGGTGGGACGCTCGGCCATCAGGATGGTAGTCGCGCCGACCGATAGAGGGAAGATAAGCCCGTTGCCCAAGCCGTAGGCAAAGAATAGCTTGGCTGCGGAAAAGACAATGTCTTCTTCGCGGATGCCCAATACAGGTTTGCCATAGAGTTCGGCGGTGTACCAAAGATTGCCGTGACAATGGACGACGCCTTTGGGCTGGCCGGTAGAGCCTGAGGAATAGAGCCAGAAAGCAATTTCGTCGGCCTTGGTCCTGGCCGCGGGTACAGCGCTGGCTTTTTCCAGCTCGGTGTGAAAGTCCAGCAGGCCATCCGCCAAGGGCTGGTCGCTGTCGGCGACGACGATATGCTTGACCGTGTGATCGGTCAGTGTCAGCGCTTCCTCGATGATAGGCAGTAAGGCCGCCGATACGAACACCGTCTGGCTGTTGCTGTGCTCCATCATGTAAGCATAGTCTTGAGGCGTAAGTAGCGAATTCACGGCCACCGGCACGACGCCCGCATGGAGCGACCCCAGGAAGACCACCGGCCAGTCGCTGGTATCGTGCATCAGCAGGAGAACACGCTCTTCGCGGCGCAGGCCCAGTCCTTGCAGCAAGCCGGCAAAGCGCGCTGTTTTAGCGGCCAGGCCGCCGTATGTCAGGGTGCCTCGATCATCGATATAAGCGGCTTTGTCGCTGCGGGCGGCATTGAGCTCCATCAGGTGGCTGGCGAAATTTAATTCCGCGGGACAAGCGTGCATTGTTTTTCTCCGAAGGTCTTCTGGTACGTTACTGCGATATTAGTTGGCTGCCGCGCGTAATTGATCCAACACGGCGGGCGAGGCCTGCACGGCGGCCAGCCGATGGTAGAAGTTCAGCGCGCGCAGCCCGCCAAGCTCCTGGCCGCCGCCGGCGCGTCCGGGACCGCCATGATTCGATTGCGGCATGGCATTCCCATGGCCGGTCTGCACTTTGGCCACTTCGCTGTTGACCAGGTGCACGCGCCCATGGCTTTCCGCCAGATGCCGGGCGGCCAACGCCAGGAATGCGGGGTCTTCGCTGTAAACCGAAGCAACCAGCGAGCCCATGCCCTGGCGTGCCAGTTCAAACGCATGCTCGGCATTCCGGGAGGGCATCAAGGTAGCGACTGGCCCGAAGACTTCGATCTGATGCACCAAGGGGTGAGCGTCGGGGTCGCGTACACCGAACAGCATGGGCGCTACGCAAGCATGATCTTTCGCCTCGGCGAGAATGCGCGTTTGGGTGCGGCCATCGAACAAGACATCGCATTGGCCGGCAAGTGTGTCGATACCGCTATTGATAGCCTTGAATTGGGCGCGGCTGACCAGGCTGCCCATGCGGACGTCCGGGTTGCGCGGATCGCCGACGGTGACCCCGGCCAACTTGGATGACAGCGCCTGGGCGACCTTGTCGTAGCTGGCTTCAGGCACGAAAATACGCCGGATGGCGGTGCATTTCTGGCCCGATTTAATAGTGAGTTCGCGAACGACTTCGCGCACCAGCAGGTCGGCGGCGGCATCGTCGGGCCCCAGGATGGCGCTGTTGACGCTGTCGGTTTCCGCGTTGAGCCTGACGCCTTCAAGCTGAATGCGCGGGTGCTGGCGCAGCGTTGCCGCCGTTTCGGCCGAACCGGTGAATGAGACAATGTCCAGCCCGTTCAACGCGTCGAACATGCCCTCGGGCCGCCCGCAGACCAGGCTGAGCGCGCCGGCAGGCAGGATGTTGGCGTCGATGATGTCCTTGACCATTTCGTGAGTCAGCCAGGCGGTCGCCGTGGCGGGCTTGGCGACGACCGGCACGCCTGAAAGAAGGGCGGGTGCGGCTTTTTCCCACAAACCCCACGAAGGAAAGTTAAAGGCGTTGATCAGCAGCGCAACGCCCTGCGAAGGCACCAGAATATGTTGACTGGCAAACGCGTTATCGCGAGCCAATGATTGGCTGTCGCCGTCGGGAAGCAGATCGTGTCCGGACAGCTTGGAACCTAGCTTGGCATAGTAGTTCAGGGTATAGAAGGCGCCGTCCACGTCGACCGCTGTGTCGTTGGCCACGGTTCCCGAGTTTTGCAAGGAAATGTCGTAGTATTTGTCCCGGTTGGCCTGCAGGACCTTGGCAACCTGCGACAGCAGGTCGGCGCGCTGAGCGTACGAAAGCTTGCGCAAGGCGGGGCCGCCCGTGGTGCGCGCGAAGTCGTAGGCAGCTGCCATGTCGATGCCATCGGCACTGACGCTGACCAGAGGAACGCCTAAAACAGGGTCGAACAGGGTAGTGCCTTCACCGGCGCCTTCCTGCCATTGTCCTTGAACGTAGTTTGCGAGTTTGGTCATAGCTTCCTGCAATGAATAATAGAGTTTTGACGTTTTGCTGCGGCTGGGGCGAATAATCTCCCCGTGATGAATCGGGCCTGCGAACAGCAAAGAGGGACGACGCTTATGTACGAGTGAATTCGATCTTGCCTTCGGGCAACAGGTACAGCACCAGTGCGCGCCCTTCGGTGACCGTGGGGCTATGCGATGAATCGGGCCCATAGACCAGCCAGCCGCCGCCATGGCCATCGAATTTGGCGTTGTCGGAAAGCGGCATGATGAGGTCAATTTCGCCGTTGGGGTGGCGATGATGCGGGCCTGCAATATCGTTCATGTCGACGACGTCGACCGAGAAGCCGTCTAGCCCGCTGTCGGGCTTGAACACACGCCCATAGCGCACGCCGCCGCCTTCATATTGGCACATCCAGCCTTCTTCCACTCCGGTTTTACAGGCTTCGAAGATGGTGTTGCATACTTCGCCGCCGTAGGGGAACTGTTCATTCAATCGTGCTTCGAGGGCTTTGTCGGGTGTTTGCTGGCCGATAAAGCTGGTAATCTGTTTGACCAGGGTCTGGAATGTCTGGATGTTGCTCATAATACTTCCTGTTCTGAACTTTGGCGGGCCATTATTGCGACCGAGGGCCTAGCGTTTAGTTGGCTATGTCCAAACCAACCAGGCAGGTCATTCGCGACAGGCACAATAATGTTTGACCAAAAGTAGTGCAAAATTAGGCCTTTTATTCTCGGCTGTCAAGCACTATAATGCATATTCGATCGTTTCTCAGGGTAAATCTGGGTGAAAACTCGTATGTCGGATCGTAAAACAGCGTTGGCAGCGGCCGCATCGGATCATGACAGGGATCCGTTCCTGATCGCCTTGGGTGAAAGGGTGCGCCGTCTGCGCGCAATACGCGGTATGACACGCAAGCAGCTTGCCCGGGCAGCCAGCGTGTCCGAACGACATCTGGCGAACCTCGAGCGAGGCACCGGCAATGCATCCATTCTGGTGCTGCTGCAAATTGCCCAGGCCTTCAATTGTGCGCTGGCCGAGCTGGTGGGCGATGTAACCACCTCGTCTCCCGAATGGCTGTTGATTCGCGAGCTGCTTGGCGGCCGCTCCGAAATCGACCTGCAGCGGGCGCGTCAGTCGCTGGCGGAATTATTCGTCGACCATGCGGCGCAACAGCCCCAGAGCCGGCTGCGGCAAATTGCCCTGGTGGGCTTGCGCGGGGCAGGCAAATCCACCTTGGGCCGCATGTTGGCGGCCGACATTGGTGCACCGTTTATCGAACTTAGCGCCGAGATCGAACGGGTCGCCGGCTGCGGCATCCTGGAAATCCATAGTCTGTATGGCGCAACGGCGTATCGCCGCTACGAAAGGCGCGCGCTCGAAGAATCTTTGCAGCTTTATCCCGACATGGTGCTGGCGACGCCGGGCGGCCTGGTGTCGGAGCCCGCCACCATGAATCTAATGCTTTCCCATTGCTACAGCATATGGGTCAAGGCCTCGCCCGAAGATCACATGGCCCGGGTCATGGCGCAAGGCGATTTCCGCCCTATGGCCGGCAACAACGAAGCCATGGCTGATCTGAAACGTATTTTGGCGGGCCGCGAGGCCTTCTATGCCAAGGCCGATTTCATCCTTTCCACCAGCAATCAAACGCTCGACCAATCGTTCGTGATTTTGCGCAACCATATACGGGAAGCCGCGGGCTTGCCCTTGCAGGCGGCATAAAGACCGCTTCATGCATTTTCTTGCATTTTTTGTTTGACGTTGTTTTGTTTCTGCATTATTATGCATCTTAATTCGCAGCATGCATTATTTTTCAGGTTTAGAACGTCCAGGAGACTCCCTAATGAACCAAGCCGTTGATCGCGTCGATTTTCGCACTGATCCAAGCCAGTACAAGCACTGGAAACTCTCGTTTGATGGCCAGGTGGCCACGTTGGCCATGGATGTGGCGGAAGACGGCGGGTTGCGTCCAGGCTATAAGCTGAAACTGAATTCATACGACCTGGGCGTCGACATCGAGCTGCACGACGCGTTGCAGCGTATCCGTTTCGAGCATCCCGAAGTGCGCACTGTTGTGGTCACCAGCCTGAAAGACCGCATTTTCTGCTCGGGCGCCAATATTTTCATGTTGGGTCTGTCCAGCCACGCCTGGAAGGTGAATTTCTGCAAGTTCACTAACGAAACCCGTAACGGCATCGAAGACTCCAGCCGCCATAGCGGCTTGAAGTTTGTTGCCGCCCTGAACGGCGCCTGCGCCGGCGGCGGTTACGAGCTGGCGTTGGCGTGTGATGAAATTCTGCTGATCGATGATCGCTCGTCGGCCGTATCGCTGCCCGAAGTGCCCCTGCTGGGCGTGTTGCCGGGCACGGGCGGGCTTACCCGGGTTACCGACAAGCGCAAGGTGCGTCACGACCATGCCGATATCTTCTGCACCCTGGTTGAGGGTGTTCGCGGACAGCGCGCCAAAGATTGGCGCCTGGTCGATGATCTCGTCAAGCCGGCGCAGTTTGCCGAAGGCATCAAGCAGCGCGCCACCGAGCTGGCCGCTGGCAGCGACCGTCCTTCGGATGGCAAGGGTGTAGAGCTGACGCCACTGGAGCGTACCGACTCGGAAAACGGCCTGGCTTACAAATACGTGGACGTCTCGATCGACCGCGAGAAGCGCGTCGCCACCTGGACGGTGCGTGGGCCCGAGCAAGTGCCTGGCGATGTCGATGCCATCCTGGCCCAGGGCGTGAACTGGTGGCCCCTTCGGCTGGCGCGCGAACTCGACGACGCCATTCTGCAGCTACGCACCAACGAACTGGATATCGGCACCTGGCTCATCAAGACCCAGGGCGACGTAGCCAAGGTGCTCGAGTCTGACGCCACGCTGGAAAAATTCGCCGACCACTGGTTTGTTCGTGAAACCATCGGCATGCTGCGCCGCACCCTGGCGCGCCTGGACGTCACCTCGCGTTCCATGTTTGCCTTGATCGAGCCGGGTTCTTGTTTTGCAGGCACCTTGCTTGAATTGTCGCTGGCGTGCGACCGCAGCTATATGCTCGACGACCCCGATGCCACTCAGCCTGCCGAAATCGCGGTCAATGCGCTGAACATGGGGGTCTATCCCATGGTCAATGGCCAGAGCCGGATTCAACGCCGCTTCTACGAAGAGGCGCCCGCCATCGATGCGGTGTCCGCCACGATCGGCAAACGCGTATCCGCCGCCGACGCCGAAACCCTGGGGCTGGTTACCTACGCTCTGGACGACATCGACTGGGACGACGAAATCCGCATTGCCGTTGAAGAGCGCATTGCCTTGTCGCCCGATTCGCTGACCGGTCTGGAAGCCAATCTGCGCTTTGCCAGCAAGGAAAGTATGGAAACTCGCATTTTCGGCCGGCTTACTGCATGGCAGAACTGGATTTTCTATCGCCCCAATGCTTCTGGGGACAAAGGGGCGCTCAAGCTTTACGGCAAGGGCGAAAAAGCCAATTTCGACTGGAACCGCGTGTAATCGCGGCACATCAGAACCTTTAAGGAGTTCAAGACATGTCCGGTATCAATTACTCAGAGAAGATTCCCAACAACGTGAATCTGTCCAGCGACCGCACATTGCAGCGCGCGTTGGAACACTGGCAACCAAACTACCTGCAGTGGTGGCAGGACATGGGGCCCGAGGCCTCGCAGAACATGGACGTCTACCTGCGTACCGCCGTTAGCGTGAAACCCGATGGCTGGGCGCACTTTGACCACGTCAAGATGCCGGATTACCGTTGGGGCATTTTCCTTACGCCCCAGGATGGCGAGCGCAAGATTCACTTCGGCGAGAACATCGGCAAAGACGTCTGGCAGGAAGCGCCCGGCGAGCACCGCGCCAACCTGCGTCGCATCATCGTCACCCAAGGCGACACCGAGCCGGCGTCGGTCGAACAGCAGCGCCACCTTGGCCTGACCGCCCCTTCGCAATACGACCTGCGCAACCTGTTCCAGGTCAACGTCGAAGAGGGTCGCCACTTGTGGGCCATGGTGTACCTGTTGCATCGCTATTTCGGCCGGGATGGCCGCGAAGAAGCCGATGCATTGCTGCAGCGCAATTCGGGTAGCGAAGACAGCCCTCGCATTCTGGGCGCCTTCAACGAGAAAACGCCCGACTGGCTGGCGTTCTACATGTTTACGTACTTCACCGACCGCGATGGCAAGTTCCAACTGAGCGCTCTGGCGGAATCCAGCTTCGATCCCCTGGCGCGCACGACCCGCTTCATGCTTACCGAAGAAGCGCACCACATGTTTGTGGGCGAGTCTGGTGTATCGCGTGTTCTGCAGCGTACCGCGCAGATCATGAATGAACTGAAGACGGATGATCCGGCCGCGGTGCGCGCCGCCGGCGCCATCGATTTGCCGACCATCCAGCGCTACATCAACTTCCACTACAGCGTCACCATCGACTTGTTCGGCGCCGATCAATCGTCCAATGCCGCCATCTTCTATAACTCGGGCCTGAAAGGCCGTTATGAAGAAGGCAAGCGCACCGACGACCATCAGTTGCAGAACCAAACGTACAACGTGCTTGAAGTGGTCAACGGCGAGCTGCGCGAAAAAGAAGTGCCGATGCTCAATGCGCTCAATGAAGTGCTGCGCGACGACTTCATCCGCGACTCGGTGGCCGGCGTGGGCCGCTGGAACAAGGTGCTGGAAAAGGCGGGCATCGACTTCCGCCTGACGGTTCCGCACAAGGCGTTCAACCGCAAGATCGGCACCTTGGCGGGCATCAATGTGTCTCCGGACGGCACCGTGCTGACCGAAGCGCAATGGAAGCAGCATGAAGACAGCTGGTTGCCCACGGCGGAAGATCGTGCGTTCGTCGCCTCGTTGATGGGCCGTGTGGTCGAGCCGGGCAAGTTTGCCAACTGGATCGCGCCTCCCGTCATCGGCATCAACCGTCAGCCCATCAATTTCGAATATGTTCGATTCAATTAACTTCCCGGTAATGCCCTGTTAAAGTATCAACGGGGATGGCGGCCGGATCCGCGCTTGGCTGATCCGGCCGTTCTATCTTGGTCAGGCCTGCCTGAAGTGGCGACTCTGGCATTACGGAGACCTAAAATGACAACAGCAACCGCTAGCAAGGTAATGAAGCAGCACCTTATTGATCCTGAAGTATGCATTCGCTGCAATACCTGCGAAGAAACCTGCCCGATCGATGCCATTACGCACGACGCCAACAACTATGTCGTCGACGTCAATATCTGCAATAGCTGCATGGCTTGCGTGCCGCCCTGTCCGACGGGCGCCATCGACCACTGGATACAAGTGCTCAGCGACGAAGCCTATTCGCTGGAAGAACAATTCAGTTGGGACGAACTGCCTGCGGAAAAAGAAATACCGGCAGATGCCTTGCAGGACGAGGCCGGCGCCCAGGCGGATGCAGTGGCCGCCGACGTCGCGCTTGCGAACGACGATGACCCCAATGCCGATCTTGAGGGCGTGCCATCGACCGCCGCCGGCGCCAATGTGCCGCCTTGGTCCGCCGCGCATCCGTACGTTAACCTGTACACCCACAAGAAAGTGGCAACGGCCACCGTGGTCGGCAACTATCGGCTAACCGACGAAACCATCGACAACGATATCCATCACATCGTGCTCGATTTTGGCGACCTCCCGTTTCCTGTGCTCGAAGGCCAGTCAATCGCAGTCTTTCCGCCGGGAACCGATGCTTCCGGCCGTGCGTATCATGCCCGCCAGTACTCCATCGCCAGCCCTCGCGACGGCGAACGGCCGCACTATAACAACCTGTCCCTGACAGTGAAGCGGGTGACGGCCGATTACGACGGCAACCCGGTCAAGGGCGTATGCTCGAACTATTTGTGCGATCTGCAAAAGAATGACAAGGTCCAGGTGATCGGGCCGTTTGGCAATACGTTCCTGATGCCCAACCTGCCTCATTCGAACCTCATGATGATCTGCACGGGCACGGGTTCTGCGCCCATGCGCGCCATGACGGAACGGTGCCGACGCCTGACCAAGGACAAAGCCTTTAATGGTAAGCTTATGCTCTTCTTTGGGGCGCGCACCCAGCGCGAGCTGCCTTATTTTGGGCCGCTCATGAATTTGCCCAAGGATTTTATCGATATCAATCTGGCGTTGTCCCGGGAAGCCGATCAACCCAAGCGATATGTGCAGGATCTGATCCGCGAGCGTGCTTCCGATGTCATGGCTCTGCTCGAGGACGATGCCACATGCATTTACGTATGTGGTTTGAAGGGCATGGAAACCGGGGTGCTCGAAGCCTTCCAATCGGTGGTGGAGCAGGCCGGCAAACACTGGCCCGATGTCCACGCACAGCTCAAATCGCAGGGGCGTTTGCACTTCGAGACTTACTGACCAGGTGTAACCGGTTGAGCAATTCATGAAATTCAGTGAGTTCAAGAACGGGATGCTGATTCAGCATCCCCCTGTGATCGTCGATCAAGAGCAGATGCTGGAGTTTGCCAGGCAGTACGACCCGCAATGGTTCCATACCGACCCCGAGCGCAGCAGCGAAGGGCGATGGGGCGGGCTGATCGGAAGCGGTTGGCTTACCTGCAGCCTGGCCATGCGCATGGCGGTCGATGCCGCGCTTGCCGATTCCGAATCATTCGGCTCGCCGGGTCTTGACAAGCTCCGCTGGATGCTGCCGGTGCGTCCGGGCGATGCCCTGCGTCTGGATATCACCGTAGATTCAGTGCGTGTGTCTGAAAGCCGAAGCGACCTTGGCATTGTGCGCTGGACCTGGCGCATGTACAACCAGCGCGATGAACAGGTGCTGGAACTGGAAGCCACCAGCTTGTTCGATCTTGCCGCCAGCGAATCCTAAAGTTCTCCTGACCTTGCACTGAGGTGCGCGGGACATCGTCTTGACAACCATTGTGCCTGCGGCGTTGGCCTTGCTTATTTTGCTTTGGATGGCCTTGAACGAGCGTGGCACATCGTCAGCCTCGGGCGCATCACGTTGATTTTCGACGCTTCAAAGAAAACTGGCGCAACAATTGTTGCGCCAGTTTTCATTACAAGCCGCTAACCAAGCAGCGCCTTAAGCATTAATAAAACGCTTGCAACCCCGTTTGCGCACGGCCCAGAATCAGGGCGTGAACGTCGTGGGTGCCTTCATAGGTGTTGACGACTTCCAGGTTGACCAGGTGGCGGGCCACGCCGAACTCGTCGGAAATGCCATTGCCGCCCAGCATATCGCGCGCCAGGCGGGCGATGTCCAACGACTTGCCGCAGGAATTGCGCTTCATGATCGAGGTGATTTCAACGGCGGCTGTGCCTTCGTCTTTCATGCGGCCCAGGCGCAAGCAGCCTTGCAGGCCGAGCGTGATTTCGGTTTGCATGTCGGCCAGCTTTTTCTGGATCAGCTGATTTTGAGCCAGTGGGCGGCCGAACTGTTTGCGGTCCATCGTATATTGGCGGGCGGTGTGCCAGCAGAATTCGGCTGCGCCCAACGCGCCCCAGGCAATGCCATAACGCGCTGAGTTCAGGCAGGTGAAGGGGCCTTTCAGGCCGCTGACGCCGGGCATCATTTGGTCGTCGGAAACTTCGACTTCGTCCATGACGATTTCGCCGGTAATGGATGCGCGTAGGCCCACCTTGCCATGGATGGCCGGGGCGGACAGGCCCTTCATGCCCTTATCCAGGATAAAGCCGCGAATCTTTCCATCGAAGTCGCCGCCCACGCATTTGGCCCACACCACGAACACATCGGCGATGGGTGAATTGGTGATCCACATTTTGGCGCCGCTGAGCTTATAGCCGTCGGCCGTCTTGACGGCGCGGGTTTCCATACTGCCGGGGTCCGAGCCGTGATTGGGCTCGGTCAGGCCGAAGCAACCGATCCATTCGCCGCTGGCGAGCTTGGGCAGGTATTTCTGCTTTTGCTCTTCGCTGCCGAATTCGTTGATGGGCACCATAACCAAGGACGATTGCACGCTCATCATGGAGCGGTAGCCTGAGTCGATGCGTTCGACTTCGCGGGCGATAAGGCCGTAGCAAACGTAGTTAAGCCCCGAGCCGCCGTATTGCTCGGGAATGGTGGGGCCCAGCAGGCCCAGTTCACCCATCTCGGTAAAAATGGCAGGATCGGTTTTTTCGTGGCGGAAGGCTTCGAGTACACGCGGAGCAAGCTTGTCTTGTGCATAAGCCCGAGCGGCCTCGCGCACCATGCGCTCGTCTTCGGTCAGCTGCGAATCAAGTAATAAGGGGTCTTCCCAGTTAAAAGAGGGCGCGGACATAAGTGCTCCGTTCATAATGTTTAGGTTTAAAGTACGTCTAGCTTAATGTGATTCCATTGCACAGTGCAATTGATAAAATTGCACAATATAGTGCGGTTTTAGCACGTTCCAACCTTTTATGAGTAAGCGGGCACACAATGAGACATGGAATTCCCAATCTGGGCGCTCTGCAGGCGTTTGAAGCAACGGCTCGGCTCGGCTCGTTTTCCAGGGCTGCCGAAGAGCTTTCATTGACCCATAGCGCCGTGTTTCGCCAGGTGGCCGGGCTGGAGGCAAGGTTGGGCGTACAGCTTTTTACCCGGGTGCGGCGACGGCTGGCGCTGACCGATGCCGGGGCGGAATATGCGGGTAGAGTGCGCCATCATCTGGATCAACTGGAAAAGGACACCTTCGGCCTGATGTCGCGGGCGGGGGTGGGGCGCAGCCTGCATATCGCCGTGCTGCCCACGCTGGCCACGACATGGCTGGTGCCGCGGCTGAAAGAATTCAGTCGTCAGCATGGCGATATTGCCGTCAGCCTGTCAGTGCGCACGCTTCCCTTTCAGTTCAACGACCATCCCTTCGACGCCGCCATCTATCATGCGGGCACGATCTGGCCAGGCACGGTGGGGTTCAAGCTGTTCGACGAGCAAACACTGGTGCCGGTTTGCAGTGTCGATGTGCGGGAGCGAATCGAGCAAGGGCCGCAGGGCCTGGCGCAGACGTCCCATTTGCACATGATGTCTCGGCCCGACGCGTGGCGGGAATGGTATCGGGTAAGGGGGCAGGAATACCCGCCGACGGTCAGCGCCGGGCCGCGCTACGAGCTCTTCACCATGTTGCTGGCGGCGGCCCAGGCGGGTTTGGGCCTGGCCTTGATCCCTTCATTCCTGGCGCGTGACGCGTTGAATGAATCCCGCCTTGTTGCGCCTTTTAAGCAGGGCTTGCCGGTGCGGGATTCCTATTTTTTCAGCTATCCGGCGCATGTTGAACGGTCTGAAGCGCTGACGGCGTTTGAAGCGTGGTTGAAGGAAACCGTGGCCGTCAACGTGGCTTGAACCTTGGCCATAGCCATAGCGCAAACCGCTTCTGCCGCGCCGCCTGCATGCGGTTTGGATACGCACGGCCTGTCGGAAGCGGTGAGGGCTACCGGAAGACCACAGTACGGTTGCCGTGCAACAAGATGCGGTGTTCCACATGGCTGCGCACGGCGCGCGCCAGGACCAGGGATTCCACGTCGCTGCCCACCCGAGTAAGCTGGGCGGTGCTCATGGCGTGGTTTACACGCTCAACGTCCTGTTCAATGATAGGGCCTTCATCCAGGTCGGAGGTCACGTAATGGGCCGTCGCCCCGATAATCTTGACCCCTCGGGCGTGGGCCTGGTGATAGGGCCGTGCGCCTTTGAAACTGGGCAGGAAGCTGTGGTGTATGTTGATTGCCCGCCCTGACAGCGCCTGACAAAGCTCGGTTGAAAGAATCTGCATATAGCGCGCCAAAACGACCAGGTCCACCTTCTCGCGCTCGACCAGTTCCAGAATTTGCGATTCCTGCGCGCTGCGGGTTTCGGAACTGACCGGCAAGTGATGGAAGGGCACCTTGTACGAGGCGGCAAGCGGTGCAAAATCTGCATGGTTGGATACGATGCCCGCGATTTCAACCGGCATCTGGCCGCTATGGGTACGGAACAACAGGTCGTTCAGGCAGTGCCCTTGCCGGCTGACCAGGATCAGCAGCCGGGCCTTGCGGTTGGCGTCGTAAATTTCGGCCTGCATGCCGAATTGCGTTGCCACGGGTTCGAATGTTTTCTTCAGGACATCCACGTTGGCTGGCTGCGGAAGCTTGAAATGCACACGCAGGAAGAAACGTTCTTCTTCGATATCGCCGAACTGCTGGGCGTCGATGATATTGCCGTGATGCTCCAGCAGCCAGGTCGTAACACTATGCACGATGCCGATGCGGTCGGGGCAGGACAGGGTAAGAATATAGTCGTTCATGATTCAGTAAGAGGTGAAAGCCAGGCTTCGGTCGGACCGTACAAGGCGCCAGGCCGGATAGATGTTGATGGAAACACCCTTGCCGTCAGGGCGATAGACGGACGATGGACCAACCGTTTTCGCCGTCTCGCTGGTACACCAGGCGGTCGTGCAGGCGCGAAGGCCGCCCTTGCCAGAACTCGATCCGGTTTGGCAGCAATCGGTAGCCGCCCCAATGCGGGGGGCGCGGGGGATGTTCGCCCAATGAGTCGGCCAGGGCGGCGGTGCGCGCTTCCAGGTCGGCCCGCTTGACGGGCTGGCTTTGCTCCGACGCCCAGGCGCCAATCCGGGAGCCCAGCGGACGGCTGTTGTAATAAAGGTCCGACTCGGCGGCCGACACTTTTTCAATGGCGCCCTCAAGCCGAACCTGGCGTTCCATCTGCGGCCAAAAGAATAACAAGCTGGCATGGGGGTTGGCGGCAAGCTCCTGCCCTTTGCGGGACTGATAGCTGGTATAGAAAACCAGACCGCGTTCATCCAGGCCCTTCAGTAGAACAATGCGTGTGGAAGGCCGGCCATGAGCGTCGACCGTGGCCAGGGCCATGGCGTTGGGCTCGATGACCTGCGCCGCCAGTGCGTCTTCAAACCATTTCTGGAACTGTTCCAGCGGTTGGGCGGCAAGAGACGCTTCGAGAAGAACATCTTTCTTGTAGATTTGGCGAAGATCGGCGATGGACATAAGGATATGGCAGGTGGGTCGACGGCTTGCGACCGGTTGCATGGGATTGCATCAGTTTAACGTGTCCCGTTCAAACAGCGCACTACGCGTCCGATGGGTCGGCTGTCTGTTCCATGGCTTCGTCCAGCCAACGCACAATGGTGTCCAGCCGCCGATCGTGGATGCCAACTGCTTTCAGGGCTCGGTCGGTTTCCAGTACGTATTCGGCGCATGGCCCATACGTGCCATGGGCCTGGCGGATAACGGTTACCAACTGATCGCGCGTCAGCCCGCGCACATAGGCGTCTTTGCTGCGGTCCATGGTAAACACCAGCGCCATGATGCTTCCCTGGCCGGTGGCGCAGCGCAGCCACTTTGGAATGTAGGCGCCGCTGGGCATTTCGCGCCGCCATAATTCCTGGACGGTGTCGGGCACCTGATCGGCGGCGACCCGGTAGACCATGCCGCGACACGAGCCGCCAATATCTAGCCCGAAAACCAGGCCGGGGCGGTCGGGCGTGCCGCGGTTCACCCGCGACCACAAACACAGGGCGCGGTGAAAGCCATGGAGAATGGCCGGCCGGCGCTCGACGAAGGGAAACTCGGGTCGCCAGACCAGCGAGCCGTAGCCGTACACCCAGATGTCTTGGCCGGGTTGCCAGTCGGCCATGGCGGCGTCAAGGGTGGCCTGGCGTTCTTCGTTTGACAGTACGCGGAAAGAGTTGCCGCTTGCGGCGATAAGGGCGTCGAGGGAGGAGCTTGGGTTCACTGTGGCTGGAGTCGTGCAAAAGCGTCCGGCGAAAATACGAATAGAGCAGGCGCCGGGCGGCATGCTCTAATAGTACTATCTTAACCGCCAATGCATCTTGCGACTGTACAGCCGTGCCGCTAACTCAACTTGATCCGTCCTTAGCCGAAAACACGGCGCGCCGCTTTGCCGGCCTCGAGCGCCTTTATGGACCGGAGGGCCTGCTGCGCTTGGGGCAGGCGCGGATTGCCGTTGCGGGTATTGGCGGCGTTGGCTCCTGGTGTGCGGAAGCGCTGGCCAGATCGGGCGTGGGCAGCCTGGTGCTGATCGATATGGATCATCTGTCAGAATCCAATGTCAATCGCCAGTTGCATGCCTTGACGCATACCTTGGGGCAGTCCAAAGTCGCGGCCATGGGCGAGCGCATCCTGGGTATCAATCCGGCGTGCCGGCTCGAGTTGATCGACGACTTTGTCGAACCCAGCAACGTAGGGCAAATGCTGGACGGCGACCTGACTCTGGTAATCGACTGCACCGACCAGGCCAGCGCCAAGGTCGCCATGATTCTCGAAGCACGGCGGCGGCATATGCCCATCGTGGTGTGCGGCGGCGCGGGCGGAAAGACGAATCTGCTCAGCCTGCGCGCCGGCGATATGTCGCAGGCGGTGAACGACGCCTTGCTGGCCAAGTTGCGCAATACCTTACGCCGTCAACATGGCTTTCCCAAAGCCTCGGCGCAAGGCGGCACGCCACGCAAGCGCGTCCCCAAGATGGGCGTACGCGCCTTATGGTTTGATCAGCAGGCCATTCTTCCTGCGCAATGGGCCATCCAGGCCAATGCTCAGTCCGATGCAGACACGGAAAGCCTGCAAGGCCTGTCGTGCGCCGGTTACGGGTCGGCCGTGGCTATCACGGCGGGCATGGGTATGGCTGCCGCCAACGAGGCCATGCAATGGGTGCTGGGCGGCGGACGCTGGCCATCATGAACCGGTCTTAATCAAACGCAGGACATCAAGCATCTAAAATGCCGGCTGTGTGGTTCATGAAATCGCGCAGCACTGCGCCGGTGTGCGAGACCGACGCGCATTCCATAACGTGTTCCGGCGCCCCTTCCACCACCAGCCGTCCCCCGCCCGATCCGCCTTCCGGCCCCATGTCCACGATCCAGTCGGCTTCGGCGATGACATCCAGATTATGCTCGATCACCACCACGGTATTACCGGCATCCACCAATCGGTGCAGCACGTGGGTCAGCTTTTCGACATCGGCCATGGACAGGCCGACCGTCGGTTCATCCAGCACGTACAGCGTATGGGGAATGCGCGATGCACGGCCTGTGGTGATGACGCCGTCGGTCAGCCGCGCCTTGGTCAGCTCGGTCACCAGCTTGATGCGCTGCGCCTCGCCGCCCGACAGCGTCGGCGAGGGCTGGCCCAGCGTCAGGTAGCCCAGGCCGACATCCTGCATCAGCTTCAGCGGTCGCAAAATGCGCGAGTGCGCCGCGAAATAGTCAATGGCATCGTCAACTTCCAGCTTCAGGACTTCGCCGGCGTTCTTGTCGCGCCATGTCACGCCCAGGGTATCGCGATTGAAACGCTCGCCTCCGCAGGCGTCGCAAGGCACTTTGACATCGGGCAGGAAGTTCATCTCGATGGTGCGCATGCCCTGGCCTTCGCAGATGGGGCAGCGGCCTTCACCGGTGTTGAATGAGAACCGCGCGGTGGTCCAGCCACGCAGGCGCGCTTCGCGCGTGTCCGCGAATAGCTTGCGCACGTCGTCCCAGAAGCCCACGTAAGTGGCGGGGCAGGAGCGTGGTGTTTTTCCGATAGGGGTTTGGTCGACCTCGAGTACGCGATCAATGCGTTCCCAGCCCTGGATGTCGGCGCAGCCGTACCACGCAGGCGCGCTTTGCTGAGAGACGGCCTGCGCGAGATTGTCGAGCAGGACGTCGCGGGCCAGCGTGGATTTTCCCGATCCCGATACGCCGGTGACGACGGTGAGCCGGCCGACGGGAATATCGACGTCGGCATGGCGAAGGTTGTGCAGATGGGCGCCGCGTATCCGGATGCGGGGCGTATCGGCCAGGATCGTGCGGCGCGCTTGCAAAGGGTGCTGCAAGGGCTGGTTCAGAAACCTGCCTGTCAGCGAATCGGCATTGTCCATGATGTCGGCGACCGTGCCCTGGGCCACCACGCGCCCGCCGCGTATGCCCGCGCCCGGTCCAATATCGATCACGTGCGATGCCCGTCGTATGGTGTCCTCGTCGTGTTCCACCACCACCAGGGTATTGCCGTTGCCCTCCAGGCGGCCCAAGGCATTCAGCAGGATCTGGTTGTCGCGCGGATGCAAGCCGATGGTGGGTTCGTCAAGCACATAGCATACCCCTTGCAGGTTGGACCCCAGTTGGGCGGCCAGGCGTATGCGCTGGGCTTCGCCGCCGGACAAGGTGGGCGCTGCGCGATCCAGGGCCAGGTAGCCCAAGCCCACTTCTTCCATGAAGTTCAGCCGTCCGCGCACTTCGGCAAGAAGGTCGCGCGCGATCTCGGCTTCGCGGCCCTTGCTGACCAGGCCGCTAAAGAACGTCTGTGCTTCCGACACGGACATCGCGGCAAGATCGGCGATGGATCGGTCACGCCAGACGAATGCCAGCGCGACGGGATTCAGCCGCTGGCCGTGGCATGCCTGACACGGCGTGGCTTCGCCGGTGTACCAGGCATTCCAGGCGGTTTCCTCGCCGGTTTGTTCGGCATCGAACCCTTGCAGCTGTACCCCGGTTCCGTAACATCCCTGGCACCAGCCGTGCTTGGAGTTGTAGGAGAACATGCGCGGATCCGGTTCTGGAAAACTGGTGCCGCAGCTGGGGCAGGCGCGCTTGACCGAAAAGTGCTCTTGCGAGCCGGGCGGATGGGCGGGATCCAGGCCGTCACGACGCCTTTGCGCCAGGCCGGCCTGGGTGGCGGGCGTGAGGTCGGGCAGAATGCTGAAGGTTCCGCGCCCATGCTCAAGTGCACTGCGTATGGCCGAGCGAAGCTCGGTTTCGTGGCGTGCATCCACCAGCAGGTCTGCGATGGGGAGCTCGATGGTGTGTTCTTTATAGCGATCCAGCCGAGGCCATGGCGCGACGGGGATGAATTCGCCGTCGACGCGTAGGTGCGTCTGGCCTTTGCCCGCCGCCCATTTGGCCAGGTCGGTGTAATAGCCTTTGCGTGCGGTGACCAGCGGGGCAAGGATGCCGATGTGGCGGCCCCTGTGTTCGCGCATCAATTGAGCAGCAATCTGGTCGGCCGTTTGCGGCTCGACGGGAACGCGGCAGTCCGGACACATCTGGGTGCCTAGCTTGACGTACATCAGGCGCAGGAAATGATGGATTTCCGTCATGGTGGCCACGGTGGATTTGCGGCCGCCCCGGCTGGTGCGCTGTTCGATCGCGACGGTGGGCGGTATGCCGTAGATGGCGTCGACATCGGGTTTGCCGGCAGGCTGAACGATCGCACGGGCGTAGGCGTTCAGCGATTCCAGATAGCGGCGCTGGCCTTCATTGAACAGGATGTCGAAGGCCAGCGTTGATTTGCCCGAGCCCGACACGCCTGTAATAACGGTAAAGGTATCGCGCGGTATGGACACGTCGATGCCTTTCAGGTTGTGCTCGCGCGCGTTCAGGATGTCGATGCTCTGCGCTGCGCTACGCTGTCGCTTGATCACGGTTTGCAGCGGGGTTCCAGCGTCGGCCGCATAAACGGGGGCGGGCTCGGCGAGCTTGCGGGCGTCTTGGGATTCTTGTTCGTAGACGATGGCTGTGGTGTAGTCGCGCAGCGCCTGGCCGGTGTGCGAGGCCGGGGTGGCGGCCAGGTCGGCGGGGGCGCCCTGGCCCACGACGGCGCCGCCCGCCTCGCCGCCGCCCGGCCCAAGGTCGATGATCCAGTCGGCGGCGCGGATGACGTCCAGATTATGTTCAATCACCAACAGCGAATGGCCTGCCGACAATAGCTTTCGGAAAGCCTGCATAAGCCGGGCAATGTCATCGAAGTGCAGCCCGGTGGTGGGCTCGTCGAACAGGAAAAGACTGCCTTTCTTGGCGACTTTCGCGCTGGAAATTCCGCTGCGGCTGGCCGCGGCCAGATGGCCGGCCAATTTCAGGCGTTGCGCTTCGCCCCCCGAGAGTGTGGGTACGGGCTGTCCCAACTGCACGTATTCAAGTCCCACGTCGGCCAGCGGCGCAAGCCCGTACTGCACATCGCGCAAGCCGCTGAAAAAATCCAGCGCTTCGCTGGCTGTCATGCTCAGGACTTCGTCGATGGACGCCGAGCGCCCCAGGTGTTCCACCCGGACTTCCAGGATCTCGGGGCGGAACCGTTTGCCGTCGCAGTCGGGGCAGCGCA
Source organism: Pusillimonas sp. (assembly GCA_044464765.1). Classification (GTDB taxonomy): domain Bacteria; phylum Pseudomonadota; class Gammaproteobacteria; order Burkholderiales; family Burkholderiaceae_B; genus JBIQKZ01. The sequence continues at coordinate 66,774 of JBIQKZ010000011.1, forward strand.
GGTACACGTCGGACAGGAACTGCATCTCGACGTGCTCAAACCCGGTGCCGCCGCAGGTGGGGCAGCGCCCATCGCCCGTGTTGAAACTGAAGGTGCCGGCCGTATAGCCGCGTTCTTTTGACATGGGCGCGTTGGCGAACAGTTTGCGAATGGCATCGAACGCGCCCACATAGCTGGCGGGATTGGAGCGGGCGGTCTTGCCGATCGGGGTCTGGTCGACCAGCACGACGTCAGCGAGCTGCTCCGCGCCCAGCAAGCGGTCGTAGTGCCCGGGCGCTTCCACCGGCTTGCCCTGGTGTTTCAGAAGCGCCGGATAAAGCACATCCTGGATCAGTGTGGATTTGCCGGACCCCGACACGCCGGTGACGCACACCATGCGGCCCAGAGGTATCGAGATTGAAATATTCTTGAGGTTGTTGGCGGTCACGCCTTCCAGAATCAGCTTGGGCGTATTGGGCGCCACGGGCAGGGGGCGTGGCGCATCGACGCGGCGCCGACCCGACAGATAATCGCCGGTAAGAGTCTGGCTGGTGCGCAGTTCGTCCGGCGTGCCGTCGAAAACGATTTGTCCGCCGCGTTCGCCGGGGCCAGGGCCGATATCCAGGATACGATCGGCGGCAATCATGACTTGCGGGTCGTGCTCGACGACGACCAGCGTATTGCCGTTGACCCGCAGGCGATGCATGATTTCAACGATACGATGCATGTCGCGCGGATGCAGGCCGATCGACGGCTCGTCCAGCACGAACAAGGTGTTGACCAGCGAGGTGCCCAGCGCCGTTGTCAGGTTGATACGCTGGACTTCGCCGCCCGATAAGGTGCGGCTTTGGCGGTCCAGCGACAGGTAGCCAAGCCCCACGTCGCACAGGTATCGCAGTCGCGCGCGCACTTCTTCCAGCAGCAGATCGATGGCTGCGTCCATGGCGGCGCCAAAACTGATGTGTTCAAAAAATGTGCGTACACGATCCAGCGGCAGCCGCATCAGGTCGTGCATGCCCAGGCCGGGCAGCGCGTCCAGTTGTTCGCGCGTCCATTGTGCATGCACTGGCATGAACCTGGGATAGCCGGCGGTGGCCTCGCCCGGGTAGCCGCCCAGCCGCCAAAGCGTGGCATCCGGTTTCAAGCGGGAGCCGCCGCAGGCCGGGCAGGGCGTATAACTGCGGTATTTCGACAGCAGTACGCGCACATGCATCTTATAAGCGCGTGACTCCAGCCAGTCGAAGAAGCGCTGGGCGCCATACCATTGCGTTTTCCACGCCGACGGGCCGCCTTTCCAGTCGGCGGCGCCGCCAATCACCCATTGCTTTTCCTCGTCGGAGAGCTCGCGCCATGGGATGTCCAGGCGGACGTCGGCGCCGGGGGCGTAGTGTTCCATCTCGGCCTGGCACTCTTTATAGCTGGCGGTCTGCCATGGGCGTATCGCACCCCCGCGTAGAGTCTTTGTTTCGTCGGGAACCACCAGGCCGTAGTCGATGCCCATCACGCGTCCGAAACCACGGCAGGCTTCGCATGCGCCCAGGGGGGAGTTGAAGGAGAAGGTACTGGGCAGAGGGCTGCTGTATTCGATGTCGCAGTGGGCGCAATGCAGGCGGTTGCTGAAGCGCCAGGCCGTTTCCTGATCGGAGTCTGCGTGCGAGGCATAGATGGTGATATGCCCATCGCCCTGTTTGAGCGCCGCATCCAGCGCCTCCATGACGCGGGCGGGTTCGGCGTTGCTGAAGCGGAAGCGGTCTTGCACGACATGCAGCACGCGCTGCCGGTTGGGCTTCGCTGCCGCGCCAGACTTGCCTTTTGCTTTCCCCTTGCCGCGCGGCTTGGCGGGCTCGGGCGCCACGGCGACGGTTTCCTCGTGATGAATGCGCGTGTAGCCTTGCTGGTCCAAAAAGCCGCGTACTTCGTCTTCGGTAAAGTTGGCCGGAATACCGATAGGAAAGGTGACGACCAGGCGCGGATCGCCGGCTTGGGTGCGCAAGGCCAAGTGCTGCTGGATGGATTCGGCGCTGTCGCGTTGCACCTGGGCGCCGCAACATTGGCAATACAGCGTGCCCAGCCGCGCATAAAGCAGCTTCAGGTGGTCGTTGAGCTCGGTCATGGTGCCGACGGTGCTGCGCGAGTTTCGAACGGGATTGACCTGATCGATGGCGATGGCGGGCAGGATGCCTTCGATGCGGTCGACCTGGGGTTTGTCCATGCGGTCGAGAAACTGCCGCGCATACGGCGAAAAGGTTTCTACATAGCGGCGCTGGCCTTCGGCGTATAGGGTATCGAAGGCCAGAGAGCTTTTTCCAGACCCCGAAACACCGGTCAGCACGAGTAACTGGCCGGTGGCGATGTCGACATCAAGGTTTTTCAGGTTATTCTGGCGTGCGCCGAAAATGCGGATGGATGAGCTCATGGAGATATGGTAAACGTTTCTTTAAGACTGCCGTGCAAGCTGTATTTTGATGGGGTGGCTTTGATGAGGTGGCTGGTTCGGGCTATACTATAAGGCTAACCACCGGAGAACATTATGGCTGAAATCAAACGCACGCGGCGTAACACGCTAGAGCGCCGTTGCCTGGGCAAGGCCTTCAAGCGGCTTTTCGTCAGGTCGCCCAAGGGCGTATTCAAGATGCTTGAAAAGGTCAAGCGCGCTTAAGTCTAAAACCCGAGTTTAAAACCCGTCTAAAACCCGAGTTTAAAACCCGGCTCTAAAACCCTAAGGGTTAAGTCCTAGGACTTAACCCTGCGGCTTAAACCAGCGTTTATAGACTTTTGCGCCTGACCCTTTGAAACGTGTCTTCTTGTAGCAAAGGCAACAAACCATAAGTTCCTGGACTTATGGTTTTTTTTCGACTTATGCTGACAGCGATTGATTACGCATAGCACACCCGCCTAACAAACCAGATTCCAAGGAAACATGTCGTCGCGTCGCTTTGCCTTTACGGTGCTTACGCCTACGTATAATCGGGCGCACACGCTTGAGCGGGTATACCGGTCCCTGGTGGACCAGACTTTTCAGGATTTCGAGTGGCTGGTGGTGGATGACGGTTCAACCGACAACACCCGCGAGCTGGTGGCCGGGTGGCAGCAAGAAGCGCGTTTCCCCATCCGTTATGTCTGGCAGGAAAATGCCCACAAGAAAGCGGCTTTCAATCGCGGAGTCGCCCAGGCGCAGGGCGAGTTGCTGGTGGCGCTGGACAGCGACGACAGTCTGGACGTGAACGCGCTTTATGCCATGCGCCAAGTCTGGAGCGGTTTGGATGCACACGAGCAGGAACGGTTTGTCGCCGTCACCGGCCTGTGCGCACGTCCCGATGGCAAGGTCGTGGGCGACATGTTCCCGGCTGACGTCTTCGACGCCACTGTGCTGGACATGACGTTCAAGCATCGGGTCAAGGGCGAGAAATTCGGCTGCATGCGAACGGCTGTGTTGCGGGAGTTTCCTTTTCCCGAGGACAACGCCGGTTTTGTGCCTGAAAGCCTGGTCTGGCGGGCGATTGCGCGCGCCGGCTACCTGACGCGATTCGTCAACCAGGTGTTTCGGGTGTATCACGACAGCGACGATTCGCTTTCCAGTCAGGGCAAGGCCGGCGCGCAGCATGCCTTGGGCTTGTGGCTGCTGGCGCATGACACCATCAACAACTGCCTTCCCTGGTTCCGCTACCATCCCCGCGAGTTCCTGCTGTCAGCCGCGCGCTATACGCGCTTTGGCCTGCATTTGAAACAGCAGGGGTTTGCTGCGCCCGTATCGAGGCTGAATGGACTTGCACCGCCGTTGCTGGTTGGGTTGATGTGGCCGGCAGGGGTTGCGATGTATGTGCGTGATCAGGCCCGAATGCAGCGGCGCGGCGAGCCTGCACGTTAGGCGATCACGCCGGGCAACTGAGTGTGGATAACCTTAGTGCAACGTATGCGGCGGATCGCTGAAAAGGCGGTCGGCCTCGTCGTCGGGGTCGTCATCGTCATCGTCGTCGGCGGCTGGGGGCACATCGGTGAGGGCGAACGGCAAAATATTGGCCAGTTCGTCGCTCCACGCCACTTCCTCGCCTTCGTCGTCGATCTTGATGAAGCGCACACCTTCGATATCAGACAGCTGGATTGCCCAGAGATAGCGACATGCATAGATTTCGCCGTCTTCCAGGCTCAGTCCGCCCCGACTGCCGATCAGGCGGGACCCTGGGCCGCCAACCTGTACGGTGGTGATTTCACTGGTGTCTTCGCCGTTTTCCAGCGGAATGGCAAAAATCACCCACTCGAAGCCGGTTTCAACCGCATCGATGACTTCGGCCAGCACCGGCTTGCCCAGATAGGCGCTCAGGGCGTCTGCCGTGTGGCCGAGCGTATCCAGTTCGTCGGACGTGAAGGCCAGTGGAAGAGGGTTGGGTGGCGCAGGGGGCATGGGCAAAATGGCAATAAGCGGATCGCCGCAGTATAACGGCTTTATTTTATCACTCGGCCTACAATCAAGCTTTCCTTGTCTATTGATTATTTATTGTCTTCTTTATGGCTCAATACGTTTATACGATGAATCGGGTCGGCAAGATCGTGCCGCCCAAGCGGCAAATCCTGCGCGATATTTCCCTGTCGTTTTTCCCGGGGGCGAAAATCGGTGTGCTCGGCCTGAATGGCTCGGGTAAATCCACGCTGCTGAAAATCATGGCGGGCGTCGATCGCGACATCGAGGGCGAGGCCATTCCGATGCCGAATCTGAACATCGGCTATTTGCCTCAGGAGCCCGCCCTGAATCCCGAGCAAACCGTGCGTGAATCGGTGGAAGAGGGTCTGGGTGAAGTGGCTGCTGCCCGCAAACGCCTGGATGAAGTCTATGCCGCCTATGCCGAGCCCGGCGCCGACTTCGATGCGCTGGCCGCCGAGCAGGCCGAGCTGGAAGCGGTGATTGCGGCCGCGGCAACCAGCGGCGCCGACGATATCGAGCATCAAATGGAGATTGCGGCCGATGCGCTGCGCCTGCCGCCGTGGGATGCCGTCATTGGCAACTTGTCGGGGGGCGAGAAACGCCGCGTTGCCTTGTGCCGCCTGCTGCTGTCCAAGCCCGACATGCTGCTGCTCGACGAGCCCACCAACCACTTGGATGCCGAAAGTGTCGAATGGCTGGAAGTGTTTTTGCGCAAGTTTCCCGGGACCGTGGTGGCGGTAACCCACGATCGTTACTTCCTGGACAACGCGGCAGACTGGATCCTTGAGCTGGATCGTGGCCATGGCATCCCCTGGAAAGGCAATTACAGCTCTTGGCTTGAACAAAAAGAAAACCGTCTGAAACAGGAAGAGGCGGCTGAATCCGCCCGGCAGCGCACCATCAAGAAAGAGCTGGAATGGGTGCGACAGAACCCCAAAGGCCGTCAGGCCAAGGCCAAGGCGCGTCTGGCGCGCTTTGAGGAGATGTCTTCGCACGAATACCAGAAGCGGAACGAAACTCAAGAGATTTTCATTCCGGTGGCCGAACGCCTGGGCAACGAAGTGATCGAGTTCGACAATGTCAGCAAGGCCTTTGGCGATCGGCTCCTGTTCGAGAATCTCAGCTTCAAGGTTCCGGCCGGCGCCATCGTGGGGATTATCGGCCCCAACGGCGCGGGCAAGTCCACTTTGTTTCGCATGATCGCGGGCAAGGATACTCCCGATGCCGGCACGGTCACGCTGGGCCAGACGGTGCAACTGGCTTATGTGGATCAGTCGCGCGAATCATTGCCCGACGAGAAAACGGTATTCGACGCGCTGTCGGACGGCGCCGACCTGCTGACCGTTGGACGGTTCGAAATGTCGTCGCGGGCTTACCTGGGGCGCTTCAATTTCAAGGGCGGCGACCAGAACAAGCTGGTCGGCAAGTTGTCGGGCGGCGAGCGTGGACGCTTTCATCTGGCCAAAACGCTCATTTCCGGCGGCAACGTGTTGCTGCTCGACGAGCCGTCCAACGACCTCGACGTTGAAACCCTGCGCGCGCTGGAAGACGCCTTGCTTGAGTTCGCCGGCAGCGTGCTGGTCATCAGCCACGACCGTTGGTTCCTGGACCGTATCGCCACGCATATCCTGGCCTTCGAAGGCGATTCCCAAGTGGTGTTTTTCGATGGAAACTATCAGGAATACGAAGCCGACAAGCGTAAGCGTTTGGGCGAGGAAGGCGCCAAGCCGCGCCGCATTCGTTATAAGGCCCTTAAGGCCTGAGGCTGCTGTTAAGCAGGAAAAGCAACAAAACCGGCGGCTGTTACAATTCCCCGGCCTGTCTTTCTTGGACTGGATCGGCAGGTGCCACGTGAAATCCCCAAGGGGCTAGGGCGTGCGGCCTGCCGATGCGATCTTGCTGGGAAAAGCCCTTTGAAACAGGTTTTTCGCCTATTTACATTTCGGCCATAAAAGGTTTGGCAGTGCGGGTTGTATGGGTTAATGTGGTTCTATCTGATTTAATCGCGGAGGTTCAACATGAAATTTACGACATTCGGAAAAATGGCAGCTATTTGCATTATGGCGTCTTCCATGGCGGCCTGCTCATCGTGGGACAGCATGAGTAGCCGGCAGAAAGGCGCGGTAACCGGCGCGGGCCTTGGCGGTGTGGCGGGCGCTGTCATTACCGACGGCGGTGTGTTGGGCACGGTCGGCGGCGCCGCCATCGGCGGCGTGATCGGCGATCAAGTGGGCAAGAACAGGTAATACCACACAGCAAACGCCCACAAAAAAACTCGGCGCGGTGATGCCCGCGCCGAGTTTTTTTGCTTTACGGCGCCGGACGAATCAGCCGCGCGGCGGTTCGGGTTGCGGCATTTCGATCTTGACCTCCAGGATCTCGAGGGAGTCCTGGCGATCCAGGTTGACCTTGATGTCGTCAGGATTGATCTTGACGTAGCGTGAAATCACTTCGACCAGCTCTTTTTGCAGACGCGGCAGGTAGTCTGGCGTAACGCCGTCGCCGCGTTCGTTGATCAGGATGAGCTGAAGGCGGTCTTTGGCGACGCTTGCCGACGTCTTTTTCTGGCCCAGGAAAAAAGAAAGAAGGGACATGCTTACTTCCCTCCGAACAGACGTTTGAACAAACCGGGCTTTTCGTGTTCGACAAAGCGCAGGGGTTTGTCTTCACCCAGGTAGCGCGCCACGACGTCCTGATAGGCCAGGGCGACATCGCTGTCGCGGATGTGGATGGCGGGGATCCCTTGGTTGGAGGCCTGGAGCACGGATTCGGATTCGGGAATCACGCCAATCAGCTTGATGCGAAGAATATCTTCAATGTCTTGCAAAGACAGCATTTCGCCTTCGGCTACGCGCTTGGCGTTATAACGTGTAAGCAGCAGGTATTCCTTGATGGGTTCGTCGCTGGTGACCGCACGGTGCGACTTGGCGGCCAAAATGCCCAGGATGCGGTCCGAGTCGCGTACGGACGACACTTCAGGGTTGGTGACCACAACGGCGTCATCTGCAAAGTAAGACGCCATGAGGGCGCCGGTTTCGATTCCAGCCGGCGAGTCGCACACAATGTATTCGAAACCCATTTCCTTGAGTTCGTTCAGGGTCTTTTCCACCCCTTCCTTGGTCAGCGCGTCTTTGTCGCGCGTTTGCGACGCGGGCAGGATGTACAGGTTTTCCAGCTGCTTGTCCTTGATCAGCGCCTGGTTCAGGGTGGCTTCACCCTGGATGACGTTGACAAAATCGTAAACGACCCGGCGCTCGCAGCCCATGATCAGGTCAAGGTTGCGCAAGCCGACGTCGAAGTCGATAACCACAGTCTTGTGGCCGCGCATTGCCAGCCCTGAGGAAAAGCTGGCACTGGTGGTTGTTTTGCCCACACCGCCTTTGCCGGATGTCACCACAACAATTCGTGCCATGACGATAGAATTCCTTTTAGTTTTGATAAGCCCCGTCATCGTAATGCAAAATTGCCCGAAGTTCAGCGAGGCCCACCTGTAATTGGTAGAGGTTTGGCAACAAAATCTGTCGCTATGTTTTCTTTCCCAGCGCCGTCATCTGCAAGCTGTCCCCGTTCAGTTGGATAATGCTTGGCTGGTTGTGCAGTTTCGGGTCAAGCTGGGTTTCAATCACCCGGTATACACCCGCGATCGCCACGAGTTCGGGATCGAGCTGGGTGGTAAAGATACGCGCGCTGGCATCGCCCTTGGCACCCGCCATGGCTTTGCCGCGCAGGGGACCATACACATGGATATTGCCGTCGGCAATGACTTCGGCGCCCTGGCTGACGACGCCAATGACAATAAGGTCGGTGTCGCGGGCATAGATGCGCTGCCCCGAGCGTAACTGGCGATTGATGACCATTGCAGCCGGCGCGATGGATGGTGCGACGGGCTGGGGGTGGTCGGCCTCGGAAGCCGTCGTTGCCGATGGGCCGGGTTTGCTTGTTTTTTCACCCGCGGCAGGGGGCGCCACGACCGGCACGTCCTTATCCGGCGCCGGTACGCTGGTGGGCCGGGTTGGGGCGCTGGACAGGTCGACCTTTGTCAGGCCCGATGCCTGGGCGTCGGCCAGCGCCTGGCCTTCGGCGACTACGCCAATGGGATGCAAGGCATGGGAGCGCAGGGCTTGAAGCAGATCTTGCCAGTCGATCGGCTCGGTGATGGCGGAGGCATCAATGACAACGGGCTCGTTCTCGAAGAATGACCCGGCGTCTTTCATGCGTTGATCCAGGGCGGCCTTGCAGGCGGCCATGTCGTGATCATGCAGGACGATTCTTACAGCGTATAAGGCTGCACTTTTGAAATCCAGGGCGACAGGCCCTTTGCGGTGGGAAGAAGAGTCGTTCACTAGTATCTTTGGTCTAAATAGCCGTGCCCCGACAAAATACCAGAAGTTGGGCGGGATTCCGAGTATTTTGTTGCGTTGGACAAGGTGGGTGCAGGCTGGAGAATCAACATGGTTTGCTTAGATCCACGAGTCACGCAAGGTGACGGTGCGGTTGATGACAGGTGCCGTAGGAGACGAGTCGACGCGGTCGGCCACGAAATAGCCCAGTCGCTCGAACTGCCAGCGTGACTCGGGCGTGGCGCGGGTGCCAGGTTCCAGCCAGCCTTGTACGGTACGGAAGGAGTTCGGGTTAAGCGCCTGAAGGTAGTCGTTGTCGCCCGCGTCCGGATGGGGGTCGGCGAACAGACGGTCGTATAGCCTGAATTCGGCCGGTACCGCGTGCTGGGCGCTGACCCAGGTGATATTGCCCTTGACCTTGACCGAGTCGGATCCGGGTGTGCCGCTTTTGGTATCGGGCAGATACTCGGCATGAACTTCAGTGATGTTGCCGTGGCTGTCCTTCAGAAACCCCGTGCATTTGACGACGTAGCCGTATTTCAGTCGGACCGTATTGCCGGGAAACAGCCGGAAATACTTTTTGGGAGGATCCTCGCGAAAGTCGTCGCGTTCGATCCAGAGTTCGCGGCTAAAGGGAAACTCGCGCGTGCCTTGGCTGGGGTCGTGCGGGTTGCTGGGGGCGCGGCATGCTTCGCTTTGGCCTTCCGGATAGTTGGTAATGACCAGTTTCAGGGGGTCCAGAACGGCGACCCGTCGTTCCGCCTTCGGGTCGAGATCATCACGCAGCGCCTGTTCCAGGACGCTGTAGTCGATGCGGGAATCGGCTTTCGATACACCGAGCCGTTCGCAGAACAGGCGTATGGATTCCGGCGTATAGCCACGTCGACGCAGGCCGGCGAGCGTTGGCATGCGTGGATCATCCCAGCCGTTCACGTGGCCGTCGCGAACCAGCGCCAATAGTTTGCGTTTGCTGGTAACCACATAGGACAGATTCAGCCTGGCGAACTCGTATTGATTGGGCAAAGGCCGTTGCAGCAGGCCCAGGCCGGCAAGCTTCTCGAGTATCCAGTCATAGAAGGGGCGTTGGTCTTCGAACTCAAGCGTGCAGAAGCTGTGAGTGATCCCTTCCAGGGCGTCTTCCACCGGGTGGGCCCAGGTGTACATGGGGTAGATGCACCAGTTGTTGCCGGTGCGATGATGACTGACGTGCCGGATACGATAAAGAACCGGGTCGCGCATATTCATATTGGGCGATGCCATGTCGATCTTGGCGCGCAAGGCCAGGCTGCCATCGGGATGCTTGCCCTCGCGCATTTCCGCCAACAGTGCCAGGGATTCGTCGGCGGGTCGGTCGCGCCAGGGCGAATTCCTGCCTTTTTCGGTCAGGGTGCCGCGCGTTTCGCGTATTTGGTCGGGGGTTTGCTCATCGACATAGGCGTCGCCGGACTGGATCAACGCCTGTGCGAACTCGTACATATAGCCGAAGTAATCGCTGGCGTAGTACAGATTGTTTTCTTCACCGTAAGTCCAGTCGAACCCCAGCCAGTGGACGGCGTCGATAATGGCTTTTACGTACTCGTCTTCTTCCTTTTCAGGATTGGTGTCGTCAAAGCGCAGATGGCAGGCGCCTTGATAGTCTTTGGCCAGGCTGAAGTTCAGGCAGATGCTTTTTGCGTGCCCAATGTGCAGGTAGCCGTTAGGTTCAGGCGGAAAGCGGGTGCGGATCCTGGCGGTGTCCACTGGCCCCTGAAGCTGCACGGCGGCCGGCCCCGGTTGCCCTGCCCATCGCTTGCTTGCATGGCGGCCGCTGGCCAGGTCTTCTTCGATGATGGTCCGCAGAAAGTTGGAAACAGGAGTGGAATCAGAGGCAGTGGTCATACAAACGCTAAAAAAAAGGGCAAAAATCGGGAAGGCCAAGTAAGCATTTTGCCATGTTCGTAATTATTTGCGCGTGATCGGTAGGCATGCGACGGCAACAGGCTCTAAACTAGCGCACATCATGACGAATGCCACCACCTGGTTCTCGCAGATCCAGTTCTTCACCAGCCTTGGGTTTATGGCTCTGTTCTTTGTGACAGAGCTTGGGCTGGCGTGGGTTCTGCTGTTTTTCAAGTGGCGCGCCCGGGCAGGCAACTCGCCCGGCTGGACGGCCGCCTATCGATTCTGGGTCCGGGTTTTTGCACTGACCGTTATCCTCACATTGGCGGCCAGTATGCCCGTATTGATTCAGTTTGGCAGCTTGTGGCCCTCGCTGACGGACAAGATTGGCGATATCTCCGGCCCGTTGATCGCGGCGGCCATACTAACAACGTTTGTGTTCAAGTCCTGCTTCCTGGGCGCCATGCTGTTTGGCCAGCGCCGCCTTTCCGATCGCGTGCATACTTTAGTGGTGCTGATGACCGCTTTTGGGGTGACGCTGGCCGGTTTCTGGATTGTCGTGCTGCTGTCGTGGATGCAGACGCCGACTGGGGCCGTTTTGAATAATGGCGCCTACCAGGTCGTTGACTGGCTGGAAATCATGCTGAATCCCTCTGTCGGCTGGCTGGCGGCGCTACTGGGGGTTGGTGCGATGCTGACGGCAGGGTTTCTTATGTTGGGGGTTTGTTCGCGCCAGACCTTGCGTCATCCGTCAGGGGATGAGGAACGTGTGGCTTTCCGAACTGGACTGACGCTGGCTCTTTCGGGCGTGCTGTGCCTGGCGGTGGCGATCCCCGGTTACGGGCGGGTGGTCGCCGAGCATCAGCCCGCCAAGGCCGCCGCCACAGCGGCTTATTGGACATCGGGAGCCCAGCCTGATCTGGTGTTGCTGGCATGGCCTGATACCGTCAACGAGCGCAACCGGGCCGCGCTCACCTGGCGGCATGCGGGCGGGCGGTGGCTGGGCAAGGATGTCGAAGGAAACTACCTGGGCCTGGATCGTTACTCGGGCATGCATGCGCCGGTGTCCATTACATTCTGGTCATTCAGGCTTTTGCTGCTGTCGGGACTCTTGATGGCCTTGGTTGGCGTCGTTACTTTTTTCAAGGCGCGGTCGGGGGCATTTGATCCGGGGCGTTTGTCGAAAGGCTGGCGGCGGCTGCTAGGCGCCACGACCTTTCTAGGGTGGCCCATGGCGTTGGCCGCTCTGGGCCATGTGTTGTTTGGGCTGTCTCCGTACGCGGTGAATGAAACCATTACCCTGACAGAGATTACAGGCTCGACCCGGCCCGATACGCTAGCCTTGGGCATAGTCGCCTATCTTGTGGTGTATGCCATCCTGCTTTGGGGCTTTGGGCGGCTTTTGCGCCATATCACTCTTTTTGGTGTCGTACCGGTGGCGCGCAGGCGGGGGCGGGCATGATCGAGACCCTGGGTTCGCTGTTGGGCATCAATGCCCAGGATCCTGCTTTTTGGATGCCGTTGGTGTTTATCGCCTTGCTGTTCGCCACCATCGTGGCGGGGGCAGTGTTGGATGGTTTCGATATTGGCGTGGGATGCCTGACGCTTTTCGCCCCACCCGAACTGCGGCCGCGCATGTTGTCGTTGCTTAGCCCCTGGCGCGACGCAAACGAGTATTGGCTATTCCTGGGCATGGGTTTGTTCGTCGCGGCCTTCCCCAATGCCTGGGGTGTGGTGATGGGACAGTTGTATGTGCCCTTGGGCTTGCTGGCGCTGGGCGTGTTGTTGCGTTCCGTGTCATTCGAGTTTCGGCTTAGGGCGCCGCTGGAGTCCCAGCCAGGATGGATCAAGGGCTTTGCCGTGGGGTCGCTGATAACGGCCGTCGCCCATGGCTTGTTGTTAAGCCAGATCGTGGTGTCTTATCAGGCAGACGCCGGATTTACTGGGTTTTCGCTGTTCGTGGGCTTGTGCGCATTGGCGGGTTATTGCCTGCTTGGCGCATCGTGGCTCATTATGCGGGAAGGCGGCGAGTTGCGTGCGCGGGCGGTGATGTGGGGGCGTCGGGCGGTTCGTTGGGCGGCTGCGGGTTCCGTGGGCGTATCGGTGGTTCTTGCGTTCGCCAACAGCGGCGTGTTCTTGAAATGGAGCGATGGCCCGCAATGGTCTACGGTGGTGACGTTATGGGGCGTCATGCTGGTCTGCTTCGTCACGATCGAAATGTGCCTGCAGCGGATGATCAATAGCAGTTTTCGCACGACTGCCTTGCCCTTTGTAATGACGCTGCTGGTGTTCTTTATGACACTGGGCGGGTTGGGTTATAGCTTTTTCCCGTATTTGGTGCTGGACGACATTACGATCTGGGATGCGGCGGCGTCGGTGGATTCCCTGCGGTTGATTCTGGCGGGTGTGGTGGTGGCGCTGCCGGTGGCATTGATTTTTAATTTGTGGGTGTATTGGGGGATGTTCGGCTTATCGAAACCCCCGGCGCCGCCTCGGTTCAAGCCGTTGGATTAAGCGTTCCATACCGCCAAGCACGTTGAGGACGGCCTCGGTGGTTATCAGGGAAGAACGGCGCCGCCCCGGCCATTCACGCAACCAGGGGAGCGTGATTGTTTACGTTATGAAGAGGCAGCCTGACGGTCACCAGCAGACCGCCAGAAGGCGCCTGGCCCAAGTGTAGGGAACCGTGATGCGAGCGTGCTATGGCCTCGCACAAGGCCAGGCCCAGGCCGACCGAGCCCGTTTGAGTGCGGGCCTCATCCAAGCGGGCGAAGGGCCGCAGGGCTTCGGCGCGGCGATCCTCGGAAATCCCCGGGCCATGATCGGCAATGGTGATCACTGCTTCGGTGCCATCCTGGGCCAGGGCGACCTCGACCGGTGGCGAAGCATGATTCAAGGCGTTGGTAATCAGGTTGTCGATCAGTCTGCCAAGGGCCAGACGGTCGGCGTTGACGGTCAGGTTGGCGGGGCAGGGCTGGACCAGACGCACGGCGCTTCCCGCGCTTTCCCAGGCGCCGATCTGTTCGTCGAGCCAGACCGACAGGTTCAGCGGTGAAAACGTATACGACGCGGGATCCGTGCCCCGCGCGAAACCGATGAACTGATCCACCATGCGTTGCATGTCCTGAATGTCGTGGCGCAGGCCGTCTTTCAGGGTGGGATCACTGGCCATCTCGATGCGCAGCCACATGCGGGAAAGCGGCCCCTTGAGATCGTGGGGCAGGCCGGCCAGCAAGGTGCGGCGTACGGTCTCGGCTTCGGTCAGGGCGTCGAGCATGGCGTTAAAGCGCTCGCCCACGATGCGGGTTTCGCTGGGGCCTGAAGGCACGACCCGCTGGGGATCCCCGGCGGCTAATTGGTCGGCGGCTTTTGCCAGGCGGGTCAGGGGCCGGGTGATGTGCCATGAGAACGCGGCGGACAACAACAGCAGCAGGCCCATGCCGGCCAGCCAGATGGCAATCATGGGTGTGGCTACCGGCGGCGAAAGCCGGTCGAGCGGAATGACCAGCCATTCCCGGTTCGTGCTGGCCTCATTGGCGCCGTCGCCGGGCAACAGCGAAATGAAGAGCCGGGGCGTCGGCCCGCGTGACAATCCCACCCGGGTATCGTCGTCGAGCTGCTCGTTAAGCGCATCGACAAAGCGGCGAAGGCCGCGACGCAAGTCGTTGGGCGGGGGAGGAGCGGCGCGTCCTTCCTGGCGGGCGGCCCGCAGTGCATTGCGTCGGCTCTCCAGACGCGTGCCTGACGGCAGTTTGCGCGACCAAAGATGCCATTCGTTTTGCGAGGCCTTGCGCACAAACTCGGCGCGTTCATCGGCGGGGATCTCCGCCAAAGCGGCCCTAAGCGTATGAATGGTGGTGACCGTAATGCTGACGGTGACGGCTTCCGTGTATTTATGCCGGTAATGCGTCACGGTGGCGAGTGTTGCCGCCTGGACCAGTAAAATCGTGGCCAGGGTCAGGAGGATGAGGCGGGCACGAAGGGAGCGCGGCGCCAGATGTTTTAGAAACATGGAGTGCGTTAGGGAGAGAAGCGGTATCCAACGCCCCAGACTGTTTGTATCCACCGAGGCTGTTTAGGGTCGTCTTCGATGGCGCGGCGCAGGCGCAGGACGGCGATATCAATGGCGCGGTCGTTGCGCTCGCCGCTTTCGTCGTCGCGCGCCAGGGTGAGCAGGCGTTCTCGCGAAAGCGGTTTGCCCGGGTTGGCCACCAGGGCTTCAAGCAGGTTGACTTCACCACCGGTAAGTTTGATAAGCTCGCCTTCCCGGGAAAGCTGGCGTGTGGCCGGATCGAATACGAAAGGGCCGAACTGAACGGGCTTGCCGTTGGTAAGGGCCGACGCGCCTTTCTTGCGGCGCAGCACGGCTTCGATGCGCGCCAGAAGTTCCCGGGGATCAAAGGGCTTGCCCAGATAGTCGTCGGCGCCCGCTTCCAGGCCGATAATACGGTCTACGGTTTCGTCGCGGGCCGTGAGCAGGATGACGGGGATATCTTCGCCTTGCTGGCGCAGCCGGCGGCATGCGTCGGCGCCGTCGCCTGCCGGCATCATGCGATCGAGTACGACCAAGTCGGGGCTGTAGCGCTGGATGCGGGATTCCAGGTCGTGTCCGTCGGCCGCCAGCAGGGTGTCGTAGCCGTGGCGGTTAAGATAGTCGGCAAGCAGTTGCCGCAGTGCGGGATCGTCGTCGACGACCAGCACTTTGATCAGGGTGTTTTCCATGCTCTGAAGTGTGCCTATGGATGGCAGTGCTGGCAAGCAGTGCGAAATCGTCTGAAATAACTGCAACTTTTACAACGGTGCGTAATGATCAATCGTTCAGTACACAAGCTTCGGGGCCGGCTCAAGGACTACATATGGCTGTCGGACCTGCCCGCCATGCTTTGCTGGGCGGCTTTGACGGGTGTGCTGGGCGCCATGGCGACCCTGCTGTTCTACGAGGGCATGCATTTGCTGCAGTGGGCGGTTGCCGGTCAAAGCGGTTCCATTGTACAGACCATGCAAAGCTTGCCTTGGTATGGACGTTTATTGTTTCCCATGGCGGGCGGCGTGGTTGCCGGGCTGCTGCTGTTATGGGCAGAGAAAGGAAAGTCCAAGGCCAGCTCCGACTATATGGAAGCGGTGGCGATCGGCGATGGCCGGCTTTCGGTGAAACAGGGCGTCTTGCGCTCGGCCTCGTCGTTGTTCAGCGTGGCGTCCGGTGGATCCATCGGACGCGAGGGGGCCATGGTGCACCTTGGCGCCCTGAGCGCGTCCGTGCTGGGCCGATTTGCCTATTTCAACACCGCGCGCTTGCGCTTGCTGGTGGCCTGCGGGGCGGCGGCCGGTGTGGCTTCCGCCTATGGCGCGCCAATTGCCGGGGCCTTGTTTGTCGCCGAGATCGTCCTGGGAACCATGGTCATACAAAGCATCGGGCCGCTGTTGATCGCGGCAGCCTGCGCCAACATCACCATGCGGCTGGTTGGTCACTATCACGTCACGTACGAGGTTGCGCCATTTGCGCCTCCGACCGCCGTCGAAATTCTTCCGTTTGTGGTCCTGGGTTTGCTGTCGGGGATTCTGGCGCCCCAATTCCTGAAGTTCCTGGGCTTGGCGCGCACCCTGTTTGGCCGCATCGGCCTGGCGCTGCCCTGGCGCCTGGGTTTAGGTGGCCTGTTGCTTGGAGGATTGCTGATTGTCATTCCGAGTGTGGCAGGCAATGGCTTTACGGTGGTGAATGCGCTGTTGCATGAGCCGCTTACCTGGCAGGTGGTGTTGCTGATTCTTGCCTGCAAGGTCGTTGCCACGGGGTTGACGGTAGGTTCGGGGGCGGTGGGCGGCGTCTTTACACCCACCCTGTTCGTGGGCGCCGCGTTCGGCACCTTGTTTGGCCAACTGGTCCTGGCATGGTGGGGCGATATGGGCGTGCCGTTGTACCTGTTCACCTTGGTGGGGATGGGCGCCTTCCTGGGGGCGGCGACAGGAGCGCCCTTGATGGCGATCCTGATGATCTTTGAGATGACGCTTAGTTACCAATTGGTCGTGCCGCTTATGTTAGCGTGCGTATTGGCCTATTTTGTATCGCGAGCCATTGCGCAGGTCGCCATGTACGATGTGACCCTGACGCGGGAACGCGACCTGATTTTCAGGCACGGGCTGCGCCACGCAACATTGCATGAATTGATCAAGCCGGCTGAAACCGTGGTCGTCACCAGCTCGCCGATCAAGCAGGCTTTGCAGATGTTCCTGGAGTATCCGGTCAAGTACCTGTATGTGGTGGACGAGGCAAATGTGTATCAAGGGGTGATCGCCCAGCAGGACCTGACCAGCCTGCTGCTGGCGCAAGGCGATGTGCAGGAGCGTCGCGCGGGCGACGTCATCCGACTGGACTTCGTGAAAACCCTCCACCCGGACATGGGGCTGGATGAGGCCCAGGAAATGTTCGTGCAGTTCCGCGGGGAGCGCTTGCCTGTGGTCTCGCGTGGCGAGTCTCCACAACTCTTGGGGGTGGTCTACAAATCGTCCTTGCTTGAAAAGTATTCCGCTCTTAAACGGTCATTCGACACCAGCGGGGAGGCCCTGTCAGATATAGGAGTTCGACGCCGTTAAGGTTGGGCATGGGTTTGAGTGTATTAAGGCTTAGCAAGGAATTTCCGACGAAGTCGCTCCATCGCAGGCGTCTGAGAATGCATGCCTGGCGCCGGCTGCTTATCTCTGTCATCCAGTTTGGCGCCTTGTACAGCGTGTGGGCCATTCAAGGTTTTTCTCCGGTGTTCGCTGCGGATCCGGCAGCGAAGCCTTTGCAGGGCTACATGTCTGGCATTTCCATGATTGCGCCCTCCGACCATGATGTGTCGCTGCGCGATGCGCTAAGACAAGAATCCTATTTGCACGGGGCAAACTGGACGTATATTCGCCGTCTTCCCGGCGTGTTCGTGGATCCCGGCACGGGGTTGGGCGATAAGACGGGGCCACCCATCGGCTCGGTGCTTACTTCTATTCCTGACGGGAACCGTTGGACTCGCGGGGTGGATCACTGGCGCATCGCGCGCGACGACGACACGGATTTGATACTGGGTAACTCGGAGCCGACCGTGTCGAGCTGGGGCGGTTCCGTGCGCATGAGCGGTATTGCGCTGACGCATGCCCTGACTGCCGGCAGGGCGCTGGAGGATCAATGGCAGTATGGTGTGCGGGTCGGAGCATTGAATTACTCGTCCGCTCCGGGTCAGGAGGGCGGGCTGGATTACGGGCCGGGTGCTACCGACGTGCTGCTGCGCTATGGCGTTGATCCAGACCTGACGCTTGAATCACAACTGCAGTGGGCGCCCGATATGGTGACCATGGGCTTGGGCGGGCAGTACTCCGCAGGGTTGTTGGGCGCTTGGAGGATGCAGGTTGCCAGAGCTACTCATGATCTTTATCAAGGTTGGAGATATCGCCTGGGGTATGACGTGACTGCTCTGGATGGCATTCAGTTTTCATGGCTGAATGAAAGCCGGAGCGGCGGCTTTTCCGATTTGCAGCGCTATGCGGGTTTTGCGCTCGATTCGGGGCGTCGCAGCAACCTATGGAAAGCAACCGTTCCCCTGGGGCGCTGGGGCAAAATCAGCGGCAGCTATGAAGAAATTCGTGCAGCCTCGCAGCCCTTGAAGCAGCACATTGGCATCGCCCAGCAGTTCTGGTACAGCCCCAACCTTCGTGTTTCGCTGCGCGCCCAGCGCGAACAGCTTAGCGGCGATTATGGGTTGCGCGTACAGCTTTCGATGCCTATTCACTAAACACCCGGGCAAGAACGCGCGGCTGGGTGGCCGGTGCGCCGCCCTGAGGCTAAAATGCCTCTTTCACCTGAAACCAGGGCGTCTTTCAAAGGCGTGGCTTGGCGCTTATTCCCAATGTGTTTTTAATGTCTTCTTCTGCATCCGATCCTCTGGATATCCTGCAACAGGTGTTCGGATACGACGCCTTCCGAGGCGACCAGCAAGCAATTATCCAGCAGGTGCTTCATGGCGGCGACGCCTTGGTCTTGATGCCGACGGGGGGCGGGAAGTCGCTTTGCTATCAGATTCCCGCCTTGATGCGCAAAGGTGTGGGGGTTGTCGTATCGCCCTTGATCGCCTTGATGCAGGATCAGGTCGATGCGTTGCTGGAGCTTGGCGTACGAGCGGCATTTCTGAATTCCAGTCAAGATTGGCGCGAGGCCCGCGAAGTAGAGCAGGCGTTTCTGGCGGGGCAGTTGGATCTGCTGTATGTAGCCCCTGAACGGCTGCTGACCGACCGTTGCCTGGATCTGCTGTCGCAAGGCAACATCGCGCTCTTTGCCATTGATGAAGCGCATTGTGTGTCCCAGTGGGGGCACGATTTTCGGCCCGAGTACCTGGAACTATCCCTGCTCGCCGAGCGCTGGCCGCAGGTTCCACGCATTGCCCTGACGGCAACCGCCACCAGTGTCACGCAGGTTGAAATTGCGCAACGCTTGCAACTGGCGGGTGCGCGTCATTTTGTGGCCAGCTTTGATCGGCCCAATATTCAGTACCGCATCATCGAGAAAAATGAAGTTCGTCGGCAGTTGCTCGGTTTCATCCAGCAGGAGCACCTGGGAGACTGCGGCATCGTTTATTGCCTGTCGCGTTCACGGGTCGAGGATACAGCCGCTTTTCTTTGCGGCCACGGAATCCAGGCTTTGCCTTATCACGCCGGGCTGGGCGCCAGCGTGCGGGCGGCCAACCAGGCGCGATTCCTGCGTGAAGATGGCTTGGTCATGGTGGCGACGATCGCTTTTGGCATGGGGATAGATAAGCCCGATGTGCGGTTTGTGGCACATATCGACCTGCCTAAATCGGTCGAAGGCTATTATCAGGAAACTGGTCGCGCGGGGCGGGACGGCCAGCCCGCCACGGCATGGCTGGCCTACGGCCTGCAAGACGTGGTGCAGCAACGGCGCATGATTGATGAGTCGCCGGGCGAAGAGCAGTTCAAGCGACGCCTTGGCCAGCAATTGGATGCCATGCTGGGCTTGTGCGAAACCGTGTCGTGCCGGCGACAACGGCTTCTGGCGTATTTCGATCAATCCGTCCAGCCTTGCGGAAATTGCGACACCTGCCTGGAGCCCCCGGAGGCATGGGATGGCACCGTGGCGGCGCAAAAGATGCTGTCGGCGGTGTACCGCCTGTGGCGCGAGCGCGGGCAACGCTTCGGCGCCATGCACCTGATCGATATCCTGCGTGGCAAACGGACTGACCGGGTCAATCAATACGACCATCAGAGCCTTAGCGTTTTCGGGGTCGGTGCGGATCTGTCGGAGCAGGCGTGGCGAGGAGTAGTGCGCCAGTTACTGGCGCAAAGCCTGTTGGCGGTGGACCACGAAGGCTATGGAACACTGGCCCTGACCGACGGCAGTCGGGCCGTCTTGAAGGGCGAAACCACCCTGATGTTCAGGCGTGAGGCGCCTGCCAGGAAACGGCCTTCGCGACCGTCGTCGCGCGCAGCGGATGCGGACATTGTTCTGCCCGAAGATGCCCAGCGCCGATTCGAGACCTTGCGCGCATGGCGCGCTGAGACTGCTCGCAGCCATGGGGTTCCGGCCTATGTCATCTTCCACGATGCGACGCTACGCGAGGTGGCGCTGGCCTGCCCGGCAACGCTGGACGACCTGAGCCTTATCAGCGGCGTGGGCGTCAGGAAGCGGGAAGCGTATGGAAATGATTTGCTGCGATGTGTGGCGCAGTAGCCGGCGCGGCGGCGTTGCTGGGGCAACGTCGAGCTGCGGCAAACGCCTCTCCCTTTCCTTAGCTAGTATCCCTTGCCACTCTTCCTCTAGAACGTCAAAACAATTCAGATGAGCCGGAGGAGGGTGGAACCAACCCCAAGTGACGCCAGGTGGTTTGCGTGGCAATGCGGCCACGGGGCGTGCGCTGCAGATAGCCATGCTGGATCAGATAGGGTTCGATGACATCTTCAATGGTGTCGCGCTCTTCGCCGATGGCGGCTGCCAGGCTGTCGACGCCCACCGGGCCGCCGTCGAATTTATGAATAATGGCTTCGAGCAGCTTGCGGTCCATGACGTCCAGGCCTTCGGGGTCGACGTCCAGCATTGACAATGCAGCCCCGGCCACGGACTGGTCGACGTTGCCGTCGGACTTCACGTCGGCGTAGTCGCGCACACGACGCAACAGGCGGTTGGCGATGCGGGGTGTGCCGCGTGCGCGGCGAGCGATTTCAGCCGCGCCGTCGGCTGTGATGTCCACATTCAGCAGGCCGGCGCTGCGCGTGACAATGCGGGCAAGATCGTGGGCTGTGTAGAACTCCAGGCGGGATACGATGCCGAAACGGTCTCGCAAGGGGTTGGTGAGCATGCCCGCACGCGTGGTGGCGCCGACCAGTGTAAAGGGCTGCAGGTCGATCTTGACGCTGCGTGCGGCCGGGCCTTCACCGATCATGATGTCGATCTGGAAATCTTCCAGCGCGGGATACAGGATTTCTTCAACAATGGGCGACAGACGGTGGATCTCGTCGATGAACAGGACGTCGTTTTTTTCCAGGTTCGTCAGGATGGCAGCCAGATCGCCCGGACGCTCGAGTATGGGCCCCGATGTTTGCCGCAACTGCACGCCCATTTCGTGGGCGATGATGTGAGCCAGCGTGGTCTTGCCCAGGCCGGGCGGGCCGAAGAGCAAGACATGGTCGAGTGATTCCTGGCGCTTGCGGGCTGCCTGGATGAAGATTTCCAGCTGTTCGCGCACCCGCTGCTGTCCAACGTAATCGTGCAACAGGCGTGGCCGCAGCGCCCGCTCGATGGAGTCTTCGTTGGGCGATGCGCTTTGCGGGGTAATGAGGCGTTCGGAGGGCGCTGCGCTGGAAAGCGAATCGGAATGAATGGCCATTGGAGCTTCACTAAACAAGAATTGAAACTATCGTACACCAGCACGGCGGTGAACCGCCGTTTGCCTTATTTAACGCGGGAAAGCGATTTGAGCGCAAGACGGATTCCGGATGCGACGTCGGTGTCTTCGGGAAGGGTTTTGAGCGCCGCCTGGGATTCACTGCTTGAATAGCCTAGCGACAGCAGGGCGTTCAGAATGTCGTCCCGGCCTGAAGGCTGAGCGCCTGGTTGGGCACCCAGGTCGGCGCCCAGCTTGCCGCGTAGTTCAAGCAGCAGGCGTTCTGCTGTCTTTTTGCCAATGCCGGGAACGCGTGTCAGCATGCCTGTTTCTTGCTGCGTGATGGCGTTGGCTAATTCCTGGACCGTCATGCCCGACAGCACGGCCAATGCCGTGCGCGCGCCAATGCCGGTGACCTTGATCAGAGCGCGAAATGTCGAGCGCTCCTGGGCGGTCAGGAAGCCATACAATGTGTGTGCGTCCTCGCGCACTGCCAGATGAGTGAACAGCGTGACGGTTGCGCCGGTGTCGGGCAGATCGTACAAGGTGCTCATGGGCACATCGATCTCGTAGCCCAAGCCTGCGACATCGATGCACACGATGGGGGGTGATTTCTCCAGCAGAGTGCCGGTAATGCGTCCAATCATTTAAGGGCGTCCTTGATGATTCAGGTAATGAAAGCCATGCAGCCTAGGCTGCAGGAATGGCGGGTTGCTAGCCGCGTAGCCGCCCGCCGCGCAACTGCGTGCCCTTTAGTGTGCCAAGTTCGCCGGATTTTGTCAGCCGGTTGGCCAGGGTGCCGACGTGCGCATGGCAGATGGCGCAGGCCAGGGCGTCGGCCGCGTCGGCCATGGGTACGCCATTCAGGGCCAGCAGGCGCTGCACCATGAGCTGTACTTGTTCTTTGGCGGCATGGCCGTTGCCGACGACCGACTTCTTGATCTGCAGGGCGGTGTATTCGTGCACCTGCAGGTCGTGATCGGCGAGCGCGCACATGGCGGCGCCCCTGGCTTGGCCCAGCAGCAGGGTGGAGGCCGGGTTGGTGTTCAGGAAGACTTTTTCCATTGCGGCCACGGTGGGCGTGGCCGTTTGCACGATTTCCCGGACGTTGTCCAGAATAACTTTCAGCCGCTGGGCCAGCGGTTGATCGGAAGGCACCACAATGGTTCCGCTGCTGACATAGCGCAGATTCGGCCCCTGGACATCGATCACCCCGAAGCCGGTGCGCCGCAGGCCGGGGTCAATGCCCAGGATGCGCATTGGCGGATCAGTGCCGGAAATGCCGTGTGCCTGTCAGCACCATGGCGATACCGCGTTCGTTGGCAGCGGCAATGACTTCATCGTCGCGCACGCTGCCGCCGGGCTGGATGACGCATGTGGCCCCGGCTTCAGCGACGACGTCCAGGCCGTCGCGGAACGGGAAGAAAGCATCGGAAGCCACGGCGGAACCCGCCAGCTCGAGGCCGGCGTTGGCCGCCTTGATGGACGCGATGCGGGCCGAGTCGATGCGGCTCATTTGACCCGCGCCCACGCCCACTGTCATGCCGTTCGAGACAAAGACAATGGCATTGGACTTGACGTATTTGGCCACGTTCCAGGCAAACATAAGGTCTTGCATTTGCTGGCTGGTGGGTGCTTTCTCGGTGGCGATCTTCAGCGACTCGGGGGCGACGTGGAAGTCGTCGGGATCCTGCACCAGCCAGCCCCCGCCCACGCGCTTGATGTCAAGCTGGTTACGGCCTTCGCCGCCAGGAATCTCCAGGACGCGCACGTTCTTCTTGGCGGCAAAGATGTCGAGCGCCGCGGCGTCGTACGCCGGCGCCAGCAAGACTTCAACGAACTGTCGGGATGTAATGGCGTGGGCCGTCTCGGCGTCGACCGGCCGATTGAAGGCGATGATGCCGCCAAAGGCGGACGTGGGGTCGGTCTGGAACGCCTTTTCGTAGGCCTGCAAGGGCGTGTTGCCAAGCGCCACCCCGCAAGGGTTGGCATGCTTGACGATGACGCAGGCCGACGTGGGGAAGCTGCGTACGCATTCCCAGGCGGCGTCGGCATCGGCGATATTATTGTAGGAAAGCTCTTTGCCCTGCAGTTGGCGCAGGCTGCCCAGCAACCCTGCCTGCAGCGGCTTGTCGGTGTAGAAGGCCGCCGATTGGTGCGGGTTCTCGCCATAGCGCAGAACTTGTTCCCGGTCGACTTGCAGCGTCAGCGTGCGCGGCCAGGCTGCGCGGGCGGGTTCGGTGTCTTGGGCGGGTTCGGCCTCGGACAGGCTTGTCAGGTAGGTGGCGATGGCGCCATCGTAGGCGGCGGTATGGGCATAGACCTTGGCGGCGAGCTCCAGGCGCAGGCCGTACGAGGGCTCGCCTTCGGGGCTATCGAGGCCGGCAAGCACTCGGGGATAGTCGAGCGGATCGATGACCACCGTAACGCCGCCCTGGGAGGACCCGTGGTTCTTGGCGGCCGCGCGCAGCATGGCAGGCCCGCCGATATCGATATTCTCGACGGCGTCGGCAAACGTGCAGCCCGCCTTGGCGATGGTGGCCTGGAACGGATACAGGTTGACCACCAGCAAATCGATGCGGTCGATGGCGTGCTCTTCCAGCGTGCGCAGGTGTTCAGCGCTGTCGCGCCGGGCCAGCAAGCCGCCGTGGATTTTAGGGTGCAGGGTTTTGACGCGTCCGTCGAGAATTTCCGGGGATCCGGTATGCGCTGCAACTTCGGTGACCGTCAAGCCGGCCTGGGCGAGCAGTTTGGCGGTGCCGCCCGTGGAGAGCAGGCGTACGCCCCGGCGGGCGAGTTCCTGGGCGAATTCAACGATCCCGGTTTTATCGGAAACCGAGAGCAGAGCGGTATGGATCTTCATGAAAAGGACGCTGGAAAGTTACGGGAAATGGAGGAAATCAGGGTTGCAGGTTATGGGCAATAAGCTTCTTGCGTAGCGTGCTGCGCGTGATGCCAAGCATCTCGGCGGCGCGGGACTGGTTTCCCTGGGCCTTCTCGAGTGCGACCTGCAGCACTGGCCGTTCGACGCAACTGATCACCATGGACAACATGTCATGCGGTTCAGACTCGCCCAGATCGGAGAAGTAGCGCGCCAGGCTGTCGCGCACGCATTGTTCTAAGGGATTGGTTTGGCTCATAGCGAATGATTCTTTATGGTCTTGGGCAAATTCAGGCCGCCATGGCGCGAACGTGCGCCGTTGGAATCGACAGGTTGGCGGGGTAGCGGTCGAACCATTGTATAAGCGCGTTGAGCTGTCCCGCCGTACTGTCGGTTTGGTTGATACAGGCGACGAGCGCTTCGGTGTCGGGCAAATTGGCCATGTACCAGCCGATATGCTTGCGCGCCGAGCGCACCCCGGTATATTCGCCGTAAAACTGATAGTGGTCTTCCAGGTGATCCAGCAGGCAAGACCGCAGTTCGCCATAACTGGGTGATGGAAGATGCGTTCCCGTGGCCAGATAGTGGGCGATCTCCCGGAAAATCCAGGGCCGACCTTGTGCCGCCCGCCCGATCATGACTGCATCGGCGCCTGTGTACTTTAGTACGTATAGCGCTTTTTCGGGAGTATCGATATCCCCATTTGCGATCAGCGGGATACGGATCGCCTGTCTGACGTCCCTAATCGTATCGTATTCGGCCTTCCCTTGGTAGAGATCTGCACGGGTGCGGCCGTGCAGGGTAAGGGCCGCAATACCGAGGTCTTGCGCGAGGGTTGCAATGCGCACAGCGTTGCGAGTCGTAGCGTCCCAGCCCGTGCGTGTTTTTAGCGTAACCGGCACATCGAATGGCTGGCACGCCGTGATCACGCTTTGCAGGATACGCGCAACCAAGTCTTCATCGCGCAGCAGCGCCGAGCCCGAGGCGACGTTGCAAACCTTTTTCACCGGACATCCCATGTTGATGTCGATGATCCGCGCTCCCTTGCGTATGTTGAACACGGCTGCTTCGGCCATCATGTCGGGGTCGGAGCCTGCGATCTGGACTGAAATGGGGTCGGGTTCGCCTTCATGATTCAGGCGTCTTGATGTCTTGACGCTATTCCAGAGGCGAGGGTTGCTGGCTGCCATTTCGGAAACAGCATAGCCTGCGCCCAGTCGTTTGCAGAGCTGGCGGTAAGGCCGGTCGGTCACCCCGGCCATAGGGGCGACAAAAACGGGGTTGGAAAGAGTCCATTGTCCGATGCGCATGGCTGGCATTTTAACCGTTCAGCTCCGTTGGCCTTGGAGCAGGTGTCGGGCGAGCGGTGCGCGCAAGGTAGCGCTAAGGTCCATGGCCAGCAGGCTCAGACCGCTGGCGTGTTCGACGAGGGGGTTACGCGTCGAGAAAATGCGCGGCAGGAAATCGGTGATTCCCGTCGTCAGCCAGCGATCCTGACGGCGCTGGGCGGCAAATGCATTCAAGACAGGTTCGGGCGGAGCCGTGGGTTGCGACAGCCACGCGCCAAGGGCATGCGCAAGCTGGGCAGCGTCGCGCAAGCCCAGGTTAAGCCCTTGCCCAGCGACAGGGTGCAGGGTTTGGGCGGCATTGCCGATGGCCACTGTGCGAGAGTTAAGGACAATGGGACCGGCGTGTAGCGTCAGGGGAAAGACGTGACGAGGGGTCAGACATGAAAAGCTTCCTAGTCGATCACCGAACATGGTGTGCAGTTCGGTGGCGAACTGGGCGTTATCCAGCGCTTGCAGCCGGCTGGCCTGCTCTGGGGCGCAGCACCAGACCACGGCATAGGTCGAGCCGCCGGCAGGATGGGGCAGTATGGCCAGAGGACCTGTGGCGGTAAAGCGCTCGAAGGCCCATCCCGGTTTAACCCGGCTAGCCTCTACAACCGTCAGTACGGCATGCTGGTTGTAATCGCGTTCAATGCCTTGGGGTTTTTCGCCGTCCGACTGGATCAGCAGGCGGGCACGCTGCGTAGTGCCGCCGGTGTCGAGCGTAACATTGTGACCGACAGCCGGTGTGTTCGGTGTGGCCGGGATGATGGCAATGCCGCTTCTTCCGACGGCCTGGTGCAGTGCAGCCAGCAGGCTTTCGTAGCCAACGACGCTGCCCAGGCGTGGCACCTTGAGTTCGTCGTGGCGAATCAGTGTGCGGCCCAGTCGTCCGCGCTGAGAGACGTGCACGGTCTGAATCTCGGAGGCTGCCTTCGGCCATGCGCCGAGCTGCTCGAGCAGGGCGCGGCTGCCATGATTGAGCGCCAGGGTTCGCGGGTCGGCTTGCGGAGGCGGGGCTTCGGTTGAATCCGCAGCAAAGCGCTTGTCGATCAAGACGATGCGTTCCGGCCGGGATGTCCGCCCGGCCAGCAGCAAGGCCAGGGCGCTGCCCACAGGGCCCGCTCCGGAAATGGCAATATCGTATTCGGGCGTATCCATTCGATGGTTTGGTGCTCTACTACAATGATGACGATCAGGGTTTGGACCGGGCAATCAGGCCCATTGTTAAAGGTATTGGTATGGTGCGGAAAGATCCCGTAGCCGGCGAAGCGCCGGCCAGGCATCGAAGTAAAGTCATTGTAGCCTTGCTGGCTGCACTGTTTGGAGCGGTTGGCGCCCACTGGTGGTATTTGGCCAGGCCATTTGCCTGGCTGTTTACGGCGCTGTCACTGGCACTGATGGCTTTGGCCTGGTTTTATTTTCCGGTGTGGTGGGACAACCCGGCTTTCTTCCTGTTGATCCTGCCCGCGACAGCGGGCTTCATCGAGGCGCTGATTTTCTCATTGAAGACGGATGCCTGGTTCGACGCTCGTTACAACCCGCAGTCGGGGCGAACCACACGGACCGGGTGGGCGCCGGTATTGATCGCCATCTTCACAACCATCATAGGCAGCTCGGCCCTGTTGTTCGTCATCGCGCTGACTGTCCTGCATGTGTACAAGGCCATGGGCTGGCTGGATGATTACGTGTTGTAGCGATGCGTTGCAGCAGCCCCACAAGGCCCCGCAAGGGTGGCCTAACACGCTTGAACCAGTTAAACTACTGGTTGTTCAATTTCAGGAGCTGTGCGGTGAATTCCGACCCAGGCGAAAGTAATAGTCGATTGTGTATCGGCTTTTCAGTTTCCAGGCGCGTCCAGAACTAATTCAGTTCACCGGCATCCAGCAAATGCCACGCCCTGGTCAGTAAAAAAGGGCGTGGTAGTTATAACGGGCACTCGCGGCAACCGCAGGTTGCTTGGCTGCAAATCCTGTTGTAGATCTCCCACCCAGATGTTTCAAGCCTTGGCTCATAAGGCAAAGGCATTGGCGTATGGTGCGCTTGTTGCAGTGCGCCATGCAATAAGGGGGTTATATGCGACTGTTCAATCTCTTTCTTCGCCGTGCAGGTATCCAGCAAGTGGCTGCTCCCGCGCGTCGTACCTCTTCGCGACTTACCGTGGTGTGCCGGCGGGCGTCCATGGCCGACATTCGCAAACAAATATATTGCAATTTTGGGGCGGCCGGCCTGACGGTCGTCGCCATTCAGGTCGACAAGGCGCCTGATCCCAACCTGGTGTCCGCGTGCGTTACCATCGATTGCCCGCCAGAACTGCGCGCTACCCTCATGAGCCAGGCCCGCCAGCTACGCGCGCATCCCGACGTCAAGGCACTGCAGTGGGGCGACCACCGACATATTGCATTAAACTAGCAGCATTCCTTTTGTCTGGTGTCGTCCATGGATTTAGTCGGCTGGCTTACGCCCTGGGAGTTCTCTCCAGCCCTGTTGGTCGCGTTTGCTGTAAGCGGTATCTTGTTTATCCGCGGAACTCGTGTTCATCGTGTTACCTGGTCCCGGCAGTTGTTTTTCTGGGTTGGCTTCGCGCTGTTGTATCTGTCGCTGCATACCCGCATCGACTACTACGCCGAACGGCTTTTCTTCGCCCATCGCTTGCAGCATCTGGTGCTGCATCACCTAGGGCCGTTGTTCATCATGGGGGCATACGCCGGGCAAGTCATGCGGGCCGGTCTTCCCATGCCTATGCGGATCTGGCTGCGTGACTTTCGCCGCACGGGCGCGGGGCGCGCCGTCCATGCATTTTTCACCAACAAGTTCTGGGTGCCGTTCCTGTTCGTGTTCCTGGTGCTGGTCTGGCTGATTCCGTCGGTTCAGTTTTATTCCATGCTCGACTGGCGGCTCTACAGATTCATGAACTGGTCCGTCGTGATCAGCGGTTTCATGTACTGGAACCTGATTCTCGATCGTCGCCCCAGCCCCCCAGCCGTGATGTCGCCGGGCTATCGTATCTTGTCGCCCATTATTACCATGGTGCCCCAGATGGTGGTGGGGGCGGTGATCACATTTACGGAATACGATTTATACCCTGTGTTCGATTTGTGCGGCAGGGCCATCCCAGGCATGTCCGCGGTGACGGACCAGGGCATTGGCGGCCTGACCATGTGGGTTCTGGCGGGCTTTATCGAGGTCTTTGGGCTGTTGTTCGCACTGGCGACGCTGATGCGGCTTTCGGCCAAAGGGCGATTGCCGAACAAGCGTGACCGCGCCCATCGAAAGGCGCTTCCTGTTCTGGAGGCTTGAATGCGGGGTCACGGGCTGAATAGCGGGTCGGCATTCGGGCGGTTCAGGATGCGTCTTGCGGGTACGGCCATGGCGCTTGCGTTGGCGATGCATTGGGGCGGGTCCACGATGGCCCAGCCCGTGGGCCTTCCGTCCATGGGGTCTGCTTCCGCCGTCGAATTATCCCCAGCACTCGAGCGCACATTGGGCGATGCCATCATGGAGCAAGGTTGGCGCGATCCAACCTTCATTAACGACGCCGACGTCAATCAGTACCTTAGCGGCTTGGGCCGCAAGCTGGTGGCAACCTCTACCAATGGGGGCCAGCACATTCAGGTGTTTGCCATTCGCGACCCGCAGATCAATGCGTTTGCATTGCCGGGCGGCTACATCGGGATTCACAGCGGGCTGGTCGTGTCGGCACAGAATGAATCCCAGCTAGCTTCGGTGGTCGCCCACGAAATTGGCCACGTCCTGCAGCGGCACGTGGCTCGGGGCATGACGCAACAGTCGCAAACCAGCCATTTAATGATTGCATCGATTGCGGGCGCCCTGTTGGCAGCGTTGGCGGGCAGCGGGGATTTGGCGATGGGGGTGGCGGCGTTTGGCCAGGCGGCCGCAGTGGATCGCCAGTTGGGTTTTTCACGCCAGGCAGAGCAAGAGGCGGATCGCATTGGTTTGGATATGCTGCGTAAATCGGGTTTCGACCCACGCGGTATGGCGGATATGTTCGGTCAATTAACCAATGCTTCGCGCTTGAACGAAGGCATGGGCGGGGGAATGTACGCCAGCACTCATCCGTTGTCGATACAGCGCATGTCGGATATCCAGAACCGCATACGCGAAGCGCCGGCGGTCGCACATAGCGACAGCGACACATTCTGGCTGATACGGGCCAAGCTCAAAATTATCCAGTCGCGAGACAGCCGGGCGCTTAACACGGCATTGGCTGAATTACGCGGCGAGGCACAGCGTTATACCGGGGTGCGTCAGGCTGCTGCCTGGTATGGCCTGGCTTATGCGGCCTGGCAGAAGAAGGATTTTGCAAGCGCGTCTGCCGACCTGGCGCGCGCACGCGAGGGCGGGCGCAACTTCCCCGAGGTGGCTTCGTTAGCGTCGGCGATTGCCCTCGCGCAAAAGAACACTACGCAGGCGCTGGAGTTGGCGCGCCAGGGGTGGGCTCGTTGGCCCGATAATCAAGGTTTGGCTTTGGCGGTGGTGCATGCCGAGCAGGGTGCCGGTCAGGATGCCAAAGCGGCTGACTTCCTGGCCGATTGCATCCAGAAATGGCCGGATGAACCGCGTTTTTATCAGCTTCGGGCGCAAAGCCTGGAGCGTCTGGGGCAGGCAGTGCAAGCGCGGCGTGTGATGGCGGTGTACTACGAAAAGATTGGGGCGTTGCCGGCTGCTGTGGAGCAGTTACAGCAGGCGCGCACCATGAGTGACGATTTTTACGTCAAGTCGGAACTCGATGTTCGTATACGGTCCTTGCAGGAGAAACTGAAGTCGGATCGCGCTTTGTTGGAGCGGTTTCGGCAGTGATTCTGCAGTTATTAGCCTGTTGTTTGTGTAGTTTGGACGATCGTTTTTGGGTTCTTAAGGCGTTGCCCGGGGCGAAGTGGGCCACCCGGCACGGCGTGCTTGTTCCGCGCCTGCGTCGTCAGGACGGGCGGCCTGATAACTCGCCCTCGTCGCCGTTGGCGGCTCGTGGCTCAGACAGACCAGGCCGAAATCCCCCGTCCTTCCTAGCAGTCGCGGCGCACGCCTTACGCCGGGTGGCCCACTTCGCCCCGGGCAACGCTGGCAGGCCTCTGGCCAGAACTAATACAGACCGTCTTTGATAGCCTGTCCACCTGTCGTGCAACTAGAGCATTTTCGGTTTAGGTGTTTACACCGTTGAGATTCTTCAGGCGTTCTATCCAGTGATTGTTGTAAATATCTAATCAACACTTGCGGTGAATTTGCGCTAACCAGATTTAATCCAAATTGTCTTAGGTAGCCGCCCACCTGTCGTACAAATAGCTCGACGGCTGTATAAATTACTTTTACGGAAGGCGTGTGGTGGGTAAGCTCTTGGCGCGACGTTGAGCCAGCCGAGTTCGATGCACTTTTCGAGGAGGCAAGCCTGCGCTTGTTTGAGCGCGACGGGTGCAGGCAGTCCGGGGGACGGCCTGCCGCGCGAGTTCGCAGGCGCCTCGAAAAGTGCGTTGGACGAGGGTAGCCCGGCACTGCCGGGCCGCAGCGATTGGAGCGCCAAGAGCTTACCCACCGCGCGCCGATTTAAGAACCCAAACAGGGTTCCGCCCAGCACCCTTATCTGCCTCTAAAGCCGTGTCTCGAAGTATTGCGCCAGACGCGCCGGCAGCCAGTTCAAATTCCCCGGGAACGGCCCCGTAACAAACCCCACATGCCCGCCTTCCGCCGGCTGGTGCAAAAGCACTGTGTCAGAGCACTCCTGCGACCCAGGCAAAGACAGAGCAGGCACGAAAGGATCGTTTCGGGCATTCAGGATCAGGGCGGGAACGGTCAGCGCCTTCAAGAGCGGCTTGCACGACGCCCGGGTCCAGTAGTCCAGCGCATTCTTGAACCCATGCATGGGCGCCGTGTAGATATCATCGAAATCGCGCAGCGTGTGTAGTCGGCCCAAACGCATGGCGTCAATAGAGCCTGGAAACCGATGCGCTTTTTCCAGCAGCTTCGGCTTCATGCTCTTCAAAAAATAGCGGGTATACAAATAACGCCCCAGGCGTGTATCTGAAAGTGTATTACCGCAGGCGACCAGATCAAGCGGGGCCGAGACAGCGGCAACGGCGCTTAGGCCGCTAGGGGTTTGGCCGAGCTCCCCCAAATACTTGAGCAGGGCATTGCCGCCCAGAGACACGCCTATCGCGTGCCAGCGGGCTAGCGGCAGACGAGCTTGCACAGTCTTTAACATGAACGCGATCTCGTCGGAATCGCCCGAATAATAAGCGCGAGCCATCCGGTTCATGAAACCCGAACAACCTCGGAAGTGGGCAATGACCACAACCCAGCCCCGCGCGCGAAAGTATTGCGTGATTGCCTGTGCGTAGTGACTGCTGCTGCTGCCCTCCAGGCCATGAAAGAGAATCAGGGCGGGGGCATCCGGCGTGGTTGGCAAGGTGTTCCAGTCGCTCTCCTGCATCCAGCGTCGAGCGGCAGTGGCCGCCAGGCCCGGCTCGGGTTCGTGCAGGATGTTGTCGGCGGTTTTCTCCGGATAGAGCCCCGGCGCGGTCCAGTCGAAGTCTGCAAAGTCGCCATCGGGCGTATTGACGCGCTCGCGTACAAAGGAAATGCGATGGTAGCGGGCGCCAAGAGCCCCGTGGAGCGTTTGCAGATGTCCGCCAGGTAGCCAGAACGGCTGCGGGCAGGCAGAGGAATCGATCAGGGCTGTCACAAGCCGCCTTCAAAACCAGGATGATGAGCAAGCAGGGCGTCGGCACGGCGCCGTTTGCCCTGGGGATAATGCCTTAGTGGCCGTGCACGACTTCGCCTTCGGCAAGCTGATAGGTTGCGCTGCAGTAGGGGCACGAAGCGGTGCCCGACTTGGCCAGTTCGATGTAAACCCGGGGGTGCATCGACCACAGCGGCGCCTTCGGCCCGGGGCAATACACGGGCAGGTCGCTGGCCTTGACCTGGATCGGGTGGGCGTGAGGATTGGGGGCGGTTTCTGCGCTCATGGTGATTCCTGCAAGATGGATGGGGGGTAGTGTGAACAGACCCTAGACTTTGCTGAGCCAGTGGTGATACTTGGGGTTGCGCCCATTGACGACATCGAAGAAGGCAGTTTGCAGTTTCTCGGTGATGGGCCCGCGGCTGCCGGCGCCGATCGTGCGCCCATCGATCTCGCGAATGGGGGTGACTTCGGCTGCCGTGCCCGTGAAGAAGGCTTCATCGGCAATGTACAGGTCGTCGCGTGTCAGGCGGCGTGTGTGGATGGCCAGGCCGTGGTCGGCGGCGATGGCGTGGATGGAAGAGCGTGTAATGCCGGTAAGCGCCGATGCGATTTCAGGCTCGTACAGCACGCCATCCTTGACGATGAAAATGTTTTCACCCGAACCTTCGGCAACGAAGCCGTCCGTGTCAAGCAAAATGGCTTCGTCGTAGCCGTGCTCAAGCGCCTCGGTGTTGGCCAGAATGGAGTTCGCATAGGTGCTGGCGACCTTGGCCCGGGGCATGGTCACATTGACATGTTGGCGGGCATAGGAAGAAATCTTGACCCGGATACCCTGGGCTAGAGCTTCTTCGCCCAGGTAAGCGCCCCACGGCCAGGCGGCAATAGCCACATGAACCTTGGCGCCCTTGGGCGATACGCCCATTTTCTCGGAACCATAGAACACCAGCGGGCGGATATAGCAGGATTCCAGCTCGTTCTTGCGCACGACGTCAAGTTGGGCCTGAATAATGGCTTCTTGATCGTAGGGAATGGGCATCTGATAGATGTGCGCCGAACTGAACAGCCGCTTGGTGTGTTCGGGCAGGCGAAAGATGGCTGTGCCGATGTCTGTGTTGTAGGCGCGCACGCCTTCAAAGACCGAGAGTCCGTAGTGAAGCGAATGGGTGAGGACGTGGGTGGTGGCGTCGCGCCACGGCACCAAGTGGCCGTCATACCAGATATAGCCGTCGCGATCGGACATCGACATAGTGATTCTCCACAGAAATTTTCTGCCTTATTGTAGCAAGCGTAAGGGGTTGGAAAACGACGCGGCCAAGCAGCAGGACACGGGTGGCGCGCGACGCATGGATGCACGATTCGGTCGCCTGTTTCCGTGCGCTCGTATATTATCCGGTATTGCGCCGAGCGCGTAGGTTTCATGAAAAAGGTGTCGTGTTGGCAGTGCGATCCAGATTCTGGCAGTCTTGGCCCGATCAACGGGCACGCCATAGCTTTCAGATGGGGTTTCGCGAAGTGGGCCCAGCCCTGGTTGCAACCAGCATGTGGGCCTTCGTGACGGGTATCGCTCTGGTCAATGCCGGGCTTACCCAGTCCATGGCGGCTCTGATGACGCTGCTCGTCTACGCGGGTTCGGCGCAACTGACGGCCTTGCCCTTGTTGGTGGGCGGCGCGCCCTTGTGGCTGGTTTTTGCCGCTGCCTGCGTCGTCAATCTACGGTTTGTGATCTTTGGCGCGGCGCTTCAGCCGTTCTTTCGCAAATATCCGTGGTTCCAGCGCCTCGCGCTGGGCTATTGGAGCAGCGACATCGTGTTCGTCCTGTTCATGACACGCTACGGAGACGCCAAGCACAAAGGCACGCGCACCCAGCTTTGGTACTACCTGGGCGTGATCGTACCCGGGTTTGTTTCATGGCAGGTTTGCTCCATGCTGGGCATTTATTTGGGCGCCATTATCCCGGCCGCCTGGTCATTGGATTTCGCGGCGATTCTTGCCTTGATGGCTATCACCATCCCCCTGGTCACGTCTTTTCCCATGGTTGCATCGTTGCTGGCTGCCGGTTTGATAGCCTGGTACGGTCAAATCCTTCCTCTGCGTCTGGGTTTGGTGGCGGCAGTGGTTGGCGGTGTGGTCGCCGGTGTGGTCGCAGACGCATGCCGCAAAAGGAAACCTCGATGAGTTTCGATCCAAGCCTTACGGGCTATGTACTGGCGGGTATCGCGTTGCTGGTGTTGTGTAGTTTCCTGACGCGGGCCGGTTACTTTTTATGGGGCGATCATTTTCCACTGACCGATGGCGTGCGGCGGGCTTTGCGTTATGCGCCCACCGCGGCCTTGACGGCTATCGTGGTGCCCGAACTGTTGCCCTGGGAGCAAGGTGCGGCAGCGCTCTGGGATCTGAAAATGCTGTCGGCACTGGTGGCGATACTTGTGTTTTGGCGCACACGGAGCACCGTGTTGGTGATTGTGTCCGGCATGGTGGCCTACTGGATATTGGAAGCCTTGCTCTAGGATGCTCCCGCGCGTAACGCCATCAAATGCGCCAAAGTGGGCGTGTAGAACATTTCACGTGAACCGAAGGGCGGCGGCGCGGGCGCAAGACGCTCGGAAAGGGTGGTTCGTGGGCATTTAACGACAGTTATGGCAGTTAAACCGGCTTGAAAGCCGCTTTAAACCATCGCCGACGGGGGGCTGCGTTAAAATAACCGGGTTAATAGAGCTGGCAGGGGTTCCCCAGGCCGGCGTAATCCACTTTAAATGACAGATACTACCCTACCCGATACTCCATCAGCAGCGTTTTCCGATTTCGGTTTGCACCCTGGCATTATGCAGGCGATCACTGCAACCGGATACACGACCCCCACCCCAATTCAGGCACAAGCCATTCCTGTTGTCGTCGACGGGCGCGATGTCATGGGCGCGGCGCAGACAGGCACTGGAAAGACAGCGGCCTTTACCCTGCCCATCTTGCATCGTTTGATGCAATTTGCCAATACCAGTGCATCGCCTGCCCGTCATCCAGTGCGGGCGCTCATCCTGACGCCAACGCGCGAGCTTGCCGACCAGGTGGCCAATAGCGTCACCGAGTACAGTCGTTCCACGCCCTTGCGTTCAACCGTTGTTTTCGGTGGTGTCGATATTGGCCCTCAACGCGACGCCTTGCGCCGTGGCTGCGAAATCCTGATCGCAACGCCCGGCCGTTTGCTTGATCATGTCGAGCAGAAAAACGTCAATCTTGGGCAAGTGGGCATCCTGGTGCTGGACGAAGCGGACCGCATGCTGGACATGGGTTTTCTGCCAGACCTGGACCGTATCATGCGCCTGCTGCCCGCCCAGCGGCAAACCTTGCTGTTTTCGGCAACGTTCAGCAACGATATCCGTAAACTGGCTCGGTCGCATTTGAAGCATCCTGTCGAGATCGAAGTTGCCGCCCGCAACGCCACCGCCGATACGGTTACCCAGGTGGCCTATCCGTTGTCCGGAAGCGACAAACGGGCCGCCGTGGTGCATCTGGTCAAGTCGCGTGGTTTCAACCAGGTCATCGTCTTTTCCAACACCAAGATTGGCACCAGCCGTCTGGCGCGCCAACTCGAGCGCGATGGCGTCAAGGCCGAATCCATCCATGGCGATAAAAGCCAACTGGACCGGATGAAGGCGCTGGAGGCGTTCAAGGCGGGCGAGCTCGAGGTGCTGGTTGCAACCGACGTGGCGGCGCGCGGCCTGGATGTGGCCGGGGTGCCGTGTGTCATCAATTACGATTTACCGTATAACGCCGAGGACTACGTACACCGGATCGGCCGTACGGGCAGGGCGGGGGCAACGGGTGAAGCCATTGCGTTTTTTGCCCCCGAAGAAGAGCGCTACCTGCTGGATATCGAGAAGCTCATCAAGGCCAAGATACCGCGCGGCTCACTGCAATTGCCCGCTGCGTCAAGGCTGGCGTCGCGCTCATCTGAACGCGGGCGCAGCAGCTACGCGGGCTCGACCGCATCCCGCAAGCCGGTGGACGATTTTTTCACCAAGCCTTATGTGCCGTCGCCTTCCAGGGCGACCGACACAGCGCCAAGCACGAGCTCTGCGCCGATACGCAATTCGTCGCGCCGCTCGGTCGGCGTTTTACTGGGAGGCGGCCAGCAGCGGTCGTAATGCGGGCGGACCTTGGCCTGCTGCCAGTGAGGGCAGGTCGGCGCAACGATCCAGGAGTTTTTCCAGATGGCTGATATAAGGCAGCAACGGACCGAAGAACAGGTTGGTTGACCCGCTCTGGATCAGCAGCGTGGGAAAGTTCTCGACATCGTCGTCGCCCAGGAGTTCGGGATTCTCTTCGATGTCCACCCATACGAATGTAAATTGCGGCCAGCGGGCGGCCAGCGCTTCGAAATCGCGCTGGTAGCCCCGACAGCTGTCGCACCATTCGGCGCAATAGCAAACAACCAATGGGCTCTCGCTGCGGGCAAGGTGCTGGGCAAGCGCCGAGGGATCGAGTGAAGGATTGAATGTAGACATAAAGACAAACAGAGCAAGGTTTGTTTATGATAGCCGCATGTCCACTTTAAATCATGCGCCATGACGGATTTCCCTCCACCGGCCTTACGCCCCAAGCAAGCCAGCGGGCTTTCGGCCGTCGGCCTGGCCTTTCGGCGCGCGGCGATTTCGCAATGCCATCCAAGAATGCTGCTGGCCCTGTTGCTGCCGTTTTTCATTGCCTTCCTGGGGGCGGTTGTGCTGCTGTGGTTTTTCTGGACGCCTCTTACCGGATGGTTGAGCCAGGATGCCCTGGATTTTGGGGTATTGAGCACAATCGATCAATGGATGCTTGCGATCGGCTTGTTCTCGCTGAAACTGTATCTGGCTCCGGTGTTGGCGGTGGTCATACTGCTTCCGCTATCGGGGATTCTTGGCTTGGTGATCGCCGCCATTTTCGTCATGCCCATTGTCTTGCGCCATTTGCAGCAGCGCGAATACCGAGGTGTCGAACGGCATGGCCAGTATGCGACCGCCTATGGCACCTGGAATGCAGTGCTGGTGGGTGTTCTGTTTGTGCTGGGCTGGCTGGTGACTATGCCCCTGTGGCTGATCCCGCCTTTTCCCATCCTGTTGCCAATTTTCTGGTGGGCGTATGCCTTCAATCGAATGTTGCGGGTTGATTCAGTCATAGAGCATGCCACACCCAAAGAGCGCAAACTGCTCTGGCGCCGCCATAGCCGGCAGTACTGGGCTCTAGGGCTATGTTTGGCCCTGATCAACCTGTTTCCACCGGCGTGGCTGATCCTCCCGGTGTTTTCCGCGTTGGTCTTTGCGCATTTCAGCCTTGAGGCCCTGCGTCAGTTACGGCAGGATGCGGCATTAGATTCCCGTGTCTCCCGGCAATTGTGATCGGAACCTTTATTTTCCATGGACTCCACAATGACGAATTCAGTCGCCCCGGGATCGCGGGTGCGTTTAATTATCATCGGTGACGAAATACTTTCCGGGCGGCGCCAGGATAAGCATTTTCCCAAGCTCGTCGAACTCTTGTCTCAGCGCGGCATGCAATTGGCCGGGGCTGAGTTCATTTCCGACGATCGAGACACAATCGCGCATACGCTGGAACGCAGCTTCGCCACGAACGATGTGGTTTTTTCCTGTGGCGGCATTGGCGCGACGCCCGACGATCAAACCCGCCAGGCCGCTGCCCAGGCCCTGGGTGTGGATTTGATGCTGAATCCCGAGGCGGAGGAACTGATTGCGGAGCGCTGCAGGGACAATGCCCGTCGCGGACAAGGCAGCGCTGACATGTCCACGCCCGAGAACCAGCAGCGCCTGCAAATGGGTGTGTTCCCGGCCGGTGCGCAGATCGTGCCCAATCCCTATAACAAGATCCCGGGGTTCTTCATCCAGAATCATACGTTCATGCCGGGGTTTCCGGTCATGGCTTGGCCCATGATGGAATGGACCCTGGATGTGCGTTACAAGCACTTGCATCATCAGATCACGCGGGTCGAGCATTCGTTTTTGGCGTTCAGCCTGCCCGAGTCGCGCATCACGCCGGCGCTCGAATATCTGGAAAAACAATGGCCGGGTGTCAAAGCCTTCAGCCTGCCCAGTGTGGGCACCGGCCAGCCTCATATCGATCTTGGGGTAAAAGGCGAGCCTGCTGCCGCAGCCGAGGCCCTGGCCTACTTGCGTGCCGAGGTGGAGCGTGTGGGGGGAAGCCTGCTGCCGCCACAAAGCTAGACGGGTGAAAAAACACTTGCCAATGTGTAGGGTTTTTCCATAATATGGGATTGTTGCGTTGCGTCATAACTGTCTCCTATGCCCCGAACTTCCCTCATCTCCAGTACGCCCGCGCCAGGATCCTTGCTTAACGGCTCCAGCGTCACCATACAGGTTTTGGAACGAGCCATGTTGCTGCTCGATGTTTTAGCGCGCCAGGACGAGCCCGTCCCACTGAAAAGCCTGGCCGCTGAGACCGGCCTGCATACCTCCACCGCACACCGCATCCTGAATGACCTGGTCGCCGGACGCTACGTCGAGCGGGTCGACAGTGGCTTGTACCGCTTGGGCATGCGTTTGCTGGAGCTCGGCTCGTTGGTGAAAGGCCGCCTGAACGTCCGTGAGGTCGCTCTTGAGCACATGCGGGAACTGCATAAGATAACGGGCCAGACCATCAATCTTTCCGTGCAGCAAGGCGATGAGATCGTTTATATAGAACGCGCCTGGAGCGAGCGGTCGGGTATGCAGGTGGTGCGGGCCATCGGCGGCCGGGCGCCGCTGCACCTTACCTCTACAGGCAAGTTGTTTCTGTCGGTCAGCGAGCCGCGCCAGATCAAGTCCTACATCATGCGAACCGGCCTGGCCGGTACGACGCGCAACAGCCTGACGCGATCCGAAGATCTTGAACGCGATCTGGCGTTGGTGCGCCGCCATGGGTATTCACGCGATAACGAAGAGTTGGAGCTTGGAGTTCGATGCATTGCCGCCGGAGTGTATGACGACAGCGGGAAATTGCAGGCAGGCTTGTCGATCTCGGCGCCGTCCGAGCGGTTGCGTGATGAATGGATTGGCTTGTTGATCGAGACCGCCGCGCGTATTTCCGAAGAACTGGGCTACGAAAAAAACATTTGCCCCCAGGCTAAAAAGAATCGTGCAGTTTATGTTGCGTAGCAACAAATAATGCTTGACTTGTCATGTTCGGGGACTACAATAGAGTTTGTGCAGTGCAGCAAAAAAGGTTTTCACGCTTAAAAGTGATTTGCTTAGCCTTTATTTAACCCCGTACAAAGGAACTTATCATGAGCGCTACCCCACAACAAATTTTTTCGGCCCAGAAAGCGTCGTTCGACAAGCTGCTGGCCGTTCAGAACACTTTTTTCCAAGGCTTCGAAAAGCTGGTTGATTTGAACCTGAAGGTTGTCAAGGCTACCTTGGACGAAGCCGCCCAGAAGTCTCAGCAAGCCGCCGAGCTGAAAGACGCTCAGGAAGCTGTGGCATTCGCTTCGGAAATTTTGCAGCCCAACGCCGAAAAGGCCCTGGCTTATGGCCAACATGTCTATGGCATCGTTTCGGGCGTGCAGAACGACATTGTTCGCTTGACCGAAGAGCAGATTGCGAAGAACCAAGAGCAACTGTCGAGCGCTGTTGAACAGTTTGCCAAAAACGCGCCTACGGGTTCCGAAAGCGCTGTCGCCCTGGTCAAGTCGTCGTTGGCTACTGCCAACAATGCTTACGAGTCGGTGAACAAAGTTGCTCGCCAAGCGGCTGAAGCTGCTGAGTCCAACTTTACTGCAGCCAGCAATGCAACGGTGCAAGCTGCGTCGAATGTCGCGGAAACCGTAAAGACGGCTTCGCGCACCCGCCGCACGACTTCTGCTTAACGTCGCTGTGCTGTTGTTCTGAACGAACGATGGCAACTGAACGCAGGTTGCGGCAGTAATCGCTACACGCAAAACCCCAGGTCTGATTCGTCGGCCTGGGGTTTTGCTTTGGTGGGGTTCATATGGCGCGAATCCGAACCCGGCGCTAGATGTCGATATGGGCCGGGCGTTTTTCTTTGGCACCGATTATGTGGGCATGAGTCCCGCCGGGTGTTTGGCTATTTCGTTCACGCACTCTTTGATCAGGGCGGGCCCACGGTAGATCAGGCCGGTGTATAGCTGAACGGCGTTGGCGCCGGCCCGGATTTTCTCGACGGCGTCGGTCCCCGAATGGATGCCACCCACGCCAATAATGGCGAATTCCGGACCCAGCCGAGTTCTGAGACGCTCGATGACCGCCAGGGACATGGCGTGCACCGGAGGGCCGGACAACCCACCGGCTTGCTCGGCGTGTCGGTGTCCTTTGACTGCTTCACGCGACACAGTGGTATTGGTGGCAATGACGCCATCGATGTCGAAGTGAGGCAAGGTGTCGGCGATCATGTCGATTTCTTCGACTGAAAGATCGGGGGCAATTTTGACCGCCAGCGGAATGGCCCGCCCGTGCTGTTGGGCCAGTTCTTTGCGCTTTTCCTGCAGCGGCCCCAGCAGGCCGGCCAACTGATCCTGGCCATGCAGGCTGCGCAGGTTCTGCGTGTTGGGCGAGGAGATGTTCACCGTGACATAGTCGGCGTGCTCGTATACGCCTTG
The DNA here is from genome assembly GCA_044464765.1 of Pusillimonas sp. Classification (GTDB taxonomy): domain Bacteria; phylum Pseudomonadota; class Gammaproteobacteria; order Burkholderiales; family Burkholderiaceae_B; genus JBIQKZ01. The sequence continues at coordinate 107,755 of JBIQKZ010000011.1, forward strand.
CAGACCGAGGATATAGTCGTCGACAGCACGTTCAATAGGGGTGTCGGCATTCTTACCGATATTCAGGCCAAGCACGCCCCCGTTTTGCCTGAACTGGCTGGACTTGACGTTCTTGACGAAAGCGTGCAATCCATCGTTATTGAACCCCAGTCGATTGATCAGACAATTTTTTTCCGGAAGCCGGTACATACGCGGCTTAGGGTTGCCGCTTTGAGCCCTGGGCGTTACGGTTCCGACTTCGATAAAACCAAACCCCAAATTGCCCAGCGCATCGATATGTGCGGCATTCTTGTCCAGCCCCGCTGCCAAACCGATGGGATTGCGCAATGCTAATCCCATAAGCTGGCAGGGGAGTTCAACCCGGCTGGCCATCAGGGATCGGGTCAAGCGGCAGTCGTAGGCTTTTTGCAAAGACGCCAGCGTCAGTTCGTGAGCGGTTTCGGCGTCCAGCGAAAAAAGCGCTGGCCGGGCCAGCGAGTATGAGTTGAATAAAAGTGACATGTATTTGCTATTTCCACACGCCGTCTTGCAGGATTTGATACGGCTGGTACTGGGATTTGTAGGCCATTTTACGACTTTCCTTGATCCAGTAGCCAAGGTATAGCCAGGGCAGTTCCATGGCGCGGCAACGATCAATTTGCCAAAGCACGCCGTACGTTCCCAGGCTGCCTGGCGCATCCGGGTCGAAGAAGGTGTAGACGGCGGACAGACCAGTGGCAAGAACGTCGATGATGGAAACCATCTGCAGTACGCCCTCGGGAGTACGAAACTCGATAAGCGTGGAGTCGACTCGGCTGGTCAGTAGAAACTGGCTGTACTGCGCCTGGCTGTCGTCGTCCATGCCGGCGCCGGGATGCCGGGTGGATACGTAGCGCCGGTAAAGCGCGAAGTGTTCGGCGTTGAATTCCAAGGGCGCGTTAGTAGCTTGCAGCTTGCCGTGCCGGCGCCATAGTTTTGCTTGCGTCCGTGTGGGCTGAAAGTGGTTGACATCAATGCGGATGGGCAGGCAGGCCTGGCAGGTGTCGCAATGGGGCCGGTAAGTGAATAAGCCGCTGCGCCGGAAGCCTTGCTCGACCAGTCGGGAATATGTCGGTGCGTCGATCAGGTGGGTAGGCGCCGCCACCAGCGAACGCGCTTCGTGGTCGTCCAGGTAGCTGCAAGGATAGGACGCCGTGGAATAGAACTGCAGGGTCTTGAACGTTAGTTCGGTGGGATGGCTCATGGCGGGCTCGGCGGTGCAAGGCATGACCATTATGGCGGTTTTGGCAGGCTGGGCGCAAGCCGGCCATCAGAAAGCAGCCGGCCCGTACCCCATGGCGGGGCTGATCGCGACAGCCTATCGGCCAACAGCGCCAGGAAGTCGTGGCGAGGCATGGGGGCTGCGCCCATCCGGGCCAGGTGGCCGGTCTGTTGCTGGCAATCGATATGAGAAACGCCATGGCGCAGGAGGTAACGCACCAGATAGACCAGAGCCAGCTTCGAAGCATCGCTTGCGCGGCTGAACATGGATTCGCCGAAGAATATGCCCCCGAGACTGACGCCATAAAGGCCTCCAACCAAGCGTTCGCCCTGCCAGGCCTCGACGCTATGCGCCCGGCCGGCAAGGTGCCAGGCGGTATAGGCGGCCTGGATGGCCGGGGATATCCACGTGCCTGCTTGGGTTGAGCGAGGCTCTGCGCAACCTTGCATCACTGCGGCGAAGGCGGTGTTCAGCCGGATCTGCAGGGTGGAGCCGGAAGAAGTGTCTGCGGCGGCGTGCGCTTCAGCCTGCTGTAGCTGGCGCAGTTTCTTGCCCAGCGAGCGGGAAACCTTCAAGGCCTGGCCTTCCAGCACCATGCGCGGGTCGGGACTCCACCAAAGTATGGGGTCGCCTTCGTTGAACCAGGGGAAAATTCCATGGGCATAGGCTGCCGTCAGGCGTGCCAGGGACAGGTCGCCGCCTACAGCCAGCAAGCCGTCGGGCAAGGCGCCGTTCGGGTCGGGAAAGGGTGTGTACGCATCCAGCCAGACAAGTGAACTCACGTCGAACCGCCTTGTTCAGCTTGATTTTCCATGCCTTCCCGAATCCTTGATGAGTGTGAACAGGCCCTAATCGGGCACAGGAAGCGGGATATCGTAATGATGAACAGGGAATTCGCCCGTTTCCTTGTCGTTTATATAGTGCTGCAAGGTGGTGATAACCGTGCGGAAGGCCAGCTCGTCCCAGGGGATCTCCTGGAAGCTGAAAAAACGGGCCTCCAGGCTCTCGGGGCCGGGGAAAAGTTCTTCGCTAAGCACCTGCGCAAGATAGAAGAAATGGACCTGATTGGTGTAGGGCACGTCGATGACGGTATAGAGCGGCCCCAACTGAATCTGGGCGCCGGCCTCTTCCTGGGTTTCGCGCATGGCGCCCTGAGCCGTGGTTTCGCCAAGTTCCATGAAGCCGGCCGGCAAGGTCCATTTGTTATAGCGTGGCGTAATGGCGCGCCGGCACAGCAGCACTTTATCTTCCCATATTGGCAGGACGCCGACGACATTGCGTGGGTTCTGATAGTGAATTGCACCGCAGCTTTCGCATACATCGCGCAGCCGATTGTCATCGGGTGGGATTCGCTGGGTAAGCAGTGTGCCGCATTGGTTGCAGAACTTCTGTTGCCGGGGGGCGGGAAAATAGAAAGTAGAGGCGGGGGCGGGCGTCGTCATATGTGGATTCTATCGTTATTTTCTTCTTTGTTTTAGACAGATAGCATAGCCTGGGGGTTATTTAACGACGTATGCCGGGAAGCCGCAGTCGATGATCAGGCTGTCTGGGCGGGATCGAGCACGAAACCAAGCCGCGCCGGGATATCGTTCCGGTTGCATAGATGGAAGGGGCGCGCGGGCGGTGGGCGGGATGTTGCGGCGTGGGCGACGAATAAAGGAAAGCGTACGTGCAACAGGGCTGGTGCGGAGCTCGTGTGGCGACCCACGGTCGGCGGGCTTTGAAGCAGTGGCTCCAACTGCTCGCCGAGGGGCTGTCCTTCCTGGGTGATCAAGGCATCCAAGACACTGGGTAAATCGCGGCCGGCGATCAGGCCGGGGCCCTGCCCGGTTTGGACAAAAAGGCGGCCGTCGGTATCCAGCCACCAGGAATCAAGAGAAGAAATGGGCAAGCCGTTATGTGTGTATAAAGCGATTGGCGCATGGGTCGGCTTGCCCGCGACGCGCAGCGCGTCTGTTTGCTCCCGTAGGGCAGACGGCCATTCCGGAGCCATCGTGTGAAGTATGAGCGGCGCGGCGTCCAGCCGCACAAAAACACGTTGCGGGCCGTTCTGAAAAAACCAGCGGCCCAGCGCATCGCCGCTGTAGTTTCGATCGATAAAACGTAGTATCTGCTGATTATCGATGGGTTCGCCAGGCGCCTGGGGGTCACCGTCTGGATGAAGACGCCATTGGCCTTGTTCCGAAAGCGATAGCCAGCCGTAGACGTCGGGCACATCGGGCCAGCGAGCCATGGCGGCAAGAACATCTTTATCCATCAGTGCAGGGCAATGTTGCGAGAAAGCAATAGTTTAGCGCGCTATTGCATTTTTCGCTTCCCGATTGGCTTTATTTGTGATAATGCGTTACCCTATTAGAGGATACGGGGCCGCGCGGTGCGCCCCGTCGTGCTTTTAAGGAGAGTTCACGCAATGTCGAAACCAACGACTCGTAAAAAAACCCCTTTTGTGATCGAGCCCCTGAACTGGGTCGCGCCCGAAAACAAGCGCAACGACACGTCCGAGAGTCGTCAAAAAGAAACGTCCGATCAAGAACAGGACTCTAAGAACTAATCGACATCGCCTGGCAGCATTCCCGCCTTGCATACAAGGTTGCTGACAAGCCCAGGCGCTACTGTTGAATGCTAAATTGCCCGGCTTTATGCCGGGCAATTCCGTTGTGGCGCACGGGTTATATGGTGCGTGAGGTATCGCTAGCTCTAGAGCGCCGCCGATAACGGCGTATTAATTCCGGCTTTCGCGCCACAGGCCCAGCGATTTTTGCGCTGCGCGGTCCGAGAAGCTGAACAGCACGGCGTCTTCATCTGCCTGATGTTCGACGGGAGCCCAGGACGGCGTCACGAAGATGTCTTTTGGACCCCATTCAATGGTCTGGCCACCGATAATGCTGCGCCCGCTGCCTTCCACCGCACAGTACACTGCTGCGTCGGTTTCACGATACGCTTTGCCCTTGAAACCCTTGGGCAAAAATTGGGGGAATGCGGAGATTGTCGGCATGGTCGGGCCGCCGGTCGCCGGGTTGGTGTACTGCATCTTGATTCCGTTGTAGTCGTCCAGTGGGCCGTTGCGATACAAGGTGGACAGTGCCTCGCGTGTACGGTCGTAAGGATAGACGAACAGGGGCGATGTTTTGTACTTGCTTTGGTATTCAACGGGCAGCAAGCCGGCGCCGTAACGGGCCAGCACGTCGCCTTCAGGCGCCGCGATCGGTTGGCGTTGTTCGGGGTAGGGCTCGAAGAAGCTGGTGCCAAACAAATTCACAATCGGCACATCCAGTCCGTCCAGCCAGATGACGGGTTCATCGCCCAGGTTGCCGTGATCATGGAAAGTCCAGGAGGGCGTCAGGATAAAGTCGCCGGGGTGCATGGTGATGCGCTCGCCGTCGACAGCGGTATAGCCGCCGTTGCCTTCAATCACGAATCTCAGGGCTGCGGCCACATGCCGGTGGCTACGGGCAATTTCGCCGGGCAGGATCAATTGCAGGCCGGCATACAGGCTTTGGGTGATCTGCGATTTTCCGCGCAAGGCCGGATTCTCCAGCACGAGCACGCGGCGTTCGGCTTCTTCCGCTGTAATCAGCCCGCCCGATTCCATAAGCAGTTCGCGCATGGGGGCGTAGCTCCAGTGGGCCGGCGTGTAGGCAGGGCGAGGTTCGGCGGTGACCAGTTTGGCCAGTACGGACCAGAGCGGAGCGGCATCCACCGCATCCAGGCGTTTGTAAAATGCCTCGCGCACGGCGGTTTGTTCGGGAGAGGAAGTAGTGGCGGGTTGATTCATGGCGTTTACCTTATAAAGAATGGAGGGGCGTTGCGCCGACCTCCGGTTTTCCCTACTGCTTGGTGGAAAGTATAGGAACGCCCTTGTTATCAGTAAATACATCTTATAATATAAATATAATCAAAAAAATTGATAATTAGGGCGGTGCATCCAGGTGAACATGGCGAGCCGACATGCTGCTTCGGGAATGCAATGGATAATATCGATCTGCGTCTGTTGAAGATATTCGACGAGCTTTTCAAGATGGGCAGCGTATCCCAGACAGCGGATAGGCTGTCCTTGGGTCAGCCCGCCGTCAGCATGAGCCTGCGTAAATTACGCGACCACTTCAACGATCCCCTGTTCATCAAAACTGGGTCAGGCATGGTTCCATCGTCTCTTGCCGAGCAGTTGATCGAGCATGTTCGTCAAGCCATTGGCGTTTTGCACACAACGCTCGATTACCGGGCCAGCTTTGATCCCGCGAAATCGCAGCGCGTGTTTCGCCTGAGCATGAACGACGTGGCGCAGATCGTGATCCTGCCTAGCTTGCTGGAAGTGCTGAAACAGCATGCTCCCATGGCCTGTCTGGAGCTTAGCGGCGTGGCGGACGCCTCGCCGCACTTGCTTGTCGAGGGTGAAATCGACATTTTGATCGGGTTCATTCCCCGCCTGGAAGCGGGCATCTATCAACAAAAGCTTTTGGACGAGAAATTCGTCTGTGTGGTGGACCGCCATCATCCACGAATTCACGACGAGCTCAGCCTGGAACAGTTCCAGTCAGAACCGCATTTGGCGGTCAGCACAGCGGGCACCGGGCACGGCTTGATAGACCAGGTGCTGGCCGCTCGCGGTATTGGGCGGCACGTCTCGGTGCGGATTCCTAATTTCAGCGGAATTGCTGCAGCGATTGAGGGGACTGAATATCTCGTGGTGGTGCCGCAACGCCTGGGGGCCTTTCTGGAAGCAAGCGGTATCGCACGGGTGTATGCGTTGCCCCTTGAGGCGCCTGGTTACCTAGTCATGCAACATTGGCACGAAAGGTATCACCGTGATCCGGGCAATCAGTGGTTGCGCAGTACGATTGCGCATCTTTTTGACAAGTAGGGGGTGTGTCGTGTGTTTGCCATGCGCGCATTCCAAGACATTTTAGTGGCGTGCTAGGGCGCGTGATGGTTCTTGGGATTCATCCCGCCCTGTATCAAAATTAAACAAATCAAATTTGACGGTCGCTTCGTGGTGCCGGTAACGTGAATTCAGGCGTTTGCTGTTTTCACGTAAAGCAGTAACGTGCTGGGAAACTTAACTAGAACGAAAGAAGGAAGATACCATGCTATACACAATCGCAGTCATCCTGGTGATCTTATGGTTGCTCGGCCTCGTTACTTCGTATACGGTCGGCGGCTTTATTCACATACTGATCGTTATCGCCATTATTGCTGTTTTGATTCGCTTAATTAGCGGGCGATCATTGTAGCGACCAGCGCGGTATAAATACTGGAGGCGCCACTCGGAATCGAACCGGGGTACACGGATTTGCAATCCGCTGCATAACCACTCTGCCATGGCGCCTTAGGCCAAGCTTGCTAGTATAGCAGATTAAAGTGTTCTTCAAGAAGGGCGCACTATTTTACGGTGGTGTCCAGGCTGCCAATGCTGATCAATTCTTGCCGCCTTTAAGACCGTCTTAGGGCCGTCCCAGGACTGCCTTAAGACCGTCGTAGCCGCTCCATCTGGCGGCGCTCTTTCTTGGTGGGGCGCCCCGCTTGAAGGTCCATCGCCGGTTCGGGCGCCAACCTGCGCATTTGCTCTGCGTGCTCGCGAGCCGCGATGCTCTCGGGAGTCTCGTCATACAGCAAACGGGCGACGGGTGCGGGGCCTCGCACCAGACTAACGGCAACGACCCGAACATGGACGGCTGGATCATTTTTACGGATGCTGATAAGGTCGCCGGCGGCGACCTCCCGGGCGGGTTTGGCCGGCTGATCATTGACAAAGACGCGGCCTTTACCGATTTCCTGGGCTGCCAGGCTGCGGGTCTTGTAGAAGCGCGCGGCCCACAGCCATTTGTCGAGTCTAAGTTTTTCCATGAGTTTTTGGTGGGGCGTAAGGCGTGACAGAAGTGAAGCATGCGACGTCCACGCAAGCGAACATTGGCAATCCAGTTGTATTATGTTAGCGCGTTGCGGCGGGCGACACGATTCGCCCGCCGACGTCGAGCTTGAATGCGGTTTTGCTCAGGCGGCGTACTTCTAGTAAATCCGCATCATCAGCACAAGGGATGGGTTGTGAGTTTTCGGTTTCAATCGGGCCAGGCTTCTCCAGCGGCAGGGCCATTGCACGCAGCGCTGTTGTTCGGTGTGCCGTTGTTTATATTGGCGTTAGGCCATACTTTGTCGAGTTTGCTACGCACCCTGCCGGCCGTTGCCGTAGACGTCATCAGTAGCGACATTGCCGTTTCCGCCGCCACCTTGGCCAGTTTGACCGGCGCCTATCATTTATCGTTCGCGTTGGGGCAGATACCTGCGGGCATCGCCCTGGATCGCTATGGGGTGCGAGCGGTTGCGCTGGTGCTGCTGACCATTATCGGGATCGGGGCGGTGCTTGCGGCCACCGTGGGTGGCGCGGCGGGGTTCCTGCTTGCCCAGATCGTTCTTGGCATTGGCTGCTGCGGGATGCTGCTGTGTCCCATGACGTTTGCGGCAAAACAACTGACGCCCGCCCAGTTTGGTTTGTGGTCGGCCTTGATTCAGACGGTCGGCAATTCAGGCATGCTCTTGTCGGCCAATCCGATGGCGTGGTTGGTCGAAACACAGGGCTGGCGTGCCGGATTCTGGGTGTCGGCCGGGTTTGCCTTGGTGATTGGCATTGCGGTCATGGTGGTCGTGCCCAACCTCAAGCCCTCGCGCGGTGCGACGAAGCCCTTGATGGACGAAGCCAGGAAAGTGGTTAGCATCGGGTTGTCCCGTCAGTTGCGCGGGGTCATGATTATTGCGTTCGCGGGTTTTGCCGCCTTGATCGCGGTGCGCGGGCTGTGGGGCGGGCCGTGGCTGATGGATGTCAAGCATCTTAGCCGCAGCGATGCTGCCAGCGCCCTGGTGCCGTTCACGCTCGCCCTCATCTTCGCGCCCATCGTATTTGGCGTGTTGGATCGTCGCTTCAGTTGCAGACGCATGATGATTTTCGTCTGCCATCTTATTGGCGCGGTGGCCTTGTTCGCCGTGGCGGTGGGCGGCCCTGGCGGGGTGTTGTCCAGGCTGCTTGGCGTAAGCTATTTGCCCGCCGGTTTCGATATTCAGGCCTTTCTGGCGCTGGGCATTGCGCTTTCGGTCATACCCTTGGTGTTTGCCATGGGGCGCGAGGCGGTACCGCCGGAACATGCGGGCAAGGCGCTGGCTGCGATCAATCTGTCGGTCTTTGCCGGCGCGGCGGTCCTGCAGGGCATTACCAGCCCCGTAGCGTCATACTGGGGCTTGCCGGCCGTCATGATTTTTCTTGGCGGCGCCTTGATGCTGGCTTCCTGCCTGTTCTGGTGGTTTACCCGATCGAAACGCGGATGACGGCCGGCATGCGGTCTAAGGTCTAGTAGCTCACTTGCACGCCAGCGAATATGGCTCGACCGGTTCCGGGCTCGAAGATGGCGCTGCCGGCGTGTGCCCGATCGGTGATGCTGGCGCTGGCAATGTATTTCCGGTCAGTCAGGTTTCGCCCATCCAGGTAGAAGGAATAGGGTCCGTGCTCCCAGCCGGCACGTACGCCCAGCAGAGCATAGGATGCTGTCTTGACGCTGTTGGCGTTGTCCACGTAGTAGGCTTGCGGCACCCATTCCACATTGGGCCCGATATAGAACCCGGCTGGGTGTGTGTAAACGATTTCCGCGCGCGCATAGTGGCGGGGCACACCGGGGATCTGGTTATTGCCCCAATCCTTATCGTCGTCGAAATAGAAGTCGTTGAACATATAGCTGGCCTTCAGTTGCAGGCTGTCGTTACGGACGCCCTGCGCAAACAGGCCGCGCACTGCAGTCCACTGCGCGCCAAGCTCGATACCTTGATGAACGGTGCGATCCAGATTGGTGGTTCGGTCGCAGATATTCCACTGCGCGCTCAGACATTGGAACTCATTCTTGATCCTGGCGTGATACAGCGTTGCATCCCATCCAAAGTCGCCCGACTCGCCTCGTGAGCCTATTTCAAAGGTGGTGGCGCGCTGGGGCTGCAAGCGATCCAGGTCATTGGCGGTCGAGAAATTCATGTCGCCAAACGTAGGCGGCTCCGCGCTGCGCGACATATTGCCGTAAACCTGCCAGTTTGAAGAGACCTGCCACAACACGCCCAGCTTGGGGTTGAAGAAGTCGTAGCTTTTGTCGCCTGAGCGCGTGGTGGGCAGGCCGCCGTTGAATAGATCGTCACGCTTGCGCCGGGCGTGCAGGTATTGCATGCCGGCGATCAATGAAACACCCGGGACGATATCGAAGGCGTTTTCGCCGTACGCAATGAGGTTGTCCGAGGTGTCCCTGGTTTGCGACAGCTTGGCTCCGCGCTGTCCGCCTGTGTTGACGTAGTTGGCGGCGTCGACCTTGCCGGCAGACCAGGTCAGGCCCAGTGTCAGGCGGTTGTCATGGCCGGCAAGAGGGGCTGTGTTGACCAGGCGGGTATAGACGCCATAGTCGGTGTAGTCGTTATCCAGATACTGATAGATGGGATGTCGCAAATGGCTTTGAGCGTACCAACCGCCGAATTCATACTCCGTGTCGCCCCCCGTGATCACCGTGCGGTTGGCGATCCGGCCGCCATCGATATTGCGTTGCCAGTCGTTTAGTTCGTTGGCCGGAGCCGCGCGGCGTGGGTCGTTCAGTGCTTGTTCGCGGGTGAGCGAGCCGGGAATGTCCTGGCGAATTCGAGCGCCTGTCAGGTAGAGGCGAGTTTCCGCATGATCGGATAAGCGCCAGCCCATGTTGCCGTTTACGCGCAAGGAGTCCCCGCCGCTATGGTCACGAAACCCATCCTGGCGCTGCCAGGAGCCCGTGATGAATCCGTCGATGGTGTTGTGGGCAAAGCCGCTGCTTGCCTGAAGGCGCCGCCAGCCAAAACTGCCCGCGTCCAGACGGCCCTGGAAAGGGCTGGCGTCAAGCCCGGTCGGTGTTATGAAATTGATGGCGCCTCCCAGGGTTCCGGCGCCATAACGCAATGCATTCGCGCCTTTGTAAACTTCGGTGTAACGGTAGGCCGTGGGGTCGATCCATTGAAAGTCCGTGCTCCCATCGGCGTTGTTCAGTGGGACCCCGTCCTGGTACAGCGCAATTCCTCGCATATGGTAGTAGCGGGACAGCCCCGAGCCGCGTATGGACAGTCGCGCGTCCTCGCCCCACTTGGGTTGTGCGAAAACGCCCGGGGTGTAGTCAAGAATGTCCTTGACGGTTGTCGCCTGAGTGTCGCGCCATGCGCCATCCGGCACCAGCGCGACGGCGCCGGGAGTTTGCTGGATGTTGTGCTTCGCTTCATGAGTGGATGGCGCCGTCAGGCTTGATCCGCTTGGAGCCTTGATGACAATGGGAGCAAGAGTGGCGGCTTGTGCTTGTGCCCCGTGCAACACGCCCGCCATGGCGTAGGTCGCGACGAGAAGGGCGCCGGCTAGAAGGGTCGGCTTGAAAACTGCGGCTAGGGCGGGCGCGACGTGGTCGCGCGTGATCGTACGCCCTGTGCGGGCAAAGAAAATAGACATGGGGTGACCTCGGATTATTATCGTCGTGCAGCAGCCGGTAAGAAGCCGGCGATGCGATCAGGGAATCAAGCGAGGAATGACGGGGGTGCGCGAGACCCAAGCGGCGGGCCCAAGGCGGGCAGGGGCGGCAGCGCCTGGCTGTCATGGCCGCGCAAAAGCACGGAGTGGTAGGCCAGGGCAACGGCGGCAAGCGTGCCGTCGTGTGCGGGCGCGGCTGCTTGGGCAGAGAGCGCTCCGTAAGGGCAGTGCTGATCACTGAAGCTGTCTTCCAGCAAAGGCTTGTCGAGAGGGCCCGACAAGCCGATCTGCAAGACGTCCGTACCGCCGTTAGGCAGACAGAGTGTGATGGTGAGCCCGGTTGTGTCCCCAGAAGACACATCCGGCATGTAGCCTGTGGGTATCGCCGACCGACACAGGAACGACACCAAGGCCAGGCACCAAAAGATGTGCCAGACCGTTGTGCGCTTGCGTCGCAGAAGGTGTTCCAGAGCCAACATAGCGAAAATTGTATTACGAAAGAGGTTTTCGTGAGCAGTATTCTTTCTGTATTGGGCTAGGGTAGGAGAGACTGCGACGATCCGTTTTAAGAGTCGACAGCCATTTTCGACGAGGAGTTCGACAGCAAATTACCGAGTTCTTATGTTGCGGTTTTGTCGTATTCTGCATCTTGTTCTCATGCATTTCAGGGAGGCCGCCATGCGTACGAAAACAGGCTTGGCTACCGATTACGCTAATGACGATGCACGCTGGCGCGCTGTGGCGATACGCGATCAAGACGCTGATGAGCATTTCGTGTATGCGGTGCGCACGACTGGCGTCTACTGCCGGCCCAGTTCGGCAGCCCGCTTACCTAAGCGCAGCAACGTAGAGTTTTTTGCTTCCGCCGAAGCGGCCGAGGCGGCGGGCTATCGTCCCAGCCGGCGCGCCAAGGGCGATCGGTCCAGCGTCGCCGCCCAGCGCGCGGCACTCGTCGCCCAGGCCTGCCGGCTGATCGAAACGGCCCACACGCTGCCCAGCCTTGACGAGCTGGCGGAGCAGGTTGGCATCAGTACGTCCCATTTTCATCGACTGTTCAAGGCGGAAACCGGCCTTACGCCCAAAGCGTATGCGTCGGCGTTTCGGGCGGGTAAATTGCGCCGGGCGCTCACCGATGAGGGCGTCTCGGTGACGCATGCCATCTACGAGGCAGGTTTTAATTCCAGTAGCCGTTTCTACGAAACGTCGACCCAGTTGCTGGGCATGCGCGCCCGTGACTACCGGGCCGGAGGCACCGGCGAGGAAATCCGCTTTGCGGTGGGGGAGTGCTCGCTGGGGGCTATTCTGGTTGCACAAAGCAAACAAGGCATTTGCGCCATTTCCTTGGGGAACGATCCCGACGCGTTGCTGCGCGAACTTCAGGATCGCTTTCCCAGGGCGCGACTGATCGGTGGAGACGCCCGCTTCGAGCAGTTGGTGGCGCAGGTGGTGGGTTTTGTCGAGTCGCCATCGATAGGCTTGAATCTGCCCCTAGATGTACGTGGAACTGCGTTTCAGCAACGTGTCTGGCAGGCTCTGCGCGAAATCCCACCCGGCGCCAAGGTGAACTATGCTGAAATTGCCGAGCGTATTGGCGCGCCCAAGGCGGTGCGCGCCGTGGGAAGCGCGTGCGGCGCCAATCAGATCGCCGTTGCGATCCCGTGCCACCGGGTGGTGCGGCGCGATGGCGATCTTGCGGGCTATCGGTGGGGTGTCGAGCGCAAGCGCGAGTTATTGCGGCGCGAGGCGCAAACCTCGTTGTAGATTGCCTTCGGCGCCGATTGCTTGTCAGCTAAGTCCGGTGCTTGTCTTGACAGCGTCTTCGTGCAACGACTCGTTCAATTGATCGACAACAATCGCCCATACTGCGTCGGCTTTAATCTGTTCGGTCAGGAACTGTCGTTGGGCGTCGTTCCAGTACGGAGCATCGCCGATTTCGACATCGGCAGGTAATTGGTGGTCTCCGATGAACCGGGCGATCGCCGCTTCATCGGCATCCAGGCCAAGCTGCAGGAACAGGTTGGTCATGCGAGGGGTGGCGTTGCTCATTGATCTGGGCTCCAGGGTTGTTGTTCAGCACTTCAGGACCATGGTAACCCGTTGCGTCTACGGGGACTTGTCCACGGGATACTCGGGGTGCCCGGGGTGTTGCGCGTGCTGTTCGCCCAAGCGGAATTTTGCCGAGCGAAGCCAAAGGCGGAATCAAACGCCCTGCAACCATCGTTGATAAGCCGAGCGCGTTGTGGCGGACACCGACTCCAGCACCTTTTGATGATTGACCTGATGCCGCAGCATCAGGCGAGCGTCGGCGACAGCGCGGGATTTGCAGAACCAGTGGCAGCTGTGTTGCAGTAGATACAACTCTGCCGAGAGGTGATAGGCGCGGGTTTTCATGTCCCAGCCCTCGTCGTTATCGACTGCCTGGCGCAGGCCGTCGGCATGAATGCGCAACAGCGCACGAAAGTCGCGCGTAAGCGTGGGCAGGAAGTATTCGGCGTAAGGCACGCAGAATGGAAGTGCGCCCAGGCTGGCGGCTTGCAGGCTTTCTGTTTGCATGGCGTCGGCCAGAGTCTGTATCTGTGCCGCCACGGTGCGTTCCGTGGCGGCGAAGGTTGCAAGGACTTGGGCCTGGCGTGCCTCGTCTGGTTCGTGGATGGCGCGCAGGTAGCCTTGCGTAAGCGATTCCATGTGGCGCTCAAGCTGTAAATTGGCCAAGTGACGCCCCAGGAAAGCGATATGCGTGCGTTGGTAATGCAGGCACAGCATCCACCAACCCGCGACGACCATCATCAGTATTAACATAAGGTCCACTGCTTAACTCCTGTTATCCAAAGAAAATCCCGCCTATATTCCACGCGTATTAATATTTTTTAAACGCTACTATTAATTTTTTATAAAAAAACCCGGTTATTCTGCCATCTAAAAATATCTTCCATAAATGAAAATAATATTTTAATAAAAATGTGGCCGTGTGCTGATTTTATGCTGGGGCATGGGTTTCGGGCATATCATGATTGCGTGAAAATTAATTTATTGTTTTGAAATTGTCTTGCCAGGATATTATTTTTCTTGGCCGTTCTTGGCTTTGGGTATTACATTTTCTGTGGAAGGTATTATCTTGCGGCGCTAAGGCCCTTTCCCCTTGTTAATTGGTTAGAATCGCTAGCTATAGAAAAGCATTTGTTGCGCTATGCTTTCTTGAATTGATAACGTCTAATAGTGTCTTTCTGTCTGGTTGCAACCAAGGAGCGAGTTTATGCATTTTACCCCGCGAGAAATTGACAAACTACTTATCTATACGTTGGCGCAGGTGGCGCAGCAGCGTAAAGACAAGGGTCTGAAGCTCAATCATCCCGAAACGGTAGCCTTGATTTCCGCCGCGGCGCTCGAGGCCGCCCGCGAGGGCAAAACCCTCGAGAAAGTCATGGAATTGGCTCGTAACGTGATCAAGCTTGATGACGTCATGGAGGGGGTTGCCGACATGATTCCCTACGTGCAGGTCGAAGCTGTCTTTACGGATGGTAGCCGGCTCATCACCGTACATAACCCGATTTCCTAGGAGACACGCTCATGGCAGATCAAAAAAACACGCCTGTTGGCGGCATCGTTTTTGGTTCAGGCGATATTGAATTCAATGCTGGTTATCCAGTAACAGAACTGACGATCCGCAATACCGGCGACCGGCCCATTCAGGTGGGTTCGCATTTTCACTTTTTCGAAGTCAATTCGGCGCTGGAATTTGACCGTCAGCAAGCGTTTGGGAAACGGCTCAATATCCCTGCCACCACGGCCTTGCGCTTCGAACCAGGCGACGAAAAGAAGGTTTCTTTGGTTCCCTTCCAGGGTAAACAACGGGTGGTTGGCTTCAATAATTTGGTGGATGGCTGGACCGGGACGGAAAGCTACGATAGCTATCGTCCACGCTTGAGCGACGCAATGGAGCGAGTCGAGCGTTACGGCTTCAAGAGCAAGCCTGAATAAAACCACTAATTAGCCCACCAATGCGACTAAAACGAAAGGATTAAGCATGGCGAAAATTACCAGGCAGCAGTATGCAAATCTTTATGGACCCACTGTAGGCGATAAGATCCGGCTGGCCGACACGAACCTTTTTGTAGAGATCGAGAAAGACCTGCGCGTCTATGGCGAGGAGGCCGTTTACGGGGGGGGTAAAACCCTGCGTGACGGCATGGGGTACGACAACGAATTGACCATGGCGGCGGGCGCCCCCGACCTGGTGATCACCAATGTAACCATTGTCGATGGCGTGCAAGGTGTGATCAAGGCCGACGTCGGCATCAAAGATGGCAATATATGCGGCATAGGCAAGGCAGGCAATCCGTCGATCATGCCCGGGGTAACGCCGGGCTTGGCGTTGGGGCCGGGCACCGATGCCATCTCGGGTGAACACCTTATTCTCACCGCCGGCGGCATCGATGCGCACGTGCACTTCATTTCTCCGCAACAGGCAGAGGCCGCGTTAAGCAATGGGGTTACGACATTATTAGGCGGGGGCAGCGGGCCGACCGACGGCACCAACGGTACGACGATTACCTCGGGTACATGGAACATCGAAATGATGCTTCGTTCGTTCGATGCCTGGCCGGTGAATGCCGGCGTGCTGGGCAAGGGTAACTGCTCGGCTCCCTGGCCCATAGAAGAGCAGCTGCGTGCCGGCGCCATGGGGCTCAAGATCCACGAAGACTGGGGTTCCACCGCCGGAGCCATCCGTTGCGCCTTGTCGGTGGCCGATCGGTACGATGTGCAGGTAGCCATCCATACCGATACGCTCAACGAGGGCGGGTTCCTGGAAAACACCGTCGCCGCGTTCGAGGGGCGCACGATCCACACGTATCACACCGAAGGCGCCGGTGGGGGGCATGCTCCAGACATCATCCGTGCCGCGGGCCAGGCTAATGTGCTTCCCAGCTCAACGAATCCCACCTTGCCGTTTGGCATCAACTCGCAGGCAGAACTGTTCGACATGACCATGATCTGCCACAACCTGAACCCCAATATCCCTACCGACGTGGCGTTCGCGGAAAGTCGGGTGCGCGTGGAAACTATTGCCGCAGAGAACGTGCTGCACGATATCGGCGCCATTTCGATCTTGTCCAGCGACAGTCAGGCCATGGGCCGAGTGGGTGAAAACTGGTCGCGCACCATTCAAACCGCTCACCTGATGAAGGCCCGTACCGGCGCCTACGAGGGCGATACTTCCGGCAACGATAACGAACGTGTTTTGCGGTTTGTGTCCAAGGTAACGATCAACCCTGCCATTGCCCAGGGCATCAGCCATGTGGTGGGCTCGGTCGAGGTGGGCAAAATGGCCGATCTTGTGTTGTGGGAGCCCGCTTTCTTTGGCGCCAAGCCAAAGCTGGTCATAAAAGGCGGGGCGATTTCCTGGGCCCTGATGGGCGACCCCAATGCCTCGCTACCCACACCGCAGCCTGTGATGTATCGTCCCATGTTTAACATGATGGGGTCGTCGCTAAGCAGCACCCGTGCTACGTTTACTTCACGCGCAGCTTACGACGAGGGCATAGCCGATCGTTACAGCTTGCAGTCGCAGGTTATCCCCGTTTATAAAACGCGCACCCTGACCAAGCAGTCCATGGTGCGCAATACGGCGCTTCCTGTTATCGAGGTCAATCCCGAAACGTTTGCTGTTACCGTCAATGGCAAGCACGCCACAATCGAACCCGGCGAAACCATTCCCCTGGCGCAGTTGCACTTCTTTAGCTAGGGTATTGTGCCGGCTTGGGGGGGGCGCTGAGCTCGCCCCGTTCGATTCATGAAAGGAGCTTTGCATGAGGGCGGTGGATGTAATGTGGGTGGGTATTGGTGGGGGCCTGGGCTCGTTGCTGCGTTGGCGGCTTGGGCTGCTTATCAGCAGCTGGACGGCCATGAGGTTCAGGCTTGGCACCTTTGTCATCAATATTACGGGCGCTTTCGTCATGGCCTATCTATCCACCGCCTACGTCATCCAATGGCACGAGCGTTACGAAAACATGATGGCCGCGCTGATTCTTACCGGGGCACTGGGCGGCTACACGACATTCAGCACCATGCAGTTGGATGCCGTGCAAATGTCAGAAGAGGACAGGCATGGGCTTGCCGTCGTTTACCTGGTTCTTTCCATTGGTGTGGGCCTGGTTGCCGCCGTGGCAGGCGCGGCGCTGGGAAGCAGGTAAGGCGACAGTCGATGATGAAAGTCTTGCTGGTGTTTTTTGGTGGCGCATTCGGGGCGATGGTGCGCGAGTTCTATATGCTGCTTATCCCACATGCGCAGGGCGACTTCCCGCTGGATATTTTTGCCGCAAACATCACTGCTGCTTTTCTACTGGGGCTCACCGTAGGTAATCAGCGCTTAGGCAAAGTGTCCGACAATTTTGTGCTTATGGTGGGCACCGGTGTTATGGGGGGCATGTCTACTTTTTCGTCCTTTATTTACGGCGCCTATTCAGAAATGACCACGGCCGAAGACGTGTGGTGGAGCATGCTTTATATTTTGCTCAGCGTCGTCATTGGTTATTTTGCTACGTTGCTGGGTATACGCAGTGCAAAAAGAAAGCCTGCCCAGGCATAACACTTTTAGGGTTGGAACATGATTCTTATAGATAAGGTCTTAGGAAATATCAAAGACGGCTGTTGGTTGGAAAAATCGAAAACACTGCAGGTTGATGCGCTGGTCCTTGAGCAATGGGAGGCGCCCAAGAATCGCTTGCGCAAGGCCAGTCAGGGCGGAATCGAGCTGGCGATTGCATTGCCTCGCGACCAGCATTTGCATGACGGCGATGTACTGCTCCACGACGAAGAGAAGAACGTCATCGTGGTGGCGCAAGTTGCTCTTAAAGACGTGCTGGTCATCGAATTGCAGGGCCTGGAGAAATTATCCCCTCGAGAAATACTGCGCTCGTGTTTCGAGCTTGGACATGGTTTGGGCAACCAGCACTGGCCGGCGGTAATCAAGGACACTACCGTTTATGTGCCTCTTTCCGTAGATCAGAAGGTGATGGCGTCGGTCATGCGCACCCATGCTTTCGAGCACGTGAAAACACACTTTGCTCCAGGTGAAGAGATTGCCGCCAAGCTCGACGCCAAAGAGGTCCGCTTGCTCTTTGCCGGGGCCGATGCCACGCCGCACCACCATCATAATCATCACGGCGGTCACAGTCACGGCGACCATAGTCACGACGATCACAGCCACGGCGATCACAGCCACGGCGATCACAGCCACGGCGATCACAGCCACGGTGACCACAGCCACGGTGACCACAGCCACGGTGACCACAGCCACGGCGATCACAGCCACGGCGATCACAGCCACGGCGATCACAGCCATGGCGGTTAAGTCGATGGAAGCGGCCAACGACCAGTTAGCCGAGCCAGCGGCTATCGAACCAGCGGTTAATATGGATGGCATGGCGCGGCTGGCGCGGCTTTTGCAATTGTCGGACTCAACTTTGCCAGTCGGCACGTTTTCTTTTTCCAACGGCCTGGAGTCCGCGATCCAGACGGGCGTCGTTTCCGATGAAGAAACATTGCAGCAGTTCGTCGAACTGGTGGTGCACCAAGCGGCAACAATGGATGCCGTTGCGCTACTGCATGCATTCCGGTGCGCCAACCAGAAGGACTATGACGGTATTTTGGCCGCCGACCAAGCGCTGTGGAATCGAAGGGTAGGTTCCGAACAGCAACTTATGTTGACCCGCATGGGTAAGAAGCTGGCCGAGCTTTGCTTGAAGATCGGCGACTTTCCATTGTTGAAGCAATGGCTGGCGGACATTAATGCGGGTACAACGCCGGGGTGCTATCCAATCGGCCAAGCCATGGCCTACGCTCATTTGGGCGCAAGCGAAACGGAAGCGTTCACAGTTCATCAATATGGCGTGGCGTCCATGTTGTTAAGTGCTTCGCTTAGGTTGATGCGCATCGATCATATCGCCACCCAGAAAATTCTTTTTTCCATACAGCAGCGCCTAATACAAGACTACGCGACGACCAGCCAAAGAACACTGCAGGAAATGTCTGTATTCGCGCCTGTGTTCGATGTGCTCGTTGCGCATCATACCAAGGCCCATGTGCGCTTATTCATGAATTAGCGCTTGGCTAACGACAAAGGTTATCAAGGATATTGCCATGAAAAAAATTACGCGTATCGGAATCGGCGGGCCAGTGGGCTCGGGAAAGACAGCGGTTATCGAGGTCATTATTCCGCGGTTGATCGCAAAGGGCGTGAAGCCGCTTATTATCACCAACGATGTCGTCACCACCGAGGATGCCAAGCAAGTGCGTCGCACCCTGAATGGCATACTGATCGAAGAGAAAATCATCGGAGTGGAAACAGGTGCTTGCCCGCATACGGCCGTTCGTGAAGACCCGTCCATGAATATTGCCGCTGTGGAAGAACTGGAAGGTAAATATCCGGATAGCGACGTCATCTTTATTGAGTCTGGCGGAGACAACTTGACGTTAACGTTTAGCCCCGCATTGGCCGACTTCTATATCTATGTGGTCGATGTGGCGGGCGGCGACAAGATTCCCCGCAAAAATGGGGCAGGGGTGTGCCAATCCGACATCCTGGTGATCAATAAAACAGACCTGGCCCCTTATGTCGACGCCAGCCTTGACGTCATGGCCCGCGACTCGAAACTAATGCGCGGCGATAAGCCTTTTGTTTTCACCAATTGCAAAACGGGCGAAGGCATTGAGCAACTGATTGATTTAATCATGGATATGGCCCTGTTCGACTTTCAAGCCGACACGGCTTCATCGGCAGCGCAAGCCTCTTAAGCCATGAGCTTGCATCCCAATTTAAAGAGAATTGATCTTGCCTCCGAACTGGCCGGGTTTCAAACCCAGCCGGCGCAAATGCCCGCGGCGGCGCCAGGGAAAGTGGGGCATTTGCGACTAGGATTTGCCCTACGTAATGGGCGTTCCGTGCTTAACGATTTGTATCGCGGCACGCCCTTGCTGGTGCAAAAAGCGTTGTATTGGGATGAAGACATGCCCGAACTGCCCATATGCAAAATCATCTCGGTGGGCGGTGGCATCTTGCAGGGTGATCGCTACACAATCGATATCACCGTCGAAGAAAATGCCTGCGCGCATGTGGGCTCGCAAGGAGCAAATCGAATCCAGCAAATGGATGCCAACTACGCCTCGCAACATCAGAGAGTGGTGGTTGAGTCGGGGGCTTATTTGGAATATCTGCCCGACTTCACCATACCCTACCGCGACTCCCGCTTCATCAATCACACGCAATTGATTGTGGCCGAGGACGCCACTGTGTTGTATGGCGAGATGGTTATGCCGGGCCGCAAGCATCATCACGCCGATGAACGTTTCGGCTTCGACCTGCTTTCCATGTCAATTGAAGTTTCCCGCCCTGACGGCACGCAGCTTTTTTCCGAGAAGCTGCTAATAGAAAAAGACGATAGGCGTATTGATCTGCCCGCCGTTATGAAGGATTTCGACTGCTTCGCCAATATTGTGTGTTTAACGACACCGGCTATTGCTGCTCGCATCGACCAGCGATTTCAGAACGTTTTTGGCACGAAAGAAGCCCAGCGAGTTATTTCAGGTGTTTCTCAGTTGCCCAATGGCGCCGGCTTGATTCTTAGAGTGGTCGGGATTGAGTCTTACGATGTCCGCGCCGAAGTACGAAAATTTTGGAAGGTTGTGCGCGAGGAAGCGCGCAATCGAACTTTAGCTGATGAGTTGCTGTGGCTGCTATAGGAGAGGGGATATGTCGACCAAGAGCAATTTTGTGACCGTTTGTCTAAAGGGAACCAGTCAGGTATTTTTCATGGAAAATATCCTGACCGGGCTGTTGTTTTTTGCCGCGATGGCTTTTGCGTCTTATACGACGGGTGTCTGGGCGACGACTATTGGCGCATTGCTCGGCGTGGTGGTCGCCACTTTTGTCGCCCAGATAGTCAATCTGGACAAAGAATCGGTTAATTCAGGGCTATATGGCTTTAATGGCATTTTAGTTGGCGCGGCCCTGCCGACCTTTGTTGATGTTTCTTTGCAGCTATGGTTTTACGTGGTGATAGGGGCGGCTGCAAGCACGATCGTTACTGCCGCATTTAGCTCGACATTGACAAAAACCTGGAATATTCCCGGCTCCACCGGCCCGTTTGTCCTGACCGCCTGGCTATTGGTTGCGGGCGCTTATTCTTTTGGCGGCCTCGAGCTGATCAGCGAAGCGCCGGCGTTAAGCACTGACTATACGCAAGGTCAAGTCATGCTTCCTTCCGGCATGGAACTTGTCCAGATTTTCTTCAAGAATATCGGTCAGGTCTATTTGCTGGGCAGCGCGATCAGCGGGGCGATTATATTAATTGGCATTTTCATCGCCTCAAGGCCGGCGGGTGTGGCCGCCATGGCCGGCTCCCTTATCGCGATGGTCGTTTCGATAGGCATGGGGGCCGATCCGGCCGATGTTTCCCAGGGCCTCTATGGGTTTAGCGCGGTCCTGACGGCAATGGCCGTGGGTGTCATTTTTCTAAAGCCGTCTTGGCGGGTTGCCATCTATGCCGGTATTGCCACGATAGTCACTGTGTTTGTGCAGGCCGCCATGGATGTCACCATGTTGGTCGATGGCCTGCCTTCGTTTACGGCGCCTTATGTATTGACGATGTACTTGTTCATCGCGCCCAAGAAGTTGGCCGCGCCACATCCGCATCGCGTTATCCAGAGCGAACACCTTACCAGCGACTAGTACTACGTTAGCGGGGGCGGCGCTATCCGCGCTGCGCCGTACCCCGTCAAACGTGGGCTGCCTTGAGGCTTGCCACTTATCTTTCCTGGATATGGTTGATCAGCAGGTCGGCGATCACTTCATTATTAATATTTTCGCCACTTAAATACTTCATGAGAATCTCGCCACCCATCTCTGTGATGGAAAACACATAGTTGGGGTGCAGCAGCTGCAACTTCTTGCGATTGCGCTCTTCGTTGATAACGGTGACTGTTTTTACTCGCTCGCCGGCAACTTCTTTGGCTGCCAATAGTACATAGGTGTTGTCTACGTCGTTATCGTTAAGCGCCATCATGTGGCTGGCGTCGCCAACCGAGGCCTCGTCCAGGGTTGAAATTTCGCTTGCATCGCCGGTGACCACGACGGCATCTGCGGGGAATAAGTTGCGGCTATCCTTATCGCAAACAACCACCGTTTTAATATCGCGCTCGCGCAATCCTTTATAGACATAGCGCGCCAGAACGGAAGAGCCGACAACAACATAATGATCTTTCATCTGAGATAACCTTTTTTGGACAATTTCACGAGTACCGTGAGCCGCCACACCGACAAGATAAACCACCGAAGTGGTGAAAATGGTAATGCCAAATAAAACGACGCTAATGGTAAAGGTTCGCGAGGCCACCGACACCGGAATAATATCCCCGTACCCCACGGTGGTCATGCTGACCATCGAAAAATAAAACGCGTCGAATAGATTGATGACTTTCGGGGTGAAATGCTGGCCCAAGTACAACGTGCCCAGTACCGAATAAAAAATCAGCGCGGCAATGCTGAATAAAGCCACCACCGCTGTATTGGTGGCGCTGTGCTGGGGAAAATGCCGCCAAAAGCGCAGCAGCAAAACGAAGAGCGTGAAGGAATAAATGCCATGGAACAGATAGGCGACGCCCAATATCAGATCCAGTATGGTCAGCACCAGCAAGATAAAGATGGTGAAAATCCAGGCGATACGGGCTCTTCGCGCCAGGAAAATGCCAAACAGCACCGACGTGGCGCCCAAGGTAAAGCGGGGCAGCTCAAGTAAATGCAGAAAGCCCAAAGTTTGCATCCAGTACACAAACTCAGTGGTGTCCTTGCCAAAATGGCCAATGGATTGGACTAGAACAGGCAGTGTCAGCCACAGTCCATTTATAACAACCAATACTGATAGTAAAATCCGAATATTCAATAGTTGAATAAGCGAATTGATTTCTTTCTTAGCTGTCATGAGAATTCTGTCGGTTATTGGGCGCTGACATCAGGCGTTTCTTTAGACAACAAAATGGTTTGCGTATTGAAGGCAAAATCGGCGCCGCGTTGATGGACGATGTCAATAATCTTCAAGTACACCCCTTGCTGCACTTCCAGCCACTTTGCCCACACGACAGTCTTCGTAAAGCAGTAGATCATTACATCCAGTGAAGAGTCTGCGAACTTGCTGAAATAGACAAGGGTGGTTTGCTTTTGATCGATGTCAGCATCGGCCGCCAGCATGGCGCGAATGTCATTGACGACATCATTGATCCTGCCAGCATCTTCATAACGCAAGCTGATTGTGAAATCGATACGCCTGTTTGTCATGCGCCCGGGGTTTTCTATGCTGATGGTCGAGAATAAAGCGTTAGGCACATAAAGCGGACGGTGATCGAAGGTCATGATTTTCGTCAAGCGCCAGCCTATTTCCACCACCGTGCCGGCGATGTTGCGATCCGGAGAGCAAATCCAATCGCCAATATCGAACTGCCGATCATAAAATAGCAATAGGCCGGAGAAAAAATTGCTTAAGGTGTCTTTGGCGGCCAGCCCGATGATAATGCCGCCCATTCCCCCAAAGGCCAGCAACCCCGATAAACTCAAGCCAAACTTATTGGCAAACAGCAGCAGCACGACCAGGGTAATGCTTGTTTTCATTGTTCGCGACAGAATGCGCGATGCGCCTCGCTCTTTCCCTTTGCTGATCTGTTGCTTCTCGATTAAATCAATCAGCAAGAAAATCTGGTGTATGACAATAATGGCAATTGCCGCGGGCGCCGCGATGTCGACAGCCTTCTGGAAAAACTTTGTTAAATGGAAGTCGACGATGGCGTAGCTGGAATATTCATGGCAAACCCACACACAGAGAATCAGAAAAATCGCGATGAGGCCATGGCAAATGACTTTTCTTGAAAGCTTGTGCTGGCGGCCTAACATGATTCTCGCCCACACGGAGCCAAGTAAACATGCTAGGGCCAGGCCCAGGCCGATTGAGTATTTAATAACTAATTCTTCCGGCATATCTTTTTATCCACATTTGCTTATTTAAATGCCAAGGCATGATTATGCGGGTGTGTGTATTAATTAACGAAACAGGACGCTAGAAGGGATAATTGCCGCTCAGGTCAAGAAAATAGATCCAGAATATTCCCAATGCCATGGTAATAACGGTAACAGGTATGCCTGCACGCATGAATTCGCCCAGTCCAAGTTTAATACCATTCAATTTGGCTTGTTCTATAACGATAATGCCCGCCAGGCTGCCGAAAATCACTGCATTGGAGGAAAAGCTGGCGCCCATCGAGATGGCGGCGGCCAGCAGTATTTTTATCTGACCCGCATCCGCCAGAAATGGGGTGAGCAGCATGACGGTTGGATTATTGCTGATCAGGTCGCTAACGACAGCCGAGATAATAAAGATTTGAGTGGGCGAGTGCAGATCGATACCAGCATGGTGAAGCCAGTTCACGGCTTCTTGCGGCAACCCGGTGGCTGACATGGCCGCGTTGACGATGAAAAGCCCCATCAGCAACAACAGCAGGTTGCCGTCGACGTGCTTCAACATATCGCTGGACGAGATTCGTCGATTCAGCAAAAGCAGGCTGGCTGCCGCCATCGCGGCAAGCATGTGGGGCCATTCGGTAAAAATGAAAGCCGTAATTAACGCCAAAGTAATGATGCCAGCCTTGACCGTTTCAATACGATTCAATTTCTTTGGCGGTGGCAGCACGCTACTTGGTTTCTCCGGGGAATCCATAGGGGCGCTCTGCCAGCGATTGCGATAGAACCACGCCAGGACCACCCAACTTACCAGCAAACTTAATACCGTGGGCAATAGTGTAATGGCCGAAAACTGGCTAAAAGACAAATGCATTGTCTCGCTAAGAATCATATTCTTGGGGCTGCCGATCAGTGTGCCCGCTGAACCGATATTTGCAGCAAAGCAAATCCCTAGTAGAAACGGTATGGGATTTAATCTGCGCGTTAATGTAATGCCGCACAGGATCGGCGTCATCGTTACCATGATGACGTCGTTTGTTAGTAATGCCGAGAGTACGCCGCTAACGGCAATTAATATCGCCAACAGCGTGCTTGGCATAACGTTCAGGCCGCCGATGTATTGCGCGAGCCAATCATAGAAGCCGCTGACAATGAACGCGGAAGATACCACCATTAGCGCGAACAACAGGCCGATGGTATTGAAGTCAATGGCTGCCCAGGCGGCTGTTGGCGCGATTTTCCCCAGGATAATCAGAAGCATCGCACCTAGTACGGCGGAACCTGTGCGATCGATCTTGAGGCCGGGTAGATGCCCCAGGCCCATCGCAAGATAGACCAAGGCAAAGATAATTACAGTAATATCCATGAGGCAGGCTTTGTATAGATGGCGGAATTATGAGTGAAGCTAAAGTATTCGATCATCTTGGCGTCATCATCTTTATTCCTGATCAACCGGTTTCAAGCGGCCAGTACACGGGCGGCTGTAATATGCTCTTGGCTAATATAGCAGCATACATGCGCGCTATATGGCCAGCTCCGGCGTTTGAGGCCTGAATGGCATTGCTCATTGCTCATTGATCGTGAAACCGCTGTTCGCCACCTTCCCCCTTGCCAGAGTGACCTGATGCAAAGAATCACTATTACCATTGACGAGAAGCAGCTGCGTAATCTTGATAGCTATATAGATGAACGAAAATATGCCAGTCGTTCCGAAGCCATCCGGGATATCCTGCGTTCGGTCGAAGCCCAAAAGCTTAGCGCCGCAGATCCTAAAATGGAATGCTATGCCACGCTTAGCTGTGTGTTCGAGCACGAAACACGTGAACTTTCCCGGCGTCTAACGGAAGCCCAACACCATCATCACGATATTTCCGTGGCCTCTTTGCATGTGCACGTATCAGAAGAAGAATGCCTGGAGGTCGCTGTTCTTAAAGGGCCGCTGTCCGACATCCAGGCGCTTGCCGACGAAATCCTCAGCCAGCGAGGTGTGCGCATGGGCTATCTGCACGTCATTCCCTTGACGTCAGGTCGGCGCAACTAGACAAGTTTCGTCAAACTTGGGTAGTATGCATACGTTTATCGACTTTCGTATGAGTGCTTTGCCCATGGCGCATATCCCGGATGGTCTACTTTCGGTGCCCGTATTGGCGGGCGGCGCCTTGGTCGCGGCTGTTGGTGTCGCCATTGCGCTGCGCAAGCTCGACGACCGGGCGATTCCGCGCATGGCCATTCTCTCGGCCACTTTTTTTGTGGCGTCTCTTATTTCAGTGCCCATGGGGCCGTCCAGCATCCATTTGCTGCTAGGGGGCCTGATGGGCCTGGTGCTGGGCGTGGGCATTTTCCCGGCGGTGCTGGTTGCGCTGCTGTTGCAGGCGGTGCTGTTCGGCTTTGGGGGGCTGACAACGCTAGGCGTCAATACCACCAATATTGCCTTACCGGGAGCCGTGTTCGGCGTATTGCTGGGGCCGCTTATTCGCCAGACTGATTCGGCTTGGCGGGCGGGCTTGCTGGCGGGTACTGGGGCGGCTTGCTGCGTCTTGGCGACCGGGTCGCTGGTGGCTCTGTCGTTGTGGCTGTCGGCGCCCGAGTTCGCTCCCGTGGCAAGGGTGCTGTTGTTGACCTACCTGCCGCTGGCTTTTGCGGATGGCGCCATTGCCGGCGTTGCCGTTAACTTTCTTGTTCGGGTGAAACCACAGACGCTGATGCCTTATTTGTCCTCGTCGGTGCGACAGGCCTCTAAGGTATGAGGAAGCTCGATTTCTTGCAAACGGCATGGGTTGTACGGCTGGCATGGGTCCTGATTGCGGCTGTGCTGGCGGCTCCCGCTCATGCTCATAGCCTGAAGCTGTTTGCCCGGGTGGCCGACGGCCAGATTGACGGCTATGCGTTTTTTGTCGGAAGCGGGCGGCCTTCCGGGGCCGATTGGTTCGCCACGATGGGGGATCAGCCTGTTGCGGAAGGCAAAACCGGCTCCGACGGCAGCTATGGTTTTGCTATTCCGGCTCCAGTGCTCGCCGACATCGTCGTAACGGTCGATGTCGGCGATGGACATATCGCCTCGACGCAGATCAAGGCTCAACGCCTCAGGGGGGGCGCGCCGGCGAAGCAAGGGCCTGACGCGTTTGCGCTGGATCGGTATGGCAATTCGCCCGGCGAGACTTCGACCGGTATTCGGCAAACTGCCTCCTTGCCCAGACTCAACGCGGCCGATCAGCAGGCCATAGAAGAGGCCGTCCAGCGACAGCTGGGTCCGCTTCTTGAGCGCCTTGAAATCATGGATGCGCGCATGCGCCTGACCGACCTGATGGCTGGGGTTTTCCTGATCATCGGCTTGGCCGGAATCGGACTATGGGCGCGACAGCGCAAGCGATGATCCGCCCAGTCGATTTGCGTTTGCGCCTGATGGCGACCTTGCTCGCGCTGGTGATATTCACCCCGGTCAAAAGTTTCACGGTTTCGCTTGCCGGCTTGTGCGCTGTCCTGCTGCTTCATGGGGTTTGGCGTCAGCCGGTTCCCTGGAGACGCCTGCTGCATCTAGAGGTCTTTCTTGTTCTTTTGCTGGCGACCCTGCCGTTCACCTTGCCCGGGACGGAACTGTTCCGTGTAGGGTCTCTGGTGGCCAGCACGGAAGGCGCATGGAGAGCGCTTGTGATTGCCTGCAAGGTTACGGCCTCGGTTCTGATGGTTTCCCTGCTTTTTGCGTCGGAGGATCCGCTTGCGATCGGAACGGCCCTGCGCGGGCTGGGTGTTCCGGAGTCGCTGGTGCGTTTGTTTATCTCGGTCGTGCGGTATGTGCAGTTGATTCGGCCTGAGTACACACGCTTGCGTGAGTCCATGCGCGCGCGCGCTTTCATGCCGCGCACCAATCGCCACACCTTCCGTAGTTATGGCTATTTACTGGGCATGTTGCTTGTGCGGGCGATCGAGCGCGCCGAGCGCGTCGAGGAGGCCATGTTGTTGCGGGGGTATTCAGGGCGTTTCCCAAAAATCAGGCAGCCGACCCCGCCCTGTACTGATTGCCTGGCCGCCGTGGGGCTTCTTGCCGCTGCGGCATGCCTTTTGTTTTGGGATCTTGCATGACCTTGCCGATCCAGCTGACTGACATCCGGGTGTCGCGTGATAGACAAATCATTCTTGAGGGTGTTGATCTTGCGCTTCATGCAGGTGAAAGTTTGGTTGTCATGGGTCCGAACGGAGCAGGGAAAACCACGCTCTTGCGTACGATTGTCGGCCTCGAACACGTGACGGGCGGCGAGGTTGTGCTGTTTGGGCACGAGTGCAAGCACGAAGCCGATTTCCGGGCGCAACGGCCTCGCATTGGATTCTTGTTCCAGGAAAGCGATGATCAACTGTTTTGTCCCACCGTGGTGGACGACGTTGCCTTCGGCCCCTGCAATACAGGGGCCAGCGACCACGAGGCGCGTGAGCGGGCGATCGAAACCCTGGCCTTGCTGGGCATCGCCCATTTAGCCGACCGTACTACCCACCGACTTTCGGGTGGCGAGAAGCGCCTTGTCTGCCTGGCTGGGCTGCTGGCCATGCAGCCCGACGTACTGTTGCTGGACGAGCCGACAAATGGCGTTGACGCTGCCCATGGCGCCCGCTTGCGTGCCGCATTAGAGGCCTTCACGGGCGCCATCTTGCTGGTGTCGCACGATCAGGAGTTTGCCGCGGGCTTGGCAACACGAGCGTTGGTTCTGGAATCGGGCAAGTTGAAGGCGGCGGGACTTGAAGGAAAGGCTCCTTTACGTATGTAGCGTTGCGACATTTCATCAAACTGCCATCACCCAATAAGATACTTGGAAGTCCCCATTCTCCGACTCGATGGTGCTCCATGCATGACAATCAGTTTGCCGAGTTTATGGAGTTCTCAAGCAAGTATCGTCATAAGTTCCCCAGGAGGGAAACGGCTTTATCAAGCGGGTGGATCTCGTCGATCAGAGGGTCTTGGCCGACTTTCTAGGTCGTACGCCACTGGCCGACGTACTGACCAGCGTCGCAATGCAGTTTGCGCTGTACCTGGAGCGCTTCCCTGTGCTCAATGACGTTATGCAGCGTTGGTCCCAGTTGCGCACTGTTCGGACGTTAACGCCAGCCTCAGTGCAGGACTGGGTAGATGCGGTGACCGTTATTGATTCCGCGAGTAACGTATTGGCGGATGCAATCTCGGCCCCAATTCGCGAGGCGAGCCACCGCATCTTCAAGAACAGCAAACGCATCGAGAAGCTGGTCGGCCCAATCGATGTGCTGCTATGTGGTAGCGTTGAAGCTGCGCCACGCGAACCCACTGCTGTTTGGGAGGAGCTGGGCCTGTTCCGCGAAGAACATCCCGCGCTACTTGCCGGCAACGTAGTCGTCATCAGGGAACGAGCGTCGGCTTTCCTTGACGCCCCCTACGTAGGGTTACCGGCTGCCACCGTGCGGAGCTTAGAAACCGTTCCGCGCCAGGTGCTGACCATCGAGAATTTGACGACATTCCACAGCGAGGCGAAGCGCCGTTGCAACGAGGACTTGCTACTTATTTACACCGCGGGAATGCCTTCACCAGCCTGGCGAGCAATGTACGTCAGGCCTCTTCAGGCAGTGCCTAAGACAACGCCAGTCCTTCATTGGGGTGACGTTGATGAGGGTGGTTTCCGAATCGCCGCGACACTGGCTCGTGAGGCGCTGGCTGCCGGCCATACATTGCAACCTTGGCGGATGCATCCAGATGATGTTCCCGTCGAAGTGCGCCGTAAGGCGACTCCTTACGTTCTAGGGCGCATTCGCCATTTTGCTAACGCGGTCGGATGGGCAACGTTGGATGGGGCTGTAGGGGCGGCTGGCTTTACGGTGGAGCAGGAAGGGCTAACGTAAGCCAGAGCCACTGTTGTAACAATAGGCTACCAGTTGCTTGGCGGGTTACCCCGTGACCGGCTACATTAGAAGACGTGGCGTCGGGGACGAACAGCGCAGGGGTGAAGGGTTGGCCTGTGGCTTTTGCCTGCCGTATCGTGAAATCCGTAAGTCCTATGCATCGATCCAGAGCAAAAGGCCTGGATTGAAACATTTATGCGGACAGGTTGCCTGAAAGCGTATCCAATCGCCGCGAGTATGACTCAAAAAATAGACTAAATCGCGTGGCTGTAGGCGGGCATCAGTAGACGTCGCCGGACGAAAAAAAGCCGAAACACAAAGTTTTCGGCTTTCTTTCAATCATCTATAGATGCTAATAGACATCTATGGGCGAAAATTCTGGAGCGGGAAACGAGTCTCGAACTCGCGACCTCAACCTTGGCAAGGTTGCGCTCTACCAACTGAGCTATTCCCGCGTATGTACTGCTTGGTATTTACTACTTTGGGCTTTGGGCCTACTGCTTTGGGTCTACTACTTTGGGTCTACTAATTTTAACCGGGGCATTTCGTTGTTTGAAAACCGTGCCGGTTAAAATAAGCTTCGCAGTATAGCTGTATTTTTTCTAGTTCGCAAATCGCAAGGTTAAATTTCAGCGTTAAATTTATTTGCGGTTGAGTTTTTCGAACGTATTTTGCAAACGTATTTTGCAAAACCCACTGATACAGTACTATCTGTAAGCAAGACCAAGATAATAGCATATTCTTGCGGTTTCGTGCTGCCGCAGTGTAAAAACTTAAGTCGCCACGCTGGTGAAATGCCAGGTCGGCGCGCCCGTGGGCCTCATGTCGTTTTCCATACAGTCTCAAGATTTATCCAGTTTCAATACCTTAGGCTTGCGCTCTGTCGCTGCTTCTTTGGTGCGCTACACCGATTCGGGTCAGCTCCCGGAATTGTCCCGCTTGGTGGCCGGGCACGACACCAGTTTCGTTCTCGGCGGCGGGAGCAATGTCGTTTTGTCCGAGCATCTGGACGCGCTGGTCATCAAGGTGGAGTCTCGAGGAATCACTTTGTTCGACGAGGACGGGCTCGACTGGATTGTCGAGGCGCAGGCGGGAGAGGTCTGGCACGATTTCGTCGATTATTGTTTGCGCCAAGGCTGGCATGGATTAGAAAACCTGGCCTTGATTCCGGGCACGGTGGGCGCGGCGCCTGTGCAGAATATCGGGGCCTATGGCGTAGAGCTGGACCAACGTTTTCATAGCCTTGTGGCATGGGATTTTGCGGCGCAAAATCTATGTGAAATGCGTGCGTCCGACTGCGTTTTTTCTTATCGCGATAGTGTTTTCAAACGGTCGCCGCCAGGGCGCTGGCTCATCATTGCGGTGCGTTTTCGCTTGCCCAAGCGCTGGCAACCCGTGTTGGGGTATCCCGATCTGGCGCGGCATGAGGGGCTGTCGGCTGCGGGAGGGGATCTTACCCCCCGGCGGGTGTTCGATGCCGTCTGCGAGATCAGGCGAAGTAAGTTGCCTGATCCCGCAGTCTTGGGGAATGCGGGCAGTTTTTTCAAGAATCCCATTGTGCCGGCAAACGTTTATCAAGGCATTAAGTCAGCCAACCCCGAGCTTGTTGCCTATGGGCAGAAGGATGGATCATACAAGTTGGCGGCAGGCTGGCTGATTGATCGCGCCGGCTGGAAGGGGCATCGCCTGGGCGCGGTGGGAGTGCATGATCGGCAGGCGTTGGTGCTGGTGAATCATGGCGGCGCCAGGGCGGCCGATATCAAGGAGCTGGCGGATGCGATCCGGCGAGATGTCCTGGAGCGTTTTGGCGTGCATCTGGAGCAGGAACCCGTTATCGTGGATTGAACTGCTTCAACCTGTGGAACTACCCCAGCGCGGTCGTGTGGCTATAAGGAGCTGCGGTTCCGACCACCAGCGGCGCATGGGCTGCTGGCAGATGGTCGTTCGAATTCAGTTGGGGCAAGGTGTTCGCGCTTAGGTCGACAGGACGTCTTGCATGTCGAACAGGCCGAACTCTTTGCGTGCCAGGTAGCGGGCGGCGCGCAGGCTGCCTTGGGCATAGGTGGCGCGGCTGCTGGAGCGGTGGGTGATTTCCAGCCGTTCGCCTTCGCCGCAGAAATACACAGTGTGATCCCCGACAATGTCGCCGCCGCGCACCACCGAGAAACCGATTTGACCGGTCTGGCGCGCGCCGGTGTGGCCGTGGCGCGCCCAGTCGGCGATGTCGTTCAGTTCTTGGCCCCAAGCCCCGGCCACGGTCTCGCCCATGGCCAAGGCGGTGCCGGACGGCGCGTCCACCTTATGGCGGTGGTGCGCTTCGAATACTTCCACGTCGTAGCCGCTGTTCAGCAAGCGAGCCGCCATGTCGAGTAACTTCAGGGTGACGTTTACGCCCACGCTCATGTTGGGGGCGAAGACGATGCCGATCTTCTGGCCGGCGGCGTGAATGGTTTGTTTTTCGTGATCAGTGAAGCCTGTGGTGCCGATGACGCACTTCACGCCGTGGCGAACGCAAATTTCCAGGTGGGCGAGGGTGCCTTCAGGGCGGGTAAAGTCGATCAGGCAGTCGGCTTGGGGCAAGGCGTTGATGTCGTCGGTGATGGCCACGCCTGTATCGACGCCAAGAAACGCCCCCGCGTCCTGACCGATGCACGGCGAGCCCCGGCGATCGAGGGCGACTGCAAGTTTCAGGTCGGCTGTGCCAAGAACGGCTTCGATCAGCATGCGGCCCATTCGGCCATCCGCTCCAGCTATTGCGATGCGCATGGTTTACCTTTTTTAACGTAATGGTTGGGGCGCGAGCTGGTTGGGCGCGGCGCCGGGTGTCAGAGGATCGGGTCCCGGGTCGATAGCAGGATTCAGTTGTATGGTCTCTTCCCGAGTGCGAATAGTGTCGGCTGCGGGCTCGACGGCGCTTGGCGTGGTCTCGGGGGGCTCGGCCGCCTGTGGCATCGTGGCGCTAGCCTCTTCTGTGAGGCTGTCGCTCTGGGCCTGGATATCGGCTTCGGTGGCGATTTCGCCATCGGGCACCTGGAACGGCTGGAAGTCGGGCTGCTGGTCGCCGGCCCATCGGACCAGCAGGTCGCCATCGAACCAGACAGTGAACTGTCGTTCAACTGCCTCGCCATACCCCGGTTTGTTATAGTAGGGGTAGTCCCAGCGATTGCTGCGGAACACGTCTTGCAAGGTGGGAGTACCCAGAATGAATCGCACTTGCTCGCGCGTCATGCCTTTTTCCAGACGCGTCACTTGTTCCGAGGTTATCCAGTTGCCTTGCTGGATATCGGCCCGATACGGGAACCCCCATTTGGTGCCGCCGCATGCAGACAAGGTTAGCGCCAGAATACCGACACCCAAGCCAGTACGCAGTTTAATTACCAATGGTTTTGCAGTCGTAAGCACGAAGCGCCTCTGTTATTCAGTTCGAATAAAACCGTTATCATAAAGGTATAACAACAAACGCGTTTAGCGTTCGCCGGGCAAGGCGTGCAGCCGCGCCTTTTTATACCTGCCACATCCATTTCTGCCAGAGACATTTTATCTATGAATGATCAGAACGAACTTAAAAGTATGGGCTTGAAGGCGACTTTTCCTCGCCTCAAGATTCTGGATATCTTCCGCAAGGCCGATCAGCGGCATCAAAGCGCCGAAGATGTGTACCGTGCCCTGATCAACGAAGAAGTAGACATCGGGCTGGCAACGGTCTACCGTGTGCTCACGCAGTTCGAACAGGCCGGTATTCTGGTTCGCAGTCAGTTCGACGGCGGCAAAGCCGTGTTCGAGCTGAACGACGGTGATCACCACGACCACCTGATCTGCACCAATTGCGGAAAAGTAGTCGAGTTTTCCGACCAGGAAATTGAGAAGCGTCAGCATAAGGTTGCCAAAGACAAAGGGTTTGCGCTGGAAAGCCACACCATGTTGCTGTATGGCATTTGCCCGGCGTGCTCGTCCAAGCGTTAAGCTTCGCGCCCCTGGCCGGCTTCTTTCCAAAGTTTAGCCGGCCAACATCTCGCTGGCGTGTTTACGAGTCGTATCCGTAATGGTCAGGCCTCCCAGCATGCGGGCTATTTCGTCCACGCGGCCCTGTTGATCCAGAATGCGGATTGTCGATAAGGTAGCATTTTGCGCGGTGGTTTTCTCGACCTGATAATGCTGTGTTCCACAGGCGGCCACTTGCGGTAAATGGGTAACGCAAAGCACCTGATGGCGTCCTCCCAATTCCTTTAGAAGACGGCCCACCACCTCGGCCACCGCTCCCCCCACACCGGTATCCACTTCGTCGAAAATAAGCGTCGGTACGCGTGCGGCCTGGCTGGCGATGACAGACAGGGCCAGCGAGAGGCGGGCCAGCTCGCCGCCCGAAGCCACCTTCGCCAAGGGGCGGGGTGTAGCGCCGCTATGGCCGGCGACAAGGAAGTCGATTGTTTCATTGCCGTGCGCTGACGGCTGGCCCGCCGTGAGTTTGATGTCGAAGCGGCCGCCTTGCATAGCGAGCGTCTGCATGGCCTGGGTGACCTGCCGCGCGAGGTTTTTGCTGGTTTTTCTACGCGCGTCGGAGAGTTTGGCCGCGGCGGCCATATAGCCGTCGCGCGCCTGTTCCGCCTGTTCGGCAAGTTGTTGAAGGTTGCTTGCAGCCGTATTTTCAGCCAGGTGAGCTTGCAGCTGTTCGTACAGTGAGGCTAGCGCTTCGGGTTCAACTTTGTATTTTCGGGCCGTTTCAAAAATGTCGGATAAGCGTTCTTCGGCACGGGCCAGGGCTGATGGGTCGGGTTCGAGTTTGTCTAGATAGCTGTTGATGTCGGAGATTGCCTCGCGAGTGGCGATCCGGGCCGATTCGATGGCGTCGAAAATGCCTTGCAAATGGTTGTCGTGCCGCAGCAAGGGGCTGATCGCGTTCGCTGCTGCACCCAGATGGCGCAGGGCGGAACTGTGTTCGTCGTCGAGGGCGGCCAGTGCCTGGCCCGCGCCGTCCAGCAAGGCTTGGGCGTGCGCCAGGCGGCTGTGGTCGGCGGTGATGGCCTCCCATTCGCCTTCGCGCAACGCCAGCCGCTCGAGTTCGGCGGCCTGCCATTCCAGGCGTTCGCGTTCTTGCTGCAGGGTGTCGTGGTTGGCCTGTGCTTGGTCGAGCGTTTTAAGGGCGCGCTGCCATTGCTGCCATTCCTGGTTTACCTGGCGGGCCAGTGGCAAGTGCCCGCCCTGGGCGTCTAGAAGATCCCGCTGGCTGGCGGTGTTCAGCAGGCTTTGATGCGCATGTTGGCCGTGAATATCGACCAGGTTTTCAGCAAGTTCGCGCAATTGCCCAAGCGTGACCGGCACCCCATTGACATAGGCCCGGCTACGAGCCTGGGCGTCGATGACGCGCCGCAAGACAAGTTCGTCGCCGGTGTTCAGGTCGTGTTGTTCGAGCCAGTCTTGCAGGGCGGAAGGAGTATCGAAAATGGCGTTGATATCGGTGCGTTGAGCACCTTCCCGGATGACGCCGGCGTCGCCCCGGGCGCCCAGCGCCAGCGACAAGGCATCGACGAGGATGGATTTGCCCGCACCGGTTTCGCCCGAAAACACGGTGAATCCGGCCTCGAAGGGAATCTCGGCTTCCTTGACGATGACGAAGTCGCGAATAAGCAGGCGGCGAAGCATGGGCTGTGTCCTGTTTGGTTAATTGTGCACTTATATTCGGATGCCTGGGCTTGTCAGGCA
>JBIQKZ010000012.1:0-136103 GCA_044464765.1 Pusillimonas sp.
ATATTGACTATTCGAGTCTCGCCGTCGCACCAGGGTTACAAAAAGACGGCTTCGATCCAGCAATGGTCGAAGCGGGCTTTTTTGTGGTGGCTGGGAGCTGGGTTTGTTATGGAAGCTTGGAGGCGTGGGGAAGTTACTTTGTGTGTGGAGCGGGGATGGGGTTCCAGGGCTCAAATGAAGGCCTGAAAATAGGAGCTCCTGAAAATAATTCAGCGCTACGAAATGCAGCCAGCCTGCCAAGAGGAAGGCGCAAAAGAAGGCTAAAAATGATGGTCTATCTTAGACATATATAGAATAAGCATTATCCCGTAGGGGAATGGTAAAAAAACCACATTTTCAGGCTTCTGAAATCAATTTGTCATATTTCTATGATAAGAAAATAAATAGTAAAAATAGCATATGAAACAAATAGTTAACTTCACTATTTAAGAAAGAGTATAGAAATATTCAAGGCATCTCAAGGAAAATTTTCCCCTTTTAGCAGATCTTCAGACCAAGGGTAAACCCTTAGATTTTTTCGCGAAAAATGCCGTTTTGTTGTGTTTAGACAACGGAAAAAGTAAAAACAAAGTGCTTTGTGAAGGCATTAATAGCCACCGCTTCGAAAGTTTGATGCAATAACTACAACTTCCTCTCGCGGAGTTAAAAAAGGCAGCGAGCATTTCGACTCCGCTGCCCTAGTTACTCAAATCTACGGAGATTTCACAAATGAAAAAGAGTCTGCTAGTTGCTGCTCTGATCACTGGCTTCGCTGGTGCTGCTCAAGCAGAAACGTCGGTTACCCTCTACGGTATCCTAGACGGTGGTATTAACTATCAACAGTTCAAGGGCACGGATGCCGCCGGCAACTCGTTCAAGGCGACAAACACTGGGTTTGCCAACGGCGTTCAGTCGGGCAACCGCTGGGGCCTGAAAGGCTCGGAAGATTTGGGCGATGGCCTCAAGGCAATCTTCGTGCTGGAAGGCGGTTTTAACCTCGGTACTGGTGCACAGGGTTCCAGTGGCCGTATCTTTGATCGCCAATCGACTGTCGGTTTGCAGTCCGACGCCTGGGGTAAGCTGGAATTGGGCCGTCAAACCAATATCGCTTCCAAATACTTTGCTGGTGTAGCAAGCCCCTTTGGTTACGCCTGGGGCCAGGCTAGCGTTGGTTCCGCATTCAGTTCGGCCAACAGCGTGCGCTACGACAACATGATCATGTATCAAACGCCGAACTTCTCGGGCTTCCAGTTCGGTTTGGGCTACGCCTTCACCGCCAATGGCAGCCAGCAGTTCAAGGTTAGCGGCAATGAAGAGCCCAACACTCGTGCATGGACGACTGGTCTTCGCTACGCCAACGGCCCCATCGCCGTGGCTTTAACCTACGACCAGTTCAAAATGGCTGAAACAGGCACCAACGTCAACGGTGATCCTGGCGTAACAGGCAAGGCCTGGAACATCGGTGGTAGCTACGACTTTGAAGTCGCCAAGCTGCACTTGGGCTTCGGCCAGACGCGTGACGGCTGGTTCAAGAGCGTTTCGGCTCTTGGTGCCTACGACTACAATGCGAATCATGGCCTGAATCGTGCCAGCAGCAGTGTCGACGCCATCGAAGGTCTGAAAGTCAACTCCTACTCTGTTGGTGTAAGCGCTCCTATCGGCGCAAATGGCAAGATCCTGGCTGCCTGGAACATGGCTGACCCCCGCCACGACGCATCCGTCGCCGGCACCGAAAAGCAGCAGGTTTATAGCCTGGGCTACACCTATGCCCTGTCCAAGCGCACCAACGTGTACGCTCTGGGTTCCTACGCCAAGCACGTGTACTTCAACGACGACCTGAAAGCCACTCAGTTCGCTGTTGGTCTGCGTCACCGCTTCTAATCGGCTTGCGTAGCTAGCCTGCGCATTGCCCAGCCAGCCCGCGTCAGTGGGTTGACTGGAAGCGAAGTAGAGCCGCCTGGCCAACGTAGTGCAGTCGGCCTGGTCGGCGAAGAAAGCCACTCGTATGAGTGGCTTTCTTGCGTTAGGGATGCGGTGGCGCAATTCGCGGATGGGGTGTGGCGGATGGCCCGCTCTGGAGGGGCTGCCGCGAGACGGATCCGGCTCGCGTTTGCGGGCGAAAATGCGGCCTTGCTGGACGGGTCGCACGAAGCAAGGCTGGGGTCGACAAATTCATGGCAGAAAACTTATCCAAGACCTTTGGCTTCAGGGAAATCCCTCGTTCAAAATGCTACAATCCGAGGGTTTACTTATCGTGATTGGATGCATTGCATGAATCTGCAAGAGTATTTCCCCGTACTGTTGTTTATAGTCATTGCAACCTTTATTGGGTTTGCACTACTGACAGTCGGTCGCGTCCTTGGGCCGCACCGTCCCGACGAGCAAAAATTGTCGCCTTACGAGTGCGGTTTCGAAGCCTTCGACGACTCGCGCATGAAATTCGATGTGCGCTATTATCTTGTCGCGATTCTGTTCATTCTTTTCGATCTTGAAATTGCCTTTCTGTTCCCGTGGGCTATTGCCAGCGGAACCTTGGGCTTGGTCGGCTTCTGGACGGTCATGGTCTTTTTGGCGATCCTGACGGTCGGCTTCATTTACGAGTGGAAAAAAGGCGCTCTGGATTGGGAATAAGTCCCGGGCGCTAGTCCCAGGGAACGCATCCCGGACGTAATCCGGTGCAGCCAGGCGGCGCCAGCCGCCTGCGCATTCAGTGTGGCCAAGGCAGGCCGGTCGCACACGTTGCTTTACGAGGTTTCAAGGCAAATCATGGCTATTGACGGCATTCTCAAAGAAGGTTTCATCACAACCAGCGCGGACAAGTTCCTTAACTGGGCCAAAACGGGCTCATTGTGGCCAATGTCTTTTGGTCTGGCCTGTTGTGCGGTTGAAATGATGCACGCCGGCGCGGCGCGTTACGACCTGGATCAGTTCGGCATCATTTTCCGGCCCAGTCCGCGCCAGTCCGATTTGATGATCGTGGCGGGTACGCTGTGCAACAAAATGGCGCCCGCCTTGCGCAAGGTATACGACCAAATGCCCGAGCCCCGCTGGGTGGTTTCCATGGGTTCCTGTGCGAACGGCGGCGGCTACTACCACTATTCGTATTCCGTGGTTCGTGGCTGTGATCGCATTGTTCCGGTGGATGTTTATGTGCCGGGCTGCCCCCCGACGGCCGAAGCGCTGGTTTACGGTCTGCTGCAAATGCAGAACAAGATCCGCCTGACCAACACGATAGCGCGCTAGGCATGGCCCGGCATCCATTCAATCACGTTCACCTGATCGCAATATGACCCGGCTTGAAACGCTCCAAACCAATCTCATTGCCCAGTTCGGCGATACCCTGGCGTTAACCAACGCGCTCGACGAACTCACCATCGAAGTTCCCGTTGAACAGTGGGTTGACACCTGCACCCGACTGCGAGACCAAAGCTCGCTTGGCTTCGATTCGCTCATCGACCTATGCGGTGTCGATTACTCCACGTATGGCCAGCCGATGTTCATGCAGCCGCCCCGGGAGTTTCCGCAGCGCTATGCAGTGGTGGTCCACCTGCTTTCGGTGCAGCATAACTGGCGGTTGCGGGTGCGTACCTTCGTTCCCAACGACGAGTTCCCCGTGCTGCAATCGCTTGTTGGGGTCTGGCCCAATGCCAACTGGTTCGAACGCGAAGCCTTCGACCTGTATGGCCTGGTTTTCGAAGGCCACCCCGATTTGCGCCGCATTCTTACTGATTATGGCTTTATCGGCCATCCGTTCCGCAAAGATTTCCCGCTGTCCGGCCACGTGGAGATGCGCTACGACACCGAACAGAAACGGGTTATCTATCAGCCGGTCACAATCGAGC
This sequence comes from Pusillimonas sp., assembly GCA_044464765.1. Lineage (GTDB taxonomy): Bacteria > Pseudomonadota > Gammaproteobacteria > Burkholderiales > Burkholderiaceae_B > JBIQKZ01. The sequence continues at coordinate 3,822 of JBIQKZ010000012.1, forward strand.
CGCGCGAGGTTACGCCACGCATCGTACGTGAAGATGGTTACGGAATAGAGCGTTAAACATGGCAGATATCAAGAACTACACTCTTAACTTCGGCCCCCAGCACCCGGCCGCGCACGGCGTGCTGCGCCTGGTTCTCGAACTGGATGGCGAAGTCATTCAGCGTGCCGATCCGCATATCGGGCTGTTGCACCGGGCCACTGAGAAGCTCGCCGAGCACAAAACGTATTTGCAGGCTTTGCCTTACATGGATCGGCTGGACTATGTGTCCATGTTGTGCAACGAGCATGCCTATGTCATGTCGATTGAAAAGCTGCTTGGCCTTGAAGTGCCGCTGCGCGCCCAATACATCCGGGTGATGTTCGACGAGATCACACGTATTCTTAATCATCTAATGTCGATTGGCTCGCACGCGCTCGACGTGGGCGCCATGGCCGTGTTCCTTTACGCGTTTCGCGAGCGCGAAGACCTGATGGACTGCTACGAGGCCGTATCCGGCGCCCGCATGCACGCGGCCTATTACCGGCCGGGTGGGGTCTACCGCGATCTGCCCGATACCATGGCCCAGTATGGCGACAGCAGCAAGTATCGCGGCGCCAAGGAAGTCAAGGCCATGAACGAAGCGCGTTCTGGTTCATTACTGGACTTCATCGAAGATTTCACCAACCGCTTTCCCACCTGTGTCGACGAGTACGAAACGCTTCTGACCGACAACCGCATCTGGAAGCAGCGCTTGGTAGGTATTGGCGTGGTGGATGCCGACCGCGCCAAGGCGCTGGGTTTCACCGGGCCGATGCTGCGTGGATCGGGCGTGGCATGGGATCTTCGCAAGATGCAGCCCTATGAAGTTTACGATCGCGTGGATTTCGATATTCCCGTGGGCGTCAATGGCGACTGCTACGACCGTTATCTGGTCCGGATTGCCGAAATGCGCGAAAGCAATCGCATCATTCGCCAGTGCGTCGAGTGGCTGCGCAACAACCCTGGCCCGGTCATTACCGACAACCACAAGGTGGCGCCGCCTTCGCGCGAACGCATGAAGCTGGGTATGGAAGACCTTATCCATCACTTCAAGCTGTTTACTGAAGGCATGCACGTACCACGCGGCGAAACTTATGCCGCCGTTGAGCATCCCAAGGGCGAATTCGGCACCTATATCGTTTCCGACGGCGCCAATAAACCCTATCGCCTGAAAATACGAGCGCCCGGATTTGTTCATTTGCAGGCGCTGGACGAGCTTTCGCGGGGCCACATGATTGCCGATGCCGTCACCATCATCGGAACCCTAGATATCGTATTTGGCGAGATCGACCGCTAACGGTCTGTTTGCCAAGGTAAATACCGGATTCAAATTATGCTGCTTTCCGAACAAGCCTATCAGAAAATCGACGCGGAACTGACCAAGTTCCCGGCCGACCAAAAGCAGTCCGCCATCATGGCGGCGCTGGCCATCGCCCAGGACGAAAAAGGTTGGGTATCGATCGATGTCATTTCCGATGTGGCCGACTATTTGCAGGTGCCGCCGATTGCCGTCCAGGAAGTCGCCACCTTCTACAACATGTTCAGCACCCAGCCAGTGGGGCGCTTCAAGATTACCGTTTGCACCAATTTGCCCTGTGCGCTGCGCGACGGGGTGAAAACCGCTGATTACATCAAGCAGAAGCTGGGCATCGGCTTTCATGAAACCACCGAAGACGGATTGTTCTCGCTTCAAGAAGGCGAGTGCATGGGTGCTTGCGGCGATTCCCCGGTATTGCTGGTGAATAACAAGCATATGTGCGTGCGCATGCAGCCGGAAAAAATCGACGCCATGCTCAATGAACTCAAACAGTACGGAGAGTCAGCATGAACGCTCCCGATATTCTTCAGCAATTCTCGCAAGGGCTATTGCCCGATCCCGGCAACGATCTGTCCAGCAGCATGATTTTCCACGGTCGGCACATCAAGCCCCAGATTCTTGAAGGGCTGGATGGCCAGAACTGGGGTCTGGACGACTATATCAAGCGGGGCGGCTACGAGGCGCTGCGTAAAATCCTTACGACCGGCATGAAACCCGAAGACGTGATTGCCGAGGTCAAGGCATCGGCGTTGCGCGGCCGGGGCGGGGCGGGGTTCCCCACCGGCCTGAAATGGAGCTTCATGCCGCGCGGCTTGCCCGGCCAGAAATACCTGGTGTGCAACTCCGACGAAGGCGAGCCGGGCACCTTCAAGGACCGTGACATCCTTCGCTTCAATCCGCATATAGTCATCGAAGGGATGGCCATTGCCGCCTATGCCATGGGCATCACGGTCGGCTACAACTATATTCACGGCGAAATCTTCGAAATCTACGACCGCTTCGAAGAGGCACTGAACGAAGCGCGTGCTGCAGGCTTTCTGGGCGACAACATCCTGGGGTCAAACTTCAGCTTCCAGCTGCATGCGTTCCATGGTTATGGCGCGTATATTTGCGGCGAAGAAACCGCCTTGCTCGAGTCTTTGGAAGGCAAGAAAGGGCAGCCTCGCTTCAAGCCGCCATTCCCCGCCAGCTTCGGCCTGTATGGCAAGCCCACCACCATCAATAACACCGAAACCTTCGCTGCGGTCCCATGGATTTTTCGCCATAGCGCGCAGCAGTACCTGGAAACCGGCCTGCCCAATAATGGCGGCACCAAGATTTTCTCGATCTCCGGCGACGTGCAACGGCCCGGCAACTACGAAATCCCGCTGGGCACGCCTTTTTCCACGCTGCTGGAACTGGCCGGCGGCATGCCCGAAGGGCGTAGCCTGAAGGCCGTGATTCCAGGGGGGTCCAGCGCCCCGGTTCTGCCGGCCGACATCATGATGTCCACCACCATGGACTACGACGGCATCGCCAAGGCGGGCTCCATGCTGGGATCGGGGGCGGTCATTGTCATGGATGATACGCGGTGCATGGTCAAGTCGCTGATGCGGTTGTCGTATTTCTATTTCGAGGAAAGCTGCGGCCAGTGCACGCCGTGCCGTGAAGGCACAGGCTGGTTGTATCGCATGGTCCACCGGATTGAAAACGGCCAGGGCCGGCCCGAGGATCTCGAGGTTCTTGATTCGGTCGCGTCCAACATTATGGGCCGCACAATCTGCGCCCTGGGCGATGCCGCCGCATTGCCGGTGCGCAGTTTCATCAAGCATTTTCGCGACGAGTTCGCACACCACATCGAGCATAAAAGCTGCGTGGTTCCCAACTATCTGTAGGGTCAGGACAAGCTAATGGTTGAACTCACCATCGACGGCAACAAAGTAGAGGTGCCCGAGGGCAGCATGGTTATGCATGCCGCCAATAAATTGGGTCTTTACGTGCCGCACTTCTGCTATCACAAGAAACTGTCCATCGCGGCCAACTGCCGCATGTGTCTGGTTGAAGTCGAGAAGGCGCCCAAGGCCATGCCCGCCTGCGCCACACCAGTCACGAATGGCATGGTCGTCCATACGGCATCCGAAAGGGCTGTCGCAGCCCAGAAAAGCGTCATGGAGTTCCTGCTGATCAATCACCCCCTGGATTGCCCTGTGTGCGACCAAGGCGGCGAATGCCAGTTGCAGGATCTGGCGGTGGGTTACGGGGCGTCGGCTTCGCGCTACAAGGAAGAAAAGCGTGTCGTCGTTCACAAAGAGATGGGTCCTTTGATTTCCGCCGAGGAAATGCCGCGTTGCATTCATTGCACGCGCTGTGTGCGCTTTGGTCAGGAAGTCGGCGGCATCATGGAGCTGGGCATGATCAATCGGGGCGAGCACTCCGAGATCACTTCCTTTGTCGGCCAGGCTGTCGAGTCCGAGCTTTCGGGCAATATGATCGACATTTGCCCGGTGGGCGCGCTCACGTCCAAGCCTTTCCGCTTTGCCGCGCGTACGTGGGAATTGGCCAGGCGCCGCTCGGTCAGCCCTCACGACAGCTTGGGCGCCAATCTGGTGATCCAGTCCAAGAGCAACCGCGTGCTGCGCGTCGTGCCATTCGAGAACGACGAGGTCAACGAATGCTGGATCAGCGACCGCGATCGCTTTTCCTATACAGGGCTCTATGGCGATGATCGCCTGGCGCATCCCATGGTTCGCGATGCTGCGGGGCAGTGGGTCGAAGCCTCATGGGGCGACGCGCTCCAGGCCGTGGTGCGTGGCTTGAATCAAGTTCGCGAAGAGCATGGCGCCGGGCAACTGGGCGCCATCGGAAGCTCCATGGCGACCACTGAAGAATTGGCCTTGCTGGCTCGCCTGGCGCGCAGTCTGGGCTCGGCCAATGTGGATTTCCGTCTGGGGTATGCCGATGCCAAGCTCGACGACGCCTTGACCGGCGTGCCCTGGCTTGGCATGTCGATCAGCCAGTTCAGCGAATTGGATCGGGTGCTGGTGGTCGGTTCCTTTATCCGTAAAGAGCATCCCTTGCTGGCCCAGCGCCTGCGTCAAGCCGCAAAGGGCGGCGCGCAGATCAGTTTTATCGACAGCGCGTCGGAAGATCCGCTGTTCACCGTCACCGAACGCCTGGCTGTAGCCCCATCGCTCGTGCCCAATGCCCTGGCCGAGGTGCTTGTCGCGGTGGCGCAGGCTGCCGGCCAACCGGCGCCGGCTGGCCTGGAAACCGTCCAGCCTTCCGATGCGGCACGCGCCATCGCCGCCAGCCTGTCTTCAGGCGAGAAGGTCGGAATCATGCTGGGCAACTTGGCTGTCATGTCGCCACAGGTTCGCCTGATCGCTGCCAATGCGCAGGCGCTTGCAGCCGCCGTCGGCGGAACACTGGGGTTTCTCACGCCTGGCGGCAATACCGTGGGCGGCTATCTTGCCGGAGCGGTTCCCGAAACCGGTGGCTTGGGCGCCGAGGAAATGCTCGAACAAGGCCTCAAGGCCTACCTTGTGCTTCACGCCGAACCCGAGCTGGATTCGGTCAATGGCCGGCGCGCCGTGAAGGCCTTGGAAGCCGCCGAGTTTTCGGTGGCCCTTACCTCGTATTTCTCGGCGGCCAGTCAATGGGCGGATGTCATGCTGCCCATTGCGCCATTCACCGAGACATCGGGCACCTTCATCAACTCCGAAGGGCGCGCGCAAAGCTTCAAGGGTACTGTAGCTCCCTTTGGCGACAGCCGGCCCGCCTGGAAAGTCTTGCGGGTGCTGGGCAACCTGTTTCAATTGCAGGGTTTCGAAGACGAAACATCGGAATCGGTGCGCGATACCGTTCTGGTGGGCGGCATTCACGAACGGCTGTCCAATGCCGTGCGGGGCGAGGTCGCCTTGTCGCAGGCTTCAGGCGGGTTCGAGCGCCTGGCCGATGTGCCGATTTATCGCGGCGACGCCATCGTGCGCCGGGCCGAGCCTTTGCAGGAAACGTCTGTTTCCAGTACGCCACAAGCCCGCTTGAATGCCGCTTCATTGCAGGCCCTTGGGGTGCAGTCAGGTGAGTCCGTGCGTGTCGCCTCGGCCGAGGGTCAGGTGGTCTTGACGGCGGTTCGCGATGATACGGTGGCTGATTCCACTGTCCGCATCTCCACCGCCTTTGCTGAAACCCTTCCCCTGGGCGGCTCGTGTGGCCAAGTTTCGTTGGAGCGTGTCTAAATGGAATGGTTGAACGCCTTAACCCGATTCGGTACGGATCTGATCGGGGCGACGCCCTGGTATGTGGTCTGGACCGTTGTGTTGATCCTTTGCATTGCCGTTCCGATTATCTTGTGCGTTGCCTATCTAACGTATTGGGAGCGCAAGCTTATCGGCGCCATGCATGCGCGCCTCGGGCCCACTCGCGTTGGCTATCGGGGATTGCTGCAGCCGTTTGCCGATGTGTTCAAGCTGTTGACCAAAGAGATCGTCATTCCGTCGCAATCCAGCAAGGTTCTGTTCATTCTTGCGCCGATCGTGACGCTGATGCCGGCGCTGGCGGCCTGGGCGGTCATTCCATTCAGCCCAGAATTGGTGCTTTCCAACATCAATGCCGGCCTCTTGTACATCATGACCATCACTTCGCTGGGCGTGTACGGCGTCATCGTGGCAGGCTGGGCGACCAACTCCAAGTATGCGCTGTTGGGCGCCATGCGTGGGGCGGCTCAGATGGTCTCCTACGAGCTGGCCATTGGCTTTTGCATGATTACCGTCTTGCTGGTTTCAGGGTCGCTGAACATGAGCGAAATCGTGCTGGGGCAAACCCGTGGTTGGTTCGCGGATCGCGGCTTGCATTTCCTGTCGTGGAACTGGCTGCCACTGCTACCCTTGTTCGTCATCTATGTGGTGTCGGCCGTTGCCGAAACCAACCGCCACCCATTCGACGTTGTCGAGGGTGAGTCGGAGATCGTTGCGGGCCACATGGTGGAATACTCCGGCACGGCGTTCGCCCTGTTCTTCCTGGGCGAATACGCCAACATGATTCTGTTGTCGGCGGTGGCCTCCATCATGTTCCTGGGCGGGTGGATGCCGCCGATCGACGTCGCGCCGCTTACCTGGATTCCGGGCTGGCTATGGCTGGGAATCAAAACCTTCTGCGTCGTGTCGATGTTTGTGTGGTTCCGGGCGACATTCCCGCGCTACCGTTACGACCAGATCATGCGCCTGGGCTGGAAGGTATTTATTCCCCTGACCGGCATTTGGCTGGTTGTCGTGGCGATCTGGATGCAAACGCCATGGAACATTTGGCACTAGAGCTTACTGGAGCTGGATATGGAAGCTATTAAAGATTTCTTCGGCAGCCTGATGTTGTCGGAAATGCTCAAGGGCATGAAGCTTACGGGCAAGTATTTCTTCAAGCGCAAAGTTACCCTGCGCTATCCGCAAGAAAAAACACCCGCGTCTCCGCGATTTCGCGGCCTGCACGCCTTGCGTCGCTACCCTAACGGGGAAGAGCGCTGCATTGCCTGCAAATTGTGCGAGGCCGTGTGCCCGGCGCTGGCCATTACGATCGAATCCGAAGAGCGCGACGATGGCTCGCGCCGCACCACGCGTTACGACATCGATCTGGCCAAATGCATTTTTTGCGGTTTCTGTGAAGAAAGCTGTCCGGTCGATTCCATCGTCGAAACTCATCTTCATGAATACCATGGGGAAAAGCGTGGCGATCTTTACTACACCAAGGATATGCTGCTTGCCGTGGGCGACCGCTACGAGCCTGAAATCGCGCGTCGCCGCGCCGAAGATGCCCCTTACCGTTGATTACCAGGTCTTCTGATCCATGACTTTTACTACCGTCCTGTTTTATTTGTTGTCGCTGGTGCTGGTGTACGCGGCGTTGCGGGTCATCACGGCCCACAACCCGGTCACCGCCGTGCTGCACTTGATTCTGGCCTTCTTCAACGCGGCCCTGCTGTGGGTGATGATCGGCGCCGAGTTCGTTGGCCTGCTTCTGGTGCTGGTCTACGTCGGCGCGGTCATGGTCCTGTTCCTATTTGTGGTCATGATGCTTGACGTGCGCATGGACAGCCTGCGCAAAGGTTTCAAGGCCTATATGTCGATGGGCCTGATCATCGGCCTGATCATGGTGCTGGAGATGGCGTTTGTTCTTGGCAAGACCTGGTTCGATGCCGGGGCGCCCGCCGACATGGGGAGCGACTACAACAACACCCGCGCCCTGGGCGCCCTGATGTACACCGAGTACCCCTTCGCGGTGCAGGTTGGCGCAGTCATTCTTCTGGTCGGAATGGTTGCGGCCATTGCCCTCACGCTGCGCAAGCGCAAGGACGTGAAATACAACAATCCCAGCGACCAGGTGCGAGTGCAGGCCAAAGACCGCGTGCGCCTGGTCAGCATTCCGTCGCAAACCGAGGTGGCGAAACCCGCCGCAGGAACGGACGAATCCAAGGAAACCAAATGACACTCACGCTGGCTCACTATCTGATTCTTGGCGCCATCGTGTTCGCCATCGGGCTGTTCGGTTTTTTTGTCAATCGGCGCAATCTGATCATTTTGCTGATGTCAATCGAATTGATCTTGCTATCCGCCAACATTAATTTCGTGGCGTTTTCAAGCTGGTTCGGCGATGCGGCGGGGCAGGTGTTCGTATTCTTCATCCTGACAGTGGCGGCTGCCGAAGCGGCGATCGGCCTGGCCATCCTGGTGTTGCTGTTCCGCAACCTGAATACGATCAACGTCGAAGAACTAGACCACCTCAAGGGTTGATGGATTAAACATGAGCTCAATCAATCTTTATCTGCTTATTGCCCTGGCGCCCCTGGCGGGCGCTCTCATTGTCGGCTTGTTCGGCACGGGTTTTCTGGGCCGCCAGGTTGGCCGCGCGGGCGCGCACTGGATCACCATCCTGGGGGTGCTGATTTCCTTTATCGGATCGGTCGTCGTCCTGTTCCAGGTATTGGGCGGTCAAACCTTCGATGGCACGGTCTATACCTGGAGCGTTATCGGTACAGCGCCCCTGGAAATCGGCTTTCTCATCGATTCGTTGTCGGCATTGATGATGGTGGTGGTAACGTCGGTATCCCTGATGGTGCACATTTACACCATTGGCTATATGGCCGACGATCCCGGCTATCAGCGCTTCTTTTCGTATATATCGCTGTTCACCTTTTCCATGCTGATGCTGGTCATGTCCAACAACATGCTTCAGTTGTTCTTTGGCTGGGAGGCGGTGGGCCTGGTGTCTTATCTGCTGATCGGCTTCTGGTATAAACGGCCCACTGCCATTTTTGCCAACATGAAGGCCTTTGTCATCAACCGGGTCGGAGACTTTGGTTTTGTGCTGGGGATCGGGTTGTTGTTTGCCTACGCCGGCAGCATGCGCTATGAAGATGTCTTTACGCAGGCGGACGCCTTGGGTGCGCTGCAGTTTCCTGGCACGGATTGGCAGATGCTGACCGTTGCCTGTATTTCCCTGTTTATCGGAGCAATGGGCAAGTCGGCCCAAGTGCCGCTGCACAGCTGGTTGCCCGATTCCATGGAGGGCCCGACCCCGATTTCGGCGTTGATCCACGCGGCCACCATGGTGACAGCCGGCATCTTCATGGTGGCGCGTTTCTCGCCCGTGTTCGAGCTTTCCGACACCACGCTGTCCTTCATCATCGTTATCGGGGCCATTGGCGCGCTCTTCCTGGGCATACTGGGCATTATCCAGAATGACATCAAGCGGGTGATTGCGTATTCCACGCTATCCCAGTTGGGTTACATGACGGTGGCTCTGGGCGCTTCGGCATATTCGGGCGCCATCTTCCATCTGATGACGCACGCTTTCTTCAAAGCCTTGCTGTTCTTGGGCGCGGGGTCGGTCATTATCGGCATGCATCACGACCAGGACATCCGCAACATGGGCGGGTTGCGCAAGTACATGCCCATTACCTGGATCACCTTCCTGATCGGTTCTCTGGCCTTGGTGGGCACGCCGTTCTTTTCGGGTTTCTATTCCAAGGAACACATCATCGAGGCGGCCGGAGCAGCCAATGTGTGGGGTGCGAGCTTTGCCTATTACGCGACCGTAATCGGCGTTCTGGTGACGTCGCTGTACTCGTTCAGGGTGTATTTCCTGGTGTTCCATGGCAAAGAGCGGTTTGATACGCAGGCTCAGGCCGACGATCACGGCCATGGCGGGGTTCCGCACGAGTCGCCCTGGGTGGTCACCTTGCCGCTGGTGCTGCTGGCCATCCCATCTGTGATTGCCGGGGCCTGGTTTGTCGATCCCTTGCTGTTTGGTTCATTTTTCGATGGAGCCATCAAGGTGTTGCCGGAGCATCCGGCCATGGCCGAAATGGCAGGGCATTGGCATGGCTGGCTGGCGTATGCGCTGCATGGCTTTGTCACACTGCCGTTCTGGCTGGTTGTCGCAGGTTTCGTCATTTGTTGGTATTGCTACCTGATCAACCCCAGCGTTCCGGCCGTCGTCAAGCGCAAGCTGTCCTGGCTGTACGGCATCCTCGAGAACAAGTACTACGCTGACTGGTTCAATGAGCAGGTGCTGGCACGGGCAGCGCGCTGCCTGGGCACAGGTCTGTGGCAGGGTGGGGATCGCGGCTTGATCGATGGTCTTCTGGTGAATGGCAGCGCCCGCGTCGTGGGCATGGTGGCGGCGGTCAGTCGGCACTTGCAGTCGGGCTTCATTTATCACTACGCCTTCGCGATGATTCTGGGCATCGTGGCATTTTTAACCTTTTTTGTGTTGACGGTTCACTGATGGCGAGCGATATGGCGTCTACTACTTTTCCTTGGCTAACACTATCGATTTTCGTACCGATCGTGGCCGGCCTGATCGTTCTGCTCTTGGGTCGCGACGACCGGCCCGAGCTTACCCGCTGGCTGGCCCTGATCGGTTCGATAGCGGGTTTCCTGGTCACCTTGCCGCTTTATACAGGTTTCAATCACGACACGGCTGCGATGCAGTTTGTCGAGAAGACGCCGTGGATTGAAACCTTTGCCATGAATTACCACCTGGGCATCGACGGCATTTCCCTCTGGTTTGTCCTGCTCACCGCCTTCATCACGATTATTGTGGTGCTTGCCGGCTGGGAAGTCATTACCAAGCGCGTGTCCCAGTACATGGCGGCCTTCCTTATTCTGTCGGGCCTGATGGTGGGGGTATTCGCGTCGCTGGACGGCATGCTGTTCTATGTATTCTTCGAAGCCACGCTGATCCCGATGTATTTGATCATCGGTGTCTGGGGCGGCCCGAATCGGGTGTACGCAGCATTCAAGTTTTTCCTGTACACCCTGATGGGGTCGCTGCTCACGCTGGTTGCCTTTATCTATCTGTGGCATGCTGCGGGCGGCAGTTTCGACATCCTGACCTGGCATCAGTTGCCGCTTGGCTATACGCCGCAGATTCTTGTGTTTATCGCCTTGCTGGCCGCCTTTGCCGTCAAGGTGCCGATGTGGCCCGTCCACACGTGGTTGCCTGATGCGCACGTTGAAGCTCCTACGGGCGGTTCGGTCGTTCTGGCCGCCATCATGCTCAAGCTGGGCGCGTACGGTTTCTTAAGGTTTTCCCTGCCTATTGCCCCAGACGCCTCGCATAGCCTGGCGGGCCTGATGATTGCGTTGTCGTTGATCGCCGTTATCTATATTGGCCTGGTGGCGATTGTCCAAGATGACATGAAGAAGCTGGTGGCGTATTCGTCGGTCGCCCACATGGGCTTCGTGACACTGGGCTTTTTCCTGTTCAATACGGCGGGCCTGGAAGGCGCGATCATTCAAATGATTTCCCACGGTTTTGTATCCGGCGCCATGTTCCTGTGTATTGGTGTTTTGTACGATCGCCTGCATACCCGGCGCATCGCCGACTATGGCGGCGTGGTGAACGTTATGCCGCGTTTTGTCACTTTCTTCCTGCTGTTCTCGTTTGCCAACGCCGGCTTGCCGGCGACCAGCGGATTCGTCGGCGAATTCACGGTCATCATGGGCGCGGTCGAGTACAACTTCTGGATTGGCCTGCTGACCGCCTCTGCCCTGATCTGGGGCGCGGCCTACTCGCTTTGGATGCTTAAACGCGTGGCTTTTGGCGATGTCACGAACGACAAGGTGCGCGCCATGGCAGACCTGAACAAGCGCGAATTCTTCATTATGGGAATCATGGCGATTTTGGTGTTGTACATGGGGATCTATCCCAAACCGTTTACGGACGTTATGCATGTGTCGGTAGAGGCCTTGTTGCAACACGTCTCTGTCTCGAAACTGTAGGCCTGAATCATTATGCAAACTCAATTTCACTTCGCGCTGGCCTTGCCCGAGATTCTCCTGCTGATCATGACCGTCGCGGTGCTGCTGATCGATGCTTTTTCAAAATCGCCAGGCCGTCACCTGACCTTTGGCCTGAGCCTTGGCGCCTTGGCCGTCGTTACCGCCGTATCGGCGGTGCAATGGAGCCAGGGGCTGGAAGGAAGCACATTCCACGGTCTTTTCGTCGTGGATTCGCTGGCGCATTTTCTGAAGATAGCGTCGTATGTCGCCGTGGCTGTTACGCTGATCTATGGGCGTGATTATGCCGAGGAGCGCGGCCTGCTGAACCACGGGGGCGAATACTACACCCTGACGCTGTTCGCCTTGCTGGGCCAGATGGTCATGATTTCGGCCGGCAGTCTACTGACGGTTTACCTGGGCGTCGAGCTGATGTCATTTGCCTTGTACGCGCTCATCGCCTTGCGTCGCGACCATGTGCGCTCCACCGAGTCGGCCATGAAGTATTTCGTGCTGGGTTCGCTGGCATCGGGCATCTTGCTGTACGGCCTCTCAATGATTTATGGCGCAACCGGCACGCTCGACCTGGCCGAGATCGCCCGCATTATTTCCGCCGGCGAGGCCAGCCACCTGCCGTTGGTGTTTGGCGTGGTGTTCATTGTTGCAGGCCTGGCGTTCAAGCTGGGCGCCGTGCCCTTTCACATGTGGGTGCCCGACGTCTACGAAGGCGCGCCAACGGCCGTTACGCTGATTGTCGGGGCTGCGCCCAAGCTGGCCGCCTTCGCACTGATGCTGCGTCTGCTTATTGAAGGCCTGCACGGTCTGGCGCTCGACTGGCAGCCCATGTTGCTGATTCTTGCCATTCTTTCGTTGGCCATTGGCAACCTCACCGCCATTGTTCAGACCAACTTCAAGCGCATGCTGGCTTACTCCACCATTTCGCACATGGGTTTCGTTTTCCTGGGGCTGTTGTCGGGCGTGGTTCGGGACCAGGCGGCGGCCACTGGGCAGGCTTATGGCTCGGCGTTGTTCTACATGGTCATCTATGTGCTGACCACGCTGGCGACTTTCGGGCTTATCCTGCTGCTTAGCCGCAAGGGGTTCGAGTGCGAGGAAATTTCGGATCTGAAAGGCCTGAACCAGCGTAATCCTGTGTTGGCGGGTGTCTTGCTGGTGTCCATGTTTTCGCTGACCGGCATTCCTCCAATGGCGGGTTTCTATGCCAAGCTGGCCGTGCTGCAGGCCTTGGTGGGCGCCGGTTATGTATGGGCGGCGGTCGTGGCAGTGCTGTTCTCGCTGGTGGGGGCTTTCTATTATCTACGCGTGGTCAAGGTCGCTTACTTCGATGAGCCCGAGGGCGAGAAGCTGTCGGCGCCTGCGGGGATTCTTCCCAATGGGCTGATGTCGATCAATGGCTTGTTGATTATCGGCCTGGGTGTGCTCCCGGGCGGTCTGATGGCGCTGTGCGTGCACGTGATTGAAAACTCGTTGGGCTTCTAACGCGCCGCAATGAATCAATCACTTGCTATCTGGGTTCTCGTCGTCCTGGGGTTGGTAACGGCGAACCTGCCTTTCGTGATGCAGCGCCCCTTTTTGGCGTTGCCGTGGTCATTGGCGGGCGAACCCGCCCGACCGTGGTGGCTGCGAGTGCTTGAATCCCTGCTGTTCTTTGCGTTGTTGATCGGCCTGGGTTGGCTGACCCACGATCTGATCGGCTCCGCGTTGGTGATGGGCGGGGATGTGGTTTCGGCCGCTGTGTTCCTGGGTAAGCTTGTGGTTGTAATAGGGTTGGCGGTCTTGCTGTTGGCCTATCCGGGCTGGCGGACCCAAGGCGTGCAGGTTCACAAAACTTTTTTTGTACGCCTTCTGGAAGTTCTGGTGTTCTACGGCTTGATCGGCGTCTTGGGCTTCGCGTTCGAATTGAACATTGGCAATCCATTTCCCCAAACTTGGGAGTTCTACGCCATTACCCTAAGTTTATATCTGGTCTTGGCCTACCCCGGGTTTGTCTTTCGCTACCTATTACGCCGGCGTTAATTTACCGAAAGCGCGCGGGCGGGCGCTAAATTCTGAACCAGTTGACAATGGCATCCAGCGCGCTGACATTCAGCGCGAAGCGTGTCTGTTCACGCACTATGGGCTTGGCTCGATACGCCACCGAGTAATAGGCTTTAGCCAACATTTTCAGATCGTTCGCGCCGTCGCCCACGGCGATAATCTGTTCTGGATCCGCACCCAGCGAATCGGCCAGTTCTTGCAGGCGATCAGCCTTTCCCTGGGCATCGACAATATTGCCCAGCACCTTGCCGGTAAGCACGCCATCTTTTATTTCCAGGACATTGGAGTGCGCCTGGTCCAGGGTCAGGCGCTCTTTCAGGCGGCTGGTGAAGAAGGTGAAGCCGCCTGAAACCAGTAGTGTCTTCAGGCCCGCCTCGTGGACAGTATTGATCAGGCGCTGCGCCCCGGGGTTGAGTCGCAGGCGATCCGTATAGACTTGCTCCAGAGCGCTTAACGGTACGCCTTTAAGCAGGGCTACGCGGCGAATCAGGCTTTCGGAAAAGTCGGTGATCTCGCCACGCATGGCAGCTTCGGTGATGGCTGCGACCTCGCCCTTGCGGCCTGCCATATCGGCAATTTCGTCAATGCATTCGATGTTGATCAGGGTAGAGTCCATGTCCATTGCCAGGATCCTGCAATCTTTGAGGCGATGGATTTGGTCCAGGAAGGCGTAGTCGATCTGCAAGGCCTCGCACTGGCTGCTTACTTGTCCGCGCTCTTCGTCGTCGATGTCCAGCAGGCGCACGACGGTTTCCCCAAGCTTTTGCACACCCTGGGCTTGGGCAAGGGCTGCAATTTTTTCAATATTGGGCGCGGACAGGCTGGGCGCCTGGAGTATCAAATGGGTCATGGCTTGTTGGAATGAAGGTTTGACAGAAGGTGGCCAAGGCGATTATCGCCGATCATGCCAAGGCCCGCAGCACGTTGCGTACGGCGTCTATTCGGGCGGCGGTGGAAGGGGTTGATGCAGACACCGTCGCGCCGGCTTGGGACTTCGTGGCGCCGGATGGCTTGATGTCGATCTTGAGTTTGTCCTGACCCGCCAGCTTCACATGGCGTTGCTCTTGAACCAATTGGATGATACGAATGGGGTCGATATTGGGTTTGGCTGAAAATTGGATGATGGCCTGTGTTTCGCTTGCGTCGATCTTGATGACGCCTAAAGGCTCCGCTGCCAGGCGCAGGCGGTGGGTGGACAGCAAGGTTTGCGCCGCTTCAGGCAGCTTGCCGTAGCGGTCGATCAATTCTTCCTGGATCTGGATAAGCTCATCTTCGTTTTGCGCGTGGGCCAGTTTTTTATAGAGCCCCAGGCGAGCATGAACGTCGGGGCAATAGTCGGCCGGCAGCAGGGCGGATGCGTGCAGATTAACTTCGCAGGTGGCGGCGAAAGGCGATTCGAGATCGGGCTCTTCGCCTGCCTTCAGCGCGCGTACGGCGGTATTGAGCATTTCCGAATACATCGAGAAGCCGATTTCATGGATATTGCCGGACTGGGATTCTCCGAGCACTTCGCCGGTGCCGCGGATCTCGAGGTCGTGCATGGCCAGATAGAAGCCCGAGCCCAGTTCTTCCATGGCCTGGATGGCCTCAAGGCGCTTCTTGGCATTGCTGGTCATGGCATCTTCGCCAGGTGTCAGCAGGTAGGCATAGGCCTGGTGGTGCGAACGCCCGACCCGGCCGCGCAGTTGGTGCAACTGGGCCAGGCCCAGGCGATCGGCCCGATGAATGACGATTGTATTTGCACTTGGGACGTCGATGCCGGTTTCAATAATGGTGGTGCAGAGCAAGACGTTGTAGCGCTGCTGGTAAAAGCCTTTCATGACCTCTTCGAGCTCGCGTTCGGGCATTTGGCCGTGGGCGACAGCGATGCGGGCTTCGGGCACCAGTGCTTCCAGGCGGGCACGCCGGTTCTGGATGGTGTCGACTTCATTATGCAAGAAATAAACCTGGCCGCCGCGTTTCAATTCGCGCAGCAGGGCTTCCCGGACGGTGCTGCCGTCTTCACGGCGTACGAAGGTCTTGATCGCCAGGCGGCGTTGAGGCGCGGTGGCAATGACCGAGAAGTCGCGAATGCCTTCGAGCGACATGCCCAACGTACGGGGGATGGGCGTGGCGGTCAGCGTCAGGACGTCGACCTCGGCTCGAAGTTTCTTCAGGGCTTCTTTTTGCCGTACCCCAAATCGATGCTCTTCATCAATGATGACCAGGCCCAGCCGCTTGAACACGACGTCTTTGGAGAGGATCTTGTGGGTGCCGATGACGATGTCCACACGGCCATCGTGCAGGCCTTCGATGGCAGAGGAGATTTCCTTGCCTGAGCGGAAGCGGGAAAACTCGGCTATGCGCACTGGCCAGTCGGCGAAACGGTCGGCGAATGTCTTGGCGTGTTGCTCGGCCAGCAGGGTGGTGGGACACAGCAGGGCCACCTGCTTGTTATTCGCGACGGCCAGGAAGGCCGCCCGCAAGGCGACCTCGGTCTTCCCAAACCCCACATCGCCGCACACCAGGCGATCCATTGGTTGGCCGGACGTCATGTCGGTAATCACGGATTCGATGGCCGCGCTTTGGTCGGGCGTTTCTTCAAAACCAAAACCTTCGACGAAGGCTTGGTAGTCGTTGATAGGCAGTTTGAACGAGTACCCTTCGCGCGCCGCTCGCAGGGCATACAGGGCAAGCAGTTCGGCGGCGGCATCGCGCACCTGTTTGGCCGCTTTGCGGCGCGCCTTGTCCCATTGCCCAGATCCCAGTTGGTGCAGGGGAGCGCTTTCCGGGTCGGCGCCGCTATAGCGCGAAATAACGTGTAGTTGGGCGACGGGTACGTACAAGGTGCTGCCATTGGCGTACTCCAGGTGCAGCAGTTCCAGCGTGCCCTCGCCCAGATCCATGTCGACCAGCCCGCAATAGCGCCCGATGCCGTGCTGCACATGAACAACCGGATCGCCTTCGCGCAGTTCCGATAAGTCGCGCACCATGGCTTCGACATTACTGCTGCGCTCTTGCTGGCGTCGGCCCTGGCGCACCGAGCGCGCCTGATGAGGATAAAGGTCGTTCTCTGTAAGCAAGGTCAGCGAGAGGTTTGGCAGGGTGAAGCCGCCGTTGAGCGGGGCGACACACAAGCTGAAGCGATGCGCCGATTGGAAAAACTTCTGCAGCGTTTCAGCCGCCGTATCCGGCACGATGCCGTGTTCATCCAGCATCTGCATCAGGGTTTCGCGCCGGCCCGGCGAATCTGCGCAAAGCGCCACACGGCATTCGGGCTGTGCCAGTACGGCGCGTAAGCGCGCCAAAGGATCGTCGGCCCGGCGGGCGACAGATACGTCCGGCGCAAAGGCAAAGTCAGGGTGTGGGCCGTCGCCTCCCATTGCGAGGCGGGCGAATGCTTTCAGGTGAACGAAGAGTGTGTCGGTTTCCAGAAAGAGAGCGTCGGGTGGCAGTACTGGGCGCTGGCGATCGCTTTTCAGGAACTGATAGCGACTAAGGGTGTCGCTGGTGAATCGGCGTATGCTGTCGTCGATATCGCCCAGGGTGACCATGATGGCGTCCGGCGCCAGATAGTCGAATATGGTTGCAGTTTCCTCGAAGAACATGGGCAGGTAATATTCGACGCCTGCAAACGCAATGCCGTTGCCGATGTCCTTGTACGGCAGCGCACGCGAAGGATCCCCTTCGAACACTTCACGGAACCGTGCGCGAAACTGGTTGCGGGATGCTTCATCCATCGGGAACTCGCGGCCTGGCAACAGTTGTATTTCCTTGACCGGGTACAGGCTGCGTTGCGTGTCGATATCAAAACTGCGAATGGATTCGATCTCATCGTCGAAGAGATCCAGGCGGTAAGGCAAGACCGAGCCCATGGGGAACAGATCGATCAGGCCGCCCCGTATGCAAAATTCGCCCGGCGCAGTAACCTGGGTGACGTGCTGGTAGTTGGCCAGCGTCAGTTGTCGGCGCAAGCCTTCTTCATCCAGTGAGTCGCCTTGTACGAAAGAAAAGGTATAGGCGGCAAGAAAAGAGGGCGGCGCTAGGCGATACAGGGCGGTGGTTACCGGGATGAGCAAGATATCCACGGTTTGTTGCATCAGGGCGTGCAAGGTATGCAGCCGCTCGGAAATCAGATCCTGATGCGGAGAAAAGCTGTCATAGGGAAGGGTTTCCCAATCGGGGAACTGACGCACCCGCAACTGGGGGGCGAACAAGGGGATTTCATCGCCCAGCCGCTGTGCCGCCAGCGGGTCGGCGCACAAGATGACCAGTGGCTGCTTGCCTGCCGCTGCCAGGCTGGCAAGCAGCCACGCATCGCCCGAACCGGGCGGCATAGGCACAGCATGCCGCAAGCCTGGTTTCAGAGCGCGGAGCAGTTGATTAACGGAGGGGATCGAAGGGGAGTAGGGAGTTTCTGTTGCCATTTAGCGTGTCATTATAAAATCTCTTTCCATGTCAGAAAGAATAATTGCCATTGTGCCGGCGGCGGGGATTGGGCAACGTGCCCAAACCGCCCACGATTTGCCCAAGCAGTATCGCTTGTTGAAAGGAACGCCCATGTTGCGGCTGGCGGTGGCGGCCTTGTTGGCCGACCCCCGGATCGCCCAGGTAAGGGTGGCTCTTGCCGCAGGCGATGCCTGGGGGCCGGATGCCTTAAGCGGCTTGCCTCGAACGGTATGGCGTCATTGCGGCGGGCCGACCCGGGCGGCGACGGTGCTGGCTGCGCTGGAAGAAGCGAGGCTGCCGGACTCCGATTGGGTGTTGGTCCACGATGCAGCGCGCCCCGGCCTGCCGGCCGATGCCCTTGGCCGTCTTATTGATACCTGCCTGGCGCGTGTTCAGGGCGGTCTGCTGGCGCAGCCGGTGGCCGACACCGTCAAGCAGGCGTTGCCCGCTACGTCAGTGGCCCAGGATGGACAGCAGGTGCACGCCACGATATCGCGCGAAGGGCTTTGGCTCGCGCAGACGCCGCAAATGTTCCCGGCCGGCTTGCTGCACAAAGCCCTGCTCAGCGGGGCCGGCACTGGCCAGCCGATGACCGACGAAGCGTCCGCCATGGAGCAAATCGGCTACCGGCCGCTGTTGGTTACGGGCTCTCCCCGCAATTTCAAGCTAACCTGGGCTCAAGATTTTGAACTAATGGAAAAATGGCTATGACGATACCGTTTCGCATCGGACAAGGTTTCGATGTGCATGCATTGGTGGCAGGGCGCCCCTTGATCATTGGGGGGGTGACCATACCTCATACCATGGGCCTGGCAGGCCATTCCGATGCAGACGTGCTGCTGCATGCTATTACCGATGCCTTGCTGGGCGGCGCGGCATTGGGCGATATCGGTCGACATTTTCCGGATACCGATGAGCGCTATAAAGGGGCCGACAGCCGAGTACTACTGCGAGCGGCCTATGTAAAAGTCTTGGCCAAGGGCTGGAGGGTGGTGAATATCGATGCGACCATCCATGCGCAGGCGCCGAAAATAACGCCGCATGCACCGGCCATGGTAAGCAACATCGCGCAGGATTTGGGCCTGGACGCCGCTTGCGTGAACATAAAGGCGAAAACCAATGAAGGCCTGGGGTATGTTGGCCGCAGGGAAGGGGTGGCGGCGACTGTGGCGGTCCTGCTGGGCAGGATCGAAGGCTGATCTACAGTGTTGCGCCGCCGGGCTCGCGTCCGCTGGGGCAGGGCTTGTCGGTTTGCAGGCCGTCGAGTATGCGCAGGGTTTCCTTGGGATGCCGCCCAACATTGAAGTTGTTCACCGAAACATGCTGGATGACGTTGTCGGGGTCGACGATGAAAGTAGCGCGCAAGGCAACGCCTTCGCTGCGGTCGCGTATGCCCAATTGGTCGACCAGTGATCCACTTGTGTCGCCGAACTGGTAGTGTCCCAACTTGTCGAGTTCCGGGTTTTCACGGCGCCACGCCAGCTTTACGTATTCATTGTCGACCGAACCGCCCATCAGAATGGCGTCGAGTTTGTCGAATTTCTTTGCCAGCTCGTTGAAGCCGGTAATCTCGGTTGGGCAGACTATGGTGAAATCCTTGGGGTAGAAGTAGATGACTTTCCACTTGCCGGGAAAAGAGCTTTCGGTGATGTCTTCGAAGGCCGAGACGCCGTTTTCTTCAGACTGATTAAAGCCGGGCTTGACGCCGGTGACTTTAAAAGGTTCAAGCTTATCGCCAACGGTTTTCATGGGTGCTCCTTGTGCTGATTCGTTCTGTGATTCTAATGGAATTGCACGAGCGAATGCAGATCGGGCTCCTATCGGGCGTCGCGCGCCTTGCGGGGCGCCGTCTAAAGGTTCAGGCGCGTGCGCGTGGCAGTTCGATGCGTGCCACCAAGCCGCCGGTGGGTGGCGAAAGCAGCTTCAGCCGCCCATCGACCTGGCTCACCAGGCGCTCGACAATCGATAGGCCAAGGCCGGCCCCGCTGACACCGGTGCGGGCCGAATCACCACGAGAGAATGGCCGCAACAGACGGTCAACATCGTCGGCGGCGATCCCCACGCCTTTGTCGGCAACCTCAATAACCAGTAGATTGCCTTCCGGATAGGCGGATAACCGGATATGGGCGCGGTTGTCGGAGGCGGAGCGTCCGTAGCGACGTGCGTTCTCGATCAGGTTGCTGACGACCCGCTTCAGGTCGTGGGCGGTAATCCGTGCAAAAAGCCCCGGAGTGATGGTTGCGCCGAGTTGGTCGCCCAGGGTGGCTGTATGAGAGCGTTCGCGTTCGTAGATGTCGTTGAGCACGTGGGACACGTCGACCCCGCGTGCCGGTACAACGCCCGCAGGCCGGGCGTATTCCATCAACTGTCCGATGCTGTGGTCGATCTGGGCCAGATCTTCGTCGATGGCCTGGCGGGCTTCGTCGCTAACCCCGCTCATTTCGATCTCCAGGCGCATACGGGCCAGGGGGGTGCGCAAGTCGTGTGAAATGCCGGCCAGCATGATTTCGCGATCCGCCTCGGTTTGCCGGAGGTCCCGGGCCATCCGGTTGAAGGCGATATTCATTTCGCGGATTTCCAGAGGGCCTTTCTCGGGCAGCGGCGAGGGGGTTTCGCCACGTGCCAGCTGCTGGGCGACTTTGGCTAGTTGCGCCAGAGGGCGGTTCACGAAACGTACGCTGATGGCCGAACCGATCAAGGCGAGTATCAGTGCGGTGGCCCCCCACCCGAACCATTCGATGCCGGCGGTCAGGCCGAGCTGCTCACGGTCGAAGACCAGCCAGTATTTATCCTTATTGATTTCAAAGCTTACCCAGACGCCGCCTGCCTTGTTGACAGACCACATAATCTGGGTGTTGGGCCCCAGACGCTTCTTTATTTCCGCCGCGACATGATTCCAATAATTGGAGTTGGGCAGAGGCTCGAGTTGGTCGGTGTCCTCGCGGGGCTGGATGCGCAGGCTTTCCTTGGTGGCCAGATCAAGCAGCAGGGCGGGGCGCACATTGGTTGGCGCATACACCAGGGCCGAGCGGGTAATGCTGACCGAGGTGGCGACGCGTTGCGCCATTTGGGTGGCCCGCGGTCCTTCTTCCATGCTGAAAAAGACCTGGAGCCAAGCGCCCAGGCTGACCAGCATCAGGGCGGCCAGAAGCAGGAAAGAGCGGCTGAAAAGGCCCAGGCGCAGCCGGGATGTGACGCGTTTAATCTGGTGGTGCGGCTGGGACGACATAAAGAACGACCGTAAACGCCCCTATAGAGCGATCTTAGTGACCGCCGTCGGGCACAAAGACATATCCGAGACCCCAGACGGTTTGGATGAACACCGGCTTGGAGGGGTTGGGCTCGATGAGCTTGCGCAGGCGGGAAATCTGGACATCGAGGCTGCGGTCGAAGGCTTCATATTCGCGTCCGCGGGCGAGTTCCATAAGCTTGTCTCGCGATAGCGGGATTTTGGGATGCCGTGCGAATACCTTCAGGACCGAGAACTCGCCCGTTGTGATGGGAACGGCCTCGTTGTTGCGTGTGAGGGTACGGGTGGACAGATTGAGCACATAGGGACCGAACTCTATGGATTCATTTTCCTGGCTCGGGGCGCCGGGGTGCTCTTCGGTGCCGCGCCGGCGCAGGATGGCGTTGACGCGGGCCAGGAGTTCGCGTGGATTGAACGGTTTGGACAGGTAGTCGTCGGCGCCCATTTCGAGCCCGACGATGCGGTCGATTTCTTCGGCCTTGGCTGTAAGCATGATGATGGGTGTGTTGTCGTGGCCCCCGCGCAGTCGGCGGCAGATGGACAATCCGTCTTCCCCGGGGAGCATCAGGTCGAGGACCAGAAGATCGAAGTGTTCGCGCTGCCAAAGCTTGCTCATTTCCTTGGCGTCTTCGGCGACAAATACGTTGAAACCCTGTTCCGACAGGTAGCGGCGCAGCAGATCGCGCAGGCGCGGGTCATCGTCGACGACCAGAATTTTTCGGGTAAGAGATTGTGTTTGAGTGTTCATGGTCGAAAATGTAACAGGCCAAAAGTTATGCGTATAGGGTCTGGTAGCAAGATATTACACATTAAGCGTTTGGTAGAATACTGGCTGGATTGCGGATACAGATTTTTGCAACACAAGCCCCAAAGGCCGGATGGCGACTAGTCATACCCCCTGGATTTTTGCACCTAAGACTGTGTCCACGCCAAACATGCCATTTTCAGCAGGCGATCGGCCAGCTTCGTATTCGGGTCAGACACCGACTTCATAGCTTAGCATTACACTTGGCGTTTCGGTAATTTTTTAGCAGGCAGGTTCTGCCGTGTCTTAAGGAACCAATGCGGGTCTGATGCACGATTCCACTCAGTATATTCTCGCTCTCGAGACTTCCTCCAGCGTTTGCGACGTCGCCTTACTCTGTACAGAGCAAGGCGAAACCCGTCTTTTTTCGTGCTCCCATGATGCTACGGGCGAGCATGCCGAGCGTTTGCTTCCCATGATCGACGACCTGCTTGGCCAGGCGAACATCACACGCGGCCAACTTAGCGCGATCGCGTATGGCCAGGGGCCAGGCGGTTTCACAGGTCTGAGGGTGGCGTGCGGTGTTGCCCAAGGCTTGGGGTTTGCCCTGGGTGCACCAGTGGTGCCCGTCGTTTCGCTCAGGGCGGCAGCGGCATTGCAGGATGACGGCGACGAGCGTGTGCGCATTGTGGTGCAGGACGCGCGCATGGGCGAGGTGTACGCAGCGGCGTATGCGGTGAACAGGGATGGTCCGGCCGAGGCCGATTGCCGGCCCCTGGCGGAACCCGTTTTGCTGGATGCTCGCGATGTTGGAGCCTGGCTGGCTTCGCACCTGGCGCAGTGGTTGCCGCAGGATCCCCGGCCGTTGGTTGTTCGACTGATGGGCGATGCCCTGGCTATCTATCCAGACGTCCTGACTTCTTTAGCGGCGGTGGATGACGCCCAGGCGGTCGTGCGCCCTGGCGGCGGGGTGCGATCCACCGCCGCGTCGGTGGCCCGGTTGGCGCGGGATGGGCTTGCACGCGGAGAAGCCGTCAAGCCGGAAAACGCGGAACCGTTGTATGTGCGAAGCAAAGTGGCCTACACCACCAAGGAACGCGAGCAGGGCTTGGGTGGTAATCCCAAGGCTCGGCCGCAGGCTTTGATCCGACCCATGTCGGCGCAAGACGTGGGGCGCGTGGTCCAGATTGAAAGCGCTGTACAGGCTTTTCCCTGGACCAAAGGTAATTTTCACGATGCGCTGCAGGCGGGTTACCAGGGCTGGGTGGCCACGCGTAACGGGCTCGTTCAGGCTTTTTGCCTGCTGATGTACGCGCCGGATGTGGCGCATTTGTTGTTGATTGCTGTAGAACCTGATGCTCAGCGTAGCGGCTTGGGGCACGAATTACTGCGTCATTGCGAAACCGAGGCCCGGGCGCAGGGGATGCCTGCGCTGATACTGGAAGTAAGGCCCAGCAATCACCAGGCTATTGTGTTTTATCAGAATCGCGGGTTTCACCAGATAGGTGTGCGCAAGGATTACTATCCCAAAGAAGGCAACTTGCGCGAGGACGCCTGGGTCATGAGAAAAGACCTTGGCGCAACGGGTGGGTCGAATGACTGAGTTGCCGATGGCGCCGCGTTTGAACGGAACCCAATTGGCCTGGTTACAAGAGGCCGGCATCGATCGGCGTCTGTTGCTGTATTGGCAGGCGGCCGATGCGCCTGTTCCTTCCGTCCCGGCTGTGGCCGTGCCGGCCCAGCCGCAACCGGCCGCCAAGGCTTCCATGGAGCACGAAGACCGGCGGCAAACCGGGCCGGATACGACGAGCCGCACGGCCATCGCCAAGCCGCGATCGCGCGCGCCCGATACGTCGATTTCCAAGGCGCAGGCAGCGCACCAGGTTGCCGACGACTGGGATGCCTTGCGAGAGCAGGTTGCAGGTTGTGCGCTCTGCTCGCTCCACGCGGGGCGCAACCTGGCAGTGTTTGGCGAAGGGGCCGTAGAGTCTGTCGACTGGATGCTGATCGGCGAGGCTCCTGGCGACCGGGACGATCGCAAGGGGCTACCTTTCCAGGGCAAGGCGGGCGACCTGCTGCAGGCAATGCTCAAGGCCGCTCGGGTGGACCCGCAGGCAAACGTCTACTACACCAATGTGCTCAAGTGTCGGCCACGGGGCGGGCGCATGCCGGCTGCCGACGAGATCGCTTCATGTCTGCCTTACTTGCATCGTCAGATCGCATTGCTGAAGCCCGCCCGTATTCTGGCCTTGGGCAAATTGGCGGCCGAGGCCTTGCTGAACAGCCAGGAAGGGTTGGAGTCTTTAAGAGGGGGCGTTCACACCTATGTCGACGAAACGGGCCACGCCATCCCGCTGGTCGCGACGTATCATCCGGCATCGCTGCTTTTGCAGCCTCGCCAGAAGGCAGCCGCCTGGGCGGATTTGCTCCGGGCGCGTTTGCTATAACGATAGAAACACGAGAACGCTTGTTTGTGTCGTGGGTTTTTGCCGGTGTCACTGACACGGCGGCGCCGAGAACCCATCAGTGCAAAGCTTGACCATGACCATGTTGGCCGATTTGGTCCTGCAAGGCAGGATCGGCCCGATGGTTCAGGTAATTCCAACGCATGAATACAAGCATTAAGGTGGCTACCAGCAAGCCAAAAATCACAATAATGATATTGATCGGCAAGTTGAGCCAAAGCATCAGGCTGTAGACCGCCAGCATCAACAGGATATTCAGTTGCTCATTGAAGTTCTGCACGGCAATCGAGTGCCCCGCAGACAAAAGCACATGGCCTCGATGCTGCAGTAGCGCGTTCATGGGCACCACAAAGAACCCCGAAAGAGCGCCCACCAGCAGTAAAACACTATAGACGGCCCATGTTTCGTAGACGATGGGCAGCAGCAGGACAGCGAATCCCATGACAACGCCCAAAGGCAATACCGACAGTGCGCGTTTAAGAGGAACCTTGCCGGCAAACACCGACCCAATGACCGTGCCGACTGCGGCAACGCCCATCAAAATGGACGCCTGGTCCAGCCGGTAACCCAGATGGCGCGCGCCCCATTCGATTACGATGAATTGCAGCGTTGCGCCGGCTCCCCAAAAGAGCGTAGTGACGGCCAGGGAAATCTGGCCCAGCTTGTCCGTCCAGAGAATGCGGACATAATGCGAGAATTCGCGGATCAGCAAAAGGGGCCGGGTTTGTTGGCGCGGGTAGCTGACCCCGGTGCGAGGGATCAGCAGATTGCAGGCGGCGGCTGCAAAATAGACCAGGCCGATGATCAGGATCGCGGACTCGGCCCGGGTGTCTGAAACGGCCCCTATCCAGGCATGCGTCAGCAGGGCGTCGGAAACCTGGGGATTGATCAGCATGCCGCCCAACACCGTACCCAGGATAATGGATAAAACAGTCAAGCCTTCGATCCAGCTATTGCCCTTGACCAGTTGCTCGGGGGGAAGCATTTCGGTCACGATGCCGTACTTGGCGGGTGAATAGGCTGCGGCGCCGATGCCGACCAGCGTGTAAGCGCAAAACACCAGCACCAATTGGTTGGAGTTGTCGCTTGCCAGGGCCTGATAACTGAACATCAGGATACAGCCCGCCAGCTTGATCGCATTCGTGGCGAACATGACGCGGCCCTTGGGAAAAGAGTCGGCGAAGGCTCCCACGAATGCAGCCAGAACGACATACGCCAGCGCGAACCACCACTTCATCATCGGGGCCATCCAGTCGGGGCCCTGCAGGTCGGCGATAAGCGCGA
Source organism: Pusillimonas sp. (assembly GCA_044464765.1). Classification (GTDB taxonomy): domain Bacteria; phylum Pseudomonadota; class Gammaproteobacteria; order Burkholderiales; family Burkholderiaceae_B; genus JBIQKZ01. The sequence continues at coordinate 29,641 of JBIQKZ010000012.1, forward strand.
TGGCGGCGATCAGGAGCGCGTTGTCCGCCAGCGACGAAAGCGCCTGCGCCGTCATAACAAGATAAAAGCCTTTCTTCAATGGGGGTTCTCTGCTTGATCTAAGTGGGCGAGTCGCGGCGCTAGGGTGGGTGAATAAGACGCGATTGGCGTTAATTTGCCAAGGACAATGTGAAATTAAACAATAAAAAGAGTTAGTGAGTATAGCGTCTGCCCGCCTGACCGGCCGAAACAGGACTGATTGCTTTAATTGCCGGCTTGCCGTGCGTTATCATACGAAGCAATCCTTACCAGAGTCGTCGATGGCCGGGGGTGGGCGGCGCTAATTCCGCTCTTCGTAAGCTTGTGGTGGTAATTATTGGCTATTAAATTGTGCGCCTGACTCAAATCAAACTCGCCGGATTCAAATCGTTTGTCGACCCAACGACGATTCCCACGCCCAGTCAATTGGTGGGCGTGGTGGGGCCGAATGGTTGCGGAAAATCCAATATCATCGATGCTGTGCGCTGGGTGCTGGGCGAGACGCGAGCGTCAGAATTGCGCGGCGAATCCATGCAGGATGTTATTTTCAACGGCTCGGGCAACCGCAAGCCGGCCGCGCGCGCATCGGTTGAGCTGGTATTCGATAATTCCGAGGGGCGTGCCGCCGGGCAGTGGAGCACATATACAGAAATCGCGGTCCGACGGGTCCTGACCCGGGATGGCACCAGCAGCTACTTCGTGAATGGGCAGCAGGTGCGGCGTCGGGATATTCACGACATTTTTCTTGGCACGGGTCTGGGGAGCAGGGGATACGCGATCATCGGGCAAGGGATGATCAGCCGCCTCATCGAGGCGCGTCCCGACGAGTTGCGCGTCTACCTGGAAGAAGCCGCTGGTGTTTCCCGTTATAAAGAGCGGCGTCGCGAAACCGAGAACCGGCTGGCCGACACCCGCGAGAATCTCAATCGCGTGGAAGATATATTGCGCGAACTGACCTTGCAATTGGACAAATTGGAAGCGCAGGCTGAAGTGGCGGGCCGGTATCGGGCATGGCAGGAAGAGGGCGAGCAAAAGCAACTCGCACTCTGGCTGTTAAAGGAAAGCACCGCCAAGAAGGACCAGCAAGAGCGCTTTGCTGCAATAGAACAGGCCCAGAACGACCTTGAAGCAGCCATCGCGGGGCTGCGGGCCGGCGAGTCCGCACTGGAATCACGCAGGCAGGCCCATTATGCTGCTGCGGATGCCGTGCATGCGGCCCAGGGGCAGTTATTCGAAGCGGGGGCGCTGGTCAGCCGACTGGAAGCCGAGATCCGTCATGTGGTGGATTCGCGCCAACGGCTACAAAGTCGGCGCACCCAGCTTGAAACACAGATGCAGGAATGGGCGGATCAAAAAGCCCATTGCGCCGAACAGTTGGAGCAAAGTCGTCACGATCTTGAGGCCGCAGCGGCCCACAGCCAGGAAGCCCAGGCTCGGGTCGAGCAGGCGGGCGAGGCGCTGCCCGATATTGAAGCCAAAGTACGAAGTGCCGGAGCGTCGCGCGACGATATGCGCAGCTCGCTGGCGCGTCTGGAGCAAGAGCTGGCCTTGGTGGCTCAGGCCCAGCGCGAGGCGGACAGCCGGCTTTCAACTTTGGCGTTGCGCCGCGAAAGGCTCGAACAGGAACAGCGCGAGCTGGATACGCCCGACCCGGACAACCTGGTGAAGCTGGCCGGCGATCTGGCGGCCACCGGCCAGCAGTTGGATGAAGCACAAGCCCAATTGCTGGAGCTCGAAGAGCGTCTGCCCGATCTCGACGAGGAAAGACAGGCCGCCCACACTGTATCTCGCGAGGCTACGCAAGGGTTGGCTCGGCTGGATGCACGGTTGGCGGCGCTAACAAAATTGCAGGACGACGTTCAGAAGCAAGGGGCGTTGCAACCCTGGTTGGAAAAACATGAGCTCTCCGCCCTAGGTCGTTTATGGCAAAAACTGCACGTGGAGTCGGGCTGGGAAACAGCGCTTGAGGCGGTGCTTCGCGAACGCATGACAGCCCTTGAGATCCGCCAGCTTGAGCATGCCAGGGCATTTGTGAGCGATCCGCCGCCCGCGCGCCTGGCATTTTTCCAGATGGCAACAGCGGCGCCCGCACCCGCTTCTGCGCCCGGCTGCACGCCGTTGGCGTCACTGCTTCAAATCAGCGATCCTGATCTGCGTGCGCTGCTGAATGAATGGTTGCGGGGCGTGTATTTGGCCGACGATGTTGGCGCTGCCCTGTCGGTCCGCGGCGAGCTTGGGCCGGGCGATCTATTCGTGGTCAGGCAGGGACATCTGGTCGATCGGCACAGTGTCCGCTTTTATGCGCCCGATTCTGAACAGGCCGGGATGCTTGCGCGTCAGCAGGAAATTGAAAACCTGCAGCGCGAGGTAAAGGCCGAACAGCTTATTGCCGACCAGGCGGTGGCTCAGGTTGCGCGCGCGGAAGCGCAGTGGCAACAGGTTTCGCAGGCCATGCCGCCCGCCCGGCTGCGGGTGTCTGAACTTACACGGCGCCTGCACGATGTACAGCTCGAGCATTCCCGCTTGCAGCAGCAGGCGCAGCAATCCGGCGAGCGGGCCGAGCGCATCCGCGATGAACTCGAAGAGATTGCGGGCCAATCTCAAGAGCTGTTGGCGCAGAAAGAGCAGGCCGAAGAGCGTTTCGAATTGCTGGACGTGCAATTAGGCGAGAAACAGCAAACGTTTGCCGACGCCGAACTATCCGGCGAAGACATGGCCCGTCAGGCTGAGCAGGCCCGGCAGCAGTTGCGCGACCTGGAGCGGGCTGCCCACGAAGCTGTATTCGCCGAACGTGCTCTGCACAGCCGTATTGTCGACCTCGAGCGCAATTTGGCATTGGCCGCAGAGCAGATTCGGCGAGCGCAGGATGAACTGCAAGGCTTGCAAGGCGAGTTGTTCGAGCTGGATGCGACCGCTGCCCAGGCGGGATTGCAGGATGCCCTGGAGCAACGGGCTGCCCGGGAAGAAACGCTTGGCAATGCCCGCATTGAACTGGATAACCTTGCTGCGCTGTTGCGCGAGGCCGAAGAAGGCCGTGTGGGAATGGAGCGCTCGCTCGAGCCACGACGGGCCAGGATTACCGAGCTGCAACTCCAGGAGCAGGCTGCGCGGCTTTCAGTCGAACAGTATGCCGAGCAACTGGATAGCCGCCAGGTGGACCGCAGCAAGCTTGCCGACGAACTGGCCGAGCGGCCCGACGATTGGCGTCGCGCCGGCTGGCTGCAGTCGGAAGTGCAACGTATTTCCCGCCAGGTCGACGCTTTGGGCCCGGTCAACCTAGCGGCCCTGGACGAGCTACGTACCGCTCGAGAGCGCCGAGGCTTCATGGATTCCCAGCATCAAGACTTGTGCGAGGCCATCGAGACGCTTGAAGACGCCATTCGACGGATCGACAAGGAAACGCGCGAACTCCTGCAAGAGACCTTCGATACGGTGAACCGGCATTTCGGCGAACTCTTCCCCAAATTGTTCGGCGGCGGCGAAGCGCGGCTTTCAATTACGGGCGATGAAATCCTGGATGCGGGGGTGCAGGTTATGGCGCAGCCGCCTGGCAAACGCAACAGCACCATTCACCTGCTGTCCGGCGGCGAGAAAGCCTTGACGGCGACGGCCCTGGTGTTTGCCCTTTTCAAGCTCAATCCGGCTCCGTTTTGCCTGCTCGACGAGGTCGATGCGCCACTGGACGATGCGAATACAGAACGCTATGCTAACTTGGTCAGCAGCATGAGCGACCAAACCCAGTTTTTGTTCATTTCGCATAATAAAATTGCAATGCAGATGGCGCGGCAGCTTATCGGGGTGACCATGCAAGAACAAGGCGTATCGCGGATTGTTGCCGTGGATATCGACTCGGCGCTCGAAATGGCGGAAGCCTGAGGATTCAATGTTTAATCATATAGCCTGTGATGGGGCGGTAAATGAGTGATTTACAAATCGGACTGATTTCGCTTGGGATCGTGCTGATCTTGGTGGTCGTATGTTTTAACTGGTGGCAGGATCGCCGGGTGCGACAGCGCATGCAAGAGCATTTTCCCGAAACGGAACAAGACCCCCTGATGGGCGGCGTTGCGCCGGTTGGCGTACGGCGCGAGCCGGGATTTGGCGCAGTTGAAACCGCAGCGGACGCCTCAGGCGATGATCCTGACGATGTCGACCCCGCTACCGAAGCGGTCATCGATATCGCATTTGCGCACCCAGCGTCCGGGCGCGAGCTCTACGAGGCGACACAGGCCATACACAAGGTGGGTGGCAAACCTGTAAGAGTGTTTGCCGAATGCGAAGGAGGCGGTCATCGCGCCTGGGTGCGTGAAGACGAATCCTACGTGTCCATGCAATTGGCGGTGTTGCTGGCAAACCGCAGCGGGGCGCTGACGGATATCGAGTGGTCTCATTTGTGGACAATTGCCCAGCGCTTGGCCGAGCATTTCGATGGTTCCGTCGAGGGTCCCGAACAGGACGCAGTGCTGGCGAAGGCGGGACAGCTCGATGCGCTTTGCGCAGAATTGGATGCGCAGGTCGGGTTGGCCGTGCGTCTCGACGGCGTCCGGCCCGTGGCAGAGGTCGCCCAGGTCGTGCGGGATGCGGGTTTTCTGAATCATGGCCGCCATTTGGCCTGGATGGCCGACAACGGCATACCGCGCTTTACGGTGTTGTTCGATGGTGTACCAGCCTCCGAGGTGCAGTCGGCCGGCGTCGAAACGCTGGATCTCTTGCTGGATCTGCCCAGAAGCGCGCCCGACGAGCAAGCGTTCAGTCGCATGGCTTGTGTCGGACGGGACCTGGCGGCGCGCCTGGAAGCCATTCTGGTGGATGATCAGGGCAGGCCGGTCGCCGACGATGCAGATCATGCCATCGATGAAAGTCTGTCGGTTTTGTATGGAAATCTGGACAAAGCGGGCTTTATGGCCGGCACAGAACGAACCACCCGGCTGTTTTCTTGACTTCCTCCGGCACTATGGCCTCGAATAACTTACAGGAAAAAGTACGCAGCCTGCGCGCATCCATCGACGAGCATAATCATCGTTATTATGTACAAGATGCGCCCATTATTTCCGATGCGCACTATGATCAGCTCATGGCTGAGCTGCAGGCGCTGGAGTTCGAGCATCCAGACCTTATTGTTCCCGAGTCTCCCACCCAACGCGTCGGGGGAGCGCCGTTGGCGGCATTCGACACGGTCAGCCACGCCGTTCCCATGCGCTCGCTGGGCAATGCCTTCCAGACCGACGACATCCTGGCGTTCGACAAACGCGTTTTCGATACGCTCAGGGGCGCGGGTGTGGTTGGCCCCGACGAACGGGTCAGCTACGTGGCGGAATTCAAATTTGACGGCTTGGCCATCAGCTTGCGCTACGAGCAAGGCCGGTTGACCCGCGCCGCCACGCGCGGGGATGGCTTTGTGGGCGAAGATGTAACCAGCAATATACGTACCTTGCGTTCCGTGCCCTTGCAGCTCAAGGGCAATTATCCTGCTGTACTCGAGGTGCGCGGTGAAGTCCTGATCAATCGGGCTGATTTTGAACGCTTGAACGAACAGCAGCAAGCGCGGGGCGAGAAAATTTTCGTAAATCCGCGCAATGCGGCTGCGGGTAGTCTCAGGCAATTGGATCCCCGCATTACTGCGCGGCGGCCCCTACGTTTTTTTGCCTATGGCTGGGGCGAGATTCAGGGCGATATGCCGTCTACCCAGGCGGATATGCTGGAATGGTTCATGGCGCTCGGCTTACCCGTTAATACCGACTGGCGCATTGTCGATGGGGCCGAAGGCCTGCTGGAGTTCTACGAGCAACTCGCGCAACGCCGGGAGAATCTGCCGTTCGATATCGATGGCGTGGTGTACAAGGTCAATGTCCTGGCGGCGCAGGACGTGCTGGGTTATGTGGCCCGCGCGCCGCGTTTTGCCATCGCTCACAAGTTTCCGGCCCAAGAGGAAACCACGCTGCTTACCGGCATTGATGTGCAGGTGGGCCGTACGGGGGCAATTACACCGGTGGCGCGCCTGAAGCCCGTTTTCGTGGGCGGCGTGACGGTCACCAATGCGACCTTGCATAATGAAGACGAGATTCGTCGCAAAGATGTGCTGATCGGCGACACCGTGGTGGTGCGCCGCGCGGGCGACGTCATCCCCGAGGTCGTCGGCCCGGTGGTCGAACTGCGCCCGCCTGATGCCAAACCCTTTGTCATGCCAACCGAGTGCCCGGTATGTGGTTCGGCCATACAGCGTCTGGAAGGCGAGGCCGCCTCGCGCTGCACCGGCGGGTTGTTCTGCTCTGCTCAACGCAAGCAAAGCATTATTCATGCCAGCGGACGCAAGGCGCTGGATATCGAAGGCTTGGGCGAGAAGATTGTCGACCAGTTGGTCGACAGCGGGCGGGTAAGATCTCTGGCGGATATTTTTTCCCTGCAGGTCGAAGAGCTTCTTCTTTACGAACGCATGGGGCGCAAATCGGCCGAAAACCTGGTGGCCGCCATTGATAAGGCGCGTAAGCCGGGGCTTGGGCGGCTTTTGTTTGCCTTGGGTATACGGCACGTAGGGGAAACCACCGCACGCGACCTGGCGCGCCATTTTGGCAGCTTGCCGCAGATCATGCAGGCCGACGAGGAAGCGCTATGCAGCGTGAATGAAGTGGGCCCGGTAGTGGCGCATTCACTCTTGCAGTTTTTTGGCGAGCAACACAATCGCGATGTAATTGAAGCCTTGGCCAAGGCTGGCGTGGAAGGCCAGGCCGATAGTGAACCCGTGGGCCAGTTACTGGACGGCAAGACCTTTGTGCTGACCGGAACCATGCCTACGATGACGCGCGATGAAGCAACCCGCCGGATACTCGCGGCGGGCGGCAAGGTAAGCGGCTCAGTCTCGAAGAAGACTGCTTATGTGGTTGCCGGCGACGAGGCCGGAAGCAAGCTGAACAAGGCACGCGAATTAAACGTGACGATCCTGGACGAGCAGGGGCTGCTGGGCCTGCTCGCCCGTTAGACCCCCGCTTTACAGCGCTGACAACTATTTGATATTGGCCGACTGCATCAGTTTTTGCTGGTAATCGGTCAGTTGTTGCTGGCGCAGCATTTCCTGAAGTTGCGGCTTCACTTCGTCGAGGGACGGAAACTCGATGGGGCGGGAGTCTTCGACCTGGATGATATGCCAGCCAAATTGCGACTTTACCGGTTTGTCGGTCATCTCGCCTTTTTTCAAGCCTTCGACGGCTTGAGCGAACTCGGGTACATAGTTGCTGGTGGGTCCCCAGCCCAGATCACCGCCATTCTGGCCGCTGCCCGTATCGATGGAATCTTTCTTGGCTGCTGCGTCAAATGAGACGTTGTTGGCCTTGATGTCGTTGATCAGGTCCTGGGCAGCCTGCTCTTCCTTGACCAGGATATGACGCAGTTTGTATTCGAGGCGGCCGGCTTGATCTTTCTTGATCTCGTCGTATTCGGCCTGTATCTTGGCGTCGGTGACAGGGTTGTTCTTAAGCTGGTCGGCCATCAGGGCGCGCACCAAAATACCTTGGCGCGCGAGTTCGATTTCCTGGCGCACTTCCGCGCGCTTGTCGATACCGGCTTTCTCGGCGGCTTGCACGGCAACCGTGCGTCCGATCATTTCTTGCTTGACCTGCTCGCGTAGCTGCGGCGAGTCTTGTGCGCCTTGGCTGACCAGCAGGCTGACAAACTGATCCAGTTGTTTCTGGGTAATGGGCTTGCCATTGACGGTTGCCACATTCTGGGCGTATACAGGCGCAGCCAGGGCACATACGGCGGCGAACATCACAAGTCGTTTCATAGATTGCCTTTGTCTTGATTGAAATACTTTATTTTGTTTGAGTTAACCAGGGCTGGCGTTGATCGCCAATGCATGGACGGGATACGGGATTAAATCATGCACGCGATCATACACGAGTCGATGGCGGGCAAGCGTTGACAGGCCCTGGAACTGTTGCGAAACGATAGTGACGCGAAAGTGGCTGGCGCCGCCTTCGGCCCCTGCGTGTCCGGCATGCAGGTGGGATTCGTCGACGATGTCCAGATGGGAGGGCTCAAGGGCGGCCAGACGTTGACGGATAAGCTCGGCGCGTTCGGTATTCATGGCTGGTCTCGTGTTTCGGGGCCGGAAACGTGCGTTGTGTGGTCTTCTTTTATGTGCTTGCCCAGCCAAATGGACTGGCCAATGACAAACACGATAAGCAAAGCCATAAGGCCGAAAACCTTGAAGTTTACCCACTGCGATTCAGTGAATTGCCCCGAAAAAGCAACGTACAGGTTCAGGCCGCCGGACACGATAAAAAACCCCGCCCAGCTTAAATTGAGCTTGTCCCATGCGGCAGCCGGCAAGGCAATTTGCGAGCCCATGAGCTTTTGCATGAGATTGCGGTTGAATACCCACCGACCTGCCAGCAAAATACCGGCGAATAGCCAATACAGCACGGTGGGCTTCCATTTGATGAACGCATCGTTGTGGAACAGCAGGGTGGCGCCGCCAAATACGATGATGACCGTCAGGTTGATCCAGTGCATGGCTTCGATGGTTTTTCCGGTGGCTTTCAGCCAGACGAACTGCGCGATGCCCGCAATAATGGCGACGGCAGTGGCGGTGAAGATATCGGAAAACTTGAAAGCCAGGAAAAACAGGATCAGCGGAAACAGGTCGAATAGAAACTTTTTCATTCGGCAGGCTCGAACTTCAGCGATAGGGAGTTGATGCAATAGCGCAGCCCGGTGGGTGGCGGGCCATCGGGAAAGACGTGGCCCAGATGGGAGTCGCAGACATTACACAACACTTCGGTGCGCACCATGCCGTGGGTGGTGTCGCGTTCTTCGCGCACCAGTGCGGGATCAAGCGCCTGAAAATAGCTGGGCCAGCCGCACCCGGCATCGAATTTGGTGTCCGACTCGAACAAGGCTGTGCCGCAACCCACGCAGCGGTATATGCCTGCCTGATTGGTGTCCCAGTAACGCCCCGTAAAGGCGCGTTCGGTGCCTTTTTCGCGGGCGACATAATATTCTTCGGGAGTAAGCTGGGCTCGCCATTCCGCGTCGGTTTTAGTGATCTTTTCCACAATCAAGTCCTTCTCGCATGCTTTCTAATCATATCTGCTATGTTAATCGACTTTTGTTCAGCGCCAAGGTTCCCGGGCGGCCTGGCGTGCAACGATTGTTACATGACGAACCGGACAGACAGGAATCGAATTTAGCGTCTATGCAGGGAATCCCCTAAAAGACTTTGTATCCTATTCTGTCCATAATACGTAGTTAACTGAAACGTGGTGTGGTAACTAAATGGTTAACTATAGGCTTACTCACGTTCGGGGCGGGGTTGCTTCAGTCACTGATGCGGTGGCTGGCTTCTCACCATATGCAAAGTACCGGCTGCCAAGGCCGGTATTTTCTGTATTGGCTCATACAGGGCAGCGGGCTTTTACCAATCCCTAATTTATGGTGTTGTAGATGGATTCGACAATTGTTTTTATATTGCTGCAAGACGGGGTGCTTAACGGCGCTGTGTATGCACTGCTGGGGCTGGCGCTGGTGCTGGTCTTTGTGGTCACCCGCGTCGTTTTTATTCCTCAGGGCGAGTTCGTCTCGTATGGCGCGCTGACGCTGGCTTTCATGGTGAATGGCCGGATACCCGGCACCGTCATGTTGCTGCTTATCGTGGGTCTGATCACTTTTTTAGTCGAGCTGCTGGCGGCGATTCGTTCGCGTGAATGGAATCTTCTTCCGCGCGCTGCTGTCACTACCCTGGTGCTGCCGATCGTCTTGTTCCTGGCGGCCCCCTATATTGTCAGCACGGAAACCCCGCTCTGGATTAATGTGCTGTTCTCGCTGGCTCTGGTAATCCCGCTGGGCCCCATGCTCTATCGCCTGGTCTATCAGCCGGTGGCCGAGGCCAGCGTGCTGGTGTTGCTTATTATCTCGGTGGCTGTGCACTTTGCGCTTACCGGCCTGGGGCTGGTGTTCTTTGGCGCGGAAGGCTGGCGCACACCGCCTTTCATGGAAGGCGAGGTCCAGTTCGGCGCCATTTCGTGGTCGGCGCAAACCTTCTTTGTGTTGGGTACTTGCGCGTTGCTGATTCTCGCGCTTTGGGTGCTCTTTCGTAAAACGCTGTATGGTCGCGCTTTACGGGCAACGGCTGTCAACCGCCGCGGCGCGCGGCTGGTGGGTATCAGCACGAATATGTCGGGTAGCCTGACGTTCACCCTGGCTGCCGCGATCGGCGCACTGTCGGGAATGCTTATTTCCCCCGTTACCACCATTTATTACGACACCGGCTTCCTGATCGGCCTGAAAGGCTTTGTGGCGGCTATCGTTGGCGGCATGGTCAGCTATCCGCTGGCGGCGGCCGGTGCATTGTTTGTCGGGATACTCGAAGCTTTTTCGTCGTTTTGGGCAAGCGCCTACAAAGAGGTTATTGTGTTTACCCTGATTATCCCCGTATTACTGTGGCGTTCGTTCGGCACATCGCATGTCGACGACGAGGAGTAAGAACGCCATGAATCGAATCATACTTGTTGTCTTTTTGGCGATTTTAGCCGTGTTGCCGATGCTGTCGGCCACGCCCGAATTCTGGATTACCCAGTTGAACTACATCGGCCTTGCGGCCCTGGTGGTGCTTGGGCTGGTGTTGCTCACCGGCGTTGGCGGGCTCACTTCCTTCGGTCAGGCGGCCTTTGTGGGTATTGGCGCCTATTCAACGGCGTATCTCACCACGGCCTGGGGCTGGGCGCCGTGGCTTGCCTTGGGCGCCGGGCTGGTCGTCACGTTTGCGGTTGCCTATATCCTGGGGGCGATCACCCTTAGGCTGTCGGGCCACTATCTGCCGCTGGGCACGATCGCCTGGTGCTTGTCCCTGTACTACTTGTTCGGCAATCTGGGCTTCCTGGGCCAGTACGACGGTATCGCCGGTATCCAGCCCATCTATGTCTTCGGTATTTCCTTGTCCGATGGCCGCGCCATCTACTATTTGATCTGGCTGGTGTTGTTGCTGTCCATGTGGGCTACCCGCAATTTGTTGGACTCCCGTCCCGGCCGCGCTATTCGCGCCTTGCGCAGCGGTGGTGGCATGGCCGAGTCCTTTGGCATCAATATGGCGTCTTACAAGGTTATTATTTTCGTCTATGCGGCCTTGCTCGCCTGCCTTTCAGGCTGGCTGTATGCACACATGCAGCGCGCCGTCAGCCCCAGCCCTTTCGGCCTTAACTATGGCATCGAGTATCTGTTCATGGCGGTCGTGGGCGGCGGCGGCAGCGTTTGGGGAGCCATTGTGGGCTCGGCCCTCATTCTTACGCTGAAAGACCAGATCCAGAACGTCTTGCCGCAGATCATCGATACGACCTCCAATTTCGAGCTCGTGGTCTTCGGCATCCTGATGATTCTGGTGCTGCAGTATGCGCGCAATGGGGTTTGGCCCATTCTTGTCTACGGTTGGAGCAGCATTATCGGCAAGGCGGGTTCACAGCGTAGCCGTCCCGCGCCACCCCAGGCGCCTGCGTTGCCGCAGCGTGAACGGCCGGCTGAAGGCACGTTGGTACTCGAGGTCGATGCCGCGCGCAAAGAGTTCGGCGGCTTGGTGGCCGTCAACGACATCAGCTTTTCGTTGCGGGCCGGCGAGATCATGGGCCTGATCGGTCCGAACGGCGCCGGTAAAAGCACCACCTTCAACCTGATTACCGGCGTCTTGCCAACCACTAGCGGGAAAATCACTTTTCAAGGCAAGCGGCTCGATACCCTTCGCTCGCGCGATATTGCCAAGCTGGGCGTGGGGCGCACCTTCCAGCACGTGCAGTTGCTGCCAACCATGACGGTCCTCGAAAACGTAGCGTTGGGCGCGCACTTGCGCAGCAATGTAGGTGTGCTGGCCGCCACGCTCCATGCCGAACGCAAAAGCGAGGCCGAATTGCTGCACGAAGCCGCTCGCCAGCTACAGCGGGTGGGTTTGGGCGATTACTTGTACGAACAGGCGGGCAATCTGGCCTTGGGCCAACAGCGCATCCTGGAAATCGCCCGCGCCCTGGCGGCCGATCCCATCTTGTTGCTGCTTGACGAGCCTGCAGCGGGGCTGCGCTACAAAGAAAAACAAGAGCTTGCCAACGTACTGGATCAACTGCGTCGCGAAGGCATGAGCATCTTGCTGGTCGAGCACGATATGGATTTTGTAATGAATTTGACGGATCACCTTGTAGTTATGGATTTCGGCACCAAGCTGGCCGAAGGCCTGCCGGCCGATGTCCAGCAGAACCCGGCAGTGCTGGAAGCCTACCTCGGAGGAATCGACGAGGACATCCAGGTGGAAGGGGGTGCGGCATGAGCTCAACGACACAACCCGTCCTGCAGATAGAAAACCTGTCAACGCAGTATGGCAAGGTGAACGCCTTGGTCGGCGCCAAACTGACCGTGGCGCCGGGCAGCATCGTAACGGTCATCGGCGGAAATGGCGCGGGTAAATCCACCTTGCTCAATTCCATCATGGGGTCGCTGCCCGTTACCGGACACAGCACCGGCACGATTAATTATCTGGGCCGCGAGGTTCACAGTTGGCAGGTCGAGCGCCGGGTTGCGCAAGGCATGTCGCTGGTGCCCGAATTACGCGAGCTATTCGGCAGCATGTCGGTCGAAGACAATCTTTTACTGGGCGGGTTCCGCTTGTATCGAGCGGGCAAGGCGGGCTGGAAAGAGAAAATCGAAGAGGTTTACGATCTTTTCCCCCGTTTGCGCGAGCGGCGCATGCAGCAGGCGGGCACCTTGTCGGGCGGCGAGCGCCAGATGCTGGCCGTGGGCCGTGCACTAATGGCGCAGCCACAGTTGCTGATGCTCGACGAACCCAGCCTGGGTCTGGCGCCCCTGATTGTCCGGGAAATCTTTCACATCATTGCCCGATTGCGCAGCACGGGCGTGTCCATTCTGCTGGTCGAACAGAACGCCCGCGCAGCGCTGCAAGTGGCCGATTACGGCTATGTGCTGGAAACCGGCGAGGTTATCCTGGAAGGCTCGGCAAAAGACCTTAGCGGCAACCCTCGCGTGATCGAAAGCTATTTGGGTCTGGGGAACAAGACCGAAGCCTGACGCTTTATACGTGATGCGGCGACCAAGCCGCAGCGCAGCGGGTTTGATAAGCAAGGCCCTGAACCATTGTCAGTTCGACAATGCGTTCAGGGCTTCTTGTTTGGCCGCTAGTTCTTCGCTTGGAAATTGGTCGATGACCTGGCCTGAGTCGATCAGGTAGAACTGATCCGCCAGGGCATGGGCGAACTGAGGGTTTTCGTCGACCAGAAGTATGGCGTACCTTTTTGCTTTCAGTTGCCGGACCATGCGTTGCAGGTCGTGAAAGATCGCGGGGGCGACGCCGTCGGAGAGGTCGTCGAGCAGTATGATGTTGACGCCGGTGCGAAGCAGGCGGGCGATTGCCAGCATTTTTTGTTCGCCTCCCGACAACTGGCTGCACGACAGGTATCGGTGTTCGTGCAAGCGCGGGAACACTTCATAGATTTCGGCCAGCGACATGGATCCACCCAGCGTGTTTTCGGTGGTTGCCGGCAGCAGCAGGTTCTCTTCGCAGCTGAGGTCGGCCAGCAGGTTTTTTTGCCCGCGGCAATAGCCTATTCCCAACGGACCGACGAATTCCATGGGCAGGTGTATGGATTCGGTGCCGTGTATTCGTACCGAGCCGCTTCGCTGTTTGATCAGGCCCATGAGTGCGCGCAAGATGGAACTGCACCCTGCGCCATAACGCCCTAGAAGTGCTGCCACCTGGCCTTGAGGCACTTGCAGGCCCACCCCGCGCACGACATGGCTTTGGTCGTACCAGGCGTTTAGGTCGATGACCTCGAGGGCGGGTGTGCTCATGGAGAGTCCGTATGCGAGGCTGTTGTGTTCTTATTGTGCTTGAACATAGGCATGCGCGAAAAAAAGTGAATCGGCCAAGCACAAACGCCCTAATACGAGCGGGGTGTTGTGTTGCGTGCCTGAACCTGAACCTTGAAGCAGTATGAAAGTTTTGCTTCGAAAAAGACATGCGGGTTTGTCTTAGGTCTATGGAAAACCCTGTGAGGGTGAGCGCTTAGGCGGGGGTCTTGGCCTTGTAGTCGCACAGGTCGGCAATGCCGCATTGAGGGCATTTGGGTTTACGGGCTACGCAGACATAGCGTCCGTGCAGGATCAACCAATGATGGGCATTAAGTCGATATTGCCGGGGTATGAACCGTTCCAGTTTACGCTCGACTTCAACCACGTTCTTTCCTGGAGCAATGCCTGTTCGATTTGCAACCCTGAAAATATGTGTGTCCACGGCGATGGTGGGTAGTCCGAAGGCGGTATTGAGCACGACATTGGCTGTCTTGCGACCTACGCCGGGCAAGGCTTCCAGCGCTTCCCGGCTACGGGGTACGTGGCCGCCATGCTGCTCGATCAGGATTTGGCACGTCTTGATGACGTTCTTGGCCTTAGTCTTGTACAGGCCAATGGTTTTGATGAGCTCGGTCAGGCGCTCCAGCCCCAGGTCCAACAGGCCTTGCGGCGTACCATGCTGAGGAAAAAACCGGGCGGTGGCTATATTGACGGATTTGTCGGTGGCCTGCGCCGATAGCAAGACGGCGATCAGCAGCTGGAAGTCGCTTTCGTAATGCAGTTCGGTGGTCGGCTCGGGATTGGCGGCCTCAAAACGAGCGAAGATGGCCTCGCGCTTATGTTGGTTCATGATCGGGCGGCCTGTCGCCGGGCGCGAGCCCGGGCCAGGGCATCGGCGATGACCTTTTGCTTGGTTGGCGCGTCGCTGGTTGCAGCCTGGCTTAGAGTTGCCTTGTTGGATAGCGTCTTGGCGGCCAAGGGCGTGTTTTCAGAATGCAGGCGTATCAGGCGCTGCTGCCGGTTGCGGTGCCGTGTGCGGGCGCCGTCGGCCAGGGCCGGCGTCCAGTCGTGCCCGGCCGGAACCATCTGGATGCAGTCCACCGGACATGGCGCCACGCATAGATCGCAACCGGTGCATAGATCGGGGATGACAGTGTGCATCAGCTTATTGGCGCCGACAATGGCGTCGACCGGACACGCCTGTATGCACAAGGTGCAGCCTATGCAATGGGCTTCATCGATAACGGCGACGGTCAGCGGCAGGTGTTCACCGCAGTCGGGATCCAGTGGAAGGGGCGGCTTGCCCAGGAGGGCGGCCAGGGCGTTGATTCCGGCGGCGCCGCCGGGGGGGCAACGGTTAATGGCTTCGTTGTCCTGGGCCAGGGCTTGCGCATAAGGCAGGCAGCCATCATAACCGCATTTGGTGCATTGCGTTTGAGGCAGGATCGCATCGATGCGATCCTGCAAAGAAACTAAAGACATGTCTTACTGATGGCGCTGCCGTATGAATTCGGTGATGCGCGGACAAATGGTCTCGCGCCAGCGCCGGCCTGAAAAAATACCGTAATGGCCACAATTTGGGGCGGTGAAGTGCTGCTTTTCCTGTTTGTCGATGCTTTTGCACAGATTCTGGGCAGCACGCGTCTGACCTTGGCCGGAGATGTCGTCCAGTTGCCCTTCGATGGTGAACAGGGCGACTTTGGTAATGGCCGAAGGGTCTACTGTTTGACCATCGATCACCCATTCGCCTTTGGGCAGCAAGTGTTGCTGGAAGACGACCTTGATGGTTTGCAGGTAGAACTCGGCGGGCATGTCCATGACGGCATTATATTCGTCGTAGAAACGGCGGTGGGCTTGCGCGTCGTTGTCGTCCCCCTTGACCAGGTCGAGGTAGAAATCGTAATGCGACTGCAGGTGCCGGTCGGGATTCATGGCGACGAAGCCTGCGTGTTGAAGAAAACCCGGATAAACGCGCCGGCTCGAGCCCGGATAGCGTGGAGGGACCACGTGGATCAGGTTGTTCTCGAACCAGGTATAAGGTTTGGTGATCGCAAGGCGATTCACCTGGGTGGGTGAGCAGCGTGTGTCGATGGGGCCGCCCATGAGCGTCATGGTGCGTGGCGTACAAGGGTCTTGATTGGCCGACATCAGCGACACGGCGGCGAGCACCGGCACGGTGGGCTGGCATACCGAAATGACATGGGCGTTGGGCCCCAGGTGCCGCAGAAACTTCTGTACATGGCGTACGTAGTCGTCGAGATCAAAGGCCCCTTCGGACGCCGGAATCATGCGGGCATCGATCCAGTCGGTAACGTAGACCTGGTGGGCGGGCAGCAGGGCGCGTACCGTGTCGCGCAGCAGCGTGGCGTGATGCCCCGACAGCGGGGCCACCAGCAGAACCACCGGATCCTCGGCACGTGTTGCTGGAAGCTTGCGCTCGAAGCGGATCAGGTTACAGAAGGGCGTATGAAGGACGCACGATTCGACGACGTCGACTTCAGCGCCATCAATGATGGTGTACGGCAAGTTCCATTCAGGCTTTTCGTAGTCTTTGCCAAGCCGGTGCACCAGTTCGTAGGCAGCAGCGATCTGGCGCGATATCGGGGTGTAGGCTAGAGGACTGTATGGATTGGAGAAAAGTTGAGAACCGGTGCCCGTGAATGCGGCCAGAGGCGTCAGAAAGGAACGTTGGAGCTCATGCAAATCGTAGAGCATAGGAAGTTGGCCTTGAAGTCGGTTGATTAACTTATCGGTTGATTAATGGGTATAAGCTAATCATAAAACAGAATGTAAAGCTATTGGTTTTCACCAGTAGTTTTCAAGCGCCAGATTGCCTTTGTTGCCTCTTCGCCCGACCGCAAAGCCGCGTTGGCTCAATAATTTGCGGGCGTCGGAAAGCATGTCCGGATTGCCGCACAGCATGACGCGCGCGTGTTCCGGGTCGAGCGAAACGCCTGCCAGGGTTTCCAGCCGCCCATCCTGGAGCAGGGTGGTAAGCCGGGCTTGCGGGGAATTGGGCAAGGCCTGTTGGGTTGCTATGGGTAAATAGCTAAGGCGGGCCCGGGGGGCGTCGGCCTGGCCAAACGATGGCGCTGTATCGACCCATTCGGTGATTAGGTCACGATAGGCCAGTTCGTTCTCCGTGCGAACCCCGTGCACCAGGATAATACGTTCGAAAGAAACCCATGTGTTGCTATCTTGCAACAGCGACAGGTAGGCGGAGAGCCCCGTGCCTGTACCAATCAGCCATAAGTCGCGCCCGGGAGAAAAACGATCGAGAGTCAGGAAGCCGAAGGGCGTTTTATCGATGTAAATGGCATCGCCGGGCTGGAGCTGGGCCAAGCGTGGGCTGAACTCGCCATCGGGCACGACGATGGAATAGAACTCCAGCGGGGTCTGTTGCGGGGCGTTGACCATGGAGTAGGCGCGCCAGATGGTTGGCTCGGTCTGGGCGTGGGGGGTGGCGGGCAACCCCAGCCGCGCGAACTGGCCTGGCTCGAAGTTGAAATGCGGATCGCGCGTAACGCGAAGCGATAGCAGCTTGCCCGGTACCCAGGACTTGATGTCGAGAACTGTTTGCCGCGTGTATTTGCTATTGGACATTACCGCTCTAGGTACTGCAGCTTGTTCTCAACGCCATTCCAGTCGTCGGCGTCGGGCAAGGGCTTCTTCGTGCGGTTGATGGTCGGAAACTGTGGGGTAAGCTCGGCATTCAAGGCGATGAAGTGCACTTGATCGCCGGGGACATCTTCTTCGGCGAAAATGGCATTGGCGGGGCATTCAGGTACGCACACCGCGCAGTCGATGCATTCGTCGGGATCAATGATCAGGAAGTTGGGCCCTTCGCGAAAACAGTCCACCGGACAGACATCGACGCAGTCGGTAAATTTGCATTTAATACAGTTTTCAGTGACGACGTGTGTCATGTTGCAGCTCCAGCATGGGTATCGAGTGTCCTGGTTGCGGCCGTGGGGCTTGGCTGTCGAAAAGGTCCTTACCACCGGCAGGATCTCTTTACCCATTACAATAATTTCTATTGGTCAATGCTGGATTTTACCGAATATTGCCGGCGTGATTTGTATAGACCGGATGCGCCGTCAGGTCTTTGCATTGCTGGGGCGATTCGTCTGCTTGGCGGGGGTCGGGCCGGAAAACAACGCAGCCCTTGTGCTATGGTTCAGAAAACGCTTGGTGAAAAAGGCGCCTTCCCTCTGCATACCCCCAACCCATGATTATTACTTCACTTCTTGACACCGATCTGTACAAGTTCAGCATGATGCAAGTGGTGCTGCATCATTTTCCGGCCGCCCAGGTCGAGTACCGCTACAAGTGCCGCACCCCGAATGTGAACTTAAGCGCCTATCTTAGCGAGATACGCGCGGAAATCAGCGAATTGTGCCGGCTTAAGTTCACCCAGGAAGAATTGGCCTATTTGCGTGGTTTGCGGTTCATCAAAAGCGATTTCGTCGATTTCCTGGGCTTGTTCCATCTACCCGAGAAGTGCATCACGGTATCGCTGGGCGAGCAGCCCGGCGAGATCGACATCAAGGTGAAGGGGCCGTGGCTGCACACCATACTGTTCGAAATTCCGGTGCTTGCGATTGTGAACGAGGTGTACTTTCGCAACGAATGCAAGGATCCGGGCTGGGAAGAGGGTCGCCAGCGCTTGCAGTCCAAGATGCAGTTGGTCACGGACGATCCCGCGCTGAACGAGTTCAGGGTGGCTGAATATGGAACCCGCCGCCGCTTTTCCAAGCAATGGCACGAAGAAGTCGTGACCACCATGAAAGCCCAGATGGGCAAGCATTTTGCCGGCACCAGCAATGTGAAGCTGGCCATGAAGCACAATGTAACGCCCTTGGGAACCATGGGGCATGAGTATTTGCAGGCTTGCCAGGCTTTGGGGCCAAGGTTGCGTGATTCCCAGATTTTCGCGCTGGAAGTCTGGGCCAAGGAATATCGCGGCGATCTGGGGATCGCCCTGTCCGATGTCTATGGAATGGATGCGTTCCTGCGGGATTTCGATATGTACTTCTGCAAGCTGTTCGATGGGGCGCGCCACGATTCGGGCGATCCGTTCCTGTGGGGCGAGCGCCTACTGGCTCATTACGAAGCGAATCGAACCGATCCGCGCACCAAGACGCTGGTGTTTTCGGACGGCTTGACCATTCCTCGCGCCATCGAGCTGGCCAAGCGCTTTTCGGGCCGCTGCAAGGTGTCGTTCGGCATTGGCACCAATCTGACCAACGATCTGGGGCATGAGCCTTTGCAGATCGTTATGAAGATGGTTCGATGTAACGGGCAGCCGGTGGCGAAAGTTTCAGATGCGCCTGAGAAGACAATGTGCGATGATCCGGCTTATTTGGCGTATTTGCGTCAGGTTTTTCAACTGCCCCCTGCCTAAGAGCATGGGCGGGTCCATCGACTTTCAAGGGTAGACACAATGAGCGATATCACACGTATTGAAACCGGCAGACGCATGTCGCAGGTGACGATACATAATCAGGTGGCCTACCTGGCCGGACAAGTCCCTGACGATGGCCACTCGGATATTACGGTGCAGACGCAGCAGGTATTGGCAAAGATTGATCGCTTGCTGGCCGAAGCGGGTTCCGACAGGGGGCGTTTGCTTAGCGCCCAGGTTTTTCTGGCGGATATCGGTGATTTCGCGGGGATGAACCAGGTCTGGGAGGCCTGGGTGCCGGAAGGCACGGCGCCTTCGCGCGCGACGGTGCAGGCCCATTTGGCGGGGCCCGGCTTCAAAGTAGAGATCGTGGTGCTGGCGGCTGTTGCCTAGCCTGCCATCTGCCTGGTTCGTGCGGTTATAGTCAGATGCGCGGGCTTGCCGGGCAAGCCGTTAGAGCAGCAGGGCGGCCAGCGTTCCGCCCATCGTATGACATAGGGCCCACTCGTCGGGTCCTATTTTCTTTGGGGCGGCAATGGCTTTGGGGGTTTGAGCGCCGGTAAGGATGATCTGGGCGGGCGCGATGGGTTCCAGCCTCCAGCCGGTGCAGATGCGCTCTGTTTGGCGGACAGCGCCGGTTCCGTCGGTGCCCGCGGCAATCAGCAAGCCGTAGGGTCGACCGTTGATCTGATCAAGAACATCGTAATACACCCGGTCGAAGAATTCCTTCATGGCGCCGCTTAGCGAGCCAAGGTTTTCAGGCGCGCAAAACAGAAGTCCATCGGCTCCCAGAACATCGTGCGCCGCGACATGCTCTGCGGCCTGAAGCCGGCAGTCAAGACGTGTTTCGGCTTCTAGTTCATGCGCTATGTCACGTGCCCCCTGAAGGGCTGCCTGGGCCATTTGCTGGGCTGTCCCCGTGCGTGAATGCCAGACGATCAGAAGCGTTTGTTGTGGGGAGGTTTTCATACGCATGAAAGTAGCAGCGCCGAGCCAGAAACGGTAGTATAGAAAGTCGCGAGGGCATGCCCCGCGTTTTTTGTGTTGAGACCCGATTATGCCTGAGCCCGTTCACCCCAAGCCCTCTTCTGATCCCTTCGATGACGGTTGGCTCGTTGCCGTCAGCGCAGATCTGGACGCGCCGGGCCGGGATCTGCTGGCGCGCGCGGCCGATTGGGCCAGGCTGCCGCTGCAGGGCTTGACGGCCAGTACAGGCGAGCCGTTGGCAAGTCATAGCGCCGAGGTGGCGATTATTCTGGCTAAATTGGGCACGGATCCCCAGACGCGCGCCAGCGCCTTGCTGGCGGTATTGCCGCAGGCCGGGGGGGCGGCAAACGACCCGATTCTTAAGTCATTTGGCGCGGAGATCGCGTCGCTGGTCAATGGCACCCGCGCCTTGCTGCGACTGGGTCTGCTCACCGGGCAAACCACCGAAGCAAATGTGGGTGGAGTTGATCAGAAGGAAATGCAACGCAAAATGCTGCTGGCCATGGCGGCCGACTTGCGCATCGTGTTATTGCGCTTGGCGTCTCGCCTGAAGTCGTTGCGTTGGTATACCGAATCGCGCACGCCATGCCCGGTTGAGTTCGCCCGTGAAACCATGGAGCTTTATACGCCACTGGCCAATCGGCTAGGTATCTGGCAACTGAAGTGGGAAATGGAAGATCTGGCGTTCCGCTTTCTAGAGCCCGACACGTATAAAGACATTGCTCGCCAGCTCGAAGAAAAGCGCACGGAACGTGAGGCCTTCATCGTTGATGTGGTGCAGCGGCTTGAAGCTGCGCTTGCCGATGCAGGCATTCAGGGCGAAGTTTCTGGGCGACCCAAGCATATCTACAGCATCTGGAACAAAATGCGAGTCAAGCATATACCGTTTGGGAAACTGTACGATTTGCGGGCGCTGAGGGTCATTGTCGAGGACGAACGGGCTTGTTATGGGGTGCTGGCCTTGGCGCACGCCATGTGGACACCCGTCGCTGACGAGTTCGACGACTATATCTCACGCCCCAAGCCCAACGGCTACCGTTCGCTGCATACGGTCGTGGTCGATGATCAGGACCGGGCGTTTGAAATACAGATCCGCACGCGTGAAATGCATGTGTTTGCCGAATACGGCATGGCTGCGCACTGGCGCTATAAAGAGGCTGGCGCCCGCGGCGGAGTCGAGCAGGCCGATGGCGGTTACGACCGAAAAATCGCCTGGATGCGCCAACTATTGTCCTGGGGCAAGGACGGCCAGGCGGCGACAGATGATGATGCGGAAAACGCACCGACTCCAGCAGGCAAGGCGCGGTCGGAACCCGAGCGGATTTATGTCATGACTCCCCAGGCTCGCGTCATTGAGCTGCCCGAGGGCGCAACGCCGGTTGACTTCGCCTATTATCTGCATACCGATCTGGGACATCGATGCAGGGGCGCACGGGTTGACGGGCACATGGTGCCGTTGCTTACGCGGCTTAAAACCGGACAAACCGTCGAGATCGTCGCAGCGAAGTCGGGCGGGCCGTCTCGCGACTGGCTCAGCCCGCAGCAAGGGTATCTGGCCAGTCCACGGTCGCGTGCCAAGGTGCGTGCCTGGTTCAATGCCATCGAGCTTCAGGAGCGCATATCCCAAGGGCAGGCCTTGGTCGAGAAAGAGCTGCAGCGTTTAGGCAAGACGGCGATCAATCTTGAGCACCTTGCCCAGCAACTGGATTTCGCCAAGGCCGACGATTTGTACGTTGCGGTCGCCAAGGATGAGTTCAGCCTGCGGCACATTGACCGTATCCTGCGCACTCCGCAAGACATCGACGAGGCGGATGATTCGGGCGCCGAGGGCAAGGTTGTTCTGTCCAGCGGCCATCAGGCCAATGTAGCCAAGACCGGTAAAAGCGGTGTGCTGGTGGTGGGGGTGGATTCGTTGATGACGCAGTTGGCGGGTTGCTGCCGGCCCGCGCCGCCGGATGCGATTTCAGGGTTTGTGACGCGTGGCCGGGGGGTGTCGATCCATCGCCGCGATTGTCATTCGTATGCCGCGCTGGCCCAGCGAAATCCCGAACGGATCATTGACGTGAGCTGGGGAAACACCGGAGATGCGGTGTATCCGGTGGACATCAGCATCAGGGCGCAGGATCAGCCGGGGCTATTGCGGAATCTATCGGATGTTTTTGGCAAGCTGCGCTTGAGCGTGGTGAGTGTGAATACGCAGAGCCGTCGTTCTCTGGCGCATATGGTGTTCACGGTCGAGGTGAAGGATGGCGAGCAGATCACTCGGGCGTTGACGGCATTGAATGAACTGCCGGGGGTGTCGGCCAGCCGGCAATGACACTCTCTGAACATGTTGCCTGGCGCCTGGGCCTAAGGGTTGGCCGGCGTAAGGCGTGCGCCGCATGCTGACGAAGGGAAGGCGGGGGAAGTCGTCGGGCGCTGTCTGACCGGAGCGCAGCGTAGGGAGTTCGCCCGACGCCCGCCTGGACGAGGCAGATGCGGGAGAAGCACGCCGTGCCGGCCAACCCTTAGGCCCAGGCGCCAGGCAACTGCGGTGCGTTCTAGGGTGAACGGGGCGCTGATCGTGGGAACGGGGCAACGCGGCATCTGCGTTGCCTTGCCTTGCGGCGTTGTAGCGGGGAGGCTGTTAAAATGATTGATTGGCTGCGGTTTTTTAGCGTTGCGCTACGGCCGCCTTGCGTAATCAAAGAGTGATTCCAGAGAGCAATTCCTTGAAATCTTATAGTTTGCCCGATGACCAGGGGCATTTTGGTCAGTATGGCGGTTCGTTCGTGGCCGAAACGCTTGTTCACGCGCTGGACGAATTGCGCCAGGCTTACGACAAGTACCGTAATGATCCAGGCTTCCTGAATGAATTTGCCTACGAGCTGAAGCATTTCGTGGGGCGGCCCAGTCCTGTCTATCATGCGAAACGATGGTCCGAGCAATTGGGCGGGGCGCAAATCTGGTTCAAGCGTGAAGACTTGAATCACACGGGCGCCCACAAGATCAATAATTGTATCGGCCAGATCCTGCTTGCCCGGCGGATGGGCAAGCCGCGCATTATTGCCGAGACCGGCGCTGGACAACACGGGGTGGCAACGGCGACCGTGGCGGCCCGGTATGGCCTGGAGTGCGTGGTCTACATGGGCAGCGAAGATACCCGTCGCCAGGCCTCCAACGTGTATCGTATGAAGCTGTTGGGTGCGCAGGTTGTGCCGGTGGATTCAGGCTCGTGTACGTTGAAGGATGCATTGAACGAGGCGATGCGCGATTGGGTCGCCAATGTGGAAAACACGTTCTACATTATTGGCACGGTGGCGGGGCCGCATCCGTATCCCGCCATGGTGCGTGATTTCCAGGCGGTGATTGGCAAGGAGTGCATCGAGCAGATGCCGCCCAATGCCGGCCGCCAGCCCGATTACGTGATTGCCGCCGTGGGCGGAGGGTCGAATGCCATGGGCATCTTCCACCCGTATATCGACTACGAGAACGTGCAGTTGATCGGGGTCGAGGCCGCGGGCGAGGGCCTGGCCACCAGCCGGCATGCGGCATCGCTGAACAAAGGTGTGGTTGGCGTATTGCACGGCAACCGCACGTACATCATGCAAGACGAAAACGGCCAGATTCAGGAAACCCATTCAATTTCCGCCGGGTTGGATTACCCGGGGGTCGGGCCTGAGCATGCGTGGCTCAAGGACTGCGGTCGCGCCCAGTATGTCGGCGTGGATGATGTCGAAGCCTTGCAGGCATTCCACGATTGTTGTCGCACCGAAGGCATTATGCCGGCGCTCGAGTCGTCGCATGCCATTGCGCATGCTGTGCGGCTGGCGCCCACGCTGCCTAAAGACAAGGTCATTCTGGTCAATCTGTCTGGGCGGGGCGACAAAGACATGCATACCGTCGCTGAGTACAGCGGCATCAGTTTGTGAGAGTAAACGTTTCATGAAACCCATGACAGAACGGCTTGCCGTTGCATTTGCCAAAGCCTCGCCGCGCGCGGCCTTGATTCCCTACGTGACGGCGGGCGAACCGTCCCGACAGGCTACGCCGCGCTTGATGCACGCGCTGGTCAAGGCAGGCGCCGATGTGATCGAACTGGGTGTGCCGTTTTCCGATCCCATGGCGGACGGTCCGGTCATACAGCGGGCGGGCCAGCGGGCGATCGAGCGGGGTGTTGGGTTGGCGCAAGTTCTAGAGATGGTGGCTGAATTCCGGCACGATGATACGACGACACCGGTGGTGCTCATGGGCTATGCCAATCCGGTGGAACGCATGGGTCAGGCCAATTTTGTGAAGGCGGCTGGGCAAGCGGGCGTGGATGGCGTATTGGTGGTGGATTATCCCCCCGAAGAAATGGTCGAGTTTGCCGATTTGCTTGAGGGCGCCGGGATCGCGCCAATTTTCCTTCTGGCGCCGACATCGACCGAGCAGCGTATACAGAAAGTTGCGCAAATCGCGCGTGGCTACGTCTATTATGTGTCATTAAAGGGCGTCACAGGCGCCGGCAATCTGGACATTGACGAGGTCGAGCGCAAATTGGCCGACATTCGCAAACATGTCCGTATTCCAGTCGGCGTGGGGTTTGGCATTCGCGATGCGGTCAGCGCCGGCCGGCTGGCGGGCATTGCCGATGCGGTGGTCATTGGCAGCAAACTGATTGAAGCCATGGAAACGGCGGTTGCGCAGGCCACCGAGAGCGGCGCCAGCCAGGCGGATAGCGATGATGCTGCGATTGACGCTGCCCAGAACTGGTTGGCCGGCATTCGCGCCGCGCTTGTTTAAGGTGTATTGGTCAAGCGCCTTCTTTGTGGGTTACGCTTTTTACTGACAGAACAACAGGCGGCAGCCTGCACGGCCGGGTGGTCGAGGCTGCCGGCCACATTATCTTGGGAATTACGCCAACATGAGCTGGATCGAGAAAATTCTTCCCCCCCGCATCAATCGAACCAACGATACCAGCGCCCGCCGGGTGCCGGAAGGGTTGTGGGTCAAGTGCCCCGCTTGCGAAACCGTGCTTTACAAGGAAGATCTTTCCGCGACCTTGAATGTTTGCCCTAGCTGCAGCCACCATATGCGTATCGGGGCCCGAGCGCGCATCGATGCCTTGCTTGATCCCGATAACCGCGTCGAAATCGGCGAGGCCACCCGGCCTATGGATCCGCTCAAGTTCAAGGATAGCCGCAAGTACCCGGAACGTGTATCTGAAGCCACCAAAGGGACGGGCGAATCAGAGGCCATGGTGGTAATGAGCGGAACGATGTTGAGCTTGCCGGTGGTGCTGGCATGCTTTGAGTTCAGTTTTATGGGCGGGTCGATGGGCTCGGTGGTGGGCGAACGTTTCGCGCGCGGTGTGCAAGAAGCAATCAAGAACCGGTCGCCCTTTATCTGTGTGGCCGCATCAGGTGGCGCACGTATGCAGGAAAGCCTGTTTTCCCTGATGCAGATGGCGAAAACCAATGCGATGCTGACGCGTCTTTCGGCGGCCGGCTTGCCATTTATAAGCGTGCTTACCGATCCGACCATGGGTGGCGTGTCGGCCAGTTTCGCCTTTATGGGGGATGTGGTGATTGCAGAGCCCAAGGCTCTGATTGGTTTTGCGGGCCCCCGGGTCATTGAGCAGACGGTGCGCGAAAAGCTGCCCGAGGGTTTTCAGCGCGCTGAGTTTCTGCAGGAAAAAGGAGCGATCGACAGGGTGGTGGATCGGCGCGAGATGCGTGCTGAGCTGGCGCACTTGCTTGCTTTGTTGACGCGGCAGCCGATCGAGACAGTGCTTTCAGATAGCTGATTTTCGTCTGTCCCAAGTAAAAAACACCCCAAAAGTTGGACTCCCATCCAACTTTTGGGGTGTTTTTCATTTAAGGCGTTCTTTTAAGAAGCCAAGGCTTGTTCAGCCTTGGCTTCTTGCTGGATCAGTTTTGGGTTTCAACTTGCTCCAACTCGGGTTCGGGCTCGCGTGCGATGATCTTGCGGGGGCGGCCCAACGGCGTGGGTGGCGCTGCGGGAGCTTCGTCGACCTTGGCCGAGGCCTTGGTTTCGATGAGTTGCAGGCCGACGACCTGGATAGGGTCTTGCGCGCCCTGAGCGGCTGGCGCGGGAGGCGTTGCACCATTCAGGCCTGCAGCGGGCGCCGCGGATAGCGGTTCGGGCTGCGTGGCCGCTTGTGCCTGAGCTTCTTCGGACGCAGCAGCCTCTGTTTCGTCAGAAGCGACAGTCATAGCTTCGTCGGAAGCGGCAACCACGGGTGCATGGGAACCGTCTGTTTCGGCTTGCCCGGAACTGGCCGGCACGGACTCTGGGGAAACGATCGCTTCGGGTTCTGCGATGGCTTCCACGGGCTCGACGGCCGCGTCGTCGGTCTCTTGGCTTGACTCAGAGCTGCTTTGCGCACTTGGCAACGAGAAAGCCATGGCGGGGGCTGCTTCCTGCACAGGCGTCTGCGCGAAAGCCGGTGCCTCGGGTTCGTCGGTGGTTTCGGATGCGAGTTCGCTTTCTTGAACTGGCTGAGCTGCATGCCCAGTCGTTGCGTCCGTGTCGACCGTAGCGGCGGGCAGGGCCGAAGGGTTGAAGACCGGCGTTTCGTGCGCTACGAAGGGCGTTTCGGCCACGACGTCGGACTCGTTGGCGTCGATGTTATCGCTTTGCTCGCTAAGTGTGGCCTCGTTTTGCCCTTCCATGCTGCGGCGGCCGCGACGGCTGCGGCGGCGACGGCGCTTGCGCTCGGGATCCGTCTGCTCGGCGCCGTCGTGTTGCTCGGTTGGCGCGACGGCATCGGATTCAAGCAGATCCTGTGCCTGCGTTTCAGCAGTTGAAGGGCCCGCTTGGCCTTGCTGCGCGATTTCGGTGGCGTCGCCCGTAAGTGCCGTTGCTGCAACGGTTACTTCGGCTTCGGTTGCCACGTTGTTTTGTTGCTCGTCGCGTCGACTGCGGCCACGGCCGCGGCGGCCACGGCCGCTGCGGCTTGCCTGACCTTCGGTCGCCTCGGTTTGAGCGGCCTGGTCGGTGCGTTGCTCGGTGCTTTCGGTGCGATCGCCGGTTTGCTGGCGACGCGATTGATTCCGCGCGGCTTGTGGCGCTGCCCGGCCAGTGTCGGTGCTTTCGTCGGTGCTTTCTGTACGACGGTCCCCACGGCGCTGGCGGTTGCGATCGTGTTGGCCGCGTTCGCGTTTATCGCCGCTGCGGGTGTTACGGCCACGGCCGGTCAGTTTGGGCTTCTCGGCGGCTGGCGCGGGCTCGGCGGCTTTCTGTTCGACGCCGGTTCCGGTGAACCAACTGATAATGCGGGCGAACAGGCTGGGTGCTGCGCTGGCGGGGGGGATTGCGAGGCTTGGCGCAGCTGCCTTGGGCGCTGGTTGTGACGGCGTTATACCTTTAACCAGGGCTTCGGGACGGGCTTTGGCGTTTTCTTCCTTGGTGGGCGACCATGTCATGGCCGGGTCGGCCTCTTGCGCCAGATCGAAACTGCTCTTGGAGTCTTCCAGGCGCGGGTCATCATGGCGCAGGCGCTCGATATGATGATGAGGAGTTTCCAGGTTCTTGTTGGGGATGAGGATTAGGTTGACCTTCAGGCGTGATTCGATCTTGGTGATGTCGTTGCGCTTTTCATTGAGCAGGAAGGTGGCTACTTCGACGGGCACTTGGGCATGAAGCGCCGCCGTATTTTCCTTCATGGCCTCTTCTTGCAACAGGCGCAGGACATGCAAGGCGCTGGATTCGGCGTCGCGGATCACCCCTGTGCCATTGCAGCGCGGGCATGTGATGTGCGAGCCTTCGTTCAGGGCAGGACGCAGGCGCTGACGGGATAGTTCCATCAGGCCAAAACGCGAAATCTTGCCCATTTGTACTCGGGCGCGATCGAAATGCAGGGCATCCCGTAGTCGTTGTTCGACAGCGCGCTGGTTTTTGTTGTCTTCCATGTCGATGAAATCGATCACGATCAAGCCACCCAAGTCTCGCAGGCGCAACTGGCGCGCCACTTCGTCGGCTGCCTCGAGGTTGGTGCGCAGGGCGGTTTCTTCGATGTCTGCGCCACGTGTGGAACGCGCCGAGTTGACGTCGATGGCGACCAGGGCTTCGGTGTGATCGATGACCACCGAACCGCCCGATGGCAACTGAACGGTGCGTGAATAGGCAGTTTCGATCTGGTGTTCGATCTGGAAGCGGGAAAACAGGGGGATATCGTCACGGTAGATCTTGACCCGCTGGACGTTGTCGGGCATGACAACGCTCATGAATGCAGTTGCCTGCTCGGCGATGTCGTCGGTATCGATCAGGATTTCGCCGATTTCGGGTGAAAAATAATCGCGAATGGCGCGAATGACCAGGCTGGATTCAAGATAAATAAGAATAGGCGCCGCATTTTCGCGGGCGGCGGCATCGATTGCGTTCCACAGTTGCAGCAGATAGGACAGGTCCCATTGCAACTCTTCGACGCTGCGGCCAATGCCTGCGGTGCGGGCAATAATGCTCATGCCGCCTGGAACATCAAGTTGTTCCATGGTGTCGCGCAATTCCTGGCGGTCTTCGCCCTCGACCCGGCGCGAGACGCCGCCGCCGCGAGGGTTGTTCGGCATCAGGACCAGATAGCGTCCCGCCAGCGAAACAAAGGTTGTCAGGGCGGCGCCTTTGTTGCCGCGCTCTTCTTTCTCGACTTGAACGATAAGTTCTTGCCCTTCCGCGAGGGCGTCTTGAATACGCGCAGTGCGTACATCGACACCTTCTTTGAAATAGGTGCGTGCAACTTCCTTGAAGGGCAGGAATCCGTGCCGGTCTTCGCCGTAGCTGACAAAGCAGGCTTCAAGGCCGGGTTCGATGCGAGTAATGACGCCTTTATAAATATTGCCTTTGCGCTGCTCACGCCCGGCGGCTTCGATGTCGAGGTCGATCAGCTTCTGACCGTCGACAATGGCAACGCGTAGTTCTTCTTGGTGCGTTGCATTAAACAACATGCGTTTCATGAGTGAGTTTCTCCGTAGTCATGGCGCGCCGTTTATCGGCGCACGACCGCGGGCCACTCGGTGTGTAGCAGGGAATCTTGCAGAAGGGGGCCTGGCTGACTAGGTCAGGAAGTGCCCACCTTTGTTGTCAGGCAGGCACGGCGTGCCAGTCGGCACGCGGTTCGGTCAGCAGGAAGGTCAGGTTCACGATAGTGGTTGACGAAAAAGTTGCTGGGAGAACGACAGGCGCGGTTTGGTATTCGCGACTGGTGCATAAAACGATAACTTGATTCTGCAAGGACTTCATGCCGCACGCGGTTGGCAATGGGCCTGGATAAACAATGGGCTGTAAGCCACACCACTGTTGCTCCGACAAGCATTGCCCCGGCGACCTAATGGCCCAGAAGCTGAAAAGCAGGCAGTACAATAATATCCATGTGACCGACGGAGACGCACCCTTGCATCTCTACGTCAGGTAGGTTTTCAGCTTCTATAGGCTGACGTGATTATATGCCGCTTTTGGATATGCGTAAAACAGAGAACAATAAATCTTCTTCTCCTGCTGTTCAGATGTTGCAAATAGATACCGAGCAGGTTGGCCAGCGCATCGACAACTTCCTGCTTCGACTATGCAAAGGCGTGCCGAAAAGCCATGTGTACAAGGCAATTCGCGGCGGGCAGGTTCGTGTCAACAAGGGCCGGGTAGCGGCTGATTACCGCCTGATCCTGGGCGATCAGGTGCGGGTGCCGCCCATGCGTTTACCCGATCCAGGCGTCCCTTTGCCCGTGCCTCCGGCTTCGTTCCCGGTGGTGTTCGAAGACGAGGCGCTACTGGTGATCGACAAGCCGGCGGGAGTGGCGGTGCATGGCGGCAGCGGTGTGTCGTTCGGGGTGATCGAACAGCTTCGGGCCGCCAACCCGGGTGCCCCCTTTCTCGAGCTGGCCCACCGCCTTGACCGCGAAACATCGGGGTTGTTGATTCTTGCCAAGAAGCGCACGGCGCTGGTGGCGCTGCACGACATGATGCGCGAAGGCAAGGGGCGCAAGCATTATCAGGTGCTGGTGGTGGGAGATTGGGTCAATGACAGGCAGCATCTACGCCAGCCGTTGCTGAAATGGCAAACCGCGCAGGGTGAGCGGCGTGTGAAGGTCCATCCCGACGGAAAACAGGCCCATACGATCATTACCTTGCAAAAGCGTTTTGGACGCTACAGTTTGCTTGGTGCTGAGTTGCGCACCGGCCGCACGCACCAGATACGCGTGCATCTGGCCGCCAGCGGGTTTCCTATCGTGGGCGACGACAAATATGGCCCGGACGAGGTGCGCGCCCAGTTTGCGCGCCAGGGCTTTGCCCGAATGTTCCTGCACGCCAGCCAGCTGGATATCCCGCACCCCTTAACCAACGAACTGTTGCATTTGCGCGCGCCGCTGCCGCAGGCCTGTGAACGGTTGTTAACAACACTGGAAACGGGGCGCTGAGGGCAGGGTTTGATCACCGGGATTTAAGTGGTTGAAGAGAAAGAGTGGTTGATGGGACAGAGTGGTTGACTGGAAAAGGCGGCCCGGGAGTACGATTGAACTAATCGGCCAGGCGGCTTTCCAATAGAAAAAGTGGATGAGGTGGTCCGTCTGCGGTGCCGCCCTGAAGCACTATCCCATTAGCAAGGAAGCATCATGGCCAAGAGCGATTTTCCCAAGATAGAGGCCTCGCAGATTACCTCTGAGTCGGTTTGGCTGGAGCGGCGATCGTGGCTTGGGCGCATGGGCCTGGCCGTTGCCGGCGTCGGTGCGGGCGCCCTATGGCCCGGTCTGGCTGCGGCCTCGTTAGCAGCCGACACGCCCGCGCTGCCCGCGAAACCGAATCCCGCCTTTTCGCTGCCCGACAAGCTGACTTCCGAAAAAGATGTTTCAACCTACAATAATTTTTACGAGTTCGGTACGGGTAAAGGCGACCCGGCCCGGTTCGGCGGAAAGTTCAGGGCGGAACCCTGGACGCTGACGGTCGAAGGCGAGGTTGAGCAGCCGCGCACCTTCGATCTGGATCAATTGCGGAAGCTTGCGCCACTGGAAGAACGTATTTATCGCATGCGCTGCGTTGAGGCCTGGTCGATGGTGATCCCCTGGATCGGTTACCCATTGTCTGCTCTTCTGGCACAGGTGAAGCCCACAAGCAAAGCCAAATATGTCCAGTTCATTACTGCGATGCAGCCCGACGCCATGCCCGGGCTGAATCAGCGCATTATCGATTGGCCTTACTCGGAAGGCTTGCGTATCGACGAGGCCGTGCATCCTTTGACGCTGCTCGTGTTCGGCGTGTATGGCAAGAGCCTGCCCGTTGCCAACGGTGCGCCGCTACGTATTGCCATTCCGTGGAAGTATGGCTTCAAATCAGGCAAGTCCATCGTGCGCATCCGCTTGCTTCAGGATCAACCCAGCACCAGTTGGGTTGAAATCGCACCTCAGGAATACGGGTTCTATGCCAACGTCAACCCCGACGTTCCGCATCCACGCTGGAGCCAGGCGACCGAACGACGTATTGGCGGGGGCTTGTTTGCCCCCAGGCAAGCTACGTTGATGTTCAATGGCTACGCCGAGCAGGTGGCTTCTTTGTACAGTGGCATGGATTTGCGGCGCAACTATTGACCGTGCGCCCTTATAGCCTCAAGCCCATCGTATTCCTGATCGCCTTGTATCCGCTGGGACGCTGGGTCTGGTTGGGGCTGCATGATGGCCTGACGGCCAATCCACCGGAATTCCTGATTCGTTCTTCTGGAATTTGGGCGCTGGTGGCGCTTTGCCTGACGCTGGCGATTACGCCTTTACGCCGCATGAGCGGCTGGCAGGTATTGCTGCGTTATCGACGCATGCTGGGATTATTTGCTTTCTTCTATACGGTGCTTCATGTGGTGGCCTGGGCCTGGTGGGAACGGGGCTGGTCCCTGTCGTCGATGTGGCAGGATATTTTGCAGCGCCCACTGATTGCAATCGGTGTGGTTGCCACGGTGGCGATGCTTGCACTGGCGCTGACATCCACCCGAGGCTGGATGCGCCGGCTAGGCGCTAATTGGCAGCGCTTGCATCGGCTCATCTACCCAATCGCCATCTTGTCGGTCTGGCATTTTTGGCTGATACGCGCAGGGAAAAATGATTTCTTCGAGCCTTATGTCTATGGCGCCGCCGTGGCGGTTCTGCTATTGACTCGCCTGGGTCCGTGGCTTCGTCGGGTTAGGGCAGGGCTTTCAAGATAGCGGCTGTTTGCGCATCCGGATGCCCGTCGTAACGTTGTGGACGATAGTGCATCTGAAACGCGGCCAGGACGTTCCTGGTGGCTTTGTCCAGCATTCCGTCGGTGGGTGTCTGGTATCCCAGGCGTTTCAGTTGCTGTTGAAACCAGAGGATGTCGGGCAGGCCTTCGCGCTGAAACGTTTGCATATAGGCATCAGCCAGGCTGACATCGTACCAGCGGCCCAATCCCGCCTGCGCCAGTTGCGCCCACGGGAAAAGCGGCCCGGGATCCACTTTGCGTTGGGGCGCGATGTCGCTGTGGCCCACGATATTATGCGGTTTGATCTGATGGCGTTGCACGATATCGCGCATCAGCGCGACAAGAGTGTTGATCTGTGCATGGGAATAGGGCGCCCAGACTTGCCCGGAGCCCCCTTCGTTGACGATCTCTATGCCGATTGAACCCGAGTTCATGTCGGTGCGACCATACCATTGGCTGACACCCGCATGCCAGGCGCGGCGGGTTTCGTCCACAAGCTGGTAGATGCGAGGCGGATCTTCATCGGTGATCAGATAATGGCTGCTGACATTATGCTCCGACAAGATCCGCAACGAGCGCTCGTTGCCGGTGGAAGTGTAGTGCAGAACCAGGAACTCCACGCGGCTGTTCTGGCTTTTGGCCTGTATGCTGCGATCGATATCCAGCCCTTTTGGGCCGGTGCTTGAGCAGGCGGCCAGAAACATCGCCAAACCCGCCGCCAAACATGCCGACAGAATTCGGTAAGCGGTGCGCAAGGCGTTATCCACAAGGGTTGAGTGACGGATCAGAGTCATAAATAAGTCGGTTCGGGACGGCTATGCGGTATGGGTTATGTGGCGGTATGGGCTGAAAGCGGGCTCGTGGCATGGGCGCTGTCAGTGTGCCGCAAGGAAAAGAAAAATCGTGGGATGTTTGTGCAGGGCCGGCGCGGACCGCGCTTGCCACTTTGCGATGGCATGCGATTGGATCAGCTCGTGCTCTGTGGTCAGGGCTCGCGCAACGCAAAGCCGGGTGTTGCCTTTCAGCGTCTGGATCAAGGCGGTATACATGGCCTCGTTCCGGTACGGGGTTTCGATGAAGATTTGGGTTTGATGATTTCGTGCAGAGTCCGACTCCCATTGTTTCAGTTGCCGTGCGCGTTGTGCCGCCTCGACGGGCGCATAGCCATGAAACGCGAAGCGCTGGCCGTCCAGGCCGCTGGCCATCAGGGCCAGCAGGATGGACGAGGGCCCCACCCACGGCACGACCCGGATCCCCATGTCGTGAGCCAGGGCGGCGACCTTCGCGCCCGGGTCGGCGACTGCCGGGCAACCGGCTTCCGAGACCAGGCCGATTTCGCTGACGGACGCATCGTTTAGCCACTGGCGTATTTCGCGCGGATCGGTCTTGGCGTCCAGCGTGTGAATGGTGATTTCCCGCAGCGGGGTGACGGCGCCGACCAGCTTGAGAAAGGCGCGGGCGGTTTTGGCGTTCTCGGCAATATAGGTGGTGAGGCGAGCGGCGAGCGCCTGTGCTTCCCCGGGCAGCCATTGCTCAAGCGGAGCGTCCCCG
The DNA here is from genome assembly GCA_044464765.1 of Pusillimonas sp. Classification (GTDB taxonomy): domain Bacteria; phylum Pseudomonadota; class Gammaproteobacteria; order Burkholderiales; family Burkholderiaceae_B; genus JBIQKZ01. The sequence goes on from JBIQKZ010000012.1 coordinate 63,614, forward strand.
AGTCCGACGGGGATGAGATGCAGGGTGCGTGATGGTGGAGTCATGGCGTGAGCGGGTGTGTAAGAGGGTTAAGGCCGAAACTGCGCAGCATGCGGGCCAGCGCAATCAGAGGCAGCCCGACAATGGCTGTGGGATCATCGCTGTGTATCGCTTGCATCAGGGCGATTCCAAGCCCTTCCGCCTTGGCGCTGCCCGCCGTGTCGAAAGGTTGCTCCCGACGAAGATACGCGTCGATCTCGGTGTCCGTCAGGTCTCGGAAGCTGCAACGAGTGACCACATCGGCGGATTCGTCGCGCTTGCCGTCGGTGACGCACAATGCGCTATGGAATTCCACCGTTCTGCCGCGAAATTGCCTTAGCTGCTGTTGCGCGCCTTGAAAGTTTCCAGGCTTGCCTATGGGCGAGCCATTCAGCGTTGCCACCTGATCCGAACCGATGACGAGCGCACCGGGATGGTGTGCCGCAACGGCATGCGCCTTGGCCACAGACAAGCGCACGGCCATTTGGTCGGGCGATTCGCCGCTGAGCGCCGCTTCGTTGATGTCGGGTGCGATGGCTTCGAACGGCACGCCGAGCCTGAGCAGCATTTCGCGGCGATAGGGCGAGCTTGATGCAAGGATGAGACGCATAATGGGCAGGTGGGCTGTTATAAGTTTGACTGGAAATGGCTGAAAGCGTTATTATCTAATGTTTTCTAGGTCTTGGGCGCACATGGAAAAGCACTGTACCGATGTGTTTATCGACGTATTTCAGCTTACCAGCCTGGGTTTAGAGGAAACTGGCGAGGCGCCTTTACAGTATTTTGCGCGAATTGCAGATGGTGTGCAGGCCCAGGATGCGGCTTCGATCGTTCGATGGTCGGTGCGGGGCAGGCTAACGCCTGCGGGCGAGCGCTTTTTGCAGATTGAGGCCCAGGCCGACATTCAGTTTGAATGCCAGCGCTGCTTGTCGTTTTTTACCAAGACAATCAACGTCTCCAATGTGGTGCAGGTGGTTGGCTCGGAAGACGCCCTGGACGATGACCAGGACCTCGATCCCGAAGCAACCGAGCGCATTGTCGGATCGCAGCGCCTTGATGTCCTGGCGTTGATCGAGGACGAGCTCATCCTGAGCCTGCCCTATGTGCCTATGCACGATGTTTGTCCGTCGTTGCCCGGTTCATTCTCTTCAGCAGAAGACCCGGATGCCGATGCAGTACGCCTTTCGCCGTTCGCGGCGCTGGGCAAGCTTAAGAAAGATTAGTTTTTATCGAAACCAACCCGCGGAGAACTTCGCTTACAATAGCGATCCGCTTCCAGGAGTCATCATGGCCGTCCAGCAAAACAAAAAGAGTCCGTCTAAGCGCGGCATGCATCGTTCGCACGATTTCATTTCCACGCCTCCCACCGCAATCGAGCCCAGCACCGGCGAATTGCATCTGCGCCACCATATCAGCCCCAATGGGGTCTATCGTGGACGCAAAGTCATTAAAACGAAAAACGACGAGTAATCAGCCCGGTTTCCGGCGTTTCGCCTAGATTGCGCGCTTGATGTCGACAGCTAATATTCGTATTGCCATTGACTGCATGGGCGGCGACGTCGGATTGCCGGTGACAGTGGCAGCCGCCTGCCAGTTTGCACGGCGTCATCCTGATACGCGCTTTCTTCTGGTCGGCGACGTCCAGGCCATTCACGAGCACCTGCGGTCGCAGGGCAGTGTCAGCGATGCTTGGTATCAAGTCGTGCCGGCGTCCGAAGTGATCGCTATGGACGATCCTGTCGAGATCGCTCTGCGACGCAAGAAAGATTCGTCCATGCGGGTCGCGGTGCAGGCTGTCAAGGACGGTTTGGCCGACGCCTGTATTTCCGCCGGCAATACAGGCGCCTGGATGGCGATTTCACGGTATGTCTTAAAAACGCTGGATGGCATCGACCGTCCGGCCATCGCTACGTCCATTCCCAATCAGAAGGGCGAGGCCACCACCATGCTCGACCTGGGCGCCAATGTGGATTGCTCGGCAGAGCACCTGCTGCAGTTCGCCATCATGGGCACTGCTTTGGTTACCTCTTTGTATGGGCAGGAACGGCCGACGGTGGGTTTGCTGAATATCGGCGAAGAGGTCATCAAGGGCAATGAGGTCGTCAAGCAGGCGGCCGAATTATTGCGCGCCAGCGGCCTTAACTTTTACGGCAACGTCGAGGGCGATGACATCTGCAAGGGTACAGTCGATGTTATTGTGTGCGATGGCTTTGTAGGCAATGTCGTGCTCAAGTCGATTGAAGGTTTGGCCAAAATGGTCAGCACCATGATGCGCGCCGAGTTCAACCGAACTTTGCTTTCCCAGGCGGCGGGCCTGGTTGCCACGCCGGTGCTCAATCGATTCAGGGATCAGGTAGATAGTCGTCGCTACAATGGAGCGGCGTTGCTCGGCCTGCGCGGTATTGTGATAAAAAGCCATGGGTCGGCTGATATCTATGCTTTCGATTGCGCCTTGCAGCGCGCCCGCGAGGCGGTGCTGAACGACTTGCTCCAGGGAACGACGCAGGCTATTGATCGGTTGCGCCAAAGTTTACAAGCCGCCGACGTGCGGTCGGCGAAGTTTGACAACGATTTTTCACAGCCCGTGCAATAAGCTTCGGGGTGTTGGATGCTGATATGCCTTATGCAAAAATAGTCGGTTCGGGGGGCTGCCTGCCGCCACGCGTGGTTTCCAATGATGCTCTTGCCGCCGATCTGGCGACACGGGGCGTCGAAACCTCTGACGAGTGGATCGTCGAGCGCACGGGTATCCGGCAGCGGCACATTGCCGATCCCGGCACCACGTCCAGTATGTTGGCCACCAAGGCGGCCACGCTTGCGCTGGATGATGCAGGCGTCAAGGCAGACGAGGTCGATTTGATTATCGTCGCCACTTCCACCCCCGACTTTATTTTCCCCAGCACCGCCTGTTTAGTGCAGGCCAATCTGGGGATTCGCGGCTGCCCGGCATTCGACGTGCAGGCGGTTTGTAGTGGGTTCGTATACGCGCTGACCACCGCTGAAACCTTTATCCGTGCGGGCCGGGCCTCCACGGCTTTGGTCATTGGCGCCGAGGTCTTTTCCACCATCCTCGATTGGAACGATCGCCGCACATGCGTGCTGTTTGGCGATGGCGCAGGGGCGGTGGTCGTCAAGGCGTCCGACGAACCCGGCATCATGGGCATTCAGATCAGCGCGGACGGCAGTCACCAGAATATCCTGAACGCCGCTGGTTCCGTGTGCAACGGTGTCGTCACCGGGGATCCCTTTCTGCGCATGGACGGCCAGGCGGTGTTCAAGCTCGCCGTCAATTCGTTGGCGCAATCAGCCAAAGACGTGTGCGAAGAAGCAGGTATCGCGCTGGATGAGATCGACTGGATGGTGCCCCACCAAGCCAACGTCCGCATTCTTAATTTCCTGGGCCGCAAGCTGGGCATACCTTCTGAAAAGCTTATCGTCACTTTGGACAAGCATGCCAACACGTCGGCGGCCAGCGTTCCGCTGGCGCTCGATGTCGCCCGGCGCGACGGGCGAATCAAGGCGGGCGACCTGGTATTGATGCAAGGGGTTGGGGGCGGCTTTACCTGGGGTTCCATACTGGCCCGAATGTGATATTTGGCGGGGCCTGAAGCCCACCGGCCCAGATTCCGGCCTTGCCTTCAAATATAACGAAAAGACAAACGATATGAAAACAGCATTTGTATTTCCCGGACAGGGATCGCAAGCCGTTGGCATGCTTGATGCCTGGGACGGCAACACAGCGGTGGCGCAATCCATCGAACAGTCCTCGCACGCTTTGGGGCAAGATCTTGCCGCATTGATCCATACCGGGCCGGCTGAACAGCTCAATCTTACGACCAACACCCAGCCGGTCATGCTGGCCGCCGCGCTCGCCATCTATCGAGCCTGGCAAGCGGCAGGCGGTCCTGAGCCCGCCGTGGTGGCGGGGCATAGTTTGGGTGAGTACTCAGCGCTGGCCGCTGTCGGTGCGCTGTCTCCCGACGACGCTGTGCGAATTGTGCGTATTCGTGCCGACGCCATGCAGCAGGCTGTGCCTGTTGGTCAGGGCGGCATGGCGGCGATTCTCGGTTTGGACGATGATGCCGTGCTGGCGGCCTGCGCTCAGGCAGCCCAGGGCCAGATCGTCGAGGCGGTCAATTTCAATGCGCCCGCACAAGTGGTCATTGCCGGGCACAAAGAGGCCGTTGAACGTGCTTGCGAACTTGCCCGGCAGGCCGGAGCCAAGCGCGCGCTGGTCTTGCCTGTTTCGGCGCCGTTTCACTCAAGTCTGTTGCGCCTCGCTGCGCAGGTGCTCGCTGACGCCTTGGCGCAAATCGAGTTGCGTTCACCCGCCATTCCGTTGATCAACAACGTAGACGTGTCAAGTCCCACCGACCCGGCTGCGATCCGGGATGCGTTGATCCGACAGGCGTGGAACCCTGTGCGGTGGGTAGAAACCATACAGGCCATGAAGGCGCAAGGTGTTACACATATTGTCGAGTGCGGCCCGGGCAAGGTCCTGACGGGGCTGGTCAAGCGTATCGATCGCGATATCACCGCCTTGGCCGTGACCGATCCGGCCTCGCTTGAGACGGCATTGGAAACGCTTAAGGCATAAAGATAAGGGTAAGGGAGAACCAACATGAACGACAAGGAACTGGAAGGCAAGATCGCCTTGGTGACCGGCGCCACCCGGGGGATAGGGAAGGCGATCGCGCAGGAATTGGCTGCGCGGGGCGCGATCGTGGTGGGAACCGCCACATCCGAGGCCGGGGCGCAGGCCATTACTGAACAATTGGCGGCCAGCGGTGGGCGTGGTGTCGTGCTGGATGTGAACGACGTAACCCAGTGCGAAGCGCTGATTGCCGACCTTGCCCAACAGAATGGGCCGCATATCCTGGTCAATAATGCCGGTATCACCCGGGACACATTGGCCATGCGGATGAAAGACGATGACTGGGATTCGGTGCTCGACACAAACTTGTCCGCCGTCTTTCGTTTGTCGCGCGGTGTCCTGAAAACCATGATGAAAGCGCGCGCCGGGCGTATTATTAACATTACGTCCATTGTCGGCTCCAGCGGCAACCCTGGGCAGGCCAACTACGCGGCGGCAAAAGCGGGCGTCGCGGGCATGGCAAAGGCCCTGGCTCGCGAATTGGGCAGCCGTAACATCACGGTTAATTGTGTTTCGCCCGGTTTTATCGAAACCGACATGACCCGGGCGCTTAGTGAAGCCCAGGCTGCTGCCCTGTTAACGCAAATTCCGCTCGGTCGGCTGGGGTCTCCCGCCGACGTGGCCCATGCGGTCGCCTTCTTGGCTGGTCCGCACGCAGGCTACATCACGGGGGCCACCCTCCATGTAAATGGCGGGATGTACATGTAAAGAACCGAACAGGGTAAAATCTGTTCACCCAGAGGTGTTGCTCGCATCAACATAGCGTATAAACTATGCAAAATCTTGTTTTAACGGGCAACGCTATTTTTTTGTCATAGTCAACTGCTATACCTTACGGTTTTGGCTATAATTTCGCGGGAATTTTCCCAACTTGGAGATCTGCATGGAAAGCATCGAACAGCGCGTCAAGAAGATCGTCGCTGAACAACTTGGCGTCAACGAAGCCGAGATCAAGAACGAATCTTCATTCCTTGACGACCTCGGTGCCGATTCGCTCGATATGGTCGAGCTTGTGATGGCACTTGAAGATGAATTCGAAACTGAAATTCCCGACGAAGAAGCCGAAAAAATCACGACGGTTCAGCAAGCTGTCGACTACATCACGTCGCACAGCAAATAATAATCACTACATGGCCTAAACGCGGCGTCAGCCGCGTTACGCCAGGCGGTAGCGGCAGCAACCCGTCGTCATGCCCGGTTCTCGGGCATGAGCGGCGACAAAGGGTGTTTGCTTCTAGCCGCTTTTTTATTTAGGGGGTCTTCCGTGAAACGACGTGTCGTCATTACCGGCCTTGGCATTGTTTCTCCTGTGGGGAACGATATCCAAAGCGCCTGGGACAATATCGTCAATGGAAATTCCGGCATCGGTCGTATCACACGTTTCGATCCTTCCGCCTTCAGCGCGCAAATCGCGGGCGAAGTGAAGGATTTCGACGTTACGCAATACATGTCCGCCAAGGAAGCCAAGCAAATGGATACCTTCATCCATTATGGCGTGGCTGCGGGTGTTCAAGCGTGGCGTGATTCAGGGCTTGAGGCCACCGAGGCCGTCGCCGACCGCATGGGAGTCATTCTGGGCTCCGGGATTGGCGGGCTGCCTCGCATCGAAGAGACCCAGGCCGAATACCTGCAGCGCGGCCCAAGGCGCATTTCGCCTTTCTTTGTCCCCGCTTCACTCATCAATCTGGTTTCAGGTCAGTTGTCCATCATGCTTGGGCTGAAAGGGCCCAGCTATGCCGTGGTTTCCGCGTGTACGACCGGCTTGCACTCCATCGGCGATGCCGCACGCCTCATTGCTTACGGCGATGCCGATGTCATGATCGCCGGCGGCGCTGAATCCACGGTTTCGCCCCTGGGCATAGGCGGCTTTGCCGCCATGCGGGCTTTGTCCACGCGCAACGACGATCCAACCACCGCTTCACGCCCCTGGGACGTCGACCGCGACGGTTTCGTGCTTGGCGAAGGGGCAGGCGCCCTGGTTCTTGAAGAATACGAATCAGCCAAGAAGCGCGGTGCGCGAATCTATGGCGAGTTCATCGGCTACGGGCTCAGCTCCGACGCCTATCACATTACCTCGCCTGATTGCGACGGCCCACGCCGTGGCATTGTCCAGGCCTTGCGGGATGCCGGCATCAACGCTGATCAAGTCTCGTATGTAAACGCGCACGGCACCTCTACGCCGCTGGGCGATAAAAATGAAACCGAGGCCCTGAAACTGGCTTTTGGCGACCATGCCCGCAAGCTGGTGGTCAATTCCACGAAGTCCATGACAGGCCATTTGCTGGGGGCGGCCGGCGGCATTGAAGCGGTATTCACCACCCTGGCGCTTTATAACCAGATTTCCCCCCCGACGATCAATATCTTCAACCAAGACCCGGAGTGCGATCTGGATTACTGCGCCAATCAGGCTCGCGACCTGAAGATCGATGTCGCGCTGTCCAACTCGTTCGGATTTGGCGGCACCAACGGCACCATGATCGTGCGGCGAGTCTAGGGCTTCCTGGTGTCCATGGGCTTCGCGCCTAAGGCATTTGACGCGCCACCTGCTGAATCGTGGGTGGTCCAGCGCCCTTGGTGGGCGTCTTGCCTGGCCTGGGGGCTGGGCGCTGCCGCAGTCATTTGCCTTGCTTATGCGTCGTTTTTGTTGTTGGCGCCGGCATTGTTCGTCGTCTGGCGGTGGCGCGCTCACCCGCGTTTAGGCTTGTTCCCGCCAATCGGGTTACTCTATGCCCATCATCAGGGCGATTGGGAGTTCGTCCAGGACCGCAAGGGCCGATTGCTGGTCCTGCATCAAGTCTGGCCCGGGCCTTTCTGGACGACCCTGCGTTTTGGCGACCCACCCTCAAGTCACCAGAAGGACGGCATGCTTGAACTAACCCTTTGGAAATCCACCGTCATGCCCCAGGCCTGGCGCCGGCTGCAGATACTGGCGGCCCGCCAATTGATCCGTGCCGGGCAGCAAGCAACAGGAGCGCTCAGGTGAGCGAACGCGATGTCGACGCCGAGCTGGTTGCCCGTGTGCAGCGTGGCGACAAACGCGCCTACGACCTGCTGGTCTTGAAGTATCAGCGCAAAATCATGCGCTTGCTGTCGCGGATGGTGCGTGACCCCGCCGAAGTCGAGGACGTTGCGCAGGAAGCCTTCATCAAGGCCTATCGTGCCTTGCCCCAGTTCCGGGGCGACAGCGCTTTTTACACCTGGTTGTATCGTATTGCCATCAACACTGCGCGAAACTGGCAGGTAGCCAACTCGCGGCGGCCAAGCACGCCAAATGTAATTGATACCGAAGACGGTGAAACTTTTAGTCAAATCGACACCCTAACTGATATCAGTACGCCCGAGTCTTTGATGGCCAGCAAGCAAATCGTGGAGACGGTTAATAGCGCGATCGGCGAATTGCCTGATGAACTGCGTACGGCCATTGTCTTGCGCGAAATTGAAGGCATGAGCTATGAAGATATTGCTCAGACCATGAACTGTCCCATTGGTACGGTGCGTTCGCGCATATTTCGGGCGCGCGAAGCTATTGCAGAGCAACTGCGGCCGGTCCTGGACACTGACAGCGACGGCCGCTGGTAAGGAGTAGTTAAACATGCAAGTCAAGGTTAAGCCTGAGGATCAAACAGCCGCCTCTTTCGAGAGCCGGGTGTCGGCCTGGGTGGACGGCCAAGGCGATATACGATCCGAAGATCTCGATTCGCCCTATGGGCGCCAGGTCTGGGATACGTATCACCTGATCGGTGATGTGTTGCGCAGCGACGACCTTGCCCACAAGCCATCCGATTTGTTCTACGCTCGGGTTTCCAGGGCCATCGACGCCGAGCCCGCAATTCTGGCGCCGCAGCGGCACGCTCCCTTGCTCAAGCGGGTAGGCTTGCCGGGGTTGGTCGTAGCCGCTGCGGTGGCCACTGTGGTTTGGGTCGCCTTGCCGTATTTGTCGACGCCCGCAAATGAAGCCGCCGCGCCGGTGCACATTGTGGCTGCGGCCGAGGACACCGACGTCAGCGACTATATCGATGCGCATCGCCAGTTTGCCGGAGCCAATCCTATCCGGCGTGTGTCGTTCGATGGCGGGGCCGCGCGCTAATGGTCGGCGGAATTCTCAGAGCCGGTCTCTTGGCGTTTAGCTGCCTGCTGATGGCGCCGGTCGCTCTTGCGCAGAGCAATACCGAGACGCAGGACGACGCGTTCGAGCTGTTGCAGAAGGCGCAGTTGGCTGCCAGGCAAAGCGATTACGATGGCGTCTTTACATATCAGCAAGGCGCGACGATGCAGTCGTCCCGGGTGGTGCATTTGGTCGATGGCACAGGCGAACGTGAACGTTTGGAAATCCTGGACGGCGCACCGCGTGAATTCATCCTCCAGGACGACATGGTGCATTGCCTGTTGCCTGAAAAGAAGGTCGTGGTGATTGAAGATCGCCGTATCGACCGTTTTCCCAGCCTGTTGATCGGCCAGGCAGAGGGCCTCGCCGACTTCTATTCCTTCCATATGGCCGGCACGCCGGAGCGGGTGGCAGGACGGCAATGCGTGTTGGTCGACGTCATCCCCAAAGATGAGCATCGTTATGGCTATCGACTCTGCATCGACAGCCAAACCCACCTGCTGCTCAAGGCCCAGACCCTGGATACAGACCGCAAGGTGGTCGACCAGATTGCATTTACCAGCGTGCGGCTTGGCAACGATGTCAGGGCGGATCAGATTGAATCCGCTTGGGACACCAAAGACTGGAAAACGGTCCGTCCGATTGTGACCCCGATCGATATCGCCAGCTTGGGGTGGCGGATCGCGCCGCTGCCTGGGTTCGACTATGTCACCCAGATTTCGCGGCCCATGCGGTCGGGAGCAACGGTCAAGCAACTGGTGCTTAGCGACGGCCTGGCCGCCATATCCGTCTTTATAGAAGCGGTGTCGGAAACGCAGGAACGCAAGGCGTTGCCCAAGGGCGGCGCGCGTACCGGGGCTATTAATATCTACGGTGCTCGCATTGGCGATCACTGGTTTACCGCAATTGGCGAGGTGCCTTCCGGAACTTTACGTGAATTAGCGGATCACACCGAATACGTTCCACTGGCTGTTCCTTCTAACTGATTGATGGAAACAGTGGCCGAAATAAGAAAAGGAGTTCATATGATGTTTGCAGATGGCATAACACCACAGAAGGTCTCACGGCTTGCCGGTGCATTTTTGCTTGGCGCGGCGGCAGTGGTCTTTAGTGGAACCAGCGGCATGGCCCATGCGCAGTCCACTCAGGTGCCTGTGTTGTCGATTCCCGATTTTTCCGATGTGATCGCGAAGGCGGAAGGTTCGGTCGTGAATATACGCACCACCGAGACCATATCCACGCGCACCAGCCCGTTTGGGCCGGGGGGCGGAACCGATCCCTACGAAATGTTCCGTTGGTTCTTTGGCCCCGACTTCAAGCCGCCAGGGGCAGTCCCCGATCCACGCCAACGCCAGGCGCCGGAATCCAAGGAGCGCACCGTGCCTCGTGGCGTGGGTTCGGGTTTCATCATTTCCGATGACGGCTATATCCTGACCAATAATCATGTGGTGGCCGGAGCCAATGGCATCTTCGTCACCATGACCGATGGCAAGGAACACAAGGCCAAGATCATCGGCACGGATCCGCGCACCGATATCGCGCTGATCAAGATCGACGCCAATGGGTTGTCGCCGCTTGCGATCGGCAGCTCCAAGAACCTGAAGAAAGGTCAGTGGGTTCTGGCGATCGGCTCGCCCTTCGGGCTCGAGTCCACAGCGACGGCGGGCATCATTAGCGCCATCAACCGGGATACCGGCGATTACTTGCCGTTCATCCAGACTGATGTTGCGGTCAATCCCGGCAACTCGGGTGGACCTCTTATCAACCTGGCCGGGCAGGTGGTTGGCGTGAATTCGCAGATTATTTCGCAAAGTGGCGGATTCATGGGTATTTCGTTGGCCATCCCCATCGACGAAGCCATGCGAGTCGTTACGCAATTGAAAGACCATGGCAAGGTGACACGCGGCCGTATCGGGGTGCAGATCGGGCCGGTTTCCAAAGAAGTAGCCAAGGCCATTGGCCTGGATGAAGCGCGTGGCGCGATGGTCAGCAACGTCGAGCAGGGAGCTCCCGCAGCCAAAGCCGGCGTGCGTTCCGGCGACGTGATCACCAAGTTCAACGACAGCGAGATCAAGCACTGGACCGACCTGCCGCGCATCGTGGGGGCGACCAAGCCCGATAGCAAGGCAACGATGGAAGTATGGCGCAAAGGCAAGACGGAAACGCTCAAGCTGACGGTCGGCGAGCTCCAGGCGCCCGATGAAAGCCAGGCCGACACGGAATCTGCGCCCGAGGCTGTCGAACCTGCAGATGCACTGGGGCTGAAAGTTTCCGATGCGCCAGCCGAGCTCCAGGCCAAGGAAAATTTCAAGGGCGGCGTTCAGGTAACCGAGGTGGAAGATCCGGCGGCTTCAGCCGGCCTCCAACCTGGCGATATCATCCTGACTGTGAACGCGACCGATGTGGTCGACAGCAAGCAGTTCGCTTCCCTGGTCAGTAAGCTCGACACCTCTCGTGCAGCGGCCTTGCTGGTGCTGCGTGATGGCCAGACGCAATGGGTACCCGTCACACCGCGAAAATAATTCGCAGAAACGGCTAAAATGCTGTATTGACGGCAAGAGGAGCGCTCTATGCGCTCCTTTTTTTGCTTAGCTCTTAACCTTTGCTCTAACGAGCTTTTTTGTGCTGGACTATGGATCACATCCGCAACTTTTCAATTATTGCCCATATCGATCATGGTAAATCCACCCTGGCCGATCGGTTGATTCATCGTTGTGGAGGGCTGGCAGACCGGGAAATGTCCACGCAAGTGCTTGATTCGATGGACATCGAGCGCGAGCGAGGCATTACGATCAAGGCCCAGACGGCATCGCTCAGCTATAAAGCTAAGGATGGCAAAGTCTATGCCTTGAATCTTATCGACACCCCCGGCCACGTGGATTTTTCCTACGAAGTCAGCCGATCGCTGTCGGCTTGTGAAGGGGCGCTGCTGGTTGTGGATGCCAGCCAGGGGGTCGAGGCCCAGACCGTCGCCAATTGCTATACCGCCATCGAATTGGGTGTCGAAGTCCTTCCCATCCTCAATAAAATGGATTTGGCGTCGGCCGAACCCGAGGCCGCCCGGCAGGAAATCGAAGACGTCATTGGCATTGATGCCTCCGATGCAGTGCTCGCCAGCGCCAAAACAGGCCTGGGAATTGACGAGATCCTGGAGGACATCGTCGCCAAGGTGCCGCCACCAGTGGGCGACGCAAGCCAGCCACTCCAGGCATTGATCATCGACTCATGGTTTGACAACTACGTGGGTGTCGTCATGCTGGTGCGAATTATCAATGGGGTGCTGCGTCCCAAAGATAAAATCCTGCTGATGGCTAGCGGCGCGAATCACCTGTGCGAGCAAATAGGGGTATTTACCCCAAAATCGCAGCCGCGTTCTGAACTCTCGGCGGGCGAGGTGGGTTTCGTCATTGCCGGGATCAAGCAACTGGAAGATGCCAAGGTCGGCGATACGATCACTCTTGCCGGCAAGCCCGCGCAAAAGGCTCTGCCCGGTTTCAAAGAGGTCAAGCCTCAGGTATTTGCCGGTTTATATCCGGTCGAGAGCAGCGAATATGATCAACTGCGCGATTCGCTTGAGAAGCTCAAGCTGAATGACTCGTCGCTGATGTTCGAGCCGGAAGTTTCCCAGGCCCTGGGTTTCGGCTTTCGCTGCGGCTTCCTGGGCTTGCTGCATATGGAAATTGTGCAGGAGCGCCTGGAGCGCGAGTTCGACATGGACATCATCACGACCGCGCCGTCGGTGGTGTACGAGGTCGAGCAGCGCGACGGCAGCGTGGCCATGATTGAAAGCCCATCGCGCATGCCCGAAGTTGGCTCCATCACCGAGATTCGCGAGCCCATTGTCACGGTCACGCTGTTTATGCCCCAGGAATATGTCGGCCCCGTCATGACGCTATGCATGGCCAAGCGCGGCGTGCAATTGAACATGACCTATCACGGACGGCAAGTGCATCTAACCTACGAGATACCGCTGGCCGAAATCGTGCTCGACTTTTTTGACAAGCTTAAATCGGTCTCCCGTGGTTATGCATCCATGGACTACGAGTTCAAGGAGTACCAGCCCTCCGACGTTGTGCGCGTCGATTTGCTGATCAACGGTGATCGCGTCGATGCCCTGTCCATGATGGTGCATCGTAGCAATGCACGGTATCGAGGCCGGGAAGTGGTCTCCAAAATGCGTGGCCTGATCCCCAGGCAGATGTTCGACATTGCCATCCAGGCAGCGATCGGCGCCGAAATCATTGCCCGTGAAAGTGTCAAGGCATTGCGCAAGAACGTTTTGGCCAAATGCTACGGCGGCGATATATCCCGCAAGAAAAAACTGCTTGAAAAGCAGAAGGCCGGAAAAAAACGGATGAAGCAGGTCGGTAACGTTGAAATCCCGCAGGAAGCTTTCCTCGCCATCTTGCAAGTCGAGGACAAGTAATGAAAAGTAAGAAGGTATATAGCGTATGAGCTGGGATTTTGCACTGATCTTGTTCGTGCTTCTGGTCATCACCGGCATTGTCTGGTGCCTTGACTTTTTTTGGCTGAGGGCACGTCGCCGGCGCCGGGCCGAGGCCGAAATGGCCGTTTTCGATGCCAATCCGGCTGGGGTGGGGACGGTCGAGGCCGCTCGCTTGCGCCAACAGGCCTACGACCAGGCCCACCGCGTGCCTTGGTGGATCGAGTACTGCGTCAGCTTTTTTCCCGTCATTCTATTCGTGTTTGTATTGCGTTCCTTCGTGGTCGAACCGTTTCGGATTCCCTCGGGCTCCATGCTTCCCACTTTGCAAAACGGCGATCTTATCCTGGTCAATAAATTCGAATATGGCGTAAGGCTGCCTATCGTCAACCAAAAAGTGGTCGATCTGGGCGAGCCCGAGCGGGGAGACGTGGTTGTGTTCCGCTATCCGGTGGATACCTCGGTGGACTACATCAAACGTGTGGTCGGTTTGCCAGGCGACGAAATCCTGTATCGCGACAAGGTGTTGTCGATTAACGGAAAGGAAGTGGCCAATGTGCGGGACGGCGATTATTTCGAGCCTGACCGCTCGAATTACGTGGGGCGCTATACTGAAGAACTGGGGGACCAGACCCATAGCATTCTTCTGAATAAAAGGGCCTCGCAAGACTTCATGCCCATCGTGGATTTTCCCTATCGGGATCAATGCCGCTATCTCGCCAACGGGGTAGCCTGTAAAGTGCCCGAAGGGCATTACTTCATGATGGGCGACAATCGCGACAATAGTCTGGATAGCCGCTATTGGGGGTTTGTGCCGGAACAGAACATTGTTGGACGGGCCTTTTTCATCTGGATGAACTTCAGCGAACCCAGTCGCATAGGCGGGTTTAACTAATGAGCAACCTGACGCCACTTGAAACAGCGATCGATTACCAGTTCCAGGACAAACAGCTTCTGGAACAGGCGGTCACGCATCGCAGCCATAGCGCCCGTCACAACGAGCGGCTGGAGTTTCTTGGCGACTCAGTGCTTAATTTTGTCGTGGCGGCCTTGTTGTATAAGCGCTTTGCCAAGATCGACGAGGGCGATTTATCCCGCTTGCGGGCCAACCTGGTCAAGCAGTCGTCGTTGGCGGACATTGCACAGCGCCTGTCCCTGTCGCAGTATCTAAGGTTGGGCGAAGGTGAACTGAAAAGCGGCGGCTTTCGGCGTCCGTCGATTCTGGCGGATGCCCTCGAGGCCGTTTTCGGGGCGGTTTTCCTGGACGCAGGATTCGATGCCGCACAGAAAGTGGTCGCCCGTTTGTATGCGCCAATTCTGCAAACGGTCGACCCTAAAACCCTGGGCAAGGATCCAAAAACGCTTTTGCAAGAGCTGCTGCAGGGCCGTAAGCTGGATCTCCCAGTATATACGGTGCTGGCCACCCATGGTGCGGCGCACAATCAACTGTTCGATGTCGAGTGCGCCATTCCAAAACTGGATATCAAGGTCACCGCAGCGGGGGCCAGTCGCCGCGCGGCCGAGCAGTTGGCCGCTACGCAGGCGATCGCCGCCATCCAGGCCTTGCCTGCAACCAAGGGTTCGGGTGCGGCTCGGCCGCGCGCGCGCAAGTCCACCCAACTGTCACTGCCGGTGGCGGTCACTCAAGAGAACAAATGAGCAAGCCTTTCCGCTGCGGTTTTGTTGCGATCGTAGGGCGTCCCAATGTCGGGAAGTCCACCCTGGCCAATGCACTGATCGGCAGCAAAATTTCAATTGTGTCGCGCAAGGCGCAAACAACACGTCATCGTATTCATGGCGTCCTGACACGCGACGACGAACAGTTTGTATTTGTGGACACCCCGGGCTTTCAAACCCGTCATGGCGGGGCCATGAACCGGATGATGAACCGTGTGGTAACCCAGGCGCTGGCCGAGGTCGATGTGGTGATGCATGTCGTGGAAGCGGGCAAATGGTCTGCCGGAGACCAGCAACTGGTGCCGTTGCTGCCTAAAGGCGATCACACCATCCTGGTCATTACCAAGGTGGATGCCGTTAAAGATAAGAATGCCTTGTTTGCCTTCGTCAGCAAGCTCATGGAACAGTTCCCTTACGCTGCGGTCGTGCCTGTCAGCGCCGTGCGCAACGTGCAACTGGATACCCTGCTGAATGAGGTCGCACTGCGTCTGCCGGAAGGCGAGCCGATGTTTGAAGAAGACACGCTGACAGACCGCCCCTTGCGCTTCATCGCTGCCGAGCTGATCCGCGAAAAGATATTCCGCCTGGTGGGCGATGAACTGCCATACAGTTGCACGGTTGTCATCGAACAATGGGAAGAGAATGTTGAAGGCGCACGCATTGCCGCTTGCGTGGTGGTGGAGCGCGAGTCGCACCGGCCCATTTTGCTGGGTGCGGGCGGAGGACACATGAAACGCATCGCGACCGAGGCCCGTCAGGATATTGCCAAGCTGCTGGACAAGCCGGTTTTCCTGGATGTTTACATCAAGGTGCGCAAGGGCTGGTCGGACCGCGAAAGCGCGTTGCGCGATCTGGGGTATGAATAGCCGACGCAGCCAACGTGTCAACGACGCGCCAGGCTATCTTTTGCACGCGGCGTCCTGGAAGGAGACGTCGCTGATCATTCAGGTATTTACTCGGGATCACGGCATTGGAACGCTAGTGGCCAAGGGGGCGAAGCGGCCTTATTCCGTGCTTCGCCCTGTGCTCTCAGCATTCCAGCCGCTGGCGCTGTCATGGAGCGGCACAGGCGAAGTCAAGACGCTGGTGCGTGCCGAGAGCCTGGGCATACGTCCTTTGAAGGGAAGGGCCTTGATGTCGGCCTGGTATCTGAATGAACTGCTGTTGCGCCTGCTGCCTCGCGAGGACGCTCACGAGACGTTGTACGACGCCTACGATAATGCGTTGCTTCAGTTGGCGGGCGGCTCGCGTGCGGCAGGCGCCCTTAGGCGTTTCGAGTGGGTGTTGTTGGCCGAAACGGGGTATGGTCTGGACGAAGCCATGCCCGATTTCGACGATATTGCGATTGAACCTGAATTGCGTCAGTCTTTGCGAACACGCTTGGACGAGCTGCTGGCAGGCCAGCCGTTGAAGACGCGCAAGGTCTTGATGGAGCTGCAGCGATTTTGAGCGGCACATTGCACGGGCGGCGTATGATCGGCTGCAGCTCGGATTCGGGCTCTGGCTTGGGCTCGAGCGGTGGTGAGTGCGAAGCGAGGGGCGGGGTTGCGGCACGCGCGCCTGGCTGCGGCGATGATGCATCCGCCCAGGCTGCTCCGCCTCTTTTTACCGTTCTGGATACCTGTGTTCTTATTTCCAATGTATTGCGCCGCATCCTGCTCGGCATGGCGGCCCAGGGCCGGCTGCAGCCCGTGTGGAGCACCGTGATTGGCGATGAGTGGCGGCGGAATGCATCGCGGATCTGGAAGGTTCCTCTGGATGATTTGCAGGGCCAGTGGGCCCAGATGCAGCAGGCGTTTCCATTGGCCGACCAGGGGGATGTAGAGTCTTTCAAGGCTGGCTTGCGTTTTAGCGATGCCAAGGATTGGCATGTGATAGCGGCGGGTCGTTCCGCATTGGCTGCTTCCCAGGGCGCTTCGGTGGCGGTGGTGACCCGTAACACGCGGGATTTCAACCGGGCGGAATTGCGTAAGCTGGGTTTGCATCTGATGGATCCTGACCGTTTGCTAGTGGAATATTGGGCGACCGATCGTGAACTTCTGCTGGAGCTGGTTTATGACATTTGCGAGGACGCTGCGCAAAAGGACGAGGCGGTGACGGCGATGCTGAAACGGGAGAGGCTGTTTCGATTCAATAAGCTGCTGGAGGCTGCCTAAAGCGTTGCGCGGGGCGGGGTCTGGGGTGGCTGGCACGGCGTGCTTGATCCGCGTCTGCGCCGTTTCGCCGGGCGTCGGGAGAACTCGCCCTTGCCGCCGTTGGCGGCTGCGGAACTCGGGCAGCTCCCGCCGACTGCCCCCGGCGAAACGCCACAGCCACGGCGCACGCCTTACGCCAGCCACCCCAGACCCCGCCCCGCGCAACGAGGAACTTTGTAGAAACCGTACCGCCGCAGGCGTGGCCAGAAGCCCTGTGCTGCGCCACGGGGAGCGTTGGCTTTACATATTCGTCTGGTCGGGTGGTACGCCTTCGGGCAATTTGGCTGCACAGGCGCTGCTTTTGCGTAGTTCGATGTCTGCGCCAAGCCCGAAACAGGTCATCGAGATCGAACCCATGGTGTAGCCCCGAACCAAGGGCTCGAGCACTCTGTCTTCGGCGCGCGCCAACCCTGCCAGATAGAGTAGTGGAATGAAATGATCGGGCGTGGGCACGGCCAGGCGGTAATCGGGGTGATCGCGCAGAACAGGGCCGGCATCTTGCTCATGCTGTACTCCTAACGTTATTTTTTAGCTGCCGCTATCATGTACGGCAAATCGGCCGACCAACGTGGCGCTGGCCTCGTTAAGGCCGAACACCTCGACCGACTTTCCTTCGCGCCGCAACTTAAGGACTGCCTTGTCCAAGGCGCCGACAGCGGAAATATCCCAGAAGTGAGCGGCTGAAACGTCCAGGATCACGTGTTCAATGCCTTCCTTGAAGTCAATGGCTTCGGCAAATCGCTCGGTGGAGGCAAAGAACACTTGCCCCGCATAGTAGTACGTGCGCGTCAGCCCATTTGGCGACAGCTGTGAGCTTACGGCAAAGAGGCGCCTGACCTTGCCGGCGAAAAATACACCACTTAGCAGAACGCCGGCAATCACGCCCTGAGCAAGATTATGTGTCCACACCACAACGACCACAGTGGTTAGCATGACAACGGATGATTGCCATGGGTGCGAGCCCAGGTTGCGGATGGATCCCCAGCTAAATGTGCCGATGGAAACCATGATCATGACGGCAACCAGTGCCGGCATTGGTATCTTTGCCACCAAGGGACCCAGTACGACAATAAGAAAGAGCAGGAAAGCTCCGGCGACGAAGGTGGACAATCGCCCCGAGCCCCCCGACTTTATGTTGATGACGGACTGCCCGATCATGGCGCAACCGCCCATGCCCCCGAAAAAGGCAGTCACGAAATTGGCAACGCCCTGGCCTTTGCATTCTCGACGCTTGTTACTGGGCGTGTCGGTTAGATCGTCCACGATCTGTGCGGTCAACAAGGATTCAAGTAAGCCAACGGCGGCCATGGTCAGCGAATACGGGAAAATAATCCGCAAGGTTTCAAGATTGAAAGGTACGTTGGGAATCAGGAATGCCGGCAGGGATGAGGGCAGTTTGCCCATGTCGCCAACCGTATTGACATCCATGCCACCGAAGATGGCGATGGTTGTAAGTATGACGATGGCAACCAGGGGTGAAGGCACAACCTTGGTCAAGAATGGGAATAAATAAATGATGGCCAGGCCACCTGCAACCATCACATAGGTTAACCAGGTAACGTCGATTAACTGCGGCAGTTGGGCCATAAAGATCAAGATTGCCAGGGAGTTCACGAATCCCGTGATGACAGAGCGCCAGACGTACTGCATCAGCAGATCAAGCCGAAGGAATCCCGCGATAATCTGGAAAATTCCCATCAGGATCGTAGCGGCAAACAGATAATCGACGCCGTAGTTCTTGACCAGTGGCACCACCACTACCGCAACGGCGGCCGTAGCGGCCGAAATCATGCCCGGCCGACCGCCCACCAACGAGATAATCACCGCGATCGAGAATGACGCGTACAGCCCGACGCGGGGATCAACCCCCGCGATGATGGAAAAACCTATGGCTTCTGGAATAAGGGCAAGAGCTACGACGATGCCGGCGAGAATATCGGCACGAGGGTTCGCCAGCCATACGCGGCGAAACGTGGAGTAAAAAGACATTATTTGGCTAACCTGACGTTAGCAAGCGACCGAGTTGTGCGTCATTTATAGACGCTGCGTGGTTGCTTGGAGTTGTCCGAGGGATAGGCGCCCGGCCGAGCCACCCGGGCAAGCCGGGTCCATCTGGATTTATGCGACATTCATTGCAAGTGCCGTGGCCACAATTGTACACAGACTGTAAATGGGGCAAGTCTTTCGCGATCAGTTCGCAGTGCTTGAGGCGTGGGGTGTGTATTTTGCGGGCTTTGAAACCGAGCGAGCCGTAGGCGAAGGGAGCGCGAAGGCGCGGATGAGCAAGGCGATGCGATGTTCGGCGCCGTAGGGCGACGAACCGGTTGAGGGCCCACAAAATACACACCCCACGCCTCAAGCACGGTGTTGCACAGAACGCCAAACACCAGCCTATTGACCAGTGCTCACACTTGGCGATACCCCAAAAAAAAGGCCCATCGCATTCGAATGAGCCTTCTTGAAATACATCGAGTGGGAACAGTCGATATTATTCGTCGCCGCCAAAGATCCCCAGCAACATCAGCAAATTTGTAAAGATATTGTAGACGTCGAGATAGATCGCCAGCGTGGCCGATACGTAGTTCGTTTCCCCGCCTCGAATGACGCGCTGCAAATCAACCAGCAAAAAGGCCGAAAAGATCGCAATGGCCATGACCGAAATGGTTAGAACCAAAGCGGGCAGTTGCAAGAAAATATTAGCGACTGCGGCGACAATCAGGATAACCACCCCGATGAACAAGAATTTTTGCCAGTGGGAAAAATCCTTCTTGGTTGTGCTGGCAACGCTGGCCATGGCGCCAAACACAATGGCCGTGCCGCCAAACGCCATCATGATCAACTGGGAACCATTGCTGAAGCCCAGCACAAAGCCCACCAGGCGCGACAGCATCAGGCCCATGAAGAAGGTAAAGGCCAGCAACAGCATCACGCCCAGGGAGCTGTTCTTATTGCGCTCGACCAGGTACATAAGGCCAAAGGCGCCAATCAGGAACACGATCATGCTGGTGCCGGGGCTGGCGGCCATGACGCTGTTCAGGCCGGTGTTCAGGCCCACCATCGCGCCCAGCACCGTTGGAATCAGCGACAGCGCCAACAGCCAATATGTATTGCGCAGCACACGGTTTTGCGCCAGTTGGCTTTGTGCGGCGTAATCGCGTTGCGGCAGAGAGGATTGTCGAAAGTCGTTCATGCGGAGTCCTTAAGTCTGAATGACATTGATGTAGGCACTATAGCACTGCATATGGCGGCTTTTATGCTAAATAAAAGGTTAACTTACAAATAACTGAATTTTCAAGTGCGCGCATCCTATTGGCGTAGCATGCCAACGACATATGAGGCTCAGGCGCGTTGCGAGACGTCGTGGGCGTAGAGGTCGTGGCCGTCCGCCTTGTAGCGGACCCAGCGTTGCCTGGCGGCCAGAACATCGTCGCTGTCCTGGGAAACGATCTCTAGAATGCGCTCGAACTGGGCCGCATTGGCCGGGCAGTTCGTTGCCAGGGTAACCAGCCAGGGCGGGGGAGCGTCGGTGGAGCCTGCTGTCGCCAAGGGTTCGGATGACGTCAGAAGGATCGGGGTCTGGTCTGCGTCGTCGTCGTCTTGATAGACGTGGGGAATGAATGCCGTGGGTTCGAACCCCCACAGCATCAGGTCCAGGCGCTCCAGCAGGCCGGCATCGTCGGCGTAGACGAGCAGGCGCCGGCCTGCCAGATAGTGCTTGCGGATCACCTGGCAGGCCATGTGCAAGCGGTCGGTTGCGCCAAAGGCGAAGTCGATCCGCGCCATCAGCCCTGGTTAAGCAAGAACTGAACCAACAGGGGCACCGGGCGGCCCGAGGCGCCTTTGTCTTTGCCGCTGCGCCAGGCGGTACCCGCAATATCAAGGTGCGCCCAGCGGTACTTGTCGGTGAATCGCGACAGGAAGCATGCGGCAGTGACCGACCCGGCGGGGGGGCCGCCGATATTGGCTATGTCGGCAAAATTGGACCGCAGTTGTTCCTGATAGGCTTCGTCCAGCGGCAGGCGCCACGCGGTGTCGTTGGCTTGCTTGCCGGCTTGCAGCAGGTCTTGCGCCAATTGGTCGTCTTTGGAGAACAGGCCGCTGTTCACGTGGCCCAGGGCGACAATGCACGCCCCCGTCAGGGTGGCGATATCGATGACCGCCGCCGGCTTGAGACGTTCGGCATAGGTTAGGGCGTCGCACAGCACCAGCCGGCCTTCGGCATCGGTATTCAGGATTTCGATGGTTTGGCCCGACATGCTGGTCACGACATCTCCGGGCTTATTGGCGCGTCCGCTGGGCAGGTTTTCGCATGCGGGGATCAGCCCAACCACCGGCTGGTCCAGTTCAAGCTCGGCGACGGCGCGCAGTGTGCCCAGTACGCTGGCCGCACCGCACATGTCGTATTTCATTTCGTCCATGCCGCTGGCGGGCTTGATGGATATGCCGCCCGCATCGAAGGTAATGCCTTTTCCGACCAGCACGATGGGGGCCTTGCGGGATTTGGCGGTCGTGCCCTTGGGGGGCGTGTAGGTCAGGGTGATGAACGCGGGAGGCTCGTAGGAGCCGCGGGCGACGGAAAGGAAAGATCCCATTTTCAGGGCTTCGATCTGCTTCAGGCCCAATACTTGAGCTTTCAGGCAGGAAAACTCGCGCGCCAGCTTCTTGGCGGTATTGCCAAGATAGGTAGGCGTGCAGACATTGCCGGGCAGGTCGCCCAGTAAGCGGGTAAGGCGCATGCCTTGGGCGATTGCCCGGCCGGCGGCCAGGCCCTTCTGGGCCGTGGCCGCTTGGTTGCGGGCGACAGCCACGGCTATTTTGCGCAATTTGGGCTTGGCGTCGCGTTCGGGTTTGCCAAGCGTTGCGTCGTAATGGTAGGTAGCCTGGCCGGCGGCAATAGCGGCGGCCTGGGCGCGGCTCTGCAGCGTGCTGTCAGGGCATTCGATGGCCGCCAGGGCAGAGACGCCTTCGGTCAGCCGGGCTTGGACGCAGTAATTGGCGAAGACAAGCTCGGCGCCCGCATGTGCTTTTGCGCTGTAGCGTTCTTGCTTGCCCAAACCGATTAAAATAACGCGTGCAGCCGTAACGCCGGGCAGGTTGCGCAGTACCAGGTGCGAATTGGCCTTGGCCTGAAATTCGCCTTTTACCAGGCTTCGCAGTGCGCCGCCGCTGGCATTGTCGATAACGTCAGCCGCCGGGCTCAGGATGCCGTCGGCAAAAACACCCACGGCCAGCGCATTGGTTTTGATCTGATGCAAGGACGCCGAAGTCTGTGTGCTAAATTCCATACGTATTTCCCCAATTGATATCTACAGGACGCTGTCGATTATCCCGCATATTCTCTCATGTCACTATTCAAACGTTCTGTAGTTGCCGAAATTCTCAGTCACGCAGGGGTGGTTTTTTCCACCTTGCTGGTGGTGTGGCTCAGCGTATTGCTGGTGCGGCTGCTGGGTGAAGCGGCGAATGGAACCATTGGCGCCGACGTTGTATTGGGGCTTGCGACATTTTCAAGTATTACGGCTTTGCCGATTATTTTGTCTGTGTCTCTTTTTATTGCCGTGCTGACCACGATTACGCGTAATTTTCGCGAGTCTGAAATGGTGGTGTGGTTTGCCAGCGGCCTGTCGCTTAAGGACTGGGTGGGTCCCATACTGCGTTGCGCCATCCCGGTGGCCTTGATCATCGCTTTTCTGACGCTAATAGCCTCGCCTTGGGCGTATCGCCAGATCGAGGAATACCGACAGCGCTTTGAGCAGCGCTCCGACCTGTCCAAGGTGTCGGTGGGTCAGTTCATCGAGACCCAGGATGGCGCGCGGGTTTTCTTCGCCGAGGAGCCTCTAAGGCCGGGGGACGAGCTGGGCCGCGTTGTCGCACGGGTGATCGACCCTGACTGGCTAAGCGTGATCACGGCGCAAAGCGCGCATGTGCAAACCGAGGCCAACGGCGATCGGTTCCTGGTGCTGGCCGATGGCCATCGCTACGACCTGAAGCCCGGCGGCACCGAGTTTCGCTTGTTTGATTTTGATAACTACGGTTTCCGGCTGGAGAGCAGCTCGGATGCTTCCGCGCAGTCGGTGCGCGAATTGGTGGAGCGGCAGATCAAGGCCCGGCCCACCCTGCAGTTGTTGAACGACGACACCGACAACGCACGCTCCCAGATCATGTGGCGGCTTGCCTTGCCGCTGGCTGCGCTGAACCTGGCGTTGCTTGCCATTCCGCTGGGGGCCGTCAACCCCAGGCTGGGCCGTTCGGGCGATTTGCTGATCGCCGGCCTTATCGGTTTGCTGTATATGAACCTTATCAATCTGTCGCGCGGCTGGATCGGCAATGGCAAGCTGGATTTCGGCGTGGGCGTATGGCTGGTCCACGCGGTTTTCCTAGCGTTAATGGCCTATATGATGTGGCGTAAATTGCGCGTCAAGGCGCCCCGCAATTCGACCCCCGCGCCCACGGCCTGATGCGGTTCGCGGAACACTGGCCTATGGTATATAAATATAATTTTAAGTAATATAATATAGGTTCTATATAACTTATAATAAGTCGATCCAGGGGGCTTATTATGAATTTGCAGCAATTCCGTTTCGTGCGCGAAACGATTCGTCGAAACTTCAATCTTACCGAGGCTGCGCGTGCATTATTCACATCGCAGCCCGGCGTCTCCAAGTCGATCATCGAGTTCGAAGACGAGCTTGGCGTCAAGATCTTCGAACGGCATGGCAAGCGTATCAAGGGGCTGACCAAGCCGGGCGTGGTGGTTGCCCAAGTGATCGATCGCATCATGCTTGAAGTGGATAACCTTAAGAAGGTCAGCGACGAGTTCGCGCGCAGGGACGAAGGCGGGCTTGTGATAGGGTGCACCCACGCCCAGGCTCGTTATATTTTACCCAGGGTGATTCCCGCCTTTCGTGAGCGTTTTCCGAGGGTCAGGGTATCGTTGGCCGAGGGCAATCCACCCAGTCTGGCGCAAATGGTGCTGCACGAGCAGGCCGATGTCGCCATTGCGACTGAAACGCTGGTCACCACCCCCGGGCTGGCGGCGCTGCCTGTGTATTCGTGGGAGCACGTCGTGGTGGTGAAACCCGACCATCCTCTTGCCGACCTGACCTCCAGTCAGGCGCGCAATCTTACGCTGGAGCAACTGGTTCAGTACCCCATCGTGACGTACGACCGTCAGTTCTCGGGGCGCCGAACGATTGACGAGGTTTTTGCCGAAAATTCCATGACACCGGACATCGTTCTGGAGGCCATCGACGCGGATATTATCAAGACTTACGTGGAGGTTGGCCTGGGGGTTGGGATTATCGCGGGCATGGCGTTCGATCCTCGGCGTGATCGAGGGTTTGTGGGCTTGCCCGTGGGGCATTTGTTCGGCACTCATACAACGCGGGTGGCGGTAAAGTCGGGCGTGTTCCTGCGCGATTATGTGTATGTGCTGTTGGAAATGCTGGCGCCTGAGCTTACCCGCGAAGTGGTTCAGGAAGCTCTGGACAATACGCCTGTCGCGCCCAAGGCGCTGGCGGCTTGATTCTCAGTTACAGGGGCTGTTTGGCATAAAAATTCCATTTTCATGCTAATATGTATGGTTTCTTGCTCGACCGGTGTTTCATTTCTAAATTCGTTTTGAAGTTTCGGCGGGCTGACCCTTTTGGGGCTGCATGGCCCTGAAAGACATCCTAAGGAGTTATTACCCATGCGTCACTACGAAGTAGTGTTTATTGTGCATCCCGATCAAAGCGAGCAGGTTCCAGCAATGATCGAGCGCTACCAGGCCATCGTTACCGCCGACGGCGGTAAAATGCATCGTCTGGAAGACTGGGGCCGTCGCCAATTGGCTTACCCCATCCAGAAACTCGTTAAAGCCCACTATGTGTGCATGAATATCGAATGCGGTCAGGCTGCCCTGGACGAACTCGAGCATTCGTTCCGCTACAACGATGCGATCTTGCGTCACCTGGTCATCAAGACGAAGAAGGCTGACACCAGCGCTTCGGTCATGATGAAATCCGTTGAGCGTGAGGAAGCCCGCAAGAGCACCACGGAAACAACCGCCGACGACTCCGCCGAATAAGCTCGGGCAACGGTTATAACGTGAACCAGGTGTCGCTGACAGCTACGACGATAGAGGTCAAGCCGCTACGGTATACCCCGGCAGGCCTTCCCGCTATCGAGATGCTTCTGGAGCACGAGTCGGAAGTGACTGAGGCCGGCGTATCGCGCCGCATCAATCTGGTTTTTCCGGCGATAGCCTTGGGCGATACCGCGCTGTTGCTGGCTGATACTCCGTTGGCTTGCGCCTTGACGATCCAGGGCTTTCTGGCCCCTAGCCGTAAAGGTTCAAGCAAGCTGGTGGTTCATATTCAGCAGGCAAACCGGGTTTTTTCCGGCGGCGACGGAATCGTTGTGTAGCAGTAGTCTGGCACCATTAATCGCGCGAGTTCCAACAACTCGATGCACTTTAAAATACCGTATGGGGTTAAGCCCCAAACATCAAGAGGCACACCATGGCTTACTTTAAAAAAGGCAAAGAAAAACGCAAGTTTACGCAGCAAAATCCGCTGTTCAAGCGCCGCAAGTTTTGCCGCTTCACCGCGGCCGGTGTTGAGCAGATCGATTACAAAGATCTGGACACGCTGCGCGACTTCATCCAAGAGAACGGCAAGATCATTCCTGCACGCCTGACCGGCACCAAGGCGCACTACCAACGCCAACTGGACACCGCCATCAAGCGTGCGCGCTTTCTGGCGCTGTTGCCTTACACCGATAACCATAACTAATCCGGGGCTATTGTCATGCAAGTCATTTTGCTCGAAAAAGTTGTTAACCTGGGTAATCTTGGCGAAGTCGTTCGTGTGCGCGACGGCTACGCCCGCAACTACCTGATCCCCCAGAAAATCGCCCGTCGCGCCACCGATGCAGCGCTCAAGGAATTCGAAGAGCGCCGTGCCGAAATCGAAAAGGTCCAGGCTGAAAAGCTGGCTGCCGCGCAAGCTACCGGCGAGAAGCTGAAAGGCATTACGCTGAAGATCTCCCAAAAGGCGGGGGTCGATGGCCGGTTGTTCGGTTCCGTGACCACGATGGATATCGCCAACGCCCTGATTGAACAGGGGTTCGAAGGCGTCCAGAAATCACAAATCCGCCTGGCGGATGGTGCGATCAAGGCGGTCGGAGAGTTCCCCGTTCAGGTCGCCCTGCATGCCGACGTCGTTGCCGACATTACTTTGCAAGTGCAAGGTGAAATGGCCTAAGCGGGCGTTCAAGGCGTGGTACATTGCCCAGTCTGGCACTATGCCAAGCCGGGCAAGCAAAAAAGCCGGCAATCGCCGGCTTTTTTCATGGTCCTGTACAACCGGTGTGCCGTTCTGACACGAACGATCTTGCAGGCCGCTTTCTTTTTGGGTAGCTATAGTGGAAGGCACGAAATTGTCCCCTGATCCGCAACTGGATTATTTGCGCATCCCGCCGCATTCGGTCGAGGCAGAGCAGTCGGTTCTAGGCGGTTTGCTCCTGGATAACGCTGCATGGGATCGAATTACGGATGTCCTGGGTGAAGAGGATTTCTATCGCTTCGATCATAAAATCATCTGGCAGCACATTACACGCCTGATCGGCCTGGCGCGGCCCGCCGACGTGGTGACCGTTTACGAGTCGCTGGCCAGCGCCGGCAAGGCCGAAGAATTGGGCGGGCTGGCCTATTTGAATGCCCTGGCGCACAACACGCCGTCAGCCGCCAATATCCGCCGCTACGCCGAGATCGTGCGCGAACGCTCTATGCTGCGCAAGCTGGTTTCGGTTGCCGATGAAATCGCAGCGGCTGCTTTCAACCCCCAGGGCAAAGAGGCGCGCCAACTGCTGGACGAAGCCGAGTCGCGAGTGTTCCAGATCGCCCAGGAGGGGTCGCGTGGGGTAACGGGGTTCCAGGAAATCCAGCCCTTGCTTAGCGCCGTGGTTGAACGCATCGACGAGCTTTACCACCGGGAGGGCGACTCTGATATTACAGGCGTTCCAACCGGCTTTACGGATCTGGATCGCATGACGTCGGGCCTGCAGGCGGGCGACCTGGTCATTGTTGCCGGCCGCCCGTCCATGGGCAAGACGTCGTTTTCAATGAATATCGGCGAACACGTCGCCATCGAGCAGGGCTTGCCGGTTGCTGTCTTTTCCATGGAAATGGGGGCGGTGCAGTTGGCCATGCGCATGGTGGGCTCTGTGGGCATGCTGGATCAGCATCGCATGCGCACGGGCAAGCTCACCGCCGACGACTGGCCGCGCCTGACACACGCCGTGCAGCAGGTTCAAGAGGCGCAAATCTACATCGATGAAACTCCCGCCCTGAATTCCATGGAAGTCAGGGCCCGGGCCCGGCGGTTGGCGCGGCAGTGCGGTCAATTGGGCCTGATCATCATCGACTACATGCAGTTGATGTCGGCCAATTCGTCCGGCGAGAACCGTGCGACTGAAATTTCAGAAATCAGCCGTTCGTTGAAGGGCTTGGCCAAAGAACTTAATTGCCCGCTGATCGCTTTGTCACAGCTTAATCGAAGCCTGGAGCAACGGCCCAATAAGCGGCCTGTAATGAGCGATTTGCGCGAATCAGGCGCCATCGAGCAAGATGCTGATCTCATCCTCTTTATCTATCGCGATGAAGTCTATAACCCTGATTCGCCCGACAAAGGCACGGCCGAAATCATTGTCGGGAAGCAGCGAAATGGTCCAATTGGAAGTGTCCGCCTGACATTCCAGGGGGCCAGCACGCGGTTCCTGAACTTTACCTCGGGCATGGGAACTATGTAGAGGGGCGAGCGCTGGTCATGCGCAGCGCCATTTTGTAGGCGGCGCGCAGCGAGGCAGGGTCGGCTAGATTCTTGCCCGCAATGTCGAACGCGGTGCCGTGATCCACACTGGTGCGAACGAAAGGCAAGCCAACCGTTACGTTCACACCCTCGTCCACTCCCAGGTATTTCACTGGTATCAAGCCCTGGTCGTGGTATTGTGCCACGACGATGTCGAATTCGCCCTGCCGCGCACGCATGAAGATGGTGTCGCCCGGCCATGGACCGCTGGCGTCCAGGCCAAGTGCGCGCGCCTGGGCAATGGCGGGTGCGATGACTTGAATTTCTTCTGCGCCGAATTTTCCGCCTTCGCCTGCGTGCGGATTCAGGCCGGCCACAGCGATACGGGGTTGAGGCACGCCGGCTTGCACGCAGGCCTGATGCGCCAGGCGAATGGTGGCGAGCTCGGTCTCTGGGGTGATCAGCGACGGCACATCGGCCAGAGCAACGTGAATGGTGGCCAGGATGACGCGCAATTGCTCATTGGCAAGCATCATGGCAACGCGCTGCGTGCCGGTGCGTTGCGCCAGGATTTCCGTGTGGCCGGGAAAGTCCAGGCCGGCCGCATGCATGGCTTGCTTGTTCAAGGGGGCGGTTACAACGGCACGCACTTCCCCCTTCAGGGCGTCGTCGATCGCCTGGCATAGATATTCGTAGGCGCCTCGGCCGGCAGCAGCGCTAAGCACACCGGGCTCCAGGCCCGCAGGCAAGGCTTGCCAGCGATTCACCACCTGAAGAACCTGCGGGTTGTGGCCGGCCTGGCCTATGCCGGCCAGGGTACGGACCTTAACCGCATCGTGCAGTGCCAGGCGCTTGGCGGTGGTCTGGAGAACGCCGGCATCGCCATAGACGATAGTGGGGTGCGGCAAGCCCTGCGCAAACAGCTTGACGATGATCTCCGGGCCAATGCCGGCGGCGTCGCCCATGGTGATCGCGATGGGCAATGCCGTGCTTGGCAAGGTGTCGCCGGCCATTCAAGCTGAACTACAGGGCTTCGCTGGCATAGTCGGCCAGCCGCGAGCGTTCGCCGCGTTGCAAGGTGATATGGCCGGCATGCGGCCAGCCCTTGAAACGATCGACCACATAGGTAAGGCCTGAGCTTCCTTCAGTTAGATAGGGCGTATCGATTTGCGCGATATTGCCCAGGCAGACAATCTTGGTGCCTGGGCCGGCTCGCGTGACCAGTGTTTTCATTTGCTTGGGCGTCAGGTTCTGCGCTTCGTCGATGATCAGGAATTTATTCAGGAAAGTGCGGCCCCGCATGAAGTTAAGCGACTTGACCTTGATGCGCGAGCGGATGAGTTCCATGGTGGAGTTCTTGGAGAACTCCGCCGGACTGTTGCCGGACGATGCAAGGTCGGCGTTCCCGACGCCAAGATGCAGCACTTCCAGGTTGTCTTCCAGGGCGCCCATCCAGGGCAGCATTTTTTCTTCCTCGGTGCCTGGCAGGAAGCCGATGTCGTCGCCGACAGGAACGGTGGCCCGGGTGATGATGATTTCGTTGTAGCGCTTGGTTTCCAGTGTTTGGGTGAGCGCAGCGGCCAGGGCCAACAGGGTCTTGCCGGTGCCGGCCTGGCCCAGCAGGGATACAAAGTCGCACTCGGGATTCATGAGCAGATTGAGGGCGAAATTCTGTTCGCGGTTGCGTGCTGTAATGCCCCAGACGTTGTTCTTGCCGTGGCTGTAGTCGCGCAAGGTGGCCAGTACCGCGCTGCGCCCACTGACTTCGCGCACTTGCGCGTACAGGGGCAGTTCACCTTCAAAGTAGACGAATTCGTTGACAATGAAGTCGGAGCACAAGGGGCCCTTGATACGATAATAGGTGGTGCCGCCTTGCTGCCACGACTCAACGTCTTTGCCGTGTTTCAGCCAGAAGTTCTCGGGCAGCGGCATGACCCCGTCGTACAGAAGGTCGGAGTCGTCGAGCACATGATCGTTGAAATAATCCTCGGCGTGCAGGCCGAGCGAAACCGCCTTCAGGCGCATATTGATGTCTTTGGACACCAGGATGATCTGTCGCTTGGCATGGATGTCCTGCAAGGCATGAACGATGCCCAGAATCAGGTTGTCGGCCTTGCCGGCGGGAATTTCAATGGGCAGCTGGGTAGGTAGTTCGGTGGTCTGGAAGTGCAACGAGCCAAGGGCTTCGACATTGCCCAGGGTGTCCAGCGCCAGGCCTTTGCGGATATCGTTGCTGTTGCCGACCAGCCCGTCGAGGAAGCGGCTGACCTGGCGGGCGTTGCGCGCGACTTCGGACATGCCTTTCTTCTGATGGTCCAACTCTTCCAGGACGATCATGGGCAAGTAGATGTCGTGCTCTTCAAACTTGAACAGGGAGTTCGAGTCGTGCAGCAGCACGTTCGTGTCCAGCACGAAAAGCTTGCGCTTGGCTTCCGGCAGACGGGTCTTCTTCTTGTCGGTGCGTGCCGGTGCGGCGGGGCGGGCGGCCTTTACCGGCGCGATGGTTTTAGCGGCCGTCTTGCGTGCTGGCGCGGGCTTGGGAGCCTGGGCGGCCGGCGCTTCAGTTGCCTTGGACGCTGCTGTTTTCTTTGCAACGTTCTGCGCTGCGTTCTCGGTGGGTTCTTCGTAGTCCAGGATCAGAACATCGTCGGTGTCGGACAGCGCGGCGCCCATACGGGTTGGCAACTTGGGTAGCGGCATAGTGCGTGTGCTCCTGAGGTTACAAGGCGAAAGGTGGTGGTTGAAAAGCGCTAAGGCCTTCGCTGGTCTACGGCTTCCCGCACGGTCGCCAACACTTCGTCGACGTGGCCGGGCACACGCAGCCCCCGCCATTCGTGCGTCAAGACGCCGTCTGGATCGAACAGAAAGGTGCTGCGCTCGATGCCACGTACCTGTTTACCGTACATATTCTTCATTTTCATGACGCCGAACAATGTGCACAGGGTTTCGTCGGGATCCGACACCAGCGGGAAGGGCAAGCATTGCTTGCCGATAAAGTTCTGGTGCGATTTGAGCGAGTCGCGCGAGACGCCGAGAATCGTGCAGCCCGCTTTCTGGAAATGTGCGAATTGGTCGCGAAAGCCTCGCGCCTGGGTGGTGCAGCCCGGCGTATTGTCCTTGGGATAAAAGTACACAAGTGTCCAGCGTCCTTGGAAATCGTCGGACGACACGTCGCCCGCCGTGCTGGAAGCGGTGAAAGAGGGGATGGCTTGCCCAATGGCGACTTCTGTCATGAGGTAGGCTCCAGTGGCAAAAGGGCGGCGACGACGCGCCGGCCTTCGGCCATCAGTATGTTGTAGGTGCGGGCGGCGGCCTGGGTGGACATGGCCTCGATGCCGATGCCCATGGAGAGCAAGGTGCGGGTGATTTCCGCCGCCAGGAAGTGCTGGTTCAAGCCCGTGCCGACCAGCAGGATCTCGGGTGC
Source organism: Pusillimonas sp. (assembly GCA_044464765.1). GTDB lineage: Bacteria > Pseudomonadota > Gammaproteobacteria > Burkholderiales > Burkholderiaceae_B > JBIQKZ01. The sequence continues at coordinate 94,921 of JBIQKZ010000012.1, forward strand.
GTCATGAGGTTTGACGGGCGCGTCGTTGCCGTCAAGAAAAGCCATGGGATCCGGGCGAACCTCGGTGACGCCGGCGGCTTGCCAGAGCAGGTCGGCGGTAATGTCCTGTACGGTGCTAACGGGCCAGGGCCGGATGTCGCCTTCGGGGCCGAAACACACAGCGTGCTGGTAGGCCGTCGCGTTGATTTCGATGTAGTCGTCTCCGTAGGCAGTGACTGTATTAAGAGCAGGATTGGATTCGGATCGTAGTTGCACTAATTAAACTCCTGAGCACTTGACGATCATAGCGCAAACCGCTGCAGGGAGACTTCGCAAACCGTTGCCGCCAGAGTTCCTTTGCTCTTTTTTTCTATCGTTTAAACTATCAGGTTCCATCATTCACGCGTTCCCTTCATTTTTGCCATGTCCAAGGACCCTATCATGACGAATTTTCCCCGTATAGAGCGGTTGCCGCCCTATGTTTTCAACATTACGGGTGAATTGAAGATGGCGGCGCGCCGACGGGGCGAGGACATCATCGACATGTCGATGGGCAATCCCGATGGGCCGACGCCCCGGCACATCGTGGATAAGCTGATTGAAGTGGCCAACCGGCCCGATACCCATGGTTACTCGGTTTCCAAGGGCATCCCACGTTTGCGTCGGGCCATTTCCGGGTGGTACGAGCGCCGCTATGGCGTTCAGATCGACCCCGACAGCGAAGCCATTGTCACTATCGGCTCGAAAGAAGGTCTGGCCCACCTGATGCTTGCCACGCTCGATCGCGGCGATACGGTTCTGGTGCCCAATCCCAGCTACCCCATCCATATCTATGGGGCGGTGATTGCCGGGGCCAATATACGCTCGGTTCCGATGGTGCCAGGCATCGACTTCTTCGAAGAAATCGAACGTGCGGTGCGCGAGAGCATTCCCAAGCCCAAAATGATGATCCTGGGCTTTCCTAGCAATCCCACGGCGCAGTGTGTCGACCTGTCGTTTTTCGAGCGTATTGTCGCGCTTGCGAAAGAGCACAATATCCTGGTGGTGCACGATCTGGCCTATGCCGATATCACCTTCGACGGTTATGTGGCGCCTTCCATCATGCAGGTCGAGGGCGCGCGCGATGTGGCGGTCGAGTTCTTCACCATGAGCAAAAGCTACAATATGGCAGGCTGGCGCATCGGGTTCATGGTGGGCAACCGGGAACTGGTCAATGCTTTGGCGCGTATCAAAAGCTACCATGATTATGGCACCTTTACCCCCATCCAGGTCGCCGCCATTGCGGCGCTTGAAGGTCCGCAAGACGGGGTGGCGCAAGTGGTCGAGCAGTATCGCAACCGGCGCGACGTACTGGCCAAGGGTTTGCACGAAGCGGGCTGGATGGTCGATATCCCCAAGGCCTCCATGTATATCTGGGCCAGGATTCCCGAGTTCTACGCCGATCTGGGCTCACTGGAGTTTTCCAAGAAGCTGCTGGCCCAGGCCAAGGTGGCGGTGTCTCCCGGCATTGGGTTTGGCGAGTATGGCGACGACTACGTGCGCTTTGCCCTGATTGAAAACGAGCAGCGTACCCGCCAGGCGGTGCGCGGCATCAAGGAAATGTTCCGTAAAGACGGTGTAGGTAAATGAGTTCAATAAAAGTAGGTCTGCTAGGGCTTGGCGTTGTAGGGGGTGGTGTCTGGAAGGTGCTTAAAAGCAATGCTGCTGAAATTTTGCGGCGTTCCGGCCATGCCTTCGAAGTCTCGGCAGTGACCGTGCGGGATATCGAAAAAGCCAGGGCGCTGGTTGGCGACGGCGTTCGTATCACCCAGGACGGTCTCAGTGTTGTTCGAGACCCCGATATCTCCATCGTGGTCGAGCTGATGGGCGGGGAAACCCTGGCCCGCGAATGGGTGCTCGAAGCCATCGCACACGGCAAGCACATTGTTACGGCGAACAAGGCGCTGTTGGCCAAGCATGGCAACGAGATCTTCGCCGCTGCCCGCGCCAAGGGCGTCATGGTCATGTTCGAAGCCGCCGTGGCCGGGGGCATTCCCGTGATCAAGGCGATTCGCGAAGGCCTGACGGCTAACCATATTCAATCGCTGGCGGGCATTATCAACGGTACCTCGAATTTTGTGCTGTCCGAGATGCGCCAGAAGGGCATGTCGTTTGCCGAAGCCCTGGACGATGCCCAGCGTCTGGGCTACGCCGAAGCCGACCCTACCTTCGACGTCGAAGGCGTTGACGCCGCGCACAAGCTGACGCTGCTGGCTTCGCTGGCCTTCGGGATTCCCGTCCAGTTCGACAAGGCCCACACGGAAGGCATTTCGCAGTTGGTGCGCGAGGATATCGCCCATGCCGACCGCCTGGGCTATCGCATCAAACTGTTGGGCATCACCAAGCGCTGCGAAAGCGGCATCGAGTTGCGGGTGCATCCCACGCTGATCCCCGCCGATTGCCTGCTTGCCAATGTCGAAGGCGCGATGAACGCCGTGCTGGTCAATGGCGATGCGGTGGGCCCCACCTTGTATTACGGCCAGGGCGCCGGCGAACTGCCGACTGCCTCGGCGGTGGTGGCCGACCTTATCGATGTTGGGCGCATGCTAACGGCCGAACCAGCCAACTGTGTGCCATCCCTTGCCTTCCAGCCCGAAGCGATTACCGACATACCCATTTTGCCCATGAGCGACGTGGTGTCGTCGTACTATTTGCGCTTGCGGGTCGAAGACAGGCCGGGTGTGCTGGCCGACCTGGCGCATATATTGGCAGAAGCCCATATTTCCATCGTGTCCATGTTCCAGGAACCGCACGCCCCAGCCGAGGCGGACATCATCTTCCTGACGCACCGCGCGCGCGAGGGTAATGTCGACAAGGCACTCGAGAAAATTCAATCACTGTCGTTTGTGAAGTCCAAGGTGACGCGCTTGCGCATGGAACAAATCCCATGAAATATCGTTCAACACGCGGTGGCATGAAGCCGCTGTCGTTCTCCGAAATCCTGCTCGAAGGCCTGGCCCCTGATGGCGGCCTGGCTTTGCCCGAAAGTTTGCCGCAAGTGTCGCCCGAAACGCTGGAAGCCTGGCGCACGCTGGATTATCCCGGCCTGGCCAGCGCTGTGCTCGGTCTTTTTATCGACGACATTCCGTTAGCGGACCTCGATCGCCTTACCCATGCGGCCTATGCGCCGGGCGTCTTTGATTCGCCCGAGGTTGTTCCGCTAAAGCCCTTGAACGATGGCGTGTATTTACTGGGCCTGTCGCAAGGCCCCACACTGGCTTTCAAGGATATGGCCATGCAGTTCCTGGGCCAGGTCTTCGAATACGTCTTGAACGAAAAGAACACGACGTTGAATATTCTGGGCGCGACCTCCGGCGATACCGGCTCGGCGGCGGAATACGCGTTGCGCGGCAAGCGAGGCGTTGCCGTGTTCATGCTGTCCCCCCAAGGGCGCATGAGCGATTTCCAGCGCGCCCAGATGTATTCCTTGCAGGATCCGAATATTCACAACCTGGCCGTCAAGGGGGTGTTTGACGATTGCCAGGACATCGTCAAAGCCCTGGCGGGCGACTTGACGTTCAAGTCCGAATACCGGCTTGGTGCGGTCAATTCCATCAACTGGGCCCGCATCGCCGCCCAGGTGGTATATTACTTCTGGGGATGGCTGCGTGCCACCTCAGGCCCGGGCCAGCAGGTTTCGTTTGCCGTTCCCACGGGGAATTTCGGCAATATCCTGTCGGGGCATATTGCCCGTGAAATGGGTCTGCCTGTTCGGCGTCTGGTGCTGGCCACCAACGAGAACAACGTCATGGAAGAGTTCTTTCGCACCGGTGTCTACAAGCCGCGTTCTTCCGCACAAACCCACGCCACGTCCAGTCCTTCCATGGATATTTCGCGTGCCTCCAACTTCGAGCGCTTTGTGTTTGATCTGGTGGGCCACGATGCCCAGCGGGTGGTCCAGCTATGGCAGAAGCTGGCTGTCGACGGCGAGTTCGACCTGTCCGATCTGAAACCACAGTTTGAGGCGCGTTTCGGTATTGTGGGCGGCGCAAGCACCCATGCAGACCGTCTGGAAACGATACGTTCTCTGTTCGAGCGCTCCGAGGTGCTGATCGACCCCCATACTGCTGATGCCCTTAAAGTGGCCGGCCAGTATCTTGAGCCCGGCATCCCCATGTTGGTCCTGGAAACCGCTTTGCCAGTCAAGTTCAGCGAAACGGTTGTTCAGGCCGTTGGCCAGCCTGCGCCGGTTCCCGAGCATTTGAAAGATTTGGCGGATCTACCGCAGAAAGTCGAAACCATGGATTGCGATGTGCAATTGGTGCGGCAATACATACAGAAGCACGCCATCTTGTAGCGTGCGGCGGGGGATCCGCAAGCGATTCTAAGCAATCAGGCGGGCCGCATGCCGGCCGCTGCGAACGGCCCCCTCCAGCACCGCTGGATAACCGGTATCGGTCCAGTCGCCCGCCACCCATATCCTTGGCCAGGGCGTGGTGTTTTGCGGCCTTGCAAGGCCCGGCACGGCGGCGAAGGTTGCGCGTTTTTCCACAATCAGTTCGTAGTCGCTTACTTGAGGCAAGGGGCCAAATTGCGACGTGTCGGCGCGCAATTGTTCGATAATGCACTGGATGACGCGCTCGATGGGCAGTGTTTGCAGCACGGTGGCATTGCTGACCACAATATTGAGCAAGGACTCATCCGTATCGGTTTGGCGGTGCATGAATAGGCCGGGTGCAAATAGCCACTGCCCGAATTTTTCCCGTTCAGGATCCTCGTTCAGCATCAGCATGGGCAGTGGCGGCCGCCAGGGCGATTGAAGCTTCAGGGTGATGGTGGCAATGGGGATGAAGCGGAACGATGCAAGGCTGGTCAGGTAGGCGCGGCGCGCGGCCTGGGTCTTGCTATTTTCAGCATCCAGGGGCTGGAGCAATCGCAAGGCAGATGGAATGTTGGTTGCGACGATCACGCCGTCGAAATCCTGGTCGGCCATCCGGATGGTGTCGGCGTGCCGCGCCAGTTCACGTATGACGACACCCCGGTGAATTCGAAGGCGGCTGGTTTGCGTGGCAAGGTGCGCAAGCGGCTCAGGCCATAAACGGCTCAGGCCCACGCGCGGAATCAGCACCCGGCACGCCTGCGCAGTGCCGCACAGGCTGTCGCGCAAGACATTGGCAAACAGTTGCGCACAGGCGTGGTCAGGCGGCGTGTTCATGGCCGCCAGGCACAGCGGATGCCAGACGTGCTGGCGCAAGCGGGCCGATTGGCGACTCCAGTCCAACCATTGGGTGACGGTCTGGCCGGACTCAACCGTGAAGTTGGCCCTCTTTAGCCGATGAAGGCTCATGGCAAGGCGCAGGCGTTCGCTCCATGCAAGGCCGCGTGTCGTGAACAGGCTTGCAGCAAGGTGAAGCGGGGCGGGCAGATCGGGTACGTTCATCGAAAACTGTCCATCGGCGCTGCGCAGGGCCAAGGGCAGGGCATAAAGCAGTTCGTCGGCGGGAACGGCCTGTTCGCCGGATGGCCCGGACGCATTGATTTCCTGGATCAACGCCAGCGCCTCGGTATAGGCGCCAAGCAGGATGTGTTGCCCGTTGTCCAGTGGATGCTGCATACGGGCCGACCGTACGGACCGGGCGCGCCCGCCCAGGCTGTGGGAAGCTTCGAAGACGTGAACGTCATGCCCTTGCTGATAAAGCCTGTAAGCGGCGCTAAGCCCCGCCCAGCCGCCGCCAATGATCGCCAGTTTCATGTCGCCAAGCGCTTGACAAGCCCCTTGCCGCCGCTCACCCAGGTTTTCCAGGCAAGCCAGAACTTGCGGATGGGCGTCAGGGAAATGCGCTGGTCCAGCACCTGCCAGTTATCCCGTTCGATTTCGTCGAGCAGGGCATAATAGATGGCTGCCATGGCCAGTCCTGGTCGCTGGGCGCGCCGGTCGGCTTCGGGCAGTGTCTGCATGGCTTCGGCGTAATACTGCCGGGCGCGCTGGGTCTGGAACTGCATCAGGTCGGTGAAGCGTTCCGAATGTTGGCTGTTCAGGATTTCCGACGCCTTGACGTCGAACTGCTGCAGCTCGTTGACGGGCAGATAGATGCGTCCGCGCCGCGCGTCGTCGCCAACGTCGCGGATGATATTGGTGAGTTGAAACGCCAGGCCCAGCTTATCGGCATAGACCAGTGTGGCGGGATCGGTGTAGCCGAAGATGCCCACGGAAAGTTCTCCGACGACGCCCGCCGCGTGCCAGCAGTACGTGCGCAAGCCGGGCCAGTCGAGATAGCGCGTCTGGTCAAGATCCATTTGCATGCCCTCGATCACGGCGTGCAGGCGCTCAGCCGAAATACGGCACGGTCCCAGGTGGGGAGCCAATGCCAGGGTGACAGGATGTTCAGGTTTGCCTGCAAACATCAAGTCCACCTGCTTGGCCCACCAGGCGAGCTTGGTTCGAGCGACCGACGGGTCGGTGCATTCGTCGACGACATCGTCGACCTCGCGACAGAAGGCATACAGGGCTGTAATTGCCTTGCGGCGCTCCGGTGGCAGGAACAGAAAGGAATAGTAAAAGCTTGAACCGCTGCGGGCGGCCTTGTTCTGGCAGTATTCGTCTGGGCTCATGGGTTAATGGAACTGGATGATGGGTTGCGCCTTCCCGTGGGGCGCAGCGTGCGCCATAAAATCAGCAGCCAATCCTGGGTGGCGAGTGTCGGCCGCTGATTGTAGATGTCGTAGTGTAATTGTTCCAGGCGTTCCAGGACACGCAAGCCGCCTTGCACGATCATACCCAGTTCCAGCCCGATGCGTCCTGGGAGCCGCCGAGCCAGGGGCCGGCCTGTTTGTAGATAATGGCGGGCCTGGTCAACCTGGGCTTTCATCAGGGCTCGCCACGCGAAATCAGTACGCGCGGTTGCGATGGCTTCTTCGTCGACGCCATGAAGCGCCATGTTCTCTTGTGGCAGATAGACACGGTTCTTGCGCCAGTCGATGGCTACGTCCTGCCAGAAATTGACCAGTTGCAGGCCGGTGCAGATGGCATCTGCCTGCTGGATGTTCAGGGGTGAGACCGCATCGTATAAATGCAGCATCAGCAATCCCACCGGATTGGCGGAGCGGCGGCAATAGTCCAGAAGCTGGGCATCGTTCTGGTAGCGGTGAACCACGACATCCTGTTCGAAGGCCGACAACAGATCGTGAAATGGCTGCAGGGGCAGGGAAAAACGCCTGATTGTGGTTGCGAGCGGTTCGAATACGGTGCGGCGCGGGTCATCGGCCGCCAGCCTGAGTTGACCGCCGGCAAGTTGTTCCAGAGCTTCCCGGTAGCCGCTCAGGCTGGCCAGCCGTTGTTCAACCGAAGCGTCGCCTTCGTCGGCGATGTCGTCCGCCGTGCGCGCATAGCGGTAAATGTTGCTTACCGGTTCGCGTAGCCTGCGCGGCAGCACAATTGAGGCGACCGGGAAGTTTTCGTAATGATCGACGGCCATATGGATTAGACTTTCGTTATTCGGAGAGAGTTATGCCACGTCCCATTTCGGCGTCGATTTCGGTGCCGGCCTTAAGCCATAATCTGGCGCATGTCGCCAGCCAGTTAAGCACGATCAGCAAGCAGGGAAACCGTTCCGTGCCCAAAATTTGGGCGGTTATCAAGGCTAACGGCTATGGTCATGGCATTTACCAGGCGATTAATGGCTTTGCGTGCGCCGACGGCCTGGCCATGCTGGACCTGGACGAGGCAGTGCGTTGCCGCGAAGCAGGCTGGAATAAGCCTATTTTGCTGTTGGAAGGGTTTTTCGAGCCTCGCGACCTGGCTGTCCTGGCCGATTATAGTTTAACGTTCACCCTACATAGTCAGGAGCAACTGGACATCCTTGCCCACGCCCGTTGGACGCCGCCCCTAGATGCCTGGCTGAAGTTGAACACCGGCATGAACCGCCTTGGCTTTTCCCCGGAACGGTTTTCGAAGGCATACGAGCAGGCGCTGAAGGCACGCGCCAAAGGGCTATTGCGCACCATTGGGAAAATGACTCATTTCGCACGGGCCGACGACAGTATCGCCGTGACCCAGGAGCAGATGCGAATCTTTACCGAAACCACTGGCGCCTTGCCCGGTCCGGTCAGCGTCTGCAACTCGGCCGCAACCTTAACGCCGCAGCACTGGCTGGCCGTGCCAGACGACGTTGGGCAATGGGTGCGCCCTGGCATTTGCCTGTATGGCTCATCGCCCTTTGCCGACCGCTCGGCCGACGAACTTGGTTTACTGCCGGCCATGACCCTGCAGTCGCAAATCATCGGGGTGCAAACTGTTCAAGCCGGTGGCGGCATAGGCTATGGCCATGGGTTTGTCGCGGAACGCGCCATGCGCATTGGTGTGGTGGCCTGCGGCTATGCCGATGGCTACCCGCGCCATGCTCCCAACGGTACGCCCATCGCTGTGGCCGGGTCACGCACCCGCTTGTTGGGCCGGGTGTCCATGGATATGCTGTGCGTCGACCTGTCCGACATCCCGCACGCGGGTGTTGGCGCACCTGTGGTGTTGTGGGGCGAAGGAGGCCCTTCGGTGGACGAAGTGGCCCAGGCTGCGGGAACCATTGGCTACGAGTTATTATGCGCACTGGCGCCGCGTGTGCCGGCGGTTGTTTCGCTTCTGGAACCAGCATAAGGACAAACGTGAAAAACAAATGTGTCGTGATTACCGGAGCAACAAAAGGCATAGGCTGGGCGCTTAGCCAGCGGCTTGCCGACCTGGGTTGTCATGTGGTGGGCCTGGCCCGCCACACTCAGGATATTGATTTTCCGGGATACCTATACGCTTGCGACTTGCGGAACGCCGGCGAAACCGAGGACATGCTGCGCATGATTCGCGAGAAGTACCCGGTGGATGCCGTCGTGAACAACGTGGGCCTGGTTAAGCCCGAGCCTCTGGGCGAGATCGACCTGAGGTCGCTGTACAGCGTGTTTGACTTGAATGTCAGGGTGGCGGTGCAAGTGGTTCAGGCTTTTGCGCCGTCCATGAAAGCGCGTCATGAAGGGCGGGTGGTCAACATCTGCAGCGGCGCGTCTGAAGGCGCATGGGCCCGCACCAGCTACTCAGCCGCAAAAAGCGCCTTGGTCGCCTGCACGAAAACCTGGGCGCTCGAACTTGCCGAGTTCGGGATCACTGTCAACGCGGTGTCCCCGGGCCCGGTCGACACGGAATTGTTCCGGGCCGATCATCCGCTGGGCAGCGACGACGAGAAAAACGTTATCGCTTCCATCCCGATGCGGCGTCTGGGCCAGTCGTCCGAGGTGGCGGCGGCAGTTACATTCCTGCTATCGCCCGAGGCCGGCTTTATTACCGGGCAAGTGCTTAGGGTGGACGGCGGCGCTGGCTTGCCGGGTCGCTGATTTTCGCGGGTTACACTTCCCGCATGGCTAAAGCAAAAACCTCTTTCGTCTGCTCCGACTGCGGCGGTGTATGCCCTAAATGGGAGGGCAAATGCCCGCATTGCGGCTCATGGAATACCTTGGTGGAAACGGTCGAGCAAAGCGCTGCGCAACATCGCTTTGCTCCCTTGGCGTCCAGCAGCCCCATTCGAACCCTGTCCGAAATCGAGGCGCGCGAACTGCCGCGCCAGCCTTCAGGGATTGCCGAGTTTGATCGCGTCCTGGGGGGCGGCCTGGTGCCCGGTGCGGTTGTGCTGATCGGGGGGGATCCGGGCATTGGAAAGTCGACCTTGCTTTTGCAGGCGCTAGTCTCGCTGTCGCGCGCGGTGCCGGTGCTGTACGTTACGGGTGAAGAATCCGCCGAGCAGGTGGCCCTTCGGGCGCACCGCCTGGAACTTGCAACCGCCGCCGTCAAGCTCGTGGCCGAAATACGGCTGGAAGCCATCGTGGCGGCCCTGTCCGAGCAAAAACCCGCGGTTGCCGTTATTGATTCCATCCAGACGCTTTATTCCGACCAGTTATCCGCCGCGCCCGGATCCGTCTCGCAGGTACGCGAGTGCGCGGCCCAACTGACGCGTCTGGCTAAACAAACGGGGATCACCATCGTACTGATCGGTCATGTGACCAAAGACGGCTCCCTGGCCGGACCGCGTGTGCTGGAGCACATCGTGGATACTGTCCTGTATTTTGAAGGGGATACCCATTCTTCGTTTCGCCTGATCCGGGCCATCAAGAATCGCTTCGGCGCGGTCAATGAACTGGGTGTGTTCGCTATGACCGATCGGGGCTTGAAAGGGGTCAGCAATCCATCTGCGCTGTTCCTGTCCCAACATGATCACGATGTGGCGGGCTCATGTGTCATGGCGACCCAGGAAGGCACGCGTCCCCTGCTGGTCGAGATCCAGGCTCTGGTCGATGCGGCTCATGCTCCCAACCCGCGTCGTCTGTCAGTGGGGCTTGAGAGCGCGCGCCTGGCCATGTTGCTGGCGATCCTGCATCGGCATGCCGGCGTGGTTACCTATGACCAGGATGTCTTCGTGAATGCCGTCGGCGGCGTGAAAATTACTGAGCCTGCCGCCGACCTGCCGGTATTGCTGGCGATCATGTCCTCGCTGCGCAACAAACCGCTGCCCAAGGGCTTGGTGGTGTTCGGCGAGGTTGGGTTGGCGGGCGAAATCCGGCCTGCGCCGCGCGGTCAGGAACGCCTGAAAGAAGCCGCCAAGCTCGGTTTCAGCGTGGCGCTGATACCCAAGGCGAATGCGCCGCGCCAGCCCGTCGAGGGCCTGGAAGTCTGGGCGGTGGACCGGGTCGATGCGGCCATCGGGCGCTTGCAATGATCAGGTTTCTGATGACGGCGCTTCAAACGGGCGCCAGGGCGCTCAAGCGCGACTGGCGCTCGGGCGAGCTTTACCTGCTGTTGTGCGCCTTGGTGATCGCCGTGTCCGCGGTGTCCAGCGTGGCCTTCCTGGCCGAGCGGGTAGGGTTGGCCTTGCAGGGCAGTTCGGCGCAGATGCTGGGCGCCGACCTTGCGTTGCGGTCGCGCGAACCAATCGATCCGGCGCTGCGGGCGCATGCCGAACAGTCCGGCATGGCCACGTCGGGCTATCTGTCGTTCGCCTCGATGCTCAGCGCCGGCGAGCAAATGCATCTGGTGTCGGTGAAAGCGGTTGAAGAAGGGTATCCGCTACGTGGGCAGATGCGGCTGGTGGATCCGGATGCATTGGATGGCGTATCGGTGACGGCGATTCCGGAAACAGGCATGCTATGGGCCGATCCACAAGTCCTGTCCTTGCTTAAGGTGGGTATTGGCGACAAGGTCCAACTTGGCGAAAGCGCGTTCATCCTGGAAGGGGTGATTGCCCAGGAGCCCGACCGCTCGGTGCAGTTTATCAACGTGGCGCCGCGCGTCATGATTCGCGCTGGCGACGTAGCGGCCACCGGCTTGCTCGGGCTGGGCAGTCGATCCAGTCATACATTGCTGGCGGCGGGTCCGGCCGCAGCCATCCAGCGATATGCCGATTGGCTGGAGGCACGTCTGCAGCGCGGACAAACCGTGATGTTGCCAGGGTCGGGTAGTCCTGAAGTAGAGCGTTCTTTGTCGCGCGCCAGCCAATTCCTGGCGTTGGTGGCCTTGATGACCATCGTGATCGCCGCGCTTGCCGTGGTGCTGGCCGCCCGACGTTATCATCGTCGTCATCAGGATGGCTTTGCCGTCATGCGTTGTATGGGGGCGGGGCGTGCCGCCCTGTCCTCCATGCTTTTGGTGCAGTTTGCTTTACTTGGGTTGTGTGCTTCGTTACTGGGCGTGGCGGGCGGCTTTGTGGTTCAGTGGTTGCTGGGCAATGCTGTGACGGCCTGGTTCGATGCCGTGCTGCCGCCGACCGGTTGGATGCCGGTAGTCTATGGTTTGGCCACGGGCCTATCGATTTTGCTGGGGTTTGCTTGGCCGCCATTGGCGGCGCTGGGCGGCACGCCGCCCGTGCGCGTATTGCGCAAAAGCGTTGGCGGTTCTCTTGGGCGCGGCTGGTTGGCTTACGTGCCTGGTGTGTTGATCATTCTGGCGTTGGTCGCCTGGGTATCGGGTGATGGACGCATGAGTGTCATTGTCGGGCTGGGACTGTTGGCAGCGTTTGGCTTGTTTTATCTTGCTGCCTATCTTTTACTGCGCTTCCTGGCCCTGTATACGCGCCGCAGCCAGGGTCATGCGCCCTTGCGTTTCGCACTTGCGGGCATGGTGCGCCGCAAGGCGTTGACCACCACGCAATTCTGCGCCCTGGCGATCGGTCTGATGGTGCTGTTGTTGTTGGCGATTACGCGTACAGAGTTGCTGGCCGGTTGGCGCAATACCGTACCGGTTGATGCGCCGAACACCTTCCTGATCAATATCCAGCCCGACCAGCAGAGCCTGGTGCGCGATCGCCTGGCCGCCGCGGGTATCGCAGCCGCCGCGCTCTCGCCCATGGTGCGCGGCCGTCTGATTGCGATTGATGGCAAGGCCGTCGATCCTTCCTCATATGACGACGAGAATGCTCGCCGCCTTGCGGACCGGGAATTCAACCTTTCCTATACTGATACATTGCCCCAAAGCAATTCATTGATCGAAGGCCGATGGCTCGATCCCGAGGGCAGCGAGGTTTCGTTGGAAGACGGGATGATCAAGTCGCTTGGCATCAAGCTGGGCGACATCCTGACGTTTGAGATCGCGGGTTCGCCGGTCGATGTTAGGGTGACCAGCGTACGCGAGGTCAAATGGGATTCGTTCGATGTGAATTTCTTCGCCTTGTTTTCGCCCAGTGTTCTGCGCGATGCGCCTGCCAGTTTTATTACGTCCTTCCTGCTGCCTTCCGGACAAGCGGGTTTGGTGCGCGACTTGGTGCGCGAGTTCCCAAACATTACGGTGCTCGATGTCGGCGCGATATTAAGTCAGGTGCAGGATGTGCTCGAGCAGGCCATTCAGGCGGTTCAGTTCCTGTTCGTCTTCACGGTGCTGGCGGGTGTTCTGGTATTGATGGCCGCCTTGCTGTCCACGCGGGAGGAAAGAATCCAGGAGGTGGCCATTCTCAGGGTGTTGGGCGCCCGTGGAGCGCAACTGAAAAGCGCGTTTTATCTGGAGCTGGTCATGACCGGAGGTCTGTCCGGCCTCATGGCTGCGGCGGGGGCATCGGCCATCGCCGCGCTGCTATCCCATTGGGTGTTCGACATCGATGTGGTGTGGCTGTGGTGGCCTTGGGCGTTTGGCTTGGCGGGCGGTATTCTGGCGGCATGCGTCGGCGGCGCCCTTGCGCTGCGCGGCGTGCTTCGAACGCCGCCGCTGGTGTCGCTTAGGGAAACGGCATGACGGCGGTCCAGGCGCCTTCCCGCGATGTCCGGTTTCCGGGGGGATGCGCGCGCCTGGCCTCTTTCCTTGGCGAGCAGCAGCCGGCTGCGCTGTTCGATCCCGCCAACCCCGCTTTGTCCGCCCAGCCGGTCAAGGTGGGGGGCCGGCAGTCCGCCTGGTTTGTTTCGGGGAGGGTGGGTTCAGCCGTGCTGCGGCGTTATCGCCGTGGGGGATTGATGGCCCGGTTGGTGCGCGATTTCTACCTGTGGCTTGGCGGCGGCCGCACGCGCTCCTTTGCAGAGTTCGATACCTTAGCCTATTTGCGGGGATGCGGGTTGAAGGTGCCTGCGCCGATTGGGGCAGCCTATTGGCGCAAAGGCTTGCTGTATCAGGCCGCCATTCTTGTTGAGCGCATCGCTGGGGTGACCACCCTGGGCCAGACTCAGGAGGACGCCAGCCAGGAAGCCGTGGCGGGGGCGATATTTGCCATGCACGAAGCGGGCGTCTGGCATGCCGACCTTAATGCCCACAATATTCTGATTGACGGCGCAGGGAGCGTATGGCTGATTGATTTCGACAAGGCGCAACGCAGGGTTCTGACGGCCGGCAGGCGCAAGTCCAACCTGTTGCGTTTGCGTCGTTCCCTGGTCAAAGTGGCCGGCGAGCGAGGGTTGAAATACTGGCACGGTCTGAATCAGGCCTATGGGCGCCGGATGCTGGGCCGGAATCAACCCTTTTGAAGCGAAAAGGCTTTATGATCACGTCTTTTCAGGGTTTTGTCTTTTGGGGAGCCCGTCATGAATTTCTGCACGCTTAGGTATTTCCTGCTTGGACTCACGTTGACGTGCGCGGCTGCTCCAGCCTGGGCGCAGGATCGTGTCGTCAATGTCTATAACTGGGCTGAATACACCGCTCCCGACACGATTTCGGGGTTCGAGAAAGAAACCGGAATCAAGGTGCGTTACGACGTATACGACAGCAACGATACTCTGCAGGCCAAACTGCTTACTGGGAAATCGGGCTACGACATTGTCGTTCCGTCGTCAAATTATGCGGCCCGGCAGCTCGAGGCGGGCTTGTTCCAGAAGCTGGATAAAAGCAAGATTCCCAACTGGAAGAACCTGGATCCGGACATCATGGCCATGGTGGCCAACGTGGATCCGGGTAATCAATACCTGGTGCCTTGGGGATACGGCACCACCGGCCTGGGCTATAACATTGACGCCGTCAAGAAAGCCATGGGCGCCGATGCGCCGCTGGCCAGTTGGGATATGCTGTTCGATCCGGCAAAGATCGAAACGCTGAAGGCTTGCGGGGTGTCCATGCTGGACGAGCCCGCCCAGGTGTTTCCCGCTGCCCTCCATTACCTGGGCAAGGATCCGAACAGCAGCAATCCCGACGACTATGCGGCGGCGCTGGAGCTCTTGAAGAAAATCCGTCCTCACATTCGCCAGTTCAGCTCATCAGGGTATATCGACGAATTGGCGTCGGGGGATCTATGCATGGTGTATGGGTATTCCGGCGATGTCCTGATCGCTGCCAACCGAGCGAAGGAAGCCGGCAAGGGCTATGCCATCAATTATTATCTGCCCGACGGCGGCGCGCCGGCGTGGTTCGATACCATGGCCATCCCCAAGGGGGCGGCCAACGCCGACGAGGCGCACGCCTTCATCAACTATATCGAAACCCCGCAAGTGCATGCGGCCATTACCAACACGATGTTCTATCCCAATGCCAATAAAGAGGCGCGTCAATACGTCAACCCCGAGGTCGCCGAGAACCCCATGATCTATCCTCCGCCCGATGTCGCCGCGACGCTTTTTGTGGTCAAGCCGCAGCCCTTGGCCATACAGCGGCTTCAAACCCGCATGTGGGCCGAACTGAAAGCCGGGCGCTAGCTTATGGACAGTCGTTTTGGCGCGACGCCCTGGTCCGGCGATGTCGATGAATTCGTCCGCATGGAGGACATCGTCAAGATTTATGGCGACGTGGTGGCGGTGCAGTCGGTCAATCTGGCGGTGCGCCGCCAGGAAATCTTCGCCTTGCTGGGTAGTTCCGGGTGTGGCAAAACCACCTTGCTGCGCATGTTGGCGGGGTTTGAAGAGCCGACGTCCGGCCGCATTTTCCTGGATAACGAGGACATCACCGCGTTGGCGCCGCATCGGCGCCCGGTCAACATGATGTTCCAGTCGTATGCTTTGTTTCCGCATATGTCGGTCCAGGCGAATGTGGCTTTTGGCCTCAAGCAAGAAGGTGTGGCGCGCCATGAGATCGATGAGCGGGTTTTCGAGGCGCTCGACCTGGTGCAGATGGCAGGTTACGCACGGCGCAAGCCCCATCAACTGTCGGGCGGGCAGCAGCAGCGGGTGGCGCTGGCGCGCAGTCTGGTCAAGCGGCCCAAATTGTTGCTACTGGACGAACCCTTGTCGGCTCTGGACAGGCAGATTCGCCAGAAAACGCAGATTGAACTGGTGCGCATACTGGAACAGGTGGGTGTAACGTGTGTCATGGTCACGCACGACCAAGACGAAGCCATGACCATGGCGGATCGGCTGGGCATTATGACGGAAGGCCAGATCATGCAATGCGGCACGCCACAGGAAGTCTACAATTTTCCCAACTCCCGCTTTGTCGCAGGCTTTATCGGCACGACCAATCTGTTTACCGGAACCATTGTGGTCGACGAGGCGGATCACGTTCTGATCGAAAGCGAACAGCTTAGCCGGCCGTTGCACGTCGACCATGGGATCAACGAGCCCTTGGGCATGGAGGTGCATGTGTCGGTCCGGCCCGAGCATATTCGGGTCGGACGCCGGCAGCCTGTTCTGGACCATAACTGGGCGCACGGCATGGTCAATCATGTTGCGTGGATGGGCAGTTACGCGCGTTACCAGCTTCGACTGGACTCCGGCATGCTGGTGGAAGCGGCCGTACCCGGCCAAATCATGATAGACAGCGATGCGCCGGGGATTGATGAAGAGGTTTACATCAGTTGGGCCAGTGACAGCGGCACGGTGCTGGCGACATGAAAAGGTTGTTTTCCCGGTTTGCCGTGGCGCCGCGAACGCTTGCCATTGCCGTGCCGTTCGTCTGGTTGACGCTGTTCCTGCTGGTTCCTTTTTTGCTGGTCCTGAAGATCAGCTTTGCCGATCTTCAGTTCGGGATTCCTCCGTACACGCCGCTGGCCTTTGTTGAAGAACAGACCGTCAAGCTGGTGCTGAATTTGCGCAGCTACGCGCTATTGTTCACCGACAGCCTGTACATTGCTACCTACTGGAGCTCAGTGAAGATGGCGGCCATCACGACGGTGTGCTGTGCGCTGATCGGTTATCCGATGGCGTATTACATTGCGCGCGCCAAGCCGTCGGTACGCAATGTATTGTTGCTCGCCGTTATCTTGCCATTCTGGACGTCGCTATTGCTGCGTGTCTACGCCTGGGTGGGCATTTTACGCAACGACGGCTTGCTGAATAATGCACTGATGGGCCTGGGCCTGATTGATGCTCCACTGGAGATCTACCGGACGGATCTGGCCGTGTATATCGGCTTGGTATATGCCTACCTGCCTTTTTTCATCCTGCCCTTGTATGCCAATTTGGTCAAGCTCGACCTAAGGCTGCTCGAGGCCGCCTACGACCTGGGCGCCAGGCCCTGGCGGGCTTTTATCGCCATCACCTTGCCCTTGTCGGCGCCGGGCGTGGTTGCTGGCGCCATGCTGGTATTCATTCCTTCGGTGGGTGAATATGTAATCCCCGAGATGCTGGGCGGAGCCGACACCCTGATGATGGGGCGGGTGATGTGGACCGAGTTCTTCAATAACGCCGATTGGCCGATGGCGGCGGCGGTTACTTGCATCATGGTCCTGATTCTGCTGATTCCCCTGGTGCTGTTTCAGTACAGCCAGGTGCGGCAAATGGAAGCGCAGCGTCGGAGGCAAGCATGAGCCGCACCAATGGAGCCCTGCGTAATACAGTTCTGGGACTGGGTTTTGCCTTCCTTTACGGCCCGATCCTGTGCCTGATGGTGTTCTCGTTCAATGACTCGTCCATCATGACCTCATGGTCGGGTTTTTCGCTGCGCTGGTATCACGAGCTGTTCAATGATCGGGTGCTGCTTTCTGCCGCGGGGCTTTCGTTGCAAATCGCTGCCATGACCGCAACGGCGGCGGTGGTGATCGGCACCTGGGCCGGATACGTCCTGGCGCGCATGGGCCGGTTTCGCGGTTTTGGCTTGTACATTGGCATGTTGAGTGCGCCGCTGGTGATCCCCGAGGTGGTTCTGGGGATATCGCTGTTGCTGATGTTCGTCGAGTTTGGCCGGGTGTTCGGGTGGCCGGATGGCAACGGAATCTTCACCATCTGGGTCGGCCATGTGATTTTGTGCATGGCCTATGTGGCCGTTATCATCCAGTCCCGCATTCGCGACCTGGATCGCTCCCTGGAAGAAGCCGCCCTGGATCTTGGCGCGCCGCCGCTGAAGGTGTTCTTTGTGATTACGCTGCCGATGCTTGCCCCGGCGTTGGCGGCGGCCTGGCTGCTGGCGTTCACCCTGTCGCTGGACGACGTTGTGATCGCTTCCTTCCTGTCGGGGCCGGGTTACACTACTTTGCCCCTCGAGGTATTTTCGCGGGTGCGCCTGGGGTTGAAGCCGGAAATCAATGCCTTGGCGACGTTGTTCATCGTTTTTGTGGGAATAGGCGTCATTGTGGCCAACCGGCTTGCCTGGCGAAGGAAGGAAACTTGAAACCTCTACAACTTTATGGTTTAAAAAAATGCAGCACTTGCGTCAAGGCGCTCGCCTGGCTGGATGAACGAAAAATCGCATGGCGGTTTACCGATTACCGCGACGAGCCTGTTTCACGCGATCAGCTTCTGGATTGGAAACAACAGCTTGGCGATTGGCCCAAGCTGGTCAATCGTGCTTCCATGACATGGCGCAACCTGCCCGATGCGCTTAAAACCGCCGAAACCGACGAGCAATGGCTGGCCTTGATCGCAGACCATCCCACCTTGGTGCGGCGTCCTGTGCTGGTGCAAGAGAACGGGCAGCTCAGCGTCGGATTTTCCGACAAGAAGTACTCCGAGCTGGTGGGATAAGCCATGTCGGACCAAAGCGAGCTGAAACGGCAGGCGGCGCTGGCCGCCGTCGATTACATCCTGCCTTTGCTGGGCCCGGAAACCATCCTGGGCGTGGGCACGGGCTCGACGGTCGATCTTTTCATCGACGCCATGGCAAAACATCGCCGGCATTTTCGGGGGGCTGTTTCCAGCTCCGAGCGCAGCAGCGCGCGCTTGTCAGCGTGCGGAATCAAGGTGTTTGACCTGAACGATGTGGTCGACATGCCGGTCTACGTCGATGGGGCCGACGAGATCGATGGCAACTTGAACATGATCAAAGGGGGCGGCGGGGCCTTGACGCGTGAAAAAATCGTGGCCTCGGTGGCGCGCGAGTTCGTGTGTATTGTCGACCAGAGCAAATTGGTTGATCGTTTGGGCGCCTTCCCATTGCCTGTCGAGGTCATTCCCATGGCGCTGGCCTCGGTGGCGCGCCGGTTGGCCGAGTTGGGCGGCACGCCGGCCGAGCGGGGAGGTTTCGTCACGGACAACGGCTGCCGGATACTGGACGTTTCGGGCGTGGCCTACACAGACCCAGCCCGCCATGAGGCGCGGATCAACGATATCCCGGGTGTCGTGACATGCGGGTTGTTCGCTCTGCGCGGCGCGGACATCGCGCTGGTGTCCGGGCAGGACGGCGTACAGCGGTTGGTTCGCGCGTAGTTTCCTGTCTAGCTTCATCGTCGGTGCCTGGACCCGCTATGCATCCGGCTATAAATACTCGACCCAACCAAGCAGGACACCGCCCTGGAGACATTCGGATAGACGTTTTCTGGGCAGTGTCATCCAATGTTCATCAATCTGTCATGGTTGGCGGCTAAGCTTATACATTGCGTGGCGGCCAACAGAACAAACGCGTACAGACGGACGCCCGCTTTCGGTGTACGCTATAACTGAAACCGTCCTATTCATTGACTCTTGCCACACGAAGGCCGATATGTCCGAGCACACCAATAAACAGTTTTCTTCCGACCTCGAAGCAACCCGGTCGCAGTTCCTGCAAATGGGCGGCTTGGTGGAAACCATGGTGCACGACGCGATGGAAATTCTCGTCAATGGCGAGGTTGCCTTGGCTGACAAGGTGCGCGAGCGTGAAAAGGAAGTAAACAGCCTCGAAGTTGAAATCGACGAGCGTATCGGACAAGTCATGGCGCGCAATCAGCCCACGGCGATCGACCTTCGCTTGCTGCTTTCCGTGTCGAAGATGCTGACCGACATGGAGCGTTGTGGCGACGAGGCGGAAAAAATCGCCAAAGTGGCGCGCCGTTTGCATGAAACCGAAGGGCGCTACATTCCCATTATCGAATTGCGCCACATGACCAATCAGGTTGTCTCGATGATCCACGATGCGCTCGATGCCTTCGCTCGCGAAGATGCCATCAAGGCGGCCAGCGTGGTGCGCAACGACAAGGAAGTCGACAAAGAGTGGAAGGCGGCGCTACGCCATGTCATTACCTACATGATCGAAGACCCTCGCACCATTTCGCGATCCATCGATCTGATTTTCATTGCCCGCTCTTTAGAGCGTATTGGGGACCACGCCAAGAATATGGCGGAAAGGGTAATCTACATGGTGCATGGCGACGATGTCCGTCACACTGGTGTAAAGGCCACGGAACGCGTGGCCCGGGGCGAGCACCTGGAAGAAGACCACGACGTATAAAGCCAATAAGGGTAGTGCAGGGTATTCTGTGCCGGCCTGCTTCTGGAAGAAGATCACGGCGCATAACGCCAACAACGCTGATCTGCACTGACTGGGCCCGCGCAACATGCGCGGGTCCGTTTTATTCTATTGCGCGGGCGGCTGGTAGCCTTGCGCTTCGACGTTGGCGCCTTCGAACAGAAAAGCCTGCATCTGCTGCGTAAGGTATTTGCGGGCGCGAGCATCGGCGAGGTTCAGCCGATTTTCGTTGACCAGGCGGGTTTGGGTTTCGACCCACTGCGCCCAGGCTTCCTTGGAAATGCTTTGCCAAATGCGTACACCGAGTTCGCCGGGATAGGGTGGGGCGTCCAGGCCTTCGGCTTCACGTTGCAATTTTTCACAGTAGACCATGCGTGCCATGACTTCTTACCTTAAAAACAGTTGAGCGATATGACCATTGTACTTGCTTGGCGGCGTCCAAGCGCTTGTTTCGGGTACTGGAAGCGGGAACATGGACTGAAGCAAAGAGCAGGCTACAAACGCTTGATGAAGACCAGGCTATTGCGTGAGCGATTGTAGTGGGCCTGGCGGGTTTGGGGCAGATCAGAGACGCCGCCCTGGGCGAAGCCGCGCTTGATGAACCAATGCGAGGTGCGGGTGGTCAGCACGAACAGCCGGCGCGCCCCCATGGCGCGGGCGCGCGACTCGGCGTGGCGCAACAGCAGCTCGCCGTCGCCTGAGCCCTGCCATTCCGGGTGGACGATAAGGCAGGCCATTTCCGCCATGCCTTCGTCGAGGTAGGGCATGATGGCGACGCAGCCGTAGATGACCCCATCGTGCTCCAGGACAGTGAACTGTTCAACATCGCGCTCGATAACGGCCCGGCCGCGCGGAACCAGGGTGCCGTCGGCCTCTAGAGGCTCGATCAATTGCACAATGGCGCCGACATCGTCGACCGTGGCCGAGCGAAGGTCGTCCAGCGTGTCTTCGACCACCATGGTGCCCACGCCATCGTGGGTGAAGATTTCGAGCAGCACGCTGCCGTCCAGCGTGTAGGGCAGCAAGTGGGCACGCGCCACCCCCCGCTTGACGGCGCGCGACGCATGGGCCAGGAAAAATGCGGTGTCTTCGTCCAGAGTGCCGCCCGCCAGGAGCGCATCGGCGTCTTCCCGGGCCAGTTCAGTGTCCACCGAGCCATCTTCGTCCTGCACGGTGCGCCCCTGGGTCAGAAAAATCAGCTTCTCGGCCCGCAAGGCCACCGCCGCGCTGGTGGCAAGATCTTCCATGGCCAGATTGAAGGCTTCGCCCGTGGGAGAGAAGCCCAGCGGCGAAAGCAGTACGATGGCGCCTTGGCTCATGACCGATTTCAGGGCGTTGATGTCGAGCTTGCGCACGGTGCCCGTATGCTGGTAGTCGACGCCTTCGATAATGCCTACCGGCCGTGCCGTCACGAAGTTGCCTGAGATCACGCGAATCTGGGCGTGTGACATAGGAGTGTTGGGCAGGCCCTGGCTGAAAGCGGCCTCGATATCCAGGCGGATTTCACCGGCGGCTTCTTTGGCGCATTCAAGCGCTTCGGTGGTGGTGGGTTCGGTGCCGCGGCCGAATTGCTGGGCAAAACCCTTAAGCTTGAGCTGTTCGTTCACCTGGGGGCGCGACCCATGCACCAGCACCAGTTTGACGCCCAGCGCCGACAGCAGTGAGAGATCTTGAATAAGGGTGTTGAGGACACCGTCGAAGACCAGTTCCCCGCCGAACCCGACGACAAAGGTTTTACCCCGGAAGTCATGGACATAAGGGGCCACCTCGCGAAACCAGCGCACGAATTGCGCGGGGGCGAACTCGGGGGCGTCTTGAGCGGAAAGCGTATCAGCGTCGGTCGTGGCCATGTGTCTGGATTGTATCCCTGGTTGCATTTGTGCGAAATTATAATAACCGACTACCCTTTATTCGAATATTTAACTCATGAGCTTGTTGATTTGTCGGTAAACACACACACTGCCCGCCCGGGCGCGCCTGTTCGGCGCGATCCCCCGCCCATCCACTACCCGGAAGACTTGCCGGTCAGTAGCCGGCGCCAAGACATCGCGGCTGCCATCCAAGCCAATCAGGTCGTCATTATCTGTGGCGAAACCGGATCGGGAAAAACCACCCAGCTTCCCAAAATATGTCTGGAATTGGGACGCGGACTATCGAAGATGATCGGCCACACCCAGCCGCGTCGCCTGGCGGCCACGTCGGTGGCCCGGCGCATCGCCGACGAGCTCAAGACCGAACTGGGCGACTGGGTGGGCTATCAAATACGTTTCAATGATCGTACGGGCCCGCAGGCGGCCATCAAACTGATGACCGATGGCATATTGCTGGCCGAGTCACAGCGCGACCCTTTGCTGCGTCGCTACGACACCATCATTATCGATGAGGCGCACGAGCGCAGCCTGAACATTGATTTTCTGTTGGGCTTTCTGCAACAGCTGTTGCCGCGTCGCCGTGATCTGAAGCTCATCATCACGTCGGCGACCATCGATGCGGATCGCTTTGCCCGGCATTTCGCGCACAAGGGCAAGCCGGCCCCGGTTCTCGAGGTTTCGGGGCGCTTGTATCCCGTGGATGTCCTGTATCGGCCGGTGTTGCGGGACGACCCCAAGGCGGGCAGCCTGGCGGGGCGTGGGCAAGAGAACGCAGGCAGGAAGGGCGCCGACGAAGAACGTGACCTGGTCGATGCCGTGGTCGATGCCGTGGCCGAATGCGCGCGCCATGGCAGCGGCGATATTCTGGTGTTTCTTCCCGGAGAGCGCGAAATCCGCGAGGCGGCGGAAGCCCTGCGCAAGAACCATCCGCCCGGCGTGGATGTGCTGTCTTTGTTCGCTCGCTTGTCCCAGGCCGAGCAAGAACGTATTTTCAGGCCGCAGGGCAATGCCCGGCGCATCGTGCTGGCGACCAATGTCGCCGAGACGTCGCTGACGGTGCCGGGCATACGTTATGTGGTGGATAGCGGGCTGGCGCGTATCAAGCGATATTCCTGGCGCAACAAGGTCGAGCAACTGCGCATCGAACCCATCAGCCAAGCGTCGGCCAACCAGCGCGCCGGACGTTGCGGGCGGATCGGGCCGGGCGTTTGCATCCGCTTGTACGATGAGACCGATTTCAAGCAGCGGCCGGCTTTCACCGACCCCGAGATCCTGCGCTCATCGCTTGCGTCAGTCATCCTGAGAATGAAGGCGCTCAAGCTTGAGTCGATCGAAACCTTTCCGTTTGTCGATCCGCCAACGGGTCGCGCTATCGCCGACGGCTACCACCTGCTTCAGGAACTGGGCGCCCTGGATGATCAGAATCAATTGACCGGCACCGGCAAGACGCTGGCGCGCCTGCCTGTCGATCCGCGCCTGGCGCGCATGATTCTGGAGGCCAAGGAACAGCACTGCCTGGCTGAATTGCTGGTGATTGCGTCGGCGTTGTCCGTGCAAGATCCGCGAGATCGGCCCGCGACCGAGCGCGAGGCCGCCGAAGCCGCGCATGCCAAGTTCGGCGATGACAAGTCTGAATTCATGACTTACCTGAAGTTGTGGCGGTGGTATGAAGAGCAGATCGCGCATAAGGCTTCGCAGCGCAAACTCGTGGCGTTGCTGCGGCAGAACTTCCTGTCCCCGCTGCGTATGCGTGAGTGGCGGGATGTGCACGGCCAGCTTGCCGCCCTGGTGGGCGAGCAGGGCTGGCGGGTCAATACGTTGGCAGCGACCTACGAACAGGCGCACATGGCCTTGCTGGCCGGATTGCTGGGAAATATCGGCCTCAAGAATGATGAGGGCTCGGGCTACCAGGGCGCGCGCGACATTCGCTTCCAGATCCATCCCGGGTCGCGGCTGGTGAAGAAGGTCGGTCGCTGGATTGTCGCGGCCGAGCTGGTGGAAACCTCGCGTTTGTATGCACGTTGCGTGGCCCGAATCGAACCGGTCTGGCTGGAACGGGCAGGAGCCCACCTGCTGCGCCGCGCCTGGTCCGACCCCCGTTGGGATAGGAAGGCAGGTCAAGTCGTGGCCAATGAACGGGCCACGTTGTATGGCCTGCAAGTGTATAACGGTCGTCGCATCCATTTTGGCCGCATCGATCCGGCGCAAGCACGGGAAATCTTCATCAGAGAAGCCCTCGTGCACGGCGAGATCGATACGCCGCTGGTGTTTGTAAACCAGAACCGACAACTGATTCGCCGCATCGAAAAGCTGGAGCACCAGGCGCGCCGGCCCGACATCCTCGTGGACGACGCCTTGATCCATGAGTTTTACGACAGGCAGATACCGGCCGACGTCTTCCAGACGGCGACACTCGAGAAATGGGCGGGCGGCCTGGATAAGGAAGCTTCCCGACGGTTGCTGCTGACGCGTGACGAACTGATGCGACACGAGGCTTCGGGCGTGACGACCGACGTTTTCCCCAAAACGGTCACGTGGCAGGGGGTGGAGATGCGTCTCGACTATCATTTCGAGCCGGGCTCGGTGCGCGACGGCGTAACGCTTTCCGTGCCGTTGTATGCCTTGAACAAGCTCGATCCCGCGCGGTGCGAATGGCTGGTGCCGGGCATGCTCAAGGAAAAGGTGCATCTGCTGCTGAAATCATTGCCGCAAAAGCTGCGCCGCCATTGCGTGCCATTGCCAGATTACGCCGCGGGTTTCTATGAGCGCTGGTTCGACAAGGCTGCTAACCCGGAAGGGGGGCTGCTGGAAGCCGTGGCCGCCGACATGTGGGCACAGGTGAAGATACGGCCGGCGCGCGCGGACTTCAAGGTGGAAACCTTGCCGGCCCACCTGTTCATGAACTTCAAGGTGGTGGACGAGCATGGACGCATGCTGTCCGGCGGGCGCAACCTGGAGCAATTGAAGGCCGAGCATGGGCAACAGGCGCAGGCCTCCTTCCAGAAGCTTGCTGCCGGCGATGACACGATTGCCCAAGCGCTCGCTCATGAAGAACTGACGGACTGGACCTTTGGCCCGTTGCCCGAGCTGATGGAAATCAAGCGCAAGGGGCAGTCTTTTGTTGGCTATCCCGCGTTGCTCGACCGTAAAACCCATTGCGACCTGGATGTTTTTGACGATCCGCGCGAAGCGGCCCTACAGCATCGCGCGGGCTTGTTGCGGCTGTTTCGGCTTGGCTTGCGTGAACAAGCCAAGTTTCTTGAGAAAAACCTGAACGATCTGACGCGCATGAGCATGCTGTACATCAGCCTGGGCACCCAGGATGAGTTGCGGGACCAGATTATCGATACCGCCATCGAACAAGCCTGTTTGGTCGACCCCCTGCCGATGGATGAGGCCGGCTTCCAGGCACGTAAGGCCGATGGCAAGACGCGGCTGGGCCTGCTGGCTCAAGAGGTGGCGCGATTGGCCGGAACCATACTGACCGAATGGGCCACCGTGCAAAAGAAGCTGCCCCAGGCCAAATCGCACCCGGCCAGCCACGGCGACCTCCAGAAGCAGCTGGATGCTCTGATGAGCAAGCACTTCATACGGCGCACACCCTACAGGCAACTGGTTCATTTCCCGCGCTACCTGAAGGCGGTGCAGGCGCGCATCGACAAGCTCAGGGCCGATCCGGCCCGCGACGCTCGGTTGATGGCGGAAATGGCGCCTTTGCTGACGCAGTTCCAGCGGGCGCAGGCCGCCTTGAAAGGCGCGCCTGACTCCGGCATGGATGAGTTTCGCTGGTTGCTTGAAGAGTTGCGCGTGGCTTTGTTTTCCCAAGAGCTTCGTACGCCGATGCCCGTCTCTGTAAAGCGGCTGCAAAAAGCCTGGGCGGTCATGCAGCGCTAGTCCTGTTGCCGAGGGGGCAGGCTGCATTCCTGAACACCGTGCGACTGAGTACAATCCGCCTATGAGCGATGCAACCATTTCCCCGTCTTTTGTCCACTTGCGTATCCACTCCGAATTCTCGGTGGTGGATGGCATTGTGCAGATCCCGCAACTGGTCAAGAAGGTGGCCGCCGATGGCCAGCCGGCGGTTGCCCTGACAGACCTGTCCAATATCTTCGGCTTGATCAAGTTCTACAAGGCAGCCCGAAATGCAGGGATCAAGCCTCTTGCGGGCTGCGACATCTGGCTGGAAAACGAAACCGACCGGGACAAGCCGCATCGACTTTTGTTGTTGGTGACTAGCCATGAAGGCTATCTGAATCTATGCGACATCCTCACGCGGTCCTGGCTGGAGAATCAGTACGCGGGCCGAGCCGAGGTGCGTGCCCAATGGCTGGAGCACCGCAAGGGGCTTATTGTGCTGTCCGGAGCCCGAGGCGGCGATGTCGGCCAGGCCCTGGAGGCCGGCCGGCCGGACGAGGCGCGAGCGTTGGCCCGCCGATGGGCGGCACGTTTTCCAGATCACTACTACATTGAATTGCAACGCAGTTCGGCCGACGGCGACGAAGCCTATGTACAGGCTGCCATGCACCTTGCCGCCGACTTGGCGCTTCCGGTGGTCGCGACCCACCCGGTGCAGTTTCTGCACAAGGAAGACTTCCGTGCCCACGAAGCGCGTGTTTGTATTGCCCAGGGCGAGCAGCTTGCCAATCCCAAAAGGGCCAGGCGTTTTACACAAGATCAGTATTTGCTGGACGCGGCCGAGATGGCCGAGCGCTTTGCCGATGTGCCCTCTGCCTTGGCCAATACGCTTGAAATTGCCAAACGTTGCAACTTAGAGTTGGAGTTGGGCAAGGCCCGTCTGCCGGACTTTCCCACACCCGAGGGTGTAACGCTGGACGACTATCTGGTGCAGCTGTCACGCGAGGGGCTGGCCCAGCGCATGGTGCAGTTGTTTCCCGACGAAGCGCAGCGCACGGAGCAGTATCCGCAATACGCCGAACGTCTGGAGTGGGAGTGCAAAACCATCATCAGCATGGGTTTCCCGGGGTACTTTCTGATCGTTGCCGATTTCATCAACTGGGGCAAGAACAATGGCGTGCCGGTAGGGCCGGGCCGTGGTTCGGGGGCGGGTTCGTTGGTGGCTTATTCGTTGGGCATCACCGATCTGGATCCTATACGCTACGACTTGCTGTTCGAGCGCTTTTTGAATCCCGAGCGTGTTTCCATGCCCGACTTCGATATTGACTTTTGCCAGGATAACCGCGAACGCGTCATTGACTACGTGAAGCAGAAATACGGCAAAGAGGCGGTCAGCCAGATCGCCACATTCGGTACGCTGGGCGCCAAGGCGGTGGTGCGGGATGTGGGTCGGGTGCTGGAAATGCCCTACATGCTTTGCGATGGCTTGTCCAAGATGATTCCGTTCAACCCGGCGGACCCCTGGACGCTATCGCGCGCACTAAGCGATGAGCCCGCCTTCAAAGAGCGTTACGATCAAGACGAAGAAGTCCGCGCGCTGATCGATCTTGCCCGGCCACTGGAGGGCTTGACGCGCAATATTGGCATGCATGCCGGAGGTGTGCTGATCGCACCGGGCAAACTTACCGATTTTTGCCCCTTGTACAGTCAGGCGGGGCCCGACAGCAGCGCCGTTTCGCAGTTCGATAAAGACGATGTCGAAGCGGCCGGCCTGGTCAAATTCGACTTCCTGGGTTTGCGCAACCTGACGATTCTGGATTGGGCCGTGCGGTATGTGCGCCGGTTCAATGCAAACAAACGCGATTTCGACCTCATGGCGTTGCCGCTGGACGATGCCGCCACCTATCAGTTGCTTAGCGAAGGCAACACCACGGCGGTATTCCAGCTAGAGTCGCGCGGCATGAAGGAGTTGCTCAAGAACCTCAAGCCCAATACCTTCGAAGACATCATCGCCATGCTGGCCTTGTATCGACCGGGGCCGCTCGAATCCGGCATGGTGGTCGACTTCGTGAACCGCAAGCATGGCCGTGCCGAGGTGGATTATTTTCATCCCGATCTGGAGCCCGTGCTGAAAAGCACCTATGGCGTCATTGTGTATCAAGAACAGGTGATGCTGATTTCCCAGATCATTGGAGGCTATACGCTGGGTGGCGCGGACATGCTGCGTCGCGCCATGGGGAAGAAAAAGCCCGAGGAAATGGCCAAGCACCGGGAGATCTTCGAGAAAGGCGCCGTCGAAAAAGGTTACGACGCCGAC
This sequence comes from Pusillimonas sp., assembly GCA_044464765.1. Lineage (GTDB taxonomy): Bacteria > Pseudomonadota > Gammaproteobacteria > Burkholderiales > Burkholderiaceae_B > JBIQKZ01. The sequence continues at coordinate 122,948 of JBIQKZ010000012.1, forward strand.
CTGGCGGTCAAGCTGTTTGATCTGATGGAGAAGTTTGCCGGCTACGGCTTCAATAAAAGCCACTCAGCCGCTTATGCGTTGATCGCCTACCAGACGGCCTGGCTGAAAGCGTATCATCCCGCCGAGTTTTTTGCCGCTACGCTGTCATCCGATATGGATGATACCGACAAGGTGCAAATTTTCTGGAAAGACGCCCTGGTTAACGGAGTTCAGGTGCTACCGCCGGATGTCAATGCTTCCCCGTACCGGTTCGAGCCGGTCGCCGACCAGTACACACAGAAAGGGCAGCCGCCCCGCACCATGCGCTATGGGCTGGGCGCGATCAAAGGCACGGGTCAGGGGGCGGTCGAGGAGATCATACGCGCACGCGAACAAGATGGTCCGTTTAAAAGCCTTTTTGATTTTTGCCGTCGCATCGATCGCCACACGGTTAATCGCCGCACCATCGAGGCCCTGATTCGCGCCGGGGCATTTGACACCATCGCCGATAATCGCGCGGCTTTGCTGGCGACGATCAGCAGCGCGATCGAGGCGGCCGAGCAGGCCGACCGCAGCGCTAATCAAGTCTCGTTGTTCGACGACGACAGCAATGATATTGTCGAAGGCGAGTTGGCCAAGGTGGCGGCCTGGAATTTGCAAGAGCAACTGACTCAGGAAAAGGCGGCCATGGGCTTCTTTTTTAGCGGTCACCTTTTCGATGCCTGGCGTGACGAGGTTCGTCGCTTTGCACCCAAGCCGCTATCCCGCCTGGAGCCGGCACGTGGGCTGCAGTGGTTTGCCGGCGTGCTGTCTTCGGTGCGTCCGAAGATGACGCGCAGGGGGCGGATGCTTTATGCGCTAATGGACGATGGCTCGGCCCAGATCGAGGTTGCCATCTTCAACGAGCTGTATGAACAGCATCGTAATCGCCTGAAGGAAGACAGGCTGGTCATCATCCACGGAAAAGTCAGTAACGACGATTATTCGGGCGGGCTGCGCGTATCGGCCGACGAGGTGTTCGACTTGCAGCTCGTGCGCGAAGCGCGCGCGCGTGCGTTGCGCATTACCCTGAATGGCAATGCCGATGCCATGCGCTTGCGCCAGTTGCTTAACCCGTTCCGCGCCGAGCCCGAGAACGGTGTGCCCGGCGTGCCGGTGGAATTGGTTCTTCAGCGCGACGATTTCCAGTGCGTTGTGCGCCTTGGCGAAGATTGGCGGGTGCGCATGGCCGATGCCATGCTGGATCAATTGCAGGAGTGGGTCGCACCCGACAGCCTGGAGATTGCCTACCAATGACGGCGCTACGCATTATGCATTCTGAAGCGGCCACGAGCTTTGGCGGCCAGGAGCAGTATATTTTTCAGATGATGAATGCGATGCGCGACCAGGGCCATCATCTGGAAGCGATTTGCCAGCCTCATGCCATTCTGGCCCAGCGCTTGCGGGAGGCCGGCTTTACCGTACACACCATGCTCATGGACGGCCCCGCCAATTTTCTGAAAGGCGCCCTGGCGGTGCGCAAGATATTGCGCCAAGGGCGCTTCGATATTCTGAATACACACAGTCGCCGCGATACCGTATTGGCGGGTTGTGGCGCGCGCCTGGCGGGCACACGACTGATTGTCCGGACGCGCCATCTGGCCAAACCGCCGGGATCGCTCTTGTCTTATACCTGGATACCGCATTGCGTGACGACACCCAGCAATTTTGTGCGTGACGGGCTGATCAAGCGCGGGGTGGCTCCGGCCCGGGTTGCCACGGTGTATCCCGTGGTCGAACTGGCGGAATGGCGTGGTGCATCCACGCTTCGTGCTGAATTGGGCCTGGACGATGCCGACATCGTGGTCGGCTGTGTTGCCGTCATGCGAGCCAGGAAAGGTCATCGATTTCTGATCGAGGCAATCCAGCCGTTGATGCAAAGCCGTTCGCGTTTGCATTTGGTGATGGCAGGCGGCGGATCGCCGGTTTTCGAGCAAATACAACGGCAGGTTGTCCAGATGGGGTTGCAGGACAGGGTGCATTTGTTGGGTCCGCGAACGGATATACCCAACGTGCTGGCGGGTTTCGATCTGTTCGCGCTTGCCACGGAACAAGAAGCGTCTGGAACAGTATTTGTGGAGGCGGCGGGCGCGGGCCTGGCGGTGATCGGCACTGACATCGACGGCGTGCCTGAAATGATGGAAAATGGCGTATCGGGCCTGTTGGCGCCGCTGGGTGACAAGGCCGCATGGACGGCAGCACTGGAACAACTGATCGACGATCCCGCCCTTCGTGTCCGAATGGGCAGGGAAGGCTACAGAATGGTGCGTCACGATGGCAAATTCAGCCGCCAGGCCATGGTGGAACGCATCGAATCTTGCTATTTGCGCTGGTTGAACGAACGAAAATGACGAAATACGCCCATACAGTTCCCGTACTGATGTATCACCATGTCTCGCCGTCCCCGGGGCCAATCACGACGTCGGTGGCCAACTTCGAAGACCATCTTTCCTGGCTGGCTGCGAACGGCTATCGATCGATCACGACCGACGAGCTTGCGGCCCATCTGAAGGGGGAGCCCGTGTTGCATAAATCGGTTCTGATCACCTTCGACGACGGTTATCTGGACAATTGGGTTTATGCCTATCCCTTATTGAAGAAATACGGCTATACCGCTGCAATTTTCCTGGTGACATCCTGGGTGAACGACGGGCCGGCCAGGCCCAATATGGGGCAGGCCGACTTGCCGCCAACACCCGACCACCACGAATGCGAGCGGCGCATCCACGCGGGTGACAGCGACAGCGTTATCTTGCGCTGGAGCGAAATCAAGGCCATGCAGGTGGGCGGCGTGGTCGAGTTCCATAGCCATACCCATACACATACCCGTTGGGATCAAAGTGAAAGGGCGGCTGAAAAGAATGCCCTGATCGCTGAAGAGCTCGCGCTGTCCCGCAACGCGCTGCAAGAGAACTTGGGCAGCGTTTCCGAGCATCTGTGCTGGCCCCAGGGCTATTTCGATCCCGATTATGTTCGCATCGCCCAAGAGGCGGGCTTCCGCTACCTATACACCACCGAGCCGTTCGGCCAGAATTGCGCTGAAGCCGATCCCACGCATATTTACCGTTTTGCCGTTCGCAATACAACCGGCGCCTCGGTTGGACGGCGCATCCAGGTGGCGGCGCATACCGTCGCCGGCCCGGTTTTCAATCGTTTCAAGCTATGGAATCGGGCGCGCAAGCGGAAAAATGCATGACAACGGCCCCAGAGCTTGGCGCGGCGCAGCCGGGCGGAGCCGGCGAGCACGAGCAACGTCCCGCAGGTCTGGCCGACCGGCCATCCCTGTCGGTCATTATCATTACCAAGAATGAATCCCGGCATATTGGCGAGTGCATCGACTCAGTGGATTTCGCCGACGAGATCATTGTGCTTGACTCGGGCAGTAGCGACGATACCTGCGATATCGCGCGCAGTAAAGGCGCACATGTCGTGGTAACGACCGACTGGCCGGGTTTCGGGCCGCAGAAGAATCGCGCGCTGGATCTGGCCCGGAAGGACTGGGTGCTGTCGCTTGACGCCGACGAACGGGTCACCCCCGATCTGGCCGCCCGCATCCAGGACGAACTGGCCAACCCGCGCGCGCAAGCCTACAAAATTGCCCGCCTGTCCAATTTTTGCGGCCGCTGGATACGCCATAGCGGTTGGTGGCCGGATCACGTGCTTCGGTTGTTCAAGCGCGGCTCGGCCCGTTTCACGGATGCGCCCGTGCACGAAAGCGTACGGCCCGAAGCCGATGTGTCGGTTGGCGTGCTGCAAGGGCATTTTCTACATTATCCGTATGCCGATATGGAAGCTCTGATTACGAAAACGAATCGTTACTCTTCGGATGCAGCCAGGGCGATGCACGCCAAAGGCAGGACCACAACGGTGTTTGGCGTTGCCGGCCACGCCTTCTGGACATTTGTACGCATTTACGTCATTCGGCGGGGCTTTCTTGACGGTCGGGAAGGTTTTATTCTTGCGGCGACGGCCGCGGCAGGAAGTTTTTTCCGCTATAGCAAACTGCTTTTCCTGACCCGGAGCGGGAAGTAAATATAATGCGCCCATGATTCCCATTCTTATGTACCACCAGATAGGGCAGCCGGCGCCGAAGGGATCGCCTTACCGGGGCCTTACCGTGCGTCCGTCAGACTTCAAGCGGCAGATGACCTGGATGCATCGCCTGGGCTATCGGGGCCTGTCCATGCGCGATCTCACCCCCTACCTGCAGGGCGAGGCCAAGGGCAGGGTGTTTGGCATTACCTTCGACGATGGTTATCGCAACGTGCTGGAAAACGCCTTGCCAGTCCTGTGCGGGTTGGGGTTTACATCGACCAACTATTTTGTAGCGCGCCAGTTTGGCGGCAGCAATGTGTGGGATCACGAGCTGGGCGTAGTCCCGTCGCCCTTGATGTCGCGCGACGAAGCCCGTCAATGGGTGGAGGCCGGCCAGGAAGCGGGCTCGCACACTCTGGATCATGTTCATTTATCAAAGGTCTCGCCGGAAAGTGCGAACCAACAAATAACGCAATCGCGCATTGAATTGCAGGAAGCCCTGGGCAGCGATGTCACCGCATTTTGCTATCCCTACGGCAGCGAGTCACCGGAGGTGCGCCGCATGGTGGAGCAGGCCGGCTATCGGAACGCTACGACCACTTCGGGCGGGTTGGCGCGGCCAACGGATTCCTTGTTCGGCTTGCCGCGAGTGACGGTTGCCCGGTCGACCAATATCCTCAGGTTTCTGCAAAAATGCCTGACCCGGCTGGAGGACAAGCGCCGTCGTGACTGATGCCAGACTGAGCATTGCATTTGTGGTTGATCGTTTCGGCTCCCGCTTTGGCGGCGCAGAAGCCTACGGCGTGGCTCTCATGCGCGAACTTGCACCACGTTGCGACATCACCGTGTTCGCTCGCGAGTATGACGCGGCGTGCGATCTGCAACTGCCCTTCATACCCATGGGCACCTGGCGCAAGTTGCCCAGTTGGGTGCGCAGCCTTCTTTTTGCCCTGCGGGCCCGCCGCCTGACTCGCAGTGGCTTCGACGTTGTCCATTCGCATATGAACGGTTGGTGCGGCGATGTCGAGGTTGTCCATGTAACCCCGGTTCGTTATAACTGGCGTGTGCGACCGCTGGGCGTGTTCAAGCGCGCCATGTCGCGCATTAGCCCGCGGGTGCAAACTTACCTGGGTCTTGAGCAGCGGCGCGTCAGGCAACGGCCAGGCCATCGGGTGGTGGCCGTGTCGGGGTTGATTGCCGACCAATTGCGCCAGGCTTACGGTGACCACCTGGCCGCACCAGTGATTCCGCCTGGAGTCGTTCCACCCGCCAAGGCGGACGCATCTGCGCGCCAGGCGACACGTAAGGCGCTGGGTTGGAGCGAGACCGATGTCGTGTGCCTGCTGGTTGCCCGCAACCCGTTGCGCAAAGGCTTGCCAACCATGCTCAAAGCGCTGGCCAGGCTGCCGGACAACGTCAAGTTGCTGGTGGTGGGGGGGAGCGCATCGACGCGTGACGCCGTAGTGCGTTTCGAAGCAAACCGTCTGGCCGACCGAGTGCACGCCATAAGCGAGACGCCGGATGTGGCGACGTATTATCGATCGGCCGATATCTATGTGCACCCTACGTTGAACGACAGCTTCGGAATGGCGCCGCTCGAGGCCATGTCGTTTGGGCTGCCCGTTGTCATCAGCCCCAGCCCATGGTGCGGGTTCGCACACTATTTGACCAACGGCGTCGATGCCCTTGTCTTGCGTCATCCCGAGGATGATGAAAATCTTGCGCAATTGGTCGAGCGCCTTGTCGAGGATCAGGCGCTGAGAGACAGGCTGGCGCAAGGTAGCCGCCAGATTGTCGAACAGCATAGCTGGACGCGTGTGGCGCAAAGCTATTTGCAGCTGTATCGCGACATCCTGGCCGAGCGGGCACAATCTTGAAGATACTGTTTACCGACATTCATCATGGCAACGGCGGTGGTCATGCCACCTATATCATGAACCTGTTGAAGGGTTTGCGCGAACAGAACGAGTTGACGCTTGCCGCTCCGCCCTCCGGCCGCCTGTTTCGGCTCGCGTCGGGCGTGGACGGCATACGCGTATTGCCCGGAGTTTACACATCGCGGCTTTTAACCCTGCTGGGCGAGGTGCGCCGACTGAGAAAATTCCTTCAACATGAACGGTTCGACATCGTTCATGTGAATGGCAGCGCGGATCATCGCCACGTCATGTTGGCCTGCCTGGGCTGGCGCGACCGTCCGGCTATTGTCTGGACCAAACACAACACCAAACGCATCGCTAGCGTCGGCAACCGCTTGCGCGCCTGGCTAGGCACGGATGCGGCGATCGGGGTTTCGGAGTATGTGACGGCGATGCTGCAGGCCTCGCCCTACCGCGGTGCGGCGGTGCATACCATCCATAACAGCGTTTGCTGCGATACGTTCCAACCGGTTTCAGCGATCGAAAAGACAAGGCTGCGCGCCCAATGGTTTGGGCCGTTGCCGGATGATGTGCTTGTGTTCGGGAGCACCGGCGGCACGGATGAAGATAAAGGCTGGTTGGTGCTGGTCAAGGCGATTTCGCAGCTTCCAGCGTCTATGAAAGCTCGTTGTCGGGTTCTGGTGGCTGGTGATCCGCCGCCGGCCCGCCTGATCGAGCGCGTGGCCGCTAGCCATCTGCAGGAACAAGTGGTTTTTCCTGGTTTGGTGGGGGATGTTCGCACGGTTCTTGGGGCGTGCGACATCGGCTTTGTGCTGTCGTATCAAGAGGCGGCGTCTTATGCAAAGGCCGAGTCCCTGGCCATGGGCTTGCCAATCTTGGTGTCCAATGCCCAGGGCCTGCCCGAGAATGTGCGCGACGGCATCGACGGCTGGATAACGCCGACGGCGGATGATGCAGCTGTTGCCGGGCTGCTGCAGGACATTCTTCTGGGCAAATGGCCGCTAAACACGATGGGTGAAAATGCTCGAGCCCATGCGCTCGACACCCTGGCGCTGCCGCTGTTTGTGGAGCAAACGAGCGCTGTTTATCGGCGTCTGATCGAAAATCGGGCGGTGTAATACGACGCTTTCCCGCGCTGGTGTTTCTTACGCCACGTGGTTAAATCCAGCCGCGCAGCCAATACACCACCAGGCCGGCGTATTCCTTGATAATTGACCGTGAGGCATCGAAGGCTCGCTGATTAGGCAGCCAGAACGATAGCGCAGGCTGGGCGGGCACCACGATTTGCGCAGGGGAAGGGGCTGCAATGGGGGTCAGGCCCTGCTTTTTGAACACCGCCATGGCCCGGGGCATATGTAGGGCGGATGTCACCAGCAGGATGCGATTGATGTTCTGTTTTTTTAGAAGGTTAGCTGTGAAAACGGCGTTTTCATGAGTGTTGTCGCTTTTGGTTTCCAGCAGCATGGCGTCTTCAGGAATGCCTTCGCGGCGCAGGCTGTTGGCCATGGATTGCGCCTCGCTGACCTTGCCGTCCAGGGCGGCGCCTGACAAGACTATCAAAGGAGCCCGCTGGGCTTTATACAGCTGCGCCGCCGTGTCGATTCGCAGGATGGCGGTGTCTTTGTTGTAGGGTTCAAACCAGTTTTGCCGGCCGCCCGCCGTATGGCCGCCCAGCACCACAATGGCCTGCGCGGCGGGCAATTTCACTGCTTGGGTGTAGGGGTGGTATTGCTCAAGACGCCCTCCCGCCCACAGGGACGAGGCTGGAAGCGACCAGAACACGCCCCAGCATAGGCTCAGGCCCGCCAGGAAGAACGCCGTTCTGCGCCACCGGATCATGAACAGGATGACGGCGACAACCAGCAGGGCGACGCACAAATTCAATGGAATGAGCAGGTTGGCGAAGAGGCTGGGAAATGACATTCAGGTAATGGGTTCGGTTGCAAAAGCCAGCGTTTGCCCAAGGACGTCATCCAGATTGGGCCATGCCAGGTGGGAGCCGAGACATATCGCCTTTTCAGACCAAGGGCTGGTGCGCTCGCGGTTTGTAACGCCAAAGAGTGTCACCTGGGAAGCATTGGCCGCTGCAGCGATGTGCGATACCCCCGAGTCGTTGCACACAACGACGCTAGCAAGTCGGGTCAGTGTAGCAAACGCGCCCAGACCCATAGGCGGCAGACATACGGCGGTCGGTGCGTTGCGTTTCGCTTCGTCCACCTCGGCGGGCGGAGGGCACATGACCACAATGTGACCCATGTCTTGAAGGGCCCGCGTGAGCTGATCGAATAGTGGCCAGACCTTGACTCGCCCCCGGTGCAGCCCGGTGGCGGTGGGCGCAATCAGGACAAATCCCCCTGGCTGCAGGCCGGCTGCTGCAATTGCTTCACGCCCCAGCGTCTGATGGCGTGCCGCGATTTTCAGATCCAGCGATTGTGGAGGGCGGGCTTCGGCGCCCGCCAGGCCCCAGCGTTTAAGTGCCGATTGCGTCAGGTGAAACCAGGATTCCACGGCGTGGGTGGGCACAAGCGGCTTGTCGACCGGCCAACGCAGCAGCAGGCTGCGCCCGTCGTCTCGATACCCCGCGCTCTGGATACCGGCGAACTTGAACACCAGTGAGCTGGACAGCGAATCGGGCAGGAGCAGGCCGCGCGCATGGAGATGTCGGGCCTTTTTGCGCCAGCTTGCCACGGCGGCGCGATCTTCCCGCCAGCGACCTTTCATGTCGATGAAGCCATCCAGCTTATAGCCGGCCAGCAGATCACGCGCCCATGGTCGCGCGCACACGACGACGGGGATGGCGGTGCCAAGCACGGCCTGCAGGCTGGGCAGGCTCATGCAGACATCCCCGATCCAGTTGGGAAGACGCAAATAGATGGCGGACGGTTTGGTCATGACGGATGGGAAGTGATAAGGGCTATGATGGCCGATGTCCATTATCAACGTTTTTTCGAGAACGTTAAAATGGCCGTTCAATAGTATAAAAGCGAGTCGTCTCATTTGAAGCCAGCCTCTTCTTCGACCAGTCCGCCGCAATCAGAGCCGTTGCGCTTTGAACTCTGGAAACGCATTTATTCCCGCCTGGGGCCTTACTGGAAGGCAGCGGTTGTTGCACTGGTGCTGGTAAGTATCAGTGCAGCCACCCAACCCACGCTTGCCGTCATTATGAAGCCTTTGCTGGACGACGGCTTTACCGGCGCGAAGCCGTCGTATATGTGGTCGATTCCGCTGGCGGTGGTCGGGTTGATGCTGCTGCGGGGCTTATGCACTTTTGCCAGCAGCTATGTTCTTGCCTGGATTGCCAACAATATGTTGCTGGGCATACGCGGGGAAATGTTCGACCGCCTGCTTGGCTTGCCCGACGAGGAGTTCAAGCGCGGCGACACGGGCCGTCTGCTCAATCGCTTCACCATCGACGCGAGCAACGTTACCGACCTGGCCACCGAAGTAATTACCGTGATTGTGCGGGAGACGTTAATCGTTATTGCCTTGCTGGCTGTCCTGCTTTATATGTCGTGGCAATTGACGCTGATTGTCTTTCTGGTGCTGCCGTTCTCGGTGTATGTATCACGCATTTTCATCAAACGGCTGCGCCGGATCAACCGCGATACCATCGGCATGAATGCCGAGCTGACCCGCGTCGTTGGCGAAGCCATTGATGGCCAGCGTGTGGTCAAGCTGTTCGATGGCTATCAACGTGAATCCACCCGCTTTGCCTACGTCAACGCGCGTTTGCGCCGTTTTGCCATGCGTGCAGTGTCGGCCGATGCCGCCATGTCGCCCATCACTCAGTTCTTTGTTGCCGTGTCAGTCGCCGCCGTCATTGCGGTGGCGCTGTACCAGGCGAATCATTCGGGCTTGACGGTGGGTAGTTTCGCATCCTTTATGGCGGCGCTCGGCCAGATCTTCGATCCCATTAAACGCCTGACGAATATCGCCGGCGCCATGCAGCGCATGCTTGTTTCGGCGGAAAGCGTCTTTGCTCTGGTGGATCAGAACCCTGAAGAAGATAAGGGCATGTTTGTCTTTGCCCAACCGGTGAAGGGCAAGGTCGAGTTCCGAAACATCGTGCATCGCTTCCCCGATGCGCACAGGGATACCCTCTCGGATGTGTCGCTTACGGTCGAGCCCGGCCAAACGGTGGCGCTGGTGGGACGATCAGGCAGTGGGAAAACCACCTTGGTCAATCTGTTGCCGCGCTTCATCTCCCCCAGCAGCGGCGACGTGTTGATTGATGGCCAGTCGGTGCGTGATTGCACCTTGCGCAGCCTGCGGGCCCAGCTCTCGCTCGTCAGCCAGGATGTGGTGATGTTCGACGGCACCATAGGCGACAACGTGGGCTATGGCGCGCTGCACGACGCCAGCCGTGAAGACATTCTTAATGCCCTGCAGGCGGCAAACCTGGGGACGTTTGTTGAGAGCCTGCCCGAAGGCATTGACACCCGCGTGGGCGAGAATGCCAACGCCTTGTCGGGCGGCCAGCGCCAGCGTCTGGCGATCGCCCGGGCCTTGATCAAGAACGCCCCTATCCTGATCCTGGATGAAGCGACGTCCGCATTGGATAGCGAGTCCGAGAATCAGGTGCAGGCGTCGCTTGACCTTCTGATGAAAGGGCGCACCACCTTGGTCATTGCCCATCGCTTGTCGACAGTGCAAATGGCCGACAAGATCGTTGTCCTGGATGACGGGAAAATCATTGAACAGGGTCGGCACGACGACCTTCTGGCGCAAAATGGCCTGTATGCATCGCTTTACCAGATGCAATTCAGGGATGCGGTTTAAGCCCGGCGCCGCCGGATACATACAATGAAAGTACGAGGGAAATCATGTTAAAACTAACCACAGTGTGCGCTGCCGTGCTTGTTTTGTCGGGTTGTGCCGCGCAAGATGGCAGCATGGGCTTTAATCAGTTGGAAACAGTAAATTATTTGCGCGCCCAGAAAGATTTGCCGCTTGATCTGGTCATGACGCAACGGGCCGTCTTCAAGCAACAGGCGGTCTGCGATTCCGATCTGCAATTTGCTGTGGATCCCGATCAGCCAACCTACGCGCGGGTGACCAAGCCGTTCAGCCCCGGCGCCACCCGATTGAACGACACCATCGTCATGGGTATGACCCTGATGGCCGACAGGACCATCAGGACGCGAGTATACAGTTATTTCACACCCACCGACGAACAGATAACGGAAATGTACAACGCCTTGCGCTATCCGGGAATCTGCCCCGGCGAGCCTATTCCCGAAGAGCCCAAGAAAGCAGAAGAGGAATAATGGCGGTCTGTGGCCGATAGGGTAGGCGTAGCCGGCTGGCCTAGATCAGAATAATGTCGTATTGCTCCTGGCTGTACGATGCCTCGACCTCAAGTGAAACAGGCTTGCCGATGAAGTCGCCCAGCATGGCCAGGTGCGCGCTTTCTTCTTCCAGGAACAGATCGACAATGGCTTGAGAGGCCAGTATCCGGAACTCTTTTGGGTTGAACTGCCTGGATTCGCGCAGGATCTCGCGCAGGATCTCGTAGCAGAGCGTGCGGGGAGTGCGCACCTCCCCACGCGCCTGGCAGGTGGGACATACCTCGCACAATTGGTGGGCCAACGAGTCGCGTGTGCGTTTGCGGGTCATTTCGACCAAGCCAAGTGCGCTGAAGTCGCTCACGGTCTTGCGTGTGCGGTCTTTATTCAAAGCCTTGTTCAATTCGGCCAATACCGCGCCGCGATGCTCGGTGTCCTCCATGTCGATGAAGTCCAGGATAATGATGCCGCCCAAGTTGCGCAGCCGAAGCTGGCGGGCCACGGCCACAGCGGCTTCCAGGTTGGTTTTGAAGATGGTGTCGTCAAAATTGCGGCCACCCACGAAGCCGCCGGTGTTGACGTCGACCGTGGTCAGCGCTTCGGTCTGGTCAATAATCAGGTAACCGCCCGACTTCAAATCGACCCTGCGCGATAAGGCGCGGGCGATTTCCTCGTCCACGCCGGCGGTGTCGAATAAAGGGCGCTCTCCACTGTAATGCTTGATGCGGTCCACGACCGAGGGGGTATAGACTTGAGCCCAGTCGACAAGTTTTTGCGTGGTGCTGCGCGAGTCCACCATAATGGCGCCGGTGACTGGGCCGACCATGTCGCGCAGGACACGTTGGGCCAGGGTCAAGTCGGCGTGCAGCAGGGCCGGTGCAGGCTGCGTCTTGGCCTTGGTCTGGATGCTGTTCCACAAAATGCCCAAATAGGAAATATCGGCCGCAAGCTCTTCGTCGGTCGCGCCTTCGGCCTGAGTGCGCACGATGAAGCCTCCTGCTTCGCTGTCGGGCTTCAATTGGCAGACGCGTTCGCGCAGGGCCAGACGGTCTGCTTCGGATTCAATCTTCTGCGAAATGCCCACATGGGGATCATGGGGCAAATACACCAGCATGCGACCGGCGATGCTGATTTGCGTGGACAGGCGGGCGCCCTTGGTGCCCAAGGGGTCCTTGATCACTTGCACCATCATCGACTGCCCTTCGAAAAGCAGTTTCTCGATAGGCGTCATTACACCGCCGGTATTGCGTTCCGCCCGATTCTGCCGAAGGTCCGCCACATGAATGAAGGCCGCGCGTTCAAGACCAATATCCACAAACGCGCTTTGCATGCCGGGTAGTACCCGCACGATCTTGCCCAGATAGAGATTGCCGACATGGCCTTTCTGAATGCTGCGTTCAATGTGCAGTTCCTGCACGGCCCCTTGTTCGACGATGGCGACCCGTGTTTCGAAGGGGGTTACGTTGATAAGGATGTCTTCTGTCATGTGTTGCCTGTGTGTCGCGTTCAAGGAAGTCATGCGAAAAGTGGCTAAAAAGAGTGATGCTGTGACGATGGAGTGGCGGTGTATCCGCAGGTCTTGCCGTCATGGGTCATCAGTCGGACCGGTCGTGTAATAACAGTGTCATTGGATATGAACAGTATATAGAAGCCCGGGGCAGCGCTTGATGGGCATTGTTTGGTCGGTTCGGGCATTCCATCTTGCCTGCACGAGCATGCCGCTTCTGGTGCATTTGTCGATCATGGTGCAAGCGGCCTTGCCTCTTTAGCTAAGCGGCAGTCTTCATCCCAGGCCAGAGAGCGCGTCTGTCGGTGGCATGCTCCGCTTCGTGCAGGCAATGACATGGCTTATGGATGACATGATCCGCTATCGTGATAGCGATGAGCACTGTCCAGTTAGCGCCACATGGCCCCACTAATGACACGGGTGATGACAGGATG